>NZ_KE386573.1:1100937-2300937 GCF_000427685.1 Haloplanus natans DSM 17983
ATCGATGAACGACCGTCGTCTTAACTGAGGAAGATTTCAATAAGCATCTCCGTAGGAGTTGTTCTCAGAAAACGCCACCCGCCCATCAGACCAACCCACCCCTACTAACTCTACTGCGTGACCCTCCGGGGATCAACAGGCTTGGAAGGTCCCTGAGCGTCCACGCTACCCCTGTCATAGGAGTTGTCCGGAAGAAACCCGCCCGGTTTGTATTGAGCTTCACCGTACCAGCCTTTCAATCTCGTCACACTCATCAATACAGTTATCATTCTACCAAGTGTTCCTACTCAAGAACCCTCTACGGCAACGGGCTTCGCTCATAATGGAAACTGACGATCTACAATCAATTACGACCGGCATCACAAACAAACTCGAACTTTCTGAGGGGGAACACCAAGTCCTGCTTGACGCTCAGCGAGGGACGCCGATAACAACAGAGGACGCCGAAGATCGTCTATCCGAAGCACTTCACGATGCTCTCCAAAATAGCGAAAACACGCTCCTAACTGCCCCGACTGGTCTCGGGAAGACATACACTATCGCTACAACCCCGTGGCGCGACTTTCCCGAGATCACAGGCGGTCAACCGATCATTCACATTTCGCAGACAACAGACGCTCGTGACGGTGCAGTAGAGATGAGTAAAGAAGCAGGTGTGAAATATGCTGTTCTCAAAGCCCGCAACGAAGTGTGCCCGGTGGCTAACGGCGATTTTGATCGAAAGTTGCCGCGCATTCAAATGCTTACTCCCTCAGAGTGGTTTGACAAGAAGTGTGATAAAGAGCGTATTCCGTTCTCTGAAGCTCATAACTACCTCAGTAAAAAGAACAAGGGACTCCCCTGCGAAGCAACGGGGGCGTGTTCGTCAAAAACGCAATGGCATAACGTACCTCGTAATCAGGAGGGGGAGGTTGAATACGATGTTATCCACGCAACGTCGGCCTTCGCTAAGCTTGGAAATCTAACAGTAGGCTCAAATCTCATCTTTGACGAGCGACCCGACTATGAAATTGAGTTCACTCAAAATAGACTACGGGTAGCAGTAACTCAGCTACTCCACAGTCGACGGCCTCAAGCGACGAAGTATGATTGGGAAGATCTGATCAAAACCTCGCAGAAAAGCAATTCCGAGACAGAAGATATGGAAGACATGCCGGAACAATACTATGAGAAATTAGCCGGCTACCGGGGCCTGTCTGAGGACAACCTTACACGCAAAGAGAAATTTGGAGCGAAAAGGAAGACAGATACTCTCATCCCGTCTCTCATTAGAGCAATAACAAATGCCTACGAGGTAGGGAATAATCGATTCCGGGGACAGGACGATTTACTTACAGTCGTATTTGATACCGAGAATACTGTTAGGCAAATCCACGAAGCACCCGATCTTTCTAAGACTCGTTGTGTGATTGGGTTGGATGCCCATCCATCAGAACGACTGTGGCAATTCAACGCAGGCATAGAATTTCAACTCGGAGAATTACTCACTTCAAATGAACAGCGGTACTGGCGAACGAATGAGCGAGGACTGTTCGTAGTTCAAGTTGGAAGTTACACTAACCCTCTCACGAGAGGGTGGCGTGCATCAAGTCAGGAGAAGAAAGCGAATATCATTATTAAGGCTCTACGCGAAAAGTTTGGAGGGCTATTCCGAACGTGTATTTGTCCAAAAGAGATCAAGAGCGATATATCCCATCTTATGAAGAACGCAGGCATTGTCGATCCCGAATTAATGCATTATGGCGGTGAGAAGAGTCTCAATAATTTCAAAAATGAGGCTGTTGGACTCTTATTAGGATGCGTTGACCCCGGCGATGTTGGAATCCTCAATAACTTAGCGTTATTAGATCTGTTTGCAGAACCCGAAGATGCGGTGGACAAGGATGGGAATCCCCGCATTGACGAAGAGGGGGAGCCACTACGAGCTTACGGGCGTGGATTTGTCGGAGAAGATGCCGACGCGGCTCAGGAATTTCTCGAAGACGTACGGGAAGTCCATATTGCACAGAGTATAGGTCGCTATGCTCGAAACATCCGCGATACAAACAGCGGGGCAGTAGTCTACGTGTGGACAAACGCTATCCCCCAACATATGATTGATGTGAAGATACCGGGAGTTGATCTTCGGAAGGCAACCAAACGGGACACTATCGCGGATTATGTGTATAGAAGTGACGGAGTATTCACGAAGAGAATGATAGTGGATGCATTAGCAGAGGAGCTTGGCGGCCTTTCTGATAAGCACGTAGTGGATGTGCTGGCCAAACTATCTGATCAGGATATTGTCTTCCAATCAAAAGGGACTGGCGACTATGGAGCCGATGAATACAGGTACATTGGAGGAACGTTACAGCCGATGATTGATTTGACTATCAAAATGAAATAAATCGTTACCTCTCCCTTACATAAATCTCTGTAACGCAAAGGTAACGATCTTCATATGTTCCTACTGTAATGTTATTCTCAGAAAACGCCGGCGAACACTACATCAGCAAACCGCCGGATATGCCCAAACTGTTAGATACAAATGAGCAACACAGGAAACGCGGCTGTTCCTGTATTCTGACTGCTTATACAGATCTTCTATGATCGTGTTGGATACAGGCGGAACAGATAGACCCTCCCGGCTGTCCACCAGCGAGAAGAGCTTCCATGCTACCGAAATCGGGAATTTCCTTAGCGAGACTTTGGGCCGGCGATAACCGAGATCAACGAGGAAATCCCATTGTGACTTCCCCAAAATCTGCTCGCGCATTTTCGGCCGACTCCTCTTGAACGCGCAGGGGGGACTTGACGAAGTACCAACCCCCTCCTCGATCAGAACACGAGGAGGACAGGATCGTGCGAGCCGGTACCGTGGCAATCAGATACTTATTTTGTATGCTATACGTAGAGGGTTCAACTGATGTTACTCATTAAAGCGTTACTCTCTATGATCCACTCAGAAAACGAAGGGCAGGATAGGTACCAGTTAGTCAAATACGTCCACCAGTACAGACGCGACGGCGTTTTCTGAGAGCAACATTAACTTCTCACTCGTCAGGGGGATCTGGTCGCCACCATACAACGGCAAGCCCGCCGATGTTCTTCTTCCGTATCTCCCCGCGTTCTCTGAGCGATTCGAGTTTATTGTAGGCCGTCTTCTGAGCCACGTCAAGCGCCTCTGCTACCTCGCTGGTCGTTCGAGGCTCCGTATCGGGGAACAGCTCAAGGACGGCGTCAAGGGGCACCGTGGCCTGATACCGCCCGCTCTCGTCACGCTCTTGGCTCATAGGATGATGTAGACAACGACACTCCATACCTGTTTCCATTACTTACGTGAGCAACCGATACACCTATATCGGATACCCACGTAGGTAACGGTGAGAAGAACGGTTCCCTCGGGACGTGAAAGCGTCCGGGTGCTGAGACACCCGGAGCCGGCTTCTCTGGTAGGAGAAAGCCAATGGAAATCAACGAAGGCGGTAGACAAAAGAGTGCTGTTGAGTATCTGAATTTCGGCGCGAAGACAGCCAAGCGTGTGACTTGGGAAGCGTGGTCATTCCGCATCGTCGGGCCACTCCAAGTCTTAGTGACGAACGAATCCTACGGGGTCGAGAGGGACCTACACGCCTACGTGGTGGCCGTCGAGGACGTGGGTGGAACGATTGTACCCCGAGAGTGCGAATGCCCTGCTGACCGTTTCAGGGACGACTACGATTGCAAGCATAAATTAGCCCTCGTAGCGGTGGCTGGCCCGGTGGTGATGAATGCGGCGGCGGAGTTTCCTGAGAAACCACTCGAAAGTCCGGACTCCGTCAACCCCACTCCGGTAACGGACGGAGGGCACCCCAAAGATGGGAACTGTGAGTGTGAGGGCTTGGGGACTCTCTCCTGCTGGCCGTGCTACCGAGCGCAATAGATAAGCAATAGATTAGAGATATAACATCATGTGTTTCAAAGAACCAACTGAAATAGTAATGGCCTTCACAAACGGGTATATTCCGGTATTCGAGAATGATGAGGGCGAGATCCTGTGGGCATATGACCCTGTTAGAGGAACGTACTGCGGTGAGTTCGATGACGGCTTGCATTCAACTCCCCAATCGGTGCTATGGCCGAGTGAATTTAGCAACAGGACGGGCTGGCTTGACGTGCGAGAGCCACCACATCTGATTTACGAACCAGAGGGTACGTATGATGATTTCATCTCCGGTACGGAAAGGGAGTATCGGACTCACTTCGTCCATGACGGGACGGTTCTTTGCAATCATCGGATGATCGTTCCGTCCCCCGAATCCGAGGAGTTGACTCCATTGTCTGAATTCTCGGAAGAGGAGCTTCTACGCCTATCCGGACAGATGTGTTCAAACTGTCCGGACATAGACCATATTCTCTCGGAGGAGAAAAAATAGAGTCGGGCTAACGACGGTCGGCGGGCTGGTGGTGATGGAAGTGGCGGCGCGGGTTCTCTGAGAAATTCTTGACTCCTCAAACATCAGTGGGAGATATAGGACGTTCTGAGAGTCTGACGAGAAGTGCTACTGCACAAGTCGAATAAGCTCTAAGACGCGCTCAGTAATCCGTTAGTTGCGAGTCCTCAGGGCCGTGGCGACCGTATTCCGAATGATAGCCCTGAACGAAATTGATTTGCTCCTCTGAGAGCCCGTAGAGTTCTCCCATCACTTCATCGGCTTCCTCGATGATGGGTTTCTGCATCTCATAGTTGTCAAAGTTCTTCACGTCAGCATTGAAGCCGTCTTCCATGGTATTCCACAGCCTATCAGATATTTCTATAATCTCATCACGGCGTGACTCAAGCTCATCTTCCTCAGGGAGTGGGAATCCGCGAATCTCACCCAAGTTCAGATGGAACATATCTCCGTAGGTACACCAATAAACGTAGAAAACTGATGAGCTAATCGCCAAGAACGCGGAACGGGCTTCTAATTCGGACTTAAAATAAATCCCCTTCACATCTGTCCCTGAATACAGCTTCTCCAACATCGGATTAGTGAAGTAGTCCATTCCCCGTCTTCGCCAGATCACATGGTCTGTTTCTGAATCCTCCTCTCGCTTTTTGATGAGAGAGGGCTGTTCTTTGAGCTTCTGAAGGATATTCTCTATATGTTCCAACCCGACCTTAGCGAGAGCTACGTGCTTACCGTCCCCATCTATACCGTCATTCCTGAGCGTATAACCGTCTGTATTCCTGTAGGTGATATTCCGGAAGCGAGTATCCCTGTCCTTGTCGTTGTCAAATCGGATGAAGTCACTTGTGTAAATGCTCCCCTTTCCTTCAGAAGATGCCTTCTTCCCACTAATTATCGCAATACGCACCTCAGCCCCTTCAAACACTTTTGACGGGCGCTTAGCGAAGCAGGCAATATCTGTTCGGTCAAGCGTTTCGCGCAAATAGTCTTGAATCTCCTCCATAGACCGCTTGTAGACCAACTTCAGGGTGGTTACGTTCCCAAAGTACCCATCTTCAGCTAACAACTGAAGTTGCCTCTCAACGAAAAGAGCGGCTATGTCTTCTCCGGCAGTCCGGTAGGTAGCTGTAAGAGCATCCTCGCTCTCACTCAGAAGGTCACCATACGGGGGATTTCCTACAATAATATCAAAGTCAACGTCAAGAGTCCCGTTATCTTCGCTGTTAGCTTCGGGGAACTCAGCCGCCCAATGGAAGGGTGTCCCGAGAACGTCATTCAAATCATCTCCGATCGGTCGCCGTTCAACCTGAGAGAAAACGAAGCCGTCGCTCAGAAGCTCACACAGCTCATCTACAAGCGTTTCCTGAGGGTCATCCGTTTCATCATCATCCCGAAGCTCACGCTCTCTATCGGCTACATCAAGGGATGCGCTCTTGTTGGTGTCACGCCATTCCTGCCACTCAAAACCAAGGTCCCCTAACCGATCCTTATCATTGTCCGATAGTTCCTCTTCATCAACCCGCTCTACCTTGATGGAAACCAATTTGCTGTGTAGCTGAGGTTCCTGAATGGAGTCGCAAAACTTCCGAAACTCCTCAGCTTTCTCAAACTTGGTTTCAACTGTGTAGTTCAGTTGGTCAACGTAGGCCTTGTTGAGAACCGGGCGAATCTCTTCTTCTAACTGTTCAATCTCCGTCCGGTCTTCCGTTTCCTCTTTCTTGTATTGCTTCCTGAGTTCAAGCACTTCCTCCATCTGTTCCTCAACATCAGCGAAATCGAGGGAAACATCGGTCATCCCCTTGATTGGGAGCCCAATAAGCGAGTTCCCATCTATGATGTTAACATCAATGTTGGGGAGTTTCCCGAACTCCGGAGTCCAACTGTTGTCTTCCACAATCTTCAGCCATACCCTAAGCTTGGCGATTTCAGTAGCTATACGGTCTGCATCCACCCCGTAGATACCGGAGAGTGCCAGATTCCGCTTCAGATGGAATCGGGTTTCTGCATCGGGCGTATCACCGTGGCTGAGCCCTCGCTGAAGGGACAATTGAGCCCGGTACACTTCATCCATAGCCGACGTGAGGAAGTGACCACTCCCACAAGCAGGATCTAAGACTTTGATTTGTGAGAGGCGGTCATTCGCTTCCTCAATGGCTTCAGGGGTAGCGAACCAACTGCGTCCCTCTTCCACCGCTTCCAATATCTCAGAAAGCTCCATCTCATCCAACTGTCCTCGAATTACCGTAGCTTGGTCATCATCCTGAGAGACAATATCAACGAACGTCTCTATGAGTACGTCCCGAATCTTAGGGTCAATGGCGTTCCTGCTAACGATTTCCGTAACGTCGTTCGGGGTGTAGTAGGCTCCCGTATCCTTCTGTTCCCGTTCCTGTTCTATGTGGTTGATAGTCTTCTCAAACACGCTCCCCAAGATAGCAGGGTCAAACCCCCCTCCATTGAGTTCCAACTGAGAACCTTCGATCAGGTCTGAAATGACGGTCGGGAGGATTCGGTCAATCACCGTATAGTTGGACTCTTCGGGGACGTTCTCACGAAAGAGACCACCATTCAGGTAGGGCACTTCATCAAACCAACCCCTCCGATATTTTGGCTCTCGGTCATCAACTTCTGTGTTGAGAAGCTTGTAGAACAGGGGCCTGATTTGGGTTTCGTAGAGGTTCCCTGCGAGTACGTTTTCATGCCGCTCATAGTGATCTACCCGGTCACGGAGAAACCCGTCATACAGAATATCCCGAGACTCAAGGAATTTGATGAACAGTAGTCGGTTCATCAGAGTGATACCAAAGAGTCGTTCATCCTTCTCCGTCGCCCCGGACGGGGAGCGAATATCATCCATCAAGCAGGTCTCATAGTCGTATTCATCGCTCTCGCCAAACAGAAGCTCAATATAGAGTTCATAGAAGGCTTCAACGTCTCTCTTCCGTTCATCACGGAGTGTCTTCGGAGCGGTCTGTGAAAGAAGCGTTTGGAACTTGGGACGGTCAAAGGTAGAGACAAAACCATCAAGCTCTTCCTCTACGTCAACGTGCGTGAGGCTTGTAGAGGAAACCACCCCGGTATCTCTCGCTACTTCAAGCAGGGCAGGGCGAATATCCACATACTGAATCTCCGGGTATTCGGTGAAGTCCCCGCCAAGCTCAATCCGGAAAATGTACCATTCAATCCCGTCCGTCGCGATCCCGTACTCAGCTCCTATAGATTTCTTATCAAGATATTCTTTAACCTCAGGAATTGCCTCATCTACGTTGTTGAGTGGTTTGTCTTCCCCGATAGTGTGGGGCTCAAAGTTGGTGAGTTCAAAGTCGGGCCACACAGCCCGCTCACCGCTTTGTCCGAACGGTCGAGGCTCATAGTCCAATCCGGCGGCTTCCAAGAGAGGGTAGATGAGGTGATTTTCGGTAAAAGACTCCGGGCGAGTTCCAAGGTCGGCGCTTGTCAAATTATCTTCATCTCCGGTTAGAACTCGCTCTATGTCGTGGGTGTCTAATCGGTCGCCCAATTCGATAACGAATGTTTCCAAAACCTCGCGTACATCTTCTGTATCAAGTATAGAGTCCTCATCGGGCAGAGCGGGGTCGGGCATTCTACATCTTGCCTCTCAAGCGCACCAATTAAAAGGTGCGTTGCCGGAGGGAGTCTACTCTCTAAGTGACGGTTCTCCCTGCTTCCTGACAAGCGCATTTAAAATAGGTGTGCTTCGTATGATACTCATCGGGAGACTGCGTCGACCCTCAACCGTTCGACGGTTCAAATGAAACGGTCAGCTTCTCACAAGGTCGCGCCCGGTTTTCTCCGGACAACATCAGGTGGGAAGCACTAACTCGCCTACTACGCCAGCGCGAAATTCTCACAACGAGCGGGACGACTTACTTCGGATCTCGACCGGGCGGGACTGATGAAGTCGCAACCGGAGGGGAGCAACTGTAGTTTGACCAAGTCATTGGGTGGCCCACGTTCCCTGTGGGAATCACGTATCCTCAAGGTAGTATATGAATTTTATTCTGAACTATCCGAAGTAACTTCCTCAAGCCTATTTTCAAGTGACTGTATTCGTCGACGGGCTTGTATTAATTCTCTGCGGGTTTCGTCTCGTTGTTTTCTCAGTTCTTCATTCGATTCGTCGCTATTGATTTGCCTGTCGAACTTTTTCATCCCTGCTTCGGTCATATTTTTTATAAAGCCTGAAAGGGATACTCCCGCATCTTCCGCTCCCTGCTCCCATCTCTCTTTCTGCTCCTTCGTCACGTATACGAATATTTGCTGTGTCAATTTTGTCATTGTCTATGGTATTTATCAGGATCAGTCCTGTTCCTTTTCTCTTCATACGCTATAATAGATGATAGAGACGCGCAAATCGGAGGTATTTGATACGTTACGAAGAGATATATTTTCATTAGTCAATTGGTGTTTTATAGACGTGACTACCTCCGTGACTGCCTTCGTATAACTCGTTATCTTTCTGCCTCTCCACCTCTGAACCCTTGTCGTAGTGCTTGTCCAACACTCATTCTCTATCTGGCCAAGTCCTCCGTCTCGCCGTCGTCATTACGGCAGTTCCGTATGTGAGAGCGCCGATTTTACGGGGTATAATAATGATTTGGGTGGCCAATATTTTTGTGCCACTCATCTCATTGGAATTAGTTGTGTGCTTGACCATGGGGAGAAGAGTCGCGTGTTCGCTCTTTTTGGATACGTTGAGTCTGTGTCAGAGCAATTATAATCGAAGTACGGCGAGTCGACGTTGCTCACGAAGCAAAAAAACAGGGCTTATAAGCAATCGGTACGTCCAATTGAGTGTGGAAGCCCCCAAGGGTGCTACACATATAAACTGAGGCGCGAGCCGAAGTTTGCTCCGATAGTGTAGTCCGGCCAATCATATTGCCCTCTCACGGCAATGACCAGGGTTCGAATCCCTGTCGGAGCATTGCAGCGAGCGTCACGCTGTGACGCGAGCGAAACGCACACGAAGGGGTTCGAACCACGCGAGACGAGCGTCAACGAGTCTCGCAATCGGGTTCGAATCCCTGTCGGAGCAGTTCTCGAACGTAGTGAGCGACTGCGACCGGAGATTCATTATCGTCGCCGCCGCGAGGTTCGGTATGGACGGACTCACCGACACCCGGCGACGGGGTACTCACTGATGCGCTATCTCGCCCGCACCGCCGACGGCCGCCCACTCGTCGGCGACGACGACGGAGTCGTTCCGCTCACGGCCCTCTATCCCGACGCATCGAGCGTCCACGACGCCCTGCCGCGGGCGACGACGGGCCTGCGGGACCCGGCGGACGCGACGGCTGACCGAGTTCCGCGCGACGGGGTCACCTTCGGCCCGCCGCTCGACGACCCCGGCAAACTGTTCGGCATCGGCCTCAACTACGCCGACCACGCTGCGGACCTCTCGGAGGAACCACCGGAAGAGCCGGCGAGTTTCTTCAAGCCGGCCACCGCGGCGACGGGACCGGGCGGCCCGATACGGCTGCCGCCCCGCGAACAGTCCGATTGCGTCACCGCGGAGGCAGAACTCGCCGTCGTGATCGGACGGACCTGTCGGAACGTCGCCGTCGACGACGCCGAGTCGGTGATCGCGGGCTATACGCCGGTGATCGACGTGACCGCCGAGGACGTTCTCGCGCGCAACCCCCGCTTTCTCACGCGGGCAAAGAGCTACGACACGTTTCTCGTTCTCGGACCGCATATCGCGGTGCCGAAAGCCGACGGAGCGCTCGACGATATCGAGGTGCGGACGGTCGTGAACGGCGAGGTGCGGGCGCGAAACACCCTGGCCAACATGCAGTTCTCGCCGCGGGAACTCGTCGCCTACCACTCCGGAGTGATGACACTGGAGCCGGGCGACGTGATCTCGACGGGGACGCCCGGCGCCCATCCGATCGAACCGGGAGACCTGGTACGGGCCGAGGTGGACCGGATCGGACCGGTCGGCGCGGACGTGGTACGGTAGTCGCCGCGAGGAGCGAAGGGTACAGGACCGGTCGGACCCTACCGGCGGGTAATGAACGACGGCGGGATCGAACTCACGGTCCGGAGCGCGGAGAAACGCGACGCGGGCCGGGGTATCGCGCGGTTACCGGAGGCTGCCCGGAAGCGACTCGGCGTGTTGAGCGGCGACGCCGTCGCCATCGCGGGCGAGCGGGAGACGGTAGCGAAACTGTGGCCGGCGCGCGCGGGGGTGCCGGCCGGCACCATCCTGATCGATGCGGGGACGCGCAGCGACGCCGGCGTGGCCGTCGGCGACACCGTTCGGGTGCGACGGGCGAGCGTCGCCGACGCCGATTCGATCACGCTCTCGGCACCCGCCGGCGTCGACACGAATCGCGAGTCGGTGCGCCGCGAACTCCGGCGAGCCATCGAGAATCGCCCCCTCCGCGACGGCGATCAGGTGCGCGTCGAGAGCCTCGCCGCCGACCCCTTCGTGGTCGTCGGCACCCACCCCGACGGGGCCGTCCGAGCAGTCGAGGGGACGGACGTGCGGCTGGTCGGTGGGGGGAGCGAGCAGCGAACGTCGGCGTTTTCCGGCGGTGCCGAGGGCGACGCCGGTGCCGACGACGAAGGCGGTCCGGCCGGTCCGGCGACCGGCCCCCGCCCGGCGACGGGCGTTACCTACGAGGACATCGGCGGCCTCGACGACGAACTCGACCTGGTTCGGGAGATGATCGAACTCCCGCTGGCGGAGCCGGAGCTGTTTACCCGCCTCGGCGTCGACCCGCCGAAGGGCGTCCTGCTCTACGGGCCGCCGGGAACGGGCAAGACGCTGATCGCTAAGGCCGTCGCCAACGAGGTCGACGCCACCTTCATCTCCGTCTCCGGCCCCGAAATCGTCTCGAAGTACAAAGGCGACAGTGAGGAGCGCCTGCGCGCGGTGTTCGACCGCGCCCGCGAGGAGGCGCCGAGCATCGTCTTCTTCGACGAAATCGACTCCGTCGCGCCGAAACGCGAGGACGGTGGTGGGATGGAAGACCGGATCGTCGGCCAACTCCTCTCGCTTATGGACGGCCTCGAAGCACGGGGCGAGGTGATCGTCATCGGCGCGACCAACCGCGTCGACGACCTCGATCCGGCGCTGCGCCGTGGCGGTCGGTTCGACCGCGAAATCGAGGTCGGCGTCCCGGGAGTCGCCGGCCGGCGCGAGATCCTCGACGTTCACACCCGGCGCGTGCCGATGACGGCGGACATCGACCTCGACCGACTGGCGTCCCGCACCCACGGCTTCGTCGGTGCCGACCTCGAATCACTGGTGACGGAGGCGGCCATGTCGGCGCTCCGTCGCGCCAAGCGGGAGGGGACGGCGACGGGCGATATCCGGGTGACACGCGACGACTTCGAGGCGGCGATGGCGAGTGTCGACCCCAGCGCCATGCGCGAGTACGTCTCCGAGGCGCCGACGGAGGGGTTCGAGTCGGTGGGCGGTCTCGACGAGGCGAAAGCGACGCTGGAACGCGCCGTGACGTGGCCGCTCACCTACGGCTCGCTGTTCGAGGCGGCCGACGCCGACCCGCCCTCGGGCGTCCTGCTCTACGGGCCGCCGGGGACGGGGAAGACGCTTCTCGCCCGTGCCGTCGCCGCCGAGAGCGAGGTCAACTTCGTCCGCGTACAGGGACCGGAGTTGCTGGACCGCTACGTCGGCGAGAGCGAGAAAGCCGTCCGGGAGGTGTTCGACCGCGCGCGCCAGACCGCACCCGCCATCGTCTTCTTCGACGAAATCGACGCCGTGGCGACGGACCGTGACCGCGCCGGCAACGAGGTGACCGAGCGCGTCGTCTCCCAACTCCTGACGGAGTTCGACGCCGTCGCGGACAACCCCAACCTGATCGTCCTCGCGGCGACGAACCGGAAGTCGGCCCTCGATCCCGCACTCCTCCGGGCCGGTCGCCTGGAGTCCCACGTCGAGGTGCCGGCACCCGACGAGGCCGCGCGGCGAGCCATCCTCGCGGTCCACACTCGGGAGAAACCCCTCGCCGACAACGTTGCCCTCGACGACTTGGCGGCGCGAACCGCCGGCTATTCGGGCGCCGACCTCGCCGCGGTCTGCCGGGAGGCGGCCATGCTCGCTGTGCGGGCAGTGGCCGACGCCTACCCCGGCCCCGAGGCGAACGACCACGCCGACGAGGTGTCGCTGACGGCCGAGCAGTTCGAGGCCGCACTGGAGACGGTCGCCCCGTCGCTCGGGTAACCGTCCACCCTCGCGTCGGCGGTCATCCGGTCGGGGCGGTGGCTCTCCGACCCCGTCACGCCGAGAGGCGGCCCGGCCGCCGAACCGAACCGTCGCTACTTTGGCAGTGGCACTCGTGGACGGGTGTATGGGACGTGGCGAGATCGACGTGACCGTCTTTCAGGTCCTCGCGGACGAGTATTCGCGACGGATCCTCCTCGCGGCCGACCGGGATCCGAAAACCGCGAAAGCCCTCAGTGACATCTGTGACGCCTCGCTCACGACGATCTACCGCCGCGTGTCGACGTTGCAGGAACACGGCCTCATCCAGGAACACTCGACCGTCGGCGCCGACGGGGCGCACCGAAGCCAGTTCGAAACGACGCTCGAAGAGCTCCACGTCACGGTGTCCGACGGCGAACTCTCGCTGTCGGTGGAGACGCGGGACGAACTGGCGGACAACTTCACGTCGCTGTGGACGAACATGCGAGAGAACCGATGATCGCTCCCCCGGTGTTGATCGTCAAGCTGATAACCCTCGTTTTGAGCCTGATCGTCGCCTATCTCGCGTATCACGGCTACCGGCGAAATCAGAGTGCGCCGATGCTCTACGTCTCGGTGGGCTTCGTCTTCATCGGCGTGGGGACGATCTGTGAGGGCCTCGTCTACCGCCTGCTCGGAACGTCCCTCCAGTCCGCCGCGGTCGTACAGGCGCTCATCGTCTCGAGTGGGCTGTTGTTCATTCTGGCCTCCCTAACCCGCCGTCCCGCCGGGTGAGTGCGCTCCGGTCCTGGCGTGCCCGAGAGCGCACCGTTGCTACGACGGAACCGCTCGATGCCAACTGTCCGACGGCATTCAACTTCCCTCTCGACGTAGCCGGGGCTGATGACCGACCATCCGATCCCGGAGGAATCGTGGCAGGAGATCGTGCGACACGTCCCCATCGTCTCGGTCGATCTACTCGTCCGCCACGGCGGCGGCGTCGTCCTCGGGAAACGGAAGAACGAGCCGGGCCGTGGCGGATGGTTCACCCCGGGTGGGCGAGTACGCAAGGGGGAGACGCTCGATGCGGCGACCCATCGAGTCGCGCGTCAAGAACTCGGTGTCGACGTGACTATCGAACGACGACTGGGTGCCTACGAACATTTCTGGGAGGGAAGCGAGTTCGACGACGTGTCGACGAAACAGTATCCCGCCAACGGCGTCGTCGTCCGACCACGTGAGGGGTCGTTCACCTCCGACGACCAACACGCCGAACTCCGCACGTTCGGGCCACCGTTCCCGGATCTCCACCCGTACGTCGAGGCGTATCTCCGGAACGCCAATCTGCTGGACGAACCGAGGGACTGAATCCGGTCGCCCCCGTACAGATACGTATGCGCGCGCTGCTCTCGATGCGCTGGGACGACGTGTTGTTCGCCCACTGGCCGGTCGATCCCGGCGTCGTCGCGCCCACGCTTCCGGACGGTCTGGCAGTCGACACCGACGGCGGCGACGCCTACCTCGGGGTCGTGGGCTTCCGGATGGACCCGATCCGTCCGCGCGGCGCCCCGTTCGGCCTCTCATTTCCCGAGTTGAACCTCCGGACGTACGTCCGGTCGGCGGACGGCCCGGGGGTCTACTTCTACAACCTCGACGCCGACGACCGGATCGGCGTGACGCTGGCGCGGGCGCTGTTCGAACTTCCCTACTACCGGGCGGAGATGCGGGTCGAAGACGGCGAGGACGGGATTCGATTCCGGAGTCGGCGCACCCACCGCGACGCCGCGTCGGCGCGGTTCGACGCCACGTACCGACCGACTGGGACGGCGAAGCCGGTCGCGCCGGACTCGCTCGACGCCTTCCTCACGGAGCGCTACCGCTTTTACACCGAGAGCGAGGGTGGCCGCCTCTATCGGGGCGACATCGAACACCCGCCCTGGGAGGTAAGCGACGCGACGCTCTCGATCCGGTCGAACACGCTCTTCGAGGCCAACGGCTTCGACCGGCCGGCCGGTGAGCCGCTGGTCCGCTACAGCCCGGGAAGCGACGTGACTGCGGGGCGGCTTCGGCGGGCGTAGGGGCGTCTACCAGGTTCGCGTGCAAGCGATCAGGAATCCGGCGCCGGCTACGACCAAGATGACGGCGGCGACGACGACGACGCCGAGGCCGAATGCAGTGCCGACGGCGACGCCGACCCACGCGAGGCCGAAGACGCCGTGCGCGATGCCGAACAGTCGGTGGCCGCGCCGGACGAAGACGGGGGCGCCGAGACAGAATCCGACACCGAGAACGACCGCCGAAAGCGCGATGGGGCGGACCCGAATCTCGCCGACTGCGAGGGGACCGACGAGGGGGTCGAGCAGGAAGAGCAGGCCACCAGTGCCGACGACGAGGCCGACGAGCGTGGGACCGGGTTCCAGGTCGAGTGCGGTTCCGGTGTCCACGTTGGGGTCGGTCACGACGACTCCGGCGACGGGTGGGGTCGGCCAGCGCGTTCCATACACCACCTTCGGCCACGTCGGATTGAAGCTTTGGACTAGTCCCAGAACGACTGTGTACGGGCGTACTGGCGCTCCTGTTCGAGTATGTCGCGGTAGAAGTCGGCCTCGTTCTCGCGGAGTTTGGCGATGATGCGGGCGGCGTTGTGCGGACCGACGCCGCGGGCGGCCATCGCGATAACCGCCTGCTTGCCGTGGCTCTGGACGAGATTCGCCGAGCGGTAGGCGCGTTCGGTCAGGCGCTCCTGTTCCTCGTCTTTCTCCGTCGCGCGCACCGCCTTCACCGCCTCTTCGTCCCACGGGTTCAGGGCGGCGACCCGCGTCGACTCGCACTCCGGACACCGGGGCTGGTCCGGGACGCGTTTCACCTTCGTTTTCCGCGTCCACTCCGTGCAGTGGAGGCAGGCGAGGATCACCCGATCCTCGTGGATGCGCTCTTTCAGCGTCTCGACGACGCTCGCGTCCGCGTTCTCGGGCACGAGGAGTTCGCGCCCGCTCGACCGCCCGCCGGTACCGATGGGCGTCAGTTCGCGGGCGGTCACGAGGCCGAGTTCGCCGGACTGGATCCGTTCGAGCACCTCGGCCGTGGTGTCGACGGCGAGGTCGGTGTGAAACACCTCCCGGACCGCTTCGTCGTAGACGGGCGTATCCTCCAGGGCGGCAAGCAGTCGGTCGGCGCCGAAGCGGCCCTGGCCCTGATACCGTTTCAGCGCCCCGAACTTCGCGGCCACCTGCGCCAGCGTGAACTTCAGCGTCCCCGAGTTCTTCAACGCAAGTTCGAGGAGCCCCTCGACGTGGTCCGGATCGGTCGTCTCCAGCACTTCGATCACGTCGCTCGGCCCCGTCCGGCCGGGTACCTCCAGTTCGATCCGGTAGGGATCGACCTCCATCCCGACCGACGACCCGGTCTTCTGCCCGACCAGCGCGGAACAGAGGCGCCCGAGCGTCTCGTTCACCTCGTGGCCGAAAGCGGCGTCGACGACGACCGACCGCCCCTGTCCCTCGACGACGATGCGGTCGTTCGTCGGGACGGGCGCGCCCGCCTCGACCTGCCGTTCGACCGGATCGAGCGCCTCGCTCACGGTGCGCTCGTCGCCGGGGTACCGCGGCCGGAACTCGCGGGCAGCGGCGGTGCGGTCGGCGCCGCCCTCGAACCCCCCGGCTGCGACGCCGCGCATCTCGCCGACTTCGCCCGCGACGGCGGCCGGAACCGGAATCTCCCGGCCCGTCCACGACGGCACCTCGCCCGCGGGGTCCTCGATGGGCGTCACCTCGACACGGGTCTCCTCCTCGTCAACTTCGGTGATCCGCCACATCTCGCCCCGCTGGATGAACGTCTCGCCGGGCGTCGCGAAGTTGAGGACGAACTTCTCGTCGAGGGTGCCGATGGTCTCCCGCGAGGAGAGGTCGTACACCTCGTAGGTCTCCTCGTCCGGGATCATCGAGAGGTTGGCGTAGAAGTATCGCCACGTCCCGCCCGACTTCTCCAGGCGGTCGGCGTCTTCCTCCAACCACAGGAGGCGGTTGCCCGAGAGTTCCCGAACCACCTCGCGGAACTGAGCTTCCGAGAGATCACGGAACGGATACGCCCGCGTCAGCGTCTCGTAGGCGTCGCGAGCCGCGACTTCGCCGTGATCCATCACGAGGCCGACGATCTGGTTGGCGACCACGTCGAGGCTGCCGTGGTGGATGGCGGCGGGTTCGACCTCGCCCGCGACCGCCCGACGGGCGATGGCCAGCGCCTCCAGCGTGTCGTCCGGGTGATCGACGAGTATCGTCCCTTCCGAGACGGCGTCGCGGCGGTGGCCCGCACGGCCGACCCGCTGGAGCAACCGGGACACCTCGCGTGGGCTCCCGTACTGGACGACGTGGTCCACCCGTCCCACGTCGATGCCGAGTTCCATCGAGGAGGTGCAGACGAGGCCGTCGATCGCCCCCGATTTGAACGCGTCCTCGACCTCGATCCGGGCCTCCTTCGAGAGCGAGCCGTGATGGACGCCGATGGGGGCGTCGAGGCGTTTGAACCGTGATCCCAGCGCCTCGGCGGTCTGGCGCGTGTTGACGAAGATCAGCGTCGACTCGTGGGCGGCGACGATATCCCGGATCGCCCGGACGTGGCTGGCGATATCGATATCGGTCGCGAGTTCGCCCGCCAGCGCCTCGTCCTCGGCGGTCGGTTCGGGGTTCCGGACCCGGAAATCGACGTTGGTGCCGGCGTCGACCTCCACGAGCGTACAGCCCCGATCGCCGGTCAGGAACTTGCCCACCTCCGCCGGCGACCCGACCGTCGCGGAGAGCCCGATACGCTGGAACGGACCGGCGAGATTTCGGAGGCGTTCGAGCCCGACCGTCAACTGCGCGCCGCGTTTCGAGGACGCGAGTTCGTGCACCTCGTCGACGATCAGGTGTGCCACGTCCGCAAGCGCCGTCCGGAGTTTCTCGCCGGTCAGCATCGCCTGCAGCGTCTCGGGGGTCGTCACCAGTACGTCCGGCGGGTCGTCGGCCTGCTTGCTCCGCTGGTACTGCGTGGTGTCGCCGTGACGTACGTCCACCTCGACGTCGAGATACTCGCCCCACCAGTCGAGACGGTCGCGCATATCCCGGTTGAGCGCGCGGAGGGGCGTGATGTAGAGCGCGGAGATACCGAATCGGTCCCCGGCACGGTGAATCGCGTCGAACACCGGCAACATCGCCGTCTCCGTCTTGCCCGTTCCGGTCGGCGCGAGGACGAGGGCGTTCTCGCCCGCGGCGAGTGGCGGAATCGCGCGTCGCTGTGGCTCCGTGGGCGTCGAGAAGCCACGTTCCGAGAGCGCCTCGCGTACCCGCTCGCCGAGGTGGGTGAACGCGTCCATCCCGTCGAGCGTCGTGTCTGCCATTCGACTGCCTTACCCGCGCGAGCCGATTAAGCGCACCGCTCCCGGCTCGACTCCACAGGAACTAGTCGCTCGGGCGAGCTACCTCACGTATGGCTATTCCGTTCGTCGGTTCGTTGGTCGCGTTCGTCGTTGCCCTGCTGGTCGGTGGGTTCGCGATATACCTCAGCGCGCGGGTCGTCGCGGACGTCGACGATTACGGCCGCGCCGTCGTCACCGCCGTGTTCGGCGCACTCGGGTGGGCCGTGACGGCGTGGATTCCGCTGATCGGCCCGATCATCGCGCTGATCGTGTGGATCGGCGTCCTGAAGTGGCGCTACCCCGGCGGCTGGGGGACGGCCGCGGTGATGGGTCTCATCGCCTGGATCGCGGCGCTGCACATCCTCTTCGTCGTGAACGCCCTCCTCGGCGTCGGCGTCGGCGCGTTCGGCGTGCCAAGGGCGTAATCGGCGCGGCGACCGCCGGGGCGTCACACCCGCCGGTACGACCCCAGCCGCGTCCCGTCGAGCAGATACGCCTCGGCGTCGCCGTCCAGACCGGCGGGGAGAAACGGCGAGAGGAAGTCCCGCCCGTCGACGTTGATCCACGTCCCGCCCGAGCGGTCGTTGAATGCGGGGAAGACGACGAGTTCCGGATCGCCCCACCCCAGCGATTCGGGGGCGACGCCGAATCGATCGGCGAAGGGGCCGACCCGCAGACGCCCCCGGAGCCACGCCTTCTCCACGCGGCCGCCGCCCACCTCGTCTTCCAGCCGAACCTGCGGGTGTTCGTGACCCATACAGACCGTGGCGGCGCCGAGGACGGCTCGATCCGGCCAGGTGTGGCCGTGGACGAAGCCCACGTTCCCCAGTCGCAGGCCACCGGCGTCTGCTACGTCGATCCGGTCGTAGGCGTCTGCGACTCCCCCGTCGTGGTTGCCGGGGACGAGCGTCAGCGGGACGGCGAGGGCATCGAGCAGCGCCGCCACCTCGTCGCGTTCGCCCCGGTCGGGGTCGCCGATCCGGTGTACCAGGTCGCCGAGGACGACGACGCGATCCGGCGAGACGCGGTCACGGAGCGCACGGAGTCGCCCGCGACGGGCGTCGGCGTTGCTCCGGAGTTCGACGCCGCGCTCGTATCGGAGGCCGGCCTCGATGCCGGCGTGGTAGTCGGCGACCACGAGCGCCCGCTCCGACCCGCAGTCGGCGACGGCGGCGGGTTCGCCGGGCACCGGCTCGACGAGCGACACCTCAGATCGCCTTCAGCCGATCCTCACTCGGCTCGTAACATTTCCCGCTCATCAGCGCGTCCTCGATGGCGTCGGCGACGGCACCCGGGTCGGCGCCGTACTCGTCGACCACCGCGGCCACCACCTCGTCGTGGGGGGCGCCGTCGCCGTCGTCGAAATCGGACATGGCGTCGACCGCCGCTTCTTCGAGGTCCACATCGGCGGCGCTGGTTTCGGCATCGGCGCCGTCGTTGGTGGTCGTTTCGGCGGCGCCCTCCGCGTCCGCGTCCGCGTCCTCGGCGGTGTCGGCCGTGGCCGTCTCGACGGCGTCGGTGCCGGTCTCGGCTACCCCGTCGTCGAGGTCGTCCGGCCCCGGCACGTCGATGCCAGCCTCGCCGGGGTCGTCGACCTCGGCGCCGCTCTCGAAGCCCACGTCGAACTCCGCCTCGACTTCGCGGCGCTCCTCCTCGTCGAGTTCGTAGAGGTCGTCATCCTCGTCGAAGTCGCCGAGTCCGTCGTCCGTCGACGTATCCGATGACGTCTCGCTCGACGGCGTGTCGTCCACCGTTGTGTCGGTCGACGCCGAGGCGACGGACTCGTCGGGTGTCGCGTCGGCGGAGACCGACTCCTCGTGCGTCGGGGCGTCGTCCATCGCACTCTCGGCCGTCTCCGTGGCGCCGGTCCCCGGTTCGGGCGCCGCGTCCTCGGTCGCGTCGACTTCCTCGTTCGTGGTTACCGTCTCCGGGTCGTCGGCTGTCGGGTCGGGCGCGGCAGCATCCGTCTCGACCGCCCGCTGCACGGCCTCCGGAAGCGGGCCGAGTGACGTGGTCCCCGCGTCGTCGGGCGCCACGTCGAGCGCACGGACCTCGTCCCGGTCGCCGCCGACGACTTCGAGGGCGTCGAGAGCCACCTCGCGAACGGCATCGAGATACGCGACGGTCGTCCCGTAGTGGTCGAGGGCGATCGGAATGCCCGCGGCGAGCGACGCGTCGTAGCCGCGGTCCAGCAGGGCGGCCTCCAGGTCGTCGCCCCGCTGATCCATCGAGAGCGCGTCGGCTATCGCGGCGACGCGACGGAGCGTCGCCTCCGCGGCCGAGACGGTCCACCGATCGCGCGTCTCGGTGTCGACTTCCGAGACGCTCTCGGGACGGACCGAGGTGTACACCCGGTTGCCGTCCTCGGGCTGGAAGGTGCGGGCCTTCCCCGTGAGCGCGACGAACGCCGGCGGGTCGGTCCGCTCGAAGAAGGCCGCCGCGTCCGGCTGGTACTGCCCGGCGTAGGAGACGAACGCCCCCGTCGGGTCGACCACCCGTGCCCGGAGCACGTCGTCGTTGACCGACTCGACTTCGGTCAACACGCCGACCGCGAAGGTTCGATTCACACGTGCGCCGGTCGGCGTGACGACGTACTTCGGCGCCCGTTCCTCGTCGCTCTCGGCGTAGGAGACGGTGGCGTCGTCGAACTCGGCGGCGAACAGGCGGTAGGCCACCTCCCGGCGGCCGGGGCCGTCGTCGCTCGCGCTCATCGCGCCACCCCCGCGAGGAGTTCGCTCGCCCGATCCACGGGGTCGTCCGCGCTCTCGACGAACTCGTCGGCGTCGACGTTGGCGCCGTACTCGTCGACCGAGAGCGATCCGCGGACCCGGTACTCGCGGCCGACGATCCGCCCGCGAATCTCGTCCGCGACGACTTCCTTGTCCATCGCGTCCCGGGCGGCCGCCTTCGCGTCCTCGATGCCGCCGCCGTACACCTCGGCGGTCAGGTCGGTGTCGAGGATAGCCGTCACCGTTCCGGTGCCGTCGTCGAGGATGGCCTTCACCCGCAGGTCGTCCTCGCCGTCCACGTCGCCGTGGGCGCGACACTGGCCGTTCTGGACGACCCGGCCACACTCCGGACACCGCTCGATCAGCCCGGAGCCGTCGCGCACCTCGATGACGTTGCCGACGAGTTCCACGTCGAACAGGCCACCGGAGGCGACGGCCTCGCCGACGCCCATGCTCGGCGCCGTCGCGGGCGC
Source organism: Haloplanus natans DSM 17983 (assembly GCF_000427685.1). NCBI lineage: Archaea > Methanobacteriati > Methanobacteriota > Halobacteria > Halobacteriales > Haloferacaceae > Haloplanus > Haloplanus natans. The sequence continues at coordinate 1,122,114 of NZ_KE386573.1, forward strand.
GGAAATCTCGCGATCCAGCCGCTCGACCGTCGAGAACTCGGTGACGTTCACCTGCGGAACGCCGCGGTACTCCCGGACGTACACGTCGCCGAGGCGGAGCGACGCCCCGTCCTCGATTTCGGCGTGGGGGTCCCAGTCGGTCAGGGGGAGTCGCGCCGTCTCGTCGGCGACGACACCCGAGAGGATCTCCGTCTCGCCGTCGCGGCCGTCGATGGTCCGCCGGTCGAGTTCCTGGACGGTCACCTCGACCGACCGCCCGCGGTCGCCGGGTTCGAGGTCGATCAGGTCGCGACTCCCGCCCACCTGATGGGGCGTCTCGACCGGCTCCGACGCCGCCGCGACGGTCGTGTTCGTCCCGAGGTTGAGTTCGGGCCGTCCCTCCCACTCGCGGACGTTCGCGTTCCCGACCGTGATCGAATCGCCGGGTTCGAAGTCGAACGCCTCCCACGCGGTGTAGGAGATACGACCGGTGTCGTCGGCGAACTCGCCCTCGCGAATCACCTGGTCCTCGCCCTGATAGCGGATCGATCGGGTGCCTTTCGTCAACACCCGGACCGTCGCCGTGACGGAGCCGTCCTCGGGCGTCACGTCCGCGAGTGACTTGGCCGTCGGCGCTGACGAGGAGCCACCGTCGCCGCCGTGTTTCCGGCGGATGCTCGCCTTGGCTTCCTCGACGGGGACGTTGTACTCCAGCAGGCTCTCCAGATCGTCTTTGACCTCCGCTTTGTCTACGCCGAGGTCGGAGGCGAGATCCTCGGCATGATCGTCGAGTTGCATCGGGCGGGGGTTGGTCGCGACAGCATAAAAAACGACGACTCCGACCCGTTGCTGCGGTCGCTCGTCCCGATGGCCGGCGGTAACCAAAAGTCGCTCCGGTCCAACTCACAGCCGTGCCACCCGTCCTCACCGTCACCGGGCGTGACGTGCTGTTCGCTCACTGGGCTCTCGATCCGGCGGCCGTCGAGCCACACGTCCCCGACGGACTCGACGTTGAGACGTTCGACGGATCGGCGTGGGTGAGCGTCCTCGCGCTGGAGAATCGGGGGTTCGGTCCCGGTCCGATGGCGCCCCCGTCCTGGCTCCGACGCGGCGTCCCACAGCTCAACCTCCGGACGTACGTGACGATGGGGGGCCAGTCCGGCGTCTACTTCCTCTCGCTCGATACGGGTGACCGACTGGCCGCGTGGGCCGGCCGCCGGGGGTTCGGCATCCCCTTCCACCGCGCTCGAATGCGCCTGTCCCGACGGGGCGACGAGGTGAGCGTCCGCAGTCGCCGCGAGGGCGACCCGCCGGCCGCCTTTCGGGCGCGATACCGGCCCACCGGGAGGACGTACCGGGCCGAGTCGGACACCATCGAGGAGTTCTGTATCGAGCGGTTCCGCTACTTCCTGCCGGCCGACGAGGACCGGCGGTTCGGGGCCGGCGGCGGCGGGGGCGGGCGGGTCGGCGAACTCGACCGGGAGCCGTGGGACCTTCGGCCGGCGGCGGCGACCATCCGGGAGAACACGCTGTTCGAGGCGGCCGGGATCCCGGCGCCGACGGGCGACCCGGTCGTCCAGTACAGCCCCGGCTTCACCATGCGGGTCGAACCGCTCGTCACCGGGACGACGGGCGACGCCACGCCGGGCCGACTCGGTTGAGTCCACGCGTCCCCATTACCCGTCTTCGTCGCCGTCACCGTCATCGTCATCGTCGTCGCCGTCACCGTCGTCGTCACCGTCATCGTCGCCGTCATCGTCGCCGTCACCGTCATCGTCGCCGTCGCCGTCGTCGTCACCGTCATCGTCGCCGTCGTCACCGTCATCGTTGCCATCGTCGTCGTCACCGTCGCCCTCGGTGACGGCCGTATCGTCGCCGTCGACGAGTTCGCCGACGAGGGTCCGCTCGGTACCGAAATCCGTCGTACCCACTGCGCCGACGGCGAAGACGCTGGCGAGCAACAGCGTTATAATCACGGTCGTAACGGTGCCGACGACCGGGGAGATGCCACGAGCATCCATCATGGAGGAAGTGTCGCCGTCGGGATATAGTTCTACCCGTCGGAGAATCAGTGCTGATAGTCGTCGTCGTGATCGATCCGAAAGCGGTTTTGCTCCCACCGCTCGAAGAGGTGACATGGAAGTCGTCGTCAACGCGGCGACGAGCGTGGACGGGAAGCTCTCGACCCACGAGCGTCGACAGGTCCGCATCTCCGGCGCGGCGGATTTCGACCGCGTCGACCGCCTGCGGGCCGCGACCGACGCCGTCCTCGTCGGCGTCGGGACGGCGCTCGCGGACGATCCACACCTCGGCGTGAAATCGGAGGATCGACGGGTCGAGCGGCTCCGAAACGGCCGCCCCGCCAATCCGGCACGGGTCGTCGCCGACTCCCGCGCCCGCACGCCGCCGGACGCGACGCTGTTGAACGACGACGCCGAGACGTACCTGCTGGTTTCGGCGGCGGCGCCCGAGGAGCGACTGGCCGCACTCCGGGAAGCCGGCGCGACGGTGATCGAGGCGGGCGACGAGCGGGTCGCCCTCCCGGCCGCGCTGGACGCCCTCGAAGCCGACGGCGTCGACCGCCTGCTGGCCGAAGGCGGAGGCGAACTCATCTACTCGCTGTTCGACGCCGGCCTCGTCGACGAGTTGAGCGTCTTCGTCGGCTCGCTCGTCGTCGGCGGACGCGAGGCGCCGACCCTCGCCGACGGCGAGGGGTTCGTCGCCGACTTCCCGACGCTCGATCTCGTGGGCGTCGAGCGCCTCGACGACGGCGTCGTGCTCGAATACCGGACGGGGTGACGGTCGTGCACCGAGACATCCGAACGACTCAACGGTTAAGGGGTTCGCGTGGCTACGGGTGAACATGAGCAAGTCGACCGCGGACGGAGAACCCATCCACGTCGAAGACGCCGACCACCTGGCCGAACTCATCGAGGACCACGCCATCGTCCTCGTCGACTACTACGCCGACTGGTGTGGCCCCTGCAAGATGCTGGAACCGACGGTCGAGGAAATCGCCGCGGAGACCGACGCCGTCGTCCTGAAAGTGGACATCGACGAACTGCAGACGCTCGCACAGGAACGCGGCATCCAGAGCGTCCCGACCCTGGAGTTCTACGCGAACGGCGAACAGGCCGAACGGCTAATCGGCGTCCAGGACAAGGCGAACCTCGTCGAAATCGTCGAGAACCTCTCCTAGACGCGTGCGGATCGGGCGCGCACGCGGCCACCGCTACGTTCGCCGATCCGGGACCGATAGTCGCATTCGTAAGTCGTTGCTCGCCCGATCGCACGACTGCGTGCGATCGGACACGCATACCGTTCCAGCGGCTACTATAGATTCGACAACGGCCTCCGGGCGAGAATCGATGGACAGCTACGATTATCCCTCCGAGCGCGCCGACGGCCGAGAGTATATACTCCCGGAGGGTCTACCTCGGCGTATGATTTCACTCGACGAGGCCGTCACCGCACGCCTCGAATCCCACGGCGAGCGGTTCGAGGTACTGATCGACCCCGACGCGGCGCTCGCGATCAAGCGCGGCGAGTTCGAGGGCGACCTAGAGGACGTGATCGCCGCCGAGGACGTGTTCGAGGATGCCTCCCGCGGCGACCGCCCGGCCGAAAACGACTTGGAGGAGGTGTTCGGCACGACCGAGCCACTCGAAATCATCCCCGAAGTCGTCAAGCGCGGCGAGATTCAGATCACGGCCGAGCAGCGCCGCGAAATGCAAGAACAGAAGCGCAAGCAGTTGATCAACCGCATCGCGCGCAACGCGGTCAACCCGCAGATGGACGACGCCCCGCACCCGCCCGAACGTATCGAACGGGCGCTGGAGGAAGCCGGCTTCCGCGTCGATCCGATGGAACGGGTCGAGACGCAGGTCGACGACGCCCTCGACGCCCTCCGACCCGTCATCCCCATCCGCTTCGCGGAGGTGACCGTCGCGGTGCAGGTACCGGCGGACAAAGCCGGGAGCGCACAGGCAAAGATCCGGGGCTTTGGCGACCTGGATCGGGAGGAGTGGCAGGCCGACGGCTCCTGGATCGGCGTGCTCACTTTCCCCGCGGGGATGCAAAACGAGTTCTACGACCTGGTGAACGAGGTGACGAGCGGCGAGGCGGAGACGCGGATCGTCAAAGACGAGGACGACCTGAACGTCAGGTAATTATCCCCGCCGGAAACCCAGCAGGAAGCCGCCGGTGAAGCCGGCTGAGACCGAAAGCGTCGAGAGGATGGTCGACGCCCAGCCGGGCGGCCCGCCCGACGCCGCGCCCTCACCGGTCTTCAGAAGGCCCGCCGACAGCCCCGCCCAGTCGACGGTGAGGATCCCGCGGGACTCCAGAAATTTGAACAGCGCGAGTTCGAGGCCGACGATGATCGCGATGATTTTCGCCAATTTCTTCGCGGCGAAGCCGATGATCCCCCCGATGACGGCCCCACCCCCGAACTCCAACCCCAGTTGTTGGGGATCGATCCCCAGTTGTAACCCGATCAGAAGCCAGTCCATACGTCCAGTGGGCCGGTAGCGGTTAAGTCGTTTGTGGCACGGCGCTCGCTTCCGTCACTCCGTGACGATCACCGTCCCGCGCATTCCGAGCAGGTTCTGTGGCTCGTCGAGTTCCGGCCGCCCCGGTGGGTGGTGGTAGTCGTCGAGCGTCTCGTCGGGATTGGGGAACGCCTCGGGCGCCCCGTGTGGCTCGCAGTAGTACGGGTAGACGCCCGGGTCGGCGAAGGTGTGTTCGAAGGGGCTGGGTTCGTCGACGCCCCTCGCCGAGTCGTGACCGACCGGGTGGCCGCTGTTGACGACCGTCGCCGGGTCGACGGTCGCGGTGTCACAGCCGTCCATGTCGTCCGGGAACTCGAAGATGATGACGTTGTGATGCACCGTCTCCGGGATGGCCGGGTTCACCTCGGTCTGGTCGACCCACTCCCAGCGCACCGTCGTGCCAGCCTCGACGCAGGTGACGGCCGGGTCGAACCCGAACGGCGCGACGCCGAACGGGTCGTACGCGACGCCCGTACCGACTCGCACCGTCGTGGTGTCGGCGACCGTCTCGCCGTCCCACTGGAGGCCGTCCATCAGCGCCAGATCGGTCGGTTCGTCCAGCAGGAACGCCCGTGTACAGGAATCGAGCGTGCAGTCGATGCCCGCGCCGTCGTTGTGACGGCACTGCTCCGTATAAAAAGAGAGGTCGAGCGTAGCCGAATCGCTCTGGACCTCGTTGCCGTGGTCGACCGGCAGCCACCACGCGAAGCCGGCCGAGTGAGTGGTCGTGGCCGAGAAACAGCCCTGTTCACCCGTGCCACCGCCCGCCTCGGCGTTCAGGTCGCCGCCGAACTCGATGCCAGGGACGGTGGTCATCGACAGGAGCTGTCGCAGGCTCCCGACGAAAGTCGGCGTCTCGTCGTCGTCCTGGTAGTCGTCGCCGTCGTCGACCCAGACGGCCGTCCGGACGGCGTCGAGGAGTTCCACGTCGTCGCCCTCGTCCGGATCGTCGGCCTCCGGTTCGGTCACGCCGTTCTCGCCCGCCGAGCGGAGCGTCGGGACGAACCAGACGTACCCGGGGTTGTCACAGAGCGCGAAGTCGAAGGTGACCTCCCCGAAATCGCCGGGTTTCACGTCGCCGAAATCGATCACCGGCTGTGTTAGGTCCTCGGCGTCGGTGCCCGGGTCGCAGTCGGTGGTGCCGTCGGCCGCGTACTGGGTGTTGGCGAGGAACGTCTCGGGGTCGTCGACGGCGATCAACCACGCGTCGTCTAGCGGCAAGCCCGTCTCGCCGGATTCGAGGTCGTTCGCGCTCCCCGCCGTCCCCGTGGGGCCGTCCCACATCCGCACCGTGACGCCGGCGCCGTCCTCGGGACTCCAGTCGGAGTAGTGTGCCGAGTAGGCGGCGTGCATATCCAGTTCGCCCGCCACCAGTCGGTTGTTCTGGAACGATTCCTCGTCGCTGAAGAAGGCACTCGTCCCCAGCCCCGCCCCCGCCGACGCGGCGCCGACGGTGCCGAGCGCGGCGAGCGCCTTCCGTCGTGAGAGTGTGAACTCCTGTGGCATCGTGGCTCCCCTCCCGGGGAGGTCCCACCGATGGAGTCGAACCATCGACTGGCGGCCGAACCGGGCGCGAGATGGGATATAGTTAGATTTATAACATAATAATTAATCGTTCATTATTCGGCGGCGACGGTCGGTGAAACGGCCGTATCCCGCCGAGCGGAGTTTAAGTGGTTCGAGCGCCTACCTCGGTAGTAGATCGTGCAGGGAACCGACACGACCCCGACGACGGTGGACCGATGAGAGCGGTCGTCGCCAAGCGCGTCGAGCGTGGGGACGCCGATCTGAGCGAGATCGGGGAGCTCGCCCGCGCCGCGGGCTACGAGGTGGTCGGCGAGCTCACCCAGACCCGCGAGGAGGACGCCGCCTTCGCGTTCGGCGAGGGCAAGGTCGACGAACTCGCGGCGCTGTCGGTCGAGACCGGCGCCGACGCCGTGATCGTCGACAACCGTCTCGGCCCCTATCAAACGTACAACATCGGCGGCACGCTCCCGGAGGGTGTCGAGGTGATCGACCGCTTCACGCTCATCCTCGATATCTTCGGCCAGCGAGCGCAGACCCGCAAGGCCCAGTTACAGGTCGAACTCGCCGAACTCCGCTACGAACTGCCACGCGCCGAGGCCAAGACCAGCCTCGCCAAGCGCGACGAGCGCCCCGGGTTTATGGGGCTCGGCGAGTACGACGAGAGCCGCGAGCGCGACATCAAAAACCAGATCGCGGACATCAAGCGGGAACTCGACGCCATCGCGGAGAAAGAGGAGACACGCCGCGACCAGCGCCGCGAATCCGGCTTCGACCTCGTCGCGCTCGCGGGCTACACCAACGCCGGCAAGTCGACGCTGATGCGCCGCCTCGCCGCCGAACTCGACGTGGACGAGAACGAGGGCCGCCACCCGGACCTCGACACCACCGCCGAGAGCGAGGACCGCCTGTTCACCACGCTCGGCACCACCACCCGCCGTGCCGACACCGGAAAACGGGACGTGCTCCTCACCGACACCGTCGGCTTCGTCTCCGATCTTCCACACTGGCTGGTCGAATCCTTCGAGTCAACGCTCGACTCCGTCTATCACGCCGACCTCGTCCTCCTCGTCGTCGACGCTAGCGAGCCCGTCGAGGAGATGCGCGAGAAACTCGTCACCTGCCACGACACGCTGTACGAACGCAACGAGGCGCCCATCGTCACCGTGTTGAACAAGATCGACCGCGTCGACGAGGACGAACTCGCCGAGAAACGCGAGGCGCTGTCGGCGCTCGCCCCCAACCCCATCGCCGTCTCGGGGCTGACCGGCGACCGCGTCGACGAACTCCGGGACCGGATCGAGCGCGAACTCCCCGACTGGCGGTTCGAACGCCTCGTGCTCCCTCTCGGCGACGACACCATGAGCCTCGTCTCGTGGGTCCACGACCACGCGAACGTCGAGAGCGAGGAGTACGAGGGCGAACAGGTCGTCCTGGAGTTCGAAGCCCGGCCCTCCGTCGTGGAACGCGCCCGCGCCAAGGCGAGCGACCTCGCCGCCGTCGATGCCTAGAGCTTCCGTTTCGTCTTCTCGACCACCCGCACGTCACGGATCGCCGTGTCCGGATACTCGCCGTCCGCGTCCTTCTCGGCCGCCTTCACCATATCCCAGACGACGTTGAGCCCCGTGGTCACGCCCTCCAGTGCCTCCATCTCACAGCCCGTCTTCCCCGTCGTCTCGACGGCGACGGTGAGCGTCACGAGGTCCTCGTCCACGTCGAACTCGGTGTCGACGTTCGTGATGGGTATCTGGTGGCACATCGGGATCGTCTCCCAGGTGTGTTTGACCGCCTGCACGGCGCCGACGCGGGCGGTGGCCAGCACGTCGCCTTTCCCGATTTCGTCGTCGCGGATGGCCGTGATGGTCGAGGGCTGGAGGTGAACCTCGCCGCGGGCGACCGCCCGGCGGGACGTGTCGGGTTTGCCGCCCACGTCGACCATCTGAACCGACCCGGACTCGTCGGTGTGGGTCAGGTCGTCCCCCGGCGCACCGTCGTCACTCATCGCGACCACCCCACAGGGCCCGCGGCAGTTCGGGTAAGAGGTCGCTCGCCAGCAACCCGTACCCCTGTCGGTCGACGACCCGGTCGCCCGCGAGGCCGTTGGCGTAGGCGGCGAGCGTCCCGGCGTCGACCGGGTCCCCCGTCGAGAGGAGCGCCCCCGCCATTCCCGCGAGCACGTCGCCGGTGCCGCCGACGGTCATCCCCGGGTTGCCAGTGCGATTCGCCCGCGACGCGGTGCCGTCGGATATCACGTCGTACGCGCCCTTAACGAGGAGCGCGTGACCGATCTCGGCCGCGAAGTCGGCTACCGCGTCCAGCCGGTCGCGCCAGTCGTCCGCGCTCGGCCCACCCATCCCCCGAAGTTCGCCCTGGTGGGGCGTACAGAGCAGGGTCGCGTCGGTGTCCACCTCGGGGACGACCTGCAGGGCGTCGGCGTCGATCACCGCCCGCCCGTCGTAGTCGGCGAGGAACGTCCGCACTGCGTCGAGGGTCGCCTCGTGGGTCCCCAGCCCCGGCCCGAAGACGACGGCGTCGTGGTCGGCCGCGAGGGAACGAACGTGGTCGAGGCTCTCGGCCGCGAACCGGGCGCCGTCGAACGGGCGGAGGATCAGTCCCGCCTCGAACCCCTGCACCTCGCGGGCGACTGTGCGGGGACAGGCGACACGCACCAGGTCGGCGCCGGCGCGCATCGCCGCCTGTGCGGCGAGGGCGGGCGCACCCGTGTACGGTCCGCCGCCAACGACGAGCACTTCGCCGAAGTCGCCCTTGTGGGCGTCGCTCGGGCGGGAGAGGAGGCGTCGGTCGCCGGGGCCGGCGAACAGTTCGGCCGTCTCGGGGATGCCGATGTCGGCGACTGTCACGTCCCAGCCGCCGAGTCCGGGTTTGTCGTCGTGGAACGTGACGACGTGGTCGGCGTCGACGGCGACGCCCGCCGCCTCGCCCGTATCGGCGTCGACGCCGGAGGGCACGTCGACAGCGACGACGGCCGCATCGGACTCGTTGATCGCCGCCGCGGCCGAGCGCTCGGGTTCGCGGAGCGCGCCCGTCACGCCCGTCCCGAGCATCGCGTCGACGACCACGTCGGGAGCGCCGAGGTCGAGGTCCCGGGAGTCGCGGACAACGTGGGTGTCGTACTCCGCTCGCACCAACGCGTCCCAGTTCTTGCGCGCGATGTCCGTCGCGATGGTCTCGGGTCGGCCGAGGAGGTGAACTGCGGCGTCGTAGTCGTCGAGGAAGCGCGCGGCGACGAAGGCGTCGCCGCCGTTGTTGCCGCGGCCACAGACCAGCGCGACCGAGGCGCCGGGGTCGGCGACCGAGCGGACCGCGGCGGCGACGGCGTTGCCGCTCGACTCCATCAACTGCTTGCGCGAGACGCCGAGGGCGGCCGCGTTCTCGTCGACCGCGGCCATGCGTTCGGCTGTGATCATACTCGGGTGTTGCCGCGGTGGCCGTTATAGTATTCGCCACGAGTCGAACGCAACCCTTGTGCCACCGCCCGACGAACCCCCGCCGTGACCCGCCGGCTCTTTACTTCCCTCTGTGGGCTCGTCTTCTGTGCCAACTTCGGTCGTGTCGCCTTCGCGCCCCTCCTCGAAACCTTCCGAACCTCCTTCGACGTGGGGACGGCGGGGCTGGGGCTGGTGACGACGCTCGTCTGGGTCGGGACGGCCGTCCCCCGAATTCCCGTCGGCTACCTCGTCACACGCGTCAGCCGGGGTCGGATCGTGCTCGGTGCGGGCGTCCTCCTCACAGCCGCGGCGGCGCTGACCGCGTCGGCCACGTCGATACCGGTCCTCCAGACCGGCGCCTTCGCCCTCGGCGTCGCCTCCGGGGCGTACTACGCGTCCGCAGTCCCGCTGATCGGCGACCTCTACCCCGACGCGGTGGGGCGGGCGGTCGGGGTTCACGGCGTCGCCGCACAGGCCGCGGCGGTACTCGCCCCGACGCTCGCCGTCACCCTCGTCGTCACCGCCTCGTGGCGGGCGGTCTTCTGGATGCTCGCCGCCCTCGGTGCGACGCTGACACTCGCCGTCGTCGGCGTCGCCCGGCGGCGGGAGGGCGGCGTTCCGCAGGGGGCGGACCGCGATTTCCGCGCCGCGCTCGCTCACTGGCGGATCATCCTCGCGGCGGTGGTGATGATCGGCGGCGCCGGCTTCGTCTGGCAGGGCGTGTTCAACTTCTATGTCACCTATCTCGTGGGGAGCAAGGGGCTGGCCGCGGGGCGGGCGGGGACGCTCCTGACCGTCGCGTTCGCCGCCGGTCTGCCCGCCTTCTGGATCGGCGGCCGCCTCGCCGACCGCCTGCCACACGTCCCCTACATCCTGACGCTCGGCGCCGGCGTCGCTGTCGGCGTCGCGGCGCTGACCGTCGCGGAGTCGCTGGCCGCCCTCGTCGCCGTGAGCGTCGCCCTCGGCCTCGCCGCCCACAGCCTCTTTCCCGCCCTCGACGCGTACGTGCTGGGCGCGGTGCCGGACAACCGCGGGAGCGCCTATGCGGTGTACGGCGGCCTCGCGCTGTTCGTGCAGGCGACCGGCAGCGGCGTGGTCGGCGTCCTCGGCGAACGGTTCTCCTTCGACGCCGTCTTCCTCGGGTTCGCGGCCGGCCTCCTCGCGCTTGTCGCCTGCCTCGCGGGCCTGTATCTCGCCGGTGGGTTCCCAACGACCGCCGATACGTGAAAATATCAGATAATTTACTGAACGAGATTCTGGCGAAGGATTTTTTACTTGGGTTCGTAACCAACGCCCGATGTCAGGGCTCTTACCCTCGCACTTGGAGCAGGACGTGACGCCCGAAGACGAGGGTGAACTCCGCGTCCTGTCCCTGACGGACGACGATGCGGAGCGCCTCATCGGCTCCGTCTCGTCGGAGACGGCCCGGTCCATCCTGACCGCGCTAGAAGAGCGCCCCGCGACCGCGTCCGAGCTCGCCGACTCCGTGTCGACCTCCCTCCAGAACGTGCGTCACCACCTCGGCAACTTACAGGAAGCCGGCCTGGTCGAAGTCGCCGGCACGCGCTACTCGGTAAAGGGGCGGGAGATGAAGGTGTACGCCCCGAGCCAGGACTCGCTGGTCGTCGTCGGCTCCGACGCCGACAAGGAACGGTTCTTGGACTCGCTGGATCGACTGGTCGGCGTCCTCGCCGTCCTCGCCGTTGCCGCGTTCGCCGTCCAGCGGTCGTTCGGGACCGGCGTGGTCGACCTCGGTGGCCCGGGCACGGCACCCCGTGTCGGCGACACCGTCGGAGGTGCGGCCGGACCGATACTCGGTCTCGTCCCGCCGGGCGTTGCCTTCCTCGCCGGTGGCCTCCTCGTCGTCGCCCTCCTGGCCGTCTGGGATCGATACACCGACTGAGTCACGCTCATGTCCCTCGCCCCCCGATCGCGTGTCGCACTCCTCACCGCCGTCGTCGTCCTCGCGGTCGTCCAGCCGGCGCTGGCGGGTGTCGAACGGGCCGAGCCGACGCGGGGGGTCGGCGACGTGGGTCTCACCGTCGGCGCCGCGGTCGAGCGCCATCCGTCGAGCGCCGGGGCGACCGCCGAGGCGCTCCGGACGGTCCGGGCCGACGCCGTCCACGACCGCGGACTGACGGGTGCGGGCGTCTCCGTCGGCGTCATCGGACAGGGATTCGATGCCGGCGGCGCCGTTGCACCGCACGTCGCCGCCGAGCGACAGGTCGGCGATCCGCCCCGGTCGACCGCTCACGACACCGCCGTCGCCGAGGTGGTCTCCGAGACGGCGCCGGACGCGGACCTGTATCTCGCGGGCGTCGGCCGGACGCCCACGCCCGCGGAGTACGCGGCGGCCGTCGAGTGGCTGACCGCCCGCGGCGCCGACATCATCGTCGATTCGGGGAGTTATTTCCCGAGCGTCGCGGCCGACGAACGACGGATCACCGCCGCCGCCGAACGGGCGATCGAGCGGGGCGTCGTCTTCGTTACCTCCGCCGGCAACTACGCCGACCGCCACTGGGCCGGCACGGGCACCGCTAAGGGCTGGGTCACCTTCGCCGCCGACGACGCGGCGAACGCCCTCGCCGACGGCGAACGTCTGCGAGGACGGGTGACCGTTCGGCTGCGCTGGCACAGTGCCGCCGACTACGATCTTTACCTCTACAGGCGCCTCCCGGACGGCGCCGACCGCGTCGTCGCGAAATCCGTCGGCGACGAGACCGGTCCCGGCCTCACCGTCGAGTCCATCGACGTGGCGGTCCCCCGCGGGCGGTACTACGTGGGTGTCTACGCTGATAGCGTGGCGACAGCCACGGACAACAGCGTGGCGACAGCCACGGACAACAGCGTGGCGACAGCCACGGACAACAGCGTGGCGACAGCCACGAGCAACGGCGTGGCCGCTCCGTCGACCCCGGCCACCGACCCCGGCCGCGTGCAGGTGTTCGCCGCCCACCACCGACTCGAACACACGACCGCCCACGGGAGCATGGTCGCGCCCGCGACGAGTGACCGCGTCGTCGCCGTTGGCGCGGCCGCGAACGGCGAACCCCTCCCGTACAGTTCGCTCTCGGAGGCAGGATCGGTCGATCTGACCGCCCCCGCCGACGCCCGGACGCGCGCCGACCCGACCTTCGTCGGCACGTCGGCCGCCGCACCCTACGTCGCCGGGACGGCCGCGCTGGTGGAGGCCGCCGGGCGGGACCCCTCGCCCGCCCGCATCGAGGCCATCCTCGAACGCACCGCCGACGACGAGGGATCGACGGTCGACGCGCTGGCCGCCGTCGAGGCCGCGTCGGCGAGCGGCGAGTTGGCGACTGCCGGCGCGGGCGACCCCGACGGATCGGCGTCCGCCACGGTGGAGTCGGTCGACGACGCCGGGACGTGGCCCGACGTGACCGCCAGCCCGGATCCCGACCGCGGGGCGACCGACTCCACCACGGGCACGTCGCCGACGCGGTCGGCGGACGAGTCCGCCCGGAACGTCACCCGCCCCGACGATGGGCGTCGCTCGGGGGTCGACGACGCGCGCGACGAGCGAAACCGGGATGACGACGCGGACCGAAGTCCCGGGCGTGATCGGGACCGGAACGGCGGCAACACGACCGACGACGGTGCCGGCGGCCGCGAGCGACGCGACGGCACGGCCGACGGCGGAAGCCGGGAGCGATAGTCCGTGACGGCGCAGGTTGCGGAGTCACGCATCGAGGAGTACTGGGACTGGATCGCAGTTGCCCTGTTTCTCCTGCTCGCGGTCGACCTGTTGACGACGCTTTCGGCCGCTCGGCTCGTCGGCACTGGCGCCGAGAGTAATCCGCTGATGCGGTGGCTGCTGGGCCGAGGGGTGCTGACGGTGATCGGTACCCACCTCGCCGCGGTGGTACTCGTCACAGGCTGCTTTCGACTGCTCGTCGACCGCCTGCGACGGACGCCGGCGCCCGCGAACCGATATTTCGCCCTCGCCATCGAGGCATGGCTGGGTTTTCTCGTCGCCGTCGGCCTCGGCGTCTTCGCCAACAACCTCGCGGTGATCGTGTTGGGCCAGAGCCTGCTGTAACACCGAGCCGAGCTTTTTATCCGAGAACGACGCCAGCCACGGAGTAATGGGCGAAACGTGGCGGGCAGTGTTCGGCCACGACGAGCCGTATCCCGAACAGGCCGACGGCATCGAGACGGCGATATCGACGGCCGAGCGGGACGGGTTCGCGGTGATCGAGGGCGCCTGCGGCACCGGCAAAACGATGCTCGCGCTGACGGCGGGGATCGACCGCGTACGCGACCCCGACTCCGACTTCGAGCGGGTGGTCGTGCTGACGAGCGTCAAACAGCAACTCCGGCAGTTCGAGGCGGACGTGCGCACGATCAACGACGGCCTCCCCGACGACTGGCGCCCCGTCTCGGCGCTGACGCTCGTCGGCAAGGCCGACGTGTGTCCGTACAGCCGCGAACGAGCCGGACGGATCGACGAGTCGACCGTCTACGACCGCTGTGAGGGGCTCCGCGAGCGGACGCGCAACCTGACCGGGAGCGAGGGGCCGACGACGGCGGCGACGCTTGCCGCGGAGGCCCGGCAGGCCCAGACCGGTCTGCTCGACTCCGGCGGGGGCGGGGCGTCGGTCGACTATCTAGAGACCGCCGGCGAACCGACACCCTATCTCCCCGACACCGCCGAGTACGGCGACACCGAATACTGCCCCTTCTACGCGCAGTATCTCGACGACCTGCCCGAAGAGGGCGACCCCGTCGAGGCCGTCCCCTTCGACTTCGAGGACGCCGGCCTCCTCGATACGGAGGATCTGGTCGGCCTCTCGGCGGGCCACGGCACCTGCCCGCACTCGATGCTGGGGGCGCTCCTGCCACACGTCGAAGTCGTCATCGGCAACTACTACCACGCGTTCGACCCGCGGACCGTCGACTCCTTTACCGGCGCCCTGCTCGACGACGCGACGTTCGTCGTCTGTGACGAGGCGCATATGCTCGAACCGCGGGTGCGTGATCTGGTGAGCGATGGGGTGGCCGACGCGACCCTCCGTGACGCCGAGTCGGAGTTGACGCGGGCGATCCAGCCGGTCGAACTGGACGGCGTGGAGGGACGCAGTCCCTCGGGCAACCGGACACGGTCCGGTGACAGCCGGACGGGGTCCGGGACACCGGAATCGGGGGACGGCGCCCTCGTCCGTGGCGAGTTGGAGGAGTCCGACGTGACGCTTTCGGAACTGAAAGAGACGCGGGCGTTCGTCCGCGACCTGCGCGAGGAACTCGACCGGCGGGTGCGCGCCCACCTCGACCGGAAATATCCGGCGTGGCGGACGGGGATGGACGACCTGCCGGACGAGGAGATACCCCTCCGCGATCCGGAGACGCCCGAACCCGACCGGATAACGGAGTGGGCAACGAAGGAGTACGGCGACGACGTGTGGGTGCGCGCCGAGGCGGTCGGCGCCGTCGTCGCGCGCGTCCTGAACGAACTGGAGGAGGAGGACCGCGAACGGGCGGCCCCGACGGCCGGGCGAGTGCTCGGCGCGTGGTATCGTGCGGATCACGGCCGGTACTTCCGGTCCATCGACTGCTCGCGCACGTGGAACGAGGCCGAACCCGCCGACTCGTGGCGACGGGCCTACAACGCCCGCCTGTCGCTTCACAACTGTGTCCCCAGCGACGCCATCGCGGATCGGCTGGGCGAGTTCGGCGGCGGCGTGTTGATGTCGGCGACGCTCGAACCGCTCGACGTGTTCCGGACGGTGACGGGACTGGACGAGTTGGCCGACGACGGTCGGCCGGTCGTCGAACGGACCTACGGCCTCACGTTCCCGGCCGAGAACCGGGCGAGTTTCGCCGTCGACGCGCCGGCGTTCACCCACGAGAACCGCGGCGCGCCGGGGTCGGCAAGCGACACTCGGCGGGTGTACGTCGACGCCGTCGTCGAGGTGGCAAGACGGGAGGGGAACGTCCTCGTCGGGATGCCGAACTACGCCGAGGCGGAGTGGATGGCCGGCGAGTTGGAGACCCGCCTCGATTCGCCGGTCCTGCTCGACGAGTCGAGCGACGACGGGGCGACCGAGGCGCTCAAATCCGACTTCTTCGCCGGCGGATCGAAGACGCTCGTCACCAGCCTCCGGGGGACGCTCACGGAGGGCGTCGACTACCGGGGCGATCGCCTGCATGCGGCGGTGGTCTGTGGGGTCCCGCTGGTCGACACGACGCGGCCGCGGACCCGGGCGGTCGCGACGGCGTACGACCGCGCGTTCGGGTGCGAGGGCCGTGGCGGACGTAGCGGGTTCGAGACGGCGCTGACGGTACCCGCGGTCCGAAAGGCACGGCAGGCGATCGGGCGAGTGATCCGCGGCCCCGACGAACGCGGGGTCCGGGTGTTCGTCGACGCCCGCTACGCTCGCGACCGATGGAACGGGGTTCGGGAGTATTTCCCCGAGTGGGAGCGCGAGGAGTTCCAGCCCGTCAGCCCGGATATGCTGTCGCTGGGGCTGGATCGGTTCGACGGGTAGCTATCGCGGCCGGCGTCCGCTCCAGGCCTCGCGGCACTCGTCGTCACAGAAGTGAAGATGTTCGACCTCGCCGTCCTCGACCCACGAGACGACCCGATGTGCCGGTTCCTGCATGATCTTCTTCCCACACGTGTGACACGTCGGTGCGGTGCTCTCGTCGACGTCCTCCCCAATGTCGGATGTGGGGTCGATCATCTTTCCAGTCAGTAACGGGGAGCCCGTCTTAAATCCCGCTAACTCGGCCGACGGGGCGATCAGCCGGTGGGATGGGGACAGCGGACCGTCGTTCGGGCGTCGAGGTCGGTCACCGTCCGCTGGCAGCCGTCGGGCCAGCGGACCGTCATCTCGCGGGGCGTCGCGGTCCCCAACCCGAAGTGGGCGACGGGCTCCATCTGGCAGAGGTAGCCGCTGCCGGCGTCGATGAGACGACTCTGCCGTCCCTCCTCCGTCGTCAGGTCGACCCGCGCGCCGCGGGCGGGGGCGCCGTCGGAGGTGAGCGGTCGAACCCGGAGCCAGTCGCCGTCGTTCGGGGCGGCGAACAGGGAGAGTGGCTGCGCCTGGGCCTCGCCGTGGACGACGAGGAGTTCGAGCGTGCCGTCGCCGTCGATATCGGCGACGGCGGCGCCGGTGCCCATTCCCTCGGCTTCGAGGGCGTCGCCAATGCCCGTCTGTGTCCACCCCCCATCGTATTCGAGCAGGCGGTTCGGCGTGCCGAGGCAGTTGACGAACAGTTCCTGGCGGCCGTCGTTGTCGAAGTCGGCGGCGACGATGGTTCGGACGCGCGCCGGCCGGGCGAGCGGTGGGGGCGCAACGTCCTCGAAGGGACCGTCGCCGTCGCGGGTGAACAGTCGGTTCGAGCCGTTCCAGTTGCCACAGACGATGTCGAGTGTCGGCGCGGCGTCGGGCGCGACGAGCGTCGCGCCGCGGGCGTTCTCCTCGTCGTCGTCGACGCCGTACTCCCGTGCCACGTCGACGAAGGTACCGCCGACGTTTCGGAGCAGGAGGTTCGCCCCCCGCTCCGCGCCGACGAACACGTCCGTGCGGTCGGAGAGGATGGGGCCGGCGGCGACGGAGCGCCCACCCGTCACCACGTCGAGGCCCACCGCGTCCGCGAGGTCGGTGATGCCGCCGTCGTCGCCCACCTCGTAGAAGCGGGCGGGGGCGCCGTAGCCGGTGACGAAGATACCGTACCGGCCGGTGCCGAGGCGGTCGATAGCGGCGACCGACCGGCCGACGTGGTAGTTCTCGCGGCCGCGGTTCACCGGATCGGCGAAGAGGTCACGCCACGTCCCCTCGTCCGTCGGATCGAGGAGGAGGTCGGCCTCGGCGGAGGTACCGCCGAAGGCGGCCACGTTGTGGACGTACACTTCCTCGCGTCCGTCCGCGTCGAGATCAGCGGCGGCGACGCCGATGGCGTGGCGCCCCTCGTCCGCGAGGACGCCACAGGCCGCGTCGACGACCGTCCCGTCCCGCCATCGCAGGACGCGATTGGCGTTGCCGAACCCAGCGACGAACAGCCGTGGACCGTCGGGACCGACCGTGACGGCCGTGCCGTACCCTCGAAACGGCGGATTGTCGGCGAGGAGTCCCGAACGGTCCTCGAACATACCTCTCCCAGACGACGCGGGGTTAAGAGTCGTACGCTCCGACGTGGTCCGGACGGTCGATCCGCAGCGAGTCGGGGACCGAACGGTGGCGGCCGGCCGATTCGGTGGCCCGTCTCACCCATCCCACACGTCGGAGAGGGTGCGCTGGACTGCCTCCTCGCCCACCGCGGCGGCGAGGTGTTCGAACCCCTGTCGCACCCGCCGGTCGCCCGCGTTCGCGACGAGGCGGGATACGATGAACTCCGGCGTCGACTTGCCGACGGTGCCGAAACGCGGCTGGTAATCCACCCGAAGATCGAGGTCGGGGGTCAACCCCTCGGCGAAGATGCCGTCGATCCGGGCGGCGTCGGGAAGCGGGCTCAGATCGTCCGCGAGGTGGGTGACGTAGACGCCGAGGGCGCCCCGTTCGACGGTGAGATCGACCAGGCCGTTCAGCAGGTCCGCGGCGCGCCCGGGTTCGGTGATGGCTTCGAACTCGTCGACGAGCATGAGCGTCCGGCCGCCGTCGGTCAAGGGCGGGACGATGGATTTCAGCGTCGACTCCAGCACCCCCGCGTTGAAACTGGCGTGGCGGCGGTGGAAGACCACGGCGTCGAACTCGCCGACAGCGGCGCAGTCGGCGGGGACGGGAAGCCCCATCGCGGCCAGTAGCGCGACCGAACAGCAGGTCTCCAGCAGCGTCGTCTTCCCCCCGCTGTTGGCACCCGTCAGCACGGCCACGCGGTCGCCCGTCGGCGGCGACAGATCGTGGTCGCCGACCGCGTAGTCGACTGGGTCCGGGTCGGACAGAAAGAGGTTGCGCGCCCCCTCGACGGCGAGGCCGTCGCCGCCGAGGGTCGGCCGAACCAGGTCGTGTGCGGCCGCAAAGCGCGCCAGCGAGAGATCGAACGCCACGTCGTCGACGGCGGCGACCGCCCGGTCCACGTCGTCTCGGGCGTCGGCGATGGACGCCCGGAGGTCGTCTTCCACCTCGCGTTCGCGTGCCGCGACGCGGCGTTCGAAGTCGTCGACCAGCGCCCGAAGCGCCGTGCTCACGAAGTCGGCGGCGTCGTGGGCCTCGCCGGGCGCCACCTCCTCGACCGCCGACCGCGACAGACGCGTCTCGCGATCCACGTAGTCGGCGAAGGCGCGGCGGAAATCCTCGAGGTCCCGCACGCCCGTCTCCCGAATCCGGTCGAGCACGTCGAACGCGGAGTTCTCCAGGTCGCGCGCGTCGTCGAGACGGCCTCGAAGGTCGTCGAGGCGGTCGTCGGCGCCCACGGCCACTCCCTCGGGAGTGACGTACTGCAGGGCGTCGGCCGCCTCGCGCACCGCGTCGGGGTCGATGTCGCCGAGGGCGCCGAACGTCGACCCGTCGAGGCCGGCGTCGCGGAGGGCGAGAACGGCGTCGACGGCGGCGCGTTCGGTCCCCTCGGCCGCGTCGTAGGCGTCGAAGGCCTCGACGACCGCTTCCCCGTTCTCCCCGTCGAGGTCGGTCCACGCGCCGACGGCGGCGTCGACGGCGTCCAGCCGTTTCTCGACTGCTTCGGGGTTCGAAAGCGGCGTCAGCACCCGGATTCGGTCGGCGGCGTGACGGGTGAGGGCGTACTCGCTCGCCAGCGCCAACAGGTCGTCGTACACCTCTCGCGCGTCGCGGGTGGCGAGGGCGTCCATCCCAGCCTGGTCGTTGGCGCGGCGGAGGATGCGCGTCGCTCGCCCCCGCGTGATCCCCGCGTCGGTCAGCGCGCGCACGTCCGCGGATTCGATGGCTTCGACGGCCGCCTCCTCCCCGAGTGTCTCTCGGAGACGTTCACTCGTCTTCGGCCCCACGCCCCAGTAATCCTCCAGTCGCATACCGGACGGAGTCGGGCGGGGCGTATAGTGGTTGTCTCCGAGACGACGCCGGACGACGGACGGGATTTTAAGTCACTCCTGTGAGAATAGCTGACACGAGCCATGGTCTTCAAGAAGATCACGCTGATCGGGACGAGTCCGGAGAGCTTCGACGCCGCGGCCGACGACGCCATCGACCGCGCCGAG
Source organism: Haloplanus natans DSM 17983 (assembly GCF_000427685.1). Classification (NCBI taxonomy): domain Archaea; kingdom Methanobacteriati; phylum Methanobacteriota; class Halobacteria; order Halobacteriales; family Haloferacaceae; genus Haloplanus; species Haloplanus natans. The sequence continues at coordinate 1,141,745 of NZ_KE386573.1, forward strand.
TCGACCCTGGACAACGTGAAGTGGATCGAAGTGGACGAACTGGGGGTCGAGATCGCGAGCGTCGAGGGCCGGGAGTACCAAGCTGAGGTCACGGTGGCGTTCGAACTCGAGGACCGATAGGACCGGTCACCTGACGGCTTTCACCCCGTCGCGTCGACCGCGGGAGCGGCCGCGCCGGTCGTCCGGGACGGACCGACTATGGGGACGACTCGCCGGCACGCAGGACACCACCCCGTCCGAATCGAATAGATTGAAACGCCCCGCCGCCGTCCCTCCCCGTATGTCTCTGGTGGTCGTCCCGGTCCGCTATCCGCTCAGCAGACACTCCAAGGCGACACTGGCCGAGGCCATCCGTCTCGCCGAGGAGCGCGACGCCGATCTGACGGTCCTCCACGTCGACCTCTATCAGGAAGGTCGCGAGGTGACGCGGACGGAACTCAAGCGGGCGGTCGAGGCGGAGTTCGGGGCCATCGCTCGCGCACGATACGTCGTCCGTCGGGGCTTTCTGGTCGAGGAGACCATCCTCGACGAGGTGGCCGCCGAGAACGCCGACGTGGTCGTCATCGGCTCGAAACAGGTCAGTCGGTGGCGGCGCACGTTCAGTCGCTTCCTCGACGACCCGGATATCGATCGCTTCCTGCGGGAGAAACTCGACTGCGACGTGGTGACCGTCAGCGAGGGCTGATAGGGATCAGTGTAAGTCGTTACCGGTGGTTCGCCGACCCGTTCCGGCGAACCGCCGGTACACAGTTACAACAACCACTATGAGACGGTCTGTCGTACGTCAGTACCGGCGATTCGCCGGGCCGTCCACGATCCGTGTGAGACGGACTCGCCGTCCGAACGGCGCTACTCCGCCGTGTCCTCGGTTTCGGCGTCGGGTGCGCTCTCGCCGCTCTCGATCGGGTCCCGTGCCGTCACGCCGCTCTCGGTCCGCTCGGCCGGGGCCGCTCGCTCGTTGCCGTCCTCGACGGCGACGCGGGCGATCCCGCTGTGTTCGTCGAACCGGAGTTGTTGGTGCGGGTAGGCAATCTCCACATCCGCATCCTCCAGTTCCGCCCAGATACGCTCGCGGACGGCCGACTCGACGGTCGATATCTTGTACGGCTTCCGAGTCCAGTACCGGAGGCCAAGCCGAACGCCGCTGTCGGCGTAGGCGTCGATGTAACAGGTCGGCTTCGCGGGGTAGCGTGCGCTCCCGATACGGATGTCCGGCCCGCCCTCGATCACGCCGCTGCAGTCGCGTGCGGCCCGTTCCATGATCCGTCGGGCCTCCTCTAGGTTCCCCTCGTAAGTGACGAGAAGCGGCAGCGAGAGCCGCGTCCGTTCGTCCTCGGCGGAGAAGTTGGTCACGTCGCGCTCCCGCATCGACGAGTTCGGTACGACGAGGAAGGTGTTCTCCAGGGTCAATATCTTCGTGTAGCGAAGGGTGATATCGTCGACGAACCCCCGCCGTCCGTCCTCGAGTTCGATCATGTCGCCGATCTCGTAGGGGTTGTCCGCGAGGACGAACACGCCGTTGATGATGCTCCCGACGATGGGCGCGAGGACGATACCGAGGACGGCCGAGAAGACGGTCACCGAGAGGACGATGTCGCCGATGCCGAGGCCGACGATGCTCCCGGCGACGAACGTCGCGACGATGATCGTCGAGACCCGGATGATCCCGAGGACGGTCTGAGCGACGCTCTGTCGCTCGAACCGGCGGGCGATGGGTCGTCCGAGCAGGCGAACGAGGAACTTCGAGACGACGATCCCGAGGACGACCACGAGTAGCGCGGCCATCACCCGAGCGGTCCGAAAGCCCCACAGCCACCGTATCAGCGTCTCGGCCCCGGTCAGTGGGCTCGTTCCGGCCAGCGCGACCGCCCCCATGTCCATGCCAAGGTCTCTGCGCCTCCCGAAAAAAGGGTTTCCACGTCACGGCCCGCGTTCGGAAGCTAGTGAACTACCACACGCTACCGCGCTCGGGGCTACTCGCCCCTCGCTTGTTGAGGGTGGGGCTTCCTGTTTCTGTGTCGGAACTTGCATCCGACGTGGACACAGCGGTTCCAGACTCCGCAGGCGACTTCCCTTCACGGGCGGTTCGGAGTGTCCCACTCCTACCGGTTGGACACTCGATCACAACCGACGGTGCGCGCTTCTTGTCGCGCTTGAACACCATCGGAGGCGTGGCGAGCATCGTACTACCACATACACCCGGAGGCGCAGTAAGCGTGGCCGAGACCGTGCAAGCAAAGTGTGCGGGCGCTGTATCCCCATCCTACTCCGTTCGCTTCGCTCACTTCGTGGGGGAAGGGGGCTTAGCGCCCTCACCGCAGAAGCTAAATCGTCCACGACCCAGGTGGTGGACGCATGGATCGACGGACACGCGAGTATCTCTCGGGGCGCTTCGGTGACTACTATCGGAGCGCCGACCCGACGCTCCCGCCCGATCCCGACGCCCGCGAGTGGGGCCACATCCCGTGGACGCGCGGCGAGTCGACGACGATGGTCCGCCACCAGTCTATCTACGAACTCGGCGACCTGAGCGACTTCCTCGCGCGCGAGGCGCCGCGCCACGTCTACTTCTCCGCGGCGTGTTACGACGATCCGGGCGCGGACACGATGGACGAGAAGCGGTGGCGAGGCGCCGACCTCGTCTTCGACCTCGACGCCGACCATCTCCCGAGCGTCGACCCCGACGAGGCGACGTACGCCGAGATGCTCGCGGCCTGCAAGGACGCCCTGGAGCGCCTGCTCGATCTGCTCGAAACCGACTTCGGGTTCGAGGACGTGACCGTCGTCTTCTCCGGCGGCCGCGGCTATCACGTCCACGTCCGCGACGACGGCCTTGCCGGTCTCGATTCGGCGGCCCGCCGCGAAATCGTCGACTACGTCCGCGCGGTCGACCTCGACGTCGAGGGTCTCGTCCGGACCCGCGCCGTCGGCGGGACGACCCGTCGCGAACTTCGCACGCAAGGCGGCTGGGGGCGGCGCACTCACCGCCGCCTCCAGCGGTTCGTCGACGAGTTGAGCGACCTGGAGGAGGCCGACGCCAAGGAACGTCTCATGGAGTTCGACGGCATCGGCGACGGACGGGCGACCACGCTGCTCGGCGCGTTCGACGGCGACGCCGTCGCGGACGGCAACGTCGAGGCCGGCGGCCCGGGGGCGCGAACGTTGGTCGAGGCGCTGGCCCGCGAGACGGTCGCCGCGGAGACGGCGCCCATCGACGAACCGGTGACGACGGACACTCACCGGTTGATCCGCCTGCCGGGGAGCCTCCACGGGGGGAGTGGGCTCGTCGTCCGCCGACTCGACCGGTCGGCCCTCGACGACTTCGACCCGCTGGTCGACGCCGTCCCCGAACGCTTCACCAGACGCTCGGTTCGGGTCGAGGTGACCGACCCCGGAACCGTCGAACTCGACGGCGACAGTTTTACCCTCGACGCCGGTGAGCAATCGGTACCGGAGTGTGTCGGCGTGTTCCTGATGACGCGCAATCGAGCCCGGAAGGTCAAAGAATGAACGTGGAGGAACTGCGCTCGGTCCAGCGCACCGAACGGCAGAAAGACAGTCTCCAGCACCTTCGGGACTCGTTTTATCGCGACGTGGCCGACTACGTCGCCGAGCGCAAGGCCGAACGCAAGCGGATGGCCGCCGAGGCGGACGACCCCTTCTCCTCGCCGGAGGTGAGCCGCCTCACCGACGAAATCGAGACCGCCGAGGAGGTTGTCGAGAGCATCTACGAGCGGCGCGTCGGCAAAATAGTCAAGCGAGCGACGTTCGCCGCGGCGGGCATGGCCGCCGAGGACGAAGGGCTCACCAGCGAGGAGCGGGACCTGTTCGACGACCTGGTCACACGCATCGAGCGGAACCGCGAGACGGTGCTGGATACGCTGGCGGGCGACGTGGGCGGCGCCGAGTCCGACTCGCCGGACGAGGGCACGCCCGACGAGTCGGCCCCGGCCCCGGACTCGACAGATCCCTCGCCGGCCGACGCGGCCGGGCGAGCGGAGTCGGAACCCTCGCCGCCGGCCGACGTGGCCCCGGCGCCCGACCCGGACGACTTGCTCGCGGAAGCGATGGGCGGGGACGCGCCGGCCGAGGACGATCCGTCGCCGACGCCCGACGGCGACGCCCGCCCGGGCGCGGCGTCCGAATCGGCGCCCGACACCCAGCGCACCACCCTCCGCATCACTCGCGACGTGGGCGAGATATTCGGCGTCGACGAACGGGAGTACGACCTCGCCAACGAGGACGTGGTGACGCTCCCGACGCCGAACGCCGAGCCGTTGCTCGATCGGGACGCCGCCGAACGACTGGACTGATTCGTGCTATCGACGGTCGAAAATCGTGAGCGACGCGGTTAGTCGTCGCGTGGAAGCAGTCGCGCGCCGACGAGGCCGACGACCACCATCCCAGCGACGGCGCCGAGGATCGACAGCCCGGGGAACGAAGGGATGGCGGCGCTGGCGGACGGCGCCGTCTCCGCTGTGGCCCCGCGGTCCGTATCTCCCCCCGCGGCTGCGCCCGCCTCGTTCCCGCCGGACGCCACGCTCGCGCCCGTCGCGTTCTGCGTGCGCGCACCGTCGAGGTCGAACCGGATCGTCTCACCCGCGTCGATCGGCCCGTCGCTGGTGAGCAGCGGGATCGGCGCTTCGCCGACGCGGAGGTTCCGAGAGTGGTCGACCGTGTTCGGATCGTAGCCCTGGACGACGACGGTGAGCGACGCGGTGTCACGAAGCGGCGCCGTCTCGACCCGCGTCCCGTCGAGGTCGGCGGCGACCCCGACCCGCGCGGTGGCGTTCGCGGGGACGGAGACGTTGACCTGGACCCCGCCGTCGGTCCGCCGGTACTCTGCCTCCTGTCCCCCGGCCATCGCCGCGTACGGCGTGGCGTCCGCCGGGACGGGGAGTTCGACCACCCCGACGAAGGGGCGGTCGGTCGGGTTCCGGAGGGTAATCGTCCCGATCACGCTCGGGACGCTCGTCCCGTTCGCCGGCGGCACGACCTGCAACACGTACGGCGTCCGGCTGTCGTTGGCGATCCGGAGAACGGACGCGTCCGCGGTCGGCGGGCGCGCCACGAGGCTGACGGTCCCACTCTCGGACGCCTCGACGGTCGCCCGATAGCCGACGCCGTCGACGGTCGCCCGGACGCGGTAGGTCTCCGTCTCCTCGACCGGTCCGACCCTGAACCGGCCGTCGCCGTCGGTTTCGGTTTCCGTCACGACGAAGCCCTGGTCGTCGGTCACCCGAATGGGTACGCCGGAGAGGGGCGTCCCCGAGGCGTCCGCGACGCGCCCGCCGACCGATCCCGAGAGGCTGAGCGACGCGCTCGTGGTGTTGCGGAGCATTTCGTAGTGGGTCGTGCTCCCGTATGCGACCCGGACGGCGTACGCCGACGCTTCGGCGACGTCGACCGAGAACGACGACCCCTGCACCGTCGTCCGTGCGGGGGGGCCGGCGCGTTGCTGGGTCGCGGTGACGGGAACGACGGTCACCTGGGCGCCGTCGGCACTGCCGCCGTCGACGGTGACGGTGCCCGAAACGGACACCGTCGACTGCGCCGCGGCGGTCGGGGCGGCGGCGACACAGGCGAGGACGACGACGAGTGCGAGGAGGCGCTTCATCAGTCCGCCACCTCCGGGTTCGCGTCGCGGGCCGTCCCACGAACCGCCGTGTCGGTCACCGCGCCGTGGCGCGGGTCGAAGAGGGCAACGAGGCTCATCCCGAGGAGCAGCGAGACGATGGCGAGTCGCATGAGCGTGACGAAGGGAATCCGCTTGACAGTGATCGAGGCGGTGCCGTCGCTGACTCCGGCGATGACGTACGTATCGGCGAGGAGACCGCGGTCGATGACGACGTCCCTGATCTGCATACCGCCCTGTTCGGGATAGCGTCGCTGTCCGGCGATGCCGGAGGCGCGGAGCCGGTCACCCTCGTACACCGCGAGCGAGACGCCCTCCGCGACGACGCGGGTCGGGACGACGCTCTCGGGCGGGTCGGCCGTCGGCCCGACCGTCTTCGGCCCCGCGAGGACGACGGCGTCCGCGCTCGGCACGAAGTCCCACATCAGGCGCCCCCGAGCGACGATGCGTTCGCCGGTCGTCACCGGGACCGTCGTCCCGTTGCCGGCGAGGCCGATCCAGACGTTCGAGCCGTCGAGTTGGACGACCGTCGCCCGCGGCCCCTCGCGAACGTCGGTCACTCGCCCGTGGACCGTCTGGACGGAGCCGTTCAACGAGGAGCCGCGCCGCACCACCTGCTCGGTCGAGAGCGCGTGCGTCCCGACCGCCGGGTCCTGCGGGAACTCGGTCCGGGAGTGACCGAGGACCCGGACCGAGTAGTCGGAACCGGGAACCGCCTGCCGGGACGTGTCCATCGATCCGTCCCCGACGCCGGTCGCCATCACGGACGCCTGCCCGGCGAAGACGTACATGAAGGGAAGGGAGAGGACGAGCAGCGCCGCACCGACGTGGATGAGGCTTATCCCCATCTGCTTCAGTCTCGCGTTGCGGGAGGCCGCCGTCCGGATTCGGCCGCCGGTCCGTTTCACGGTCCCGAGGATGGCGTAGGCGACGGGCGGCAGCACCGACGCAGCGCTCGCCGACCCGACGAGTCGGTAGACGACGGCGTCGTCCGGTCGGGTCGACGCCAGTTGCCACATCTCGGTGGGGGCGACGAACGCGCCGACGAGCGTGGCGACGGTGAAGGCGCCGAGACCGGCGAGCGCTCGCGTACGTCCCGCGGCTTCGTAGTCCATGTAGAACCCGAGAAGCAGGAGGAGGCCGAGGACGAGCGGGTAGCTCCAGAGGTTGTAGTAGCGCGCTTCGACCGAGACTTCGAGCCCGGTGATCGCGTTCCGGAGCAGCGGGAAGGAAAGTCCCCAAAGCGAGACGAAGGTGAGGAGGCCGAAACCGAGGACGGCGAGGTGGACGAGGTTCGCACGGCGGAGCCACCGGCCGTCGGCCCCGTCGTCGGCTCCATCGTCCGGTTGGAGCAGCCAGTAGGTCACCGGGGCGAGGACGCCGAGCGCAGCGGTCAGCGCCATGAGGAGGAGGAAGGCGGCGCCGATACCGCCGTCGGCGAAGGAGTGGACGCTCCGGAAGACGCCGCTCCGGACGACCGACGTGGTGTACACCGCGAGCGCGAACACCGTCGCGGTCATCGCGGGCGCGAGGACGCGGTAGCGACCCGTCGGCTCGTAGGCGCTGACGGCATGGAGCGTCGCGGTCAGGAAGAGCCACGGGATCAGGATCGCCGTCTCGACGGGGTCCCACGCCCAGATGCCGCCCCACCCGAGGACGGTGTAAGACCAGAGGCCACCGAGCGCGACCGCGGCGGTCAGAAACAGCCAGCTCAGGCGGAGCCAGCGCGTGACGCTCCCGTGCCACGTCGGGAAGACGCCGCCGTTCCCCCGGAACAGCGAGACGAAGTGAGCCGCCCCGATGGCGAACGGCATCGCCAGGAGGGCGTAGGCGGTAAACATCACGGGCGGGTGGATCGCCATGTACGGATCGACCAGCAGGGGGTTCAGTCCCTGGCCGGACGTGGGCACGAACCCCGGCGGGGCGCCGGGGAATGCCGTCCGAATCGACGCGAACGGGCTCTGGGCCAACAACATGCCGGTGAAGTACGCGACGAGGCCGAGCGTGAGGCCGTGAATCAGCTTGGCGTGTCGGTCGGGGATGCCGCGAACCGCGCCAGCGATCATCGCCACGACCGAGACGATGGCCGCCCACAGCAACACCGACCCCTCGTTGGCGGCGTAGACGCCGGTTACCCGGTAGAGCAACGGCAGGTACGAGGCGGTGTTCTCCCAGACGTAGGCGTTCGAGTAGTCGGTCGTCACGAACTGATACGTGAGGTGGAGCAACGCCGAGACGAGCAAGACGGCGGCCGCCGCGGTGAGTTTCGGGACGTGTGCGACGTACGCGTCGTCGTCGGCGACGTAGGCACGACCCAGGAGGCCGGCCGCCGAGAGCGACGCGCCGAAGGCGAGTCCGAGCAGGACCGTCCCGACGTTCATGACGACCCACCCGAGTAGCGTTGCTCGGCCGTGTCGAGATAGGAGAGGAAATCCTCGGTCCCGGCGTAGCCGTTGATCCGGACCAGCACCTCACCGTCGGGCGTGATGACGACGTGCTGGGGCGGGTAGTTGACGTTGTACTCCCGTTGCATCCGGGACGCGGCTCCGCCGTCGTCGTCCAGGTTCACCGCCACCTTCACGAAGTCGTCGAGCGCCGACTGCACCGCCGGATCGGCGTACACCTCCCGGTTGTAGTCCTCACAGTAGGTACACCACGTCGTCCAGAAGTAGACGACGATCGGTTTCCCCTCGGCCGCCGCAGTCTCCTCGGCGGCCGTCACGTCCGTCTGCCAGCGCGTGTCCCCGTGATACGAGTAGTTCTCGTCGCTCAGCGTGGGCGCTGCATGCATCGAAAAATACCCAATACTAAGCAAGACCACGAAGAAGGCGAGCGTCATCGCCTTTCGAGGCTTCATTGGTGACCGCCAGTAACGGCTTCCCCTAGTAAAACCTACTGTCTCTTCGCTCGCACTGAAAAATCAAGACGGCTACGAGAGCCGATTAGAGGTCCGATGAACGCTAAATTCGGCGTCGACAAGTCGTCGGCAGCGAACGAACGAATCGGCCGCGTTTTTCGGAGTGAGAAAATCCGCAAAGGATACTTGTAGGGTCGAATCTCGGCGAGAAAAACGGAGGAAGGTTTATATTGGATGTGTAGATATAGCGAATTACTACGCGCGAGCGGACCACAACTATGACAGGTACATTCGAACGATCGGTGACACACGCATGAGTCAGGGCGACTCGACGCTCCTGCTCAAACCCGCGCTCCTTCTCGTCGGGACGGTTGCCGCTGCGGTCGTCCTGGTGTTCGCCCTCAACGGCGTCCTCGCGTACCTCGGTGTCGGTGCGGTCGGCCCCGGGGCACCGGCGACCCAGGCCGGCGGCCCGACGACGCCGGGAGCGAGCAACGCCAGCGGCGGCGGTGCCGGTGGTAGCGGCGCCGCCGGTGGCGTTCGAGCACTTCCGGCGACGTTCAGCGGGCAGAAGTGGTACAGTGAGGACCTGCGCGATCAGGAGTTCAAATACAAGGACCCGAACGCGGGCGCGGAAATCGAGTTCCAGCCCAAGAAGATGAACAACTCGACGTTGCCCGACAACGAGAAACGGGCCGAACTCATCCGTGAGGGGCGGAGCCTGTTCGCCAACACCTCGGAGGAGATGCCCGAACACGTCGGCAACGATCTGTCGTGTGCGAACTGCCACGGCGGCGGTGACCTGCCGACGACGACCGGCATGGTCGGCCAGGACATCGACATGATCCCGCTGGTCGGCACCGCCGCGGGCTACCCCGAGTGGACGGGCCGCACCGAGCGTATGCGCGATATGCGCCAGCGTATCATGGGTTGTTTCCTCCGGAGCATGAACGCCCCCGGCTCGGCCGAGGGCGTCCCGGCCTACGACAGCCGCGAGATTCAGGCGATGGAGTCGTACATGGTCTGGCTGAACAAGGGGACTCCGAGCAGTCGCGTCCCCTACTGGCGCCACCTGGAGAAACCGGAAGGTGACGAGAAGGTGCCGGTGCCCGAGGTCAACCCCGTCCGCGGGGCCGAACTCTACCTCGAGAACTGCGCGTCCTGTCACGGCGCGGACGGACAGGGTATCGAGGGGCAGTACCCGCCGCTGTGGGGCGAGGGCTCGTTCAACGACGGCGCCGGTATGGGGCGGATGTACACCTCGGCCGCGTTCATCCGCGAAGCCATGCCTTACGGCGCGGGTCACACGTTCTCGAACTGGGAGGACGTCCAGGACGTCGCCGGATTCATGAACGCTCACAAGCGACCGCACCTGCCGCGCCAGCCCAAAGACTGGGCCGTGTCGGGTGCCCCCGACGAGGGCATCTACTACAAGCGCGTCCAGCAGCGACACGGCTACGACATGAATCCGATGACGAAGAAGCTGATGCTGGCGGGCATCCCCATCGACGACTCGAAGCTCACCGCGGAGATGATCCCGGAGGATACGAGTCGGTACGACCAGCCGCTCCGTAACGGGTCGGTCGACGGCTCGTGGCAGACCACCTGGATCCGGACGTACGAGACAGTCGGAAACGAAACGTCGACGAACGCGACGGCTTCGAACCAGTCGGCCGTCGCGACATCGGGTGCGGTCTCGTCGGCGATAGAGGGGTCGCACGCGGCCAGCTGACACACCGCACTGGACTACGGACCGATGCTCGAAACACCCTCCACGCTTGCGGTCTTTTTCGCCGGCGTCCTGACGATACTGACACCGTGTTGTCTGCCGATGATCCCCGTCCTCGTCGTCGGCGCGAACGGACACCGATTCCGGCCGGTCCTCATCGTCACGGGGAGCACGCTGACGTTTACCGCCCTCGGCGTGGTGACTGGCTCCCTCGGGTCGGTAACGCCCGAGACGATCCGCGCTCCCTTCGCCGTCCTCATGCTCGCGTTCGGCGTCGTGCTCGCGGACGACGACGTGAACGCGGCGTACAGCCGGTACGCCTCCCGGCTCGCCGGGCGGGCGACGGCCCTGACCGGGCGAGTCGACGAGGACCGCCACCCGCTCGCGAACGCCTTCGTGGTCGGCCTGTTGCTCGGCGTCATCTGGCTACCCTGTGTCGGCCCCGTCCTCGGGGGCGTCCTCGCGTACGTCGGATCGACCGAGGGCGTCGTCGGCGGCGCCGGCCTCCTCTTTACTTACGGCGTCGGGTTCTCGCTGCCGCTGCTCGGCGTGGCCTACGCCGGGCGGGCGGGCGGGCGCCGACTCCTCGACTGGCGGCCCGGGGCTGGCTTTCGAACCGCCACCGGGTACGCGTTCGTCCTGCTCGGACTGGCCGTGCTCTTCGATATCGACAAACTCGCGCTCGCGTCGCTGACTGACACGCTCTAACAGCCATGACTACTGACCAACGAAACGAACGGAATCGATCGCGGTCGAATCGCTTCAGCGCCGCGCGGATCGTCGGCCGAATCACCGGGCTCCTCCACCGCGTCACCCGGAGCCGGGCCGTGAAGTGGGGGGCGCTCCTGTTCGGGACGCTCTCGTTCGTCCTGGTGTTCGGCCACGCGTCGAAGACGATGTACGGCATCGAACACGGCGGCAACCTGCTCGCTTACTGGCATATCGCCCTCGCGTGGGTGGCCTCGGCGGCGCTCGGCACGACGTTCCTCGGGAGCGTGCTCTTCCTCCGATACCGGGGGCGCTTCTGGAGCCGCCTCGCCCACAGCGCCGGGGAACTCGGCTTCCTCTTCGCGACGCTGACGCTCCTGCTGGGAAGTGCGTGGGGGAAGGTCATCTGGAACTCGTGGTGGGAGTGGACGGACGTTCGCCTCGTCACCTTCCTGATCGTGTGGTTCATCTACGCTGGCTATCTCGTGGTGTCGTCGGCGACGGACCCGAACACGGGCGACCGCTACACCGCGGTGTACGGCGTCGTCGGCTTCGTCACGGTTCCCATCTCCTATGCCTCGACGCGGCTGTGGACGCCCACGTTCCACGAGACGACCATCGGGAACCCGGAGGTCAGCGCGAACATCGGCCCGACGACGCTGCTCGTAACCGTCGTCGCGGCGACTCTCCTGTACGTCTACCTCCTCGGCGTTCGGATTCGGGTGCACGAAGTCGAAGACCGTCTCCGCGGACTCACCGGTGGGAGGAGGTGATCGTATGGAACCACTCCTCCTGTTCGGTTACACGGCGCTTTTCCTCGCGCTGTTCGGGTACGCGGCGTACCTCCAGCGCAAGCTGGGCCGCGTCGAGCGACGGCTGAACGACCTCCGGTAGGCCGCTACTCCTCGACAACGAAATCGAACGTGGCGACGCCCGCGAGCAACAGGACCGCGGTGTAGACGACGAGCAGGCGGAGCCACGACCCGGTCGGGGCGTCCGTCGTGAGCGCCGCCGTCAGTTCGACGCCCGCGAGCAACACGGGGACGACGAGCGGAACGAGCAACAGCGGCAAGGCGAGTTCGTCGAGGCCGGCACGGAAGGTGAGCGTCGCGACGACGACGCCGACGGCGGCGAATCCGACCGCCGCGACGGCGAGGACGCCGAGCAGCGCGAGCGCCGTCCGGGGCGTCGGCGCGTAGCCGAGCAGGACCGCCGTCGCCCCGAGGGTCAACACGTTCACCGCGAAGACGAACAGCGACGTACTCGTCACCTTCCCCAGGTAGATGGCGGAGCGATCGACCGGCGCGAGTAGGATGCCGTCGAGTGCGGCGTCGTCGTCCTCGACGGTGGCCGTCTTCGTCACACCGAGTGTCCCCCCGAAGACGAACGCGATCCAGAGGGCGCCCCGACCGAGCACCGCTGGGTTCCGAAACGTCTTGACGAAGCTGAACGCGAATGCGAGGACGATCAGCAGGGCGAACATCGCCATCGTCGTCGTGACGCGTCGAGAGCGGCTCTCGATCCGGAGGTCCTTCCGGACGATTCGGGAGACCGTGCCGAGAAACGACCTCACGGATCGTCGCCTCCCTTCGATCCGTCGTCGACGCCGATGGTCCGGCGATACGTCGCTTCGAACGCCGCCGCCGACGTTTCGTCGAGGTCGACGTCCGCCCGTAGCCGGCCGCGGTCGACGACGAGCGCCCGATCACATCGACCGACCCCCCGGTCGAGGTCGTGGGTCGTCAGGAGGACGGTCCGGTCGTCGAACCCGTCCAGAATCGTCGCGAGGTCGGCCACGGATCGCTGGTCGAGGCCGGCGTACGGTTCGTCGAGCAAGAGTACGTCTGGACGGTGGAGAAGCGCCCGGGCCAGCGACAGCCGTTTGCGGAGGCCGTGTGAGAACGCGCCGGGGTACTGACTCGCCCGTCCGCTCAGGTTCACGGCGTCGAGCACCGCCTCACAACGCGCTGCGGGGTCGGCGACCCCGTGGAGGTCGGCGTGAAACCGGAGGTTCTCTCGCGCGCTGAGGTCGTCGTACAGCATCGACTCGTGGGTCACGACCCCGACCGTCCGGTGGACGGCGTGGTCGCCGGGTACGAGTTCCGCGCCGCCGAGACTGATGGTCCCGCTGGTGGGCCGGGCGAGCCCCGCGAGCATACGCAACAGGGTCGACTTGCCCGCCCCGTTCGGGCCGAACAGGCCGACCGTCTCGCCCGACGCGACGGCGAAGCTGACGCCGTCGACGGCGGTCACCCGACCGTACACCTTCCTCACGTCGTCGGTCCGCACCGCCGACGGCGTCGTCGCGGGCGCCGGTCGGGCGTCGGTGGTCATCGAGTGTCGTCCGGCCGCTCGGAGCCCTCGTGGGCACGGACCGAGAGCTGTTTGGCGACGAGCCTGTCGCCCTCGACTCGCCCTTTCGCAACGACGACCCGACCCTCGCCCATCGTGTCCGGAAGCGTTCCCTCGTAGACGACCGTCGTCGAGTGGTTGCCGTCGGTCACCTCGAACGTCGCCGTCCCGCCTTCCGTCTCGAGGTTCTTCACCGACCCTTCGAGGTTCACCCACTCGCCCCCGTACTCGTCCTCGGAGAGTTGTGTCGGACTCACGAACGCGGCGGAGGCGTTCATGCTCGTCGCGCCCAGCACACCCAGGAGCGCGAGGATTGCCACCGTCGTGACGAGAAGTTTGTTCTTCCGTCGCACTACGCTCGTATCGTACGCCGGCGCTCTTGATTGTGTCGGATGGTTTCCGATCGGCGCCCCGGAGAGCCGTGCGCGCGCCGTCCACGACCGTCAGCCAGCCACGGGCCACAGATACTTCTCCCACCCTGCTCAATGCGGGCCATGACAACTTTCCGCGTGCTCGGAACGTTGAGCATGGTGTTACTGCTCGCCATCGCGGGTGTGGCGCCCGCCGTCGCGACGACCGACACCGGGGACGCATGGACCGGCGTCGCGCCCACGCATTCGGGTGGGGAGACCGGGACGCCGGGCGAGGAGGTGGTTCTCCACCAGCGCGGCATCGTCTCACGCAACTCCGAGCCCGGAAGCGTGACGCTCACGTTCGCGTACGACATCCCGTCGTCGATCACGGGCCTCCGGGTCTCCGTGCCCGTCGTCGGCCTCGACGGTATCTCCGTCGCCGGGATGGAAGGGTTCGAACGGACCGACCGCGGCTACTTCCTCTGGGACGGCGAGACGGCGCACCCGACGGTTTCGGTACGGATGGCGGTGACCGACTCGCTCGCCGAGGGCGTCCGGGGCATCGAGCGCGAGGACTGGGCGCTCGTCTCCGAGCCACAGACCCGAATCCAGGTGCGGACCGACGCGCGCCCCCGTCAGCGCACCTCCTTTACCGTCGCCGACGGCGAGGAGGGGTACGCCCGGAGTCACCTGGCCTACCTCGGCCCGCACGAACGCCGGAACGTCACGCTCGGCGGCGAGCGGACGACGTTCGTCCTCGGCGCCGAGAACGCCGATCCGACGCGTGCGATCGAGTTCCTCCGCACCGCGAACGGGCGCTTCGACTTCGGCGTCCGGCGCGACTCGATGACGGTGTTCGTCGTCCCCCTCGGCGGGCTGGAAGAGGGGCCGGTGCAGGCGGCCACCGTCGACACCGCGTTCTGGGTTGGATCGACGGGGCTCCGACTCGAATCGACCGGCTCCGTCTTCGCCCACGAGTACGTCCACACCCGGTTGGGAACGGTCGGCCGCGAGGACGCGGCGTGGCTGACCGAAGCGAGCGCCGAGTACTACGGCCGCCTGTTCGCGTTCAACGCCGGCGTCGGCACCTACGACTCGTTCCTCGAGGGACTGCGGGCGACCCAGTACGCCCCCGACCGCCGCGCGGCGGTGCTCACCGATTCGGAGACGTGGCAGGGAACGCAGGCCCACTACGACAAGGGCGCACACGTCCTCGCGGCGCTGGACGCGGAGATTCGCCGCCGCACCGACGGTGACCACACCCTCAGTGACGTGTTCACGGGGCGGTCGGAGCCGTTCGGCGACTACGAGGCCTTCCGGTCGGCGGTGGTCGAGGTGACCGGCGACGAGGCCATCGGGACGTGGCTGGACCGCTACGCCACCACCGACGACCTGCCGCCGCTCCCCGAGCATCCGCGGAACTACGTGGCCGCCCCGTCGCTCGATCCGGACGGCGACGGCATGCCGAGCGGCGCCGAACTCGACGCCGGCCGGCACCCGTTCGTCGAGGGACCGGCGACCGAGCAGTTGGCCGACCGGACGACGGCGACGGCGACGCCCTCGGCCACGGCGACGGGCGACGGGACGACGCCGGCACCGAGCGGCACGGAGGACCGGGCGCCGGGCTTCGGCGTCGTCGCGGCGCTCGCGGCGCTCGCCGTACTCGCGACGGATGTCGGACGACGACAGTAAGAGCGGTCAGGCGCGTCGCAGTCCCTCGCCGAGACCGGTCGCCTCGCCGCATTCGGGGCATTCGTACGTCCACCCGTCCTTGGTGGCGCGACCCTCCGGGAACTCGGCATCACACTTTCGGCAGACGAGCAGGTCCCGGCGGGTAGAGGCGTGTAGCTGCGACATACGCTGAGAATCTACAGCATCCCACATCAACGTGTCGTTTCGGTTCCATGCTAACGTGTGTCCCGCCGAAGGGCACGACGAACGGCCGTCAGCCG
Source organism: Haloplanus natans DSM 17983 (assembly GCF_000427685.1). NCBI lineage: Archaea > Methanobacteriati > Methanobacteriota > Halobacteria > Halobacteriales > Haloferacaceae > Haloplanus > Haloplanus natans. The sequence continues at coordinate 1,157,331 of NZ_KE386573.1, forward strand.
GCTGATCCCCGTCCGTCGGATTTTCGACTTACTCGTCGCCGCTCAGGATGCCGCGATGGGTCATTCGTTCGGGGTCGAGCACCGCGTCGGCCTCCGACTCGGTAAGATAGCCCTTCTCGATGGCCACTTCGCGGACGGTCTTGCCCTCCTTCAGCGCCGCCTTGGCGACTTCCGATGCCTTGTCGTAGCCGATGGCGGGGTTGAGCGCCGTCGCCAGCGCCATCGATCGCTCCACCGCGTCGGCGCAGTGGGCCTCGTTGGCCTCCAACTTCGCCACGAACTTCCCGGCGAACGTCTCGGCGGCGTTGGCGAGGATGGCGGCCGACTGGAGGAAGTTGTACGCGATGACGGGTTTGTAGAGGTTGAGGTCGAGTTGCCCGCCCGCGGCGCCCGCGGAGACGGCGGCGTCGTTGCCCACGACCTGCGTGTGGACCTGGTTGACCGCCTCGGCGACGACGGGGTTGATCTTCCCGGGCATGATCGACGACCCCGGCTGGTTCTCCGGTTGCTCTATCTCGCCCAGGCCGTTCCGCGGGCCGGAGGCGAGCAGGCGGAGGTCGTTCGCGATCTTGTTCAGCGAGCCGGCGACCGTCCGGAGGGCGCCGTGGGCCTCGCCCATCGCGTCGTGGGCGGCCTGTACCTCGAAGTGGTCGTCGGCCTCGCGGAACGGTAGCCCCGTCGCCTCGGCGATGTACTCGGCGGCACGCTCGGGGAACTCGGGGTGCGTGTTCAGGCCCGTCCCCGTCGCCGTCCCGCCGAGGGCGAGTTCGGCCAGTCGGGACCCCACCGACTCACAGCGCTCGATCCCTTTCTCGACCTGGGTGCGGTAGCCGCCGAACTCCTGGCCGAGGCGGACCGGCGTCGCGTCCTGCAGGTGGGTGCGGCCGGTCTTGACGACGCCGTCGAACGCCTCGGCTTTCGCATCCAGCGCGTCGGCGAGCGTCTCCAGTGCGGGAATCAGGTCCTTCTCCACCGCCTCCAGCGCCGCGACGTGCATCGCGGTCGGGATCACGTCGTTCGAGGACTGCCCGAAGTTGACGTGGTCGTTCGGGTGGACGGTCCGGTCGCCCACCTCGGCGCCCATGAGTTCCGCCGCCCGGTTGGCGATCACCTCGTTGGCGTTCATATTCGAGGAGGTGCCCGATCCGGTCTGGAACACGTCGACCGGGAACTGGTCGTCGTGGTCACCGGCGATCACCTCGTCGGCCGCCTCGACGATGGCGTCGGCCACGTCGTCGTCGACGAGGCCCAGATCACGGTTGGCCCGCGCCGCCGATCCCTTGACGATACCCAGGGCGCGGACGAACCGCCGCCCGAACCGCGCGTCGCTGATCGGGAAGTTCTCGACGGCGCGCTGGGTCTGTGCGCCCCAGTACGCGTCGGCCGGCACGCGGATTTCGCCGAGGCTGTCACGCTCGATGCGGAAGTCGCTCTCGTCGCTCATGCGCGAGCGAACGGCGGCCGCCTCGTAAAACCTACCGCTACGCGTCCGGCCCGTGTTCCGCGTACGCCTCCGGCGTGTACGTCTTCATCTCGAGGGCGTGGATGTCGGTCGTCATGTAGCCGTCCAGCGCGTCGTACACCCTCTGGTGTTGCTGGACCAGCGACAGGTCCTCGAACGCGGGCGAGACGACGACGGCCGCGAAGTGAGCGTCCTCGTGGTCCTCGTCCGGGACGCGGGGTTTGGTGACCGTCGCCTCGGCGTCCTCGATACCCTCCTCGATCAGTCGTTCGACTTCGGCGGTGTCCATACGGAAACGGGGTCGCCGGGCCACAAAAACCACGCGCTACGCCTACATCTGGTACCGGCGTTCGTCGTCGCGCTGGGGGTACTGGTCGGCGCCCGTCATCTCGTCGTAGGTCATTCCCGAGAGATACTCGTCGTACGTCACGTCGTACCCCTGCCGGAGGTGGAAATCCAGGTCGCCCGTATCGACCGCCGATCGATAGAGTGTGTGGACCGCCCGGCGGACGAGTTCCGCCTCGTCGCCGTCGAACGCCGCCAGCAACATGGCGAGTTCGTTTCGCGTCTCACGGTCGAGGCCGACGGCCAGGTCCTCGCCCAGGTCGCTGTAGGCGTCTTTCACGTCCGCGTTCAGCTCGTCGAGACTCATGGCAGGTCCGAGGGCGGCGCGTCGAATACGGCTTTCGGCTCGGAAATCACCACCTCTAACCGGCCACGCCCCTACCAGCCCACGATGACCGAGACGGCGGACGCTCCGCTCCCCGACGACACCGACGCCGTCCGCGCGGCCCTTATCGAGTGGTACGAGGCCGGCCACCGCGACTACCCGTGGCGTCGGACGACGGACCCCTACGGGATTCTCGTCTCCGAGGTGATGAGCCAGCAGACCCAACTCGATCGGGTCGTCGAGGCGTGGGACGCCTTCCTCGACCGCTGGCCGACCGTCGACGCTCTCGCCGACGCCGACCGGAGCGAGGTGGTCGGCTTCTGGTCCGACCAGCGACTCGGCTACAACAATCGTGCGCGCTACCTCCACGAGGCGGCCGGGCAGGTCGTCGAGGTGTACGACGGCGCGTTTCCCGAGGACCCCGACGAGTTACAGGAGCTGATGGGCGTCGGCCCCTACACCGCAAACGCCGTCGCGAGCTTCGCGTTCAACGCGGGCGACGCGGTGGTGGATACGAACGTCAAACGCGTCCTCTATCGCGCCTTCGGGGTCGCTGACGACGACGAAGAGTTCGAGCGGGCAGCGAGCGAACTGATGCCCGCCGGGGAGTCCCGCGTCTGGAACAATGCCATCATGGAACTCGGTGGCGTCGCCTGCGAGAAACAGCCCAGATGCGACGAGGCCGGGTGTCCCTGGCGCCAGTGGTGTCACGCCTACGAGACGGGGGACTTCACGGCACCCGACGTACCGACACAACCCGAGTTCGAGGGCAGCCGCCGGCAGTTCCGCGGGCGGGTCGTCCGGGTCCTCGGCGAGCACAACGAACTGACGCTGGACGAACTCGGACCGCGGATTCGCGTGGACTACACGCCTGATGGCGAGTACGGTCGAGAGTGGCTCCGGGAACTGTGTTCGGACTTGACCGACGATGGACTCGTCGAGTTGCGAGAGTGCGACGGGAAAACGGTCGCTCGTCTCCGTCAGTAGCCGTCGATACTGACCGGTGGGGTAATCATTTACCAATCACGGGGTCGTATAGATTCGTATCGAGATGAGTGCTACAGTCGAAATAACCGAAGAAGACGGCCAGTACACCGCCGTCGACTCGGAAACGGGGGCGAGCGGTGTGGGGAGTACGAGAGCGATGGCGCTGGCCGCACTTGCCGTCCGCCTCGGTGCAGAGGAGGAACACGGAAAGGCGGATAGCGAGTCCGAACTCCGGGCGCTCGCTGACCGGACCCGAAAACGGTTCGAGGAGAAAGGAGTCACTGACGACGACGTCGAGGACGCGATAGAATGGGCACGCTCGGAGTAGTCCTCGACACGAACGTTCTCGTCTCAGTGCTCGGGTTCGGTGGTTCGCCACTCGATGTGCTGCTTCGGACGTTCGATGACGAGGTTCGATTGCTCGCATCGGAGGCCACGCTCGACGAACTCGAACGGGTCATGCACTACGACCGGCTCCCGTTCACTGAGGCCGATCGGGTGCAGTATCTGGCGATCTTACGACGTGAGGTCGACATCCTCGACCCCGACAATTCCGTCGAAGTCGCGCGTGATTCCGACGACGACAAATTTCTGGACGTGGCGCTGGAAGGTGATGCCGACTATCTGGTGTCCGGTGACGACGACCTGCTCTCGCTCGACTCCTACGAGGGCATTGCAGTCGTCACTCCCGACGAGTTCCTGACGTGTGTCGAATGACGTGCAACGCTACTCGCCGGATTGCATGCCTCGATGACTCGTCCCCAGTTCTCGATTGAACAGTATAGATATCCGCAATTATCGCGCCTTCGGGGTCGCTGACGACGACGAAGAGTTCGAGCGGGCAGCGAGCGAGCTGATGCCCGCCGGGGAGTCCCGCGTCTGGAACAATGCCATCATGGAACTCGGTGGCGTCGCCTGCGAGAAACAGCCCAGATGCGACGAGGCCGGGTGTCCCTGGCGCCAGTGGTGTCACGCCTACGAGACGGGGGACTTCACGGCACCCGACGTACCGACACAACCCGAGTTCGAGGGGAGTCGCCGGCAGTTCCGCGGGCGGGTCGTCCGGGTCCTCGGCGAGCACAACGAACTGACGCTGGACGAACTCGGACCGCGGATTCGCGTGGACTACACGCCTGATGGCGAGTACGGTCGAGAGTGGCTCCGGGGGCCTCCTCACTGACCTCGAAGACGACGGACTGGTCGACGTGACGGACCGCGACGGCGATGCCGTGGCCACCCTCCGGACGTAGGCTGTTCCTGCCACCGCAACAGCCTTGTTCTTTGCCAACGTATCACAAATAAGTGTTAGAAAAATGACTAGTAACTGGACCATCGCGGGCGACTACGCGGAAGCGTGCAACTGCGACGTCGCCTGTCAGTGTCTCTGGATGGAACCGGCCGATGACGACGGCTGCACGGCCGCGCTCGCGTGGCACATCCGCGAGGGATCGTACGGTGACGTGGACCTGAGCGACTGCGCCGTCGCGATGTTGATCGCGGCCGAAGAGGGGGTTATGTTCGCCCCCGGGACCGGGTGGGACGTGGTGCTCCTGACCGACGAGGCGGCCACCGACGAGCAACGCGCCGCCCTCGAAGACATCTACCTCGGTCGGGCCGGCGGTATCTGGGCCGCCGTCGCCGACGGTCACGTCGAACACGCCGAAACCGGGACGGCACCGATCACGTTCACCCGCGACGACGACGACATCAGCGTCTCGGTGGGCGACATCGCGACCATGGATGTCGCCGGTGCCCCCGGCTTCGACGGCGGACTCGGTCGTGCCTCGCCCCACCCGCTCACGAAGAGCCGGGAGATGACGGTCGGGAAGTCGACGACGGCGACCGTCTCGTACGGCGACGACTTCGCGTGGGCCCTCTCAGGGAACAACGCGTACCTCGGCGACTTCGAACTGGCCAGCGCCTGAGTGTCCGTGTCGCTCCCTACGTCCGATCGGCTCGCCGCCCGTCGGATTCCGGTCGTCGCGCTCGTAACCTACGGCATCGCACTGCTCGCGTGGGTGAGCATCGTCGCCCGCTGGCTCCCGATGCCGGGGTCCGTCCCCGGCCTCCGGATGTCCGATCCCGGGGCGCCGGAAGCGATGGCGCTCTCGAACGGCCCCGTCGGCATCAGCCTCTACCTGTTCATGTGGGGCGTGATGATGGTCGCGATGATGTACCCCTCCTCCGTCCCGCTCTTCCGGCTGTACCACGGGACCCTCGACGGCACGACGCCCCTCGGCCGAGCGGCACGCGTCGGCGCCTTCATGGGAGCCTACGCGCTCGTCTGGACGCTCACTGGACTCGTCCCGTTGCTGATAAACGCCGTCGTCCCCATCGCCGGCGTCGCCAGTGAACGCGGGCCACTCCTGTTCGGCGTCACTCTCGGACTGCTCGCAGTCTACCAACTCTCGCCGTACAAGCACCGGTGTCTGAAATACTGCCGGACGCCGCTCGGCTTTCTGATGGAGTATCACGAACCCGGCGTCCGCGGCGCCGCCCGGACCAGTTGCCGCTTCGCCGTCTTCTGTGTGGGCTGTTGCTGGGCGCTGTTTGCCGTCATGGTCGCCGTCGGCTCGATGAACCTCCTCTGGATGGCGATGCTCACGGTGCTTCTCTCGCTTGAACGCGTGGTGGGCTGGGGCGACCGACTGGCGAGGGGTATCGGCGTCGCCGCCGCCTTCGGGAGCGGTACCCTCCTGCTCGTCGCGGTGACCTGAGTGACCGCGCCGAGGGTTTATTTTCCTCCCCCTCCGGGTGTGTACTATGCGCATGGAACTGCGGGTCTGCAAGCTGTGTCACGAGGGCGAACACGGCAACGAGCACAAGACCGCCGTTACGCGCGATATGGTCCGCTGTGCCCAGCAGATTCGGGAGTACAAGGACCTCATCGGCCTCGACGAACTCCACATCACGATGGTGCAGGAAGGTGACCCCGGCGGCGCCGAGGCGCTTCCGGTCATCGTCGCGAGCATGGAAGGGGATCAGATCTCGCTCTCCGACACCCAGCTCGTCATGCAGGACGACGACGGCAACTTCCTGGTCTACCCCGAACCGAAGGACATCCTCGAAGTGCTCACGCGCAACATCGACCAGATGAGCCAGCAGACGCGCCAGGACGTGACGGTCGAACTCTCGACCGAGGGCGCGGAACTCCTCTCCGCCTAAGACGTCGGCGACGGATACGTCCCCCGCCCGACTTCGGTCGTCCCGTTCGCGACGGCCCAACCGTCCCGTGGCCCGGCGGCGTCGAAATGGACGCGGTCGACGTAGCCATTCCCGGTCCACCCGCCGGCGAACCACTCGTTCGAGCCGTAAACGGCGACGACGCCCGACACCCGCGCCGAATCCGCCGCCTCGTAGGAGAGGTAGATCGGCGCGTCGTACTCGAAACACGCCGTCTCGTCCCGATAGGGGAACGGACAGTCGGTCAGCGCGCGCGTCGCCGCCGGGTAGAACGTCGGCGACTCGCCGACGGGCGTCCGCGTCTCGATGGGGTAGGTCGCCTCCCGCGTGACACTCACCGTCACCGTCCGCCGTTCGACCCTCTGGTGGTCGGGGTTCGAGGGGTCGTACTCGGATTCATCTATCTCCTCACGACGACCCAGGCCGTCCTCTTCGACGAACCGGTAGTACCGCGTCTCGACCACGAACTCGTCGGCGGTGAGTTCGAGCGTCGGGCCGTGCTCGGTTTCGACCACCGCCGCGTCGAACCCCTCGACGGTCCCGTTCGGCCCGACGACGCTCGCGTCGAACGCCGTCTCCCCATCCGCCTGCGGAAGCGGGACGCGGATCGTCACGTCCTCGAGCGTCCCCGTCGCGTCGATGCCGACGCTGTACTCGTAGCTGCTGGTGTAGCTCTCCGGGTTCGGCGTGAGGAACGAACAGCCGGCGGTGATCGTGAGGCCGGCGAGGAGGAGAGCGAGAACGGACTGACGGGTCATCGCCGACGATATTGACAGCGAAAAAACAAAACGGTTCCGGGGACGCGGTCAGTCGTCGTCGGAGCCGGTGTGGCCGCCGTCGGCGGCCGCGGTCGGCTGACTCCGCTCCTCTTCGAGCTGGCGCTCCCATCGCACGCGCAGGAGGTTGCCGTACATCGAGAGGACGAGTCCGACGAAGAGCACGAATATGCCGGCGTTGATACCGAGCGTGAGCAGGAGGTTCTCCGGACCGCCACCGATCGTTATCTCACGCGGAACCGGATACCCCTCGTCGAACACCGACGCGATCATGACGCTCGTGATGCCCACGACGGTCAGGATGCCCATGACGGTGCTGACCGTGCTCCACGACGGGGCGAGGGTGAGATCCTCGATGCCTCCGTCGGCGTGTGTCTCCGGGATCAGCTCCCGGGGGATGAACGCCTTGGGCTCGACGGGGTAGAACGCCGGATGGAGGCCGTGCTCGAAGATGTGGAGCATGACCCCCATCAGCATGATGACCCCGAGCAGGCCGTGGAAGACGACAAAGCCCATCGCGGCGGTCTTCGTGCCGAAGTACTGCATCAGACCGGTCTTGCTCCAGATGAGCAGGCCGCTGATCGTCAGCAGGAACAGTTCGGCGGCGAAGATGAACACGACGCCCTTGCCGATGTACGAGAGCAGCGGAATCTCGTCGGGGTCGCCGCCGGCGAACTGCTTGGCGTTCGGGTGGCGCTCGTCCGCGCTTCCGAGGGCGAACTGCACGTCCTGGATGAACGCCTTGATGTCCTCGCCGTTGGGCACGATCTCCCGGAAGTTGCTCCGGCCGGTGTCGGTCGTGATCATCAGCGTCGCCCAGAACCCGATGAGCGCGATCAGGCCGAAGCCGGCCGCACGGTGGAGCGCGGTGACGCTCTGTGGGCCGCCCATCAGCGACAGCAGCCACCAGAGTTCGTCGTTGAACGTCAGGCTGTACCCCGTGAAAAACAGCAGGAACACGTCGAGTCCCAGCAACGAGTGAAACGTCGTGGTGACGCGCGTGAACTTGCCGTGGTCGAGACTGGTCATTCGGTCTCACCTCCGTCGGTCGCGACGGCCTCCGTCGTCCCCTCGCCGGGCCGTTGCATCTGTCCCGCGAGGCGGCGGAACGCCGCCCAGTGGATGAACACCATCAGGAGGATGAAGACCCCCATCAACACGTCGGCCGCGTGGACGAGGGCGACGAGGAAGTCGAGCCACGGGACGGTGTTGCCGACGACCCAGTCGGTCCCGATACCCCCGCCAGCGACGGTCGGCGAGACGCGGAACAGGCCCTCGTAGAAGACGGCCGTCCCGGCGGCCCACCAGACCGACACCACCGCGAGCGCGAGGCCGACGATGGCGCTGATGACCACCGACACTTTGCTGTACCCGCTCGTCTCCGGAAGGTCCTCTTGGTAGCTCATTTAGAACACCTGGGCCTCCTCTTCGCCGAAGATGATCTCCATGGCGACGTCGTTGAAGAACGTGCCACTGCCACGACGCTCCAGTTCGGACGAAATCTCGTCGGCGTCGCCGACGAGGATGGCGTCGGTCGCACACTCCTCGGCACACGCCGGCCCCTTGCCGACGTCCTGGCGCTCCTCGCACATGGTACATTTGTCCATCGTGCCGCCGGACCCGAACAGCTGTGCCGCCCCCTCGTCCGATTCGGGGAACTGCGGCGCGCCGAACGGGCACGCCGACAGGCAGTACTGACAGCCGACACAGAGGTCGTCGCGGACCTGCACGAAGCCGTCTTCCTGCTTGACCAGCGAATCCGTCGGACAGACCGACACACAGGGTGCGTTCTCGCAGTGGTAACACTGCATCGGAACCGCCGTCTCGCCGGGCGACTGCCCCTGTTCGAGGGCGCGGGCGCTGTGGGCGTTGAGCCCGTCGGCGCCTTCCTGGCCCTCCATCATCGTCGAGATACTGATTCGTTGCTCGTCCGCTGGCGAGTCCCACGTACGCTTACAGGCGACGACACAGCCACCGCAGTCGATACACGCCTCGACGTCGGGGAAGATTCGGGCGTCCTCGCCCGTGCTCATCACGCCCTGTCGCATTATTTCTTTGTTGCTTGACATGTTTGTCACCTCCTATTGGACCGTGTTCCGGTCGCGGACGTCGAAGTCTTTCTGCGAGCCGATGTCGTTGCGGTCCTGCGGGAACTCGAGATCGACGTCCATGTTGAGTTCCTCGAGGAGGCTCTGTGTCGCCGGGCGGACTGCCACCATTCCGACCTTCGTCTCCTGCATCTGCGTCTCCACGTCGTAGCCTCGCGACGTGATGGCGTTCACCGAGTCGCCGATGGCGTACGGCACCATCCCTTCGGGGTATTTGTCCTCTAGACTCTGTCCCTTGAAGACGCCACCCCAGTGGTACGGCAGGAAGGTTTCGTCGTCGTTCGGCCGGTCGGTCACCCTCGCTTTCACCAGGATCGATCCCCGGTCGGTCGAGGAGATGACGACCAGGTCACCGCCGTCGACGCCGAGGCTCTCGGCCTTGTTCGGCGATATCTCGGCGTACATGTGGGGCTGGAGGTCCGCGTTGTGGATGTTGCTCCGCGTCTCCGCGCCGCCACCCTGGTGTTCGACCTGCCGACCGCTCGTCAGGATGGTGTCGAGCGCCGGTCCGTCGTTGTCGCCGTGGATGATCTCCATCGCCTTCTCCTGTTCCACGGCGTTGTTCTGGTCGAGACGGTAGAAGTTCCGCTGTTGGCCGTTCGCCGGCCACTCCTCGACGAGTTCCGGATGCGGACTCTCGAGGGGTTCGCGGTGGACCGGCGTCGTGTCGATGAAGTTCCAGACGACGGCGCGCGCCCGGCCGCGCCCGGTCGGCGCGTCGGGCTGTTTGAAGTCGTACTGCTCGTAGAACGACGGATCGATGTTCTGGGTTTCCGAGAGATACCGATCGAACTCCGGAATCCCCGTATCGGGGTTCGCGAGCGCCTGCGCCGCGGTGTACACCGACCGCTGGTTGTCGAGTGCGTGCTGTTGCGGGATGGTGAGTTCGTCGGACTGGGTCGGTTGGTCCGGATCGACCAGACTCGCCGGCGGCACCGTCTTCCAGCCCGGATACTCCGGTATCCCGTGGATCATCCCGTCGCTGGCCGTGTCTTCGGTCGACGCCCACTCGGGGTTGTACGGCGCCCGCGTCAGGTCGAGGGCGTCCTCGACGCTGTCGTAGCGGTCCCCGACGGCGTCGACCGTGTTCTGGAACGGGTACTCGGCGTCGGTGTTCATCTGCTCCCACTCGTCGGGGCTGGGCGCGCTGACACCCCATCGCGTCCGGAAGTCCTGTCCCCCGTTATTGGGGTTCATGTCGTCGTTCCAGATGATCGGAGTCCCGGGGTGACCCTCACCCCAGCACGGCCAGGGGAGCCCCCAGTACTCGCCTTCGACCGGCGAGCCCTCCGCGGCCTTGAGGGTCTCGTGGGAGAACGCGTAGTCGTACTCGAGATGTTGCTGGAGGCGTTCCGGCGTCTGCCGGTAGCCGATGGTGTTCGTCCCGAGGTTGAACTCCCGGATGACGTTCTCGTAGGTCGACTTCCCGTTGTAAATCTCCGGGCCGGTGCCCCAGTCGAAATGCTCGCCGAAGCCGAGTTCGTCGGCCAGTTCCTGCATGATTTGCAGGTCGGGCTTGGAGTTGTGCGACGGGGGACGGACCGGCTCCGACCACTGGATTGAGCGGTGGGTGTTCGTCAGCGAGCGGTAATGCTCGTACTGACTGCAGGCCGGCAACAGCAGGACCGGTGGTCCCTCCTCGAAGCTGGGGAGGACGCTCGCCACCGACGGGAACACGTCGATGACCACGAGCAAATCGAGGTTCTCCATCCCCTCTTTCATCTGCTCCATCTCGCTGATGGAGTTCGAGGAGTGGCCCCAGAAGATGCCGATCTTCACCTGATCGGGCTGATATATCGGCGTCTCCTGCATCCGATCTTCCTGATCGAGTGCGCCCTCGAACCAGCGGGCCACCGTCAACCCGTTCTGGAACATCATCGAGTTCGGAGCGGGGTTCGACGGGCCGTACTGGCCCTCGCCGCTGGCCGACGGAAGTGCGTCCACGTCCTCCGACTCGCTGGCTCTCACGTATTTTTCCGGCGGCATCACCTCGAACCGGTCGTACATATCCCCGAACGAGGTCGACCCGCTCGTGTACGGGTTCATGTCCCAGACGTCGGCCCACCACGACCAGCCACCGGGCGACAGTCCGTAGTACCCCGGCAGGATGTGACTCGCGACGGCGAGGTCGGTCGCCCCTTGGACGTTCGCGTGCCCGCGCATGACCTGGAGCCCGCCACCGCTCCGCGCTGCGCTCCCCGATCCGAGGCTCGCGGCGGCGTATGATCGGATGTTCTGGGTGCCGTTGTTGTGCTGGGTCCCACCCATCGCCCACTCGATCTGGATGTGCGGGCGGTTCTCGTGGAACATCTCCGCCAGCTGCTCGATCTCCTCGACCGAGAGCCACGTGATCTCCGAGACGGTCTTCTTGTCGTAGTCGTCGAGGTCGGCGTCGATCTCCTCCCACCCCTGTACGCGGTCGGTGAGCATATTCTGCCCCGTGTCGTCCGCGTCGGGGTCCATCGCCAGCCCGTACTCGTCGCGAAGCTCCTTGATGATCCCCATCATCAGGGCCACGTCGGTACCGGGCCGGAACCGCATATACTCGTCGGCGTGGGCCGCCGTTTTCGTAAAGCGCGGGTCGAGACACAGGATCGTCCCGCCGCGTTTCTGCCCCTCGAGGATGTGCTGCATCGCGATGGGGTGGGCCTCCGCCGGATTCTGACCGATGACGACCAGCAGGTCGAAGTTACGGTAGTCCTGCAGGGTGTTCGTCATCGCGCCGTAGCCCCACGTGTTCGCCAGGCCGGCGACCGTCGTGGAGTGACAGATCCGGGCCTGGTGGTCGACGTTGTTCGTGCCCATGAAGGCCGCGAGCTTCCGGATGGCGTAGGACTCCTCGTTGGAGTGGTGGGCACTCCCGAGAATCATGACGCTCTCGCGGCTGGCCTCCTCCTCTACGTCGACGGCCTGATCCGGGGATACGTCCGAGTCCGGCCACAGCGCCTGGATGTCGGTCCCCAGCCGTTCGTAGGCGTCGTCCCACGAGAGCTTTCGCCACGCGCCGTTCTCCCGAACCATCGGGTGGCGAACCCGCTTTTCGGAATGTTCGGTCTCGTAGATGCCGGCGCCCTTCGAACAGAGCGACCCCTGGTTGATCGGGTGGTCCTCCCACGGCTCCATGCCGACGAACGAGTCGCCGACGCGCTCCCCGTGGAAGCCACACCCGACCGAACAGTAGTTACAGATCGTCTTCGTCAACTCTCCTTCCGTGTCGGCAGCCGACTCCGATGTCTCGCCCGTCTGGGCGAGCGCCTGCCCCGCGCCGCCGCCACCGAGGGCAACGGCACCTGCAAGCGCGCTCGCCTTCATGAACGAGCGTCGATCGAGGTCGATTGAAACTGGTTCCGTGCTCATGGTGTGTGATCCCTCGATGTACGCGTGTCACTGGCTTGCACGCGCATGTATAATGACCATGGACTGCCATTATATAAATTAATGCTTCTAGGCTGACCTAATTTCACCGTTCGTGATTCAGCCCTCGGGTGATTGAAACTCGAGACGCCTAGCACGAAGCAAGTCTTATATCAGTGCTACTATTTATCACGGTCATGAACGTCGGCGCGTTCGTATGCTCCTGTGCAGATACGTGCGATATCGACCTCGAAGGCGTTCGAGACGGCGTCGGTGACGTCGAGGTGGTCGCCAGTTCGTCACACCTCTGTGACGACGGCCTTCCGGCGATGGCCCACCTCATCGAGGAGTACGACCTCGACCAACTCCTCGTGACGACGCCCGAGAAACGCTGTCAGGACGCTGTCCGGGAGACGGCCGTCGAAGCGGGACTCCATCCCGAGGCGACTGCCTTCGTCGACCACCGCGAGGGGGCCGCCTGGGTCCACGACAGCGACGCCGCGACGGAGAAGACCGCCCGCCTGCTGAACGCTCGGCGGGAGGGACTCGACTACGAACCGATTTCGCGAACCGTCTCCCGCGAGGCGGGCGACGCCGTCGCCGTCGTCGGTGACGCCGAGACGGCCGCGGCCCTCGCCGACACCGCCGACGTGACGCTCGTCGCCAACGGCGCGGATTTCGACGACGCCGACGCCGACTTCGACCGCGTCTCCCTCGCCCGGGGCCGTGTCGTCGATGTCGTCGGCGAGTACGGCGATTTCGAACTCGAACTCAGCGCCCGCGTCACCGAGGACTGCATCTCCTGTATGGACTGCGTGCGCGAGGGTCCGGACGGCATGGTGACGCGTCGCCCCGTCGACATCGACCCCGACGCCCCCGACGGGGAGTGGGCCGACTGCTGTCCCGTCGACGCCATCGACCTCGACGGCGTGACCCGGACAATCGAGGCCGATCAGGTGATCTTCCCCGGGGCGACCGGCACGGCCCGCGGTGGACAGATCGGTCTCTACACCGGCCCGGTCGACGGCGCCACCATCGCTGCCGTCGAGGATCTGCTCGGCGGCGTCCGGAAGCCCCAACATCTCGACCTCGACATGGACGTCTGTGCGTCCGGCGAGTCGAGTCAGATGGGCTGTAACGCCTGCGTCGACGCCTGTCCCCACGACGCGGTCGACCGACCGTACGTCGACGAGGTGTCGTTCGATCCGGTCGCCTGCCAGGACTGTGGCGCCTGCACGAGTTCCTGCCCCACTGGTGCTGTCCAGCTTCGCGACGCCTCGAACGAGCGCATCGCCCGCGAAGTCGAGACGCTTCTGGACCCCGGTACCGACGACGGCGGCGGTCTTCTCGGCGGCCTCCGCGACGACGCAGCCATCGAGACGCCCGTCGTCGCCTTCGTCTGCTCGGAACGCGCCGACGACGCCCTCCGTCGCTACGGCCGCCTCGCCCGCGAGGACGACGACGTGCGCTATCCGCCGATCCTCCCGGTCAACGTCAACTGCACCGACACCGTTGGCGAGGCTCACATCATGCACGCCCTCGCCGCGGGCGCCGACGGCGTCGCCATCGTCGGCTGTGGTGGCGACTGCCTCCACTCCGGTCCCGATCCGAAGGCCGAACTCGTCCGCCGACTCGACCGCGCGAACGGTGATCTCGGCCTCGGCCAACGGGTCACCTTCCTCGCGCCCGACCCCGCCGAGCCGCGGGCGTTCGTCGAGGACCTCTCCCAGTTCGTCGTCGAACTCGATCCGACGCCGGTGCCCGCGGGCGAACACGAGGCGACCGGCACGGTCCGGGGCGACAAGCCGAACCCGCCGTTCAACAGCCACGACTGGACGCTGGAGAGCGTTCGTGCCCTTCTGGACCACGTCGACCCCGACCGCGAGGTGATACGGGGCCTGAAGGACTTCGGCTGGATGGAGGTGTCCGACGCCTGCAACCTCACGCCGACCTGCTCGACCATGTGTCCCACCGACGCCATCCGCCGGACCGACGACGCGGACCTCCAGTTCAACCACGAGGACTGCGTCAACTGCGGCCTCTGTGAGGAGGGCTGTCCGGAGACGGCCATCACCATGCACGACGGTCTCGACCTCTCGAAACTCCCCGAAAACCGCGAGGGAGAGCGCTGGGAGACGGTGTACGACGGCGAGATGCGCGCCTGTATCCGGTGTGGCAAACCCTTCGCAAGCGAGGGGACCGCGGAACACGTCGCCGGGGAAGTCGGCGGCCTGGTCGAGGGCGTCGCCCCCGAATCCGAACACAGCGTCTTCGACTACTGCGGGCAGTGTCGTGCCGTACTCCTCTTCGAGGAGGGGGGTCGCTGATGGACGAACGGGCCCTCTACGAGGCGCGACTGGAGCTCGTGGACTTCCTCGTCGAGGTGCTTCACGACGTTCCCGACGAGGCGTTCGTCGAGCGCCTGCTCTCCGGCGACGTTCGCACGCCCGACGGCGAGGTGAACGAGCCGCTCGACCGGGGTTTCGACGCCCTCGACACCTTCGTCGAGGAGCACCAGGGGTACGACGTTTCGGCGGTCCGGGACGCACTCGAACGGGAGTACACGCGCCTGCTCGTCGGGCCGCGGCCGCCCGTCATCGCCCACGAAACCTACTATCGAGAGGACGCAGACTACCTCGGCGAGGGGGTCGCCGAGGTGGAGGCGAGCTACGGGGCCGCCGGCTGGGCGCCGCCGGAGGAGTATCCCGAAGAGAACGACTTCGTCGCCGTCGAACTCGCCTTCCTCCGGCACCTGATCGAGGAACAGCGCCGGGGCGCCGACGAAGCCGTCGGCTTCGAACGCGTCTTCCTCGACGAACACGCGCTGACCTGGGTCGACGCTTTCACCGACGACTTGCGCGAAGGGACGGACAGTCGGTTCTACGTGGCTGTCGCCGACATCTACGCGGGAACGCTCCGGTTTGAGGACGAACTCGTCGCCGGACTGCTCTAGTCACGGGCGGCGAGCGCGACCATTCCGACCAGTCCGGCCACGAACAGGCCGAGCAGTACGAGCGTCGCGGGCATCGCCAGCGCCATCGCTTGCTCCATCCGGAAATACCAGCGCCAGGTCTTCGCGAACTCCGCGAGCATGGCGACCGTCGCGGCGCCGAGGACCACAAGCAGGAGGCCGCCGCCCGAGAGAAGCGCCAGTCCGCGCACGACCCGCGACGGGCTCGGCAGGTCACTCATCGACGACCCTCCGTGCGAGCACCAGCAGCGTCGCCGCGGGAAGCAACAGCACCAATACGCCGGCGACGAAGACCCCGAGGTAGCTGACCGTCGATTCGAGATGGATGGCCCAGTGCCAGGTCCCTTTGATCTCCGCGATGATCCCGACGGTGCCGACCGCCAACAGCGCGAGCACCAACAGCGCTCCCAGCGCGTACGTCGTCCCGCGGAGGTAGCCGAGCGCCCGCACCGACGGCGTGGGGCCGCTCGATCCGGACTCGCCGCCGGCCGCTCTCACCCCGCCCGCCTCACCCTCAGCCATTTTCGTCACCTCTCGACGGTGCGTACGTTCGATACATATCGTAGACGACGAACGCTGCAACACCGGCTCCGACCAGCAGCAACGGGATCGCGAATCGGATCGGGAGTGGGCCGTACGTGGCACCGAAACTCTGGTGCATGGATCGCCTCGTTGTCTCCCCTTGGGGGATTCAGCGACAAATACTCTCGGGTCGGATTCGGCCGCGTGACGCCCGTCTACGGAGGCGAGAATCTTATTACGATCCCAACCGACTGAAGGACAAGACGATGACATCCCGACGATCGGCACTCGCACGCCTGGGCGCGGTTGCCGGGACGCTCGGGCTTTCGGGGTGTGCGCAGTTTCTCGGCTCCGCCAGCCGTAGCGGAACCGACCTCCCGCCGAACCCACACGCCGACGCCCTCCCGAACCGGCAGTTCGTCCAGAACCCGTACCTCGACACCGACGACGCCGGAAACGACCTGCAGGCACGGTACCGACGGCTCCTCTTTCTCACCCTCGACGTCGAGCCGTCGTCGTCGGCCGCGCGGACGGTCGAACGCGGTATGCGAACGATCGAAGCGGCCTACGACTGGCGTGCGGACGGGCTGTTTCACGTCCTCGCCTGGGGCACCGACTACTTCCGCCGGATCGGCAAACTGAACGCGGCTCCCATCTCGAAACCGGAGGTGATCTCCCGGACCGACGACCCCGACCTCCTCGAGTTCGACGCCGTCCTCGTCCTCGAGAGCGACGTGCCCTCGCAGTTGACCGCCGTCCAGAACGCCATGTTCCGGTCGAGCGAGACGCTGAACGGCGAACCCGTCGATCATCCCCTCGGCGACGTGTTCCGGATCGCGGAGGTGCGGACGGGCTTTCTCGGCGAGGGCTTGCCCGCCCGCCACGCCGACGTGGAGGGCATCCCGGCCGGCGCGCTCTCCCAGGACGACCCCACGTTCATGGGCTTTTTTTCCGATCGGCAGGGGACCCAGGCCAGCGAGGACTTCGTCACCATCCCCGACGGGCGGTTCGCGGGCGGCACGACACTCCACGTCTCACATCTGACACAGAGCCTCGATACGTGGTGGGAGGGACTGGACGACGCCGGCCGCGTCGCGCGGATGTTCTCCCCGGAGTTCGACCCCGCCGACATTCCCGACTTCACCGACGACGTCCCCTTCAGCGACGCCGTGCGCGACCACGCCCGGAAGTTCGGCGTGGTCGGACACCACGAGAAAGTCGCGCAGGTGCGTCGCGACGGCGAGCCGATCATCCTCCGCCGGGATTTCAACACGACCGACGGCGACCACGCCGGCGTTCACTTCCTCTCCTTCCAGCGGAGGCTGGCGCATTTCCGTGCCACCCGGCGAGCGATGAACGGGTGGTACGTGCGGGACGACAGCGAGGCGATCACCGACCGCGAGAACAACGGCATCCTCAACTTCATCGACGTGCAGTCGCGGGCGAACTTCTACGTTCCCCCGCGTGACCGACGCGCCTTCCCGCTGTACTGATCGGACGCTTCGTAGTCGATGCTCGTCGGACCTTCTCGGCGAGCATCTCCGCCGACTTCCGATTCGCCCGACGGTTACAGGTCGTCTACGTCGACGACGGAGTCCGAGTCCGACGAACCGGTGATGTCCTCGGCCCGGATGTCGCCGTCGACTTCGCCCTCGTTGACCTCGTGCGGGGCGACGTTGTACTCCCAGACTTCTCGTCCTCTGTACGTTTCGGCGGCGCCTTCGGGTCGCCAGCCGAGATCCCTCTTTGCCATGCAGTAGCATACAATGGAATGGGAGCTACTAAATCTGTCGCCGCGCCGATGGCCGGCGACGGTTCATACTGATCATTGTAAGTCAGTACCGATGGTTCGCCAGAACGGATCGGCGAACCACCGGTAAACAGTTACAATAACACTATCAGACCGGGGGCGCGTTCGGCGGGCGTTCGTCGTCGTCGTCGGTGAAAGCACTGACGAACAGGTCGACGTGGAGGCGAAGCAGCGTCGCTTCCTCGAGCCCCGTCTCCGCGGCCTGTTCGGCGAGTCGGTCGCCGAGCGCGTCGCTCGGGTCGTAGTGGAGTTTGCCATCCTCGGGGTCGACCTCGAACGACACCTCCGTGCGCCCCGAGACGAGATACTCGATCTCCAAAAGCGCCTGTTCGGCTTTCGTTTCGATGGCGGTCTCGCGGTCCTCCAGACGCGCCTCCGCCCACTCGTCGGCGGCGTCGATGAACCGCTGGTTCAGGTCGATGGTGAGCGTCAGAACGAGACCCCTTCCCCTTCGAACGCCGGTTCGAATCGGGCGGACTCCCCGCAGGCCGGGCAGGTCTTGACGACCGAGTCGCGCTCGACCAGACCGAGCCGGGTGAAATGTCCGCACTCGCTACACTCGTACTGCATCGATCACTCCCAGGGTTCGGGCGCCGGATCCATTTCGCTCAGTTCGCCGTAGAGCGCCAGCAGCAGCACCAGGGTTCCCCCGAGGACGACCAGCCCGACGAGCCCCGAAATCGGTGTCTGTCCGACGCCGCCGCTCGACAGCGGGCCGAGCCGTCCGTACACCTGCAACATCGTCAGGACGATCCAGATGCCCGCCGCGAAGACTCCGAGCGTGACGATTCCCGACTGTGTGAGCGCCGTTCTGATACCCATGGTAGCTCACCCCATAGGTTGAGGGGCACGCAATAAAAATTTACTCCACGTCGAGGGTCCACCCGGCCTTCTCCGCCGCCTCTTCGAGCGAGACGAACTCCCAGTCCGCCTCGGCGGCGACGCGTTCGTCCTCGCCCGCGATTCCGACGACGACCATCCTATTCGCGTAGAACATGGACCGCGGCCCGATTTCGGCCAGTCGCTCGCCCGGGCCGGTGCCCGTCCCGCTGAAGAAGTCGGCGTCGACGCCGTTCTGTCGCTGGAAGCGGTTGATGACCGGCGTGTCCACGCGGCCGACGATGCCCACCCAGTCCGCCCACGCCCCCGCGTCGGAGAAGGCGGACGCCGGATGTGCCAGTCGCTCGGCCGCGCGATAGGTCAGCGCCATCGTCATCTCGTCGGCGTCCTCTCCGTGGGGGGCGGCGCCGGTACTGGGCTGTCGGGTGTCGTCCTCGTCCGGCACGCCGCCCTCGACGGCGTCCCGGTCCCCGGCGTGTGCCCCGCCTGCCCCGCCGCCCTCGATGGGGATGCCGACGGGCTTGTCGTCGCTCTGTCGGGGGACCCGCGGCGTCGCCGCGTGGGTCCGGCCGTCGCCGTCGTCGCCATCGTCCCCGTCCCACGCTCCGCTCGTCGGATCGGCCGCCGCGTCGTCCGCCCGCCCGCCGGCCGTCCCGAACGGGTCGTCCGGTTCCGCGTCGGGGTCGCCCTCGCCCCGCCAGAACCAGTCCCCCCGGTTCGGTTGGTCGTCCGATTCCCCGTCGTCGGTGTCGATGTCGTCCAGGTCGATGCGGTCGGTCATGGGTGCGGCTCTTCCGCTCGCGGCGACGGGTCGCGAGACTCGCCGCCGAGTAGAGCGAAGTCACGTTACTGTTCCCCACAATAAAAGCTATCGTCGGCCTCCGGCCCGAAGGGCGCGAATAGTTAACAATCCGAACCCCGCATTGGTAGGTGTATGTCCGAGACGACCACACGGCTGGAACCCCTCGACCCGCATCCCCTCGCAGACCGAACCTGCCTCGTCACGGGCTCTTCGCGTGGCATCGGCCGATCCATCGCGCTCGAACTCGCGCGCTGTGGCGCGGACGTGGTCGTAAACTACCGGAGTTCCGATGCCGCGGCCCGTGAAGTCGAATCGATCATCCGGGAGAACGGCGAGACGGCGATGTGTGCACAGGCCGACGTGGCTGACCCGGCCGAAGTCGAACGGATGGCCGACGAGATTCACGACGAACTCGGCGCGGTGGACGTGCTGGTCAACAACGCCGGCATCACCATCGACCGCAAGTTCGCGGAGATGACCCACGAGGACTGGCAGACGGTCATCGACGTCAACCTCGGCGGGACGTTCAACTGCACCAAGGCCTTCTTCGACGACATCCGCGACGCCGACCACGGACGCCTCATCAACATCTCCAGTGTCGTCGGGCAACAGGGCAACTACGGTCAGGCCAACTACGCCACCTCCAAGGGCGGGATGTTCGCCTTCACGAGGACGTTGGCGCTCGAACTCGCCGCTCACGGCTCGACGGCCAACTGCGTCGCGCCGGGCTTCGTCAAAACCGACATGCTGGAGAAGGTGCCCGAACGCGTCCAACAGAAGATCCGGGACAAGATCCCGCTCAATCGCTTCGCAGACCCCGAAGACATCGTCGGGATGGTTCGGTTCCTTGCCAGCGACCACGCCAGCTACATGACCGGTCAGGTGCTCGGCGTCAACGGCGGTCTGGAGTGGTGAGGGTGCCCCCATGACGACCGTCGTCGCCGTCTCCGGCAGCCTCCGCGACCGGAGTTACACCCGGCTTGCGCTCCGCCACGCACTCGCCGCCGCCGCGGACGCCGGGGCCGACACCGAGTTGCTCGACCTCCGTGCGTTCGACCTGCCCCCGCTCGATCCCGATATGGACGAACAGGGCGACAGCGCGGCGTTCACCCGTCGCGTCCGCGACGCCGACGCCGTCCTGCTCGGCACGCCCATGTACCACGGCTCCTACGCCGGCGTCCTGAAGAACGCGCTCGATCACTGCGGGTTCGACGAGTTCGAGGGGAAGACGGTTGGGTTGCTCGGCGTCGCCGGCGGCGCCTTCCCTATCACCGCCCTCGAACACCTGCGCTCCGTGTGTCGCGCTCTCGATGCGTGGGTCCTGCCACACCAGGCGGCGATTCCGCGGGCGTCGGCGGCGTTCGCCGACGACGCGTTCGTCGACGACGGACTCGAAGAACGGGTCGCCACCCTCGGCCGTCGGGTCGTCGAGTACGCGACCATCGAACCCGACCCGCGGACGTTCGAGAGCGACCAGAACGTGGGCGGGTAGGTCGGCGACCGTGTGCGGCCGCGGCTACGCCGGATCGGAAGCCCCTTGCCGACCGCCGCCGCACACACGCCCGTGACGACGTGGGTCGAGAATCCCCGTGGCGGTCGGGAGCGCGGAGCGCGCGGCCTCGCCCGTGCGTGGCTCGAAGTGCTCGTTCGCCCCCGGCGCTTCTTCGAGAACGGTGTCGCGCCCGGCGATCAGGCGCCCGGTCTCGTCTTCGCCGTCGCGATGGCCGTCGCGTACGCCGTCCTCCTCGCGGTCCTCGACCCCGCTCGGTTCCCCGCGACCGGTGCCCTCCGGGCCGCCGTGGCCGTCGCCCTCGTCGCCCTCCTCGTCGCCCCCGCCGTCCTCCACCTCCTCGCGGCGCTCCAGACGCTCACCCTGATGGCCTTCGTCCGCGACCGGGCGGGGGTCAGCGAGACGGTACAGGTGCTCGCCTACGCCACCGCCCCCTGCCCACTCGCCGCCGTGCCGAGCCCCGAACTCGCCCTGCTCGGCTGTCTCTACGGGAGCGCCCTCCTCGTCGTCGGCCTCGTCACCGTCCACCGGACGACGACGGGCCGGGCGGTCCTCGCCGCGGCGCTGCCCGGGAGCCTTCTCTTTGGCTACGGCTTCGGCGGCATCGACGCGCTCACGGCCCTGCTTCGGGCCTGGTACATCATCTAGGCCGTCGAGTAGTTTCGACAATCGTTTTAGGGTGGGGCTGTTGAATTCGCTCAATGGATTGGATCACCCACGAAGAAGACGTCTGGTTTGATTTCCGCGGTTCCAGCCCGAACCAACTGGTCTCGGGTCGATACTACAAGGGGACGGTCGACGGCTTCGCCGACTTCGGCGTGTTCGTCGACCTCTCGCCCGGCGTGACGGGACTGCTGCACCGTAGCGAACTCGACCGCCGCCTCGAGAGCCTCGACTGGGATCCCGGCGACACCGTGTTCGTCCAGGTGAAAAACGTCCGCGACAACGGAAACGTCGACCTCGCGTGGTCGATTCGCCAGACCGGCGACGAGTTCCGCGGGGCACGGATCCACGACCCAGACGGCGACGCCGACGGCGAGGCTATCGAGGCCGACGGCGACGACGGCGACGACGACTCCGGCCCCGTCCGACAGACGCCGACGCCCCGCGACGAGGCGCTGAACGGTGACGATACGGAACACGGCGACGCCGAAGCGTCGACCACCGACGCCGAAGCGTCGACCACCGACGCCGACGCCGCGGCGGCCGACACCGCCGACCTCGATCGTGTCGATGTCGACAGTCTCGACGACCGCGTCGGCGAGACGGTCCGTCTGGAGGGCGAAATCGTCGGTGTCCGGCAGACCAGCGGCCCGACCGTGTTCGAACTCCGCGACGCGTCGGGCGCCGTCGACTGCGCTGCGTTCGTCGAGGCGGGCGTCCGCGCCTACCCCGATGTCGAAGTCGGGAGCATCGTCCGCCTCGACGGCGAGGTCGAACGCCGCTACGACGAACTGCAGGTCGAAACCGAGGCGCTCTCGATCCTCTCCGACGACGAGGCGGCGACCGTCGAGCGCCGACTGGCCGACGCGCTGACCGCCGAGGCCCGCCCCGAGTCGGTGACGACGCTCGTCGAGAGCGACGCTGTCGACGCCGTGGCCGACGACCTGATCGACGCCGCGGAGACGATCCGCCGCGCGGTGCTGGAATCCCGCCCCGTCGTCGTCCGCCACGCCGCGACCGCCGACGGCTACGTCGCCGGCGCGGCCATCGAGCGGGCCGTCCTCCCGCTGATCCGCGCGGAACACGCCGCCGCCGACGCCGAGTACCACTACTTCACACGGCGACCGCTCGAAGAATCGGTCTACGACATGGACGACGCGACCAACGACGTGACGCGGATGCTCCAGGACCGCGACCGCCACGACGAGAAACTGCCGCTCGTCCTCCTCGTCGGCACGGGAAGTACGGTCGAATCCAGCGACGGCCTGGGGCTGCTCGGCATCTACGGCGCCCGGCGCGTCGTCGTCGACGCCGAGGTGGCCGACGCCGCCGTCGCCGACGACTGTGAGGCCATCGTCAACCCCGGTCTCGCCGGCGCCGACGCCGCCGACCTCTCGACGGGGACGCTCGCGGCCACCCTCGCCGCGACGGTCGATTCCGACGTTCGTGACGACCTCGTTCACCTGCCCGCCGTCTCGTACTGGGGCGACGCCCCCGAGACGTACGTCGACCTCGCCGCCGAGGCCGGCTACGACGCCGACCGAACCCGCGAACTCCGTGAGGCCATCGCGCTCGAGGCGTACTACCAGTCCTACGAGGACAAGCGCGAACTCATCACGGACCTCCTGTTCGAGGACGCGGGTGGCCTGGCCGGGCACGTGAGCGAGCAGTTCCGCCAGAAACTCGACGCCGAAGTCGACACCGCGACGGCCAACATCGAGACGCGCGAGGAAGGCGATCTGACGGTCGAGGTGCTCGACACCGACGCCTACACCCACCGCTTCGACTTCCCGCCGACCGCCCTCCTCCTCGACGAACTCGGCCGCCGCCGCGACGCCGATCTGATCGTCGGCGTCGGCACCGACGAATGTTACCTGCGCGCCGCGGCCGCTGTCGACGTTCGCGGCGTGGCGAGTGACGCCGCGGACCGCGTCGAGGACGCCGGCATCACCGCCGCGAGCGTCCGCGACGGCCGGATCGAGTTCCTCTCGGGTCGCCGTGACGCCGCTGTCGACGCCGTCGTCGCCGCGGCCGCCGACCGACTGGCCTGAGACGCCCCGATTTCCCCCTTCGCTACCCGACGGAACGACACCCTTAACCCCGCCACCCGACGACACGACGACGATGACCAGCGGGAGGGGCGACTCGTGAGCGCGGACGCCGAGAGCGAGGCCGACGAGGCGTTCGTCCGGGTGTGCGAGGACCTCGTCGAACGCATTCTGTCCGGCGACGTAGAGCGCGACGACCTCGAATCGGCGAAACTCGACGCCTGCTCGGAGCACTCGGCGTCGAAGGTGCCGAAAAACGCCGACATCCTCCAGCACGCGCCCGAGGAGCGCCGCGACGAGGTGCAGGCGGTGGTCCGGCGCAAGCCCGTCCGCACCGCCTCGGGCGTCTCGCCCGTGGCGATCATGACCTCGCCGCATATGTGCCCGCACGGGAAATGCCTCTACTGCCCCGGCGGCCCCGCCTCGGAGTTCGGCAGCGCACAGAGCTACACGGGCCACGAGCCCGCGGCGGCGCGGGGCGAGCAGAACGACTACGACCCGTACGGGCAGGTGACCCTGCGGCTCGAACAGCTCAGACACATCGGCCACCCGGTCGACAAGGTGGAGCTGATCCTGATGGGTGGGACCATGACGGCGCGGAGCCACGACTATCAGGAGTGGTTCGTCAAGCGGGCGCTCGAAGCCCTCAACGACTACGACACCGACGCGAAGCCGGACCCCGCCGAGGGCCGGAGCTTCGCGGAGAAGGACCCCGATTTCCGGTATCTGGAAGACGTGATCGCGGAGAACGAGACGGCCGACGTGCGGAACATCGGCACCACCTTCGAGACCAAACCCGACTGGTGCGATCCGGAACAGATCGACCGAATGTTGCGGTTGGGCGGGACGAAAGTGGAGGTGGGCGTCCAGACCACCTACGAGCGGATCAACCGCGAGATGCACCGCGGCCACGGCGTGCAGGCCTCGGTCGACGCCAACCGCCGCCTCCGCGACGCCGCGTTCAAGGTGGGTTTTCACATGATGCCCGGCCAGCCGGGCATGACCTACGACATGTGTCTGGAGGATTTCCGCCAGCTCTTTTCGGACCCCCGGTGGCGCCCCGACTACCTCAAGATCTATCCGACACTCGTCGTCCGTGGCACCCGCACCTACGACATGTGGCGCCGTGACGACTTCGACCCCCTCGACAACGAGACGGCCGCCGACCTCGTGGCCGAGGTGATGGACCTGATTCCGAAGTACACCCGGCTCCAGCGCGTCCAGCGGGACATCCCCGCCGACCACATCGACGCCGGCGTCTGGAAGTCGAACCTCCGGCAGTTGGCGACCCAGCGCGCCGCGGAGATGGGAATCGAGCCGCGTGATATCCGCGCCCGCGAAGTCGGGCACAACGACGCCGACCCCGATCCGGAGCGGGTCGAACTCGATACGATGACCTACGAGGCGGGCGGCGGGACTGAACAGTTCATCAGCTTCGAGGACCCCGTCGCCGACCTGCTGATCGGCTTCTGTCGCCTGCGCTTCCCGAACGACCCCGTGCGCCGCGAACTGAACGGCGCCGCGTTGGTTCGCGAACTCCACGTCTACGGGAGTGAGGTCGGCCTCCGCGACGACGACGCGGCCGACTGGCAACACCGCGGCTACGGTCGTCGCCTCCTCGAACGGGCCGAGGCGATGGCGGCCGACGCCGGCTACGACAAGCTGAGCGTCATCAGCGGCATCGGCGTCCGACGGTATTATCGCGAGAAACTGGGCTACCACCAAGACGGCCCGTACGTCTCGAAGCGGTTGTAACCGTGTCGACGGAACGGCTCACCTGGGCGCTGCTTCTCGCCGCCGTCCCGGCCGCCGTCGCCGTCGCCCTCAGCCCGCCGAACGTCTACGCGCGGGCCATCGTCGGCGTCGGGGCAGTGGTTGCGGCGTTTCCGGCGGCGTATCTGCTGGCCGGGCTTCGGGTGTAGGCGGACGGTTTCAAGACGGCGGCCGCCGAAAGCCGAGCGTGAGCGATTCGGATTCGGACCCCGACCGCCGACACGACCGCCTCGACCGCCACCCGACGGTGGGGCCGCGAAACTCGCTGTGGCACTGGCCGGACGCCAAACACCCGTTGCGGGTGATCGTCAACTACCTCGCGGTCTGGCTGATCCGCGTCTCGCCGAGCCTGCGGGCGAAAAACTGGCTCCTTCGTCGTCTCGGCGCCACCGTCGAGCCGGGCGTCGCGTTCGGTCTGGAGGCGACGCCAGACGTGTTCTGGCCCGAACACCTGACGATCCGGGCGGACGCCATCGTCGGCTACGACGCGACCCTCCTCTGTCACGAGTTCCTACAGGCGGAGTACCGGACCGGCGAGGTGGTGGTGGGCGAACGGGCGATGATCGGCGCGGGAGCGGTCGTCCTCCCCGGTGTCGAAATCGGTGCCGACGCCAAGGTGGCGGCCAACTCCCTCGTCACCGAGGACGTAGCCCCGGAAACGACCGTCGCCGGCATCCCGGCGCGGCCGGTCGAGGGCGGCGTCGGGTCCGCGGCGGACTGATACGGTTTAGTGTAAGTCATTACCGGTGGGTCGCCGACCAGTCCTGGCGACCCACCGGTAAACAGTTACACTAATCCGTATGAAACGGGTCGTCGTACCGGCGTTTCGGCCATGTCGACCACGACGGGCCGTCCACCTTACGCCGACTCGACGCCGCTGATCTCGAAGCGGGCGCCGCCGCCCTCGCTCTCGGCGATGCGCACGGTCCAACCGTGGGCGGCGGCGACCTGCGCGACGATGCCGAGGCCGAAGCCGGGCGTCCCCTCGCTCGCCGTCTCGAACGCACGCTCGCGGACGTCCGGCGGGATGCCCGGCCCGTCGTCGGCGACGTAGAAGCCGTCGTTCAGGTCGCCGACGGTGATGGAGACGCTCGAGTCGTCCGTCCGGTCGCCCGGGGAGCCGTGTTCGACCGCGTTTCGGACGAGGTTCTGGAGGAGTTGGCCGAGTCGGCTTCGATCCGCACGGATCGTCCCCGTCGTCTCGACGGCGAGGGTAGCGGTGCCCGTCTCGACGGTCCGCCAGCAGGCGTCGACGGCGTCCGCGAGCGACACCGACTCGATTTCGTCGGTCCCCCGTCCCTGCCGAGAGAGCGCCAGCAGGTCGCCGATCAGCTCCTGGCTTCGGGCGAGTGCGTCGGCCGCGTCGTCGAGATGCACGCTGTCACACTCCTCGGACGCGAGTTCGAGGCGCCCCTGGGCGACGGTGATCGGACTCCGAAGGTCGTGACTGACGACACCCGCGAACTGTTCCAGGAGTTCGTTCTGTCGTTCGAGCGTCGTCCGGTACGCCTCCCGTTCCGTGATGTCTTTCGCGACGCCGAAGACGGCGTTCGGCGGGCCGTCGTCGGTCCCGTCGTGGACCGGCACCTTCGAGGTCAGAAAGGTCCGTTTCTCGCCGTCGACGACGATCCGTTCCGTGGTCCGGAGTGGTTCCGCCGCGTCGAGGACGCGCCGATCGTTCGCCCCCACTTCAGCGGCCATCGTCGTCGGGTGAATCTCCGCGTCGGTGCGTCCGATCACCTCGCTGTCCGACAGTCCGAACAGCCGCCTGTAGTGGTCGTTGACGAGGAGGTAGCGGCCGTCCGCGTCCTTCAGAAACATCGGCGTCGTCGTGCTTTCGAGGATGCTGTCGAGGCGCCGATTCGTCCGTTCGACCTCCGCCTCGCGGCGCTTGCGGTCGGTGATGTCGTGGTGGATGCCGACCATCCGCCGGCCCTTCTCGTTGTCGACGACCGTCGCGTGGCTTTCGGTCCACAGCACCGTCCCGTCCGCGCGCCGCATCCGACATTCGATGCGGTAGTCGCCGTCCGTTTCGAGCGCCCGTTCGAGCCGTCGCTCCACGTCGTCCAGGTCCGCCCGATGGATCCGTGCCGCGAACGCCTCGTAGGTCCCCTCGAACGTCCCGGGTTCGAGCCCCATCACGCGTTCGAGCGTCTCGTCCCAGACGACGGCATCCGTCTCCAGATCCCACTCCCAGACGCCCGTGTCGGTCGCCTCGAGCGCTAGGTCGAGGCGGTGTGTCGTCACTTCGAGCCGTCGCTCCTGCGCACGGCGATCGGTCACGTCGACCAGCGAGAAGAGGACGCTCTCGACGGCGCCGTCGTCGTCGAACGTCGGCGCGCCGTTGACGAGAAGCACCTTCTCGGTGCCGTCCGGCCACCGAATCGTGTGGCGGTAACCGTAGAGGGGCTCGCCAGTCTCGTAGACGCGCCGAAACGGCAGTTCGGCGTCGGGGATCGGATCGCCGTCGAGGTCCCTGATTCCCCACTCGATGTCGTTGTACGCGCAGTCCGTGAGCGTCGCACGGGTCAGCCCGAGGACCGCCTTGGCACGCTCGTTGGCGAAGACGAACTGCCCGTCCGCGTCGACCTGAACGACGCAGCCGGGGACCGCCGTGAGGATGCCTTCGAGCCGCTGGCGTCGGGACTCCGATTCGGCACGCGAGCGGTGAGCCGATACGGCGTTCGAGATGCGGTGTGCGAGTATCGTATAGCGGTCGGTGCCCCGTCCCTTCTGGAGGTAGTCGGTGACGCCGGCGGAGATGGCCTCGCTCGCAATCTCCTCGCTCCCCTTGCCGGTAAAGAGGACGAACGGGAGGTCGCCGTACCCCGTCCTGATGGCGTCGAGGAACTCGATGCCGGTGAGTCGATCCATCTCGTAGTCGGAGACGACACAGTCGACGTCGGTCGCCGCCAGCCGATCCAACCCCGCCTCGACGCTCGTGACCGAGTCGACGACGAACCGATCGTCGGCCCGTTCCAGAAAGGTCGCGGTCAGCTCCGCGAACGCCGGATCGTCGTCGACGTGGAGGACGTGGATCGGCTCGGTCATGCAACACGTTGACCCCCGGCGTCGAAAACAGTTCCGTACACCGCTCAGGATCGAACCCGCACGAAGCCGTCGGAAAACACCTTGCTGTTGGGGAAGACGAACTCCTCGCCGTCGGTTTCGACGTGTGTGACGAACAGGTCCATCTCCTGAACGATGCCGCGAACGTCGCCCACCCGAATCTCGTCACCGATGGTGTACGGTTGGTTGAGCAGGAGATAGGTTCCGACGGCGCCGGCGGAGAGCAGGTGTCGGAAGGCGATACCGCCGAGAAAGATGATTGCGAAGACGTAGGCGGCCAGCAGGACGATGAGCGCCCCGGTGGCGACGCCGACCTGTCCGAGGGCGATGAGCGCGGCCAGATAGAACACGCTGTATTTCGCCATCAGGGGGAGAACGCCGACCTGCGGAAGCTTCACCCCCCGGAAGCGCTCGGAGACGACGAGTTCCACCTTGTCGCCGAGCAGAACGCCGACGATGAGGACGATGACGGCGAAAAAGACCTGCGGCAGGAAGCCGGCCACCGCGTTCCAGAACTGGGCCACGTACTGAATCTCGGCGACGGCGACGGCGGCGAAGACGGCGATACCGAAGACGAAGTAGCCGGCGATGGCGGCGAGGATGTCGACGGTCGAGGTGCCGAACTCGCGGGCCGTCCGTTCGAAGGCCGTCCCCTCGATGGCGCCGGGGACGCCCACCCGTCTGAGCACGCGGCGGGCGACGACCCGTGTCAGCCACCCGAGGACGACGCCGACGGCGAGTGTCGCGAACGCGAACCAGAACCAGAGGGGAACGGTCTCGGCGACCTCTCGGATCGTACCGCCTTGCATCTCAGTACTCCTCCGGATCGATCTCCAGAATGAGGTCCCCGCCTTTGAACGCCCGCACCATCCCGTCCGATTCGGAGAGGACGATGGCGATGGCGTTGGTATCCCGCGTGATGGCGCCGCCGGCCATGTGGCGCGCGCCCAGTCCCTTCGGGATGTCGACGCCCTCGGCGGACGGCTCCAGATAGCGGTACGCCGAGACGATCTTGCCCGAATCCGAGACGATAAAGGCGCCGTCCAGCCGCGAGAACTCCTTGAGCATCACGTTCACGATTGGGTCGCCGACGTGGACGTGGGATTTCTCGAAGGGGTTGTAGCTGAGCGGCCGGGACTTGTTCATCACCTTCCCCGCGTCGCCGACGACGAACAGGGCGCCGACGGGCTTGCCTTTCTGCCCTTTCTTGCCGAGGTCGATCGCCACCTCGAACACGTCCCGGATGACGCCCGGTTCGGCCCGCGAGTCGGTGAAGAGATCGTAGATGCCGGAACGCATCGATTCCTCGACGCGCACCCGGACAAGACTGTCGGCGTCGCCGCCGTCGTCGAACATCGAGACGGCGCAGACGACGGTGTCGCCCTCGGCCACGAACCCGTGGTCCATCGCCCCTTCGATGCCGAACTTGATGCGGTCGCGGACGTTGTCGAATCCGAGCGGAAGTTCGACGAACGAGGCCGCGTCCACGCCGTTCTCGGCGGCGATCACCACCCGGTCGACGTCCGCGGCCGCGAACCGCTCGTAGTACGCTGCCGACGGCGAAAACAGGAACAGTCCGTCGACGTCGTCCACGAGGCTGCCGAGTGAATCACGTAACGTCGCCATTGAGGAATTGTCGAGACGGGGCGAAATAAAGGTTTGTGGCGCGTCACACGCCCGTCATGCGTTTCTCTCGGCGTGGACGGCGATCAGTCCCGCAACTGCGCCACGTGGTCGATCCGTCGCTGCACCAGGTCGGGCGTCCCGATGTCGTGTCTGATCCGAAGTCCCTCGCCCGCCGCCGCCAGCGCGTCCTCCGCGATGACCTCCGCGTCCGTGATCGTCTCCGCGAGACCGACGACGGCGAAAGCCCGCGAGGTAGTAGTGTAGAGGCCGTCCTCGCGGGCGTCGACGCTCGCGTAAAAGAGGAGAGCGTCGCCGTCGTCGGTCGCCGCCCGCGCGACGCTCGCCTCGTCCACCTCGATCCGTGCGCCGGCCTCGGGGTC
Organism: Haloplanus natans DSM 17983; assembly: GCF_000427685.1. Lineage (NCBI taxonomy): Archaea > Methanobacteriati > Methanobacteriota > Halobacteria > Halobacteriales > Haloferacaceae > Haloplanus > Haloplanus natans. Next base: position 1,187,885 of record NZ_KE386573.1, read on the forward strand.
GGTCGGGTAGCCCGCCGGCACCGCGTACTTACAGACCGTCGCCTGCGAGTCGAAGTCGAGTTCGGGAAGGGGGTCGCCGTCCCGCGCCGCCGTCAGCACGTCACAAAACGGCGTCTCGAGGACGGGAAGGGTGTTCATCGCCTCGGGGTCGCCGAAGCGGGCGTTGAACTCCACCACCCGCACCCCGTCGGCGGTGAGCATGAACTGGCCGTACAGGACGCCCTTGTAGTCCGGGAGGGCGTCGACGGTCGACTCCAGCACTTCGACGGCCTCGTCGTAATCGCCCGGGTTCATGAACGGCAGGGTCGACCCGGCGTCGCTGTAACTCCCCATCCCGCCCGTGTTAGGCCCCTCGTCGCCCTCGTAGGCGCGTTTGTGGTCCTGCACTGCGGGCGTCGTCCGAATCCGCCCCGAGGAGCGTCGCTCCTCGCTCGCCACGAACGCCTGCACGGTGAACTCCTCGCCGATCAGTCGCTCCTCGAGGACGACGCGGTCGTAGTCGGCGTCGCGGAGATACGCCTTGGCCTCCGCTTTCGTCACCTGGTCGCCGGTGACGCGGACGCCCTTCCCGCCGGTCAGACCGGCGGGTTTGACCGCCAGGTCGCCGTCGTACGCGTCGATGTAGTCGCAGGCGGCGTCCATATCCTCGAACGTCTCGAAGTCGGGACAGCCCGGAATCCCGTGCTCCCGCATGAACCGGCGCTGGTACGCCTTGTCCGTCTCGATGCGGGCCGCCTCGGCCGACGGGCCGAATGTGTAGACGCCGGCGTCGTCGAGGGCGTCGGCGACACCCGCCGCGAGCGCCGACTCCGGCCCGACTACGGCGAGGGTGGCGCCCACGTCGTCCGCGAACGCGACGATCCCCTCGGCGTCCGTCTCGTCGACGATCCGTGTCTCCGCGGCGAGTTCGGCGATGCCGGGGTTGCGGTTGCTCGCACAGGCGTACAGGTCGGCGTCGGGTACAACGGCGCGGGCGATGGCGTGTTCCCGCCCGCCGCCGCCGACGAGGAGCACTGTCTCTGACATGGTCGATCCACCCGCCGGAATCGGCCTAAACGTTGCCCTTTAGGGCTCGCCCGCCGTCGCGGCGACGACGCCCGCCCGCCCGCCGACGGCGGCGACGAGGCCCACGGCGACCAGCATCGCGCCGACGCCACCCAGCGCCAGGGGGAGTTCGTACCCCACATCGAGGCGGGTCGCCGGCAGGGTAAACAGGGGCGGGCCGACCGCCTGCGCGCCCAGTACGACGCTCGTCCGCAGGCTCATGACGCCGCCGCGGAACTCCGGCCCGGCGAGTTCCGACAGCGCCGACGCCGCCGAGGGGAGGAGGAGTCCGTGTCCGACCCCGAACACCCCGAGGGTGAGGAGCACGCCCGTCGCCGAGGTGGTAGCCCACACGCCGACGAGGCCGGCGGCGTAGCCGACGAACCCGGCCGCGATCAGCCCGAGGTTCGACAGGTGGCGCGCGAACCGACCGTTGAGGACGGCCACCACCGCCGCGGGCATCGTCGCCCCCGTCACGAGCGCGCCGACCCGCCCCGACGCCAGTCCGTACGTTCCCTCTAGCAGGAAGGGGACGGCGGTCAGAACGCCACCGAAAAAGAGGACGAAGCCGCCGAACGTCGCCCCGTAGACGAGGAGGGCCTCTCGGGCCGGGAGCGACGCCGCCGCGTCCCGCAGGTACGACCACGACCCCTCGCGGTCGGTCGCGCCACCGATCGGCGGCGGATCGAGGAACCAGTACACCGCGGCGGCGACGACGACGCTCGTCCCGTAGAGGTAGAAGGGGCCGTCCCACGACCGGGCGGCGAGGACGCCCCCGAGCACCGGCCCGGCCGCGGCGCTGAAGGAGATGCCCGCGCTGACGACGCCCATCACCGCGTTGCGCTGCGGGCCGTCGTAGTAGTCACCGACGAGCGCCAGCGTCAGCGAGGCGAGGATGCTCCCCCCGACGCTCCCCTGCACCGCTCGGAGGGCGAGCACCTGCCAGAGGTCGGTCGCGAGCGTCACCGCCAGCCCCGCGACGCCGTAGACCAGCAGGCACGGGACCACGACCCGCCGCCGGCCGAACCGGTCGGCGTACATCCCGACGACCGGGGCGAGGACCGCCCCCGGTGCGGCGAAGGCGGTAATTACCAGCCCGCTCCGCGCGCTCGACACCTCGAACGCGTCGGCGATGGCGGGGAGCGCCGGGCCGACGACCGTCACGTCGAGAGGCGCCACCGCCGCCGTCGCGAGGAGGAGATACAGCCGTGGCGACCGCCACGGGACGCCGACGTCGGAGTCCGCCATCGCTCGGGCCGAGGCACGGGACGGTTAAGAATCCGGCCGTTCGGCGTCCGCCGACGCGCCGGCTTCGAATCGCTCGTACCGCGCCTCGAACTGCGCCTCGCAGGACGGACAGCAGAACTGGTGTATCTCGCCGCCGATGCGGGCCGTCGTTCCCTCGCTCGTCACCGTGTTGCTGCACTCGGCACACGTCAGCGCGAAGCCGGTGCCGCCGACGCTCGGCGTCCACTCGCCGCCCGTGAGAAGCGTCACCTCGTAGTCGGCGACGACGCCGTCGTCGACGGTGCGGGCGAGCCAGCGCCGTACGTCGCCGTCGGGGATTCGGGCGTAACAGACCACGTCTCCCTCGGCGGTGGTGAAGAGATGTTCGACGGCCTCGGCCGCACGAAACGCCTCGCGGCAGTCGTCGACGGCGTCGCGTCCGGGTTCGACCGTCACCAGCACCGGTACGCCCTCTCGGAGCTTCGAGCGATCCACGTCCAGCGTGAACCGCCGGATCACGCCCAGTTCCTGGAGGCGGTCGACGCGGTCCGACACCGCGGGCGGCGAGAGGTCGACCGTCTCGGCGATGTCGGCCCACGGCCGACGAGCGTCGTTCATCAACGCCTGCAGGATCGCGAGGTCCGTCTCGTCCAGGTCGCGCATGCGAACACGGAGGCACGCCGAAAAGATGTACCTTCGGTTGCCCGGCGGCCGCTCTCCGGTCGTACACCGGGGGTTCGCCAGGACGGGTTGCCGTACGACGAACCGTACCGGTCACGACCGCTCGTCGTCCGATGGCCGGAGGTCGTCCGGGCGTCGGTGGAACCGGTCTTTCGCCAGATGGCTCCGGATGCGATCGAGGTCGTCCGCGGTGAGTCGCGATTTTCCCGACCGGTCGGCGTCCCAGCCCTCGGCCGGCGCGTCGTCGACCGACTTCTCGTCGCCCGCCGCCCCGTCGGCCGTCTCGGCAACCGAGGCCGCGTCGTCGACGGCGTCCACCTCCGTGTCAGTCCCGTCGACACCCGGAGCGGGCGGGAGCACGCCGATGGCCACCGCGCCGACGCGTGCCGTTACGAACGCCACGGCGGCGACGAGGACGACGAAACCGACGGTCAGGAACGTGTGGGGGTCCATGTGTGGGCGGCGCCTTCCCTCATTCTGTCAGCGTAATCAAACGTGGTGACGCGAAAGTCGAATCCGTCCAGCTTAATCCGACTTAAGCGCGAGGACGTGGCAGTAGGCACCCATTTCCGGTCCGGGTGGCGTCCCGTTTGGCTCCGTCTCCACGTTTCGAGGCCGGGGACTCCGTCTCACTCCCGTTCCCGTAACTGCTCGCGGTGCAGGGAGAGGATCAGGTCGGCGAGCACCCCGAACATCAGCAGTTGAACGCCGACGAGAATGGCGAAGCCGGCGACGACGGCGAGCACCTCGTGGGAGATTCGCTGTGTCACCCACTCGATCCCGACGTAGACGGCGATAAAAAAGCCCGTCGCGGTCGACACCGTGCCCAGGCTCCCGAAATAAAACAGGGGGTTGTTCGTCTTCGCGCGGCGGTAGAGTTCGAGGAAGATGATCCCGCCGTCGCGGACTGGGTGGAGGTTGGTGTTCGACCCCGCCGGGCGCGGGTAGTACGTGATGGGAACGACTCTCGTCGAAATTCCGCGCTTCGCACATTCGACGGCCATCTCCGTCTCGATGCCGAAGCCGTCCGCCGTGAGATGCATCCGCTCGAACGACTCGCGGGTGAACGCCCGGTAGCCCGAGAGGATGTCGTCGAACGACTCGCCGTGGATGAGGCTGAAAGCGCCGTTGATGAGGCGGTTACCGAGGCGGTTCAGCGCCGTCATCGCCCCCGAGCGCATGTCGGCGAAGCGGTTCCCGATGACGTGTTCCGCCTCGCCCGAACGGAGGGGGTCGAGCATCGCTTCGGCGTCGTCGGCGCTGTAGGTGCCGTCGCCGTCGAGCATGAGGACGTATTCGGCGTCGATATGTTCCCGGACCGCTTCACGGACCGCCTGTCCCTTGCCCTCACCCGTCTGTTCGACGACGCGGGCCCCGGCGTCGCGAGCGACCGACCGGGTATCGTCCGTGGAGCCGCCATCGACGACGAGGATGTCGGCGAAGCCGGCCGCGCTGAAGTCCGCGACCACGTCGCCGATGGTCTCGGCTTCGTCGAGGGTGGGGACGAGGATACAGACGTCCGCGGACGGAGCCATTGCCGGGGTATCGGCGAGGCGATACAAAAGGACTCTGCAACTCGGGCGGTTCCGTGACGGAGTTGTGTGCCCATTCCCGTTTGAGTGGATTGATATAGCTGCGTCTGTATGCGGTTTCGCATGGAAGTCCTCATCACGGGTGCCCCTGGATGGCTGGGGACCGAACTCGTCCGGCGGCTCGACGACTCGGAACACACCATTCGCTGTCTCACGTTAGCCGGCGTCGATACGTCCGAACTTGATCCGTACGACGTAGAGACGTATCCGGGAGACATCCGACAGCTGGACACCATTGTCGACGCGTTCGACGACTCTGTCGATATCGTGTTCCACTGTGCTGGGATCATTCACCCGTCCAGTCTGTTTGGTGCCGACCAGTTTTTCAAGATCAACGCCAACGGCACGCTGAACATGCTGAAGGCAGCACGAAAGCATGACATCGACCATTTCGTCTACGTCTCCTCGAACGCCGCTCAAGGATTCAACGACTCGCCGAACGAACTCATGACCGAGGAGATGCCGTGTCAGCCGGAGAGCAACTACGGGGAGTCGAAGTACATGGCTGAACAGCACGTCCGTCGGTACAACCAAGAGTACGGACTCGATTTCACCATCGTGCGGCCATGTTGGTACTACGGCCCCCGACAGCCCGAACGCATGAATAGACTGATGCGGATGATTGAGGGTGGGAAACCGATCGTGTTTGGCAACGGAATGAACCTCCGGAGCATGACGTACGTCCCGAGCCTGGTCGATGCCCTAGTTTCCGTGATGGAGCGGCCGTCGGTGTCAACCGGTGAGACGTACTGGATCGCCGACGAACGACCCTACACAACGAACTACATCTATCGGACCATCGCGGATCTCCTCGGAGTCTCCGAGAATCTCCAGCCGATCTACGTCCCCACACCCATTTCCCGGATCATGGAGATTGCCGATGTCACTCTCGGCAATCTCGGTATCTACGAACAGAATGTCCATGTCGCCGGCGAAATGTCGAGAAATATCGCCTGTGACCCCTCGAAGGCGATTTCCGACCTCGACTGGGAGCCCCCGACCGACCTCGTCGAAGGGATGCGAGCCGGCGTCCAATGGGCGCGGGAACACGACGCTATCTGAGGCGACGAGATTGCTCTCCACAGATATCGAATCGGCCGGTACGTCCACGATACGGGGCCTCGTCTACGAACTGCGCCCGTGGCAGTGGTACAAACAATTCATCCTTTATTTGGCCGTGGTTTTTTCGGGCGCTGCGGGGCAGATCGATGTCTGGTTGCGTGTCACCGCTGGTGCCCTCCTGTTCTCGACGGTCGCCGGGAGTACCTACGTGTTGAACGACGTGAGCGACGTGGAGGCGGATCGCAGGCACCCACGAAAGCGTCATCGCCCGATCGCCAGCGAACAAGTGTCGATCCCTATTGCGGTCGTGGCCGCTGTCTCGCTGTACGTCCTGTCCGGGGTGTTATCGTGGCTTCTGGACCCGATTTTTTTGGGGCTCCTCCTCCTGTACGTTGGGCAGAACGTCCTTTACAGCCTCCATCTGAAGCAGTACCTCTTCGTCGACCTGTTTAGCATCAGTGCCGGGTTCGTCATCAGAGCTGTTGCAGGGGTCGTCCTGGTTGGGTCGCCGCTGAGCCCGTGGTTGCTCCTCTGTACGTTCCTAACCGCGCTGATGCTCGGCGTCAGCAAACGCTGGGGGGAACTGACTGAGACTGCAGAGCCGACGGCGGTGCGCGAGACGTTCGAGGGCTACTCAACGCCGATGTTGCAGTTCTTACTCGGTAGCGTCGCGACGACGCTGTTGATGTCATACTCGATGTACACGTTCTTCGCACGAAGTCTCGCGATGATGCTCACCATCCCCTTCGCGTTCTTCGCCGTCTTTCGGTTCGTACACAACACCTTCCGTCATGAGGGGAGTAGCGAACCTCACATGCTGTTGCTGGACCGACCGTTGCTGACGAATTTCTTGGCCTGGGGGGCCGTCGCGCTCGCGGTGCTCTACTGGCCGGTTTCGGAGGTATTCCTATGATCCTCGACATCGACCTGCAGACGCACACCCGTTTCTCCCAAGAATGTGGCTGGGTTCCGCCGGAAACCCTGATTCGGCGGGCGAAGCGGGTCGGTCTCGATGGGGTGGCCATCACCGACCACAACACGATGGATGGGATCGACCCCGCACGGCTGGCAGCCGACGACGGGTTCCTAATCATCCCGGCGGAGGAAATCGACACTACCGAAGGACAGATCATCGGTCTCTTTCTGACGGAGCCGATCGACCCTTGGCAGCCCCCAGCCGAGGTCCTCAACACGATCCACCGACAAGGCGGACTCGCCCTCGCGCCGCACCCGTTCGACAACCTCCGCGACGGACTCGAAACCATCGCGTCACACGCGGACCACATCGACGCCGTCGAAGTGCTGAACTCCCGCTGTATCCGTGACGCCTATAACGCCCGTGCGAGGACGTTCGCCGAATCCCACCGCCTGCCGATGACGGGCGGGAGCGACGCGCATTTCGCTCGCGAACTCGGTCGGGCCTACACCCGCGTGGCGGTTCGATCGCCGCCCGACCGAGACGGATCGTCACAGTATCACGAGCCGATGCTCGGCGCCGTACGGCGGGCCATCGAGGACGGAGATATCAAGCCCGCAGGCGGCCGTGGGACTCTGGCCGTCCACGCCGGCACTAAGATGGTAAAACTGCTCAATCGGCTCCGCAACGCATGAACCTCCGAAAGAACCTGTGGGAGTTCGTCGTTATCGGACTCGCCGTCACGCTCGCGCTCAGCGTCTACGCCGAGTTCGACTCGCTCATCCGTGCGCTGTCCGGGTTCGACTGGTGGCTCCTCCCGGTCGTTCTGGGATTGACGCTCCTCAATCAACTCCTTCGGTTCGTCAAGTGGGAGTATCTACTCCGGCGGATCGATGTTCGGCTCCCACCGGTGACGAGCCTCGGAATCTTCGGAAGTGGTCTGATCATGATACTGACGCCCGGTAAACTGGGTGAAGTGTGGAAATCCTGGTTGATTCGCGACGTGACCGGATCGCCGGTGAGTGCGACACTCCCGGTCGTCGCCACAGAACGGATCACCGACCTGCTGGGAGTCGTAACGATCAGCACCCTCGGCGTTGTCGCCTTCGACTACTCCCCCGTCTTCCTGCTCGTGGTCCTACTCCCCGTGCTCGGTGGTATCGGTTTTTTGCAGTACGAACGGGGGTGTCTTCGGCTCATCACCGCGCTGGAGGGCATTCCGGTCGTGTGCCGCCGGATCGACGACGTTCGCACCCTCTACCTGAGTTCCCAGGACCTGCTTCGCCCGCGGCCACTCGCCGTGACGACGCTTCTCAGCACGGTCTCCTGGGGAATGGAGTGTTTCGCGCTCTGGGTCGTCCTCTCGGGCTTCGGCGCGGAGGTTCGTGTCACCGTCGCCGCCTTCGTCTTCGCGGTATCGAGTATCCTCGGCGCCCTCAGTCTCCTTCCGGGTGGCCTCGGTGTTACCGAGGGTTCGATGACCGGCCTCCTGCTGCTGTTCGACGTGCCGCGGGTCACCGCGGTCAGCGCCACGCTGATCACGCGTGCGGCGACGCTCTGGTTCTCGGCCGGGCTCGCGCTGCTAGTGTATGTGACCTTTCAGTGGCAGACGATGGTGGACGGTGTGTCCTCGGATTGATGAGTCGTCTCACCACAGGTAGTTCCCGAACAACTGCATGCACACTGCCTGTAGCCAGACCAGTGCAGCCAGTTGTTTGCCTTCGGTGAAAGACAAGTTCCGGTGATGAAAGTAGTTCCCGACAAAAAGCAGAAGGAACGGAAGCAAGAAGAGACATATACGCGCCGTTTCACCGGTTCTCGGCGTCCCTGCAAGGAACAGGACAACTATTGTCAGCATCCCGTACCAGCCGAAGTCGGTGATCCCGTTCGTCGGCAATCTTGCCCCCTTGTACGCTATGTACCCACAGTACGGACCAAAAAATAGCACGATTCCCAACACATTCTCAATCCTCGTTGTAACGTACGACACCGGCGCGGTCGTTGCGTAGAACCCGCCGCCGTACTTCGCACTCTCGATGGCCGATGCGGTGAGGAAGGACGTGACGTAATTAAACCCCGTCAGTAGATAGATGGCTCCCATCGCAGCCGCGATCGGCAGAGTGAATAGTGATAGTTGCCGGACAAAATTGAGCGTGGTTCCGTCCCGCAACCGATCCAGTTGGTGTAGACCGACAACGCCGAGCACAAACACGCTTAAAAAAGTGATCGAAAACAGCATGATGGTGGCTAGTACCGCGGCCACGTAGTGGAGGAGGTTATCATCGGACTGCCACCTCACGTAGTGATATACTGTGACGATGACGAGACATGCGACGACGGCGTCCAGTGTCGTGTAAAAATACACCTGAACGGCAGGCAAGAGCACGAAAACCGACGCCATCATGATCCCAATCTCGTGATTAAACTGCTCCTCTAACAGTAGGTACGTGTAAACCGAACTGACGGCTGCCACCAGCAGGATTACCAATCCAGTGAATACCGGATGGGAAATCACCTGTCTTGGGACATAGTAGAGGAGGACAGCTCCGGGGGGATGGCCCCGTGCGTGGATGAACAGGTCCGGTTGGATGCGATTGAAATTCGCTACGAACCCATACGCTGATTCCACGGTCGCGGCGTCCTGAAAGTAGTGTGTCTCGCGGCCGTTCCGCAACCCTGTCAGGGGATACAGGAACCCAAGCTTGAATCCCTGAATGAGCGTCGTCAAGACCGTTGAACTAACACAGAGGAGGTACACATGAACCCACTCGAAGCGTTCTAGGTTGGATACCGCACCCAGCACTACGACCCAGGCTATCACCGCGATAACGGCGTGTTTCGGTGTGAACAGGACCTCATGGTACCGAGGAAACGGGTCGAACGCAGGAAACAGGAACGCCAGCACACTCGGGAAACGCATCACACCAACACCTACCGGAAAGAACATCCGTCCAAGATCCGCCTCGGGCAACACCAGCCGTGCGAGTACAAACCGAGTCCAGTTCAGGAATACGAATACCACCGCGAACGTACTACCGATGCCGATGAGGTTCTGTTGGTCAAACAGTTCCGTTGATGAGCAGAAGCCCAGTAGGAATCTCCTAAACATCAGACTCAGGAGAATTGACGTAACAGTCTGAGGATCTTCTGTTTCGGTGCGGTTCGATGGACACTCCCCTCCGCCCCCGTCGCCTCAATGTCGTTCGCTCGGTACCAGTCGTACGCGCGCTCGAACATGTCGAAATTGCTGTCGGTTGGGGTCCACCCCAGCATCTCCGTCGCTTTCGTGATGTCGAAGTAGTAGTCCTTGAATACGGTCTTGTAGTGCCACGGGGCGAGCGGCGAGAGACGCAGCGTGTCGAGCGTCTGGAGGACGAGGCTCACGGGGCGGGCCGGAACCCAGAGTACGTCGGATTCCGACTCCCCGTAGTCGATCAGGTGGCGAAGGTCGGTTCCAAGCGTGTTGTAGTCCGTGTTACCGATGTTGAACACTTCGCCAGAGAACTCCGCTGTCGCAGCCAGATATGATGCATCGGCCAGATCATGCGCGCTCACCAGCTGAAACTTGTTTTCGCCATCGCCGAGCATGTAGATTAGTTTATTATGTTCCACCCAGTCGAAGAGTATCTGGTAGATGCCGGCCCGTCGTTCGTCGAGTACCGTCCGTGGCCGGAGAATATTGACTGGCAACCCGAGATCGGCGTAGTTGAGTGCGATCCGATCGCCTGCCAACTTCGACCGCCCGTATCGACCGATCGGATCGAGCGATGTGGACTCGGTTACCGGCATCGTCGAAAGATCGTACACAGCACTCGACGAGATGTGTGTCACTCCGTCCACCTCGGCTTCTAGGGCGGTTTGCATCACGTTTCTGGTACCGTACAGGTTGACCTCACGGAAGGTGTCCCCCGCCTTCGTGAGCGGAACCAGCGCGACGTTGTGATGGACGTAATCGACATCCGCCATGGCACCTGCGAGCGCCTGTCGATTTCGAACGTCGCCCTCGACATAATCGACTCGTTCCATCAATTCGATTCCCGGAATGTCGGGCGGCGTAATGTCAAATATCTTGACGCTTTCGCCGCGGTTGAGAAGATATTCGGTTGTGTGGCTCCCGACGAATCCAGACCCCCCTGTCACGAGGTGTGTCGCCATTGTAAACCCCTTCTGGAGAAACGGACTTGATGATTTCGGTTATCTGTCGCCGAATTGGCCCATCTCTCGGCTAGATGTCCGTCGATAGCCGCTTCATAGGGGAGTCCGGGCGGTCCGGGCGAACGATGCCGATTGACCGTCGTCAGCGTATGCAACTCGACTGTTACACCATCCCGGCGGCCGTTCCGGCACGGACCAAGTGTGGAGTGTTGATGGGTGTATACGGCCAGTCGGAAGTGACATCCTTTATTACTGCCGGGGGTTTCTGGCCAACCATGCTCGAGCCCCACGGCGGCAGGCTCGTCGATCGAGTTTTGGAGGGTCGATCCGCTTCGGAGTTGGACGATGTCCCCTCCATCACGCTCACTCCGCCGCAGTTTCAGGAAGCCGTTAGCATCGCTACTGGACGGTTGAGTCCTCTCGAAGGCTTTCTCAACAAAAACGACTTTTTGAAAGTCGTTCACGATATGACGCTCGAAGACGGGACGACCTGGCCGCTTCCGGTCGTCCTCGATGTCGACGGTGAGGCCGCCTCCGAGATCGTGCCCGGAGAACGGGTTCGACTCGACCGACCCGACGGCACGCCAGTGGGGTACATCGACGCCGAAGAGGTGTACAAACACAACAAGACCGAGACGGTGAAGCACGTCTTCGGCACCGACGACGACTCCCACCCGGGCGTTCGGAACTATCTGGACCGCGACGACTTCCTCGTCGGCGGTCCCATCTCCCTCTTCTCGGAGGTCCGACACGGCGATTACGACCTCTTCCCGAAGGAGACACGAGTACTGTTCAACCATCGAAACTGGGACACCGTCGTCGGGTTCCAGACCCGCAACGCTCCCCATCGCGCCCACGAGTACATCCAAAAATCCGCGCTCGAACAGGTCGACGGCCTCCTCGTCCAGCCGAAAATCGGGGCGAAGAAGGCGGGCGATTACACCGACCGGACGATCATCGACGCCTACGGGGCGCTCATCGAACACTACTACCCACACGAGAACGTGTCACTGTCGGTGTTCCCGAGCAAGATGCGATACGCTGGCCCCCGCGAGGCGATCTTCGACGCCCTCGTCCGCAAGAATCAGGGCTGTACACACTTCGTGGTCGGCCGCGACCACGCCGGCGTGAAGGACTTCTACGACGGGTTCGACGCGCACACGATCTTCGACGAGATCGACGACATCGGGATCGAGCCGCTGTTTTACAACTACTCGTTTTATTGTACGGTCTGTGACGGCATGGTGTCACAGAAGATCTGCCCCCATAGCGACGACGAACAGATCCATCCGAGCGGGAGCAAGATCCGCGAGATGATTCGTTCGGGAACCCACCCCTCGGAAAAGATGATGCGTCCGGAGGTTGCAGACGTGATCATGGACGCCGAACAACCGTTCGTGACCGCGGACGAGGGGGAGGAGTCGACATGAGCTTCACCATCTGGTTCATGGGGCGCCCGGCCGCCGGCAAGTCGACGCTCGCGAAACGCGTCGAGAACATCCTCCGCGAACAGGGCCACCACATCGAGAACCTCGACGGAGACGAGATTCGCAAGAACCTCTATCCGGACCTCGGATTCACGCGGGAAGACCGAGCGACGAACAACCGCAGGACAGCGTTCATCTGCAAATTGTTGAACCGCAACGACATCTCGGTTGTCACGGGGATGATCACGCCGTTCCGTGACGCACAACAGCAGGCCCGTGAAATAATCGAATCCGAGGGCGAGTTCGTCCTCGTCTACGTGAAATGTTCCGTCGAGGAGGCTGCGCGTCGCGATCCGAAGAACCTCTATCAGCAGGCGCAGGAAGGGAACATCGAGAACTTCACCGGCGTCAACCACCCATTCCAGGAGCCACACAACCCCGACATCGTCGTCGATAGCGAGGCACAGTCGGTCGACGAGTCGGTCGCGTACGTCCTCCACCGACTCGAAGAGCTCGGTGTCCTCGAGACGGAGTACAGTTCGGAGTACGACTTCGACCTGACGGTCGAGGAGGAAGACGAAATCAAGGGCCGACTGGACGATCTCGGCTACCTCGACGACTGATGAGACGGGACTCACACAAGACCGCCCCCGTCTACCACGGGGTTCGAACCGCTGGATGACCGACCCGCGGGTCTCGGTCGTCGTTCCGTACAGTCCGGCACACACGCCGGAAGCGATGCTTGAGGAAGCGCTGGCGTCCGCCGAGACGCAGTCCGTCCCCACCGAGCCTATGGTCGTGACCGACGAGAAGGAGCGAGGACCGGCGTGGGCGCGCAACCGTGGTCTGGAGCGAGTGGACACACGGTTCGTGGCCTTTCTCGACGCAGACGACCTGTGGAAGCCCGGAAAGCTGGAGCGACAACTCGACGCCATCGAGGAGACGGGCGCGGCAATCTGTGTCGAGGGGCGGTCCCGCTCGACCGAGGCGTTCGTTCGCGACCTGTTTCTCGGACGAATCGACTCTCTCACGTCCTCGGTGCTACTGGACACGTCGGCGGTCGAACTTCGGTTCGTCGAAGCACTCGAACGCCGTGAGGATCACCTCTTCATCCTCGAAGCGGCAGCGGCCGGCGGGGTCTGTTTCCGTGAGGATCTCGTCACAATCCGGAAACAGCCTGACGGACTGTCGGCCCGGAACTCGCCGGAACTTCGCGTCCGGGCGAACGAGCGATTCGCCGAACTGTTCGCGGAGCGTGTCTCCCCGGAACTTGCCGATCGATACGCCGATGCGTTCTACCACAAACTGTATCACGGGGTCGGGCGGGCCGCACACCGGAACGGGGAGTACAAACAGGCGATCGGCTACTTCAGACGCGCGCTCGCACACGACGTGACGCCCCGGACGGTGGCAGCGACGTGTCTGAGTGCCGTCGGGTATGCCGTCGGGACGGTCCGGAAATAATGGGCGCTGCGTCGAAGTATCTCCGTGGCAGCGCCGTCGGTGCCGTCGGCAAACTCTCCACACTCGTCGGTGGTTACGGAACCCTCTGGTTGCTCACACACACTCTGAGCAAGAGCGACTACGGGGCCTACGTCACTGGGTTCACCGTCGCGACTCTGATTGCTCTGGTCAGTCAGATCGGTCTCCGTGAAGTGACGATCCAGCACGTCTCTGAACTCGACGTGTCCGACATCGACGAGCGAATCAACCGCTTCGCCGGCGCGGCGCTCGGGTGGACCGCGCTCGTCAGCCTGGCCGCGGCCGCGGTGGTGTGGGGTCTGGCCCCGCTGGCTACCGCCGTCGTCGAGGACCCGATGGTCGTCGAGTGGGTGCGGCTGCTCGCCCTGCTGATTCCGGGGATGGCGCTTTTGCCGATCACCAGCGGGGTGCTCCGCGGACTCGAACGTGTCCCGACGGCGATCGCGCTCGAACAGATCACCAGCGAAGTGCTCCGTCTCGGCGGTATGGCCGCCGTCTACCTGTTCGTCCCGCGGCCGTGGGCCATCGCCGCCGCGATCGGCCTGTCGTTTTATCTGCCACTCGTCGGGTTCACCATCGTCTCGAAGGGGTGGCAGTACCTGAACCTCAGCGCCATCTCCCGTGAACAGTTCCAGTTCTCGACCGTCCTCCTCTTGAATTCCATCGGAAGCAAGTTGATGAAAAACGTCGACGTGTTGCTCCTGACGACGCTCGCCTCCACGGCGTCGACGGGAGGGTACGACGTAGCGTGGAAAGTCGCCTCCGTACTTCGATACGGCGAGCAGGTCCTGAGCAACGTGTTGCAACCCCGTATCTCGAAGTTCCTAGCCGAGGATCAGGTCGACTTTCTCCTCGCCGAGTACAATTTCGTTCGTGATATCTCGGTCGCCTCGACGCTTGGTGGGCTGTTTGTCCTCCTCCTCTTCGGCCGAGAACTGTTGGGTCTGTTCGGTGCGTACGCTGGACAGTACGACTTGTTGCTCGTGCTCGGCGCCGGCATGGTGATAAACACCTCCTTCGGGAAGATCGGACAAATCCTGCTGATGGGCAAGCAGGGCCGATTCATCCTCCTCAACACGATACTCAATCTCGTCGGGAATATTGGCCTGAACGCCGTGCTCATCCTGCGGTACGACGCGATCGGGGCGGCTATCGCGACGACGATCACGGTGTTTTTTTTCACGAACGCGCTCGGAGTGTGGCAGGTCGACTACGCCTTCGATATCGATACCACGGACTGGCCGGTGTTCGGGCTGACAGCCGCCTCCATTGGGGTCGTCGCCGGTTCCGTCCTCGGATACGTGCCGGCTACGCTCGCCGCGGCGGCGATCCTGCCTGTGAGCGGCTATCTCCTGTTCCGGAACGTGGATACCATTCTCGACCACCTTCGCGACTGATCGTGGACCGATAGGCTCCGGCGTTGCGATGGGGTTATATCCTCAGACGAGCCATACCCCATCCGAACACTGATAATGTCGCCTCCGCTCCCTGATTTCGTCATCGCGGGCCCACAGAAGTGTGCGACGACGTGGCTGTACGAATGCCTGCGCGAACACCCAGACGTCCTTCTGCCGGACACCGACTCCGTTCACTACTTCGATATGCACTACTCGCGGGGCGACGAGTGGTATCGCGACCACTTCAAGACATACGACGGCGAGGCGATGGTGGGCGAGGAGACTCCATCGTATATCCGTGACGACGTGGCGCCGAAGCGCATCTCTCGGACTATTCCGAACGCCAAGGTCCTCTTCGTCCTCCGCAATCCCGTCGACCGGGCGTTCTCCCACTACTGGCACGAGAAGAGCAAGGACAAGATGTCCTTCGAGTTCTCGGAGGTCTTCGAGAACTACGACCTCTTTTCCGACTGGGTGGTGCCCGGCCTCTACAATCGCCACATCGAGCGCTATCTGAAACACATCCCGTCGGAAAACCTGAAACTGTGCTTTTTCCACGATTTGGTCGACGACGACTGGAGCTATCTGCAGGACGTGTGCGAGTTCCTCGACATCGATCCGACCTACAAACCGTCAGTTCTCGATTCGAAGGTGAATGAAGGAAAAGTTCGCGGTCTCAAGAGCAACCCGCTCTATCGCTTCGCGGTGCACTCGTATAGCAAGTGCGCTCCACAGTTCGCCATCGAAGCCGTTCGCCCCGCTCACGACGCCGTTCAGAACCTACTCACCTCGCAAAACGAGTACGAACGGGGGATGCGGTCCGAGGATCGGAAACGCCTAGAAGCGCTGATCGTCGACGACATCCGGGAACTCGATACCATGGTCGACCGGTCGCTGTCCCACTGGTTCGAGTACGAGACTCTGTAGCGATGGTGCCGGAACACTGCTCACGAGGATCGAATATCTACCGAGGACGCCCTTGGAACGTGCTCGGATTCGTCTCGCTTACCGCTACTTCTCCGGGGAACTGTCCGATTCATCTCACCCGATGATCGATCAGCTTTCCCGCGTTGTCGCGGGCTACGCCGCCGACATCGGGGGAGTCCTCCGAGCCGGGCGATGGCCCTCGAACTTCCCGGCGGTGTTCATGTACCACCATGCCGGATCAAAAGAAGGGAACGTCGGCCCGGAGGCGTACACAGTCTCGCCGACTCAACTCGCAGCCGATCTCGAACGGCTGACGACACATGCGACGGTCGTGCCGATGGATCGATTGATCGACTGGCTCACTGGGGACGCGACACTCCCACCCGACGCGGTCGTGGTGACGTTCGACGACGGCTATCGCGATGTCGATTCGACGGTCGTCCCGCTTCTCGAACGATTCGAGACTCCGGCGACGGTATATGTTTCGACCGGCTGTGTGGCGGACCGCAAATCGCCGTTCGCGTTCCGACTACTGGATGCGCTTCGGCGGCGCGATCACGTTTCCATCCAACTGGCCGACTCGCGAATCAAGACGGACGTTTCGACGACGGGTGATCTGCAGACCGTCTACGACCGACTGTACACCGCCAGCAAGTGGGCCACCCCGGAGGAGCGATCCCGACTCCTCGACCGCCTCGGCGCGGACGATCCGGAACCGATTCCGATGTTGCGGCCGGAGGAGGTCGCATCGCTCTCGGCGTCCGAGTTGGTGACCGTTGGATCGCATGGCCATCGGCACGTCCCGCTCGCGGGGTACGACGAGTCGACAGTGCGACGTGACCTCGAGGAAGCCGACCGGCTGTTGACCGAGTGGACGGGAACGACACCCGACCACTTCTCTTATCCATACGGCTCGGCGGGACCGGCTGTACGGCGCGGCGGGCCCCGCCGATACGCGAGCGCCGTCGGTACGGACGCCCGGCGCGTCCGCCCCCGTGACTGGCGTCGACCACACGAACTGCCGCGATTCGACGGCGCCGACAGGGCGTGGCCCGACGACGTTGGCTTAGAGTGAGCCTCGACCCTTGGATCTTAGTAGCCACTACGAGTATCCGTCGGCAATGGCAGAATCAATCTCGTCCGATCTCCATCTCCACACACTCGCTTCGGACGGCACCGACTCGGTCACTCGCCGGATCGAGCAGGCACGAACCCGTGGCCTCGAGACCATCGCGATCACGGATCACGACACGATCACCGACGAGCTGACCGATCGTATCGAACGGCGTGGCGACCTCGGGGTGGTGACGGGAGTCGAGGTTCGGGCGGACTGCTTCGACACCAAAGTCGAGATTCTCGGCTACTACGTCGATCCGACGGACGAAGCCCTCGGGGAGTTGCTGGCGACCGCCCGGGGATACCGCCGGGAACGCAACGCAACCCTCGTCGACCGACTTCGGGAGGCGACGGGGTTCGATGCGACCGTCGACGAACTCCGGGCGGAGAGCGACGGAATTCTCGGACGACCGCATCTCGCGCGGCGCATGGTCGACGAAGGCATCATCGCGTCGGTCGGCGCGGCGTTCGACGAGTACCTCGCAGAGGACGGCGCCTGCTACGTGCCGATGCGGCGGATCCCCGCGGAGCGTGTCTTGCGAACGATCCGGGAGGCGGGGGGCGTCGCATCGCTGGCCCACCCGGGTCGCATCGCCGCCCCGGGGGAGACGGTTGCGGAGATGGTCGAGGAGTTGGCCGCACACGGACTCGACGGGATCGAGGTACCGTACCCCTACGGCGAGGCCGACGACCGATACGCCGATATCGGCGTCGCGGACGCGGCTCGGCTGGCCGAGACGCACGGTCTCGTCGAAACCGGCGGATCGGACTGTCACGGCAGCGGGTCCGGGAAGTTTCGGATCGGCAGCGTCGGGCTCGATTCGGCGTCGTTGGCCACGGTCGAACGACTGGCGGACGACCGCTGGCCGCTTCCGTAGTTCGACTCCGGTCCTTTATCAACGAGCCGTCGCGTACGGCCGGTATCGATGGTCCACGTCTGTTTCGTCTCGCCGAAGATTCACAACTTCCTCGGGACCGGGGAGGAAACGGGCGCCGGCGGCGCCGAACGCCAGCAGTACCTCCTCGCCTGCGCGCTCCGTGACCGTGGCCACGACGTCTCCCTGCTCACCCGCAACTACGACGACGGTGCACGGTACGAACGCCGCGATGGCCTCGGCGTCTGGAAGTGGATTCCGGACGTTCGCGGCGTCACCGGGGCACCGTTGAAAACGTCGGCCGTCTGGTACGCTCTCGCCCGCATCGACGCCGACGTGTACTACGTCCGCGGCAACGACTTCCTCTGTATGGCTGTGGCGAACTACTGTCGGCTCACGGACGCGGCGTTCGTCTACGCCGTCTCCAGTGACGCGGACGTAGAGCCGTCGTATCTCGCCGACTACCACCCGCTTCGGCGGCAACTCTACGTCGAGTCGATCCGGTCGGCCGACGCCGTGGCGGCACAGACCCATCACCAGCAGCGGATACTCGCGGAGGCCCACGGTATCGACTCGACGATACTCGCGAACGGGTACGACCTCCCCGACGAGGCCGACGTACCCTCCCACGAGGACCGCGAATTCGTCCTGTGGGTGGGTCGGATCGCCCGCGAGCAGAAACGGCCCGAACTGTTCCTCGACTTGGCGCGAGCCCTCCCGGAGGTGCAGTTCGTCATGGTCGGCCCGCCCAACGACGACGAGGAGGCGTACTTCGAGGAGGTTCGTACGAAAGCGGCCGACATCGACAATCTTCGCTTCGAGGGATTCGTCGAGCCGTCGGCCATCGACGAGTACTACCGACGCGCCATCGCCCTCGTCAACACCTCGACGTACGAGGGGCTCCCGAACGTCTTTCTGGAGGCGTGGCGCTACGCGACGCCGGTCGTCTCGCTCGACTACGACCTCGACGGCGACCTGCGGACGGAGCCGATCGGCCGTCACTCGGGATCGATGGACGCGCTCGTTGCGGACGTGGCGTCACTGGTCGACGACGTCGAGTGCCGGGCCGACCTCGGGTGGAGCGGGCGGGACTATCTGGACCGCAACTACTCCATGCGCCGGCTGGTCGAGCGATACGAGGAACTGTTCGCGGGTGTTCACGAGGGCTGACTCCGATCGTCGGGGCGTCGTCACTCCCCGCCCGTGTACAACCGTTCGAGCCGCTCGGTCACCGTGTCGACGGAGTGGACCTCCTCGACGTACCGCCGTCCGTTCCGGCCCATCTCGCTCCAGAGTTCCGGGTGATCGAAGAGCGTCCGTAGTTTTCGGGCGAGCGCGTCCACGTCGCGTTCGGGGGCGAGGAGACCGCTCCGTCCGTCGGCGACGATTTCCGGGATTCCGGAGTGGTAGGTCGAAACGATGGGCAGTCCACGGGCCTGTGCTTCGAGGAGTACCGTGGGCGTTCCCTCCTCGTCACCGCTTCGAGCCGTGACGCTCGGTAGGAGGAAGACGTCGCCCTCCGCGAGGAGCTCACTCACCGCCGTTTGCTCGACCCACCCGAGGAGTTCGACCTGCTCGCCGAGACCACGCGCCCGAATCCGCTCTTCTAAGTCCGACCGAAGATCACCGTCGCCGGCAATCCGGTAGCGCACGTCGTACTCATCGGCGAGTTGGGCGACGGCGTCGATCGCGTACGCGAGCCCCTTCTTCTCGACGAGTCGAGCGACCGAGACGAGTTCGATCCGGTCGTCCGTCTCCCCCATCCGTTCGGAGAAGGTGAACGTCGAGGTGTCGACACAGAGCGGGATCTTGGTCGTCTTCGACGGCGGACAGCCCGCATCTTCGACCTTCTCGCGCATGTCCTCGCTGAGGACTGTCACCGCGTCGGCGGCGTCGAAGAGGGGCCCGTACCGCCGCGGATGTTTGCCGAGCGCTTCCTTGACGTCGTAGCCATAAAACGAGACGATGAAGGGAGCGTCGGTCCGCTCGGCGAGAAATCGGAATCCGTTCCCGATCGGGCCGAAATGTGCGTGGATGGCGTCGTAGCCGTCGAGACGGTCGAGGAGCGGCGACGCGACGGGGCGGAAGGCGTCGGTCAGCCGAACCGCATCCCGTCGGTGGGAGAGGACCCGACCGAGCTGTGCCGGATCACGGACGACGTCGACCAGGGCCCGGTAGGCAATTGGCGGGGCGACCCGGAGCCAATCGGCGCCCTCGACGGAGAGATACGTGGTTCGGTCGAGGAGGTCGTAGTCGGCGATTCGTGCGTGTGTTAGATCCTCGTCGGTTCGCTGTATCGCGTATATATCCACGCTGTGACCGTCGTCGACGAGACCGGTGATCTGGTTGAGCAGGAACGTCTCCGACAGTTTCGGGAAGGCGTTGACCAGAAACGCGACACGCATCGTTTCCGGGTCGGCGTGCGCCCTCAAATGCGTTGCTGTCCGCTTTCGATTGGGAAGCATTTTGGTGTGGCCTCCGCAGAACTATGCTATGACAGCCAAGTCAGTCCTCGTCACCGGTGCCAGCGGGATGATCGGAACGGCGCTGATCGAGCGGCTACACGGCGACGGCTACGACGTCACCGGCGTCGACATCGAACCGAACCGGTGGAGCGATGTCGTCTCGGATCTCACGGTTCGTGCCGACCTCCTCGACGACGCCGTTGGCGACGCTCTCCCGACGGATATCGACATTCTCGTCCACCTCGCGGCTAACGCGCGCGTCCATCGACTCGTGAAGAATCCCCGGCGGGCACGCGACAACTTCGAGATGACATTCAACGTCCTCGAGTACGCCCGGCAGTCCGGCGTCTCACGAGTGATCTTCGGTAGCAGTCGCGAGGTGTACGGAAACAAAGGGAAGATCGTCTACAGCGAGGAGGACACGTACGTCGACGAGTGTGAGAGCCCCTACACTGCAAGCAAGGTCGGCGGGGAGGCGATGCTGAAGGCGTACGAACAGTGTTACGATCTGGAGGCGTCTATCCTGCGGTTCTCGAACGTCTACGGCCGGTTCGACGTTTCGGACCGCGTGCTCCCGCTGTTCATCGCGCAGGCACACGACGGGCAGGATCTGACCGTCTACGGCGACGACAAGGTGCTCGATTTCACGTATCTCGACGACTGCGTCGAGGGAATCGTCCGCGTCATCGAGAAGTTCCACAAGGCGAAGGGGACGACGTTCAACATCGCCTCCGGCGAGGGAACCTCACTGATCGAACTCGCCGAGGAGATCGCCCGCCGAGTCGACACCGATGTCGACATCCACGTCGAACCGAACCGAACGGGCGAGGTCGGTCGCTACGTGGCCGATATCTCGAAGGCCAATAAGGTACTGAACTACGACCCCGTGTACTCCTTCGACGAGGGACTCGACGCGGCCGTCGACTGGTACACCGGGAATCCGCGTTTCTTCGACGAGATTCGCTGAACGCTTCCTCAAAGTATTTATCTCGCACCGGAGTAGCTTGCTCCATGCAGGCAGTCGTACTCGCCGCCGGCGAGGGGACCCGCCTCCGCCCGCTCACCGAGGACAAACCGAAAGGGATGGTCGAAGTCGCCGGGAAACCCATTCTCACGCACTGCTTCGAACAGCTCGTCGACCTCGGCGCCGAGGAACTCGTCGTCGTCGTCGGCTACCGCAAACAGGACATCATCAGCCACTACGGCGACGAGTACGAGGGCGTTCCGATCACCTACACCCACCAGCGCGAGCAGAAGGGGTTGGCCCACGCCCTCCTCACCGTCGAGGAACACGTCGACGACGACTTCATGCTGATGCTCGGGGACAACGTCTTCCGCGCGAACCTCGGCGACGTGGTGAACCGCCAGCGCGAGGACCGCGCCGACGCGGCCTTCCTCGTCGAGGAGGTGCCGTGGGAGGAGGCCTCCCGCTACGGCGTCTGCGTCACCAACGACTACGGCGAGATCACGGAGGTGGTCGAGAAGCCGGACGACCCACCTTCGAACCTCGTGATGACCGGCTTCTACACGTTCACGCCCGCTATCTTCCACGCCTGCGAACTCGTCCAACCCTCCAACCGCGGCGAGTACGAGATCAGCGAGGCCATCGACCTGCTCATCCGGTCGGGGCGGACCATCGACGCCATCGGCATCGAGGGCTGGCGGATCGACATTGGCTACCCCGAGGACCGCGAGGAGGCCGAGCGGCGGATCGAAGACGAACGTGACGGGTAGTCGCCCCGCCCACGAAGTGTTTTTACACACACAACACACACAGTATAGTATGGGCAGCAAGAACATCTCGATCCCGGAGGACGTCTACGAGAAGCTCCGCGAGGAGCGACGGGGCGACGAGAGCTTCGGGGAGACCATCGACCGCCTGCTCGGTCGCCGCCCGCTGTCCGAGTTCTGGGGGGATTGGAGCGGGGACACGACGGCGCGTGCGCGAAACGCCATCGAGGCGGGACGCGAGCGGAACGCCGACCGACTCGACCGGCTGTACGACTGATGGCCTGTCTCGACACCTCCTTTCTGATCGACGTACTGGACGGCAACGAGGCGGCCCGCGAGACGATGGCCGACCTCGACGAGCGTGACGAGCGCCACGCGGTTGCGCCGGTCACCGCGGCGGAACTGTGGATCGGCGCGAACCTCGGATCGGCTCGGGAGTTTCGACGAACCGAGGAACTCGTGGAGTCGTTGCTCTGGCTCGAATTCGACCGCAACTGTGCCCGGCGCACCGGGCGGTTACAGGCGGAACTGATGGAGGCGGGCGCTCCACTCGGGTTCAACGACTGTGTGATCGCCGCGACGGCCCTCGAGTACGGACGGGAACTCGTCACCGGCGACGCCGACTTCGAGGCTGTCCCCGACCTTCGGGTGTCGACGTACTGACCTACCCCTCGACCGTCTCCACCTTCTCCAGCAACCCAGGCGTCGCCAGCGCGTACAGATACCCCAGCCCAACCGCCCCGGTGAACACGAGGATGGTCAGTACCTGCAACACCGCCGCTACGGACGGCTTCGTCACACAGCCTTTCACCCGCCGTGGCACCCGATCCAGAAGCAGGTAGCGGAGGTAGTCGGTCTCCTCGCCGTCCTCGTCGGGATACAGCAACTCCATTACCCGCTTCGAGTAGCCCTGCCAAAAGGATCGAAAGACGAGCCAGGTGAACTCCCCCCGATAATCGAACAGCTTGTGATCCACCACCGCGTCGTCGGTGTAGATCACGCCCTTCCCCGTCAGCTCCCGAATCCGAATGCAGACGGGGGCCTCGTGGGCCTGGATGTGTTTGTCGCCGCGGCGGCCGGTGTGGGTGTCGTAGCCGCCGGCCTCCAGAAACACGTCGCGCCGGAAGGAGATGTTCGACCCGTAGCCGTTGCGGATTTCCTCGCCGTCGTCCGCGAAGCCGGGTTCGACGCAGCCGACGAGCCAGTAGAACTCCTCGGGGAAGAACTTCGGTCGCTCCGTCTGCCAGTCGGGGCGCACGTCGCCGGCGACGGCGACGGCGTCGGTTTCCTCGTACACTGCGACGAGGTTCTCGATCCAATCGTCGTGCGCGACGGCGTCGTCGTCGATCATCGCCACCACCTCGCCGCTGGCGAGTTCGGCGCCTTTCGTCCGCGAGTAGGAGATGCCGCGGTTCTCCTCGTTGTCGTGGCAGACGACGGGTTCGAGTCCACCGAAGTCTTCCTGGACCCGTTCGTAGACCTCGTCGTTGCCGTCGACGACGAGGACGACCTCTAGGGGGTCGTACGTCTGTGCGAGCGCGCTCTCGACGGCTTCGGTGAACGCGTCGTACCGATCCATCGCGTACGTACAGACGACGACCGACACCTGCATCGGTCCGACGTTCCGCCGAGGCGCGAATAAGCGTTTTCGTTGGCGTTCGGGACGCGTGCCGTCGTCCTCGGAACGCTGGAAAACCGTTCCGGCCACCGGTGACATCCTCCTCCCGGTAAACGGCGAGGCTTCCCGTCCCGCATTTGGGATATTTGCCGGTCTACGACACAACCTGTTCTCTCGTATGAAACATCCCGCTCTCGCGGTCGAACAAGTATGTCGATGGCTGTGCCACGCAGCCGTTACTCCTATTCTCACCGTGAGGACTCGGAGTTATCTTCTGACGCATATTCTCCGCGCCGTTACAATCCGCGTTCCCGACTAACCCACACGACGAACAGACGTACAAGCCCCGCTCGACACGGTTCGACTTCGTGTCGTCACCACACTTCGAGCAGGTTTTCGACGTATCCCACTCGTTTTCCTTCAGTACCTTGACGCCACGTTCTTCGCCTTTGTATTCGAGGTACTGGTAGAGACGGTTGAACGCCCACGAGTGCAGCTTCTTGTTACCAGTCTTACCCCAATCTGACTCACGCACGTCTTCAGGCCAGCTCACGGCGAGCGTGCCAACCCCGCGTTCGACACATTCTGTGATGATGGCGTCTGTCAGAGCGTGGTAGAAGTGAGTTTCACGATCTGCGAGTTTTTGACGTGCCCACATCGACTGCTCTGACGGCCCATTCTTTCCTTCGGTGTCGTACTCAGTACGTGTGAAGTAGTGTTTGTCTTCTTTGAGCGAGTTACCGGGGTACAGCACGTATTCGTCGGGGAACGCGACCGTGGCGATATTTGTGATGCCGAGGTCGATTCCTGCGACGCCGTCACCAGCCGAATCTGCTGTTTCGAGTTCGACTTTACAGACGAAGTGGAGTTCCCATTTCCCACCAGTCCAGACTGCCCGAACGTTCTGTACACTGTTGACTTCTGAGAGTGTAACATCCGGGCGAGTCTGGTACTCACACAAGAGAAAGTCTGAACGACCGTTTTTCAGGTTCTTGCCCTTCGAAAGTCGGACACGATTGTTTTCGGGGTCGTGCTTGAACCCATCTTCTTTGAACGTGACCGTGGAACGTGGTCGGGTGTCACCGTGTTTGCGGTAGCCGGGCGGATTCGCCTCATCAGACTTGTGTCGCAGATCGAACCACGTCTGGAAAGCGCCAGAAAGTTCTTCAATGACTTTCTGACTTGACTGTGCGTTCAAGTCTTTCCAGCACGGCTGGTTCTTCATGTACGATTTCAGCGTTCCTGCATCTGGAATTTCGCCAGTTGCGTCCCAGATACGGTCAGCTGTCCATCGTGCGACGTTCCAGATCTTTGAGGCGGAGTCTCCGAGCGAATCAAGGCCACCGCAGACCTGCTGGTGGTTCTGGATGGAACCAACGTAGGTGCGCGTGACCTTAATCGCCATACATAGCCTATGTAGACAAACTTACTTAATGGTGTATATTGGCATGGAATATCCAGTCTGCCGCCGGTGATGGATTGTGTCAACGTTGTCGGATTCACTCCTCGTAGAAAGATAGATAACAAGGTTTATGACCATAATCCCAGTCCGTTCGGCCAATGAGCGACGATCAGAGTCAGGGGTCCTCGTCGGTCGTAGACCTCTTTTTCGACTGGTATCATATACCCGTGCTCGTGCTCGTCGTTGCGGCGATGCTCGCCATCCGTCTCCAGGAGTACGGCACATTCATCCGGGACGGAACGGTGTACTTCTCCGGCAACGACGCCTGGTATCACCTCCGCCAGGTCGAGTACACGGTGCGTCACTGGCCCTTCACGATGCCGTACGATCCGTGGACGTACTTTCCGTACGGGACGAACGCCGCCCAGTTCGGCACGCTGTACGACCAGTTCGTCGCGACGGCGGCGCTGGTCGTCGGTCTCGGGAGTCCGTCGAGCGATCTGATCGCCAAGACGCTGCTCGTCGCCCCCGCGGTGTTCGGCGCGCTGGTCGCGGTGCCCGTCTACTACGTCGGCAAGCGTCTCGCCGGCCGCATCGCCGGCCTCTTCGGCGCCGTCGTCCTCATGCTCCTGCCGGGCCAGTTCCTCCAGCGCGGTCTCGTCGGCTTCGCCGACCACAACATCGCCGAGCCGCTCTTCCAGACTATCGCCGTCCTCGGTCTGATGGTCGCCCTCGCGGTGGCCACGCGCGAGAAGCCCGTCTGGGAACTCGTCCTCGACCGGGACGTGGAGGCACTCCGGACGCCGCTCGTCTGGAGCGCGCTCGCCGGCGTCGCCGTTGCCCTCTACATGTGGGTGTGGCCCCCCGGCGTCCTGCTGGTCGGCGTCTTCGGCACCTACCTCGTCTACCAGCTCGTCAGCGACTACGTCACCGGCGGCACGCCGGAACCGGTCGCGTTCGTCGGCGTCGTGTCGATGGTCGTGGCCGCGCTGTTGATGCTCCTCCAGTTCGAGCAGGCGACGTTCAGCCCGACCGACTTCGGCCTCCTCCAGCCCGCCGTCGCCCTCGGCGTCGCCGTCGGTGCGGCGTTCATGGCCGGGCTCGCACGGTTGTTCGACGACCGGGGGCTCGACCGCTCGCTCTACCCGGTCGCCATCGTCGGCCTCGTCGCCGTCGGTGCCGGCGTCGTCGCCGTTGCGCTCCCCGACCTGTTCCGGACCATCCAGACGAACTCCCTCCGCTTCATCGGGTTCAGTGCCGGCGCGGCGACGCGTACCATCTCGGAGGCCCAGCCGTACCTCTCGCCGACCGCCCTCAGGCAGAACGCGACGGACGCGACCGGGCGGATCCTGCTTGATTACGGGTTCACCCTGTTTACCGGCGTCGTGGCCGTTATCTGGCTGATCGCGAAGCCGCTGGTCGAGGACGGCGAGACCGAACGCGTCGGCTACGCCGTCGGGTCGCTCGCGCTCCTCGGACTGCTCTTCCTGATTCCCGGCCCCTTCCGAGCGATCGGTGACGCGTTCGGCATCGTCTCCGAACTCGTCGGCGTCGCGCTGGTGGCGCTGATCCTGCTGGGAGCGGTCCTCCAGACCAACTACGACGCGGAGAAACTGCTGTTCGTGATCTGGGCGGCGTTCATGACATCGGCCGCGTTCACGCAGGTCCGGTTCAACTACTACCTCGCCCCGGTCGTCGCTATCGCGAACGCCTACCTGATCGGGCAGGTCCTCGCGTATCTGGACCTCGACGGGGCCTCGATCGAATCCTCGATGGCGTCCCTGCGCGACCTGCAGGGCTATCAGGTGATCGCGGTGGTCGCGGCCGCTATGCTGATCGTCACGCCGGTGTTGCTCGTGCCGATGAACGTCCGCAACACCGGGAACCCACAGTTCGATCGGAGTAACACGGCCTGGGAGGCGGCCGGGAACACCGGCCCCGGTGCCGTCACGGAGTGGGACGGCTCGCTCCAGTGGGTGGAGGCCAACACCCCGACGCCGGGAACGTTCGGCGGCGCGAACAACGGGATGGCGTATTACGGCAGCTACGAGTTGACGAACGACTACGACTATCCCGCCGGCGCCTACGGCGTCCAGTCGTGGTGGGACTACGGCCACTGGATCACGGTCCGCGGGCACCGCATCCCGAACGCCAACCCGTTCCAGCAGGGGGCGACCGGCGCCGCGAACTACCTGCTGGCGCCGAACGAGTCGGCCGCCCAGAGCGCTCTGGGTGAGCGGGATACGGAGGCCGCGGGCACCCGTTACGTGATGGTCGACTGGCAGATGGTCAATCCCAACTCGAAGTTCGGCGCTCCGGTCGTCTTCTACGACGCCTCGAACGTCTCCGCCTCGGACTTCTACGGGCCGGTGTACACCAGCAGCCTCCGCGGGAGCTTCCAGCTCCGCGAGCAGCGGTACTACGACAGCCTGATGGTGCGCCTGTACGCCTACCACGGGAGCGCGATGGAGCCCCAGCCTATCGTCGTCGACTGGGAGCGCAGACAGGCCCAGACCCAAAGTGGGCGGACCATCACCGTCCGCACGGGTCCGCAGGGTAACCGGCCGCTAGTCCGGCAGTTAGACAATCTCTCCGCCGCCCGGGCGTACGTCGCCAACGACAGCACCGCCCAGATCGGCGGCGTCGGTCACTACCCAACCGAGCGGGTGCCCGCGCTCGAACATTACCGGCTGGTGAAGGTGAGCGAGTCGTCGGCCAACCAGTCGCGGTCGTATCGGGCGGCCACACGCCGTACCTTCGCCGTCACCGGAGTGCCGCCGTCGTCACAGACGGTCAATCGCCCCGCGTTCGTGAAGACGTTCGAGAAGGTACCCGGGGCGACCGTCACGAGCACCGGCTTGCCGCCGAACACGTCCGTCCGTGCGACGGTGCCGATGCGGGTGCCCACCTCCGGCGAGACGTTCACGTACACCCAAGAGACCCGGACCTCCCAGAACGGAACGCTGACCATGACGCTCCCCTACGCTACGACGGGCTACGACGAGTACGGCCCGTCGAACGGCTACACGAACGTGAGCGTCCGGGCGACCGGTCCCTACGTCATCGAGTCGGCACTCGCCGCTCAGAACGGGTCGATCGTCCAGTACCGCTCGGAGGTGCAGATCCGCGAGGGTCGCGTCAACGGCGACGTGACGGGCGAGCGGCAGGTGACGCTGAATCGGACCAACCCGTTCCAGAACCTGACGCTCGGCGGCGGTAACAGCTCCGAATCGCTCACTCCGGTCGATCCGGCCGACGGCGCGACCGACGACGGCACGAGCGACGGATCGAGTGACGCGACGGCGACGGCCTCGGCCCTCCACGCCGACGTCGCTGTCGCCCGCAGCTAACCCCGATGCGGCCCCTCCGATCCCTGCTGATCGTCTACTGCAAGGGCGTCTGCATGGGGGCGGCCGACGCCGTCCCCGGCGTCTCGGGGGGCACCATCGCGCTCATCACGGGCATCTACGAACGCCTGATCGCCGCTATCACAGCCGTCACGCCGACCCGAATCGTCGAGGTGCTGGCCGCTCCGCTCCCCGGTCGGCGCGACGACGCCCGCACGGCCTTTCTCGCCGTCGACGGCCCCTTCCTCCTCGCCCTCGGCGCCGGCGTCCTCTCCGCCGTCCTGGTCGCGACGCGCCTCCTCCACGTCGCGCTCGAATCGGAGCCCATCGTCACTTTCGGCTTCTTTTTCGGCCTGATCGCCGCGTCGGCCGTCGTCCTCCGGACGCAGGCGTCGCTCGACACGCCGGGACGGGTCGGCGCCGCCGTCGCCGGCTTCCTGCTTGCCTTCCTCTCGGCCGGCCGGGCCGCCGCCGCCCTCCCCGCCTCGCCAGTCGTCACCGTCGCCGTCGGCGCCGTCGCCATCAGTGCGATGGTGCTTCCCGGCATCTCCGGGTCGCTCATCCTCGTCATTCTCGGGCAGTACGAATTCCTCGTCTCCCGGCTGACGGCCTTCGTCGACGGCCTCCTCGGCCTCCTGGTCGGCGGGTCGGTCGAGGCGGTGCTCGACCCCGCGACGACGGTGGTTGCCTTCCTCGTCGGCGCCGTCGTCGGTCTCTTTACCGTCGCCCACGCCGTCCGCTGGGCGCTCGTCCACTACCGCTACGCGACGCTCGCCTTTCTGGTGAGTCTGGTCGTCGGCGGTCTACGCGCCCCCGTGGTGAAAGCGGGCGAGAACTTGTCGGCCGGGTGGACGGCCGACGCCCTCCTCGCGTTCGGCCTCGCGGCCGTCGTCGGTGCCGTCCTCGTCGGCGTCCTCGAGTATTACACCGACAGCATCGAAATCTGAGCTGGGGCCGCGCTGCCCGCGTGCCGCCCCCGCCGGCACCGACGGACCGCTCCCGGTCACTCCCTCGATACGGCGATGTTTCGCACGTCGCCCCCACACGCCGAACACGCCGTCAGCCGGGTTTCGCTCGCCTCGCGATGTGTACAGGCGCGGCACTCGTAGTACCCTTGGCCCGGACTGTACGGGTCTATGAGATTGTGTCGCATACTCACGATGATCGTACACCGTTCACCTAAATTACTGTTTCGCTCGGCGGAGAATCGGCCCGTACGGTGTTCATGTGGACTACGACGCTCGGTCCCGTCCGGCTTGCTGTAGGTCAGCACCGGCGGTTCGCCGGAACGGATCGGCGGCCCACCGGCACACAGTCACGGCAATCCGTATCAGTCGGCCAACCGGGCGACGGTGACGAACGTCTCCGGTCGGCGCTCGGCGCGTTCGACGAGCAATCCCGCGTCGGTCTGGAGAGCCACGGCGTCGTCGAGAGCGTACGTCTCGTCGCGAGGCGGCCCGGCGTCGCCGGCGCCGTCGTGGTCCCAGTCGACGGTGATCAGGCGCCCGCCCGGCCGGAGGACCCGTGCCACCTCCGCCAGCGCCCTCGCGTCCGCGAACTCGTGGAAGGTCATCGTCGAGAACGCGGCGTCGAGGTCGTTCGCCCCGAACGGCAGGTCGGCCGCGTCGGCCTCGACGAGTTCGACGGTCTCCGGCAGGCCCTTCTCGCGGTACTGTTCGTGCATGGTGGCCTGCACGTCGACGGCGTACACCGTCCCGACGTGCGGGGCGAGGTCGTCGGTGTAGAAGCCGGTGCCGCTTCCGAGGTCTGCGAGGCGCATCTCGGCGTGGGGCGCCACGAGGCCGTGGAGTTCCTCCCGCGAACAGTAGCGATACCGCTCGGCGGCGTCTTCCAGTCGCTTCGCCCGGTCGCTGTCGAAGGTGTGAAATCCCATGTGGTCCCCTGCCGCCGCGTGGCCATAAGTGCCGCGCGACGGGTAGGGTTAAATCCCCGGCCGGTGCTACTCGATCCATGGGCGTCACGATCAGAAAGCCGACCGCCCGGCAGTGCGAGGACTGCGGGCGGCGGGAGGTCTGGAACGACGCGACGAGCACCTGGCAGATCGCGCGCGACGACGACGGCGAACGCGTCGTCGGCGAGGTGTACTGTATCCACGAGTGGGACATCAATGGGACGTTCGTCCCCATTGAACGGGACGGCAACGGCGGCGTGGCCGACGCGTAAGGCGGATGCCCGATTCCGTCCTCGACGCCGCCCCGGCCCCGGTGACCGCCTACGTCACCGCTCCGCCGGCGGCGGCGTCCGACCTCGCGCGCCGCCTCGTCGACGCGCGACTCGCCGCCTGCGTCAACGTGGTCGACTGTACCTCCACGTATCGCTGGGACGATGCGATTCACGAGGACGCGGAGTCGATTCTGCTGGCGAAGACGACCGCCGACCGCTACGACGAGTTGGTCGATCGGATCGTCGACTGGCATCCCCACGACGTCCCCTGCGTCGAACGGATCGACGCCCGGGACGCGTACGGGCCGTTCGCGGCGTGGTGTGCCGACGCCGTCTCGGATTAATCCGAGTTTCGGGTCCGTGCCGACCCCCGGACGCGCTCGCTCCCCGCCACGACGGTGCCGTGGACGGCGACGAGGACGACGACGCTCCCGACGATGATGCCGACCTGGATCGGCGTCGAGAGGAGTCCGAGCGAGACGATGAGCGTCGTCGCACACGCCGGTGCATGGGTCGCGTCGGCGGCGATCATTCCCCAACTCGTCAGCACGACCGAACAGATGCCGCTGGCGACGAGGTGGAGGCCGGCGGCCGACCCCGGCGGCGGCGTCGCCGTCAGCGTCACGCCCGCGCCGAGGGCGGCGTACGCGAGGAGGCCGGCGACGCCGCCGATGGCGTGGCTGGCGACGACGCGGGAGAGTCGCTCTCGACTCCCCCTCCGTTCGAACGCGAGGAGAAACGCCGATGGTCCGAGACTCGGAAAGACGAACGGCTGGCCGCTGAGCCACCCGATGGCGCCGAGGACCGCAAGCAGGACCCCGCATAGAGGCTCGTGGTGACGGCTCACCGGAGCGACGCGAGCGCTTCGAGCGTGCCGTCCATGTGCGCCTCCTCGGTGACGTGGTCGGCGGCGGCGCGCGCTCGGTCGTCCGCGTTCGCGACGGCGAAGGACTCGCCGGCCACCGCGAACGTCGACACGTCGTTCTCGCTGTCGCCGACGGCGACGAAGTCGGCGGGGTCGACCCCGAGCGCCGCCGCCACCGACCGCAACCCGTCGCCTTTCTCCACGCCCGGCGTCACGAGGTGGTAGGCGTAGCCCGTATCCACCACGTCGAGGTCGAACTCCTCGGCGACGGCACGGAGGAGGGCCTCGTCCGCGTCGAGACTGATCGCAACCTCCGTCTCCCGCCAGCGGTTGACGGTGTCGGCCGCCCCCCAGCCCAGATCGCCACCCCGGTCGAGAAACGCCTCGGCCGCCGCCCACGGGCGCTCGGAGTCGACCGTCACCCGAACCTCGTCGTCGGCGTAGACGACGCCGCCGTGTTCGGCGATGACGCGTTCGGGGAGATGGAGGAAGTGACAGAGCGCGACCGGATACGGAAACGCCTTGCCCGTCGCGAGGACGACCGGGGCGTCCCACGCCGGCAACGCCTCGAAGACCCGGGGGTCGATCCCGCCCGACGACTGCGTCAGCGTTCCGTCGATGTCGAGCACCAGCGGCGGCACCATACCCGACCCAGCGGCGCGAGGGTCATAAACGGCGCGTCACGGGGCGAGCGCCGGTCCCGACGACCGTGCAGTAAACTACCCTACCCTACTTCGCTCACCACATACCGGGTTCGCTCGTTGGGGGTAGGGTTTTGATGTGGACTCCCGGTAATCAGTCGCCAGCAAGAGGCTGGTGACTCTCACCGCTCAATATCCCACCATTCACACGCACGTCTACTTGTGCGTCTCCGCTCCCCGACTTGGGCGAGGAACGGAGTTTGTGTTGCCGCTTCCGAGCGTACCGCACGCCAATATTCTTTGCAGCGTTATAATCCGCGTTCACTTCATACCCACACTTCTGGCACTCGAACTGTTCGCCGTGCCGGTTGCCCTCGTGCGTAAAGCCACAGTCCGTCCGGGAACACCGTTGGGATGTCTGGCTCGGCTCGACCTGCTCCACGGAGACCCCCCGTTCAGGGGCCTTGTAGGAGACGTATTCAAACAGGCGTCGGAACGCCCAGACGTGGTGCCACTTCGCGTCCGGAAGCCGCTCACGGATGTCCGTTAGGTCCTCGAACGCGATCACATCGCAGTCGTGTTCGACGGCTTCCGAGACGAGTTCGTTGGCGATCGTATGGCTGTACTGTTTGCGCCAGGCTTCCTCTCGCTTCCCGAGGCGAAGCAGGGCCTTGTGTGCGGCCTGCGTGCCGCGTTGTTGCATCTCACCACGCCGCTTCTCGAACTCACGACACCAGTGGTCGTAGTCGTCCCCCTGCCAAAACGTGCCAGTTGAGGACACAGCGAGGCTGTTGACGCCGAGGTCGATACCGAGGACCGTTTGCTCGGAGTGCCCGGTATCTTCCGAAACCCCATCGTCACCGTCTGTCCGCCGCGTCGAAATGTTGAGGTAGAACTCGTCAGTGGCCGCGTCGTACCGAAGCGTACTCTCGCGGAACTCGTAGTTCTCGGAGAGTACGTACCGCTCGTAGGGCGTCGGACTGTCTGCCGGGAGAACGAACGACGGTTCGACTCGGTCCTCAACAGTTGCCAGCGACACCTTGTTCCGGTAGAACGTCGCGCTTCGCGTGTCGTAGTCCATCGTTTCAGCGGTGAACGTCGGTTGAGAGACACGCTGTCCCTTTTTCCACCGTTCGACACACGCTTTGATGGCTTCGACAGCGCGTTTGATGGCGGCTTGGACGAGTTGGGCCTGTAGGTCCGTCTCCTCTCGAAGTTCGGCGTAGAGCGCGTCACGAACCTCTCGCTTGTTGGTCTTACACTCGGCGTAGGAGGTGTCGGACCAACAGTAGTCGGCGGTTTGGTTCGCGCAGTACAGGTATTGCTCGGCGGTTCGGTGGAGTGCGTCGCGTTGCTCGTCGGAAACGGCGAGTTTCACGACGGCGGTTCGACGCACACCCATAGTTTCAGAGAGTACCCGACGGTACATATACGCTTGGGAGTCAGTCGATCGCTGTGTGGCGGTTGTGTCCTCCCTTGTCGGTTTCCTCCCTGACCTACTCGCTCACTCCGTTCGCTCCTTGAGGTCGGGGGCTCTACTTCGAAAATGCTGAAGTGATCCGCCCGCCATCCTCGCCCATGCAGACGACCGTCCTCGTGATCGGCGGCGGCGCGACCGGCGTCGGCGTCGCCCGCGACCTGGCGCTCCGTGGCGTCGAGGTGGCGCTCGTCGACCGCGGCCGCCTCGCCGCCGGTACCACCGGTCGCTCGCACGGCGTCCTCCACAGCGGCGCCCGGTACGCCGAGGCCGACGCCGACGACGCGGCGGCCTGCCTCGCGGAAAACCGGATCCTTCGGGGGATTGCCACGGCCTGTATCGAGGAGACGGGTGGCTACTTCCTCCAGCTCGACGACGACGACCCCG
Source organism: Haloplanus natans DSM 17983 (assembly GCF_000427685.1). Lineage (NCBI taxonomy): Archaea > Methanobacteriati > Methanobacteriota > Halobacteria > Halobacteriales > Haloferacaceae > Haloplanus > Haloplanus natans. The sequence continues at coordinate 1,221,903 of NZ_KE386573.1, forward strand.
ACTACTTCGAGCGCAAGCGCGCGGCCTGTGAGGGCGTGGGGATGTCCGTCGAGACGCTCTCGGGCGCCGAATGCCGCGAACGCGTCCCCGCGGCTGCCGAGGCCGTCGAGCGCGCCCTCGCCGTTCCGGACGCCGTGGTGTCGCCGTCGCGGCTCGTCGTCGCGAACGCCGCCGCCGCACGCGAGGCGGGGGCGACCATCCACCAGCGGGCGCCGGTCGAGGACATCCACGTCGCGGAGGGCACCGTGGCCGGCGTCGATATCGGCGGGAATCTCGACACGACGATCCGTGCCGACGCCGTGGTGAACGCCACTGGCCCGTGGGCCGGGCGGTGTGCGGCGCTCGCGGGCGTCTCGGTCCCCATGCGCCCCACGCGGGGCGTGATGGTCGGCGTGTCGAACCCCGGCGTCGACGCGGTGCTCAACCGGTGTCGGCCGCCCGCCGACGGCGACATCGTCGTCCCCCGCGGCGACGAGGCGGTGCTCGGCACGACGAGCGTCGCCGTCGACGACCCCGACGACTTCGAGCGGAGCGAGGCGGAGGTGGAACGGACCGTCGCGGAGTGTGCCGCGATGGTACCCGGCGCCGACCGGCCCGTCCGGCGCACGTACTGGGGCGTCCGCCCGCTCTACGCGCCGGACGAGGCCGACGACGCCCGCGCCATCTCCCGCAACTTCGCCCTCCTCGACCACGGGGACGACGCCGACGGTCTGTTCACCATCGTCGGCGGCAAACTCACCACGTACCGGCGGATGGCCGAGGCGACGGCGGACCGGGTGTGTGACCGCCTCGGGGTCTCGAAGCCCTGTCGAACCGCCGACCGGCCGCTCCCCGGCGCCGAGGACCCGGCGCGTCTCGACGCGCTGGTCGACGAGTTCGGCGTCGACGCGCCGGCCCGCTAGCGGTCGCGGTCCCGCCGTACCGTCTCACCCGGCTCCGTCCGCGCGCCGGTGCCGAGGACGACGCCGGCGTTCAGCGCCGTATCGATGCCCGTCTTCACCGTATCGCCACAGACGACGCCGAACTTGCGTCGCCCCGTCGAGGTCGGCTTGCCTTTCACCCGCACGATAACCGGCTCGTCGTCGTGGCGGAGGTTCGCGACGGTCGTCCCCGCACCGAAGTTCACGTCGCGCCCGAGGACGCTGTCGCCGACGTAGGAGAGGTGGCCGACCGTCGCGCCCGCCATCAGGATGCTGTTTTTGATCTCGACGGCGTGACCCACCGTCGCCTCCTCGCCCACGAGCGTCGCGCCGCGGACGTAGGCGTTCGGGCCGACGCTCGCGCCCGAGCGGACGAGCGCCGGCCCCTCGATCACGACGCCGGCGTCGACCGTCGCGCCCGCCTCGACGACGACCGATCCGCGGCAGTCGGCGTCCGGGTGCACCTCGCCGTCGAGCCGACGCTTCAGGTCGCCCAGCTTCCACTCGCTGGCGGCGAGGAGCTCCCACGGACGGCCCACGTCGAGCCACCGGTCCACGGTCACCGCCCGCACGTCCATCGTCTCGCAGGTCCGTTCCAGTACGTCGGTGAGTTCGTACTCGCCGCGGTCGCTCTTGCCCACGTCCAGCCAGTCCCGCGCCGCCGCGGGGAAGACGTACGCGCCGGCGTTGACGAGGTTCGAGGCCGGGTCCGCGGGCTTCTCGACGACGCCGCGGACGTGATCCCCGTCCGCGTCCGTCTCCAGCACCCCGTAGTTCTCGGGGTCGTCGACGCGACAGGCGCCGACGGCGGGGCCGCCCTCGTAGAGGGCGGCGAGCGAGTCCCGGTCGTAGAGCACGTCGCCGTTCAGGACGGCGAAGGGGGCGTCGTCGAGACACTCACGCGCCGCCCGCACGGCGTCGGCGGTGCCGCGCTGGCGCTCCTGGACGGCGAACTCCACGTCCCGGTCGTCGAGGGCGTCGCGGACGCCGTCGGCGGCGTAGCCCACGACGACGACGACGCGGCTCGCTCCCGCCGCGCGGGCGCCATCGACGACGTGTTCGACGAGCGTCCGGTCCGCGACGGGGAGGGTCGGCTTCGGTCGACGGTCGGTGAGCGGGCGCATCCGCGTCCCCTCCCCGGCCGCGAGCACGACGGTCTGCATAGTGGGGACGTGAACGAGCGCCGACAAAGCCGTTGCGGGCTACGATCCGTCGACCAGCACCGCCCACCAGCCGTCGATGGCCCCGTCGAACATGTGTTCCGGGACGAGCGGTGCGGGGACGGGCCGGAAGCCGCCGTCGCGCATCGCCCCGATGCCGGTGTAGCGCTGGACCGGCCGCCCGGCGAAGTCGACGACGCGGATCTGTTTGTCCCCGTCGCGTCGGTAGGCGTACGGGAACCGCGCCCGGGGCGGACAGCCGAGCCCGTCGACGCCGTCGAGGCGAGCCACCACCGACCCGTCGGCACGCAGGTCCAGCCACGGCCCTACCGTTTCATCGGCAGCGGTGCCACTCCCATCCGCACCGCGCTCCACCGTGAGCCCGACTGCCTCCCGCGGCGTCTCGGATTCGCGCCACTCCAGCTCCGTCCCCACCGGCACGGCGGCGTACCCGCCCTCGGCCAGCGACACGCGGTCCGGCCCGGCGTGGAACGTCCGGCCCTCAGCGTCGACGGCGCGGACGCCGACCGGCGGCGCGAGCAGCGTCTCGATCCGGTCGGCCGTTTCGCGGTCGGGGACGACGAACAGCGCCGCTCGACCGTTGTTCCGGTCGTTCCACAGTCGGGAGAGCACGAGCGTCGGGTCGGCCTCCCGAACCCCTTCGATGGCGACCGATCGGCCACTCGACAGGAGCGCCGACACCGACGGCGAGTCCACGGACTCGGTGCGCTCCGGCTCGAACGGCCGGCTGTCGTCGTCGTGCGACGGCGATTCGGGTCGGGCGACGCCCGGAGGCTCCGCGGAACTCTCCGGGCGCGTGACGGTCAACCCCGCCCGGCGACAGCGGGCGACGCCGGCTTCCAGCAGGCTGTCGGTCATCACGGTCGGTACGGTTCGGTCGATCAAGTGGATTCCGCCCCTGCCCTCATTCTACCGTTACGCTCTTGGCCAGATTCCGCGGCTTGTCTATTGATCTCCCCAACCGCGCGGCCATGTGGTAGGCGACGAGCTGGAGCTGGACGTTCGCCAGTAGCGGCGCCAGCCGTTCGTCGGTCGTCGGGACGTCGAGGACGTAATCGGCGTACCGTCCGGCATCGGCGACGCCGTCGGTGACGACGACCACCGGCGCGTCCCGCGCTTCGACCTCTTTGACGTTGCCGATGGTCTTCCGGGCCGCCTCGCCCTCGCCGGTGACGACGGCGAACACCGGCGTGTCCGCGGTGACGAGCGCGAGCGGGCCGTGTTTCAACTCGCCCGCCGCGAACCCCTCGGCGTGTTCGTAGGTGATCTCCTTGAACTTCAGTGCTCCCTCGAGCGCGACGGGGTAGTCGAATCCCCGTCCGAGGAAAAAGAAGGCGTCGGCGTCGACGAACGTCTCGACCACGTCGGCGGCGGTCGACTCGTCGAGGACCGCCTGCACGTCGCTCGCCACCCCCCGGAGCTCGTCGACCAGTCGGCGCTCGGTGCCCCCGTCGGTGAGGTAGGCGGTGAGCAGGTTCAGTCCGACGAGCTGTGAGGAGAAGGTCTTGGTCGCGGCGACGCCGATCTCCGGCCCGGCGCGAATGTAGAGGACGTGATCGCTCTCGCGAGCGGCGGTGCTGCCGACGACGTTCGTGAGCGCGAGCGTCTCTGCGCCCCGCCCGCTCGCCTCCCGGAGCGCGCTCAGGGTGTCCGCCGTCTCGCCGCTCTGGGTGATGCCGACCACGAGGTCGTCGCCCGAGAGGGGCGCCGGCGCCGTCGCGTACTCGTGAGCGTAGTACGCGTTCGCCGAGACGCCGGCCGCCCGGAGCAACTGCGCCCCGTAGAGCGCGGCGTGATACGAGGTGCCACAGGCGACGAACTGCACCGTCTCGGGGCTGCCCAAATCGTCGAGTTCCTCGACCGTGACCCGGCCGTCGAGTTCGTCGACCCGGCCGCTGATGCACTGGCGGAGCGAGACGGGCTGTTCGTGGATCTCTTTCAGCATGTAGTGGTCGTAGCCGCTCTTGCCGGTCTGTTCGGCCTCCCACTCGACCGTCCGTACGTCCTTGTCCACTACGTCGCCGTCGGCGTCGGTGACGGTCCAGCCCGTGGCGTCGAGACGGACGAACTCGTCGTCGTCGAGGTAGATCACGTCGCGCGTGCGTTCGAGGAAGGCGGGCACGTCGCTGGCGACGAACGACTCGCCCTCGCCGACACCGAGGACGAGCGGCGAGTCGTGGCGGACGGCAAAGAGGGCGTCCGTCCCCGCGACGACGACGGCGAGGGCGTAGCTCCCCGCCAGGCGCTCGGTCGCCGTGCGCACCGCCGCCTCGGGCGCCCGGCCCGCACGGAGTTCGCGGGCCACCAGATGTGGCACCACCTCGGTGTCCGTCTCGGAGGTGAAGGCGACGCCCTCGGCTTCGAGTTCGTCGCGGAGTTCGCGGTAGTTCTCGATGATGCCGTTGTGGACGACGGCGACCCGCCCCGTCTCGTCGGTGTGGGGGTGGGCGTTTTCGTCCGTCGGCGGGCCGTGCGTGCTCCATCGGGTGTGGGCGACCCCGACTGGGCCGTCGATGGCGTCGCCCGTCTCGCCGTCGAGTGCCGTCTGCAACGCGTCGAGCTCTCCGGCCCGCTTCTCGACCCGGAGGCCGTCGCCGCCGACGGCGATTCCCGCGGAGTCGTAGCCGCGGTACTCCAGGTTCGAGAGCCCGTCGAGCAGGACCGAGAGCGTCTCGTCGGCGTCGCCGACGTAGCCGATGATGCCACACATCAGCGACGCACCTCCGCGCCCTCGGGGACGATGTCGTCGGCGTACGCCCCCGTCTCCACGCTCGCGTCCGGGCCGATCAGGGTGCCGGGCTCGACGGCCGCGCCGCCGCCGATCGTCGCGCGGTCCGCGGCGATACAGCCGAGGCGACGCCCTTCGTGGATCGTCGTCCCCACGCGCACGTCGGCCTCACCGCCGGGGATCGTCGCCCCCGGGCCGACGGTCACACCCTGCCCGGTCACGGTGTCGACGACCGTCGCGTTCGCGCCGAGACGGGTGTCGATGTCCAGCACCGAACCGTCGACGACGGCACCGGATTCGACGGTCACGTTTCGACCCAACGCGGTGTCGGGACCGACGACGGCGCCGGGGCCGACGACCACGTCCGGGCCGACGACGACCGGCGCCCGGAGGGTGGCGTCCGCGTGGACGCTCGCCGTCTCGTCGACGTAGACGCCGCGCGAGCGTTCGGGTTCGTCGACGAGGCCGGCGGCCAGCAGATCACGCGCGACCGTCAGGAGATCCCAAGGGTACGTCGCGGTCGACCACAGCCCCTCGATCCTGACGCCGCGGACGGCGTTGCCCGCGCGGATCTGATCGTCGATGGCGTCCGTCAGGTAGAGTTCGCCCGCTCGCCGTTCCGTCGATTCGATGTCGGCCAGAAGCGAGGGGCCACAGGCGTAGATGCCGGCGTTGAGGAGGCGGTAGGAGTCGTCGTTCGGTCGCTCGACCAGTTCGACGATGCGGTCGCCGTCGAGGCTCACGGCGCCGTACTCGGCCGCGCGGTCGCTCTCGACGACGCCGAGTGTCGCCGCGTCCGTCGTCGAGTGGGCGTCCATCACCGCCCCGACCATCCCGGCGGTCACCACCTCGTCGCCGTTGACGACGAGGAAGTCCGCGTCGATGGCGTCGCGGGCCTGTAACACCGCGTGACCGGTTCCCAGTTGTTTCTCTTGGACGTGGTAGGTGACGGTGCGGCCGCGGTAGGTGGGGCCGACGTGGTCCTGCACCCGGTCGCGCTGATACCCGACGACGAGGTGGAGGTCGTCGACGCCGGCGTCGATCAGCGCGTCCAAGACGTAGGAGAGTATCGGTCGGTTCGCGGCCGGTAACAGCGGTTTCGGCCGGTGTTTCGTCAGCGGCCGGAGGCGTGTTCCCTCCCCAGCCGCGAGAACTACCGCGGAGTCGAGTCGCATGAACCTGTGTTCGCGGTGACGACTAATAAGCTCCCGTGGCCGCGGCGTCGTGCATCCGAATCCTCTTTGCCCCGGCCCACGCCAACGCTACACGATGAAGATCGGTATCGTCGGTAGCGGCTACGTGGGAACGACAATCGCAGCCTGTTTCGCCGATCTGGGCCACGAGGTCATGAACGTCGACGTCGACGACGCGGTCGTCACGGCGCTGAACGACGGACAGGCGCCCGTCTCCGAACCAGGGCTGGACGACCGGCTCGGCCGATATGCCGGGGAGACGCTGTTCGCGACGACCGAGTACGCGGACCTCGTCGATTTCGCCCCCGACGCCGTCTTCCTCGCGCTCCCCACGCCCGCAACGGAGGACGGGAGCATCGACACCGCGATCATCGAAGCCGGCGCCGAATCGCTCGGCGAGGTGCTCGTCGACATCGAGGGCTACCCGACCGTCGTCGTCAAGAGCACGGTCGTCCCCGGCACGACCGAGGACACCATCGGCCCGATCCTCGAACGCGAATCGGGCGGCCAGATCGGGGTCGACTTCGGCCTCGCGGTCAACCCCGAGTTCCTGCGCGAGGGGAGCGCGGTCGCCGACTTCACCGACCCCGACAAACTCGTCTTCGGGACGGCCGACGACGACCGCGCCCGCGAGGCGCTCGAAGCGGTGTACGCGCCGCTCACCGACGAGGCCGACGTGCCGATCGTCCACACCGGCCGCCGCGAGGCGGAGCTGATCAAGTACGCCAACAACGCCTTCCTCGCCGCGAAGGTGAGCCTCATCAACGAGCTCGGGAACATCTGCAAGGAGTACGGCGTCGACGCCTACGAGGTGGCCAACGCCATCGGCCTCGACGACCGCATCGGCGAGCAGTTCCTCCGTAGCGGCGTCGGCTGGGGTGGGAGCTGCTTCCCGAAGGACGTAAACGCCATCGTCGCCGCCGCCCGCGAGGCGGGCTACGATCCACAGCTTCTACAGGCCGCCATCGACGTGAACGACCGCCAGCCCGAGCGTATGCTCGAACTGATGGACGACCACGTCGACGTCGAGGGGAAGCGCGTGGCCGTCCTCGGCCTCGCGTTCAAACCCGGGACCGACGATATCCGCAACTCGCGGGCCATCCCGATCATCGAGGGATTGCAGGCACGCGGCGCGGAGGTCATCGCCTACGACCCCAACGACGGGGCGCAGTCGGCGATGCGCGAGCGCTTCCCCGACGTGACGTATCTCGCCTCCGCCTCGCCGACGCTCTCGGGCGCCCACGCCGCCCTGATCGTCACCGACTGGCCCGAATTCGGCGATCTGGATCTGGAGTTCGACCTGATGTCGAACTCGGTCGTCGTCGACGGCCGGCGGGTCGTCGACCGCCGCGAGGGGATCACCTACGAAGGGTTGACGTGGTAGGTGGGGCGCTTATCGGACCCGCTGGACGCCGGTACCGGTGTGGAACCGAACGAACGGCGCGGATATATTTATATACTCCGGAGGCATATATATATTTGATTCTCAGCGGACCGCACCTCGGAGCCGCTGGCGGGGCTGGGCGACGATTCCTTGAGAAGCTACGGAGCAAATAATGTCAACACACACACAACCGGAAGCGAAGCAACCAGTCCACGGCATCGATATGGCGGCCCACGAGGAGTTCCTCACGTACGCCGAGGAGAACCCGGAAGCCGTCCAGTTCGTACTGAGCGCGGTCGGTACCGACGAGGGTCGCGTGCTGCACACCCGCTCGCAGACGCAGTCGTATATGCTCGGCGGGCAGGAGTTCGACCGCGTCGCTCGCGGGTACACCCAGCATTTCGGCGGCCACAAGGAAGTCGAGGAAGCCGTCGGATTCGTCGATCCGACCGACAGGGAGGAGGCCATCGAAGTCGCCCTGGCCGCCCTGACCGCCTGCATCAACGGATCGATTTCGCTGAGTTCGGCACAGGCCGGCGTCGACATCGACGAACTCGAGACGACGGTTTCGGTCGAGTTCGATCCGTCGGTCTTCCTCGGGCTGGAAGAACCGCGGGACTCCGACGGAACCCCCACGAACATGTACGGTGATCTTCGGATCGACATTCGGGTCAGCGGAGAGGACCTCGGCGACAACATCGTCGACCGAGTCGGGGAGTGGGTCACCCGTTCGCCCGTCTACAATCTGATGACGCTCGGGCACGAGGGCACCCCGCAGGTGTCCCGGATGTCCGACCAGGCACGCTGAGCAGTACCGACGACTGCCCCACCCGATTTTTAATTGACCTCGATTCGACGAAATCAGGCCGCCCGCTGCTCCGCTTCCAACCGCTCGATACCGATCGTGACGCCGATCCCTTCGACCTCCCACTCCTCGACGAGGCCGTCGGCGTCGGCGTCGAACTCCGCCGTCCGCGTCTCCTCCGCGATCAGGTCGCGGTGATCGTCGACGAAGCCGGCCACCCGGTCGTCGTCGACTTCGACCCGGGTGCGGATGCGCTCGTCGACGTCGAGGTCGAGTCGCTTGCGCATCTCCTGAATCCGCCGCACCACATCGCGGGCGTAGCCCTCCGACTCGATGTCGTCGGTCAGCGACGTATCGACGTAGACGGTGCCGCCCGTCCGGTCGTCGTCGACGGTCAGATCGAAGTCGGCGCCAGTGACGTTCTCGGGTGGTTCCGCACGGAACGAGACCATCTCGTCGGTCAACTCGTACTCCTCGCCGTCGACGGTGACGACGAAGCCGTCCGCGTCGAGGTCCTCGCGTCGCTGGCCCTCGACCGCAGTCATGACTTCTTGGGCGTCGCCGCCGAAGGCCGGCCCGACCACTCCCATCTCCGGTTCCGCGAGTTCGACCAGTTCGTCGAAGGCGTCGACCACCTCGACCGCGCGGGCGTTCACCCGGTCGGCGAGCAGGTCGGTGAGCGAGCGGACCGACTCGGCCACCGCGTCGTCCTCGGTCTCGACGATCACGCGCGGGACGGGCCAGCGGAGCTTCCGACCGCCCTGCTGACGGGCGTTCGCGGCCGCTTCCTCCACGGCACGGAGGACGGCCACGTCGGCTTCGAGGTCCGGATCGTGGTGTGTGTCGTCGACCGTGGGGTACGACAACTGGTGGACCGTCGTCGCCTCGCCGTCGAGGGTCTGGTACATCTCCTCGGCGAGATACGGTGTGACGGGCGCGAGCAGTCGGATCGTCTCGTCGAGCACCGTCGCGAGCGTGGCGTAGGCGCCGCGCTTGGAGGCCGAATCCGCCTCTTCCCACATCCGCTCCCGGATGGCCTTCACGTAGAAGCGGGAGACGTCCTCGGTGACAAAGTCGAGGACTGTGTTGAGCGCGTCGTGGACGGCGTAGTCGTCCCACGCCTCGTTCGCCACCGCCTTGACCGACTGCAGGCGCGAGAGCACCCACTCGTCGACGACGGTCAGTTCGCCCTCCGACAGGTCGGCGTCGGCGGGATCGTAGTCATCGAGCGCCATGTACTGTAGCGGGAACCGGAAGACGTTCCAGAAGATGTTGAGCGTCGACTGCGTCTCGCCGAGTCCCTCCCACTCGAAAGAGAGGTCGACCCCGTGTTGGTCGTGGCTCATGAGATAGGCCCGAAGGGGGTCACGGCCGAAGCGGTCGATGGCCTCCTGGGGCGTGACGATGTTGCCGAGCGACTTCGACATCTTCCGCCCGTCGCTGTCGTTGGCGAACCCGTGCATGACGACCTCCTCGTACGGAATCTCGCCGAGAGCGGCCGTGCCCATGCCGAGCTGTGACCAGAACCAGCCACGCGTCTGGTCGTGGGCCTCGACGATCAGGTCGGCGGGCCAGAGTTCGTCGAACCGGGACTCGTCGCCCGGGTAATCGAGCGTCCCCCACGTCGCAACCGAGGAGTCGATCCACACGTCGAAGACGTCCGGGACGCGCTCGTAGGTGGTGCCGTCCTCCGTGATGGTGAGGGGGTCGACGCTCGGGCGGTGGAGATCGATCGTCTCCGGATCGACCTCTTGATCGGCCCGCTCGGCCAGTTCCTCGCGCGTCCCGACGACGAGGATGTCCTCGGCGCTCGGATTCGGGTCGTCTTCGGGCACCCAGACGGGGAGCGGGATGCCCCAGTAGCGCTGGCGGGAGACGTTCCAGTCCGGCGCGTCCTCGACGAAGTTTCTGAACCGGTTGTCCCGTGCCCACTCCGGATGCCACTCGCTGTCCTCGATGTTGTCGAGGAGTTCCTCTTTCACGTCGGTGACGGTGATGAACCACTGGTCGGTGGCGAGATAGACGATGTCCGTATCACACCGCCAGCACTGCCCGTATCGATGGCTGGTGGTGCCCGACGCCAGCAGGTGGCCGTGTGCGTCGAGATCCGCGATGATGTCGTCGTTGGCGTCGCGGACGAACTGGCCGGCGTACGTCCCGGCCTCGTCGGTGAAGGTGCCGTCGCCGGCGACGGGCGAGAAGACGGGGAGGCCGAGTTCGCTCCCGCGTTCGAAGTCCACCTCACCGTGACCCGGCGCGGAGTGGACCAGCCCGGTTCGGTCCGCCTCGACGTAGTCGGCGGCGTACACCTGTCCGGTGCCCTCGCTATCGGCGTGGTCTGGCACCTCCTCGGCGAGCGGGTGATCGTAGGTCCAGCCGAGCATCTCCTCGCCCGACAGCTCCGCGACCACCTCGTAGTCCTCGTATCGCCCCTCGCGGAGCACGTCCTCGACGCAGGGTTCGGCGACGTAGAGCGTCTCCGTCTCGCCGCCTTTCGTCGCTTCGACCGCCTGATACGTCATCTCGGAATCGACGGCGACGAACTCGTTTGCCGGGACGGTCCACGGGGTGGTCGTCCAGACGACGAGCGAGCCCTCGCGGTCACCGAGTGGGAATTTGACGTAGATCGACGGGGATTCGATCTCGTGGTACTCCACTTCGTTGTCGGCGATAGCGGTCTCACACCGCGGGCACTGGTTGATCGCCCGCTTGCCGCGTTCGACGAGGCCGTTCTCGTGGACGCGCTGGAACGCCCACCACGTCGCTTCCATGTACTCCGGCGACACCGTGCGGTAGGGATTCGACCAGTCCATCCACGCGCCGATGGACTGGAAGTCCTCGTCCATCTTCTCCCGGTTCTCCTCGGCGAACGACTTGCACTCCTCGATGAACGCCTCCATCCCGTACTCCTCGATGTCCTTCTTGGAGTCGAAGCCGAGTTCCTCCTCGACTTTCACCTCGATGGGGAGACCGTGCATATCGTAGCCGGGGCGGTCGGTCACGTCGTAGCCCGACATCCGCTTGTAGCGGAGGATGGCGTCTTTCAGCGTCTTGTTCCACGCGGTTCCGAGGTGCATCTGCCCGCTCGTGTACGGCGGGCCGTCGACGAAAAAGAAGGGCGGATCGTCCGCGTGTGCCTCTTTCGCGGCCTCGTAGGCGTCGTGGTCGTCCCAGTACGCGTTCACCGAAGACTCCACGTCCTCGGGGGCGTACTGGTCGCTGACGTCGTCGGCGTCGTCCATACCCGACCCAATTCCCGCGCGTATATCAAAACGGTGGTCGCGCGCCGGCCGTCACATCTCCTGTTGGGTCGGTCGGATCAGGAGTTCGTTGAGGCTGACGTGCGGGGGCTGGCTGGCCGCGAACCGGATCGAACGTGCGATATCCGCCGGCTGGAGGGCGTCCATGGATGCCACCCACTCCTCCGTCTGTGCCTTGATTTCGGCGTCGGGGATGTGGTCCTGAAGCTCCGTCTCGACCAGCCCCGGCTCGATGAGTGTCGTACGAACGCCATCGTCGGTTACCTCCTGTCTGAACGCCTCGGTGAAGCCGTTGAGGCCGAACTTCGTTGCGTTGTAGCCGCTGGCGGTCGCGCTCGCTCGTCGACCTGCAACCGACGAGACGTTCACGATGTGGCCCCCTCCCTGCTCTTGCATGACCGGCAAGGCGGCCTTGGTCGCGTTCATCGGTCCGAGGAGGTTCACTTCGAGCATCTGCCGCCAGTCGCCAGTGTCTGCGTCCTCGACGGCTTCGAGGAGCATCACGCCCGCGTTGTTGACGAGGATGTCGAGTCCGCCGAGTTCGGAGACGGTTGTCTCGATCATCGCCGCCACCTGCGCCTCGTCGGTGACGTCCGTCGGGACGACCAGCGCCTCGCCACCGTCGGCGGCGATGCGGCCGGCGACCGTTTCGAGTTCGGACTCCCGCCGGGCGGCGAGGGCGACGCTCGCGCCCGCGTCGGCGAGCGCCTCTGCCGTCGCCTCGCCGATGCCCGACGACGCGCCAGTCACGAGTGCGATGTCTCCGTCGAGTGCGTTGGATACCATCGAGTCCGCGTCGGGGACAGTCCCCGAAAAGGCTGTTCGAACCGGAACGCGTGTGTGACGTTACCGAACGGTTTTAGCGCCGTCGTCGCCCATCCGTAGCTATGACGCTGGATGTCGAGGTGCCCCCACCCCCCGAACTGAACCAAGTCGATCCGAACGAGTACGAGGACGCCGACGTGGTCGGCGATACGGACTACAAGCGCGACGAGATCGAGGCGTTGCTCGAAGACGGCGCGTGGACCGAGGCGTTCACCGAGTGGACCGCCGAGACCGACATGGACGAGCGAACGTTCGGTATCGTCACCGATCTGGAGATGCTCCGGCAGTTCGACTTCTTTTGGGACTCCTTCGCGGAGCGTGTGGGCTACCACGCCCCCGGCATCCCCGAGGACTGGAAGGAGCGGGGGTACCACCCCGAGTTGGACTCGTGGGGGACCGTCTCCACGATCAACGCGGGGCTGACCGAACTCGGGCAGATCGTCTGTGACGTGTTGCTCGACGACTACATCGACTGGGAGACGGAATACGAGGCGCCGGACGACCTGCCCGACTTCGGGTAGTCGCCACCTCGGGTGGCTACGACACGCACCCGCCGTTCAGACCAGCGGGACCGACATCGTAACCACGCTCCCGCCCGCCGCCGACTCGCCGACCTCGAACCGCCCGCCGGCCTTGGTGACGGCCCAGTACATCAACCAGATGCCGAGTCGGTCCGCGTGATTCAGCGGCGTCTCGCCGCTTTCGAGCACCTGTATCTCCTGCTCCGGGATGCCGGGCCCCTCGTCGGCTATCTCGATGTCGACCCAGTCTCTCCGCGTCTCGACGCGAACGTCGACCGTCGGCGTCGACGACTCGTCGTGTTTGATGGCGTTGTCGATCGCCTCCTCGACGGCGGCGATCAGGCCCGTCGCCTCGACGCGACAGGGCTCCTCGGGGAGCGCCGTCGTGATGGTCGCGCCCGGGTAGCGATCCTCGAACACGTTGACCAGTCGGACGACGTGTTCGGTCAGTTCGAGCGGCCCTCGTGGCGATTCGTCGGCGGCGATGATGTGCTCGGTCTCCCGGACGGCTTCCGCGAGTCCCATGAGATCACGCGCCGCGTCGGTGATCGCGTCGAGCGACGCGGGTGGGTCGCCGCCGAACTCCTCTTCGAGCAACGCGACGTGGCCCTCGATGACGTTCATCTTGTTTTTCAGGTTGTGGCTGAGCACGCGGTTCAACACCTCCAGTCGGCGCTCCCTGAGCTTTCGGTCGGTGATCTCGGTCTGGAAGCCGACGAAGTTCGTCACGGCGCCGTCCTCGTCGCGGACGGGAGCAATATCGAGTTTCTGCCACATCCGTTCGCCGTTCTTGCGGTAGTTCACGATGTCGACGGCGACCGGCGTCTCGGCGCCGATCCGTTCTCGCAGTAGGCGACGGGTCCGTGGATCAGTGTCCTCTCCCTGCAGGAACCGGAAGCTACGCCCCAGCGCTTCCGAGCGGTCGTAGCCCGTCAGCGACTCGAACCGGTCGTTGACGTACACCATCGGGTTGTCCTCGCGGTCCGGATCGGTAATCGTGATCCCGACGGGCGCTTCGTCCATGGCGCGCTCTTTCAGACGGAGGTCGGCCACCGTCGCCGCGAGTTCCTGCGACCGCTCGTCCAGTTCGACGGCGGTCCGACGGCGTTCGACCAGGTTGCCGACCCGGGCGTGAAGCTGTGCTTTCCCCGCCGGCAGTTCGATCACGTCGTCGACGTACTCCCAGGGCGTCCCGCCCACGTCGGTGTCGGCGGGGACCAGCAACACGAACGGGAGGAAGACGCTCGTCCCCTCACGCACCGCCTCGATGGCGTCGGTAGCGCGGCCGAACTCGTCGTGGCCGAGCACACAGCAGTCGAACCCCGTCTCGAAGTCGGGGGAGTCGGTCGCCGTCTCGACGTGGTACCGTTCTCCGAGGGTCTCGGCCAACAGTTCGCGATTCCGCCCGGGGCCCATAAACAGCAGCACTCGCGGCTCGTCGACGACGGGAGAATCGCCGTCTCCGTACTCGGTCGACTCGCCATCTGTCAGTTTTTCTGACATTTATTCCCTGAACAGGTGCCTCGTTGTCGGTAGAGTACACCCGGACAAGTAACTGTTCGCCCCGTCCGATGTATCGTTCGACAGGTCACTCGGCAATTTATGTAGGTGACGACCGAACCATTCGTCATTCATGACGGTGACCGGTCGCCTCTCGACGGGTATCGAGGGCCTAGACGAAATCCTGCACGGTGGGTTTCTGCGCCAGCGGAACTACATGATTCAGGGCTCCGCCGGCTCCGGCAAGACAATCCTCGCACTCCACTTCCTCCAGGCCGGGGTGGCCAAGGGCGAGGCCTGTCTCTTCATCAACATCGAGGAGGACCTCGATGACCTCCGGTCGAACGCCGCGGCGCTCGGATTCGACACCGACGCCATCGAATTCCTCGATCTGAGTCCGACCGCGGACGTGTTCGTCGAGGACCGAACGTACGACGTATTCGACGCCGCCGAAGTCGAACAGGAGCCGCTTCGGGAGGCCATCGTCGACCGTGTCGACACGGTGGATCCCGACCGCGTCGTCGTCGATCCGCTGACGCAGTTCCGGTATCTCTCCGCCGACGACTACCAGTTCCGCAAGCAGGTCGTCGGGTTGATGCGATTTCTCGAACAGCGAGGGGCGACTGTCGTCTTCACCGCTCAGGACGCCCGGAACCAGCCGACCGAGGAACTCGAGTTCGTCGCCGACGGGACGATCCGGCTGGGGTCGGCGCCGTACGGCAAGACGGTACGGGTCCCGAAGTTCCGCGGGTCGAAGACGCAGGGAGGTGCCCACGCCTACCGGATCACCGACGAGGGGATGGTCGTCTTCCCGGCACTGGACCCGCACGACCACCAAGAGACGTTCACGACCGAACCGGTCTCCTCGGGTCTGCCCGCGGTCGACTCGCTCCTCAACGGCGGGCTGGAACGCGGGACGGTCAGCGTCATCAGCGGGCCGACGGGCGTCGGGAAGACGACCCTCGGGACGCAGTTCATGAACGCTGCCGCCGAGCGGGGGGAACGGTCGGTCGTCTACCTGTTCGAGGAGAACGAGCAGACGTTCCTGACGCGCTCGGAGGCCATCGGCATTCCCGTCCGCGGGATGATCGAGCGCGGCACGCTGAAGGTAGCGGAAATCGACGCGCTCGAACGGTCGCCCCAGGAGTTCGCCCACACCGTCCGGAAAGACGTCGAGGACGACGACACCCGAATCGTCATGATCGACGGCATCGCCGGCTATCGGCTGACGCTGAACGGCGAGACCGATATGCTGCTCCGGCGACTGCACGCGCTGGGCCGGTATCTCAAAAACATGGGCGTGACGACGATTTTCGTCGACGAGACGGCGGGGGTCACCGGCTCGTTCAGCGCGACACAGGAGAACATCAGCTATCTGGCCGACAACATCGTCTTCCTTCGCCACCTCGAACTCCGGGGTGAGCTCCGGAAGGCCACCGGCGTGTTGAAAAAGCGGACGAGCGACTTCGAGCGCACCCTCCGCGAGTTCGAGATCACGGCGGACGGCATCGTGGTCGGCGAACCGCTCACGCGGATGCAGGGCATCCTGAGCGGGCTGCCGGACGTCGTCGACGACCCGGATTAGGACTCCATCCGCTCGACGAGCCGTTCCAGTTGGGCCGCCCGCTCGTCGAGCGCGGCGTCCCGAAGGCGACGCTCGCCCTCGGTCGGACAGTCGAGGTCCGGAACCGGCGTCGGGTCGCCGTCGTCGTCGACGGCGACGAACGTGAAAAACGAGGAGGTAGTGGCGTGTTCCGTGTCGGTCCGTGGATTCTCCGCGCGCACCTCGACGGTCACGTCGATACTCGTTCGGCCGGTTCCGTAGACGTACGCCTCGACCACCACCACCTCCCCGAGGTCGATGGGGCGTTTGAAGTCGACGTGTTCCATCGACGCCGTGACGACGCCCTCGTTGGCAAAGCGCATCGCTGCGATGGCACCGCAGACATCCATCCAGTGCAACACCGCGCCGCCCAGCGCCCGACCGTGCGTGTTCGTGTCGTTGGGGAGAACGATTTCGGTCATCTCCGTGTGCGACTCCGCGAGCGTCGCGGGTCCCGTCTCGTCTGCCATGCGGGATGGGTGGCCGCGGGTGGTGAAAAGTCCAGCTTATCGCTCGTCGAAGTCGTCGATCCGCTCGGGTTCGAACTCGTCTTCGTCGCGGCCGGCCCGGTCGAGGACGCCGTCGGAGACGGTGATGGGACAGTCGACCCGGACCGCGAGCGCGATGGCGTCGCTCGGCCGCGCGTCGAAGACGAACTTCCGGGATTCGCCGTTCTCGTAGCGCTCCACGTCCACCTTGGCGTAGAAGGTGCCGTCCGCGAGGTCGTCGATCCGGATGCCGTCGAGGGCGCCGCCGAACTCCGTGAGCATCTCGACCAGTAAGTCGTGTGTGAGCGGTCGCTCGAACGGCTCCCCGGACAGCCCGAGTTGGATCGCCCGTGCCTGATCGGCCGTGATGACGATCGGGAGGTACTCCTCGCGGGCAGCGAGGAGGACCGCGGGGACGTTCGAGCCGTCCTCGCTCGTGCCCACCCCGATGCCGGTCACCTCGGCGGTGTGCTCCATACAGCCGCTTCGGGCGGCAAGTATGAATAGCTACGGGCTTTTTAAGATCGTTCGACGCTCACAACGTCGGCCGTGGCCCGACGCTCACAACGTCGGCCAACGCTACCGCCGCACGTACTACGCCGCACCGGCGATGGCGAGGACGAGGAGACCACCGAGGAAAAAGAGGAGCCCGGGCGGCAGTCCCGCTCCGGCGGCGTCGGCGGCCGTCGGCGCCGCTTCGGTGCTCATCGTCCCCACTCCGCCGCCGTCACCACCCGCGTCGGCGCCACCCGTCCGCGCGCCGAACGGGGCGCCGTCCAGATACCACTGCACGAGAAGGCTCGCGATGCCGAGAACGCCGACGGCGCCCAGGAGGTTCTTGAGGGCGCTCTCTAACCCCCTGCTCTCCTCCTCGCGGCCGGCGAAGACGACCAGCGGCCGGTCGGCCGGCGCGTAGCGGTTCATCTCCCGGCCCTTCTCGGAGTAGACGGTGTCGATCACTTCGATCAACCCCGCGTCCTCGAGGTTGCCGAGGTGGTACTGCGTGTTCTGGAGGGAGGTGTCGACTCGCTCTGCGACGTTCGCGGGCGTGTCGGGTTCGTCGTGGAGGGCCGCGAGTACCTCGCGGGCGGTGTCGGAGGAGAGCGCCGACAGCAGGTCGTCGGCGTCCTCGCTGTCGAGGCCGATGACACGCGGATCGGCCTCCGCCGCTGCGGAGGTGTCGGGGCGCGAGGGCAACAGGTCTGCCATAGTGTCGGTACGGTAGTGGCGCGCCGGGTACAAAACTTCCTCTCTCCAAGACCGAACCGGTCGTGCTAGACGCCACGCTGATCGGCTATATACCCCAATTTCGGCCGTCTCAAACCGTGTGAACGGCTCACAGCGAAAACGGATAAGTGTCTGGAGACCCAACAGAAAACTGCAATGAGTACACAGAAATCAGTCCGACAGCAGGCCGACTCGGTCGAGGCTACAGACGCGCTCCGACTCGATCAGGAGAAAACCGAACAGCTCGTCGAGGCGCTCAACACCGACCTCGCGGCGACGTACGTCCTCTACCACCAGCTCAAAAAGCACCACTGGAACGTCGAGGGCGCGGAGTTCCTGAACGTCCACGAGTTCCTCGGTGAGGCGGCCGAAGACGCGGAGGAAGCGGCCGACGAAATCGCGGAGCGCGCACAGGCGCTCGGCGGCGTCCCGCTCGCCGGCGGCAAGCGACTCGAGGAGAACGCCCCCGTCTCCCCCGAGGGCGACGATGTCTACGACATCCGCACCTCGCTTCGCAACGACATGGAAATGTACGGCGACATCATCGAGACGGTGCGCGAACACGTCGATCTCGCACAGGGTCTCGGCGACCACGCTACCGCCGAGATGCTCCGTCAGAACCTCCTGACGATGGAAGAGCACGCCCACCACATCGAGCACTACCTCGAAGACGACACGCTCGTTCTCGACTCGGCGACGAAGTAGCGACCGCCGATCCTGCTGGCGGACGGTCCCCGCCCGTCGCCTTCCGCGTTCGTTTCCGCCACCCGCAGCGACGGCTACTCGACGACCAACGCCCGCAGATCGTTGACGTTCGTCCCCGTCGCGCCGGTGCTGAGTACGGCGCCACGGTTGCCGAGGTAGCCGTAGGCGTCGCTGTTGCCGAGTGCCTCCCGAGCCTCGCGCACGTCGTCGACGGTGTCGGCGTCGACGATGGCGCCCGCGAAGTCGCTACTCCCGTCTTTCCCGTCGGTGTCGACGCAGGCGAGTGTCGTCCCCGGCGGGAGTTCGACCGCGGCGGCGAGCGCGAACTCCGCGTTCGGGCCGCCGACACCGTCGCCGCGGACGGTGACCGTCGCCTCCCCGCCGGAGAGGACGACCGCCGGGGCGTCGAGGGGGTTCCCCGTCGCCTCGACTTCCTCCGCGACGGCGACGTGGGTCAGTGCGGCTTCCCGCGCCTCGCCCCGGATCGACGACGAGAGGATGCACGTGTCGTACCCCCGGTCGTCGGCCACCTCGCGCGCAGCGTCGATTGCGGTGAAGCTGTCCGCGAGGACGTGGTTGCTCACCCGGTCGAAGACGGGGTCGTCGGCCCGCGGCGTCTCGGACAGATCGCCCGCTGCGCCGGCAGACAGCCGATTCCCGACCGTTACCGGCGGATCGACGCCGTACCGATCCAGCGCGTCGAGGGCGTCCGCGTAGGTGGATTCGTCGGGTGCCGTCGGGCCGCTGGCGATGACGCTCAGGTCGTTGCCCACCACGTCGCTGAAAACGAGGCCGACCACGGCCGCCGGCGCGGCGAGTTCGGCGAGGCCACCCCCCTTGAGCGTCGAGAGGTGTTTGCGGACGGCGTTGAGCGCGCCGATTTCGGCGCCGGCGTCGAGGAGCGCGTCGGTCGTCTCCTGCAGGTCCGAGAGGGGGATGCCCTCCGCCGGCGCGGGGAGGAGCGCGCTCCCGCCGCCGGTGATGATCGCGAGGACGAGCGTCCGGTCGTCGGCGTCGGCGACGAGTTCGCGGATGCGGTCGGTGCCGTCGACCCCCGCCTGACTGGGGACGGGATGGTGGCCGCGCCAGCGCTCGATGCGGTGGTCCTCGTGCTCGGTCGGGTCGGGCGTCACGACGGCGCCGGCGTCGAGACGATCCCCCAAGACGCCTTCGAGGGCGTCGGCGACGCCGTCCGCCGCCTTCCCGCCACCGACGGCGACGATGCGGTCCACGTCCGAGAGGTCGTAGGTGGCGTCGGCGACGTGAAGCCGGTCGCCGTCGAGGCGAATCGAGTCGGCGACGACGCGGTCCGGTCTCGCGGCGTCGATGCCGGCCCGGACGCAGGCCAGCGCCGTCTCCCGTCCGGGAGTCGATGCCAGCGCGGTTTCGTTCTCGATGGAGACCATACCCCGCCTCTCTCCGACAAGGGTAAAAAGCGTGCCCCAGTAGCGGGCGGTGATGAGTGACGCCGCCGCCTCGACGGAAACCGAGGGTCGTGTCCGCGTCGTGGGCACGGCCCACGTCTCCGCCGAAAGCGTCCGCGAAGTCGAAGACGCAATCGAGGCCGACCGGCCGGACGTGGTCGCCGTCGAACTCGACGAGGGGCGGTATCGACAGATGCAAGGCGAGACGCCCGACGACATCGAACCCGGCGACCTCCTGCGGGGCAACACCGTCTTTCAGTTCCTCGCCTACTGGATGCTCTCCTACGTCCAGTCGCGACTGGGCGAGAAGTTCGATATCCAGCCCGGTGCGGACATGCTCGCCGCGGTGGAGACAGCCGAGGACCTCGGGATCGACGTGGCGCTGGTCGACCGCGACATCCAGACGACGATCCAGCGCTTCTGGGCGCGGATGGGGGGACTGGAGAAGTTCCGCCTCGTCGGCGGCCTCGCCTTTGGCCTCACCGACGCCCGTGGCCTCGGCCTCGCCCTCGGCGTCTTCGTCGGCGTGATCCTCGGCCCCCTGCTCGGCCTGTTCGGCCCCTCACTCGGCCTCACGACCACCCTCCTGACGCGGATCACGGGGGGCGTCCTGCTCGCCATCGCCGCGGGCGTCGCCGTCCACACGGTCGCCGACGCCGTCGTCGAGAACCCCGACGACCGCCTGCTCGCCGCCGCGGGCGTCGGCGTCGCGGTCGGTCTGATCGGCGGCGTCGGACTCGGCCTCGCCGACGGCGTCGTCACCTCGCTCGGCCCCTTCGTCGCCCGCGTGGTCGGTAGCCTCACGCTCGGCCTCGCCGGCGGCGTCGCCGTTGGCCTCCTCGTCGGCGTCGGCGCCGACCGCGCCGGCTACGGGGCGACCGCCGACGAGGAGTTCGAGGAGTTCGACATCGAGGAACTCACCGACGCCGACGTGGTGAGCGTCATGATGGAGGAGTTCCGGACCTTCAGCCCCGCCGGCGCCCGCGCCCTGATCGACGAGCGCGACGCCTACATCGCCCACGAACTCCTCAGGCTCCGCGAGGCCGGCCACCACGTCGTCGCCGTCGTCGGCGCGGGCCACAAGGAGGGGATCGAAACCTACCTCGACGCGCCGGAGACGCTGCCGCCGTGGGAGTCGCTGGTCGGTACGGATTCGGGCGGCGGCGGGATTCCGTGGCTGAAGGCCGCGGGCGTCCTCATCTCGCTCGGCTTCGTCGCCTTCTTCGCTCTGCTGGCGATGGCGGGGGTCCGTGACGGCTTCCTCCTTCGCCTCTTCGCCGCGTGGTTCGTCGTCAACGGTGTCTTCGCCGCCGGTCTCGCCCGCCTCGCGGGCGCCCGGTGGGATTCGACGCTCGTCGGCGGCCTCGTCGCGTGGATGACCTCCGTCAACCCCTTGCTCGCGCCGGGATGGTTCACCGGCTACGTCGAACTCCGGCACACCTCGGTCAACGTGAGCGACATCGGGACGCTCAACGAACTCCTGAGCGACGAGGAGACGCCGATCCGGACGCTCGTCGGGCGGATGTTCGACGTGCCGCTCTTTCGCCTGATCATGATCGTCGCCATGACGAACGTCGGGAGCATGATCGCGAGCCTCCTCTTTGCGGTGTACGTCCTGCCCCTGTTCGCGACCGAAATCGGGGGCGTCGAAGGGGTGTCGCGGCTCATGCTCGAAGGCGCGCGCAACAGCGCCGAACTCCTCTGGAGGACCGTCGCGTGAATCTGACCTTTAGTTCCCGCGAACTCCAGGATCTGGCCATCGCGTGGGTCGCCCTCGGCGTCGCCTTCGCCATCTTCTTCGCCGGCGGCGGGAGCCGCGCCCTCTCCATGCTCGCCGACCGAGGGATCGTCGGCCCGCTTCTCGTCTCCTTGGTCACCGCCGGCCTCGGCTTTCTCCTGCACGAACTCGCACACAAGGTCATCGCGGTCCGGTTCGACCAGATCGCCGAGTTTCGCGCCGACTACGGCATGCTCTTTCTGGCCGTCATGAGCGCGCTGGTCGGCTTCCTCTTTGCTGCGCCCGGCGCCGTCCACCACCGCGGGCGCCTCACGGAGCGCGAACACGGCCTGATCGCGCTCGCCGGCCCGGCGGTGAACGGCCTTCTCGCCCTCGTGTTCGCGCCGATCTACGTCGCCGGCGTCCTCGTCGGGTCGCCGCTGCTCTCCCTGGTCGGCGGGCGGGGCGTCGCCATCAACCTCTTTTTGGCGGCGTTCAACCTCGTCCCGTTCGGGGCGCTCGACGGGAAGACCGTCCTCGACTGGAGCAAAGCGGTGTTCGTCCTGACGTTCGTCCCCGCGGCTGCAATCACGGTGTTCGTGGTGTTCGTACTGGGCATCGGCTTTTAAGCCTCGGCGGGCCGTCCCGACACCGTGATCCGTGCCTCGTGGCTGCTGACCGGCCTTTGTTTCCTCCTCCTGGGGCTGTACGGATCGGCCCGCCCCGACGAGTTGGCTCGCTTCACGGAACGGGTCGATGCGCTCGGGAGCAAACGCGACATCGGTTCCGTCGAACCGACCGATCTGAACGTTCGCCTGACGCGCCTCGTCTCGCTGTTCTCGACGCTCTGTGGGGTGGCCATCGTCGGCCTCGCGGTCGCACCCGTGTGACGCCGCCGACTCACCGAACGACTGTCACCGTCGCCTCGCCCCGTCGGACGGCCACCCCGACTTCCGAAGCCTTTTGCTGACTGACCGGTCAGTTAGTGTGTGACCGGCGACTCGCCCTCCACTTCGACCGACGACATCATGTGCGCGACGTATCGCGCCCTCTGTCGGCACGGCTACGCCGACCTGACGATGCAGGACATCGCCGACGAGTGGGAGAAGAGCAAGCCCGCCCTCCACTACCACTACGACACCAAACGCGGCCTGCTGCTGGCCTTTCTCGATCATCTCTTCGACTCCTACACCGACCGCGTCGCGGACCCCGAAGACGGGTCGCCGCGGGAGCGACTCCACGCCCTCGTCGCCGCCGCCCTCGACCCGCCGCGGGCGGATACGACCCGCGAACTCCGGACGGCGCTGTTCGAGGTCAAGGCCCAGGCCCCCCACGACGACGCCTTCCGCGAGCGACTGGAGCGGTTCGACCGGTATCTCCACGACGAAATTCGTGGCGTCGTCGGTTCGGGCGTCGAATCCGGTGCGTTCCGCGCCGACGTGGACCCCGACGAAACGGCGACGTTGCTCGTTACCCTCGTCAACGGCGCCCACTCCCGACGGATCGTCCTCGGCGACGACGCGGGCGTGCCCGAGGCGATCCGGTCGTTCGTCGCCGACCGACTCGTCGCCAACCGAGGGGCGCCGACCGACAGATGAAGTTCCCCGACATCTTCAAATCCCGCGACGAGTTCGACCTGACCTCCGGCGACGTGGGGAAGCCACTCTTCTATCTTTCCCTTCCCATCGTCGTCACCAATCTCCTCCAGACGGCGTACAACCTCGCCGACACCTTCTGGATCGGACAGTACAGCACGGACGCTCTCGCCGCGATCAGTTTCGCCTTCCCGATGGTCTTTCTCATCATCTCGCTGGGGATGGGGCTGGCGGTCGCGGGGAGCATCCTCGTCGCCCAGTATACGGGCGCAGGCGAGGAGGGCGAGGCGGAGTACGCCGCCTCCCAGACCGTCGGTTTCGCGGCTCTCGGCGCCCTCGTCCTCGGCGCCGTCGCCTATTTCGTCGTCGGCGACATCCTCGCACTCCTCGGCGCCTCCGAGGACGTCCTCCCCCTCGCGACGGCGTACATGGAGATCATCTCGCTCGGCATCTTCTTCATGTTCGGCTTTTTCGTCTTCATTTCGCTCATGCGGGGGTACGGCGACACCATCACGCCGATGCTCGTCATGCTCGGCTCCGTCGCCCTCAACGTCGTCCTCGATCCCCTGCTCATCTTCGGCTGGTGGATCTTCCCGCGGTGGGGCATCGAGGGCGCCGCCATCGCGACCGTCTTCTCCCGTGGTCTCGCGCTCGTCGTCGGCCTCTGGATCATGCTCTCGGGACGGCGCGGCGTCCGCATCCGTCCTCGAGATATCGTCCCCGACCCCGAGTACGGACGCCGCCTCCTCCGCATCGGCGTGCCCGCATCCGTCGAGGGGACGGGCCAGGCCGTCGCCATCAACCTCCTCATGTTCATCGTCGGCACCTTCTCGACTCCCGTCGTGGCGGCGTTCGGCATCGGCGTTCGCGTGTTCTCGGTCATCTTTCTGCCCGCCATCGCCGTCTCGCGCGGCGTCGAGACGATGGCCGGCCAGAACATCGGCGCCGGGGAACCCGACCGGGCGGCGCTGACCGCACGCGTCGCCGCCAAGACGACGTTCGTCGTCCTCGCGGTTGCGGGTGTGTTCACGTTCTTTTTCGCCGACGCCATCGTCTCGCTTTTCACGAACGACGCCGCCGTCGTGGAGGTGGGTGCGACCTTCCTCCGGTACGTCGCCCCCTCGTTCGGATTCATCGGAATCATGCGCTCGTACAACGGCGGCTTCCGCGGCGCCGGCCGGACGCTCACCGCCGCCGCCATCGCCGTCTCGATGCTCGGCTTGATCCGCCTCCCCATCGCCTGGGTCGCCTCCGGCTTCATGGGCCCTCCCGGCATCTGGCTCTCCTTTTTCGTCTCGAACGTCGTCGGCGCCGTCATCGCCTACGTCTGGTTCCAGCGTGGGGGGTGGCGGTCGGCCGACGTGGGTGGATCGCCGGCCGGCGAGGTGTCCGAAGACCCGGCGACCGACTGACACCGATCGCTGTCCGGGTTCCGGTGAGTCGCCGGACCGTCGTGACGAACCACCGCTACCGGCCGACGACGGCCGGTACGGCCCGCGGCAACACCTAAGTGCGCCTTCGGCGTACCTCCGGTCATGTCAACGGATTCGGATAAGGGCCCGACCTTCAGCATCTCGAACAGTGCCGCCCCGTCCACCACCGTCGTCGCCGGCTTCTCGGCGTTCGGGCTCGCGGGCCTCACGGCCGTCGACTTCCTCGTCGACCACCTCGAACTGGAGGAGACGGGGCATCTCAGCGCCGAATACCTCCCGTCGATCACGCCGTTCGAATCGGGGCGCCCGCGACACCACTCCCGGTTTTTCTCGCGTCCGGATCTCGACCTCACCGTCTTCGTCAACGAACTGTTCCTACCGACGCCCGTCGCCGACTCCTTCGCCGACACCCTGCTCACGTGGACCGACAAACACGATGTCTCGGAGATTCTGGTGCTCTCGGGCATCCCCTACGCTCACGGCCCGGACGAGCACGACACCTTCTACGTCGCCTCCGACGACTACCGCGAGCGCCGACTCGACGACACCGACATCCAACCGATGGGCCGGGGCTTTCTCGACGGGGTCAACGGCGCATTGATGTACCGCGGCATCGAGTCAAACCTCCGAACCGCCGTCTTCATCACACCCGTCCACGCGCAGGTGCCGGACGTGCCGGCCGCCATCCGTCTCGTCGAGACGTTCGACCGGGTGTACGACCTCGGCGTCGACGCCGGCCCCCTCGAGGAGTTCTCCCGGACGGTCGAGCAGTACTACAAGGACCTCGCCGCCCGACTCGAAGCGGTCGACGACCGGCAGATGCCCGAGGATCGGATGTACATGTAGCTAGAGCCACCCTTCGCTCCGGAAGTACTGGAGCATGGCCGCCGCCGTGACCGCCATCCCGACGAGGACGGCGGGGTAGCCGAAGCGCCACCCGAGTTCGGGCATGTTGTACGGTCCGCCGCCGAAGTTCATACCGTAGACGCCGACGACGAACGTGAGCGGCAGGATGATAGTCGCGACGACGGTCAGGCGCTTCATCACCTCGTTGGTCGACTGCGAGAGCGTGTTGAGGTAGATATCGCGGGCACCGCTCGCCAGATCACGGTACGTCTCGACGAGTTCGACGTGCTGGACGAGGTGGTCGTACACGTCGCGGTAGTACTTCTCCGTCGACGCAGCCACGTGATCGGCGTCGCCGCGAGCGAGGACGCTCACGGCGTCGCGGGTGGGCCAGACGATTCGGCGGATCGAGAGCAGTTCGCGACGGAGGCTGTTGAGAATTTCCAGGGTTTCGGTGTCGGGGTCGTCGATGATGCGGTCCTCGACGGCCTCGATGTCGTGCCCGATTTCGTCGAGGATACTGAAGTACTCGTCGACGATGGCGTCGAGGACGCGATAGGCGGTGAAATCGGCGTTCCGCCCGAGGAGCCGTGGCTCCTCCCGAGTGATACGATCCCACACCGACCCGACCGCCGGCGTCTCCTCGCCGGTGAGCGTGACGATCCAGTCGTGGCCGAAGAAGAGTCCGACCGGCTGATCGCGGATCTCCTCCTCGAACGTCGTCTCGCCGCCACGCAGCCGGGCGGTCTTGATCAGGACGAACGCGTGGTCGGGGAACAGTTCGACCTTCGGACCGACGTTGCTCCGCACGTCCTCGGTTTCGAGCGCGTGGAGGTCGAACGCCGTGCTCAGCCGGTCGAGTTCGGCGTCGGTCACGTTCGAAGCACGAATCCAGGTCGTCCCGCGCGCCACGCGCGCCTCGCGGAGCGATTCGAGGTCCTCGCTATCGTGGGGTTCCACCGTACCGTCGGTGTAGACGAGCGTCCGGATCACGCGCCCGCCCTCC
Organism: Haloplanus natans DSM 17983; assembly: GCF_000427685.1. Taxonomy (NCBI): domain Archaea; kingdom Methanobacteriati; phylum Methanobacteriota; class Halobacteria; order Halobacteriales; family Haloferacaceae; genus Haloplanus; species Haloplanus natans. Next base: position 1,248,264 of record NZ_KE386573.1, read on the forward strand.
GGCCCTCGCCGATGGACGCGAGCGTGATGCCGATCATGATCGCCGTGAGCGAGAACGCCCGTCCCGGATAGGCGACGAGGACACCGACGACGTAGCCACAGACGCCGGCGACGGTGAGACCGGCGCCGGCGATGAACGTCCGATCCATGTGCCCCGTTCCCACGGCAACAGTCAAATACCCTCGGCCGTGTCCCGCCACGGTACCGTCCGGATCGATCACGCCCCTGCGTGCCCGTCGACGAGTCCCGACCGATGCGGTGTGCTTTTGCGTTCGGCCGACGGCGTGTCGCGCATGAACGACGAGGACGACGCGGAGGCCGAGGAACTGACGTACGCGGCGACCGGCGTCGATATTGCGGAGAGCGAGGCGGCGACGGCCGCTCTCGTCGGCGCGGTGGGCGAGAACACGGGCGACTACGCCGGTCTCCTCGACATCGGCGACCGCTATCTCGGGCTGGCGACCGACGGCGTCGGAACGAAACTCCTCGTTGCCGAGGCGCTCGGTGACTACTCCACGGTCGGTATCGACTGCATCGCGATGAACGTCAACGACCTCGTCGCAGCGGGCGTCCGCCCCATCGCCTTCGTCGACTACCTCGCAATCGACGACCCCGACGAGGGGATCGCCGAAGGGATCGGCGAGGGACTCGCCGAGGGGGCCGAACGCGCGGATATCGAACTCGTCGGCGGCGAGACGGCCGTCATGCCCGAAGTCGTCACGGGGCTCGATCTCGCGGGCACCTGTGCCGGCCTCGCGGCGAAGGACGCGCTCTTTCCCGGGACCGCCGAGGGGGGCGACGCCCTCGTCGGGGTGCCGTCCTCGGGCATCCACTCGAACGGGCTGACGCTTGCGCGGACGGCGGTTACGCGCGAGGGGGCGTACACCGACCCCTGTCCGTTCGGGGACTACGACACCCTCGGCGAGGCGCTTCTCGAACCGACGCGCATCTACACCGACCTCCTCGACCCGATGCGGACTCACGGCGTCCACGCGGCGGCCCACGTCACGGGCGGCGGCTGGACCAACCTCGACCGACTGGGTGACTACCGCTACGTGATCGACGATCCGTTCGACCCCCAGCCGGTGTTCGACTACGTGCAGGAGGCGGGGAACGTCTCCGACGAGGAGATGCACCGGACGTTCAACATGGGGACGGGCTTCGTCGCCGCACTGGAGCCGTCGGACGCCGAGGCGCTGGCGGACGCGGTCGACGGCCGGGTGATCGGGCGCGTCGAGGACGGCGACGGCGTCGCGATCCGCGGGTTGGAGTTGTAAACAGGCGCCCGAACCGATTCCGGGACGGGGCGGACACGACGGCGACCCCGTCCCGAACGGGGCGTCAGGGCACGACTCGGGCTGGCCGCGGTTTCGGTGAAAAATCAGGAGAGTTCGGCCGCGATGTCGGCTTCGGTGATGATACCGACGGCTTCGCCGCTCTCGGTCACGATGACGGCCTTGTAGTAGTCCAGCAGATTGCTGATCTTGTCGACGGAATCCTCGCGCGAGACGGTGGGGAACTGCTCGCTCATGATCTCGGCGACCGCTTTCTGCCCGACGTTCTCGCCGGCGCGGCGGATATCGCTGTAACTGATCGAGCCGACGGGGAGCCCGCTCTGCAGGACGGGGAGCTGTGAGAAGGCCGCCTCCTCCATCCGGTGTTCGGCATCGGCGACGGAGTCGTCCGGCGCGACGCTGACCAGTCCCTCGTTCATCAGGTCCTCGGCCCGGACGACGCCTCCTTCGGCCTCGTCGAGGGCGGCGACGATGCGCCGCAGTGTCGACAGGCGCGGGTCGACGTCGCCGCCCTCGATCCGCGCGATCAGTGGCTGCGAGACACCCGCCATTTCGGCGAGCGCGCTCTGTGTCAAATCCAGCGAGGTCCGCCGCTCCCGCAGATCCTGTGGCGTGGGTAGTTCCATGTGGTCTAATAACTATAGGTTATTAAAATGGCTTTCGACCGCGATAGCGGCCCGTGGCGGAGCGGCGACGAGGTAACGGACAGTCGATCTCGAATCGAGCGGGGAGGACCGAGCAGTTCGGGCCCCAAAACTTATGTAAAATCTGACGAGAACTCTCCGGCGTATGCCCGAGTGCCAGAACTGTGGTGCGTTCGTCACCCGTGATTACGCCCGGGTGTTCACGCCTGACGGCGTGGACGAACCCCGCGTATGCCCCCGTTGTGAAGATATGGTCCGTGACGGTGCGGACGTCCGTGCCGCTCGCTCTCCACGAAACTCCTGATTTCGCCCCGCCTCGAGTGGAAGGGGCGGGATTCGAACCACGCGAAGCCGTGTGCCGACCGAGAACCGGCCGACTTCCCCGCCGGCCGCCGTCGACCTATGGGGTCGCCCGCGGTCGGCGAAGACGCTCTACCACTGAGCCACCCTTCCAGTACACTCGTACGCCGACAAGTCACTAATACGCGTTGGTGGTGCGGCCACGACGCGTCGTACGGGCTGTTGTACGTCCGTTCGGACGGTAGCCCACGGAAGCGGCGACCGGTGAAACGCCGGTACGACCGGCCGTCTCACAGTGATTATCGTAAGTCACCACCGGTGGTTCGCCAGAACGGGTCGGCGGACCACCGGTAGACAGTTACAATACACACCGTCACTCGCCCGGCCGTAAACCGAGGATGACGACGCTTCCGCGCGGTTCGTTCTCCTCGAAGGAGATAGTGCCGCCCGCGGCGGTGACGGTCCAGTGGGCCAGCCAGAGACCGAGGCCACTGCCGTGTTTCAGCGGCGTCTCCTCTTCCCGTCGCAACGCCTCCAGCTCGGAGTCGGGGATTCCGGGGCCGTTGTCCGCGACACGGAGTCGCGTGTAGTCGTCCGATCCCGACGCGGGGTCGACCGTCACGTGAACGTGTGGTCGGTCGGTATCGTTGTGGGTGATGGCGTTCTCGAGGAGGGTCTGGACGCTGACCGTGAGCAGTTTGGCGTGGGGGACGCGCACCGTCGTGCCCGCCACCAGATCCGTCTCGATGGTTACCGACGGGTTGGCGTCACGGAATCGCTCTACGAGTGGCGTGACGTGCGCGCCGAGGTCGACCACTTCGGTCGTTTGGCCGACGTAGTCGGCCGTCTCCACCAGGAGCCGAACCTGCTCGCCGAGTTCGATCAGTTCGTCGGCCGTCGTCGTGATTCGCTGGCCGGCGGTTCGGATGTCCTCGGATTCGTCTTTGGCGAGTTCGTCCGCCCAGCCCGTGATGACGTTCATCCGATTGCGAAGGTCGTGGCGCAACACGCGATTGGCGACTTTCAGCCGTTGTTCGTAGGTGTGACGGTCCGTTACGTCCCTGAACCGGAGCACGTAGCCGACGATCCGGTCGTGGTAATCCGAGAGCGTCGAATGTGTCACGTCGTAGACTCGTTGCTGTCCCTCGACGACCGCCGTCAGCGTCGTCCCCTCGATACCGTCGAGGTCGAACTCGTCGGTGGGGAACTGCTCGCCGATAGGATGCCCCTCGACCGCTCCGCCGAGGAGTCGATCCGCGGTCGGATTCGCCGTCACGACGAGTTCGTCTTCATCGAGGACGACGAATCCGTCGTCGGCGTCGGCGATGATCCGTCTTCGTGCGACCGGGACGCGTTCCAGCAGGTCGAACCGGAACAGTGCGAGCCCGAAACACGGCGCGGTGATAATGAAGGCGAAGGCGGTGTAGTCGATCGAGGGGGGGCCGCCCGGTTCGATCCCCAACGTGAACGCGGCGTTCGCGATCAGCGGTGGGACGGCACCGACGACCAGCAGGCCGGCCTGCGTCCGGTAGAGCGTCGATCGAACGACCGCGAGTGCCAGGAGGCCGAACCCGATAGGCGTCACGACGTAGGTGAACAATAGGTGGAGCAGATACGCCGGTCCGAAGGCGAACTCGACCGCGTGGAGCGACCCCTCGACTACGAGCGTCGCGTCGGCCCAGACGAGTCCGTGGACCGGGTTCGTGAGCGTCAGGAGGCCGAACACGAGCGGATCGGTGATCAGGAGCGCTCGCACCGGCCCCGTGAGCCACTCGTCGCGGTTCGTATACTGGATCGCAAACAGGAACCAGAGGGACGGGACGAGCCCTCCGACCGCGAGTCCCGACCGCTGCCAGACGAGTTGGGCGTCGAGCGTCGTGAACCCGAGACCGACCGCGTAGCAGAATACCCACCCACCAAGCGCCGTGATGAGACCGAGAAACGCCTTCGCAGCGGGCTCGGATCGGTGTTTCCAGCCCGCGAAACCGATGAAGAAAAACAGGCCGGCAGCTGCGACGCCAACGAGCGTATACACCGTCGGATCCCAGACCACGCCGGTGATGGGCGCACCCGAAACAAAAATACTCCGGCGGACCGGCTACTGGAAGCCGATCCGACCGCCACCGCGGTTGGCGAAGCTCTCGCCGCCACCGCCCTTGAACTGCTCTTCGATCTGTTCGTAGTAGTCCATTATGTCGTCCGTGATGGTGGGGCGGACGTTCTCCATCGCCTGCCGGAAGTGACGCATCTCGACTTCTTCGGCGTCGTCGTCCTCACGCAGGGCGACCATCGCCGCCTCGCGGGCGATGCTCTCCAGGTCGGAGCCGACGTAGCCGTCGGTGATCTCCGCGATTTCGCGCAGACTCACGTCCGGCGCGAGCGGCGAGTCCCGCGTGTGAATTTTCAGGATCTGCTCGCGGCCCTCCTGTTCGGGTTCGCCGATGAACACGAGGCGGTCGAACCGCCCCGAGCGGAGGAGCGCGGGGTCGATCATGTCCGGGCGGTTGGTCGCGCCGATGACCATGACGTTGCCCATCTCCTCAAGCCCGTCGAGTTCGGTCAGGAGCTGGTTGACGACCCGTTCGGAGACGTTGTTCCCGACCTCGTTGCCCCGCGACGGCGCGAGGGAGTCGAGCTCGTCGAAGAAGATGACCGTCGGCGCCACCTGCCGGGCCTTCCGGAAGGTCTGCCTGATTGCCTTTTCGCTTTCGCCGACCCACTTCGAGAGCAGCTGCGGCCCCCGGACCGAAATGAAGTTGGCGTTCGTCTCGTTGGCGACGGCCTTCGCCATCAGCGTTTTGCCGGTGCCGGGTGGCCCGTACAGGAGGACGCCTTTCGGGGGTTCGACCCCCATGCGGTCGAACTTCTCCGGCGAGGAGAGGGGCCACTCGACCGCCTCCTTGACGTTCTGTTTCGGGTTGTCCAACCCGCCCACGTCGTCCCACGTGATCTTCGGGAGTTCGACCAGCACCTCCCGCATCGCCGAGGGCTCCACCTCCCCGAGGGCGCCGCCGAAATCGTCACGCTTGACGATCATCCGGTCGATGAGACTCGGAGGGATGTCCTCCTCGTCGAGGTCGATTTCGGGCAAGTAGCGCCGGAGCGCCTTCATCGCCGCCTCCTTCGTGAGGCTCTCGATGTCGGCGCCGACGAAGCCGTGGGTCTCGTCGGCGAGGTGGTCGAGGCTCACGTCGTCCGAGAGCGGCATGCCGCGCGTGTGAATCTGGAGGATCTCCTTTCGGCCCTCCTCGTCGGGGACGCCGATCTCGATCTCGCGGTCGAACCGGCCCGGCCGCCGGAGCGCGGGATCGACCGAATCGACGCGGTTCGTCGCCGCGATGACGATGACCTGCCCCCGCGTCTCCAAGCCGTCCATCATCGTCAGCAACTGGGCGACGACCCGGCGTTCGACCTCGCCGGTCACGTCCTCCCGTTTCGGCGCGATGGAGTCGAGTTCGTCGATGAAGATGATCGACGGCGACTCGTCTTTGGCGTCCTCGAAGATTTCGCGCAACTGCTGTTCGGATTCGCCGTAGTACTTCGAGATGATCTCCGGCCCCGCGATGGAGAAGAAACTCGCGGAGGTTTCGTTGGCGACCGCCTTGGCTAGCAGGGTCTTGCCGGTGCCCGGCGGGCCGTGGAGGAGAACGCCCTGTGGGGGTTCGATCCCCAGTTTCTTGAAGATCTGCGGGTGTTTCATCGGGAGTTCGACCATCTCCCGCACGCGCTGGATCTCGCCTTGCAGGCCACCGATATCCTCGTACGTGATGCCGCCGCCGGTCTTCTCGAAGCCGGAGATGGGTTCCTCACGCAGTTCGACTTCGGTGTCCTCGGTGACGAGACAGACGCCGTCGGGCTCCGTCTCGACGGCGATCAGCGGGATGGCCTGTCCCGGCGACCGCATGAAGGGATGGTTCGTACTGCTCATCACGGGGACGATGTCGCGTTCGACCACCGGTCGCTTGAGAATCTGGCGTTTCACCATGCCGGCGGCGTCGGAGCCGAACTGGACGCTCGCCTCCTCCGGCGGCGCGAGGACGAGTTTCTCCGCTTTCGTCGCCTCGGCCTTGCGGATGGTGACGCGTTCGCCGATACCCACGTCCGCGTTCTGTCGGGTGAACCCGTCGATTCGGACCGTGTCGGTGTTCCAGTCCTGTCGATCGGCACGCCACACCTTCGCCGCCGTTCGGTCGGCCCCCTCGATCTCGATGATATCACCTGGCGACAGCTTCAGGTGAAGGAGCGTGTCGGGGTCCAGTCGGGCGATGCCACGTCCCGAGTCGTTCGGGTACGCTTTCGCCACTTCGAGTTGCACTTCGTTCATGATATACCCGCGAGGATGGCCGTATCTCGGTGGTGCCGCGGGATAAGTTTGTTGTCCCGTCTGACGGTCGGGTACTGTGTCATACCGTAGCATACGCCGAGGACGTACAAACGCCTACCGATCCTTCGTCGGATATCGGTCCCGGTGACCACGGGTCGAGCGGTCCGTCCGTTCCGCCCGCGGTCGCAAGTCGTTTGCCCGTCGAGAGCGAGCGGCCGGTATGAAGACGCTCGCGTTCGACGGCCGCATGGGAGCGAGCGGCGATATGCTTCTGGGCGCCCTGCTCGCCGCCGGCGCCGACCCCGCCGCCCTCGACCCCGTGACGGACGCCCTCGGCGTCCGCTACGTCGTCGGGTCGACGACCAAAGCCGGTATCGCTGCGACGACCGTCGACGTGGTTATCGACGACGCCGAGGATCACTCCCACGACCACGCACACGCCGAGGGTCACGGCCCCAACCGAACCTACGCCGAAGTCGTCGCCCTCGTCGAGGGTCTCGACCTGCCGTCCGAAGTCGAACGCGACGCCCTCGCGGTCTTTCGCCGTCTCGGCGGAGCCGAGGCGTCGGTCCACGGCACCGACCTCGACGACACGCACTTCCACGAGGTCGGCGCCGACGACGCCGTCGCGGACGTGGTCGGGACCTGTCTCCTCCTCGATGATCTCGGCGTCGACCGCGTCGTGACGACGCCCGTCTCGGTCGGCGGCGGGACGGTCGAGATGAGCCACGGCACCTACCCCGTCCCCGCACCCGCGGTTGCCGAACTCGCCGCTGACGCCGACTGGTCGCTCCGGGGCGGCCCGGTCGAGCGCGAACTCCTCACGCCGACGGGGGCGGCCCTCCTCGCCGAACTCGCCGACGGGGTCGAACGGCTCCCTCCCCTCGACGCCGACGCCGTCGGCTACGGCGCCGGCGACGCCGACGTGCCCGATCACCCGAACGTCCTTCGCGTCCTCGTCGGCGACGGCGGCGACGGCCTGCGCCGCGAAAGCATCTCCGTTCTGGAGACGGCCGTCGACGACGTGGCGCCCGAGGTGCTCGGGAGTCTGCAGGAGACACTCGCCGACGCGGGTGCACGCGACGTATCCATCGTCCCGACGACGATGAAGAAGTCGCGGCCGGGCCACCTGATCAAGGTGGTCGTCGACCCGTCGGACGCCCACGCCGTTGCCCGCCGCCTCGCGGAGGAGACGGGGACTCTCGGCGTCCGCGAGGGAAGCGCCGGTCATCGCTGGGTCGCCGACCGATGGTTCGAGACCGCGACGCTCGAAATCGCGGACGGGACACACGAGATCCGGGTGAAGATCGGCTCGGACGCCGACGGCGTCGTCTACGACGTGAGCGCGGAGTACGACGACGCGCTGGCGGTGGCCCGCGAGACCGGTCTGCCGGTGCGCGAGGTGATACGGCGGGCGGAAGCGGCCGTCGCCGAGGACGTGGACTCGGTGGCGGAGTAAGCGTTTCGGGGGTGGACACGATCCGGGTGCATGGAACGCGAACGCGTCTCCTCCGGTACCGAGTGGGAGTCGACCGTCGGCTACTCACGGGCCGTCCGCGCCGGCGACGAGATGCACGTCTCCGGAACGACCGCCACGGACGACGACGGGCAGGTCGTCGTCGCCGGAGATCCATACGCCAGACGGTGCAGGCACTCGACGACATCGCCGCGGCGCTCGCGACGCTCGATGCGTCCCTGACCGACGTGGTTCGGACCCGGCTGTTCGTGACGGATATCGACGACTGGGAGGCTATCGGGCGCGCGCACGGCGAAGCCTTCGGGGACAGCGAGGAACGACGTTCCTCGGGAAGGCGGCCGGCGACGACGATGGTGCAAGTCGAGCGGCTGATCGACCCCGAGATGCTGGTCGAAGTGGAGGCGGTCGCGCGGGATTAGCTCCGGTGTTCGTCGAGCGCTTCCTCGACGGTCAGGTCGCCGGCGGCGACACGGCGCGCGAGGGCGTCGTCGATGGAGCGGTCGTCGCTCGACACCTCCCGTGAGCGGTCCTTGATCCGTTGGAGTTCCCCCGCAGTGGGATCGATTTTCCGTGAGTCGATCCGTTCGCCGGCCAGTTGGGCGATGTTGACCGCGGCGAGTACGTCGCCCATCCCCCGCGCGCCGCTGCCGAGGTAGGGCGTGGTCCCCGTCTCGTCGACGAGTTCGACCGTCACATCGTCGAGGTCGTTGACCAGGCGGGCGCTCCGGAGGCGTGCCCCGTCGCCGACCCGGACCAGCGGATCGACCGCGTCGGCGACTTCCCGGCGGATCGTCTCCACCGCGTCGCTCAGGGGCACCTGGAACGCGGCGACGACCGTCTCCCCCGAGAGGACGGCGATGCCCGGCCGGACGCCGGGGTCGACGCCGACGACCGTCCGTCCCTCGCCGCCCCGGAGGAGGGCAAGCGCCTCATCGACGGCGCGGCGGGCGTCGTCGGCCATCGCGACGACGTGGTCCACGTCCCCGTTCCAGTCGGCCGCGTCGTCCGGCGCGGTGAGTACCACCGACGCCCCCTCGGGCAGGTCGTCGCCGGGTTCGATGGTCGTAAACGCCACCCTACGATCCCGGAGCAGATCGACGACCTCGTGGTACAGTTCGAAATCGGCGGTGGCGACGACGATCACAGTCGAGCGTAGCTCCCGCAGGGGTAAAACGTGTCGTGCGGGCGGTGACGTGGCTCGGACGGTGACCGGACTGCGAACCCCCGGCGACCGCGATCCAAGAGGAACACGAACCGCTGGCGACCGCAACCCCTGGGTTGCGGTCGCGGTGTCGAGGGTTTATCACCTACACCGACCGAGGGAGAGTGTGTCCGAGTCAGAGCCAGTGCCCACCGGCTGTTCGCCGCTCGACGACCTGCTCGGCGGCGGGTTCGAGCGGGGCACCGTCACGCAGGTGTACGGCCCACCCGCCGCCGGCAAGACAAACCTCGCGCTCTCGGCGGCGGTGCAGGTCGCCGCTGCCGGTGGCACGGCAGTGTACGTCGACACCGAGGGACTCTCCGTCGATCGCTTCCGACAGCTCGCGGCGGCCGAATCGGACGGGGACATCGAGGGGGTCACTTCCCGTATCGTCGTCAGCGAGGCCCACGACTTCGAGGAACAGGAGGAGGCGGTCCGTGACGCCGCCGACTTCGCACCCCGGGCGGAGCTGATCGTCCTCGACAGCGCGACGGGGTTTTACCGGCTCGAACGCCACGACGACGACGAGGGCGAGACGCTCCGACGGGTGGGCCGGCAGGTGACGCATCTCCTCTCGCTCGCGCGGAAACACGACCTCGCGGCGGTCGTCACGAACCAGGTGTTCACCGATCCCGACGGCGACCGGTCCCGGGGGCTCGGTGGTCACACGCTCGAACACTGGACGGGGACGGTCGTTCGGCTGGATCGGTTCCGGGGCGGGAATCGACGGGCTACGCTGGAGAAACATCGGTCGAAAGCCGCCGGCGAGACGGCGACGTTCCGCATCACCGGCGAGGGGCTGGCGGCGGGCGAAAAGACGTTATAGCTCGCCGAGCTTCCGGAGAAGCTGCCCGCGGTACTGCTCGTCGGCGATGAGCCCTTTCAGTTCGAGGACGTTGCGTTCGAGCGTGTCGGCGGCGATGTTGAACGCGTGGTCGGCGCCGTATCCCTCGCCGGAGCCGGCGACCTGTCCGCGGTTGGTCCGCAGGCGAATCTGACACTGGATCAGGGGCGTTCCGCGGAGCTTCTCCTTGTGTTCGTGGAAGCGGACGTGGGCGTGGTGGACCTGCATCTCCTGGTACTTGTCCGCGACCCCGGTGATGCCCTCGACGATCTCCTCGCGGCTGATGGTGTCCAGCAGGGCGACGTTGGTGATCTGGACGTCCATCTGTCCCTCCTCGGTGAAGGTGAGCGCGCGGAGCACGTCGGTCTTCGTGAGGACGCCGCCGACCTCGTCGCCGTCGGGCGTCGTCGTGACGACGAGACCCGAGATGTCGTTGTCGAGCATCGTCCGCACGGCGTTCTCGACCGACTCGTCGTCGGTGGTCGTCAGCACGGGACTGGTCATGAGGTCGTAGACGGGGAGGTCGAGCATCCGGTCGATGTCGCCCCGGCGGTCGCCGCGACCCTGTCGGTCGGCGTCGCGGACGACGAACTCGACGATGTCGTGGGTCGTGAGGACGCCGACGAGGGACCCGTCCTCGTCGACGACGGGGAGTCGGGAGACGCCGTGTTCGCGCAGGCGGTTGATCGCCTGTCCGACGTGGGCCTTCTCGCCGATGGTGATCACGTCCTCCGTCTCGATCTGTTCGACGGTCAGCGCGTCGAGGCTGTCGAGGACGGCGTCGAGGATGGCGTCGGCCGTGACGATCCCCCAGAGCGCTTCGCCCTCGTAGACGGGAGCGACCTTCGTGTTCCCTTCGACGAGGACGCGAGCCACTTCGCGAACGTCCTCCGTGCGGTCGACGCGGGGGGCGGATTTCATCAACACACCCGCCTTGGTGTCGTCCTCGATCCGCGAGCGGACGAGGTCACGCTCCCCGATCACGCCGACGTACTCGCCGTCTCGCGTGACGATGAGGCCCTTGGGATTCTCGCGGTCGAAGATCGAACGGACTTTCCCCAGCCGCTCGTCCGCGTCGACTTCGATGTACTCGGAGGTCGCAATCTCGGCAATATCCATATCGACACATGCGTCACCGGCCGGCTTCAAAGTTGTTTCTTCACGCCGCCCGTCGAGATCCGTTCCGTGGGGGCGTCTACGCACCGTCCAGCGGGCCGGCCTCCGAAGTCACCGCGGCTCGCCTTTCATGTCTGCCTAATCCTATGGCCCATACATGACGGAGCAAGACGAGCGTGAGACACTCCCGTGTGGACGTTGTGAGGAGCCGATACCGAGAGATATCGAACGGTGCCCCCTCTGTGGCTACCAGCCAGCCGGCCGGTCCGAGGTGGCGATCCGTCTCGGCGAGTACGCCTTCGCCGTCGTGGCCGTCGTCTCCGTACTGACCTTCGTCGGCGGCGTCGCCGGCCGCACCTTCGGCCTGTCCGTCGGCCCACTCGCCCGTCTCGCCATCGTCACACCCTACACCACCGGCGTCTCGGCGTTTTTCGCGTACTACCTCCACCGAAAGCGGCGCGCGACACCGACCGACGACGACACCTTCGGATGATCGATGTCGCAATTGTGTTTGCCCTTTCAACCTGAATAACAACATATGATATTCTACCCGCATGAAAAGTGGCCCTCTGTCATTTTCGGAGTGAATCTACCCCTTTTATTATGAGGAGCACGTTCGTTCACGTGGGGGAAAGGTGCCTCTGACAAACGTAGGACGAATCGTTTTACCGTCCATTTCCCCCGCTTTGACGCGTACGCGTATCGACTTGGTTTTCCATAATTCGGCCCGGAAAGCGGGTCGGTCTCGACTGCTCACGAAACTGCGCTCTCCGACTCTCAGAGCGAGTCAGCTTGAGGCAGCTACTCCAACGAAAGACTGAGTAGCATTGCTGAGGTAGGACCGTCCATCTGGACGCTCAAATATGCTCGAATATGTGACTGAATCGGGTGTTTCTGGTGGCCTTGTTCTCGATCTCGGTACGAAGGACGGTCGAAAAACGGCGAATCTCGACGCCCGTGTGATCGGTGTTGATCTCGATATCGATGAGAACGCCGTCGAAACCGTCACATTCGTCGCCGGTGACGGTAGACAGCTCCCGTTCAGAGCGGATAGTTTCGATATCGTCATCGCCGACCAGATATTCGAACATGTTCAAGATACCGAAGCCGTCGTCTCCGAGATTGCGCGCGTCCTCAACCCAGATGGGCGGGCCTACGCCGCGTTTCCACACCGTTTTGCACCGACGAAGCCGCACGGGCTCCCGCGTTGGTTCTCGATGCCTCCCCTCGAGTGGCGTCATCGGATCGCGTCGCGCCTCTGGTCTGGTGGACGCGAAGAGTACGCTTGTCACGGAAATTACCCTCTGACGCCGTTAGAGGCCCGGCGGATATTCGAAGAGCACTTCGGCGATGTCCGCCACGGGACACTTTCCTTCCGCCGCGAGTGTGCCGATCGTTACGTTCGCGAAGGCGGGCCTGCGGCCACGGCATTCGAGACAGTCCGCCCGGTTATCGAGACGGTTGCGGAGACACGACTCGGTGGGCGCGTCTTCGAATCGCTTTGGCCGCATCCCGAGTACGTACTCCGAGAACCAGTGTAGGTGCACTCCGACGGTAATTGAGCGCTGAAAAAGTGAGTGGGGGGGGGTTGAGGCAGATTCGATCGATGCGGATGTAACTTCGCTCGCTCTCTTTACCCAGATCCACCAGAACCGTTTTGGATTCCGCGGACCCTCCACTCCGCTCGTCGTTGCGAGGAATCCGAAAATGGGTTGGGGCAGATTTGAACTGCCGGCCTCCTCCATGTCAAGGAGGTGTCATAACCAGACTAGACCACCAACCCAGTCGTGACACGCTTACTGACGCATCCCCACGTACCCTCGGCTGGTAATTGAACCTTTCGAAACGCCAACCCGCAGGGTGATTCCGGGGGAACTATTAGGGCTTCCCGGAAGTCGTCGTCGATTCGCGCCGGGACGGCCTGGCGAACATCCACGGACCAGTACGAGGCTTCCTCACGGAACCGCGACGACAGGTTTAAGAAGATGTATAGATTTGTTCATCGTAACCCGAACTCATACACTGGTGTTCATCCATGCAGGATTATATCGAACGCGTCACCGACGGCGAGGATTTGACCGGCGAGGAGGCACGGGACGCGGCCCGCGCCGTCTTCGAGGAAGCGACCGAGGCCCAGATCGGGGCGTTGCTGACGGCGCTTCGGGCGAAAGGGGAGACGGAGACGGAGATTGCGGGCTTCGCGAATGGCATGCGTGACGCGGCACGCACTATCGCTCCCGATCGGTCGCCGCTGGTCGACACCTGCGGTACCGGCGGCGACGACTACGACACGATCAACGTCTCGACGACGAGCGCCATCGTCGCCGCCGGCGCGGGCGTCGCCGTCGCCAAACACGGCAACTACTCCGTCTCCTCTACGTCGGGGAGTGCGGACGTACTGGAGGTGGCGGGCGTGGACGTCGAAGCCGAACCGCCCGCCGTGGAGGCGGCCATCGAGCGTGACGGCATCGGCTTCATGCTCGCTCCGGTCTTCCACCCGGCGATGAAGGCCGTCATCGGTCCCCGGAAAGAACTCGGAATGCGGACGGTGTTCAACGTGCTCGGGCCGCTGACCAACCCCGCCGGCGCGAACGCGCAGGTGGTCGGCGTCTACGACCCCGACCTCGTGCCGGTCCTCGCCCGTGCGCTCGCCCAGATGGACGTCGAGCGGGCGATGGTCGTTCACGGCTCCGGCATGGACGAAATCGCCCTCCACGACGCGACGACCGTCGCCGAGGTGGACGGCGGCGAGGTGACCGAGTACACGCTGACGCCCGCGGACATGGGCCTAGAGGAAGCGCCTATCGAGGCCGTCGCGGGCGGCGATCCCGAGGCGAACGCGGCGGATCTCCGGGGCATCGTCGAGGGCGACGTGACGGGTGCGAAACGCGACATCATCCTCGCGAACGCGGGTGCGGCCATCTACGTCGCCGGCGCGGCCGACGACCTCGCGTCGGGCGTCGACGCCGCCCGCGAGGCCATCGACACCGGCGCCGCCGCCGCGAAACTCGACGACCTGCGGGGTGTCTGAACGGATGGTCCGGTCGAAGGTCTGTGGCGTGACGAACGAGGCCGATCTGCGAGCGGTGGCCGACGCCGGCGCCGACGCCGTCGGCATCATCACCGAGGTGTCGGTCGAGACGCCCCGCGAGGTGCCGCCGGAGCACGCGGCCGACCTCGTGGCCGCTGCGCCCCCTTTCCTCTCGACCGTCCTGGTGTCGATGCCCGACACTGCGACGCGTGCGGTCGAACTCGCGGGCGCCGTCGCGCCCGACGCCGTCCAACTCCACGGCGACTTCGACGGCGAGGAGATCAGGTACGTCCGGCGCGAGGCGCGCGCGGACGTGATCGTCGCCCTCGACGCCGCCGCCAACCGCGTCCGCGAGTACGACGGCGTCGCCGACGCCATCCTGCTCGACTCGACGACCGAGTCCGGTGCGGGCGGGACCGGCGAGACCCACGATTGGAACGCCGCCCGCGCCCTCGTCGACCACCTGTCGACGCCGGTCGTCCTCGCCGGCGGGCTGACGCCGGAGAACGTCGCCGACGCGGTGCGGACGGTCGATCCCTACGCGGTCGACGTCTCCAGCGGCGTCGAGCGAAGCGGCGGGGAGAAAGACCACGACGCGGTCGCGTCGTTCGTTCGAAACGCGGCGCTGGAGGTGTCGGCATGAGGGTGCGCGGAACGGCCGACCCGATTTCGGCCGTCGTCCGCAACGTCGCGGAGGTGGTCGCGTGACGCCGGATCGCGACCGCGACGCGTTCGTCGGCCCCCTCGACCGGGCGGAGCCGGTGATCGCTCATCTCGCCGTCACGCTCGATGTCGAGTCGACGCCGCTCTCGGCGTACGCCGCCCTCGACGACGACAGCGACTACGGCTTCCTGCTGGAGAGCGCGGAGAAGACGCCCTCCAGCGACCCCGAGGGCGCGTTCACCGCGGACGGCGAGGGTGCCGACCGCCACGCCCGCTACTCCTTCGTCGGTTACGATCCAGAGGCCGTCGTCTCGGTGACGGGAAGCGAGACGACCGTCGAATCGCTCGGCGGTCCGGCCGCGAACCTGGTGGCCGAAGCGGCCGGCACCGTCGACCCCGACGCCGACGTTCTCGACGCCCTGCGGACCGCTTTCCCCGATCTGGACCGGGTCGGGTTCCCCGACATCGACCGCCAACACCTCGACGGCGGTCTGGTCGGCTTCCTCGCCTACGACGCCGTCTACGACCTCTGGCTCGACGAGGTGGGGGTCGACCGTCCCGAACCGATCGTCCCCGACGCGGAGTTCGTCCTCACAACACGAACCATCGCGTTCGACCACGCCGCGGAAACGGTCGAACTCGTCTTCACGCCCGTCGTCGATCCGGACGCCGACCCCGGAGCGGTGTACGACGCCCTCCTCGACGAGGCGGCGGACGTAGAGGAGACGCTCGCTGCGGCCGGCGACCCCGAACCCGGCGGCTTCGTCCGCGCCGGCGAGACGGTCGGCCCCCGCGAGGAGTACGAGGACGCGGTGCGGAAGGCGAAAGCGCACGTCCTCGACGGCGACATCTACCAGGGCGTCATCTCGCGGAAGCGCGAACTCACGGGCGAGATCGATCCGCTCGGCCTCTACGCGTCGCTTCGCGAGGTCAACCCCTCGCCGTATATGTACCTCCTGCGCCACGGCGACCGCTCCATCGTCGGCGCCAGCCCCGAGACGCTGGTGTCGGTGCAGGGCGAGCGCGTCGTCTCGAACCCCATCGCGGGCACCTGTCCGCGGGGTACCAGCCCGGTCGAGGATCGCCGCCTCGCGGGCGAGATGCTCGCCGACGGAAAGGAACGGGCCGAACACACGATGCTGGTCGATCTGGCCCGCAACGACGTGCGCCGGGTGTCGGAGCCCGGATCGGTCCGTGTCGAGGAGTTCATGAACGTGCTGAAATACTCCCACGTCCAGCACATCGAGTCGACGGTGACGGGGCGACTGGCGACGGGATCGGATCCCGGTGCCGGCGGCGAGCGCTCGCCCCCCTTCGACGCCTTCGACGCCACGCGCGCGACGTTCCCGGCGGGAACGCTCACCGGCGCCCCGAAGGTGCGGGCGATGGAGATCATCGACCAGTTGGAGCGGGACCCCCGAGGCGTCTACGGCGGCGGCGTCGGCTACTACTCGTGGTCCGGCGACGCCGAGTTCGCTATCGTCATCCGGACGGCGACGGTGGAATCCGGCGATCCGGACCGGGTTACCGTGCAGGCGGGTGCGGGCATCGTCGCCGACAGCGACCCCGCGAGCGAGTACGAGGAGACCGAACAGAAGATGGGTGGCGTGTTGGACGCCATCGAGCGCATCGAATCGGCCCCCGAACCGGAGGCTCGCCGATGAAGGTCCTCGTAATCGACAACTTCGACTCCTTCACCTACAACCTCGTCGAGTACATCTCGGAGCATCCCGACCCCGTGACCGGCGACCCCATCGCCGTCGAGGTGCTGAAAAACACCGCGACGCTGGACGAGGTGCGGGCCGTCGCCCCCGACGCCATCGTCATCAGCCCCGGGCCGGGGCATCCGAAAAACGACCGCGACGTGGGCGTGACCAACGCCGTCCTCCGCGAGGTCAGCGCGTCGATTCCGACCCTCGGGGTCTGTCTCGGCCTCGAAGCGGCCGTCTACGCCTACGGCGGCACCGTAGGCCACGCGCCCGAACCCATCCACGGCAAGGCCTACCCCGTCGACCACGACGGCGAGGGGGTCTTTGCCGGCCTCGACGAGGGGTTTCAGGCCGGGCGCTACCACTCCCTCGTCGCCACCGAGATACCCGACCCCTTCGAGGTGACCGCGACCACCGCCCACGACGGGACGGACCTCGTCATGGGCATCCGCCACCGCGAATACCCCATCGAATGCGTGCAGTTCCACCCCGAGAGCGTGCTGACAGCTGCCGGCCACGACGTCATCGACAACTTCCTGCGCGCGGCACGGGTGCCGGACGCGGCCTAAGCGAGAAACAGCGACGCGATCAGGAGGAGGCCGACCACGATGGCCGCGATAGTCACCAGCCGCCACGCGATTTTCAGGACGATGCGGCCGACGACGACCACGACGCCGATAGCGACAATGGCGAGGAGTAACTGGCCGAGCGGCCCTCCCAGAACCCCGCCCATCTGGAGGAGCATCTGCGACGTGAGCGACATATCCGTCCCGACTCCCAGCGGAGGCATAAGTCTGTGGGCGGGACTCCGCTGTTGACGCCGTTCAGCATCCTATCATAATCTGGAGACGTAATTCCGGCTCGCGGCGTTCGTCGACGTATGGACCGTGCCTCGTGGTGACACGTCGGGGAGTGTTTCGAAGCCCACCGCGCGTAACTAACCCCCCTTTCGTTCAACTGGACATCACGCTGCAGGCGGTCGATTTCGTCCGTCAGATTTCACTTTCGCTCCGATCTACATACCGTTATATGCGTTGGGAAGTGAACGTGGAGTCGTATAGCGGCGACACGCCGCCGCCAAAGTAGACAGGAATCGGATAGATTGGCGATCGGAACCCAAGCCTTTACACCACCGATTCCACTTACAGCAACCGTCACGAACGAGCGGATTCGAGCCAGCTACCGGGCCGTGCCTGACCTCCAGGGGTGGGGTGAGACGGGCCGCGAACCGACCACCACGACGACCAACACATGAGTACGCACGACATCGAGGCCGACGAACTGGAACGACCGATCAAGCGGACGGACGGGGACGCTCTGGAGGAGCGACTCACCGCCAACGCCTACCACAACATCCTCCCGGCACGCTACCTTCGCAAGGACGCGGACGGGGACCTGATCGAGGATCAGGAGGATCTCTTCCCGCGCGTCGCGAAGAACATCGCCCTCGCCGAAGCGGTGTTCGAGGCGCGCAAACGGGACGTAGAGATCACGGTCACGCCCGACCAGTTGAAACCCGACCACCCCCGGCGAGACGAACTCGCCGCCGAGGTGTTCGGTGCGGGCACCACCGCCGACGCGGATGTCGAGACGACGCTCACCGAGTACAACGTCAACAAGTTCGCCTACGAGACGGTCGTCCCGGACCTGCCCGCGGACGTCCGAACGGTCGTCGAGGAGACCCGCGAGGAGTTCGAGACGTTGATGACGGATCTCTCCTTCATGCCCAACTCGCCCACGCTGATGAACGCGGGCGACGAACTCCAGCAGCTTTCGGCGTGTTTCGTCGACTCCCCCGAGGACGACATCGACGACATCCACCAGACGGCCAAGGAGGCGGCCCAGGTGTTCCAGTGTTTGACCGAGGACACCGACATCTACGTCGAGGGCGAGGGTGTCGTCTCCATCGCCGACGTGGACCCCGGCGACCGAGTCGTCCAGCGGGATGGCGACGGGCATCGGACGAGGACCGTCGACGCGACGCATGCGTACAACGACGCCCCGGTCCACCGTATCAAGACGGCGGTCGGCGTCGAGATCACCGGCACGCCGAACCACGAGTTGCTCGTCGACGGCGAGTGGCGCCGGATCGATGCCGTCGATCCCGGTGACATGCTCTCGCTCCGCCTCGGGTGGATCGACCCCGAGGACGCCACGACCGAACTGACGACCGTCGCTGGCGGCGCACGGTGGTCCGACCGGCGAACCGTCTCCAACGACGAAATCCTCGAACTCCACGCCGAGGGGCTCAGCGACTACGAGATCGCCGACCGACTCGACAGTTCGGCCTCGACCATCCAGCGCCGCCGCTCGCTCGAACTCGGACTCGACCCGAACGGGACCGGTGGCCGTCCCGGCGGGACCGTCAGTTTCGACGAGAACGAGTTCGACGCCCTCTATGCTGACGGCCGGTCGGACGGCGAGATGGCGCGTGAACTCGGCGTCTCCACACGAACGATCGCGCGTCACCGCGAGAATCGCTCGCTCGAGGCAAACGGCGAGGCCGTCAAGACCGTCCGTCAGCCGACCGAACTCACACCCGACCTCGCGGAACTCGTAGGGATGTGGGTCGGCGACGGATCGACACACGAAGACGGGATTCGCTTCCACCTCAACCGCGACGAAACGCTCGAACGCGTCGAACGGCTCTGTCGTGACCTGTTCGATACCGGACTCGACTGGCGCTGGGAGGACGGATGTTACGACGCCGTCGTCCACAGCCACGAGGTCAAACGCTGGTGGCTCACCAACTTCGGTGACGCGAAACCCGACGCTACGTCGGCGAGCGTTCCCGATGCGGTGTGGTGTGCTGATCGCGGGACGATCGGTGCGTTCCTCCGCGGACTCTTTTCGACCGATGGCAGCCTCCAGAACGACGCGTACCCCCGGTTCTGGACATCGTCTCAGAAACTGGTTGACGGCGTTCAGCAGTTGTTGCTCGGGATCGGCATTCCAGCGGGGAAGTGGGAGTACGACGCGGACCACCGCGAGTACTACAACGTCGGTCCGACGGGCGAGCGCGGACTCGACACGTTCCTCGATACGGTCGGCTTCGTGGATTCACGCGGCGAGACGATGGCCGAGACGTTGGAACGCATCGACTCGCAGGGTCCGAGCGTCGGGACCGTGGACGGTTCGACGTGGCGGGTTCCGGTCGAAACGGTCGCCGAAGCGGGAACCGCGACCGTCTACGACGTGACTGTCGACGACGACCACGAGTACGTCGCCAGTTCCGTCGTCTCCCACAACAGTGGTGGCGGCATGGGGTATGCCTTCTGGCGGCTCCGCCCCTACGGCGACGCCGTGGGCTCCACCGGCGGCATCGCCTCGGGTCCGATCACCTTCATGCGCACGTTCGACCAGATGTGCGAGACCATCGCGCAGGGCGGCGCTCGACGAGGCGCCCAGATGGGTGTCATGCGCATCTCCCATCCGGACGTGATCCAGTTCATCCACGCGAAAAACAAGGACGTCTCGCTGGCTCACACCCTCCGGCTGAACGACCCCGACGACTTCACGCACAACTCCTTTGCCGCCGCGCTGGAGGAGGCCCGCGAACTCATCGACGACGAGGGGAAGGTCCCGAAACACCTCCGCAACGCCGTCGAGGGCCACCTCTCGAATTTCAACATCTCCGTCGGTATCACCGACGACTTCATGGACGCCCTGCAGGCGGGCGAGGAGTTCACGTTCACCAACCCGCGGACGGGCGAGCCCCACGTCGCCACCCCCGAGACGAGGGAACTCTACGAGATGTTCGGCCTCGGCGAGTACGTCGAGGTGGGCGAGGAACTGTCGATGCCCGCCGAGGTCATCTGGGAGGACATCGTCGAGGGCGCCCACGAGAACGGCGAACCCGGCGTGATCTATCTGGAGCGGGTGAACAAGCAACATTCTTTCGATGTAGAAGAAAATCCAAGTCATAGAATACTTGCAACAAATCCCTGTGGCGAACAGCCGTTGGAGGAGTACGAGGCCTGCAACCTCGGCCACATCAACCTCTCGACGCTCGCCGACTTCGACGCGCCGGACTGGCGGGTGTGGGCCGACGAACACGAAGACGAGTACGACTCGGAGGCCGACGCGGTCGACGCCTTCCTCGAGGAAGCCATCGACTGGGACGCGTTCGACCACCGCATCGACTACGGCACCCGATTCCTCGAGAACGTCGTCACGATGTCGGATTTCCCGGTCGACGAAATCGAGGAGAAGGTCCGCGAGATGCGCAAGATCGGCCTGGGCGTCATGGGACTCGCGCAGCTGTACGTCCAACTCGGCATCCGCTACGGCAGCGACACGGGCAACGAAGTCGCCCGGCAGCTGATGACCCACATCAACCACGAGTCGAAGTGGGCCTCCCACGAACTCGCGGCCGAACGCGGTTCGTTCGAGGACTGGGACGACTCGAAGTACGCCGACCCCACCCGCTACCGCGAGTGGTTCGAGCACCACACGGGCGAGGACGCCGACGAGTGGGCGGACGGCTTCCCGATCCGCAACCACAACACGACGACCATCGCCCCGACGGGCACCACCTCCATGGTCGGCAACACCACCGGCGGCTGTGAGCCCATCTACAACGTCGCCTACTACAAGAACGTCTCCGACGACGTGCAGGGCGACGAGATGCTCGTCGAGTTCGACGACTACTTCCTCCGGACGCTAGAGGCGAACGACCTCGACATCGACGCGGTCAAGCAGGAGGCCCAAGAGCAGATGGCCGCAAACGAGTTCGACGGCGTCGAAGGCCTGGAGACGGTGCCGAACGCCATCGGCGAACTGTTCGTCGTCACCGGCGACCTGACCGGGAAGGAACACGCGGCCGTCCAGTGTGCGTGTCAGGAGGGCGTCGACTCCGCCATCTCGAAGACCTGTAACTTCCCTAACAGCGCGACGGTCGAGGATATGGACGAGGCGTATCGGTACATCTACCAACACGGCGGCAAAGGCGTCACCGTCTACCGCGACGGGACGCGCTCGAAACAGGTGTTGACGACCCGCGCTCAGAACACGGAGTTCGCGGACGAGGGCGAGGCCGCGGCGGCGCTCGTCGAACAGATCGAAGACGTGTTCGGGGGCCTCGAGGGCTTCCTCGACAACGAGGACGTACAGGCCGCCCTCGACGCCGAACTGGAGGAACTGCTCGCGGCCGCCGACGGCGAGCGCGAACTCGGAACCAAGCGCCCGCGGCCGGACGTACTCCACGGCGTTACCCAGCGCGTCGACACGGGCTACGGGAAGCTCTACGTCAATATCAACGAGGACGAGGCGGGACAGCCGTTCGAACTCTTCGCCAACATCGGCAACTCCGGCGGCTTCACCGCCTCCTTCACCGAGGCGCTGGCGAAGACCATCTCGACGGCCCTGCGCTCGGGCGTCGACCCACGCGAAATTGCCTCCGAACTGCAGGGCATCCGCTCGCCGAAGGTGGCGTGGGACAAGGGCGAACAGATCAACTCCATCCCGGACGCCGTCGGGACGGCGATGCGTCGCTACCTCGACGACGAAATCGACCGGCCGTACCCCAAACAGCAGAACCTGACGGAACTCGAGGAGGCCGAAGCCGAGGCCGGGGCGACGCCGACGCCGGCGAACGACGGCCCCGAAGCCGACGGCGGCGCGGCGGTGGCGAACGACACCGACGATACCGCCGACCTGCTCGCCGCCGGCGAGAGTCCCGAGTGTCCCGAATGCGGTTCGATGAGCCTCTACTACTCCGAAGGCTGCAAGACCTGCGAGTCGTGTGGCTGGTCGGAGTGTTGATCGACTGACGAGTCCCGCGTCCACCGACTCTCCTCTCGGTTCAAAGATCGACGCCCTGCGGATCGAAATATTTCCATCTCGACATCGCTCGACCGACCGGCGGAACAGTCATGTCGATGTGGTGTGTATATAAGAGTATGTCTGCTCGGTGTCCCCGTTGCGAGACGGCGATGTCTCGCCGTCACTGCAAGTACGTCTGTCCGAACCACGGGGTCGTCTACGACTGCAGCGATACGTTCTGGTGACATGATAGTTCACGATTCAGTCACGATCACGGCCGATCACGTTCGCACTCGCCGCCCGGCGGGGGGGTACCGACGATGGTGAGCGACGACGGCGTCGCCCGCGGGAAAGAGATTCAGCGGCGCACGGGGAAGACGTTCCACCTCGCCACCCGGCTCCTTCCCGAACGGGTCCGTGAGTCGACGTACGTCCTCTATGCCTTCTTCCGAGTGGCCGACGAAGTGGTCGACGACGCCGAGGGCGTCCCGCCCGCGGAACAGCGGGCGGAGCTCGAACGCCTGCGTGCGGCAGCACTCGGCGAGGAACCGACCGACGATCCGGTGCTCGACGCCTTCGCCGACCTTCGTGAGACCCACGATATCCCCGAGACTGACGTGAACACGTTCGTCGACGCGATGTTGACCGATGTGACCAAGAGCCGCTACGAGACGTTCGAGGAACTCCGGGCGTACATGGACGGCTCGGCGGCCGCGGTCGGGCGGATGATGACTGCGGTGATGGACCCCGACGATCCGGAGCGTGCGCTCCCGCACGCGACGGCACTCGGCGAGGCGTTCCAGCTCTCGAATTTCCTTCGCGACGTGCGCGAGGACATCGTCGAACGCGACCGGATTTACCTCCCCCAGGAGACGCTCGACGAGTACGGCGTCAACGAGTCCGACCTCCGGAACTTCGAGGTGACCGACGAGTTCCGCGAGGCGATGGAGCGGGAACTCCGGCGGACGGAAGCGCTCTACCGCGAGGGCGTCGCGGGCATCGAGTATCTCCCCGACGACTGCCAGTTCCCGGTGCTGGTCGCCGCCGTCCTCTACGCCGACCACCACCGGCTGATCCGTGGGCGCGACTACGACGTGCTCTCCGCGACCCCGTCCATCGGCACGGCCCGGAAACTCGCGCTCGTCGCCCGGACGCGCTGGCACTGGCTCTGGAACCGCGACCCCGAAACCGTCTTCATGCGGGTGAGCTGCGTCCCCGAGATGTCCGGTGATCTGGACCCCGAGCGCGGACGCGACCCGAACCGTGGGGTCGGTCGTCGCCTCCTGCGTGGCGCGGTCGAGGGGCTCCGGCGGCTGACCTAGAGCCAGCGCGGCCGGGTCGGCACGTCGAACCGCGCCGTCCGAACCAGTCCGAGCGCGAACAGGCCGCCGACCGCCGCCGCCCCCCAGTTGCCGAAGTAGACGTTGACCGCGCTCCAGAGCAGAACGAAACTCACCAGATCGTCGAGCGCGAACTCGCAGGCCTTCAGTCGGTCGAGCAGTGCCGACCGGTCGAGGACGGCGTCGAGGACGAGTACGGTCACCGTCGCCGATAACACCCACCCCACGAAGTTCGAGAGCGGGACGCCGTAGACGGCGCCGCCGGCGGGGTAGGTCCAGAAGCCAAGCGCCACGGCGCCGGGGTCGAGGACCAGATCCATCGCCACGACGGTGCCGATGACGGTCGGGAGTCGGACGCTCGCCGCCCGCGCCCGCGGGCCGAGGAGGAGCAGACAGAGCAGGTAGGCGTTACAGACCAGCGGCAGGAAGAAGACGGGCAGGCCAACGGGGACGCCCGCGACTGTCGGGCCGAGGTCGATGGCGTAGTGGAACTCGCCGTAGGGCCACCCGGTCCGCAGCCCGACGAACTCGATGGCGTAGGCGTAGCCGGCGAGGCCGGCGATACCGACCGCAGCCTTGCGGTCGATCAGCGGCGCGATGCCCACCAGTAGCGGCGAGCGCATGACGAGCGTCCCGAGCAGGATGAGCAGAGGGTCGAACGCGAACGGTGGGGGGACGACTCCCTCCGCGCTCGCGACGAGGAGGACGGCACCGACGACGGGGAAGACGACGGCGACGGTGAACCGATTCTCGCGGATCAGGGCGTCGAGGCGGGCCTGCATCTCGGTCCGGGCGTCGCGGCGGGTGGTCGCGGGCGCCCCGACGGTGCCCGTCCCCGCCCCGCCGTCGCCGTCGCTCCCGTTAGCCATGGACGAGCCCCCAGAGGCCGCCCATCGTGATGAGCGCGCCGAC
The DNA here is from genome assembly GCF_000427685.1 of Haloplanus natans DSM 17983. Classification (NCBI taxonomy): domain Archaea; kingdom Methanobacteriati; phylum Methanobacteriota; class Halobacteria; order Halobacteriales; family Haloferacaceae; genus Haloplanus; species Haloplanus natans. The sequence continues at coordinate 1,272,882 of NZ_KE386573.1, forward strand.
GACGGTGTTGACGGCGGGGAACCACCAGTACGCCCGGTCGGCTGCCACCGACGACCGGGCAACGAGGACGACGCCGACGGGGTACAGACCGATGAGGACGCCGAGCCGAACGTCGAGCAGGCCGAAAGCGACGGCGGCGAGCGCCCAGCAGGCCGCGCAGTAGGCGTAGGTCGCCCCCTCGCCGAGCGCCGTAGCCGTCGTCTCGATGCCCGCCCGGCGGTCCGGTTCGATGTCGGGAATCGCGGAGAAGGTGTGCATCGCCATCGTCCACAGCCACCCGCCGACGACGGCGAGGAGTGGTGGGTGGGCGCCGGCGACGGCCGCGTAGGCCGCGGCGCCGGGCAGGACGTACAGCCCGTTCGAGAGGGAGTCGAGCGGCGGGTGGACCTTCAGCCGGAACGGCGGCGCGCTGTAGGCCACCCCGAGTGCGAGGAAGCCGGCGAGCCACGGCCACGCGAGCGGCGGCGTCAGCGCCGTCGGTGCGAGGACGAGGAGGCCGTTGACGCCGACGGCGACGGGGACGAGTCGGTTCCCGCCGTAGCGCACTTCCCGGCCCTCCTTTTTGGGGTTCTCCACGTCCACGTCGGCGTCGAACACGTCGTTGACGCCGTACAGGAGGACGTTCGCGGGGAGGAGGAAGTACGCAAAGAGGGTGAGCGTGGTCGGGGTAAAGAGGTCGGCCGTCGACGCCGCGCCGTAGACGACGCCGACGGCGACGGGACCGGCGAGGTAGAGCCAGAACCGCGGGCGCGACAGCTTCACCAGATACCGCGCCGCGGCCGCCGTCATCGTCGCTCTTTCGCCATCCGCTCGGCCGTCAGGCGGCCGCTGATGAGACACATCGGCACGCCGATACCGGGCGTCGTATAGGAGCCGGTGAAGTAGAGGCCATCTACCTCGGTCGAGGCGTGGGGCGGCCGGAGCAGCGAAGTCTGGCGGAGCGTGTGTGCGAGGCCGAGCGCCGTCCCCTGCGTGCTGTTGTACCGGTCGGCGAACTCGGAGACCGAGAAGGACTCCTCGAAGACGATGCGGTCCCGGATGTCGACGCCGGTGTGTTCGGCGATGTCGTCGAGCAACAGGTCACGGAACTGCTCGCGGCGGTCCGGCCCGTCGTCGAGGCCGGGGGCGATGGGCACGAGGGCAAAGAGGTTGCTGTAGCCCTCGGGGGCGACGGTGTCGTCCGTCTCGGAGGGGACACAGAGGTAGTACGCCGGCTCCTCGGGCCACGATGGGTCGTCGCCGAAGATGGTGTCGAAGTGGGCGTCCCAGTCGGTCGGGAGGACGAGCGTGTGGTGGGCCAGCGGGTCCACGTCACCCTCGACACCGAGATAGAGGAGGAAGGCGGAGGGCGCGTAGGTGCGTGAGTCCCAGTAGTCGGCGTCGTACTGGCGGTCCTCGGGGACGAGGAGTTCCTGTTCGGTGTGGGCGTAGTCGGCATCGGAGACCACCTCGTCGGGGAAGAACTCGCGGCCGTCCTCGGTACGGACGGCGAAGCCGCCCTCCCGTCCCCTGATCTCCGAGACCGAGTGGTCCGTGTGGAACGTGACGCCGAGTTCCTCGGCCATCGCGACGACACCGTCGACGACGCCGCCCATCCCCTCCTCGGGGTAGTAGACGCCGAGGTTGAAGTCGACGTGGCTCATCAGGTTGTAGAGAGCGGGCGTGTTCGACGGCGCGCCGCCCAGGAACACGAGGGAGTACTGGACGATCTGTTGTAGCTTGGGGTGGTCGAAGTAGTCCTCGACGTGCTCTTGCATCGTCCCGAGCAGGGAGAGGCCGTTGGCGTACCGGAGGACGTCGGGGTCGACGAAGTCGCGCAGGCGGGCGCGGTCCTCGTAGACGAAATGCTCCATTCCCACGTCGTAGGTGTATTCGGCCTGATCCAGATACGCCTGTAGCGCCTCACCGGCGCCGGGTTCGTAGGACTCGAACAGTTCGCGGTTGGCGTCGAACTCCGGCAGTAGATCGACCCGGTCGCCGTCCTTGAAGAAGATGCGGTAGTGGGGGTCGAGGCGTTCGAGGCCGTAGTACTGCTCGGGGCGCCGGTCGAAGTCGCCGAAGAAGTCCTCGAACACGTCGGGCATGAGATACCAGGAGGGCCCCATATCGAACCGGAAGCCGTCGGCGTGGAGGCGACTGGCCCGGCCGCCGAGCTGTTCGTTTTTTTCCAGGACGGTCACGTCAGCGCCAGCGTCGGCGAGATAGCAGGCCGTCGAGAGGCCGCCGAACCCGCTGCCGACAACGACGACCGACCGTCCGTCGGCCGCCCCCGTCGACGGAGTACCGTTCATGTCCTCCCCTAGGGACGTGATCCGTATATACTACCCGCCACGCTCGCGCGGTGATCGCCCGCCCGCGGGGTCGCGGACTGTTCGGACAAACCACCGATACACAGTTACAATAATCCGTATCACAGCCGTCCGTTCAGCACCTTCGCCGCGACGAGGACGGGGTCCCAGACGGGGCTGAACGGTGGCGCGTACGCCAGGTCGAGGCGTTCGAGTTCGGCGACGGTCAGGTCGGCCTCGATGGCCGTCGCGAGCGTGTCGATCCGAACGGCCGCGCGGTCTTCGCCGGCGATGGCACCGCCGAGGACCCGCCCGCTCGTGCGGTCGGCGACGAGCGTGACCACCGTCTCGTCGCCGCCGGGGTAGTAACCCGAGCGCGACCCCGCGGTGATCGTCTCGCCCACGGGGTCGAAGCCGGCGTCGGCCGCCGCCTCGGCGAGGAGCCCGACACGTCCGCATTCGAGGTCGAAAGCCTTCACGACCGCCGTCCCGGCCACGTCCCCGACGGGCGTCGGATCGCCGGCGACCGTCGAGCCGATGGCCCGGCCCGCGCGGTTCGCCGTCAGCCCGAGGGGGACCCACGTCTCCTCGCCCGTCACCGCGTGGCGCGCCGTCGCCACGTCGCCCGCGGCGTAGACGGCCGGGAGGTTCGTCCGCCCGTAGTCGTCGGTTCGGATCGCGCCGTTCGGCCCCCGGTCGACGCCCGTCCCGTCGAGGAGGGTCGCGTTCGGTTCGATACCGATGCCGACGACCGCCATGTCGACCGGGCGCGTCCCGCCGTCGACGCGCAGGGCGTCGATCCGACCCTCGCCGACGAGTTCCTCGACGCTCGTCCCGGTGTGGACCGTGACGCCCTGCGCTTCGAGGGTCGATTCGACCCGTTCGCCGGCCGCCGCGCCGAACGGCGGGAGGAGGCGATCGGAGCGCTGGTAGAGGTGGACCTCGACGCCGCGGGCGACGAGCGCCTCGGTCATCTCGACGCCGACGTAGCCGCCGCCGACGACGGCCGCCCGCTCCGGTGGGTCGAGCGCGACGTTGTGGTCGACGCGGTCGGCGTCGACCGGGCCGTCGCCGAGGCGGTCACGGTCGTACTCCTCCGGCGCCGCGACGTAGGCGTCGATGGCCGCGGCGTCGTCGAGGCCGTGGAGGGTGAAGGCGCCGTCGAGTGCGGTGTCGAACGGCCCGGCTGCGGCGCTCGCGCCCGTCGCGACGAGCAACTCGGCGTAGGGCTGATCGAAGCGCTCGCCGTCGGCGTGGACGGTAACAGTGCGATCCGCGGGCGAGACCGACACGACTTCGTGGCCACGGCGCAGGTCGATACCCCGCTCCTCGGCCGCGGGGGGCGAGAGCGAGAGCAGGTCCGTCAGCCGCTCGACCGACCCCTCGACGAAGTAGGGCGTCCCGCAGTGGGCATAGGAGATCCACCGCCCTTTCTCGAAGACGATCACGTCCCGGTCGGCCTCGCGGCGGAACTTGCTCGCTGCACTCAGGCCGGCGGCGTCGCCACCGACAACGACGAACGGGTCGCCTGTCATAGCACCCCTTCGACGGGTGGCGACAAAAGCGTGCGCCGCACCTGCAGCGACGGTGCGATGCCGTCAGATCCGGTACAGGAGGTACCCGAGCAGGGCCGCGAGCACCGTCTCGGAGGCGAGCGCGAGTGTCTCGACGGGACCGGCGACGACGTGTGCGGCCAGATACGCGAGCGTCGACCCGCCGTGGTGGGTGCCGGGGCCGAGGAAAAAGAGCGGGCGATGGCCGCTCGCGTGCCACGCGAAGTAGCCGCCGACGTAGAGAATCATCAGGACGATGCCGCCGACGTAGAGTGGGCGGCGCTTCGCACCTCCGACGGCGGCGAGTAGGCCAACGACGAGAGCCACCCCGGAGAGGACGAACAGCGGCCACCGCAGGTCGGGCGGGACGAGGATGCCGGCGCTCAGATACGCCAGCCAGTTACTGACGCCGAGTGCGAGATGGATCACGGCGACGAGAACGACCATATGCGCCGCGACGACGTGGGCCGGATCGAAGGCGCGGAGGTTCACCCCCGGTACAACGGGCGAGAGGATAAAAACGACGCGTGTTTAGAACCGACCGCGGCGCCGGAACAGGCGCGTGAGAAACTGCTCGACCGGACCGGGCTTCGTGGAGACGGACACGCCGGGGAGGTAGTAGTCGTCCGCTGACTGCTCGTCGGAGATGGTTGCTCTACTCATACTCACGGATTTGGCCCGGAACCAATTAAAAATTCCGAAATAAAGTTAGCAAAACACAAATTAACATCCGTTATTGACTAACGTTCACACGGTTCGTCGGCGCACCGTCCGGGGATTCATGCGGCTGCCACGCTAACGACGGCTATGGACGGAACAAACGCCGTCGTTACGGGAGCGAGTCGGGGAATCGGTGCGAGCGTCGTACGGAGGTTCGCGGCCGAGGGCGCCCACGTCACCTGCTGTGCTCGGACGCTCGACGACCTCGAGTCGGTCGTCGAATCGGCGGACGGTTCGGTGACGCCGGTGCGGGCGGACGTCCGCGACGAGTTCGACGTGGAGCGGCTGATGGAGACGGCCGCCGGTGAGGGCGCTATCGACGTAGTGGTGGCGAACGCCGCCGTCAACCACGGCCCACCCGGAGAGAGTCCGCTCGGGGAGGAGTCGTACACGCGCTTCGACGACACGATGCGCACCAACCTGCGCGGCGTCTTCACGACGATACGCGAGGCGCTGCCACATCTCGCACCCGACGCGCGAATCCTCGTCCCGTCGGGGAGCGTTGCCCGGGAGTCGACGCCGGGGATGGGTGCCTACGCCGTCTCGAAGGCGGGCGCCGAGGCGCTGGTTCGGGGGTTCGCGGCCGACATCGACGGGTCCGTCGCCGTCGTCGACCCCGGCTACGTCGCTACCGACCTCAGCGGCGGCAAGGGCCGCGACCCGGCCGACGTGGCCCCGATGTTCGTGTGGGCGGCCCGCGACGCCGAGGACGCCGACGGCGAGGTGCTCGACCTGCGGGCGTGGAAGTCGGCCACCCGGTAGCCGAACCGAACGTATTATTAATTGCGTCAGTTTAGTTGTTAATATGCGTGTCTCTTCCATCGTCGGTCTCGCCAGTACCGGCGTCTTCGTCGGCCTCTCGGCGCTCGCGACGACTCTCGGTGCCTGGAAACTCCTCGGTATCTCGTGGGTGGCTTTCGCCGCGATGGCGCTCGGCATCCCGCTCGGTCGGCGGACGCTCGGCGACCGGTCGTGGGCGCTCGTCTGGGGCTACGGGCTCGCCGCCGGCGCGATGATCACCAGCGCGGCCGTCTTTCTCGTCCCGCAGGCCATCGCCCACGACACCAACTTCGGCGGGTTCGGCATCGCGCTCGGCCTGCTGGTGGGCTTTGCCGGCCACACCGTTGGCCACCGACTCGCCCACTACGACCTGCCCCTTGACCGCACCGTCGCCGAACTCTCCGCGCACGCCTTCTCCGCGGGGCTGATCATCGGTATCATCTACGGCAACATGCCGACGCTCGGTCCCATTCTCGGCCTCGCCATCGTCTCGCACAAGGGACCGGCGGGCTACGCGGCGGCTCGACGCCTCGTCTCGAAGGGTCGGAACCCGACCGTGCTCCTCCTCCCGGCGGCGGGCGTAGGCATCGCGGCCATCGTCTCCAGCCTGATTCAGCTCCCGGCCTCCGCGGCCGTTCGGGGTGTCGTCTTCGGCTTCGCCGCCGGCATCTTCCTCCACGTCGCGATGGACTTCCTGCCGCGGTGTGAACTCGGGAGCGACGTGCACGAACTCCTGACGGTCACCGGCGACGCACACGAACTGCTCGACCGCCTCCGGGTTCACGCCGTCCTCAGCACGGGTCTCGGCGGCATCGCCGTGTTCGTCGCGTGGGTCGTCGTCACCTAGCCGTACAGCCGGCGGAGCTGATACGAGATGCCGAGCCCCGCCGCGAGCAGGACGACGAGATTGAAAGCCGCCTGAAACAGCGACCGGTACTCCGGCTCGATCCACGTCCGGATGGCGTTCGAGACGCTGAGATACAGTTGGATCACGGCGACGAAGGCGAGGACGCCGAGGACGAGCAGGACGGCGTAGTTGGCGTAGCGGCGGACGCGCTCGCCGCGACCCTCGCTCTCGTCCGCGTCGGTACTCTCACTCTCGGGGATGGTGTCTGTCTCACTCATTGGCTCGTCCTCCGTGCGAGTAGGGCCGCGGCGAGGAGCGCAACGACGGCGACGGCGGCGCCGAAACCGGGACCGCCACCCGAGGTGGGCATCCCCGTCGCCTCCGGCCGGGGACGCTCGTCGTCCCCGTCGCCGCGGGTGAAGTCACTCACGCGCAGTTCCACGTCGCGTCGCGTCTCGTTGACGCTGATCGTCTCCGTCGGGTCCAGATTCGCCGCCCCGCGGGCGCTGTCGATGACGACCCCGTCCTTCCAGAGCACGGCGTCGATGTAGTAGTTGTAGCCCGTCGGCACCGTCAGCCGCGTCTCGACCGTCTCCGTGCGGCCGGGGCGGATCGACCCCACCGGGACCGAGGTGCGGTTGGCGACGATGTTCGAGTCGGCCTGCCGGAGCGTCACCGTGACGCGCAGGTCCCCCGGCCGGTCGTCGCCCGCGTTGGTCAGTGCCATCTGCAGGGCGAGTGTCGTCCGGTTGCCCTCCGTCCCGGCGACGGAGAAGGCGACCGGCGGGAGGGCGTCCGCCTCGGCGAAGCCCACGGCGCTTCGGGCGTACGGCGGCTGGAGGGCTTCGAGGCCGCGGAGTTCGCGCGTCCCGCTGTCGACCCGCTGGTCGTCGCGGTAGACGACCGCACGAATCCGGTAGCCACCCTCGCGCTCGACGGTCAGGTTCGTCGGCACCGCTACCTCGCGTTCCCCGGTCAGGTCGCCGGCGGTCGTCGTTCGCGTCGTCTCGACGAGCCCCGACTCCGCATCGACCGCCTGTATCCGCACGGTCACGTTCCGCGCCGGCGGGCCACGATGGGACAGGCGCGTCACGACGTTCAGCGTCACCGTATCGCCGGTCACGTCGCCGGCCGAAATCTCCATGTCGGCGATGTCGACCGGGCCGGGACGAACCGGTCGCTCCTCGCTCGGATCGGCGAGGGCGCCGGGGACGAGGACGGCGGCGACGACGGCCAGGAGGGCAACGCCGGCCGCCCCGGCGGCCAGCGTGGTTTCGCGGCGCATACGCGGCCATCCTCGTGGACCGGGCAAATGTTTTGGGGAGGGTAAAACCCCGTTTTATGCTACTCCGCCTCGATGGGACGCGCATGACCGTCTACGTCGTCGGCACCGACACCGTCGATACGAGCGCCGCGCTGTGTGATTATCTCGACCGCCGCCTCGACGCCAGCGATACGGTCCACGCCGTCAACTCCCTCCCCGGTGGCGACGCCACCGACGCCACCGACGCCCGCGACGGCGAGGACGCGGTCACCGTCGTCCAGTCGCGTCTCGGGGCCGTCGCGACGGTCGAGACCCACCAGTTCGTCCGCGGCAACGACCCCCACGAGGACCTCCTCGCCCACGCCGACGCCGTCGACGCCGACGAACTCGTCATCGGCGTTCGCAAGCGCAATCCGACGGCGAAAATCGTCTTCGGCAGCACGGCCCAGGCGGTCCTCCTGCGCTCCGCGCGTCCCGTCGCCGTCGTCCCGCTGACCTGACCGCCTCCGCTACCGGTCGAGGACCTCATCGAGGAAGGCGATCTGGTGGGCTACGGCCGTCTCGAACGCCGGGCCGAGCGCGTCGGCGTGACCGATGGGGAGACGGAGGAACGTCGATCCCTCGATCCGGTCGGCGGCGTCGGCGACGACGGCTGGCGGGGCAACGTCGTCGTCGGCGGCAGCGAGGAGGAAGGTCGGACAGCGCACCCGCTCGGCGTCGGCGAGCGGGCGGTAGCGAAACAGGGAGAGGAGTCCGCGGGCGGGCGTCGCGTTGTGCCAGTCGCTCCGCGGCGGAACGAGATCCAGATACGCGTCGCCGGTCGGGCGCGGCAGGACGCCGAACTCGTCGCGTCCGCCCACGACGGGGACGGATCGGGACCGGCCGAAGGGGGCGAGCAACCGGTCACGGACGCCGGCACCGACCGCACGGGCGAGCGCGCGCGGCGAACGAGCGCGGGCGAACGCCCGCCCGTCGAGCAGGGGGGCAACGGCGACGACGGCCGCCACGCGCCGGTTCGCGGCCACACGGACCGCGTGACCGCCGCCGAGGCCGAACCCCCAGAGCACGACCCGTCGGCGCTCGCCGTCGAGACGGCGGACCCGGTCGACCGCCGCGTTCAAATCCGTGATCTGTCCCGCGGGGTCGACGAGATTTCGTGGCTCGTCCTCGCTCTCGCCGAAGCCGCGGTAGTCGAAGACGAAGGCGGCGTAGCCCGCACGGGCGAAGCGCTCGGCGTACCGCGGGTAGCCGAACGTCGCCTCGGCCGCGAACTCGGGGCCCAGCACGATCACCGGCGGCGTGGCGGGTCGGTCCGGCCGGTAGAGTCGACCGCGACACCTCCGGCCCTCGCTCTCGAAGCCGAGCGTCGTCGTCGCCACGTCGAACCGGCGGGCGGGTGTCGCGGTCACCGACATTACGGGTCTTCCTTGAGCGTCTCGAGGACGCGCGTCGAGAACTCCGTCTCGGAGATGCGGTAGTCGCGCAGCCCCTCGAACCACTCGCCTTCGACGTACCAGGTGTTCATCACCTCGTCCTCGAACCGGAGGACGGTCGCCTCGACGCGTTTCGGGTTCCACTTATCCTCCTCGTCGAGGTCGATGAAGGCGTTCAGTACTTTTCCCATCTCCATGTGGTTGACCTCGTCGCCAGGATAGCCGGTGATGTACGACAGTTCGACCGGTTCGACGGCCTCGATTTCGTGAATGTCGACCCCGAAGTTCCGCAGTTCTTCCTCCAGTGTGGATTCGTCCATCATATCCGGTCTTGCATCTCGGCGGTCAAAACCCTTGCCGGCCGGTCGCGCCGCTTTCCGTGGTGAAAATGTGGGAGGAGGTGAGGCCGTCAGTTCGTGGTGGGCTTCGGCCCGAGTCCGCCGCGATCGATCATCGGGATCGCGGTCGTCGGCCCCGGGGTCGGCTCCGGTTCCGGTCGATCCCGTCCTCCGTCGGTCGTCGGGCCGCTTCCGGATCGCGGCTGTAGGGGGATGACGGGATCGATCGTGATGGTGGAACGGTTCTTCTGTGTCGTGCGTCGGGACGTGCTCATTGGGATGTGTCGTATGCTGTGGTGGTTGTGGAACTGCACTGCGTCATCGGGCCACGATCAGCATACGAGTACGACGCGTTGCATCGTAGTTCGTTCATAGCTCCCATCCATAATAAACCTTCATGATCGTTACTGGGTAAGATACCACGGCACGCGGTTTCACCGCCCACCGTTCGAACGTCGGTATCTTGAATGTCTTCGACTGCTTCTATCCGCCGAAGACGTGTCTCGAGTTGGTCCTGCGGTCGATACCGTGCCCTTGGTGGCCGCCGCGGTGTCGACCGACACTCTCGTGGTCTTCGGCATCGTGTTGCTCGCGCTCGGCCTGTTCGTGACGGAGCTTCTGCCTATCGACGTGACGGCTATTTTCATCATGGTCGTCCTGATGGTGTTCGGGAGCGACGGCGTCGTGAATCTCACCCACATCTCGACCGCCGAGGGCGTGTCGGGCTTCTCGAACCCGGCGACCCTCACCGTCCTCGCGATGCTCATCCTGAGTTCGGGCATCAGCCGGACGGGTCTCGTCCAGATCCTCGGCCGGAAGATGGCCGCCTTCGCCGGCGAAGACCGTGACCGACAGCTTCTGGCCACTATCGGCGTCGCCGGCCCCGTCTCCGGGTTCATCAACAACACGCCCGTCGTCGCCATCCTCGTCCCCGTCATCACCGACCTCGCGCACGCGGGCAAGACGTCGCCCTCGAAACTCCTCTTACCCCTCTCCTATGCTTCGATGTTCGGGGGGATGCTCACCCTCATCGGCACCTCGACGAACATCCTCGCCAGCGACGTGTCGGCCCGCCTGCTCGGTCACCCCTTCTCCATGTTCGAGTTCACCTCCCTCGGCGTCGTCGTTCTCGTCGCCGGCAGCCTCTATCTCGTGACCATCGGCCACCGCCTCATCCCCGAACGCGTCCCCGTCGAGGACGACTACGTCCAGGAGTACGCCATCGAGGAGTATCTGACCGAAGTCGTCGTCGAGCCGGAATCGCCGCTCGTAGGGCGGACCGTCGGCACCGCAATCCACCACGTCGACTTCGACGCCGACATCCTCCAAGTCGTCCGCGACGGCGACGAGTTCATCCAGCCACTCGGCCAACTGACGATCCGCGCCGGCGACGTACTTCGGCTCCGGGCGGACCGCGACACGCTCCAGCAACTGGTCGAGCGCGATACGTTGACCCTCACCGGCCACCCGCCGCGGACGGGAGAGGAACTCGAACCCACGACCGAGACGGCACAGACCCTCGTCGAAGTCGTCATCCCGCGTGGCTCCTTTCTCGCCGGCAAGTCGCTCGCGAGTTCGACCTTCCGCCAGCGCTACGACGCGAACGTCCTCGCCTTCCGTAGCCGGGGGGAGACCGTCCGCGACCACATGGACCGCCGTCGCATCCGCGTCGGCGACACGCTCCTCATCCAGGCGGCACCGGACAGCATCGACCGCCTCTCCGACAACGAGGACTTCATCGTCGCACACGAACCGGCGGAACCCCACTACCGAACCGAGAAGATCCCCCACGCCATCGCCATCATGCTCGGCGTCGTCGGCGTCGCCGCCGTCCCCTGGGAGACGGTCGGGACGACCCTCGCCGGCGTGACCGGAATCGGCGCTTTCGGCGTACTCGGCGCGCTCTCGCTTCCGATCCTCGTTACCGCGCTCGCCGGCGTCGTCGCGATGGTCGCCACCGGCGTCCTCGCCCCAACCGAACTCTACGACGCCGTCGAGTGGGACGTGATCTTCCTCCTCGCCGGCGTCATCCCGCTCGGCATGGCGCTCGAACAGACCGGTGGCGCCGACGTGCTCGGGAGCCTCGTCGCTGCCTCGAGCACCGTGCTTCCAGTCGTCGGCGTTCTCTGGGTGTTCTACGTCGCGACCGGTCTCATCACGGGCGTCATCTCGAACAACGCCAGCGTCGTGTTGATGCTGCCCGTCGCCGTCGAGGCGGCGACGCTGATCGGTGCCGACCCCTTCTCGTTCGTCCTCGCGGTCACCTTCGCCGCCTCGACTGCCTTCATCACCCCTGTCGGCTACCAGACCAACCTCTTCGTCTACGGCCCCGGCGGCTACAGGTTCACCGACTACGTCCGGGTCGGCGCCCCCCTCCAACTGTTTCTCTCCGTCGTCACCGTCGCCGGCATCGTCGTGCTGTGGGGCGTGTGAGCGTTTTCGTCCCCGCCCACCCACGAGACGCCGGCTCAGGCGGTTAGCGCACCGCGTCCGCCGCCGCGACCAGTCGCTCGACACGCTCGACCGAGACGGGGTTCGGGGCGTCCCCGCCCGCCTTGAGCGCGCTCCCGACGATGGCGCCGTCCGCGACCGAGAGTGTCTCACCCACCGTCTCGGCGGTCACACCGCTCCCGACGAACACCGGCGTGTCGAGTCCCGCCTCGTCGCGGGCCGCGACCGCCGCCCGCAGGTCGTCGTCGTCGGTCGCCCGTCCGGTCGCCGCTCCGCTCACGACCACACCGTCCGCGAGGCCGCGTTCGACGGCGTCGCCGAAGGCTTCCGGCCCGACCGCCGAGTCCCGCCGACCCATCGGCGCCGAGTGTTTGACGCCCACGTCCGCCAACACCCGAACGTCCGCATCGAGGCGCTCGCGGAGTCGCATCGTCTCGTGGGCACGCCCCTCCAGCACTCCCTGGTCGGCTACGCGCGCCCCGACGTGGACGTTGATCCGGACGAACGCGGCGCCCGCCGCGGCCGCGACGGCGACCGCCGACGGACCGTCGTTGCGGAGGACGTTCACCCCGACGGGGCGGTCGGTCGCCTCCCGTACCGTCCCCACGAGCGCCGTGAGTTCCGCGACGACGTGACGCGGCACCGACTCCGGGTAGAACGGTGCGTCGCCGAAGTTCTCCACGATCAGTGCGTCGACGCCGCCCGCGTCTAGGCGTTCGGCGTCCCGACGCGCGGCCGCGTGAATCGCCGTGCGTCCCCCGTCGGCATCGAATCGAGGGGCGCCGGGGAGCGCCGGCAGGTGGACCATGCCCACGACCGGTCGGTCGGCGCCGACGACGGCTTCGGTGTCCATACGCGAAGGGCGGTCGGCGACGAGTTAAAATTACACCAGTCCCGCCGGCTCCACCCCCAGAATCCCCCACTCGTGGCCCGGTAGGAGACGATCAGCGCGGTCGACCACCTTGGTCGCGCTCTCCCACCACGCCAGGTCGTCCATCGGCAGTCCCGGCACCGGGTCGCCGTCGTCGGGGACGTTCTCGAAGGTCTGTACCGCGTCGACGGCGACGACAGTCGTCCCCGCGTCCGTCTCCACCGCCACCGACTGGTGGCCGACCGTGTGTCCCGGCGTCGGAAAGACGGTGACGCCCGGGCAGAGCGCCGTCTCCCCCCGCAGCGGCGTCAGATCGACCGTCAGCCACGGCGGCTCCCGCCCCAACGACGTAGCCTCGTACCGGTCCGCGTGCATCGGATACGGGGCGACGGCGTACGCCAGTTCCCGCCGCTGGACGTAGATGTCGGTGTCGGCGTCGTCGAAGGGGCCGAGGCCGTAACAGTGGTCCCAGTCGAGGTGGCTGAGGACGACGGCGTCGATATCGCCGGGCGCGTACCCCTCGTCGTCGAGGATGGCGTCCAGTTTCTGACCTGGCTCTCGGTGGCACGCGTAACTCGGGTGTAGCTCCGCCATCAGGTCGACCGGGCCGAACCCCGTGTCGACGAGTATCGTCTCCTCGGCGTCGATCAGGTAGACGATGGCGGGCGCCTCGACGACGCCCTCCGCGCCCGCGACGAGGAGGTCGGCACCGACGCGAAAGGAGCCACAGCAACGGGGCGTGACGGTTGGGGGCATACGGGATGCGTCGATCGGCGACGGGATAAACGTTAGACAGCCACCTGGATGGTAGTTTCTCGAAGATACGTTGTATACAAACGAAACCACAGTTTCGCCGACGAAACCTCGTGTCCCAACAGTCACATGATGGTTATGCTTCCGGCGCCCCTCGGGTGAGCTGTGATGACGGAAGTCAACGTCGAATACTGTGTGCCGTGTGGCCTGCTCGAATACGCCTCCTCGGGGTAGTGCTCGCCCTCGGAATCACGATTCGCTAACGACTCGATTCGATTCATGACACGACTCTCGAAACAGTGGGTACAGCACAATCAAGTCGGCATTTACGCCGTCGGTGTCATCCTCGCAATTGGTGTCGGCCTCGGTCTTCCAAGCGCGAGCACGGCGCTGGAGCCGCTGATCAACCCCGTGTTAGCGGTGCTGTTGTACGTAACCTTCCTCGAGATTCCGTTCGTCCGAATCCGTCGGGCGTTCCGGAACGGCCGATTCATGACGGCTGCGCTCGGGATGAACTTCGTTGTCGTGCCGGTCGTCGTGTTCGCCCTCACCCGAGTCCTTCCGCAGGAACCGGTGATCCTCGTGGGGGCGTTTATGATGTTGTTGACGCCGTGTATCGATTACGTCATCACGTTCACCGAACTCGCGGGCGGTGACGCAGAGCAGATCACGGCCGCGACGCCAGCGCTGATGCTCGTCCAGCTACTGTTGCTCCCGCTGTACCTCTGGCTGTTCATGGGCCAGCAGGTCGCCGAGTTCATCGAAGCCGGGCCGTTCATCGAGGCGTTCGTCGTCATCATCGCGCTCCCGCTGACGCTCGCGTGGGCGACCGAATACTGGGCGGAGCGCTCCGAACGTGGCGCCCAGTGGCAGGACACGATGGGCCGGTTGCCGGTGCCGATGATGGGGGCGACGCTGTTCGTCGTGATCGCCTCCCAACTCCCGCGGGTGCAGGATTCGATCGGACAGGTCGCGGCGGTCGTCCCCGTCTACGTGGCGTTTCTGGTCATCATGCCGCTGCTCGGTCGGTTCGTGGCGGGTGTGCTCGGGATGGAGGCCGGCGAGAGCCGTGCGCTCGTGTTCACCGCTGTCACGCGGAACTCGCTGGTCGTTCTTCCGCTGGCGCTCGCGCTCCCGTCGGGCTATGCGCTCGCACCAGCGCTCGTGGTCACCCAGACGCTCGTCGAACTGACGGGGATGGTTGTCCTCACACGAATCGTCCCGGCCTGGTTAGTCCCGGATTCTTGATCTCGATGCCGATCGGAGTGATTGAGTCACAATCGCGGGGGTGGGTTACCGGCGCTCGTGGTGTTCGCCAACGAAGCCGACCGTGAGGAGGAACTCGTCGAACCGCTCGACGGTCTCGGCTGCATCCAGTTGATCGAAGAGATCCGTCACGCCGACTATCGAGCGAAGGCGGAACGCGGGGCAGTCGCTCACGAGGGGTGAATACGTTAAAGAAGTCCAGATGTTCGTTACTCCGAGCCGAACATCTGGCGCATCATCGGATGCATCTCCATCAACTGCTCTTCGGCGATCTCCTCGTACAGTTTGTACGTGATGGAGACGGTGAGCAGGAGGCCGGTCCCGGAGACCTGCCCGATGGTACCGAGCATGTTGGCGCCGACGGCGAGCAAGCCGACGAGCGCGCCGCCGATGACGGTCACCTGTGGGATGTAACGCTCCATGACCTTCTCGATGACCTGCGGGTTGCGCCGGAAGCCCGGAATCTGCATCCCGGAGTTCTGGATCTGCTGGGCGGTCGCCTCCGGGCCCATCCCGGTGGTCTCCACCCAGAAGATGGCGAAGATGGCGCCGCCGACGACCATGACGAAGAGGTCGAGCCCCACCCGGATCACGATCTGCCACGGTTCGGCCGCGGTCCCGGCGAGCCACCACATCCAGTCGGTGCGCGATTGGATCGGTGCCAGGTAGTAGAACAGCCCGGCGGTGGGCTGGCCGTTACTGTACTGCCCGAGCCACGCTGGCATCGCGGTCCACGTGCTGTTGAGGATGCGCCCGGCGAACTGGATGTTCGCCTGCAGGGCGCGCACGAGGATCATGGGCAGGACGCTGGCGTAGATGAGTTTCACCGGGAAGCGACCGCGAGCGCCCTTGACGCGGGCGTGCGAGAGGGGAATCTCGACGCGAACGCTCTCGGCGTAGACGACGATACCGAAGATGAGCACCGTCGTCACCAGCGCGAGCAACTGCCCCTGGCCGAGCAGGAGTGCCTGAAGCCCCTGTGCGGTGAGGGGCGAGGCGATCTCCTGGGCGCCGGTCAGGATGGCGAACCACGTCGGGAAGAAGCCGGGCGTGCCGCCCAGGCCCTCCCACGCGAACAGCCCGCCGACGAGCTGTTGGCTCACGCCGGCGATGATGAACAGTCCAACGCCGGACCCGACGCCCCACTTGCTGACGATTTCGTCCATGAACAGGATGAGGATACCACCGACGGCGATCTGGACGAA
Organism: Haloplanus natans DSM 17983; assembly: GCF_000427685.1. Lineage (NCBI taxonomy): Archaea > Methanobacteriati > Methanobacteriota > Halobacteria > Halobacteriales > Haloferacaceae > Haloplanus > Haloplanus natans. The sequence goes on from NZ_KE386573.1 coordinate 1,288,651, forward strand.
CAGCAGGGCCTGGACGCCGCCGAGACCGATATTCAGCGACTGGCCGACGGCGGGGTCGGCCGGCAGGAAGTTGCCGGCGAAGACCATCGGCAGCCCGGTCAGACAGATCATGACGACCACCAGCAGCTTCTGGAGGCCCTGATACAGCACCTGATCGCGGGGGTCGTCCGTGTCGAGGCCGAGCAGATCGGCCCCGCCGAGTAGCTGCAAAACGATGCTCGCCGTGACGATGGGGCCGATCCCCAACTGGAGGATCGAGCCCTGTGACCCGGCGAGGATCGACCGGAAGCGGCCGAACAGGTCGCTCTGCGTGCCGGCGTCCAGCCCGAACAGCTGGACGTTCGTCAGGAAAAAATACAACACGAGAATGCCCGCGGTCCAGCCGAGCTTCCGCCGGAAGGGGACGTGCCCCTCCGGCCGCGCGACTGACGGCATCCGCGTCAGCACCGGTTCGGCGGTCTCCTTCCATCCCATGGGTTACTCCTCGTCCGACTCCTCGGAGTCGTCCGCCTTCTCGGCTTCGGCCGCCTCGCCGCGTTCGGAGAGGGCCGCGCTTCCGCCGGCGGATTCGATCTTTTCGACCGCGCTCGCGGTGAACGCGTCGGCGACGACCGACAGTTCGTTGCGGACCTGTCCGTCACCGAGCACCTTCACCACGTCGGCCTCGTAGCCGTCGTCGACCACGTCGCGGGCGTCGATGTGGTAGCCGTCGCCCGTCTCCTCGGCAACCCCGTCGGCGACGTAGAGGACGGCGTTCTCGTCGAGTTCCTGCACCGTCACCTCGACGACGTCGTCTTTCGCGCTCTCGGGGCGCTTGAAGCCGTGTTTGCCGATCGGTTCGTAGTTGTGGAACTCGTGTTTGGAGCGGCCCGCGCGGCCGCGACCGCCACGGTGACCGGCGCCGCGCCGGTTCTTGTGGGTGCCGCCACCGTGTGTCCTGGAGCCGCGCTGGCGTTTTTTCTTGTTCGTCATCGCATGGCCTCCAGCAGTCGGTCGATCTCCTCGGTGGAGTGTTTGCCGAGTTGTCCGCTCTCGACGGTCGGGTGCTTGACGCCCTCGTGGCCACCACGCGGCGGGTGAAGCCGGATCGATGGGGAGAGCCCCTCGTCGCGGAGCGTCGTCTCCTCGTCGACCAGCGCCGCCGCCAACTCGTCCACGCCGTCGTAGTCGGTGTTGGCCGCGGTCCACTCGTCGTCGATGTCGACCGAGCCTTCGAGGGGTTCGGCACGACGACGGATGAGCGTCGCCACCACGTCGGCCGACGGTTCGCCGTGGGCGACGTAGTCGTTCACCTTCGTGATCATGCCGCGATAGGTGTCCGTCTCGGGCACCAGCGTACACTGGTTGACGGCGTGCAGGTTGAGCATCGAGAGCGTATCCTGCACGTCACCGGAGATGTTCACCTCGCCGCGGATCTGGACGAGCGCTTCCATCACTCGTTCACCTCGCGCTGCTTGCGTCGCGCCCGCTGGGGCGTCCGCGACTGCGACGCGTTCTGGAGCGCGTTGTACGTCGCCTTCGCGAGGTTGACGGTCGTCCGGGTGTTACCGTTGGACTTCGTCCAGGCGTCCTGAACGCCCGCGAGTTCGAGGATGTTCCGCACCGTGGGTGCGGCTGCCAGCCCCAGCCCCTGCGGGGCGGGAATGATCTCGACGGTGACCGAGCCGGCTTTGCCCGTCGCCTTCCGGGTCAGGGAGTTGACGCCGCCCGCGCGGTCCTCCCAGGACCCCGAGCCACGGTCGACCTCGATGATGTTCAGCTTGGCAACGTCGATGGCCTTCTGGATGGCGGAGCCGACCTGATCGTCACGGGCCTCGGCGTAGCCGAGGTAGCCGTCGCGGTTGCCCACTGCGACGACACACCGGAACTTCACCCGGCGCCCGGAGTCGGTCATGCGCTGGACCATGTTGATGTCGAGCACCTCGTCGTCCAGCCCCGGAAGGAGCTGATCGACGATTTCGGCCTCCTTCAGCGGGAGACCGGACTCCAGTGCTGCCTTCATCGACGAGATGTCGCCGTCCTGTACCTTGCGGCCGAGCCGCGTGCGCGGTTCCCAGCCGTCGCCGTAATCGTTACTGCTCATTGTCCTCCATCAGTCGTTCGCGCACTTCGTCGAAGTGCTCGGGAAGCGCCGTCGCGTCGAAGTCGCCGCCGTACAGCGGTTCGTCCAGCTGTTCGGCGTACTCGGCGATATGCTCGCCTCGGTTTCGCGACCAGTCCGCGAGGACGCTCTCGCTGTGCGGAATCTCGAGTCCCGCGTCGATTGCGCCTTCCTGTACTGCGAACACCTTGTTGCCCGGCGTCGCCGTGTTGAGACCGATGTCGAGGACGGCCTCCGTGAGGCCGGCATCGAGCGCCCGCATCCCCGCGAGATACCCCGTCAGGTACGCGCTGGGGAGGTTGCCCGTCGGGGCGTCCCAGCCGTACTCGGCGAGGTCCTCGGAGGAGGCGGCCGCGTGTGTCTCGTCACCGCTCGGACCGGGAGTGATCAGCTGCGCCCTGACGTGCCGGTTGCTCACGCGAGCAACCAGGCGTGGCTTGCCGGATTTCAGCAGGCGCAACCTCTGGTGGTAGTCGGTTCGGTCCTCGCGGCGGCGCCGCATCGGGACCTTGTATCGTGGGCCTGTTGCCATCAGTCGTTCACCTCAACGTCGTAGTTGTTCTCGATGTACGCTTCGAGTCGCGCCACGCTCTCGAACTCCCCACCGCCAGCCTTGTTGTAGAGCTCGCGGTACTGGGTGCGGTCGAGGGGGCCGTCGTCGCGCAACTCGCGCAGACGACGCCGCTGGGCACGGATTCGACTCGTCCAGTTCGCCTTTTCGTTCTCGCGCGCGCCGGCCGTCCCGCGACGGGTGCCGGCGCCGGTCCGATGACCGTACGCCTGCTTGTCCGCCCGTTCGCGGGCACGGCCACGCGAGTTGTTCGACGCGTCTTTCTGCTGGATCGTGCCCTGATCGACCAGGTCACGGATGTCCTCGCGGGTGATCGCGTCCGCGATTTCGCCCTGCGCTTCGGGGTCGAACCAGACGCGGTCCTTGCCAACGTCGAGTACGTCGGCCGCGAGCCGTTTCTGTGCGCTCAGATCCGTCATGCTTTGTCCTCCGTCTCGACTTCGACCTCGACGTACGTCGGGTTGAGGACGCGAATCTCGCGGTCCTCACAGACGTCTTCGATCCGCTCGCGCTTGCGTCCGCCCACGCCGCTCGCGATGCGAACGGCCTCGCTGTCGGGGTCGACCCCCTCCAGGTCGTCCGTGTTGTGGACTCGAACCTCCTCGAAGCCGCTCGGGTGCAGGCCACGGGCGGCCGCCGGCGAGCGGTAGCCCGCCTCGACGGTCGCGCCCTTGCCTTTGATCCCGCGGCGCTGTTTCGAGAGGTTCCCGCGCGGCTGTCGCCACGAGGTCGGGGTGCGCTTTTTCTTGTGGTAGTCTTGCCGGTTGAACTGTGGCTTGCCCTGCCGGCGCTTCTGAACGAGCGCCCGGGCGGCCTCGTCGTCGAGGTCCGGGGTCTTGTCGGCGTGGCCGCGGGGACGGAGTTCCGTCTCTACGTCCTCGCTTTCCTCGACGTCCTCCTCGATCTCCTCTTCGACTTCGGCTTCGGTCTCCTCGCTGACTTCGAGACCACCCACGTCCGCTTTGATCCGTGCGGCGAGGGCGTTGCCGACGCCGTCGATGTCGGCGAGTTCGGACTGGCTCGCAGCCTTGAGGTCCTCGATGGACTCGTAGCCGGCGTCGCGGAGCGCCTCGGCCTTCGAGGGGCCGACACCACCGATGTCTTCGATCTCTTGGATGTCGTCTTCTGCGTCGCTCATCTACGCGCCACCTGCCTTCGGTTTCTTCGTGATGTAGACGCCGTCCTGGAAGACGCGGGTGTCCTTGTCGTTGACCCGCGTCAACTGTTCGATGTCGGCGGCGGTCTGTCCGACGGCCTCCTTGTCGGGGCCGGAGAGGCTGATCTCCTCGCCGTCGACCTGTACCTCCGTGTCGCCGCGGATCGGAACCGTCCGCGGCGCGCGTTCGCCGAGGAAGTTCTCGATGACGACCTCGTCGCCCTCGACGGTGACCTGCATCGGGAAGTGAGCGTAGAAGATTTCCATCTGATACTCCCACCCCTCGGTCACGCCGTGGAGCATGTTCTGGACGTGGCTCTCGAAGGTGCCGACCGTCGAACGCGTGCTGGCGTCGTCGGCCTCACTCTCGATTACCACGTGGTCGCCCTCGACGGACACCGACACGTCGGGGTACCAGAGGCGTCGCGTGACGCTCCCGTTCGGTCCCTCGACGGTCAGGTCGAGATGGTCCATCTCGGCGGACACGTCGTCCGGAATCTCGAGTTCTGTTCGGTTCATTGTTAGTAGACGTACGCGATCACCTGGCCACCGATGCCCCGTTCGCGGGCCTCGTAGTGGCTCATGACGCCGTGACTGGTCGTGACGACGAGTGCCCCGTAGTCGCGGGCGGGGAGATACCGTTTCTCCCACTTTTCGTACTCGTCGGCGCCCGCCGAGTAGCGGGGCTTGACGACGCCACACTGGTTGATCGCACCTTTCAGTTCGATCTCGAAGCGACCGGACTTGCCGTCGTCGACGAACTCGAAGCCGTCGATGTACCCGCGGTCGTAGAAGACCTCGAGTACCGATCCGATCACGTTCGAGGCGGGCTGTACCGTGTGGGACAGATGTCCCACGCTCTCGGCGTTGTCGAGTCCCGAGAGCGCGTTCGAGAGGGGGTCGTTCCCTGCCATTGTTATCGATACTTCTTGAAGCCCATGTCGCGTGCGACCTCTCGGAAGCACTGCCGACACAGGAAGATGTCGTATTTGCCGACGAGTCCCTGCTTGCGCCCGCACCGACGACACTGGTGTCGGTCGCCGGTTCGGGGCGAGGCGTGCTCGCCGGTCACGTCCTGTTCGTCCTGTGATTCACTCATTCTGTCACCTCGACGTCGAAGTTGGATTCGAGGAACGACACCGCGTCCGCGGCGTCGAGGCGGTGCCCCGACGGGATCGAGCGCGACACCTTATCGCGCTTTGCGACGCGGTAGCCCGGCCGCACCAGGTTGACCGTCACGTCGAGCCCGTAGATCCCGACGTTCGGGTCGTACTCCTGACTCGGGAACTCGGTGTGTTCCTCGATACCGAAGCTGAAGTTGCCGGTCTCGTCGAACTGCGAGGCCGAGAGATCGACCAGCGCGAGCGCCGTCTCGAGGAACTCCTCGGCGGCCTCGTCGCGCAGCGTCACCTTCGCACCGATGGGGTCGCCCTCGCGGATGTTGAACTCCTGGACGGTCCGCTTGGCGCTCGTCCGTACGCTCCGCTGGCCGGTCACGGCCTCCAGAATGTCCTCGGCGTCCGCGAGTTCGCGACCGCCTTCGCCGACGCCCATGTGGACGACGACTTTTTCGATTCGCGGTTCGCGCATCTCGTGGAACTCGGCGGATTCGGCGTCGCTCATTCGTCAGCCTCCTCGGTGAAGTTCTCGTCGATCACGACGACGTACTCCTCGACCGTCTCGAAGCCCTCGTCGTCGTCCTGGGAGACGGTGACGACGTTGTCGCCGCTACCGGGCGTGACGGTGATGTCCTCGATCGTACCGATCTCGCCGGCGTGGCTGCCGGCGACGGCGGTCACGAGTGCACCCTCCTCGTAGACGAAGTGGGCGACGATGTCTTTGGTCTCGTTGTCGACGACGAGCGAGTCGCCGGTGGCGTACTCCGTCCCCGCGTCGACGCGAACGTTCGCGCCGTCGTGGAGCGTCAACTGGATGTCGCCGCCGGTGACCTGCGTCTTGCGGGCGATCTTGCCGAGGCGGCTTCCGGCCGCGTCGGCGTCGACGGGCGTCAGCGCCAGCCGACCGCCTTCGTCCGGGAACACTCGGTAGAACTCCTCACGCTCGGGGAACGCGAGGATGTCGAACATCCCGATGGGGCGTTCGACGCTCGACGGCACGTCGCCGTTGACGTAGACGCCGCCCTCGTTGAGCGCGTAGTTGGCTTCCTTCCGCGAGTCGACGTAGCCGAGCACGTCCCGCAGGACGATGAGCAGGGGAACCCCCGCCTCGCCGTGCGGACCGGCGTCGGCCTTGACCGTCCACGTCGCGGTCTTCCGTTCGACCGGCCAGGACTTCGGGACCGAGAGTCGTTTCTGATGTCGCGTCATTCGCTATCCTCCAGTCGCGCCCGTCTGCGGTCGTCCTCCAGATCGAGGTCGGTCACACGGAGGTTGCTCGCGTCGAGCGGCCGGGGCACTTCTTCGCCGTCGGCCTTCTCGACGGTCACATCCTCGACGTGGACGACGCCGTCTTTGAGATCCACCGCGATCACGTCGGCTTCCTCGCCGGCGTGGTCGCCGCGGAGCACTTCGACGGTGTCGCCCGCGTTGACGCGAACCGATCGCTGGCCGTACTCCTCTCGGAGGTCGTCCGCGAGCGTGGCCTTGACCTGTTCGTGTCGCTCGTGCAGGGGCGCCGTTCGTGTCTGCGTGCGCTGTTTGCGTGGCTGTCGAGTCATACGATCATCGTTGCCGTGGATGCGATGCTCCCGAAGCGTTCGGCGACTTCCCGCGCGACGGGACCCTTGATCTCGGTCCCGCGAGGCTCTTCCATGTCGTCGATGACGACGGCGGCGTTGTCCTCGAATTTGACGCGCGTGCCGCTGGGGCGGCGGATGGGCTTGCGCTGGCGGACGACGACCGCCTCCAGCACCTGCCGGCGCATTTCCGGCGTGCCCTTGGTGACCGAAACGGTCACCTTATCGCCGATGCCCGCTTTGGGGTGTCGGTTCTTGGTTCCGGAGTAGCCCGCGACGCTGATGACCTTCAGCTGGCGTGCGCCCGTGTTGTCGGCGCAGTTGATCAGCGATCCCTTGGCGAGGCCACGAGTGACGTCGGCTTTCAGCGCCTCCATCACGCGTCACCTCCCAGTTTCTCGACGACCACGTGTGATTTGGTCTTCGAGAGGGGTCGGGTCTCCGCGATGCGGACCGTGTCGCCTTCCTCCAGGCCCAGACACGGGGGTGCGTGGGCCGGAACGCGACTCCGGCGTTTCATGTATCGGTCGTACTTCGGAACGCGAACGTCGTATTCGCGCTCGACGACGACCGTCTTTTCCATTGCTGTGGAGGCGACCGTGCCCTCCAGCGTCTGCCCGCGCACGGACAACGAGCCGTGGAACGGACAGTGCTGGTCGGAACAGGCCTCCTCCGGTTCGGTTACGTTCAGTCCTATCGCCATGTGGATACACCTGCCTTCTCGGTTCGCAAGGCGGGTCGTGAGAGCAGTCGTGCGCCATCCACCGTAACGTAGGCCACGTCCTCGCAACCGGCAGACTGACCAGTTCGGCTGGCAGTTTCCGACGGAAGTTCGGACGCGGTCCCCGACGCCTTCTCGGCGTCGGCGGCTTCATCTGTACGCGGTAGGGCAAACTCGAATGTCGTCCCCTGCTTGGGGAGTCGCCACACCCGATCCCCCTCGACGACGAGCGTCCGCATCGTCTCGCTAACGACGCGGCCGTTGATCCCGACTGCGTCGGGATTCGTCGACTCGACGACCCGCGCGTGCAGGCCGACGAGTTCGTGTCGGGTCAGGGTCTCGGGTGTGAGCGCCATCAGATATCGCCCTCTTCGCGCTGGATCGTCTTGATCCGCGCGATGGTCTTTTTCAGTTCGCCGGGTCGAGAGGGGTTGTCGGGCATCCCGCCGGCGGCCTGGACGGCCTTGGCGTTCAGCAGTTCCGTCTCGAGTTCCTCGAGTTCCGCCTCGCGTTCGGCGGGCGTCATGTCGCGAATCTCCGCAACGTGTAGGATCGCCATTATGCGTCCTCCTCCTCGTCGGCGGCTTCCATCTCTTCGACGAGATCGGCCGCCTCGTCCATCGTCTCCTCGTCGACCTCTTCGTCGACATCCTCGTCGGACGCCTCGGCCTCGGCGTCGTCGGATTCGTCGGCGTCCTCGTCGGGCAGTTCCTCCTCGACGACTTCCTCGACGATCTCCTCGTCGAGGCTCTCCTCGATGTCGTCGGGCGTCTCGGTCGGGACGTCGACCTCCTCGCCTTCGCTGACGTCGGGGATCTCCTCGGGCTCTTCCTCGAGGAGTTCCTCGACGCCGCCGCCGGTTTCGGCCGCCTGCTCGACGGGTTCGATATCGGCGTCCTCGGCGATTTCGAAGTCGTCCGGGAGTTCGGCGCCCGGCGGGATGATCTTCACCGTCACGCCGATGGTGCCGAGTTTCATCACGGCGACGCCTTGGCCCTCGTCCACGATGGACTCGGCGGGTTCGCCGTTGTGCTTGATGTAGCCCCGGTTGAACTTCTCGACGCGGCTCCGCGCGCCGGTGACCTTCCCGGACAGGACGATCTCGGCGCCGAGGGCGCCGGCTTCCATGATTCGGTCGATGGTCGTGTGGCCCGCCTTGCGGAAGTACCAGCCACGCTCTAAGGCATTGGCCAGTCGGTCCGCGACGATGCGGGCGTTCAGATCCGGTTCGTCGACTTCCTGCACGTCGATCTGGGGGTCGTCGAGGTCGAACCGCTCCTCGAGTTCCGTGGTCACCTTCCGGATGTTCTTCCCACCCTTGCCGATGACCATTCCGGGCTTTTCGGCCTTGAGGACGATCTGGGTCCCCATCGGGGTCTTGGCGACGTCCATGCCGCCGTAGCCCGCGCGGCCGAGTTCGTCCGCGAAGAACTCGTCGATCTGGGAGCGCTGCAGTCCGTTCTCGATGAACTGGTGTTCGTCTGCCATTATTCCTCACCCTCCTCGATGATCAGTTCCACGTCACAGAGCGTCGTGTTCCACGGGTCCGCGCGACCGAACGCGCGGGGTTTCCGGCCCTGTCGTTCGCCGACCTTGTGGGCGGCGACGTGTTTGATCGTCATAGATTCGCCCTCGAAGCCCTGTTCGTCCGCGTTGTTGCGGGCGTTCTCGATGAGCTTCAGGAAGTCCTTGCTGGCCTTCTCGGGGTAGCGACCGGCGTCCCAGCCGTCGATGTCGCTCCGGTGACCGACCCCGGAGTTGTGCTGTTTGAACGGAACGGACCGTTCCTCGTCGACGACTGCCTGGAGATACTCCTCGGCGTCGGCGACGGTCTCTCCTTTGATCGCGCGGGCGACGGCCTTGCTGTGCTTGAGGCTGATGGGCCGCTCTCGGAGCATCGCCTTGGCGGTCGTCTCCGGGTCGGCCTCGACGCTGTAGTTGATTCCCATGTGTTACTTGAGTGGCACGAACTTCGAGGACCGGGTCGCGCCGATGCCGGCCTGGCCGTGCTCGACCGAGGTTCGGGTGAGCTGGAACTCGCCGAGGTAGTGGCCGATCATCTCGGGCTCTACCTGGACGCGCTGGAACTCCTGGCCGTTGTAGACCGAGAAGGTCAGTCCCACGAACTCGGGCACGATGGGCATATCACGGAGGTGGGTTCGGATCGGGTCGTTCGCCGTCTCCTCCTCGCCCGCGTCCCGTGCCGTCTCGAGCAGCTTCTCGTGTTCGACCGAGAGCCCTCGGGTGATGGTTCGCCGCATTCGAGCGGGGAGCAGTTCCGCAACCTCGTCGAGCGACATCGACTGCAGCTCGTCGAGCGTGTGACCGCGGTAGGTGAACTCACCTTCGCGGCCGGTTCGGTATTCCGAGCTCATTATTTGTTCCCTCCGCGTCCGGTTCGCTTCGAGGCGATGTCACCCACTTTCCGTCCCGGCGGAGCGTTCCGCGAGACGGATTTGGGTTTGCCGGGGTGTTGCCGGCCGCCGCCACCGAACGGGTGGTCGACGGCGTTCATCGCGACCCCGCGAACGCGCGGCCACTTCGTGCCGCGCGCTTTCATCTTGTGATGCTTGTTGCCGGCCTTGACGAACGGCTTCTCCGTCCGCCCGCCACCCGCGACCACGCCGATAGTGGCGCGACACTGCGGGTTGAGGCGCTTGACCTGGCCGCTCGGTAGCTTCACGACCGCCACGCGCTTGTCGTGGGTCATGAGCTGGGCGCTCGTGCCGGAGGCGCGGGCGAACTTGCCGCCGTCGCCAGGGCTGCTCTCGACGTTACAGACCGGGACTCCTTCCGGAATCTCGGCCAGCGGGAGCGTGTTCCCCGGCTTGATCTCCGCGGAGACACCGACCTGGATCGTCTCGCCGACCGTCACGCCCTCGGGGGCGAGCACCAGCCGCTGGTCCCCGTCCTCGAACTCCACCGCGGCGATGGGCGCCGAGCGGGCCGGATCGTGTTCGATGTCGACGATCTCGCCGCTGATCGTGTCGCGCTCTTCGTCCTTCTTGTGACTGAGTTCGGCCTTGTAGCGGTGGCTGGGGGCACGGAAGGTTGGCCCACCACGACCACGCCGCTGGCCCTGAATGCGTCGTCCCATCTTAGAACACCCCGATTCGCGAGGCGATTTCCTGTGCGTCGTCGTCGGCCGAGAGGGCGACGACCGCCTTCTTCTCGCCGCGAGCGGTGATCTGCGTGTTCACTTTCGTGATCGTCACGTCGTAGCGGCTCTCGATGGCCTCGCTGATCTCCGATTTGTTCGCGTCGATGTCGACGATGAACTGGAGCTTGTTGTCGAAGTCCATCTCGTCCATCGCCTTCTCGGTGACCAGCGGATGCTCGATGATCGAGCTCATCGGTCGGCCACCTCCGCGACGGCGCTCTCGGTCCAGATCGTCAAGCGGCCGGCGTGCGTGCCGGGCGCCAGTTCCTCGGCGTTGACCTCCGCGGCCGTCGTCACGTCCGCGCCGGCGAGGTTGCGGGCCGCCGTCGACGGCTCCTCGCTCGTCACGAACAGGATCGACTTGGGCTCGCGGTACTTCCGGCCACGGGCCTTACCCTGCCCGGCTTTGACCGTCCGGCCGTCGTCGGCGCGTTCGACGTCCGCGTCGACGCCGAGCGCTTCGAGGAGGTCGACGACCTCGCGGGTCTTGACCAGATCCTCGAAGTCGTCGCTGACGACGAGCGGGAGGTCGAGATCCGTATCGAACGCGTGCCCACGCTCGGCCACGCGCTCGGCGTCGGTCGTCGCCGCGATGGCCGACCGGATCGCGAGTTTGCGCTCCTTGTCGTTGATTCCCTTGCCCTGGTCCTTCTCCGCTTTCGGCGGGTGCGCCTTGCGCCCGCCGACCGTCTGGGGCACGCGGGCGCCCTGCCCGTTCTCCCGGGGCACGTGGGCCATCCCGCGGCCGCTGCCGAAGGACTCAGCCGGGGTTCGCAGCCCGGCGTAGGGGTCGGCACCGTACGCCTGTTTTCGGTTCGCCTGGGCGGCCAGGACGGCACGCTTGATGAGATCCGGCCGGTAGGCCGTCTCGAAGACCTCGGGGAGGTCCACCGTGCCCGCATCCTCGCCGTTCAGATCGCGTACTGTTGCTTGCATATGTTATCCCTGATTGGATGCGGTCGACACGTAACGCACCTCGGGGTCGAGGCGCGGCTGGTCGTTCGGTCGGACGGCCGGGCGAAAGCGCAGGAGGCGCTGGTCCGGCCCCGGCAGCGAGCCCTTGACGAGCGCGTACGGCCCATCGACCTCGCCGTAGTTGACGAAGCCACCGTCGACGGACGGCTCGCTGCCCTCACCGATATCGATGAGGCGCTTGTTGAGTTCCGTCCGCTGGTGGTAGCCCGTCTGGCCCTGCTGGGGGACGGTCGAACGCACGCGGGACGGGTTCCACGGCCCGAGGTTCCCGATGCGTCGCCGCCAGCCCTGCCGGGCGTGCTTGCCCTTCCGCTTCTGGACGCCCCAGCGCTTGACGGGGCCCTGAGTTCCCTTCCCTTTCGTGATGCCGCTCGCGTCCATGTACTCGCCGGCGCGGAACACGTCCGACATGGCGTGTTCGCCGCCCTCGGCGAGGAGGTCGAGCGCGAAATCGGCGCGCTCGGAGAGCGCTCCGCCGCCGATTCGCGTCTCCATCACGTCCGGCTTCTTTTTCGGGACGTTCGCCAGGTCGCTCGGGACCGTATGCGTGATCATCCGCAGGTCGTCGACCTCACCGTCCTCGACGGCCTCGCGGAGCGCGTCGGCGTCCGGCTCGAAGCTGTTGTCCGCCGGCAGGTCGAGCGTGCGCGAGAGTTCCGGATGGAACTCGTCGGTCCACACTTCGGTTGCCGGCTTCAGTCCGTACGACGTATCTTCGTAGGCTCGCAGGGCAACGGCGCGCATCGGCGGCGTCTCGACGACGGTCACCGGGACCGACTCCTCCATTCCTTCGCGGGGGGAGTTGGCCTCGTCGTTGACCATGACGACGTGGGTCATGCCGGCTTTGTAGCCGGCGAACCCCTGCAGCGCGGGGGCGCCGTCGTCGTCGGGCCACGAGCGAATACGCGGGACTTCACTGGTCACGCGTTTGCGCGGACCGAATCCCATCGAGCCTTTTCGTGGTCTGCTTGGTTGTGGCATGGATTTACTCCGTGAGTGTCAGGGGCGCGAGCGACGCGAACATCGCTTCCTCGGTTCGCACCGTCTCGCTTCCCTGTCGCGGAATCGTATTCAGCCAGAGATCGAACCCCGGATCGGGTTCGACGCCCTCGCCGCCGCCGGCGGCTACTTCCTCGACAGCCACGTCGAGGATGGCCGGAAGGCCGCGCCCGGGCGCCCCGAAGGCGACCGTCAGATCACCGTCGCCGATCCGCCCGACGAGTTCCGTCAGGCGACCGACCGACAGTTCCGTCCCGTGGACGGAGGTGGCGATCCGAACCCCGGCGTCGGGGCGGGCCAGCACGTCCGGCAGGTCCGCGCGTTGGACCTCGAACCCCGGCAGGGGTTCGTCGACGATCCGTGCGCGGACCGGCTCTCTCGAAGAGATCCTGATGGCGACGCGCTCCCCCTCCTTGACTTCCAGTCCGTCCGGAGTGAGGAGGGAGATCGGGTGTTGCAGTCCGCAATTGACCCGAACGCGGCCGTCAGGTCCGACCTCGGTCACGATTCCCTCTTGTAACGACCCCGGACGCTCCGGTCCGGAGCCGGTCCGTGACGAGACGCGAAGGGGCGGCAACACGCCGACGTACTCCAGTTCGTCCCGCGTCCCCCACGCCTCGGTTTTGAGGTATGGGGGCGTCGCGGCGTACCGCAGGACCGTCTCGACGAACCCGCCTCCCCATCGGCGCTCGCCGTCCCGATCCGGGAAGACGACCAGCCGATCCGCCCGAAACACCGTCGCCGCGCGGGCGACGTAACCGAGTTTGCGAGTTGCCTCGCGTTTGTCCTCGGCTTCCCGGACGAGGGAAGACGGCACGAGCACGCTGAACGTCATGCCGGGCCGTTTCGCGTCACGTCACTAGACTGTAAGGGTCGTACCGTATCCTCCGGTAAAAGGGTAGCGAAAGCGCGCGGGCGACTGTGAGGGCCTGACACGGCTCAAAACGGCATTTCGTGGGGGGCTGTCACACGGCATTCGTCCCCACGCAGGCGGCCATTCGAGGCGGGATTTCGGAACCCTTAATAATCCGTCCCGGCTTGGTCCCAATGCGAAGGGCGCTGGTAGTGTAGTGGTATCACGTGACCTTGCCATGGTCACAACCTGGGTTCAAATCCCAGCCAGCGCATTTTTCGGATTCTACGGTCGACGAGCGGAGCGAGTCTGCCGAATCCGAAAATCGCCTCCCGGGATTTGAATCGGGGAGTGACGCGAACGCAGTGAGCGAAACGACCGTGGTTCAATATCCCAGCCAGCGCATTTCTGCCGACGCCAACCAACGAGTAGCACGAGACGCGAACGACGTGAGCGTCTCGGAATGGCGAACGGCGCAGCCGTGAGCCAGCGACCCGCGTCACGAGGCGAAATCGTCTCCTGTGGATCTGACCTTCACCGCCCTATGTCACCAGCCTCGTAGCCCGGCCTCGAAGACGACCACGACGGTCCGGTTCGCGAGCAGGAGGCTCGCGTAGGCAACGGCGGGGACGAGAAGCGAGTCGGTGCGGTCGTAGGCCGCGGCGGCGACGGCGAGCGTCGCGAGTTGGGCGAGCGCGAACAGCCCACCGGCCAGCGTGTCGACGCCCGCGACGCCCGAGAGGACGACGAACGCGAGAGCGGGGGCGACGGCGGCGTAGCGTTGGGAGTTCCGATTCGCCCGTCGGCCCGCGAACGCGGCGGCCCCGAGGAGAACGGCGAAGACGGCGACGCCGGCGAGTCGCCCGCGGTCGGGCAGCGTCGCCAACCCGCCGGCGTCGCCCACCAGCAGGAAGCCGGCGACGAGCGTGGTCAGGACGACGGCCGCGTCGCCGTCGACGACGCGGGCAGCACTCCCCTGTACGAGGAGCTGACAGGTCACGACGAGTGCGGGCACGCCGACGAGGAGGCCGAGGCCGGCGACGAGCAGGAGCGGCCCGAGGGGCGCGTCGGCGGCGACGGCCGTCTTCGTCAGGGCGGTGTACGGGACGCCGGTGGCGACGCCGACGAGTTTGGTCGCGGCGACGAACAGGAGGGGGGTCAGCGCGGCGGCGGCGAGGGCGGGCAGGTCGCTCGCGGCCGGGAGTGTCCGGCCCACGTCGGCGTCGCGGATGCGGGCGTACGCGCCGGCAAACAGGAGGAGCCCGACGAGAGAGAGGAGCCCGCTCACGAGGCCGGTTGCCAGCAGGCCGCCGTCAACCGACGGAGCTACCACAGTGGAGAGGACCCCGCGGACGAGTCGCGCCCAGAGGGCCAGACAGACGAGCGCGACCGTGAGGGCACCGAATTCGACGGCCAGTGGTGTGGTGGGGAACGTCGACTGGGAATCGATGTGGAGGGACATGCGGTCGCCTTCCGCGGCGACGTACTTAGTCGTCGCCGTGGCAGTATCAGTCCGGATACTTGCCGCGGGGTTCGCGGACGGCTCCGTCCCTCGTGCGGATAGGTATCGTCTCACAGTTACAATAAACACTATCAGTCGAGCGCGTCGGCGTACGCGAAGTCGACCTCGGTGGCGTCGGTGCACTCACCGTCGAGCGAAATCCGCCACCCGTGCAGCGCCGTCGGGTCCTCCAGCGCCGCGCGGAGCCGTGCCCGCACGTCGTCGACGTCGACGCCGTAGAAGTCGCGGGGGATGCCGTGGAGATATTGCAGCGCCGTCTCGAACAGGGAGCGCATACCGTCGTCGTTCTCGAAGTCGAAGTGTTTGTACGCGCCCGCGGCCGCCTGCACCATGCCGTGGAGGAAGGCGCTCTCGGTGGTGCCGGAGCCGTAGTTGTACCACTTGTCCTTCGGGATTGTTTGGATAGGTGTAACTAATCCCTAGCTATAAGAGAGCAGAGTGACTCTCTTGGAGAGAGGCGTGCCACCATGGCGAAATCAATGCGGGAGCGATACGAAACCGCCCGAAAGCGAATCGAGAACGACGAGGACGTGAGCGACGAGGAGAGGCAGCTAATACTCGAATTTTTAGATGCGAACGACTCCCGTCGGAACACCTACCAAATGCCCGATGGAAAGGTCAAGGAAGACGGGACGCTCGCTCGCTACGCACGGGCGCTCTGCCGCGTGGCACGGGACTTGGAACCGGAGCTGACTGAAGCTACTGCCTACGACATCAACTCCATGATGGACGCCTATCTCAACGGTAATGTTGCTGGCGTCAAGGATGGGGGATTAAAAAGTAGCACTGTGCGGAACTTTCAGGGCCCTACTCGCCGCTTCTACCTCTACCACGATGAGTTAGGAGTTGACCGGGAGGAGATTCACTTTGCTGAACAAGACGAGTCTTCCGTCGACGAGCGGGATATGTTCTCCAAGGAGGATGTGCAGGCCCTCCGCGAAGAAGCCAAACGCCGCGGTTCTCGGGACATCTGTCTCGTCGATCTACTCCTCTACACCGGTCAACGACGGAGCGCGATTTTAAATCTCAGGCTCAAGGACGTGAAACCGGAAGATGGGATCTTCTATCTCAACGACGACGATGGTGACCTCAAGGGTGCGAAAGGCAAACGACCCCTCTTAGGTGCCAATAAGGCCGTTCGTGACTGGGTGCGACAACATCCGACCGGCGATCCGGACGATTATCTCATCACGCACAAACACGATCAGAGCAATCGTGACGGCGTGGAGCCGGGAGACAAGCTAGATCCGAGTACCTTGTATCGACAGCTCCAGCGAATCGGGGACGCAGCCGGTGTGGACAAGCCAGTGAACGCTCACAACTTCCGCCACTACTTCGTGACGGTGGGTAAGCGGGACTATGGCATGGACAACGACAATATAAAGCACCTGATTGGACACGAACCGGACAGCAAGGTGATGGAACGCACCTATGCTCACCTCACTGATGAGGATCACATTGAGGCCGCCGAGGTGGCTCAGGGACTCCGCGATCCCGACGAGGACAGTCCGCTCACGCCGCCAGTGTGTGATCGCTGCGGGGAACCATTAGAGGGAGATTGGAAGTCCTGCCCCTATTGTGGGTTGGTGTACTCACCGGATGCCAAAGAGGTGGAGGACAAGGTCAGCACCGATGTAAAAGAGTCCTACAAGCAAACAGACCCCGACGATACGGAGACGCAAGCGAAGATAGACAAGCTGGATGAACTGTTGGATGATCCCGACGTGAAAGCCGCCCTTCTGGAGAAATTAGCCGACGAGTGATCGGGTGAGCGTTACTCCGGACGGGGTCAATAGTTAGAGTAACTCATTCTTCGGAATCAGTTTCTGTTAGAGGGTGTCATAGAACGAGTAGCACACCAAAGAGCAGGGTGGACGCTGAGGTGGAATGAGTTCAGCGACCCTGCAAGACGACCCTTCGGTAGAGACGTTCTTCAATGTCGCGGAGACCGAGACCCTAGCGTTGTTTGAGCATCTCTCCTTCGAGTTTCTCGAAGAGTTCGACGTGTTCGCCCCGGCGGAGACGGGGCGAACACGAGAGCACGAGCCACCAGAGCTGATGCGTGGCTTCCTCCACTGCTACTACAAGGACATCTACGGGATTCGTCCGGTTGAACGAGAGCTTCGGAACACGGTTGTCTGGCTGAGTTGTGGGTTCGATCGACCGCCGTCCAGAGACGCGGTCGATCGCTTTCTCACCGACCTCGAACACGTCGTTGACGAGGTGTTCGACCACCTCGTCGAGCAGGCCGCTCGGCGCGGCCTGCTCGACTTGACCTACTGCATCGATTCGACCGATGTGAGGGCGATGCCCGCCGATCAAGATGCGTCGAAGTGCTACGATCCAACCGACGACGAATACTACTACGGCTACGGCTGTACGATCGTCTCGACCGGGCAAAAGATCCCGATCGCAGCGGAGTTCACAGAGAGTAAGCAAGCACCAGAGGAGACGGCGATGCGCGTCACGCGTGACGCGCTCGCCGTCGAACAGCCGATCTGGATGGTCGGTGACAGCGCCTACGACACGCTCGACTGGCACGACCACCTGCTGGCCGCAGGTGTCGTGCCAGTCGTTCCGTACAACCCACGAAACACCGACGACCCGAAAGACATCGAATACAGGGTCGAAGACCGCATTGAACAACACAGCGAGGACGTTCAACTGAAGCAGTCCACGTTGGATGAGACGTACAACCGCCGTACTGGAGTCGAACGAACCAATGAATCAGTGAAGGACCGCGGCCTCGGGCGAACGCACGCCCGAGGCCGCGTCCACGCACGGGCGTAAGTATTCCTCGCGCTGTGCCTTCGCCTCGTTGTCGCTATCACCAACTACGAACGCGGAGACAATCCGGGAAGCACGATCATCACGGTGTGAGAAGAGTTCTATGACACCCTCAGCCTCTACACCAAAAACGAGGGCGAAGGTGTTCCGAGGTACGGCCCCCCAACGTTCTTCGAAGGTGACGACACCCTCCCTCGTCTCTCCGACGTCGAACGGGTAAGTGATCGGTACGATCCGCAAGTCGGGAGGACTACTATCGGAGTGGGCGACGATATCCACGCTTCCGGGCTAGTCGGCAGTCCGATACCACCCAGTACGACCGATCTACTCGGGATACTTCGCGAGCCCGATGTCGAAGTCCAATCCGTAGAGTGTGGGGGGTTGTCCCGGTGGTTCGATGTAGCTACGGAGAAATGCGACGATCTGCATGACCACGGGGTAGAGCAAGCTGCCTACAAAGTGTACTCGGTCCAGAAGTTCTTCGAACGGCTGCCCGTGTTACCGCAGCAGTACAACGAGTGGATTCGCCGCGAGTACGCCGACGGAAAACGCTACCTCCCCGAGACCACCGACGGCATACTCGAAGATCTAGAGACGTACGGTGGTCAGATAGACGATCTCCAGGCCCCTGCTTCTATATTCGGCGCCGTGAAGGCCCTGACCGAAATTGAGGAGGGGCTTCGGAAGGAGAACCCGATGTTCGAACGAATCCGTGACGAAGTCTCCGACGCTGTAGACGAGGGGTACCGACTGGGAATCTTCTGCCCACGGAAGAGTTGGGTACACATGCTTGAGGAAGCGCTACGGGGAGAAGGATTCGCGGACGACGTAGTCGGTTGGAACGTCGTGATTCTGAACAGTGACACTGTCCGCGACGCCCCACCTTGTCGACGACTCTTATTCACGGGATCGCAGCGTCCACAGTACGCCGGATTCTATCTCCACCCACGAGCCAAAGAAACCGTGGTCCTCTCGTACGATGGTCGCTGGGCCGACACAGTCGAGAGACACGCCAAACAGTACGTCCGTCAACTGAACGTAGCGACGTCGGGGTCACGCGAGAGACCGTATCCCGTTCCGAGTTCGGATGCGGGCCGTCCAACCGAGGTCGAAACCGGCAGTGGTGGACAGCTCGATACTGGTGAAACGTCGGAGAGCGGTATTCCCCAGAAAGGCGAGGCAAACACTCCGAAGGTGGATGTCGGCGACCTAGACGGCGAGAAATTGCGCCGTCTAACACAGCTGGCGGAACTCGCACCAACGAAGAACAGCGAACTCGCCGATGCGTGGGGATGCGACTCGGGATCGGAGGTTTATCAGTATCTCTCGTCCCACCTGGAGGAGTACTACACGCGAAACGAAGACAAGCTCATCGTGCCGACGGAGAAAGGCGAGCGTATGGTTGAAGAGGTCGTAGACGACCAATAAGTCATCTCTTGATCTTGTCGGTGCCGATGGCTTGGATCACCGCGGACTACTTCGGACATAATCTCTATCAGCGGTCATGGCTCATCTCATTATCCGAGATATTGATAAACACCGATCATTTCGTCAACTTCCAGCTATCGCACCGAACTGAAGGTTCCGGCAGTCCTTCGGATTTGCGCTACCAGAAGTCGTCCGCCCGGCTCCCCGTGGCAATGATAAGCCGGTATAACTTAATCCCCCTCTTGTGTGGCTGTGGGTATGCATAGCACTCTGCGGATTCGCGACTACGTGTTCGACACGAGTGCGCTTCGCGGTGCGGTTGAAACGATCGATTTGAATGAAGCGTCAGTTGAGGAAGGGTACTCCGAAGACGCAGTCTACGCGCTTTTTGACTACTTCTGTGACTGGGGACCTGTCAGAGAGAGCGATATCAATGTATCCGTATCTGAGGAATTGGCCAGCGTATCCGGAGGAGAGCGGGAGGCGTTGTTCAATGACTGTTGTGATCGATTAGCGGAGAATTTGCGGGGACAATATTCGATGGGGACGGATGCAGAGTCAATCGCACGAGTTGCGTCGATACTCGCGTCGGACAAACCTGTTACGGGGAAGTACGACTTCTTGTTACGACATCTCTGGCAATTTTCGAAGCACCTTGCGGAGTTTGATCCGAAAGAAAATCAAGCGATCAGCGGGGTGCAAGAGTTTTTGAATGCGACTCGGAACCTGCCACAGGAGTTCTTGCAGGCGAAAGAGAGTCAGTATGCCGGATCAGTGAAGGTGAACAAGATCCGGTACCGGTTACTGAAGAAATTCCACGTCGACGGGAAAATCGACGTATCGGTATTGGACAACATCAAGACAGAGGTGAAACAAGAGGATGGTGAGTCGATTCTACAAAATTGGCGTGACTATACGATCCTCGGACAAATCTACTACGACTATTTCAAGCCCAGATTAGATCACTATCTCCAGACACTCGCGAATCGGATCGTGGACGAGTTCAGCGAGTTGGAACTCACCACCCACATCGTGAATTTCCAGGGTGCGCAGAGTTACCTCAACGATTTTGCTTGGATTGCAGCTCATACGCCGCCATCACGCTCGCAAAAGGACAAGTATCAACTCTATCTCGGCATTCACGCGTCTCACCTCCGGTACGGACTCCACGTGGGTAGTAATCTGCGAGAGGGAGACTGGGAAACCGGTCGAGATCTCGATCAGGTTGAGGACCCATCCACGATACGCTTTGAAGAAGTCGTCGACAAACTCCGATCCGTCGAACGAGACTTTCGCCGGTTAGAGGGGTTGGAGATGGGAGAAGGGGACGAGGAGATAGAAATCGAACGGCCGAGCCAAGCGGACGAGATCGCTCGCCAACTGAACACGAAGAAGCAGGTGGTCTTCTACGGTCCGCCGGGCACCGGTAAAACCTTCGTCGCACAGCAGTTCGCTCACTGGTGGACGGCCGAGCAGGACGTGGACACGACGACCGGCAAGCGCGTCCGCACAGTCACGTTCCATCCCTCGTTCACGTACGAGGACTTCGTTGAGGGGCTGTCGGCGGAAGCCACCGAAGAAGGCAACGTCGCTTACGAGGTACAAGACGGAATTCTCAAGCAAATCTGCAAGGCTGCTCGTGCAGACTATCAACAAACACCGGAAGGCGAGGAACCACTGCGGTACGTGCTGATCATCGACGAAATCAACCGCGGAAACCTCGCACAGATATTCGGCGAGACGATCACGCTATTTGAGGCTGACAAGCGTGGGGTCGTGTCGACACAGCTTGCACACTCCGGTCAAGAGTTCACGATCCCACCGAACCTCTACGTGATCGGCACGATGAATACGGCTGACCGGTCGATCGCGCTCGTCGACGCTGCGTTACGCCGTCGATTCCGATTTATCGCGTGCCCGCCGGAGTTCGACAAGATCATTGAGGAATACGACTTGCCGGCTGATCCGCTCCAAGAGAGTGACGGGTTTGAGTCGTTACTGTGGTTGTCGATTGTGGCACTCCGGGAAATGAACGATCGAATCGTCAGATCGGCTGATCTCGGGAAAGGAAAGCAAATCGGCCACACACGGTTGTTCGGGGTTGAGACGATCGATGATATCCGTGATGTATGGCGATTTGATATTTTACCACTGCTGGAGGAGTACTACTTTGGACAGTTCGACCGGATCCAACAGGAGCTCTTCGATAGTGCAGGTGGCGAGCTCTTCGACTGGGAGCGGAAACAAATTCGTGATTTCACGGTTCAGGATCTCAGTGATGCCCTAGCTGCGTTTGCTGACGGTGACGTTGAGATGACGTACACTGAATTGAACACAAATTCGTCGACGAACTCTCGCAAACGGTGGGATCAAGAATCATTCTTTGAGGAGGTCAAGTCTTCGTTTGACCAAGAGGTAGTGGATGTGTATCGCGATTTCTACGAATTTGGGACTGTTGAGGCGGATGTCGTTGGCTATGGATCCGGGAACCAAATAGGAGCGGTTCAGTTCTACTGGGACGAGTATCACCAAGGGGACTATCTCGTCTATGAACTTCGGACAGACGGCACGCTGCAGTTCCGGTTCTGGGGGCGACAGGATTACGATCCAGAACTCTTTGAGGGAATCGTACACGATATTAATCCATTACTTGACGAGCCGATCGATGTTGAGTACGTGATGTCGGATGAATTCACTCGCCTCCAGATTCCGATAGAACGACTACAAGGAGACGAAGATCGAGAATTAGTGAAGGAGGCGATCCGTGACTTCGTTCAAAATTGTGCGACCCGATCTTTGTGATATCATATGACATCCATCTCAGGTGGAGCGTCAACGATTGAACTCAAGGAGCATGACCAATCAGAACCACTCGACTTGTCTGAGGATGTTCTCGATACTATCGACTCTAGGATCAACGAGTCCACGACGCGATTGGATTACGAGTATACCGAGAATGGGTGTGTCCGGCTCCAGACATCGTCGTACGTGGGTCTCGTTGCGTTGCCGGACGGGAGACAGATCCGAATCAGACCGAAAGCTGCAGGTGGGAATTTCCTGCGGCTCTTGTTGTATGCTCATGGCGCGACAGCGGCAACGATAGATGATACAGTAACAGCGCTTCAAGGAGAATTGTTTTTAGATGCAATTGGGTCACTCTTTCTGGATCGTTTGCAGGAAGTCGTCAAGCGTGGGCTCGGAAAGGAGTATCTGACGACAGAAGCGCGAGAGGAGTATCTTCGTGGCCGCCTCGACGTCCACCGACAGTTGTCCCGTGGGAACGTGGCGACGACCAAGTTCGAGATTGAGTACGAGAAGTTGACACACGATACGGTTCAAAATCAAACGATCCTCTACGCGACACATCTGTTGACCCGGCTGGTAACTAATCGATCTCTACAAGGTGCGCTCAGACAACGGGAACAGCAACTTCGACGGGAAGTCACATTACGGCCGGTACAAGCCTCGGAGTTAGAGACGATCCATTTGGATCGTCTTGACGCGTACTACGAAGATATACTTCGCCTTTCGCGTCTAGTTATCCAATCAATATTCGTGGATAATCTGCAAGGTGGGGCTCAAGAAACCTATGGACTGTTAGTAAATATGAATCGCATCTTTGAGGCAGTCGTAGAGCGTGCTGCGATAGATGCGGTCTCAAGAAAAGACGAGTGGCAAGTCGAAGGGCAGGCGCAGGTTAACGGGCTCGTCACCGGGGGGCCGCCCAGCATAAATATGTATCCTGATTTTGTACTCCGCGATCAACAGGGCACGGTACAACTTGTAGGGGATGCGAAATGGAAAACGGGGCGACCCAGTCAATCAGACATCTACCAAATGACGTCCTACCAACTGGCGGACGACGTTTCAGGACTACTTCTCTATCCCTCACAGAACGGGGCTATGGAAACGGAATACCAAGTTGATGACCGATTATCACTGCATCTCCGAGAATTACCTACTGGACAAGATGCTGCAAATTTCACAACCTTCGTTGCAGAATTGTCAAATGCAATAGCACGTGAATTTGCACGACTTACCTCGTATCCGTAGTCTTGCTCGCTTAACACGCGAGTAAAAAAAACCAATATCACAGATAGCAGATACAGACCCCGTCCGTTTCGATGACGAGCGATTGGTCTGTTCTGACGATCTTTGAGAGGTTGTCTGTGGTATTGATCGGATATGGCGCTCGTTAGTCTAACTCTCGGCGGTCTTCACGGTCGGATTCGGTGTACTGACCGGATCCGGTTTCCGTGTATTCGACATCGTCTGCACGACAGTGAACGCAAGATGTTTGATGTGATCGAAGGAGACAGTATGGGCGAGTATTTAGGCACCGGCAGTCTCTTTTGAAAATCGCGAACGAATTTCAGAACCAGATAGATGTTCCCAATATCATCGAAGACGCACGACTCGACGTCGAAACAGCCGTTGACGACACCGGTGTTCTGTCTCGAGTCACGCGACTTGTCCGAGGATAGCATACATGTCTGACCATTCATCTATCCGGCAGTTCGACGGGACGCTAGTCACGGCACAGTTCGGGGACAAAAACGTCGAACGGACAGCACGGGACGAATACCGGACGCTTCTCGACGAGCACGATTCTGTGGATGTGCTCGTCATCACGGGTGCGCCGACGAGTACGGATACGTTCAGGGAGACGTTAGGTGAGGACCTCCCCGGTGCGGCGACGCCGTACGTGACCTCTCTCGTCGTTCAGGCGACCGATGTCCTCAATCAGACCGACGATCGCGTCATCCTCTCCGACGCGCTACGGCGAGAACTCCTTCACCGATTCCTCGAAGACTACGAGTGGGAAACAGAGTACCTTCAACGGGCGTCTGAACAGCCGCCGTTCATCGAGGACGTGGACGCCGTAATGAGCACGATCTCCTGGCAGACAGTCACACCCGAAGAAACCCCGGAACTCCGTGACATCACGGCTGCGCTCGATGCGTTCCACGAGTGGCTGGCCGAACACGGTCACATGGAACGCGGGCAACTCATCTCGGAAGCGCTCGATGTGCTCTCCGGCGATGCCCGCGGCGATGTCGTCGATTTCGAGGCGGTGCTCGCAGTCGAGTTTGAAGAGTTCTTTCCGCTCGACCGTGCGTATCTCGACGCGCTCGCAGGAAGCTGTGACCTCGTCTGTATCGCCGAAGAGAACGCGAGTGTACGCCGCACATGGGTCGAGACAGGGCCCGTTACGGACTACGTCTCCTTCAACGAGTCCCGACACGGAGCGTCAGAGACGCCGTCGACACGACCGGCTGCCACAGCAGCGTATTTCGCCGACGAGGCGGTCCCGGAAGACCCAGAAACTGGATCGGTGTCCGTCCTCGCTACGGACTCCAGTGACGAGCAACTCGCCGAGGTTGCCAACGAGATCGAAGCCCTCGTCGGGCAGTCGTGCTGGAAGTACGATGACATCGCTGTCGCCACGAAGCAAAGTGGGAGTACCGTTACGGACACCATCGAAGCACTCGAACGCGCTGGGATTCCGACGGAATCGACGACCGTGACTGGGTTCGGTGATGACCCAGCGATTCGGGAACTCCTCGCTGCCGTTCGACATCTCGCCGCAGATGGGGAAGATGAGAGACCCGATCATGGCCCGGACCTCGATACGGAGCGCTTGGATCGCGTCAGCGAGATAGACAGCCTCGAAGAGGGGGTCCGCTGGTGGGCGACGGATTCGGGGTTGAAAGAGCGAATCGCGGAGCGCGCGACGCCGCTGGACGCACGGGCGCAGTTCGGGAACGTCAAGCGGGCGTTCCGGATGGCGGAGTTCCTCGAAGATACTTCGTTCGTAGATGCGACATGGGCGTCCTTCGAGGAGATGCTCGAACGCGCCCACGAGTACGCACCGCAACAAAACCAGACGAGTGCGACGGAACTCGACGGTGGTGTCCGCGTAGACCATCTGCAGGCGATTAAGAACGAGTCGTTCCGTGCGGTGTTTCTCGTGAACCTCGTCGATAGCGAGTACCCGGGTGACCCGTTCCTGACGCGGTTGTTCCCGACCGAGCGGGTCGCGGCGATGCCGGACTACCCCGGTGTTACGGACCTCGACGAGCCGGACGTGGATTCGACGTTCCCGACGAGGTCAACGGCGTCGAGTCGACCGTTCGCGCGGTATCACACGGAACACGCGCGGCGACGCCTGGCGATTGGGGCTGGTGCTGCGGACGAGCATCTGTACTGTTGTCTGTACGAGTTCGAGGACACCGCACTCGAAGAGCGTGCGCAGGCGTCGCGGTTTCTCACAGAGGTGTACGACCGCCTGCCGTGGGTCACCGACGCCGACGATTCCCACATTACGAGCGAGCAAGCGGCAGAGGACTTCCTGTTGTCGCGGGTTGACGACGCGCTCGCGGCGGTTCGTCGCGCGAACAGTCAGGACGTGACGGTGTCGCTCGACGAGGTGGAAGCTGAACTCGGTGAGATTCAGGATCTGCTCGATAAGAGCGGTGCGCGCGGGGAGGACCTTCGGCGAGCGTTGCGTGCGCGTGTCGAGTTCGCTAACGGGGAGGTGCGGCGATGAGCCGGGAATCCCTCTCGCCGTCGCGGTTGGCGACCTACGCGACATGTCCCCGACTGTACGATTACCGGTACGTGCAGGACGTGAACGCGCCGGACCGTACCGAACTCTACCTCAACCAGGGGACGATTTACCACGAGACTATCGAGGACGTGTGCGAGGCGACCAGCCGCGACGACGACCCAGAAGTGATTCACGACCGGGCGCTGCGGATTTTCGACGCGAAGTGGGACGAACACAGCAGTGCGGACGACTACGAATCACGAGCACACCGGGAGTACCAACGTGCTGAGAACCGGGCTGCGATAGAGTCGTTCTTCGCTCCCGATGGCGGCGTCGGCATCGACCACGCTCGCCACTCAGTCGCTACGGAGTGCTGGGTCGAGTGCGAAGTAGATGGGCGAGGGCTCCACGGGAAAGCAGACAACGTTATCCGGACTGACGACGGCCTGCACATCTTCGACTACAAGCGGAACACACGCGGAATGCTCTCCGACGGGACAGCCGAGTACCTCGGCGACCATCTCGACGGGGAGGCGCACGAGCCGAAGCGCGTGCGAAACGCGTTCCAGACGGCAACGTACATCGAGGGTGTGAAGGACGAACCGTTCTACGAGGATGGGATGGAGGTTCGATTCAGTTTCTACGGCCTGCTCAACAAAACGTCGTTCGAGAGCACTCCCACCGGATACGACGTGTCCGCTCGCGGGTGGTCACGAGAAACGACTGAGATTTACGACGATCACTACGACACGATCTGGGCACTCATTCGCGCTACACACGACGGCATCACGAGCGAGGCCTACGAGCCGGAGCCGTTCGAGCTCATCAACGAGGAGGCATGCCCGGACTGTGACTATCGAGAGATGTGTGCGGACCGCTTGTCGACGGAGGTGCGCCGATGAGCGACGACAGTGACGAGCACCCGTCGTGGTTCCCGGTCCCGGAAGAGGACGTCTCCCCAGAGCCCCAGCAGCGGGCCATCATCGATTCGGACGCGTACCCGATGCGAGTGCTCGCCGGGGCAGGGACGGGGAAGACGTTCACGATGGTGCGCAAAATCGAGCACCTCATCGACGAGGAGGACGTGTCCCCCGACCGGATTCTCGCGTTGACGTTCACGAACAACGCCGCGGACTCGATGCGTGAGAAACTCAACGCGAAACTCGGCGCGGCCGGGTACGACATCGACGCGTACACGTATCACTCGATCTGCAACGAGATCCTCACCGACTACGCGTACGAAGCAGGAATCGACCCGGACTTCGAGGTCGCCACGGACGCCGAGAAGTACGCCATTGTGCTGGACGTTCTGGACGACATCAAGTATCGGTCGGTCAAACCCAACGTGTACGGGAGCGACGGGTACGCGTCAGGAGCCGCGTCGAAGCTGCTCGACTTCATCGGATCGATGAAACGCAGCGGCATCACGCCCGACGACATCGACGCTTTCCTCGGCCCTGCCGACCGCGTCTACGAACTCGCCGATCTCTCGGAGCGCGTCGAGAACATTGCCAGCGACCATCTCGGCGGCCGGTCCGTGTCGAGCGTGCTGGATTCGCTTCCAGACGCACGCGCTGACCTCGTCGCTGAGCGCGACGCGCTCGGGACAGACGGAATGGAGGCCAGCGTCCACGACTTCATCGACCGCCTCGTGGATCTCTGCGACGAGCTGGAAGCAGCGTTCGAAGCCCACGAGACAGGCGACCGGGAGTTACCGGAAAACGCGTACAAGCTCCCGAAATACCTGCTCGGAGGGTACGCGAGCGGTGCGCCGACAGGCATCCCGGACGACCTCGATCTCGAACTCACCGACCACCTCGACTCGTTCCTCTCGGACTGCCTCACGGCCCGAGACCTGACGGCGGGCTATGCGGCCTACGAGCGTGAACTCGACGAGCGGGACCTCATCGACTTCGACGGCCTCGTCGTGGAGACGGCCGCACTGATGGACTCGCCGGTTGGCGAGGAAATCGCTGACCGATGGGACTACGTGTTCTGTGACGAGTTCCAGGACACCGACCGGCTGCAGTTCGACCTCGTCACGTCGCTGGTCACCGACGACAACCTGTTCGTCGTTGGTGATGACGATCAGGCGATCTACGAGTGGCGTGGCGCGAACGTCGCCAACATCACTAACGAACTCGACCGCGCGTTCGCCGCGCTCGAAGATGAACCGTTAGAAGAGAACTTCCGGTCCCGACAGCCGATCCTCAACCTGGCGAACGAAGCAATTCAGAAGCTCGACCACCGCGAACGACACAAGACACTGCAACGCGTCGACGAACCCGAGTACGATGGCGACACCGTCGCCACCGTCGAGCTCCCGGACGATGACGATGCGGACGGCGCGATCCAGCTTCGCACCGTCGTCCAGAATCTGCTGAGCGGCGCAGCAGACAACCTCGACGAGGCGTACGACCCGGGCGACATTGCCCTGCTTGTCCGGAAGAACGACCACGCGAAGCCGGTCATCGAGGAGTTCGAGGATGCCGGCATCCCGTACCAGGTTGCTGGTGATCTGGCTACGGAATCAGTCGGCGTCGGCACCGTGACTGCCTACCTGAAGGCGCTCGCACGGCCCGAAGACGAGGTGAGCTGGAATCGCATCCTCCTGATGCGGTACCGGCTCTGCGATGCGGATCTCCGTACGCTCAACGCGGGCGACGACTCGCTCGTTGACACGCTCCGCGAGACGCCACTCGACGAGTTCGAGGACCCCGACCGCGTCGCGGAGGCCCGTGAGCACGTCACGGAACTGCTCGATATTCGAGACTCGGCGTCGCTCAGTCACCTATACCGCGAGCTTACGGACATCACGAACATCGAGTGGTACCTCAGCGAGCAGGAACGCCGAGACCTCGCCCAGCTGGAGGACGTCATCGAACAGTACGGGGACAGTGCCGTCCAACCACCGCTCACGCCGGCATTCATCGATTCACTCGAACACTACGACTCCCTGTTCGACGAGAGCGGCTCGACACCGACGAGTCAGCCGGACGTCGCCGACGACGCCGTCAACGTGATGACCATCCACAAGAGTAAGGGCCTGGACTTCCCGGTCGTCCTCATCCCGCAAGTCACCGCCGACGAGTGGTCACCGAGTTCACGTACCTACGACGCACTCGAAATCGGCCTCTCGGACGGCCCAGAGGTGGCGTTCGCAGAGGACTTCGTCGAACGTGACGCCCGCGAAACCCGTCGTGTGTTCCACGTCGGGATCACACGCGCCGAGGACATCCTCGTATTGCAGGGTGGACGAGAGGAAGCCGACCCCGACGAAACGCATCCGATGGTAGAGGCGGTCGACGGCATTCTGCCATCCCGAACCCCGTGGGGACCGGAGCGGGGGAACCTTCCGATCTGGACCGACGTGCAAGCATGCCTCCCGGACGAGGCGGTCGACTGGAGCGACACGCTGGCCAGCGAGACCGTCGGGAAGATCGGCGGCACAATCAGACACGACGGCGACGAACTCTCGGTCGAGGGAGCGCCCGACCGCCTGTTGAACCTCGCAACGGCATCCATCGACGGAGACCTCACGACGGACGGTGAGCGATCGACGCTCCAGGTCGAATCGTTGACTGGGGCCTCGGCACCGTATCCGTCGATCTCACACAGCTACACGTCGCTGACGGCCTACGAGGAATGCCCGCGCAGTCATTACCTCGAATACGTGGTCAACGCTTTCCCCGACTATCGGAGATCCACACGCGATGATGAAGACGGCGTGTCACAACGCGATATCGGCGTGCTCTTCCACGACACTGCGGAGCAAGCCGCGAACCGGTCGATTCGTGATCGGGACGCGTGGTACGAAATCTGCGAACGACTCGCCAGCCAGCGCCGAGCGGAAGACGCACTCCCGGCTGCGAACGCGTGCATCGATCGGTACTTTGAGTTGGCGTTGAGCGATTACGAAATCGTGGACGCGGAACGAGAGTTCGAACTCGATCTTGATGGACACGAACTCGTGGGATACATCGACGCCGTCTACCGGCTGCCAGACGGTGAGTTACTCGTCATCGATTACAAGGCGACCGAACGGTATCGGAACCTGCAGGAGGATAAGCAACTCCCGATCTACCTGTTGGCCTGCCGCGACCTGTACGACGAACCAGTCTCACGCGCAGGCTACGCCTACGTCGGCGACATCGGACCGAACGTCGAGACGCGTTCGTTCGACGAATCGGAACTTCGTGCGGTTGAGGACGACATCGTGACCAAGATGGATAGAATCTCGAATTCGTCGTTCGAAGAGTATCGCGACGGTGAACACTGCCAGTGGTGTCGACACAACCAGCTTCCGTGTGCCCCACCATCGCTACGGAGCGACTGATTGCTCTCCGAAGATAGGTATCTTCGGTTCTGCTGAACCTCTCAGAAACTGTTAGGAACAGCGTGCTGAGCAGTGAAATCGTATACAGCACCCAGCGCCCTGCGTATTTCAGCCGAAGAAACCTGACTCAAACTTAGCATGGAAGTATGAACGTAGTGCCCGACTGGAGAGAAAGATCTATGTAGTGACCCCCGTCCTGACGTAGGTTAATGGGAGTCACGCGAGATGAGGGTAGGTATGGGTGAGAATATCCTAGAGTTGGATACGGAACGGATAGAGAACTTCATCGACCGGTATCTGGAGCTCGAACGCCGAGCCCAGCAGCCGTATGGCGTGTTTTCGTTCCTATCCGGGCGTCGGGAGAAAAAATATCAACAGACACTCGAGTATTTCTTGGATCCGAACAAGCCACACGGTTTCGGGGACACGCTTCTGGAAGTGTTCTTGGAGGTTGTTGGTGCCCCTAAATTGAATCTTGCAGCCCAACATGTCGAAATCGAGGAAGAGGTACACGTCGCAGACGACGATTCCGAGGGTCGTATCGACCTCGTCATCTGTGGCGGGCAGGCTCTGGATGACCACCCAGACTGGGCAGTCTTCCTGGAACTGAAAGTCGGGGCCGATGAGAACGAGAATCAGACACCAACATACGCCGCAGCAGACAATTGGCAATTCACGTGGTTCGACAGAACCGAAATCACGGTCGACGAACTCGACGAAACCTATGTCTACGTGAAGAAAGCGCAGGCAAACCCGCCTGAATCCTGCGAATTCGACGCGGTTGATTGGAGGACAGTCGCAGAAACATTCGATCATCGACTCCAGGGCTCGCTGTTCCAGTACCCGAACCGAAGCGTCATCCAGCTCACCGATTTCATTCGATCGCTACAGGAGACTGAGAACATGGACTCACCACTCGACGAAGACGAACTCGCCGAACGCCTCAAACTGTTCTTCGAATACGACGACGTCATCCAGCAGGTGGAACAAGCGCACAGGCAGTTCGAGAACGATTTCGACGACGTCAGCACCCACCTCACAGCTCGGTGGGGAGACAGAATTCGGGACCGGTTCGATGTGGCGGAGTCCGGGTGGAAGATTCGGTCGAACGACAGCCCGAAGTGGCAAGGATTGATGCCGGAGTACTGGGATCAGGACCCGTTTGGCTGGGATAGTACCGTCGCACTGTACTTCCGGATCCCATCCACGACTGAGCACCTGCGAAAGCAAGAACTCTCGTTCCGGTTGCGGCTGCCACCGCAGCGCAAAGTCCACAAGCAGACTTTCGAAGGAGATAGATCGTTCAATAGCGTGTTCACTGGGAAGTGTACAGGGGAGTATGAAGAGGGCATCCGTGTAGAGCTAGAGAAACTGGACGTGGACGAGATTACCCTAGGGAGGGCTTCTACGCTGTTCACCAAGACCTACGACCTCGATCCAGAGAACTTGGTCTCGTCTTATTTCGCCCAGGTTACTACTGCCGTCGACGAGTTTTGCAGTGAGAGTTCACAGTTGTTGAGGCTCCTGAACTCGGTGTTCGAAGAATCGTACGAGGACGTGTTCGGTGAACCGCCGGCTGGTGAGTTCTCAGGTACTCTGTCGAAACGGGAGTAGTCAACAGAGAGTCTCTTCCACCTAGGCAAGGGCGGGATTACTATTCTTTCAGTTCCTCGTACGACTCGACGATCGAGAGATCGCCCACTAACTTCTCGTCGAGTTTCGGACTGCGCGCATCGAGCTCGACCCGCTCGTGTTGCCAATCCAGTTCGTCCTTACCGCGCCACACGCCGTAGACGGTCACGCTCGGCAGTTCGACGACGCCGAACACGATGGCCAGCATGTAGAGCAACAGTTCGACATCGCGCCACGTCGCCGTAGTTTTGTCGGGGAGCTGATCGGGAAAATCGACACGCTGACCGAGCAGTCGATGCGCCCGCGCCCGTTCGACGAAGTTTCGATCGTTGCTGAACAGCAGGATATCGCTCCGATAGTCGCGATCGTACTCGTCGTACGCAGCGATGATCTCCTCGTCCCCCTGCTCGCTCTGCACTTCGACCGCCTGCTCGATGTCCCGGATCCGCCGATACGTAAGCAAGCCGAGGCGGCCGATGCGCGCCGAACCCAGTGGCTGGTTCCAGTACTCCTCGTAGACGGGGCCGAACGCCTCGACGAACGGATCGGTGTCGTGGCACTTGTCGTCCCAGGTCAGTTCGTCGCGAACACCAGTGGCGAGCACGAACCCGTTCACGTCGCCGACGCTGTCGCCGCCGTGAAGACCGAGCACGCGGTCGATCCGCCACGGCATGAGGTTCGTGTCGAAGCCAGCGAACGCGGGGGGATGCCCGGCCATCAGATCCGGATCGCCGTAGCGATTTAGGAACGTCTCGACCTCGTCGCGATTGGCGATGTCGACGATCCCACTCGCCAGAATCGCCTTGAGATACTCGTCTACCGCAGGGAGATCCTCGTACACTCGTTCCGGGTACTGACGGCCGATCTCTTCCCGTGCCGTCGCGTACTTCTCGACACCACTCGAAAACTCGATCGTCGCGTCGTCGCTGCCGCCGAGATCGACTGTCAAGAGTTCGCCGAGTTCGTCTGAAGGGTGTTCGACGGCGAATCTCGCATCGCCGCGATCGGCGAGTCGGTTCAACAGGATCGTGAGGTGCTCCCGTTTGATCCGCATCAGAACACCTCCGTGAAGTCGATGAGTTCGATGGCCGGTCGGGGAATCGTCGGAAACGACTCGCCGAAGTACTCGCCGTCGACGTGCGTGTAGTAGAGGTGGTCGACGTCGTACTCGAAACCCGCCCGGAAGCTGATGATCGACCAGAACTTCCGCCCGGGCGTGACGTCGATGGCGACGCTCGCGGCCGCGTCAGTGCTGGCTTCGAGCGCCGTCTTCAGATACTCGATGATCGCCTGAAAGTCGCGCTCGTCGGCGATCGTCTCGACCGTGATCGACGGCTCGCTCCCGCCGTGAGCGGTCACGACCGTCTTCATGAGCGATGTCGCGGCGTCGGTCACGTCCGCGATCACCGGATTGTTGAGCACATAGATGTCGGTCGGCACGAACTCGTCGTGACACGCGGCGGCGAGTGGATTCACCACGGGTGCGACGCTCGTGCTTCCGTTCGTGATCCACACCCGTTCCATACGCCACTGCAGTACGGCGACTGTGTTAACGATTTTCACAGTGCGTTTCGACTGGCACTACCGCCCACGCCCCAGCTTGACCCTACTACTTTGTACGGCGGACACGATGACCCGACACCGGCGTGTCGACGGTGACGACACGCGGAGGATGATTCTCGATGAAAGCCACTGATCGTGCCGAAGGCGCCTTACTGGGACTCGCGTGCGGCGATGCCCTAGGTCGTCCGGTCGAGTTCCGATCACCACGGCGTATCGAACGGGAGTACGGACGACTCGACGAGATGGTGGGCGACGGCACCCATCGCAAACCACCAGGCACCATCACGGATGACACCGAACTGGCGCTTCGGATCGCCCGCAGTCTCGTCGAGACGGGCACGTTCGACGGCGCGGACGTCGCCGACCGGTTCGTCGAGTGGTACCGGAGCGACCCGTTCGACATCGGCGGGCTCACTGCCGACGCTCTCCGACTGATCGATCAGGGACACGCGTGGGACGATGCTGGACAAACCTGCTGGGAGGCGCGTCCGGAGGGACAGAACGCGGGTAACGGAAGCGTCATGCGCTGTGCGCCCTACGCACTCGCCTTCGATGACGACGCATCCGCGCTGGTGACTGCGAGTACGGCCTCCTCTCGGATCACCCACGCCGACCCGCGGTGTACGTACGGCTGTGCCGTGCTGAACCTCACGATCGCGAATTGTCTGCATGACCGCTCGCAACCGCTCGCGGCCGCGCTGGAAACTGTCCGTGCCGACGCCCCCGACGAACTCGTAGACGCGCTCGAACCGATCGTTGCGGGCGCGGAACCAGAGCCGCTCTCGAACAGCGGCTACGTCGTTCACACGCTCCAGACGGCACTCTACGAGGCATTCACAGCCGAGGAGGTCAGTGAGGCGATCGTCGCCGCGGTCAATCGAGGTGGTGACGCCGACACGCTCGGCGCCGTCTCCGGGACAGTCGCAGGAGCCCGATTCAGCGCGTCGTCACTCCCGCCTGCGTGGCGCGATGCGATCGACGAGGCCGCCGAGCTTCGTGACCTCGCCCGCGAACTGTTCGAGGGAACGTATAAACCGGCGTCGTCCTGAACGCCGCTCTGGGACTCTCGTGCCGGTACGCGTACCGCGGATCCCACACGGCCTCTGGTCTTATTACGTTGGCCGACGAACGAATCGGTTGTGACCGAACGTCCAGGAGAAGACGCCGACGCGGACGAAATAGCAGCGTGGATGGAGGCTGATTTCGGCGAAGCTCTGGCTGAGGGAGTAAAAAAGGCGCTCAGTGACGAGTAGCTACTGATCTCATCCGACCCGAAATCGAGGCCAATCAAAGGGCGTGGCACCCGCTACTCGGATTCTCGTTATCGATCACTCTTTCAACACGATGACTGCGTACATCCCCCACCCCAGAACCCACAGATAGCGGCTCGGCGGTAAGTAGCAGCCACCGGGTATCCCCCGGTCGGTCACCGTCCCCGAGCGACCCGGTGTGGGGGTTGGGGGCACCGTAGGGCGATCCTAGGATCGCCCTTGGATTCACCTAGGGCAGACGTAGGGAGAAGCTTGACTGGGACGTAGACCGAACTCCCTACATGGGGCTCGTCAATCGTCTCCGAGGACTGTTCAGCGACCACGACTCGGAGGAGAGCGTGCAGTACGAACTGCTTCGGATGACGAAAAACGGCGGCTGGGAGAAACCTGGCCAAGTCAAGGTCGTGGGAGAGGGTGAGATCTACATCGGCCCGGATATCGACAAGCCTCAGAGTGACGATGATTGGCCGATCGACGGCAACCCCGGTCGCTATCGCTTGGTTCGACGGGTGAACGGGCGAATTGACAGCGACGTGTGGAGCTACGAGACCGACGATGCGGATGCGTATTACCGGCGCGAGCGCGAGAAAGACCGGCAACGAGAGAAACTCCGGGAGATGAGCTTCGAGGAAGTGGAACGCGAGTTTTTCGATGGCCCGGAGGAGCTGGACAAACACGATTTCGACGAAATCAGGGAACGCTACGAGGAACTTCGAGAGCAGCGATCTGGCTAATTCGACCACCGGGTATCGAACAGTCCCCGATCGTCCTCGTTCTCATCTCTGCTCGTCACTCAGCGTGGCGTGCTTCGATCTCGTCGCGCAGCCGACCGAGAACCGTCGTTTGCCACTGCTGATGGATTTCCCATTCATCCAT
Source organism: Haloplanus natans DSM 17983 (assembly GCF_000427685.1). Classification (NCBI taxonomy): domain Archaea; kingdom Methanobacteriati; phylum Methanobacteriota; class Halobacteria; order Halobacteriales; family Haloferacaceae; genus Haloplanus; species Haloplanus natans. The sequence goes on from NZ_KE386573.1 coordinate 1,323,847, forward strand.
GGTTTCGAGGTCGAGCCCTTCCCGCTCGACGACCAGCTTGTATGGCGGCTCGCCGTCGGGCGTCGCCCACACCCACGTTCCGGTCGAACTGACATTGCGTTCGATCTCGTCTCGACTCTCGATGAGCCGCTGGTAGAGTGTGGGCGGCGCTGCTTTACGAAAGTGAATTCGTACTTTGGAAACCTCGTCGGTCGAATTGACGACGAGTTCTGGCAGTACCCCGCTGACCGGAATGGCTCGCCCTTGCTTGTGAACCGCGCCGGAACGGGGCCGTACGTTCGTGTCGATTACGTCGCTCGTCGACTCGTCGACGAGTTTTGCCCAGTAGCGTCGCTGATGTTGCTGGAGCGGCGATTCGTCATCCGAGCGTGCCGGCGTTTCGGGGACGACTCGATCAAAGCCGAGTGCACTGATATCGCCCGCATTGCTCCGTACGCTCGTCTCGACGACCTGCAAATCGAGCCCTCGCGTCTGCGGCGCAAGCCAAGCGACGGTCTCGTAGATACGTGAGTCGAGTTCGGCATCGGTCAGCCACACGAGGACGTCAGCATCAGCGAGGTTTCCGTAGTGGATGAGTTTCCCGAGATGGTTCAGAGCGCTCGTCTTGTTGCGGTCGAACTGGGCCTCAACGACCACATCGACGAAACGCTCACCATCGTATCCCCGGGCGACGATATCCGCTCGGTATCCGTCGTACTCTCCATCATACGGCACCTCTGGTCTCAGGTTCCAGAGTTCGACTCCGATCGTCCGTTCGAGTTGGTCGTGGTACGGCTGGTGCGCGTCGAGTGCTTCGAGGTTCGCTCGACCAGCCAGCCACTTGGTGAACGATTCCTCGTCGCAGTAGTCTCCGACGCGGGCGGCGTAGGGTTCTCGCCGTGTCATTCGTTCTGCAAAGCCAGCAATTCATCGATAAGACTGTACTGATCCAGCAGATTGGTCACGGTTCGCCCGGACTCCGTGAGTCCCTGCTCCGTATTCTGCAGGATCGGCGTCGCGTGTGCGACATCGTTGCGCAGTTCGGTGACCGCACTGAGCCGGCTGCTCGCTTGGTGACCGGCGTCGAATCCGAGCGCCTCCGAGCACCGCTCGCTACTGGCGACGATCGTCACCAATGTCGAGAACTGAACGTAGTGAATCGGGTCGAGTGCCACTCCGGCTGCCTTGGCGTCAGCCAGACGCGAATCGATGTCATCTAACACGTCAGGTGGGATCGGTGCCGTCTCCTGCCACTCGGGGGCGTGCTCGAGTATCATCTCGCGAAGGATCTGCTCCAGTCGCGAGAGTTTGGTGTACAGGTGCTGATACACCGGTTCGGTATTGAGATCGGCACGAGTGAGAACTCCCGTGACTTCGCTCCGGTCCGCGAGGTAGTAGAACGGGCGCTCGTACAACGCCTCCAACACTTCGTCCAGCGGCGCATCTCCGGCGATGAGTACGTCGACAGTAAGCGACTCTATGCTGTCATCGAGCGACGCATCTGCTGGGGCGTCTGCCACAGCATCTCGTGTCACGTACCCGACCGGACGGCCATCCTCGTACACCGGCGCCGAGTCGTAATCCCGGTCGTCGAGCCACTCCGCCGCCTGCGCCACATCACCCGCAATGGGACAGGATTCTGGATCCGGCGTTGCGATTACACCTGCAGTACAGGCATCCGGCATAGTTCGTCCTCTGTATGGATTCTTATAATAGCGACCCCAAAATTGATTACCTACAAAAATTAAATATGGGTTAGAAATGCTCAGTAGGAATACTTATCTCGTCTACGACTGTATCCCGTACGACGAGGTATCGGAACTGCTTCCTCTCTCTTCGCTCCCCAGTGAGGCAGTCGTCCGCGACGCGGCCGCTGTCGAACTGGTCGAGACGATATCCAACGAGAGGATCCTCGCGGTGTCGCCAGTGAGCATGGCGACGGGATATTTACTCGCTCAAAAACCGTTCACGGTGGTGAAGCTCCACCGCCTCTCCAAAAAAAATACGACTCCGGAACTCAGCGACGGATACGAGGTGCTAGTGCTGGGTCGTCCCCGAGATCGTCGGAACCATTCACTCAGCGAGTACGCCTGATACTGTCGTCCTGTCGCGTCGTCAGTAGCGTCACACTGCGATTGATCAGATGATGTCCTTAGAGGGAGCGGGTATGAGATGTTTCCACTTTGATCAGCATCGTGCCCCTCAGAATCAGCGCGCTGCCTGTCGTCGATCACTCGGTGTGTTTCGTGAACGACCTACCACCCCAACACGGCGTGTCCACAGACGATCCCCGACGATCAAGTGACCACTTTTCAGATTTTGGCTCTGTTGAAATCCTTAACAACTGATAGGAACCGCGTGCGGAATAGGGAGAGAGAGTGGATGCAGCAACACGACAATACCGGCCCTCTGTCAGCGCCAGACTCTGAGTTAGCTATTCGCCTCAACGAAGATCGGGTGAAACGTATCTGTAAGAGTCAGTAATTCATCCACGATCGCGTCAACATAGGTGTCAAAAGAACTATCTTGGATTACGGCTTCATGACCTATCTTCTTTGACCCGATATTCACCTTCCGGTCAAGACGCCATCTGTAGTCTGGAAGTGCCCCCCTATGCTCTGAAGCTATCGTTTTCAGCCACTCTCGTTCCGCCTCTGTAAGCTCGTCTAAACTTTTGATTTGTAAACGGACGGTCGTACGGCCTGTCGCCCCGGTTTCGCCGACAAAGACATCGTATCGGATCGCATCGTGATGCTCTGGATGTGTTGATTTGAACGAAGTACGTTTATTGTACCCTGTGTACTCGAGATCTCGTTCGAGATGTCGTATCTCCGTCTCACTCAGGAACTGGTCTTCAATTCTACGGAGCGTATCGGTTGCGTCGGCTGTATTCGACGTGCGTGATTTCGTCAGTGCCGCTTCAAACACAGACCCGAGGAAATCGCCACCATCGTATGAACCACTCTTGATTTGTTCAAGAACGTCCTCATAGTAGATGATCGAATCGAACTCTGCTTCATCTTCCGTTGATACGTAGCTCTCTGGGGCTAGCAAACAGACTGTGTACGAGTCCCAGCCGTCACGTTCGACACGGAACTCTCCCCGGTTGTAGTATCGTTCGATCTGGTTCGGTTGCTTCTCGGCGGAGATTTTGTTCTCCACCAGTACGATATGTCGATCTCCAGTCGATGTGAGGAATCCGAACTCAATATCGGATTCACCTTCTCCGGCGTAACTCGCGTGTAGGACTCCCCCAATGTACCCTACGATATCGAGAGCGGAATCGGTCTGGGAGACAAACCAATGCCTAAACGAATCAGAGGTCTCTACCAACTGAGCTACCGAAAAATCGACATCGTGCTCCCCCACACTTCCGAATGAGGTACCCTGTTCGATCTTCATGTGCGACAATGTAGAGAGACGGTTGATGATGATTTCCCCCGATTGATCCGGTAAGTCTCTCCGGCGATACGCTTGGCCGACACACACCCTGTATTCCGCACTCTTACTGAACCCTGTCAGTAACTGAGGTATTCAACAAGGCTCAGACTTTGGAATGTAGGGCACATAGGGAATTCATACTCGGAGGAGTGGGATGAGGTAGACGTACAGGAGTGCTAGCGATCGGAGCGCCGGTTAGCTGCGTTTCATAATCAGGTTCTACGACCGCAAGAACAGCGGTATCACGGAAATCGAGTAGCAAATGTCCCGTGACTGCGACGGTCGGGTTGTGGCCCCGTGTCCCGTAAGTGACCCGCTCGCCGTCGCTATCGGGCCATCTGCGACTGTTCTCAACGAAGCGATCAATCAGGCTTCCGTTGCGTGAAGCCAATCACCAGACGGGGACCAATTATGAACACGACGCTCAATCTGAGAGTGGGCGGTGTCGCATCGTCCCCTACGCTCGTCGGCGCTCACGACCCATCTTCCAGCCGATTTCGACGGTTGACTTCGTCAGCTGCCCGACCTAGTTCTGGTGTTAGCGGGTAGACCGATGCTTCTTGCGGATACTACGGACGAGTATGATACCATGTGAGCAACTCTAACCTTGATGGAAACGGCGCTTCACCCCGTTTTAATACCTGAATCCGATTATGAAGAAAGGTTCATTCGAGCCAATCGAAACGTGACGAAACTAAGATACTGAACACAGTCTGGGAATATAGTGCTAAGTGAATAACTATACTTCGAGACGCCATAGAGTCGTGAGCACAAAATCCAGTTGACTGATGTTTCCAACCAGTGGCCGTGGAGCACGAGAGGGCAAGCAAATCAGACCGTGGGCGAAGGAGGGGATGCCAGAGGCACTCTATTACCTCTCACAGATGGATTTACAGTACGCACTCTACGAGTGGCTCTCGCAATTCGGCACGTGCTACTGTGAAGTTGGCGGTATCGACGGTCGGATCGACCTTGTCTGGCAACAGAAACAGCGTGGCCCAAGGCGGACGGTTGGGTTGGAAGTCAAGAACCACATGGGCTCGCTCAACACAGTAAAGCGGCAATTGGAAAAATACGAAGACTGGTTGCTATCTGATGTTGTCGGTGGGAGGCCAATTACGCCTGACGGAACGGTTGCAAGGACATCAACGCCACTATTCGATGAGGTCTGGCTCGTCACAATGCGGCGCGAATCACTCCGTGAATACGAGTGGGCATCGGGACAACTTCACTACAATCATCAAGAGCGCAAGCTTGAATATGCGATTACACCCGATAACGGCAACGACACTGGCCTCTCGCAGGTCGAGTTAACCCCATATACCGGCGAACAGCAGACGACGGCACGAATTGCACAGTTCTACCGTCGGCATGGCTACTGGGTCTCTGCCGAAGTGCCGGTGACGAGACCAGCACAGCGCCAGATTCGTGATTGTGAGGTCAAACGACGAGATCCGAAGTCTCAAATCGATCTGATCGTCGTCAAACGCGACGCTGTTCCCCCGATCACACCAAATACCAGAATTCACGGTATCGAAGTCAAATCTCGGTTTGACGCCTCGACGCGGTCCCGACTTCGCGAGCAACTGGACACGTATCTTGAATCCGGCGTCTGCTCACATGTCTCGATTGCAGTGCCCTCCGAACACGTTGTGGCAGCTTGTGAGTTCGCTACCGAAGTCGACGAGCGTGTCGGTGTACTTGCAGTACGATCCAACGATCGAGTCGATGAGGTTAGCCCTCCCACCCGCCAGCCCTTCAGGAAGCTCCCTGTTCTAAAGCGAGCCCATGATGGGCGCTTCATATCTCATCTCTGGAACCCGTGATGAGCCGTAATGCGTCTGTAGAAGGATGACAAATACAGCTGATCGTCGAACTCTCGAGAGGCTAAGCTGATCTGCAGCCGACATCGGGACAGGCCTAGTGAGTAGACGCTCTGTATGCAGTACGACCGCAGGAACATATTAATTCCCGATCATTTCTCCGACAGTATTCGAGCATCGGACCCAATCTTAGCGCCACTTCTGATCACGTATCCGCCGAATACGAGGGAAGATTAAATTCACGTCCGATCCGAGGTGCGAGGAGCTGCTGGGCCATCTCCGGATCGAGATATGTCGGATCGTCCAAGAGTCGCGCCATCAGTACAAGCGATCGGCCAAGTGATAGGGTGTCGGATTGCTCTTCTTCGTTCACGACTGGAAGGTTGATATCTTCGAACGCCTCTAACAGCCGATCGAGATCACTCACGAGGAGGCGCTTGATCGCCTCGTACTCGACGGCAGATAACGAGCGCTCAGTCGCAATTTTCTCTGCAACTGCGTCGGGGTCGACCTGAGACTGCGTTTCGATCGTAACTGTCGCCGTTCCGCTGGTAAACGGCCCCTCCAGCTCCTGATCGAGCGCCCGAAGCAGGCCGTACTCAACGAGCTGTTCGAACGGAATGCCGATGTCTCGCGAACCGGCGTAGAGGAATGTGATTGCCCCAATAACACCGGACATCTCGTCTTCGCGGAGTGGCAAGTCGTCCGACTCGGCGTCATCATCCGTCAACGGATGAAGTTCGGCGAACACTTGTTTCCGATCTTCCGGATCGAGCTCCTTGGAGAGCAGTTCGAGATCCTTCAGCGAATTCCGGATGCGCTTCCGCATCCGGTAGCGAGTATTGGTCTCGGACTGTTCCACCTCGTACTCCACCTCTCCGCGAAGATATTCTCTCTGGGCGGACGTCAGGAGGGCAGGATCACGATTCATACACAGCTTTTGATTATTTACTAACTAAGTTTTTGTGACCATAGGTAGCAACCACGCAAGATGATCCGAGCAGTTGAATCGACACGAACAGAGAAGCGCCCGTCAAACCGATACCGTCGACGTACTCGGCGTGGCAAGTCAGTGGAACAGGCACCCAGTTACCGTACCGAGCGGCGTCTACTGATCTCCGCGCGATTCAGACGCTCTAATTCACAAGGGGGATCTGGTCATTTGACTCCAAGAGAGCAATCGTGTAGAACTGACGAGTGCGACCATGCAGCCACCGAGGTGAGCGACTGATGACTGCTGGCCTCAGTTGCCCAACTTGTGATCGGTCGACACTCGAATCAGTCTCTGAAGACGCTATGTACGAGTGTGCGAACTGTGGGCAACGGACTCACGTCGTCAGGGCTGCCCGCGAGGATCTAGAAGATTTAGCGACTTCCGATCTTCCCTGTTCAGATATCGCTGAAACGCTGTTAGCGATCGTTCAAGAGAATGGATAACCGTCGTCTGCGTGCTAATGAGGCCGTGTTGGGTCTGACCCGGAACGACAACTCTGCTTCCCTGTTTCGCTTTCGTAGCTGGTCAACACGAGATTCCACTAATCAGAAGCTGTCTTGGACGGCATCCATCTTGCACTGAACACAGAGGTCGTCGAAGATACAGCCGACGTTGTCGTAGGGGCAGACGTGGTCTTCAGTTTCGACCGAGAGGCGGCGTTTCTGCTGTCGCCATTCGACCTCCCAAGCGTCGATAGACATCTCGCTGGAGGTGAAGACGATCTCGCCATCACGGTTCTCGATTTTCGCAACCGTCCCTGGCGCGAGTTCCTCTTTCACGACCGCGATGGCTTCCTCGTAGGACTGACAGTCGCGCCGCTCTCGGTCCGTGTCGAGCAAGACGACCGTGATCGAACGATCAGTCGTCTCGGTCGGGTCAGGGCCTCGTGTCACCATGTACAGCCGTCTCTTAGAGAATAATAAATTCTCGCCTGCTGGGAGGGTCGGTCGAAAGGAGACGACAGGAGAAACAGAAATAATAGCTCAAGCGTCAAGCAACGGGAGACAGACGCCATAGATAGGTATTACACTCGAGCGGTCGATTCACGCACGATGTACAATTTCGCTCCAGCGGCCGAGGACGAACGGATCGTCTTCGGCGCCTGTCGTCCGAATCACCCACGACGAGCGCCACCGGACAGTTCGGTCGACGATTGGGTGCGATATATGCAGGAACGAGACGTCGAACGCGTCTGCTGTCTGCTCGACGAGACACAGCTGAGCGAGTACGACGACCCCCTCGACATCTACGTGGCGGCGTTCGGTGAGGATCGCGTGAGGCACGCGCCGATCGAGGATTTCAGCGTCGTCGACCGGCAGACGCTCCACGAGACGATCCTGCCGTTTCTCGACGCGTCGACCGCCGCCTCGGAACGAGTCGTCGTCCACTGTTCGGCGGGCTCGGGCCGAACGGGACACGTGCTGGCGCTCTGGCTGGCACACGATCGAGGCTGTAGCGTCGAGGACGCCGTCGCCGAAGTACGTCGAATGGGACGTCGGCCGCTCGAGGCCGCGAGTAGGGCAGACTTGCGCGCGTTGCTGTAGTAGACTGTCATACCGGATGCGGTAACGCCTCTCAGCTGTGAAATCCGATCTCCCGCCAACAGTGCTCACGATAGGATCGGTCGGTGCGATTAGGTAGCTTGGACGACTACTCACCCATATGGACGATCACACCCGAGACGACACTGTGGGCCCCCCAACCTCGGGAGATCCCTCCGGGTGGGATACCGGCCGTGGACCATCTAACGGGTGGGAACACGGCACGCTCCGACGAGCAGTAATTCACGGCGTCCGTCTCTACAACGCCGGCGAGTACCACGAGGCGCATGATTGTTTTGAAGCAGAGTGGTACAACTACGGAAGCGGGTCGACGGAGAGCGCCTTCCTCCACGGGATGGTCCAAGTTGCCGCGGGCGCCTACAAACACGTCGACTTCGAGAACGACGACGGCATGCGCTCGCTGTTCGAGACAGCGCTCCAGTATCTCCACGGCGTGCCTGGCGACTACTATGGTGTGAACGTCGACGACGTGCGGGCGACCCTACAGGCTGCGCTCGACGATCCGGACGCACTCGATGGCTGGAAAATCGAGCTCGATGGCGACCGCCCCGTCGCGATGGACCACGACCGTGAGTACGCCGAGCGGCTGGAGTAACCGCTGGGATTAATTGGTACTTCTGAAATCAATCTCGAAGCAGTCGTGAGATTCGTGAAACGCGCCGGAGTTGTAGAGCCGGACGCCGTGGACGACGGCCTTGCGGAGCGTCCCGTGTTCCCACCCGTTCGACTCGCCGCGGTCGGCCCGCCAGCCGGTCGGGTCGCCCGAGACGGGTGGGCCGACGGTGTAATCGCGGGTGTGATCGTCCATAGTGGCTGCAGGCGGTCCACGGAGGTAATGGCTACGGCGTGTGCCTGTGCGGCAATCACGCGCCGCGACGGGACGGAAACGCACTTGAACGCCCGCGGCTAGATGTCGGTAATGAGGATTCGAGAGTTCGGCGAGGACCCCGAGGTGGCGGTCGTTGCCGGGGTCCACGGCGACGAACCCTGTGGCCCGGACGCGGTCGAGTCGTTGCTTGCGGAGCCGCCGGCGTTCGAGCGGCCGGTGAAGTTCGTCGTCGCCAACGAGAAGGCTCTCGACCGCGGCGTGCGCTACCTAGACGAGGACCTCAACCGGGCGTTCCCGGGCGACGCCGACGCGGCGAGCCACGAAGGGCGGCTGGCCCGCCGACTCGTGACCGAACTCGACGGCTGTGCGACCCTCGCTCTCCACTCGACGCAGTCGTACGCGGGGCCGTTCGCGCTGGTGGATACGGTCGACCCCGAGACGGCGGGGATCTGCGCTCGCCTGCCGGTCGACGCGGTGGTGGAGACGGACGCGTACGCCGGCGGTCGGTTGATCGACTACCCCCGGACGGTCGAGGTGGAGTGTGGGCTCCAGTGGTCGGAGGGGGCCGTCGAAAACGCCGCGGAACTCGTCCGGGCGTTTCTGGCGGCGACGGGGGTGCTGGCGGACCCGGGCCGCGACCCCCGCGACGACGTGCCGGTCTTTCGCCTCGCCGGGCGCGTGTCGAAAGCGTCGGCCGACGAGTACGAGGTGTTCGTCGAGAACTTCGAGCGCGTGCCGGACGGCGTCCCCTTCGCCGCGGCCGACGGCGAGAAGTGTGTGGCCGAGGAGCCGTTCTATCCGATCCTGATGTCCGCGGGCGGGTACGAAGATGTCTTCGGGTACGCGGGCGAGCGTGTGGGCCGACTGGCCGATTACGAGGTGTCCTCGCGTGGCGCGAGTTCGACCAGCGTCAGGTCGCGGTCGAGCATACAGTAGTCGTGGGGCGGGTCGCCGAGCACCTCGTCGATGCGGTATTCGGCGTCGAAGTCGACCCCGTCCGGGACGCAGTAGGCGTGGCTGGGGCAGTCGGTGTACGGACACGAACCGGCGAGTGTCGCCTTGCTTCCGGCGTAGGCGACTTTCGATGGGACGTTCGCGGGGACGGGCGCCGGTTCGACTTCGACGGCGCGAACGCCGCCGTCGTGGACCGCACAATCGAGCGTCTGGGCGTTCTCGCGAACGTCCGTGATCCGGTACCGCGTCCCCGGTGAGAGATCGAGGCATTGGCTGCGGTACGGGCAGCCCTCGCACGCGCTCGATTCACCACGGAAGACGAACTCGCGGCCGACCTCGGCGAGACGCGTCCCGATGAGCGTGACCTCGGACATGGGGAGTCGTTCTCGGTCAGGGTGGTTAAGCCTCGCGACCGACGAGTTCGTCGAGGCGGTCGAAGTAGTCCTCACGGGGGACCTGGTAGGCGCCGCGGTAGTCGACATCGCCGGCCGCGAACGCGCGAGCGAGGTCGAGAGCGGCCTTGGCGCCCGCCTCGCGGGTATCGGCCGTCTCCACCCGCGCCTCGACTTCCGGTTCGAGAAACAGCGTGATCGTCCAGCCGTCGTCCCGACGGGCTCCGGGGCGGCGGCGGGGCGACCCCGGCGAGACGTATATCGTCGGGAGACAGGGGGCCGGGAACGCGTCGGTGTCGAACACGTCCGGCCGGTAGGCCAGGATCGCCCGACCGCCCGCCTCCTCGTGCCAGAGCGTCCACCCCGCGGGGAGGTCGTCGAAGCTCATATTTCCCTCTCGTCCCGGCGAGCGTATAGTCCCCCCGGCACGAGGGGCCGCGCGAACGACCTCCGATCCTAACCGTTCGTCTTCGCGCAGACGGCACGCCGAATGGTCTCGAATCGGGAGGCACCGTCCGAATCGGTCGTGACGGACATGGACGACTCCTCGGGTGGACCGAAACAAGATTTATGTATGCTGAATACTGACAGTGTTTATAGTCTCGGTTACCAGCGGACCGAGCAGCCGTCGGTCGGACGCCCCGCCATCCCCTCGCCGCTCCAACGACCAGCATCCCGCGGTCGGGCGTGTCTTGTGGTATGCAGTGCCACACCATGCGACGATCGGTGGCCGGGCGACTGACGGGCGCGCTCGGGTCCGAGACTTCGAGAGACAATGACGAAGGAAACCCTCGAAGACCTCAGCCAGCATTACAAGGAATCGGTTCCGGCGGACCTCCGCGAAGCGAAGGCGTTCGACTGGTATCTGGACGAGGTGTACGACGATCCGCGGATCGCCCGAAACGCCCACCAGCGCGTCGCCGACATGTTCGACTACTACGGGACGGAGTACGACGAGGATGCCGGCGTCGTCGAGTACCTCATGGCCTCGGAGGATCCCTTACACGACGGGGAGAACACCTTCTACGGCCGCGAGGTTCACGAGTCGATCCACGAGTTCGTCAACAAGGTAAAAAGCGGCGCCCGGGGGCTCGGCCCGGAGAAACGCATCAAGCTCCTGCTCGGCCCCGTCGGCTCCGGCAAGTCGCATTTCGACTGGATGGTCCGGCGATACTTCGAGGACTACACCATGGACGACGAGGGTCGGATGTACACCTTCCGGTGGACCAACCTCTGTGACATCGTCCGCGATCAGGACCCCGCGGACGATACGGTCGTCTCACCGATGAACCAGGACCCCATCGTGCTCCTCCCGCAGGAACAGCGCGACCGGGTGTTAGAGCGGTTGAACGAGGAACTCGACGCGCCCTACACCGTCCGCAACGAGCAGTCGCTCGACCCCGCGAGCGAGTTCTACATGGACCGCCTGCTGGCCCACTACGACGACGACCTGAAGGCCGTCCTCGACAACCACGTCGAAGTCGTTAGGCTGGTCGCCTCCGAGAACAAGCGCCAGTGTGTCGAGACGTTCGAGCCGAAGGACAAGAAAAATCAGGACGAGACGGAACTGACAGGCGACGTCAACTACTCGAAAATTGCCATCTACGGCGAGTCGGACCCGCGCGCGTTCGACTACTCCGGCGCCTTCTGTAACGCCAATCGCGGGCTGTTCAGCGGGGAGGAGTTGCTGAAGCTTCAGCGGGAGTTCCTCTACGACTTCCTGCACGCCTCACAGGAGCAGACGATCAAGCCGAAAAACAACCCCCGCATCGACATCGACCAGGTGATCGTCGGCCGCACCAACATGCCCGAATACCGGGACAAGAAGGGCGACGAGAAGATGGAGGCGTTCAACGACCGAACGAAGCGGATCGACTTCCCGTACGTCCTCGAGTACTCCGAGGAGGCCGAAATCTACCGGAAGATGCTCCGAAACGCGGACGTACCGGACATGCACATCGAACCCCACGCGATGGAGATGGCGGGGCTGTTCGGCGTACTCACCCGTATCACGGAGCCAAACGGCGAGAACGTCACACTCGTCCAGAAGGCCAAGGCCTACAACGGCGAAATCGACGAGGCGGACGACGTGGACGTAAAGAAACTGCGCGAGGAGGGCGAACAGTCGGCCGATATCGCCGAGGGGATGGACGGCGTCTCCGCGCGGTTCATCGGTGACGAAATCGCCGAGGCAATCATGGATGCCACCCACCGCGGTCGCGCGTACCTCTCGCCGCTCTCGGTGTTCACCCACTTCGAGCGCAACCTGGAAAATCACGGCTCCATCCCCGAGGAGAACGTCGAGCGCTACCACCGCTATCTCGAACTCGTACGCGAGGAGTACAAGGAGCGCGCCATCGAGGACGTTCGCCACGCCCTCGCGTACGACGTGGACGAAATCCAGCGCCAGGGCGAGAAGTACATGGATCACGTGATGGCGTACATCGACGACGCGACCGTGACCGACGAACTCACCGGACGCGAACAGGAGCCGGACGAGACGTTCCTGCGCTCCGTCGAGGAGAAGTTGGAGATTCCGAGCGACCGGAAAGACGACTTCCGCCAGGAGGTGTCGAACTGGGTCAGCCGGCGCGCACGCGAGGGCGAGGGCTTCGACCCGCAGGACAACGACCGGCTGCGCCGCGCACTGGAGCGCAAGCTCTGGGAAGACAAGAAACACAACATCAACTTTTCCGCGCTGGTGTCGGCGAACGAACTCGACGACGACGAGCGGAGTGCGTGGGTCGACGCGTTGATCGAACAGGGCTACTCCCGCGAGGGTGCCCAGGAAGTGCTGGAGTTCGCCGGCGCGGAGGTCGCAAAGAGCGAACTGGAAGGATGACGGACTACATTCGCGCGGGCGACGAGGAACTCTCCGGCGCGTACGAGGAGCCGATGAGCCTGGAGGCGTACGTCGAGCGGGTGCTCTCGAACCCCTCTATCGCCTCCCACGCCCCGAAATACCTCCTCGAAGCCATCGAGTCGATGGGGACGCGGACGGTGATCGAGGAGGGCGAGGAGCGCGAACGCTACCGCTTTTTCGACGACCCCGCCAACGACGGCGAACACGCCATCCTCGGCAACACGGCGGTGTTGAACGGGTTCGTCGACGATCTGCGGACCATCGCGGCCGACCGGGGTAAACGCGAGAAGATTATCTGGTTCGACGGACCGACGGCGACGGGGAAATCGGAGCTCAAGCGGTGTCTCATCAACGGCCTCCGGGAGTACTCCAAGACCGACGCCGGACGACGCTACACGGTCGAGTGGAACGTCGCCAGCGCCACCGAGGATCGCGGCCTGAGCTACGGCGACGGGATCGACCGCGAGGACGACTGGTACGAGAGCCCCGTCCAATCCCACCCGCTGTCGGTGTTTCCCGAGGGCGTCCGGTCGTCGTTGCTCGACGACCTCAACGAGGCGGACCAGCTCCCGACCCGCGTCGAGGCCGACCTCGATCCGTTCTGCCGCGAGGCGTACGACCTGCTCGAGGAGCGCTACCGGCGCAACGGGGGGACGAACCTCTTCTCCTCGCTCACCGATCCACGCCACCTCAGGGTGAAAAACTACGTCGTCGACGTGGGCAAGGGGATCGGGGTCCTCCACTCGGAGGACGACGGCTCGCCGAAGGAGCGACTGGTCGGCTCGTGGATGCCCGGGATGCTCCGCGAACTCGATTCGCGGGGTCGGAAGAACCCACAGGCGTTCTCCTACGACGGCGTGCTCTCGCAGGGCAACGGCCTGTTGACGGTCGTCGAGGACGCGTCCCAGCACGCCGACCTGCTCCGAAAGCTCCTGAACGTGCCCGACGAGGGGCGCGTCAAACTGGACAAGGGCATCGGAATGGACATCGACACACAGTTGCTCATCATCTCGAACCCCGACCTGGACGTGGAGCTCGACCAGTACGCGGACCGCAACGGGCGCGACCCGCTGAAGGCGCTCAAGCGTCGTCTCGACAAACACGAGTTCGGCTATCTGACCAACCTCTCGCTGGAGGCGGAGCTGATCCGTCGGGAACTGACCAGCGAGACGGCGGTCTGGGAGGCCGAGGGGTACGCCGACCTCGAATCGCGGGTTCGGGAGGGGCTGACGCTGTCGATGCGTGACGGGCGCGGCGGCGCCGTCGAGCGCGAACTCGCCCCCCACACGATCGAGGCGGCGGCGCTTTACAGCGTCGTCACCCGACTGGACGGCGAGGACACGCCGGGCAGTCGCGGGCTCGTCGACAAGGCGCTTCTGTTCGATCAGGGCTACCTGCAGGAAGGCGACGAACGGATCGACGCCGACGAGTTCGACTTCGACGGCGACGACGGTAGCCACGGCGTCCCCGTCACCTACACGCGGGACGTGATCGCCGACCTGCTCCAAGGGGACGCCGACCGCCAACATCCCGACCTGCCGGTCGAGCGGGTCGTCATGCCCGACGACGTGCTCGACGCGATGGCCGAAGGACTCTCCGATGCTCCCGTCTTCTCGCGGGCCGAGGCCGCGGAGTACGAGAACCGCCTCGCGATAGTCAAGAGTCACATCTACGACCGACAGGAGGCGGACGTGCTCGACGCGCTCTTAGCGGAGAAAGGCGTCGACGAGGCCACCGTCTCGGAGTACGTCGAACACGTCTTCGCGTGGGCGAACGACGAGCAAGTCGACGCCGACCGTGGCCCGGTCGACCCCGATCCGCTCCTGATGAAGGTGTTCGAGACGGAGCATCTCGGCCGGTTCGGCGAGGACGCCTACAGCGGGGCGGCGCCGACCGACCGCGTCGAGGAGTTCCGCCGCGAGAAGGTCATCACGGCCATCAACCGCTACGCGTGGGAGAATCGGGACGAGGATTTCGCCATCGAGAACGTCGACGTGAGCGAGATTCCGGTGATCCGGGCCGTCCTCGACGCTCACGACTGGGGCGACGTGAAGCGGCTGTTCGAGGGGTTCGACCCCGCGCAGTGGACGGACCCGCCGTCGGAGACTGAGACCGAACGGCGCAAGGAGCGAACGATCGAGCACCTGCAGGCACAGGGGTACACCCCCGCCTCGGCCGAACTGACCAGCCGCAAAGTGATGCGGGAGGTGAGCTACCGATGGGACTGAGAGAGGACCTCGACCGCTTCCGCGAAGTCGGCGAGCGACGGCGCGAGGATCTGAAGGAGTTCATCCGCTACGGTGACCTCGGCGGGAGCGATCCGGACAGCATCCAGATCCCGATCAAGGTGGTCGACCTGCCGGAGTTCGCGTACGATCCGCGTGACCGCGGGGGCGTGGGACAGGGACAGGGCGGCACACCCGACGTGGGGCAGCCGGTGGGCCAGCCCCAGTCCGACGACGGCGACGGGGAGGACGGCGACCCCGGCGACGAGGCGGGCGACCACGAGTACTACGAGATGGACCCCGAGGAGTTCGCGGAGGAACTCGACGAGGAACTCGGCCTCGACCTGGAGCCGAAAGGGAAGGAAGTCGTCGAGGAGGTGGAAGGCGACTTCACCGAACTCACCCGCGCCGGCCCGAACAGCACACTCGACTTCGAGCGCCTGTTCAAACAGGGGCTGAAACGCAAGCTGGCGATGGACTTCGACGAGGAGTTCGTCCGCGAGGCGATGCGGGTCGCGGGCGCGACACCCGGCGAGGTGTTCCGGTGGTGTCGCGAGGAGAACATCCTCGTCTCGCGGGCGTGGATCGAGGACCAGTGGGGGGACATCCCGGAGGACGAGCGCGGGCGCTGGGGGAGCTTCGAGGAGATGACCGAGTCCGTCGACCGGGAGACGACGCTCCAGCGCATCCGTCGCGAGGGGCTTCGCGAGGTGCCCTTCCGCCGCGAGGACGAGCGGTACCGCCACCCCGAGGTGATCGAGAAGACGGAGAAAAACGTCGTCGTGGTGAACATCCGCGACGTATCCGGCAGTATGCGCGAGCAGAAACGCGAACTCGTCGAGCGGACGTTCACGCCTCTTGACTGGTATCTCACGGGCAAGTACGACCGCGCGGAGTTCGTCTACATCGCCCACGACGCCGAGGCGTGGGAAGTCGAGCGCGACGACTTCTTCGGCATCCGTTCCGGCGGCGGCACCCGCATCTCCTCGGCGTACGAACTCGCCGCAGGGATTTTAGAGGAGCGCTACCCGTGGGCGGAGTGGAACCGGTACGTCTTCGCCGCCGGTGACAGCGAGAACTCCAGCAACGACACTCGCGAGAACGTCGTGCCGCTGATGGAGGAGATTCCGGCGAATCTCCACGCGTACGTGGAGACCCAGCCGGGCGGGACGGCGATCAACGCCACCCACGCCGAGGAGGTCGAACGCGCCTTCGACGGCTCCGACGGCGTCGTCGTCGCGTACGTCTCCGATCCGGCGGACGTGACCGACGCCATCTACGAGATTCTGAGCACGGAGGACGACTCATGAGAGACGACCGCATCGACGCACGGAAGGAAGCGACGCGCCTCACCGAACCGGTCGAGGAGGCGGGAAATCTGGCCCGGAAGCTCGGCCTCGACCCCTATCCGGTCAACTACTGGATCGTCGACCACGACGAGATGAACGAACTCATCGCGTACGGCGGGTTCCAGCGCCGCTACCCGCACTGGCGGTGGGGAATGGCCTACGACCGCCAACAGAAACAGGACCAGTTCGGCATGGGCAAGGCGTTCGAAATCGTCAACAACGACAACCCCTCCCACGCCTTCCTGCAGGAGTCCAACTCGGTGGCCGACCAGAAGGCGGTCATCACGCACGTCGAAGCCCACGCCGACTTCTTCGCCAACAACGAGTGGTTCGGCCTCTTCGGCGACGGGCAGGGCGACGACCGGTCGGATCTCGACGCCGCGGCCATGCTCGAACGCCACGCGGAGACGATCAAGGGGTACGTCGAGGACCCCGAAATCGACCGCGAGGACGTAGAGCGGTTCATCGACGCCGTGCTCTGTCTGGAGGATACGATCGACCAGCACCGGGCGTTCGCCCGGGCCGGCGATCGGCGGGAACGGGACGCGCCGACAGACCTCCGGGAGCGACTGGACGAACTCGACGTCTCCGAGGACGTGCGCCGGCAGGCCTTCGACGAAGAGTGGCTGGACGAACTCGCCGAGGCCGAGCGCGCGGAGGCACGGCTCGAAGACCCCCACGCCGACGTGCTCGCCTTCCTCATGGAACACGGCCGGCAGTACGACGAGGAGTCGGAGAAAGCCGTGGCGTTCGAGCCGTGGCAGAAAGACGTACTCGAAATCCTGCGGACGGAGGCCTACTACTTCGCGGGCCAGAAGATGACGAAGGTGCTCAACGAGGGGTGGGCCAGCTACTGGGAGTCGCTGATGATGGGCGACGAGAACTTCGCCGACGACGACGAGTTCGTCACCTACGCCGACCACATGGCCCGCGTCCTCGGCTCGCCCGGTCTCAACCCCTACAAACTCGGCATGGAACTGTGGCAACACGTCGAGAACGTGACTAATCGGCGCGAGGTGGCGGACAAACTCCTCCGGGTCGAGGGCATCTCGTGGCGGAACTTCCACGACGTGATCGACTTCGACGACATCGAGGACCTGCTCGCGCCCGACGCCGCCATCGCGTCGATCACCCCGGAGACGCTCGAGGACCTCGATCCCGCGGACCCGCGGGTCGACGCCGACGCCCTCGACGCGGCACTGAACGGCGACATCGATATCGAGCAGTATCCCTGGAAAGTGCTAACCACCGCGGGACTGGCCGAGCGCCACTTCTCGCTGTGTAAGCCACAGAACCGCGGCTTCCTCCAGCGGATTCGCCGCTCCGAACTCGAACGGCTGGCGCGGTATATGTTCGACGACGCGAAGTACGATTCGGTCGCCGCCGCCATTGCGGACGTGGATTACGAGGCGGGCTGGCGGCGGATGCGCGAACTCCGCGAGAGCCACAACGACGTCACCTTCATCGACGCGTTCCTCTCCGAGGAGTTCGTGAGCGAGAACAACTACTTCACCTACGAGTTCTCGCAGGCGACCGGCGACTTCCGCGTCGCTTCGGACGTCGCCGCCGACGTGAAGACGAAGCTCCTGCTCCAGTTCACCAACTTCGGCAAACCAACCGTCGCCGTCTACGACGGCAACTTCGACAACCGCAACGAACTCCTCCTCGGGCACCAGTACAACGGCATCAGTCTCGACGTGGAGCAGGCAAAGCGCGTGCTCGAACGCACCTACGACCTCTGGGGACGGCCGGTCAACCTCATGACCATCGTCAAGGAGTACGACGAACACGAACTGGAGATCGCCCGCCGACGGAATCGCGAGCCGACGCCGACCGAGGTGGGCAAGCGCATCCGCTACGACGGGGATCGATTCGAGACGCACGACCTCGATCCGGAACTCGAAGAGCGGATCGCCGCCAACGACATCGACTACGACACGAAACCCGAGGACTGGCTGGCCTAGCGCTTCTTTGGCCCTTCGATCGGCGCGTTCCCGCCGCCGATGTGGTTCCGCCGCGCGCGCCGCGAGTGGATGCCCGCGAAGACGGCAAAGAGTCCGACGACCCCGACCGCGAGCGCCAGGTCCGGCAGTGCCGCGAACGGGTAGACGCCGAGCCACGCCGCGAGGATGATCAGGGACGCCACCGCCGACAGGCCAAGATAGAAGTCACACCACGGTACGTCGTGTTCGCCGACGAGTTCGAGGTAAAGGTCGAGATCGGTCGCTCGATCCGCGAGCGTGATCGTCCCCTCGTCCCGGTCGTAGTCGACGATGCCGGCCTCGTCGAGTTTCGGGAGGTGGGTCTGGTGCAGCGAGGTGTAGACCCGCTTGCGCTGTTTGTAGTTTACGTCGTCTACGTCCACGTCGTTCTCCCACGCCGCGATCCGCTCGGCGAGGTCACGCAGAGACACCGACCCCGGGTTCCGATTGAGATAGTAGAGTACGTACCGCCGACGCTGATTGCTCAGCATCGAGAATATCGTGTCCTTCGAGAGCCGTTCCGGGCCGGATGGCCCCGACGGATCTGCGTTTTGAGTCGACATTTGTTGGCGTAAGGCCGCGACGCTCGACAGAGGTGTCCACGAGAGCGAGGCCACCGTCCGAAACGATCCCCCCCGTGTGGACGACGCTCCGGTGCGTCGCCCCGACCACGTTCACACTCCTATGTGTCCGTTCGTATCATAAAGTCATGGTTTGAGATTCACAGATCAATAATCCGTAACGAAGGGCGACATCTGTCGACACGCTCGGTCGGGGGTTCGAACCACGGCACCGCGGACCGTTCCCTGATTCGAATCCCTTTCTCCTGTTTTCACTCGCTCCGTTCAGAATCATGCTCGGTCAGGGATTTGAACCACGGTCGCGGCGACGCCGCTCCCTGATTCAAATCCTTTCCCTGCGCGCTTTCCTCACTTCGTTCGAAAAGTGCTCGGTCAGGGATTTGAACCCTGGTCGTCGGCTCGAAAGGCCAACATCCGCTTCCGCAGTTCTCACGGTGGATTGGCGTCACGGTCGGTTACTGTCCACTCCGATCAACGGGAGCGAACATCACAGTATCCCGACTTGGTGGTTTCAGAGTGAAAAAGATGCGTGCCGATGGCAGTCGGCCAATCGTGACTCAATGAGAAACGGGAGATAGGCAACATGGAGATTGGCAATCGTCTGCGACGGTAGGGCACGTCCACGCGGGGGATACCGAACGGGCAACGGGATACGGGACGGTCGGGGTACTCCACAGTAATGTCGGATTGTCCCTGATTAGTGGCTACGGACAGCTGAGTAGTTTTTCGCCAAGAACACATATTGTCTCGCCCACTTCCTCGCCTACCCCAATACGGTTACACTGGATCGACGGCGTCGGCTCAGAGTCGGTCGGGGTGACGCCGTGGCCCAGGCGTTAACCAACATCGACCGTCAATACTACCTGCGTGTTGGTTAAGATACGATTCAGTCGGGGTGCAGTGAGGAAAGTGGTCGTGGTCGACGGCGCGGGCTTGCCGCACACGCTACCGGGGATAGCGTGTACGCCTACGCCGCGCACGTCGCCCGCACCGCATGACGGTGAGGGATTGAATGAGTCGGTGAACGAAACCGATGCATCGGGGGAGTGACCTACCCGTGCCCGATCCCGTACATGGTTTGATTAGACGGGTCGGGTTCCCCTTCTGGGGAGGCATTACCCTACGGTTGTAGGTCACTACCCGTGATTTGGTAGGTAGTGACACGACAAAAATGTTAGCCAATCGCTACTAACCGACTCTGGATAATGGAACAGCCGCGAGAAAAAGGAGTTACGCGCCCGCCGTGACGTAGGTGGCCGTTTTCAACCGTTGGTCACGTCACAGAGGTGGACGGGGGTGTACGCCCCGTCGTGGGTCATTTCCAACAGCCACGACACCGACCGTCTCTCACCGCTCGGGCGGCCGTCGTCATCAAGGATGATTAACTCCTCACCTTGAATCACGCCCCGCTCGGTGTCAACGTCGGCCTTGTAGACCGCCTTGAGGCAGTCGGCGTCGGGTAGGGCGGGGTATCGGATTGTCTCGTCGTTAGCATGGACTTCCAGCACCGATTCCTGGCTACCATCTTGGGTGACGATGATCGGCGCGTCTCCCTCAGCATCGGGGCAAAGGACTCTGAACCCGAACTGCGCCCGCAGTCTGGTTTTCAGTACCTTCTCGGCTATTTCGGAGGGTCGTCAGTGTCGGGGCGGGCTGGTTCAATGAACACTTCCTCGGGGTCGGCGTCGACTGGGTCAAGCGACATTACAACCCCACATTGGACGCGGGAGATTGTAAAAATTGTCACCTAAGTTATCCGTTCGTGGCGAACTTATTAGAGTGTTTTGGAGAGGTGAGGTAATCGGTAGACTACGTGTGCCTCTGCCGTCAATCCCCCCGTGAAAATAAGCTCATTGGGAGGGTCGATATGTCACGGGGGGAGGGGTTCGGTGTCTCTCTGAAAACGGGATTTAGACCCACCCCGTCAACACTTACGCGGAGAGAGGCGCGGAGCCACCCGTTCCAAATAATAAAATTTCACCCAAAATATCTTTAATTTATCTGGTCTTCTCGGTCGCTTACCACCGTTCACTTCTTTTTATTTTCTTGTAAAATTTGTCTGCGAGAAAAATCGATCCCATAATCCACCCGAACCCAAACACAAATTCAATAGATGCTGGAATGTGCGGTACAAGCAATCCGCCAATTACCATTAATCCAAACCCTACACAAAACGAAAGAAAACCCTCCGCACTCCCGTATTGTGTTTCCTCCTCGCCCGTCCGTCTTTGCCCCGTCGCTCGACTTCGGCCCCCACTGCTCTCTCCAGTGGGAATACGGTGGCCGTGGATGCTCTCGTGACAGCTCTTACAGACAGTCACGAGGTTTTGTGTGCGGTGGCTCCCACCCTTACTGACAGGTTGACGATGATGGGCGTGCAATTCAGCATTGCCGTGCCGACCACCTTGACGACCACAGTTCTGACACTGGTAGTTATCCCGCCTGTAGACGCGCTTTCGTCGTTGATCCCAGTCGTCGGGGTACTGACCCATAGCCATATATCAACATGACAACTTTTCAATCTTAGTTTCAACTGGTATCGAACTTCGGGACTGCTCGGGTATCACCCGCCGTCTATCGACCGTCACTAATCCCCGAGTCGCGGGGTATCAGAGAATAGCCTTTTCAGTCGCTGTCGTTGCCACTCATCGCCTGTTATTTTGCCACGGATAGGGACTGCGTCGTCGGTTCTGTTTCAATCGCCCTGTATCACACTCCGTGGACCAAGAAAATAGATCGGAAATATCTCAGATTTAGCCGAAAAGGTTCGTTAAACGCTCTTTCAGCGGCTTGTACTGCCAGCCACATCGGTGACATGTGAGGTAGTCGTCTTCCTCATAGCGTCGGACGTACTCTTCACAATTGGGGCAGGTTCCTTCTTTTCGAGTCGTCTCAAAATACTCAGACTTCGGTTTTGAAAAAACGTGGACATCAGTACCGTGAACAGATGAGACGACCATATAGACGTAATTGTCACCATGGTAGACGTTCTGCGGTCCACTAAACCCTGCTCCGAAATGAAGACCGTCCGACTGTGCTACTTCGGTAATCCAGTCGTCAGGATTCGGATAATAATCCCAGCCCTCGCTCTCGACAGCCTCAATTAATTCTTCCTCGTCTTCTTGTCGTTTCCCGTGTCCGTTCGGCATTTGTATATCTATAACCACTACTCGTATTGTCTAAGTGAAATATTCTGTGGAAGGTTCAACTACCACTTCCGCCTGAAACGGGTGATCAAGTTGAAGAACACCCGTCTGACTCCATTCGGAGAGGGTGCGAGGTGGTTATGATCGTCAGGAGAGCGGTGTCGACCAAGTGCTTGCTCAGTTTGCCGCCACGCCTCGGCAGTCGTCGCCATGTCGGGGTCGAGGACTGTCCCTCGGGGTATATCGTACTCCCAGAGCATCGACCGTCGGTCAAGATTCGAGATTCGTGTCGCGTAGGCATCGAACTGTGGATTGTACTGCTCTCGAACGTATCGACGGATATCGTCGAACTGTTCGCCTACATCGCGGAAGGCAACAGTAATGTGAAACTCGTAGAACCAGTCCTTATCGTAGCTCGGATAGCCCTCACAGATGGGACGGAGTTGGCGAGAGATTGACCGACGGAGGGACCGTAATTCATGTGACGGGATGACGTTCGCGTAAATGACCTTCGTGTCGGGGAAAGTTCCGAAGCCGTCGATGCGGTACGGGACAGCGTCGAAGTCCTCAAAGGTATCCAAGAGGCGGCGTTTGACTTCGGGACCGTCGTTGGTGTCGTACGGCCCAAACAGCGTGATGTGTGGCACTGGACGGGGATCGACGGCCCCGCGAACACCGAACTCGTCGGCTACGTCGTAAATGGTGTCCCGAAGCCGTCGCTTCAGATGCCCGCCCGTGCGGACTTCGATCAAGTACCGTCCACCCATGCGTGGTAGTCTATCAGTCGTGAACACACGGGAGTTCTATGCTTCTTTCCCTGTGGTATCCCATAGTGAGCAGTCTCTCTGTCTTTACCTCCCTGTGCCGTCGAAAGAGAATAAGGTGGGGCTACCTGTCGCTGTCGACCGTCAGAACCATTCCTTCACTCTGTAGTCGCTCCCACGTTTTGGGATGAACCTTCGAGATGTGGTTACTGAGTCCGCGTTTTGTTTCCACTTCCCGATCACACTCGGGGCATCGGTATCTATCTTCCCGCTCGGCCAACGACTCACCGTGAGCGAGTTTATGATGTATCCGCATCCCACGCTCGTCCTCGAAGTCGTCACGTCCGCACGACGGACACCGAGTCGCGTCACGGAACTGCCCGAGGGTCTGCTGAGTCATGCGCCACCTCCGTCAGTGACGGCAGTCGACTCTTGGGGCGCATCTATGGACTGCACGACTCGCTCGAAGTCCGCTTTCGGGATGCGCCAAACCTTCTCCTTGGCGTCGAATCGCGCTGTCGGTAGCTCCGAAAAGAATCGGAGATACGTCTTGAACGAGTCGCTACGCATTTGGCCTGTGCTACTGAACTGGACTGTGGGAGCCGTCGCCTCGTCGTGGGCCGCATCGTGGCACTGGCGACAGAGGAGGGCAAGGTTGGACAGCCTATCGGACCCACCTCGGCCACGCGGCACGATGTGATGCACGTCGAGGGTCGTGTCGGGACCAGAGGCACCACAGTTGACACACTGGCCTTGATCCCGCTCGATGACGGCTTCCCGCTTGTTTCGATTCATCGTTGTTTCTACCACGGACGGAATGGAAACCCCCGTTTACCCGCGATCTGGCTGTTGTCAGGTCAACAGAGGCCATTCAACCGTGGTATTGAGTCAACTATTCGTTACCTTTTTCCAAAAGTCTATCGAAGGTAGAGACGACGAAAATAGATTAACGTCGTATTTAGAAACTATGGTAGCAGATAACAATAACACGTCCGATGACTTTGATGTTGAGACTCCAATTTGGAAACTTGACCCATCAGAACAGTTGATTGTAGGTAAGGTGATGCAAGCTAATGCAATCCGAATGCAAATCAACGGTATTTCAGATGACGTAGTAGAGCCCGAGGATGTCGAGTGGGTGGCTGCTGACAGGCAGAGGGGAATACTGACGACCCGTGATAGAAGGTACATAAAGGACGAACTGGAAATCGACAAACAAGCAGAAAGAGACTTGAGATACAGGATCAGACAAAGAATAAAACAATCAATTTACGATATTGAGGGAATATCTCAACTTTATGACCAAGACGAGATAGATACTATATTCAACAACTTGGGCCCGTCAAATGTACATTTAGCGAAGGAAATATGCTCTTTCGGTCTGCGCTGTTGCTTGGCGATAGCGAATAACACAGAGGGCTTGTCGGAGTCTGATCTGTTTGAGGCAATAATATCTTCTGCAATCAAGTCAAGTTACAGGTGGTCAAGTAAGGAGACAGTGGATTCTGCATCAGTAAACATAGATTTTGAAATCATAGAGTTTAGCCAACCAGAACTCAAAGAAAGAATACTAAACGGCGAAGCAAGTCGTGCCGAATTTGAGAAGTATAGAAATCATGGGTCTGTTGGTACACTGATAGCTGAAGCTGAGGAACGTGGTTTAGAAGAGATTCGCGTGGATGATATGGGAATAGATGCCGTATATGAACTGGACGAACTCAAAGATCAACGGAGAGAATTGAGAGGATCATCAATTTCACTCCAAACTTTAATTGATAATGTTGGAGACTATACTGAATAATTATAAAATATGAATAAAATCCGCATAGGTGGGTGATGATTAGTCATCTGAAATTTGTCCCCACGATCTACCCCTCTTGATCATCGATGATCACGTAGCGAGTAATATGAGCGAATCTTTGTATTTCTCCACAGAGCTTCCGCGATCTATATCTCAAACCCCACGCTACTGGATAGCCAGTCGTGGGAAGCCGCCCATGCGATTGCCCCACCTTCCAATTCAATTGACTGGGGATCACCCGTCTTGTCGTCCTCGCAGAAGGGCGCAAGCGACCAGTGTGGGCGTTGATTGGCGACATACTGCATGTCGCTGTCGTCACTGGGAACGGCTCATAGCCCCATTGCTCGGCTACATGGCACCACGTATCCTCGGAGACCTCGTCGGCCTTCGGGGGATGATGAAGCACGACCCCCGCGTCTCTTTCCCCTGGTTCAACGGGATGATCGTCCGCAAACGCGCCCTTTGTATTTCGGACGTGTGAGTCGACGGCGGCTTTCGCAATGTCCACGGACACCTCGTCCTCGGGAATCTCGTTCTCACTCATGAGTTGTTAGCGTGAGCTTGGCATTTCTCACTGCCGCCGTCCCTAACGTGGACACTCATCGGGAGGCGGATGCAGTACCTGCCGTTATCCAACTGTTCAGCACATCGGCCACACTCCTCGGCCCGTTCGCGGGTTTTAGCACCCAACTTGAACTTTCTCCCGTCGCGTTTCGATAAGCCGAATTGTTCTCTCTCCTCTGCTGTGAGGGGGGCGCAATTGCCGTACTCGCTCCTCCACCGTTCATAGGGGCTATCGTCCCGTGTAATCCCGTCCATTATTAACTGTCGTCGTCATCGGTTTCTTTGAATGCCTGTACGTCGCCGTAATCGGGGAAGCCCTCGGAAGTCGACACCCACTGCCTCGAAGACACCCACGCAGCCACGGCGCGGTCGATTTCCCATGGCTCGGTCGCTCCCGCAAGGGCAAGATGGGGCATCTGTTGGGCAACGTAGACAACACCGCGAGTCGGGGTTACGTCACGGAGTCCGTCGATGCCGTCCCCCTCATCGCCACACCTCGTCGCCAGCAGCGGATCGTGTTCGATTCGCACTGCATCGGTGTTGACAACGTCGTGAGCGTCCCAGGAAGCACGCGAACAGCGTTCAACGTGTTTGGCGACGGGGCGACGGAACATTTCGGGGCTTACGCTATCGTCGGGATCAGCAATCCAACAGTAGATGTGCAGGTGAGGCGTAACCCACTGTCGGGTTCCCGACGTGATGCGGGCATACTCGAAGTCGAAGTCGTGTTTTTGACCGAGGCTATACCGCAGGGAATCCATGACTGCTCCGACGTTGGCGTAGAGGTCTTCGGTGAGTTGCCACGGCGTCACCACCTTGCCGTTGTCGTCCGTGGGGGACAGTCGCAAGGACACCAACACCGTGGTTAGTCCTTCCATTTCGGCCCGCAGGTAGGCATCCCCGTCGAGTAGATTCGCGTACCACTGACGGGCACTTTCGACCTTGCTTGTTCGATTCGGTGTCTCACGGTTCGATCCGACCACTCGGCGGTACACTTCGCGGGCGGTCCCCCGCGTCATCGGTTGTGGAGTGGGGCACACCTCCGTCACGGGCGTTCCTCCGTTACCGAATGGGTCAACGTTGCAGTCACCACAGCCGCAACCGACGAAGGGAGCGGGGAGGCGTTCGGGATCGACACTCGGGGGAGCGATGAGTCCCTGATCGTACCTGCTCGGTGGGACTCGGTGGCTGTCGTCGCGGGGAGACGGTGGCTTTGGTGATGGTGGCTTTTCGGAGTAGGGACATCTTGGCCCGCCCCCTTTGTCGTCACCATCTCCGACACCGCTACGGCCATCGTTTTCTCCCTCTCGATCCACGAACCGCGTGGGTGGATCGAGGGGTTCAGCCCCGCCGCTATCGGCGTAGAGGTCTTCGAGGGCGTCAAGCATCCGCCGCGTCCCCTACCCATCGTCACCGATGATCCCTTCACCACGGAGTCGGCGCGACACCGTCGACTGACTAACCCCGAGGGCGTCGGCCATCTCGTCCTGGGTTAGACCCTCGTCGACATACAGGCGGTGGAGCAGGTCGGCGTCCCGTTGGGGAAATGGGTCATACCGTAACCGCTGTTGAACGTCGTCGGGTAATTCTGGATTCTGTTCATCGTCGGTCGCAGAGAGTCGTCCGAAAGACATACTCTAATCTCCTTGGAGACGCTATACCGACGACTAAGGCCGTGACGGATACCCGATTCAAAGCCTTTATCCGAATCCCCAGTGT
Organism: Haloplanus natans DSM 17983; assembly: GCF_000427685.1. NCBI lineage: Archaea > Methanobacteriati > Methanobacteriota > Halobacteria > Halobacteriales > Haloferacaceae > Haloplanus > Haloplanus natans. Next base: position 1,350,815 of record NZ_KE386573.1, read on the forward strand.
AGGAACAGACGCAGTTAGGTTCCCACGTAGCTCGGTGCTCACAACACCGAGGGAGATCCCACGTCGGTATCTTTTGTAGCATCGTGTCGCGTAGACTCGTCTCTCGTTTACCCATAGGCCACCCCGTCACTTAAGACTTTTTATAAAGTTTGTGGTACTTACGTGAAATGGCCGAGACCACAACGAAAGTCATCTACATCGTCGAGTCGCCCATACTATCGTTTCTGAGCCATCCAACGGCGCTTCTGATAGCCTCCAAATGAAACAGAGGGGTTTCTATCGGTCACGGCAGGAGCCGCTTTATATGCTCTATTTGCCCCGTTCACGAGACGGCGTCGACGTGGGGTGTTTCGTGTCCTACTGTTCCCAACAGAAATTGAAATACTGTGGGTTGGTGGTCGTCTCGGATAGTCGGAGACGCCACGGCTCACGCCGCTGTTGAGTTACCCCACAGCCGAACGACAGTCTGAATCTGTGGGGTAACGGCTACTGTGGAGCCACCTACGGTCGTCGACGGCCACTCTCTCCACGGTCGCGCCATGTCCACGATAGGCCACCGACTCGTCTATAATCGTCGTGAGCGGCGCGTGATAGCCGTCTGTCGTCGTTGACGGGTAGGCACTGACCGAGGACACGACGGGAACAGCGGCCTATTTTCGTCCACACAATGGAAAAATAAAACCACTTCTTCAACGAGATATGCGGTGCGGTCTGCGGTGACTGTGGTGTACCCTGCTATCGTAGATAGTCAGTAACTCCACGACGGCTTGCGGAGTGAACCTACGTAGGGTATCAATCGAACAGTACCGAGACGTAGGTGACTGTCAGGCGTCGGTCCCTGACGGTTCGCTCCATCTCGGTCAAGATTCCCTCGATACATATAGGTACAGAACTACTCACTATTAAGCATTACCCAATAGTTATCTACTATGAGGTGGCGCGGGGGTTCCCCGAATCGAAAAAGAACAGCTACGGGGTTCGATTACTCCAAGCGGTCGAGTACGTCCCGTCGCTTTTCAGGTGGCGATTGATCGTAGCGGGCCGTCGTCTGCGGTGACTTGTGTCGTAGCTGGTTCTGTGCTGTGGATAGGTCCGATTCGTCGATGATGTACGTCGTCGTCGACCGCCGTATCGAGTACCACGAGAGGGAGCGATTCGTCGTGTCGATTCCCGCGATCTCACACAGTCTATCGAGGACATACGAGAGGGAATCGGACGTGAACGGGTTTCCCTCCCTCGTCTGCCACAGTGCCTCGGTCCCCTCGTATTTCGGTCGGTGCCGTCGTTCGGAAAGCCACCGTGAAAGCATCCGTGCCGTTCGGTCGGTCAATGCGGATGCCCACTCGTTGTCATCCTTTCGTGACCCTTCTTTCGGGACACGAAGCAGGTTTCGTTCGGTGTCGACCCACGCGACAGTAGCGCGTTCGACTTCCACGGGCCGAAGGCCACAGTCGAGAGCGGTGAACACCAACGACGGTATCTTGAATCCGTTGGCTTGCTCGAAGTGACGGGGGCCAATCTCGTCTTTCGGTATCTCGTAGCGTTGGGCCAGGTGAATCTTCCACCTGTCCCGTTCGTCGGGTGACAGTCCATTGTAGTTCGGGACCGTCCCATACTCCAAGGCGGCTTCGCGGATACGTCGTCGTTCTTCTTCTGTGAGAAAGTCCCGTGACGTAGTGGTGCTTTGATCGTTGCTGAACGTCCGTTCGGGGTCCCACTGTTCGTCTCCGATGGCGTGGTGACGCCACTTGAATAGCGTCTGAATGGCCTTCTGGACGTTCGCTTTCGAGTCGGGGGCTTTGTCCCCGTAGGCCAGTTCCTCCATGTACGCGTCAGCATCGGCGTGTGTGACCGTCGTGGTGTAGGTGTCCCGACGGTCCCACGTCCATTCGTAGAAGTCATTAGCACGGTAACTGCGTCCCCGTGCCGTCCGTCTCGCGTATCCTTCGCCGTCGTCGGGGGACTTACCCTCGGCAAGCATCCACTGAATGAACCGTCGTCTGTGTTCGGCGTAATCGACGACTTGGCGCGGGTTCAGATACTCCTCGGTGCCGTCAGGGACGATTGCGATACCATCTATCCGTTCGTCCAAGGGGTGAACGTCCGTCACGGCCCGTCACCGTCCACCTGACTGTCCACGTCACCGTCCACTCGACTGTCCACGTCACCGTCCACTCGACTGTCCACGTCACCGTCCACCTGACTGTCCACGAACGGGACCGTCACTATCCGTGACGTGGTGGTTAGTCGAACGATACAACGAATCGGGTTGGTTCTATTGTCGGCCATGGTTCGGGATTCACTGTGACGTTCGTCCCCGAACTAATCGGACAGTAACGGGACTGTGAGCCGTAATCCACGGTGAGAAAAGTGCTCGGTCAGGGATTTGAACCCTGGTCGTCGGCTCGAAAGGCCAACATGATTGGCCGGACTACACCAACCGAGCGCCGCAGTTCCGACGAGGAGTGGACCCTTGATAAATCCGTCTTTTTCGGGCGCGGTCAGGTGACGTTCCGGAATTCGAAGCGGGCGCCGCCGTCCTCGCTCTCGGTCACGGTCACCGTCCAGCCGTGTGCCGTCGCCACGTCCTCGACGATGCCGAGGCCGATGCCGGTTCCGTCGTCGGCCGTCGTGTAGCCGAACTCGATGACGTGGTCGCGCTCCGCCTCGGGGATGCCGACGCCGTCGTCGGCGACGTAGAACCCGTCGGGGAGCGGACCGACCGTGATCGAGAGGCCGGGTGTGTCGTCCGCGGTGTCGTCGCCACCGTCTTTAACCGAATCGTCGGACTGCGTCCGGTCGTGGATGGAGGCACGCACCACGCTACTGTCGGCCTCCGGCCGACTGCTCGTGGAACCATGCTCCACACAGTTCCGAAACAGGTTCTCGAACAGTTGCTGGATTCGGGTTCGGTCGCCGCTGGCGTCGCGGTCGAGGTCGACGGTCAACGTGGCCGTCGCCGTCTCGACCTGTGCCCAGGCGTCGGCCGCGACTTCCCCCAGTTCGAGGTCGACGGGGTCGTCGACGGCGCGGCCCGCCCGCGCGAGAATCAACAGGTCGTCGACGATAGTCAGCATCCGTTCGTGGGAGTTCGCGACGTTCCCGAGGGCCTCGCTCTTACACTCCTCGCGCGCCACCTCGAGCCACCCCTCGGCGACGTTGAGCGGGTTCCGGAGGTCGTGGGAGACGAGCGTCGCGAACTTCTCCAGCCGGTCGTTCTGGCGGCAAAGCCGGTCTTTGGTCAGCTTGCGTTCGAGCGCGGCGCTCACCCACCGACCCATCAGATCGACGAGCGTGACCTCCCAGTCGGAGAACTGTTCGGTCCGCGGGTCGCTGTCGTAGAAACAGAACGTCCCGTACACCTCGTCGCCGACGAAAACCGGCGTGCCGAGATAGCAGCTGATTCCCCAGTCCCGGTTGCCGGCCCGCTCGACGAGGTCCGGGGCATCCTCTGCGACGTTCCCGAGGACGAGCGTCTCCTCCGTGAGGACGATCCGCTCGCAGTTCGTCGCGGCCAGGTCGACGGTGTCGCCAGCCTCTAGGTCGCCGGGCGAGCGGACCACCTCGAAGACGTATTCGTCGCCCCGGACGCGCGAGAGCGTGCCGTAGTCCATGCCGAGAACGCGCTGGCCGATGCGCAGGAGGTCGTCGACCCGCTCCTCGAACGTCGATTCCCGGTCGGCGATCGTCTCGTATATTTCCCGAAGGACGGTTTCGCGGCTCGCGACGCGGTCGTGGCGCCGACGCCGCTCGGTGATATCACGGAAACAGACGGACAGCCCCGTCTCGGACGGCGAGGCCCGCACCGCCAGCCACGCGTCGAGTGGTTCGTAGTACGCGTCGAAGCAAACCCGTTCCCCCGTCCGCATCGCCTCCCGGTATCGCTGCTCGAACGTCGTACCGACCGCTTCGGGGACCACCTCCCAGATGTTCCGCCCGACGAGCTCCGACACGGAGACGGACTCGCCGGCGGCGTCACGGATGACGGCGCGCCCAGTCTCGTTCAGATACGTGAACCGCCAGTCGGTGTCGAGTCCGAAGACGCCCTCGCTCAGCCGGTCGAGGACCTCCGTCGTGGTCGAATCGCCGTCGTCTCGACCGTCAGCCATCCACACCCACCGACACCATCGTCATACGTATAAGTAGGCGACTGCGTTCAAAAGCTCACCGGCGGTTCGTACTGTCGACCGTCTCCGTTTCACGATAGTCGGTGGCCCGGAGTGGCGAACATCGCACCGCCAGCCCCAGTCGTGGCCGATCACGACGGCGTTATCTCGAACGTCGTCGATACGCCGTCGGAAGTGCGGTGGAGCTGGAGTTCGCCGATGGCGGCCGTCGCGGTCAGTTCCCCCGTGGGCCAGTCGCCCGTCTCGAAGGTCATGGCGTCTTCCCACGTGTGGAGCCCCGCGGTGTCGACGCGCCGGTCCACGTCGCGGAACCGCCGAACCACCAGGTCGCCGTCGTGAACCACGTCGACGCCCTCCTTGAGATTGATCGTCCCCTCGGGGACCCGGAGGCGGTACCGGAAGGCGACGACGGCTGGCTGGCCGCGCTGGATTCGCTCGACCCGGTTCGCGGTCAGATCGCCCGGCTCAGCCCACGTCGAGACGACTGCTACGTCGAGCAACTGCGGCAGATACTGTCGCTCCGGGGGCGTCATCGTCGGTGCCGGCGTCCCGGTTGGCGTCGGCGTGGCGGTGGCCGTCTCGGGCGGCGCGGCCGTCGCCGTCGGCGTCCCGTCGGTCGAGGGTTCGGTCCCCGTCGAGCCACAGCCCGCGAGTCCGGTGATCCCCGCTAGGAACGCGCGTCGATCCATAGCATCCGGTGGGGGAGTCAGCATTATAAGGATTCGTCATACACTCCGGCGCGTCCCAGCCCGGGCGTGTCGTCGTCGGATCGGTCGAGCGCGCGGAGGCCATCACACGCCGGGACGTAGAGCCGGCCGGCGTCGACGACGCTGTCGTCGTGGAGGCAGAGCCGGCGGTCGAACTGGTCCTCGTCGTAGCCGACCGTCCACCGTTCGGTGCCGTCGGCCGACGACAGGGCGAACGCCGGCGCGCCGCGGACGCTCTTCCGCCAGCGGATGCGGTTGGCGTCGAGACCGACCGCCGCGCCCACCGTCGCCAACAGGAAGCCTATAGTAGCTCACACCTGATCGCAGGATTGCTCTGACTTACAAAGGCTACTGTAGCTGCGACGACCAGCGATCCGATGACATATCGGATGATGGATAGCTCCCCCGCTTATCATCGCCCGTCGCCGTCCGGCGTGTGGTTCGACCGGCCCTACACCTGCGGACCTTCCTCGTGGGGTTGGATCACGACGAAGCCGTCGGTGCCGGTGAACTCCATCTGGATGGATTCGCCGGAGGTCTGGCCGATTTCGATGGCCTTGTTCGTCCCGACCGACGGCGAGAGGTCGGTGCTCCACGCGACGGTGGCGTCGGGATCGGTGACGACCGGCGGCGTCAACACCAGCGGGTCGCCGTGGGTCGTGACGGCGACCTGTCCGGGGCCGGAGAGATAGACGTTCGTCAATCCGCCGGCCGCGGCTTCGGAGAGGCCGCCGATGGTACTGATCTCGTAGTCGACCGACGACTCGAACGCGAGTACGTCGGTGCCGTTGACCGAGATGGCCTCCTCCTCGCGTAGGTCGAGGACCTGTACCTTCTTGCCCTGGTCGGCGACGTAGAGGTGGCCGTGGCCCTCGGCCTCCATGACCGGCGTGCCTTCGCTCGAGACGGCGTCCTTGACGAACCCGGTCAGTCCACCTTCGGCCGAGGACTTCCCAGTGAAGGTCAGATCGCCGGTGTAGCCGATCATCGATCCGGCCTTGACCATCACCGTCCCGTCGACCGGGATATCCAGAAGGCGCTTGTTCTCCCGCTGGAAGCCGTCGCCACCCTCGGCGGGTGCGTTGGACCGCGTGAACTCCTCCAGTTTCATAGCCGCTCGGTCGTTCGTCCACGGATCACATATCGGTGGTGGAGACTCAAATCCTCGTTTGAGGGTGTCGTGGGAGTTTAGCTGTGGTACAGCGCCGTCATCATCCGCTCAGACAGCGACACAATTATTGTCTGAACGCCCGTCGGTGGTGAGCAAAATGGGCGTTCCGTGTCACCGCTCCCGACTGATAGTGTTTATTGTAACTGGTTACCGGTGGATTGCCGGACCGTCTTGGCTCCCCACCGGTAATGACTTACAATGAACACTATCACTCGTCGTCCCGAGTGGGACGACTCGCTCCTTGTGGGAGTCGGACAACAGGCCGACATTCAAATGCGACAAGAAGCGTGTGTTAGTCAGTTGAATAGTCGCATCGAATCAATAGGAGTGGGACACTCCGAATCTACGCCTGCAGGGTCTGGAGCCGCTGTGTCCACGGCGGATGCACGCTCTGACACAGAAACAGGAAGCCCCACCTTCAGCGAGGCCGCCAGGCCGAGCAGGGTGGGGTAGTTCACACGGTCCGGTCCGCACCTGTCTACCGATGTCGCCCGCCCTGTACGACCACGTCCGGCCGGTCGACGCCGACATCCCCGCCGGTGTCTATCGGGTCGTCGGCGTCGGCGACGGGACGGTGACGCTCCTCCGGGTCACCGACGCCGACGGGAACCGACGCCACACCGGCCGGACGACCACCGTCGACGCCGGGACGTTCGCGGACTTCGCCCCCGCCGACCCGCCGACTCGCTCCCAGTCGGCCGTCGAGGCCACGGCGTCGGCGCTGGAACTGGGGTACTGGTCCCTCCGAGCGTTCACGAGGGAACTGGCGACTCGCCCGCTCCTGACCGCCCTCTCGTTCGCTCCGGTCCTGTTCGGCTTCGTCGGCGACGGGGCCGTCCCACTCCCCGACCCTGCGTTCGGCGGATCGATCCTCGTCGGCAGTCTCGCGCTTGCCGCCATCGGGAGCGGGCGGCTGTAATCGGCCCGATGGCTATCCGCGTGCGATGCCATCCGGCAAACCCCCGACTCGTGAGGAATGCCGACGCCCCGCCGCGAAATTCGGCAGTCTGCGACGTGTCATTTTCGAATCGAAAGTTGAACAGGGTTTGAATCACCTCCTTCGAAAGAGTAACCGAACTAAGTGTGGGTCACGTAGCACTACCCGAGATGGGAGCACGCACGACGCACCTCGACGTCACGGGGATGACCTGTGCCAACTGTTCGACGACGGTCGAGGACGCGCTGACGGCCCTCGACGGCGTGAGGGGCGCGACCGTCAACGCTGCCACCGACGGTGGGACCGTGGAGTACGATCCCGACGCGATCTCCCTTCGGGAGGTGGTCGACGCCATCGAAGACGCCGGCTACGGCGTAGTCACGGAGACGGTGACGGTCGCAATCACCGACATGACGTGTGCGAACTGCGCGCGGACCAACGAGGTGGCGCTCGAATCGGTCCCGGGCGTCGTCGATGCGGAGGTGAACTACGCCACCGACGAGGCGCGGGTCACCTACCTCCCCCGGGACGCCTCGATCGACGCCCTGTACGACGCTGTCGAGGACGCGGGCTACTCGCCGGTCCGTGAGGAGAGCGACGGCACCGACGCCCGCGACGCCGCACGACGGGGCGAAATCCGCAAACAGCGTCGGCTGACACTGTTCGGCGCGGTGCTGGCGACGCCGCTGCTTCTCGCCCTCGCCGAGAAGTTCCTGCTCGGCGGCGGCGTCTTCCCCGACCGAATCTTCGGCGTCACCGTCGGCTGGGTCATGTTCCTCCTCGCGACGCCGGTACAGGCCGTCCTCGGCCGGCCGTTCTACAGAAACGCCTACAAGGCCCTCGTGAAGAACCGCCGTGCCAACATGGACGTGCTCATCGCCCTCGGGTCGTCGACGGCCTACCTCTACTCCGTGGCCGTCCTCCTCGGCGCCGTCGCCGGGGGCCTCTATTTCGACACGGCGGCGCTCATCCTCGTGTTCATCACGCTCGGCAACTACCTCGAAGCCCGGTCGAAAGGGCAGGCGGGCGAGGCGCTCCGGAAACTGCTGGAGATGGAAGCCGACACGGCAACTGTCGTCCGCGACGGGCGTGAGGAGGAGATTCCCCTCGAAGATGTCGAGGTAGGTGATCGGATGAAGGTCCGTCCCGGCGAGAAGGTGCCGACCGACGGCGTCGTCGTCTCCGGGCAGTCGGCGGTCGACGAGTCGATGGTGACCGGCGAGTCCGTCCCCGTCGAGAAGGGCGTGGGCGACGAGGTGATCGGCTCGACGATCAACGAGAACGGCGTCCTCGTCGTCGAGGCGACGAAGGTGGGTGCGGACACGGCGCTCCAGAGCATCGTCCGGACGGTCAGCGAGGCCCAGTCCCGTCAGCCCGAGATTCAGAACCTCGCCGACCGCATCTCCGCGTACTTCGTTCCCGCGGTCATCGCCAACGCCGTCGTCTGGGGCGTCGGCTGGTATCTCGCGCCCGAGACCCTCGCCGAGGCCGTCGCGTGGCTTCCGGTCTGGGGCCTCGTCGTGGGCGGCCCCGTCGTCGCCGGCGGCGCGGTGTCGACTTTCGAGTTCGCGGTGATCGTCTTCGCCTCCGCCGTCCTCATCGCCTGCCCCTGTGCGCTGGGACTCGCGACGCCGGCGGCGACGATGGTCGGGACGACCATCGGCGCACGACACGGTGTGCTGTTCAAAGGCGGCGACGTGCTCGAACGCGCGCGCGACGTGGACACGGTCGTCTTCGACAAGACGGGGACGCTGACCCAAGGCGAGATGGAACTGACCGACGTGGTGGCGCTCGGGGAGGGGGCGCTCCCCGACGGCGGGCAGTTGAGACGCCCCGACAGCCGCACCGAAGACGACGTACTCCGCCTCGCCGCGACGGCGGAACGCGGGAGCGAACACCCCCTCGCTCGCGCTATCGTCGCCGGTGCCGAGGCCCGCGGGATCGAGGTGGGCGACGCCGACGGCTTCGAGAACGTTCCGGGCCACGGCGTGCGGGCGCGGATCGACGGAAGCGCACTTCCGGGGACGGGTGGTGACGGCCCCGTCGAGGTGCTCGTTGGCAACCGGAAGCTCCTCCGTGACAACGGGATCGACCCCGCGCCCGCCGCCGACACGATGGAGCGACTGGAGCGTGAGGGAAAGACGGCGATGCTGGTGGGACGCGTGCCCGCCGGCACGGATGGCGTGCCCGCCGGCACGGATGGCGTGCCCGCCGGCACGGATGGCGTGCCCGCTGGCACGTTCGACGCCGACGGGGGCGAACTCCTCGGCATCGTCGCGACCGCGGACACGGTCAAGGAGCGCGCGACCGAGGCCGTGAGCGGGCTCCGGGCGCGCGGACTGGACGTACTCCTGCTCACCGGGGACAACGAGCGCACCGCCCGCGCCGTCGCGGAGCGGGTCGGCATCGACCCCGCGAACGTCCGCGCCGGCGTGCTCCCCGAGGACAAATCCGACGCGGTCGAGGCGATCCAGTCGGAGGGACGGCGGGCGATGATGGTCGGCGACGGCGTCAACGACGCGCCCGCCCTCGCCGTCGCGTACGTGGGGTGTGCCATCGGTTCGGGGACGGACGTGGCCATCGAGGCGGCGGACGTGACGCTGATGCGGGCCGACCCGCTGGACGTGGTGAAGGCGATCCGGATCTCCGAGGCGACGCTCGCGAAGATCAAGCAGAACCTCGTGTGGGCGCTCGGCTACAACACCGCAATGATTCCACTGGCGTCGCTCGGCCTGCTCCAACCCGCCCTCGCCGCGGGGGCGATGGCCATCTCCAGCGTCTCGGTGCTGACCAACAGCCTCCTGTTTCGCCGGTACGTGCCGGACCACGACTACGAACTCCTCGGACGGCTGCGCTGACGACCGAGCGCCTTTAGACACCCCCCATCGAAAGCGGCGGCATGGTACTCAGAACTCTCGATGGCGTCGAACCGACCGTCCACGAGGACGCCTACGTCGACGACGACGCGGTCGTCATCGGCGACGTGACGCTCGAACGCGCGGCGTCGGTCTGGCCCAACGCCACGCTCCGTGGTGATCACTATCCCATCGTCGTCGGCGAGGAGTCGAACGTACAGGACAACGCCGTCCTCCACGAGGACGCCGTCCTCGGCCCGCGGGTCACCGTTGGCCACTCCGCCATCGTCCACGCCGCGACGGTCGAGGAGGAGGCACTGATCGGCATGGGCGCCATCGTCCTCGACGACGCCACGGTCGGCGAGGGCGCCATCGTCGCCGCCGGAAGCGTCGTTACCGGCGGGACCGACGTCCCGCCCGGGTCGCTGGTGGCGGGCACGCCCGCCGAGGTAATCAAAGAGGTCGACGGCGAGATGGGTTCGATCGCCGCCGACGAGTACGTGAAACGGGGCGCTCAGTACGCCGAGTCCTCGCGGGTCGTCGACGAGGACTAGCCTTCGCCGACCATCCGATCCTCGTCTTCCCACTCTTTCGATCGGAGTTCGTACTTCTGGATCTTTCCGGTTGCCGTGGTGGGGAGGGTGTCGACGAACTCGACCTGTTTGAGCGTCTTGAACCCCGCGAGGCGCTCGCGGGTGAACGCGATCAGTTCCTCGGCGGTGACGCCCGGATCGTCCGGATTCCCGTTCGCTGGCACGACGAATGCCTTCGGTTCCTCGCCCCACCGCTCGCTCGGGGCGGGGACGACCGCCACGTTTCCGACCGCTTCGTGGTCGAACAGCGTGTCCTCGAGTTCGATGCTGGAGACGTTCTCGCCGCCGGTGATGATGATGTCTTTTTTCCGATCCTGGATCGAGATCATGCCGTTCTCGTCGACGGTCGCGAGGTCCCCCATGTGGTAGTAGCCCTCGGCGCGTTCGGAGAAGGCCTCCTCGGTCGCTTCCGGCATCTCCCAGTAGCCTTCCATCACCTGGTTGCCGCGGACGACCACCTCGCCGATGGTCTCGTCGTCGCGGGGGACGTCCTCGCCGTCCTCGTCGACGACGCGCACTTCGGTGCCGAGGAAGCCGAGACCCTGTCTCTTTTTCACCCTGAAGCGGTCGCGGCTGTCGTCGTCGAAGTGGCGCCGGGCCTCGGAGGTGGTGATGAGTGGCCCCGTCTCGGTGGCACCGTAGACCTGCATGAGATACCAGCCGAACTCGTCCTCGACGGTCCGGATAGTCGCCTCCGGCGGCGCCGACCCCGCGGTGGCGATGCGCACGTCGTTGTCACCCTCCGTGGGTTCGTCGTGGTCCTCGTAGTAGTCGATGAGCATATTCAGCACCGTCGGCGCACCACAGAGATAGGAGACGTTCTCCTCGCGCACCGTCTCGAAGATCCACTCGGCGTTGATGCCACGCGTACAGACGTGTGTCGCGCCCATGCCGGTGATGGCGTAGATGTGTCCCCACCCGTTGACGTGGAACATAGGGAGCGTCCAGAGGTAGACGTCGTCGTCCGTGATCTTCTGGTGAATCGCGGTGAGATAGGCGTGGAGCGTCTCACACCGGTGAGTCCGCATCACGCCTTTCGGGTCGCCGGTCGTCCCCGACGTGTAGTTGATGGTGATGACCTCGTCCTCGCTCATCTCCGGTCGGTCGTAGTCGGCCCCCGCCGATTCGACAACGGCGTCGAAGCCCTCCCAGTCGCCGTCGACGGCGTCGGGGTCGTTCGTGACGAACGTGCTGGTCGGTACGTCGTCGCGGATGGCTTCGACCTTCTCGGCGTAGTCGTAGTCGGCGTAGATGGCGTCGACACCGGCGTCGTTCAGGATGTACTCGAAGTCGTTCGGCGTGAGCCGGTAGTTCAGCGGCGTGTGGATCGCGCCATTCTGCATGATGCCGTAGGCGGCTTCGAGGTGGTAGTGGGTGTTCGGATCGAGCACCGCCACCCGGTCGCCCTTCTCGATACCGCGGGACTGGAGGAAGGCGGCGAACCCATCCGCTCGCTCGCCGACCTCGTCGTACGTGTAGCGTTCCCCGGTCGTCGCCACGACTGCCTCCTCGTCACCGTAGTACTCGCGGGCCCTGTCGAGGAACTCCGTCACCAGGAGCGGTTTCTGCATGCTCTCACGGTCTCCGTGCGAGTCCATAATTGTTTTTGTGAATGGTTCGGCGCGACGGGAGTCGGCAGTCGCCGGACGGAGTTGAGAGTGTGACACGTACCCACAGGTTGAAGTCTGTCGGGGGCAGAGAGGTCGGTAAGCCGGTCGGATCGGCCGACGGAGCCGTGACCGGACGACTGACCGCACCCGTCTTCCACGTCCGTGGCGGACGACGACAACGAGATCATGAGCGATACGAGCGACACCCGATCCCGACTCGACCGTGCACAGCGCCGCGAACTACGCAGTCTCGGCTGGCGATGGCTCGGTCGGAGTCGGGCGAAACGCCCCCGATCGATCGACCGCCGCCACCTCCTCGACGCCGACGCCGAGGAGACGACGCTCGTCGACTTGGACGCGCGGCTTTAGACACAGGGTGATGGATCGGCATGCAATCAAAGGCCATGAAGTCATCGAAGGCGAAGTAAAAGCCACTGGCAATGGCGCACACGTCCTCGTCCCAAAACGGTGGCGTGGAGCAGACGTAAAAATCGTCAGAACCTCTGAGTCTGACGAGTAACCGATGAACTACAATTACAGGTATCGCCTCACGCCGACTGTAGACCAGCGCGAGACGCTGGACTACCACCGCGATACCTGTAGACAACTCTATAACCACGCCCTGTACCGCTTCAACCAAATCCCCGAAGACGAGGGTACCGTCAAACAGCGCGTCCGCACGATCCGTGACGAGCTTCCCGACCTCAAAGACTGGTGGGACGCACTTACCGACGTGTACTCGAAGGTGCTCCAGCCTACCATCATGCGGGTCGCCAAGAACATCAACGCACTGGGGAAGCTCAAAGAGCAGGGCTACAAGGTCGGTGAACTTCGGTGGAAGTCACCTCGGGAGTTTCGCAGTTTCACGTACAACCAGTCTGGCTTCGAGCTCGACAAGAAGGGCGGCCAGACTGTGCTGTCACTGTCGAAACTCGCGGACATCCCCATCGAGTTCCACCGACCGCTGCCCGACGACGCCACGGTCAAGGAAGTCACGCTCAAAAAGGAGAAGACTGGCGAGTGGTTCGCCATTTTCGGGATCGAGAGGGACACAGAACCGCCAGCGAAGCCATCGCTGGAGGAGATCGACGCCGAGGAGGTGGTCGGGATCGACGTGGGCATTCGGAAGTATGCCCACGATACAGACGGCACAGCGGTCGAATCACTCGACCTCTCGGAAGACCGCGACAGGCTCGAACGAGAGCAACGGACGCTCTCCCGGAAAGAGTACGAGTCGACCAACTGGGAGAACCAGCGCCAGCGAGTGGCCGAGTGCCATCTCGACATCAAACGCAAGCGGCGTGATTTCCTGCACAAACTCTCGAACTACTACGCTCGGGAGTACGACTTGGTCGCCGTCGAAGACCTCGACGTGAAAAGGATGCTCGAATCGCCGCGCAACAGCCGCAACACGGCGTCAGCGGCGTGGAATACCTTCACCGATATGCTCGAATACAAGTGTGAGCGGGAAGGCACACACTTCGTGGAAGTTGACCCGGACGGCACCACCAAAGAGTGCGCTCAGTGTAGTGTCGAAACCGAAAAACCGCTGTGGGTGCGTGAGCACTCCTGTCCTGCCTGTGGCTTCGAGGACGACAGAGACGCAAACGCGGCGTGGAACATCCTTTCTCGCGGACTCACCAAACTAGGAGTGGGTCACTCCAAAGGAACGCCTGTGGAGACTGCGCTCCCTGCGGGAACCTCCCCGGTTCCTGCAAAGCGCGTCGTGGAAGCAGGGAGCCCCACCCTCAGCGAGCGCGTCAGCGCGAGCAGGGTGGGGTAGTTCACGGCGCGCCGGCGATGACGAACAGCGAGTCGGCCTCGGCGTCGATCCGTCGGGTCGCATCGGGGTCGACGCGCAGGGCGTCGCCGGCCGCCATCGACACCGTTTCGTCCTCGACCGTGATGGTCGCCGCTCCCTCGACGAGGACGTACACCTCCTCCTCCCCGTCATCGGCGTGGTCGTGAGCCATACCGCTCCAGCCTGCTTCCACGTCCAGCACCGACACGCCGAGGTTCGCACAGTCCAGGGCGTCGCGCAGGAAGTGAAGCCCGTCACCGACCGGATCGACGTCGTCGTAGTTGACGAGTGCGTGTGCCATACTCCGACGGTCGGCCGCGACGGATAAAAAGGGTCTACTCCGGTTCGACCAGCGCGTCGAGTTCGGCCTGTTCCTCCCGCGTCCCGACCGCCACCAGCAGGTCGCCGGGTTCGAGCGCCGTCTCCGGTGCCGGGTTCGAGATGGTCTCCTCGCCACGCTGGATCGCGATGATCGAGGTGCCAGTCTCCGTTCGCACCCGTGAGTCCCCGAGGGTCTTGCCGGCGACCGGCGAGTCGGGCACCACTTCGACCCACTCGATGATGGCGTCCCCGAGGGGCACCGACAGTGAGTCCACGTCGACCGACTCGAAGTACGCACCTTCGAGAATCGAGCCCAGTCGGTTGGCCTGTTCGCCTTTCAGATCCAGGATTTTCTCGCCATCGGCGTCGGAGCCGTCCCGGCGGAAGAGTTCGCACCGGCCGTCGTGGTGGACGACCACCACCACGCTTCGCTCCCCCGTGAGTTCGAGTTCGAACTTCCGGCCAACGCCGGGCACCTCCGACTCGTACACCCGCATACCCCAACTCCTCGCGGTTTCGGGTTAAGCGTGTCGTCCATCAGACGGTCACGAACCGCTCGAACCATCCGGACGCCCCCATCAGCGTCGTCCCCAGCGCGCTCATGACGAGGACGTAACCCACGGCGGCGGCGTAGATGGTGCGGGCCGTCTCGGGGGCGAGCGTCCCGCCGGCCGCCGAGAGCGCCACCGCGGCGATGATGAGCGAGAACTCGCCACGGGTGACCATCGCCAGCCCGACCCGAAGCGAGCGGCGGTCGTCGAGGTCGTACGTTCGGCCGCCGAGGAAGCCGCTGAGAAGCTTGGTTGGGGCCGTGACGACGACCAACAACAGGATGACGCCTGTAGCCTCGACGACCACGAACGGGTCGGTGACGACGCCGATCCAGAAAAAAAAGACCGCGGCGAAGACGTCCCGAATCGAGGAGAGCGCGGTCTCTAGGTCGTGGACATACTCCGTCGAACTGAACGCCATGCCGACGAAGAAGGCGGCGACGGCCTCGCTGACGCCGACGGCGAGGGCCGCGCCCGCGAGCAGGACCGTCACCCCGACGGCCCGGAGGATGAAATACTCCGTAGAGGGGGTGTCGAGGAGGCGTTCGAACAGCGTCGTCCCCGCGGCGACGAGGACGAGGAGGAAGGCGATGAAGGCGAAGGCGACGCCGATGGCGCGGGCCGCCGACCACACGTCGCCGCCACCCGAGACCAGCGCGACGACGACGGCGAGGTAGACGGCGACGACGAGGTCCTCGAAGACGAGGGTGCCGAGCAGGGGGCTGCTCTCGGGGTTGGCGATCCACCCAAGATCGAGCAGCGATTTCGTGATGATGGCGCTGGAGGAGATGTAGACGACGCCGGCGAGCAGGAGTGCGGGCAGGGGGTCGCCGAACAGGTAGACGCCGAGGGCGAGTCCGACCCCGAAGTTGACGACGAGGTCGATCACCCCCGCGCGTCCGATGCGTTCCTTGTCGGCCAGCAGGCGCTCCAGGTTGAACTCCAGTCCGAGAAAGAACAGGAGGAAGACGATGCCGAGTTCGGCGCCGATGCCGACGAACTCGCTCGCCGACACGGCGGGGAGGCCGGCGGCCCCGAGGACGAACTCGTTCAGGCCGATGCCCGCGAGGATGTAGAACGGGATGGGCGAGAGGTCGAGTCGGGCGGCGAGTAAGCCAACGGCGCCGATGGCCGCGAACATCACGCCGACTTCGAGCAGGCTCGTCTCAGCGGCCATCGGCCCATCCTCCGTTCGATCGCTCGTCGTCGCGAACGGCGCCGACCCGTACCGGCCCACCCGGGGTCCGGCCCGCCTCCGTATGCATATCCTACGCCGACCCGTTCCAGGGGTATCAATCTCCCGCCATCGATGTCTCAAACGGCCGTCTGTGCCTTCACGAGTGATTTACTCGCGGCCGCCGACGGAGCGGCCATGCGCCGACACAGACACGCACTCGCCGCCATCGGCCTCGCACTGTTGCTCGTAGCCGCCGGCTGTTCGGCCGGCACCGACTCCCCGGGAGCGACCACGGAAACGCCGGTGGAGCGCACGCCAGCATCCGAGACGGAGAGCACCATCCACGTCGCCGGCAGCGGCAGCGCGGACGCCGAACCGAATCAGGCGGTCGTCCGGGTCGCCGTCGAGGCCGTCGGTGCCGACGCCGCGACTGCCCGGCGTCGTCTCGCCGCGAAAACCTCGCCTATGCGAGCGGCGCTCGACGACATCGGCATCGACGACGATCGAATCACCACGGAACGCTACGACATCTACCGGGATCGGCGGCGTCCGCGTGAGGACGGTGTCGACCCCCGCGTTCAGACCGCGCGCCCCACGACTTCGAGATCACGGTCGCCGACCCCGACCGCGTCGGCGAAGTGATCGACACCGCTGTCCGCAACGGCGCCACCGAAGCCGCCGACGTGTCCTTTACCCTCTCGACCGAGTGCCGCCGGACCCTCGAACGGCGGGCCCGGAGCGCCGCGATGGCCGACGCCCGGTCGAAGGCACGCGCCCTCGCGACCGACGCGAACCTCACCGTCACCGGGGTGCAGGTGATTCGGACGGCACGGAGCGGCGCGCCCCGTCCCGTCGACGCCGGGGCGGCGATGACGGAGACGCCCGTCCCGACCGGCGCGTCCCCGTCCGACATCGAATCCGGGCCGGTCTCCGTGACGGCGACGGTTCAGGTCGTCTACGAGGCCCGTCCTCGGACGAACGCGACCGCCCGATAGTGATATACGTCATCGCTGGTGGTTCGTCGGCACGGGTGGGCGAACCACCGGCACACAGGTACGATACACACTACGAGACGGACCGCCGGTACTGACGGACGACGATCCGTCTTGTCCGGTTAGTCGAGGAGGCGCCCGTGTTCGTCGATTTCGCCGTTTCGAATCCGGGTGCTGCTGATTCGGTCGCCGTCCTCGGCGACGACGAAGGGCGGAGTGTGGATTTCGAGGGGTCGGAGGCCGTCCGCCTGCCGTGCCCGGTTGAGTTCGTGGGCGCGATGCTGCGCCTTCGCCTCCGGTGAGACGACGAGGGCGTCCACGTCCGCCCGTGTCGCGGCCGGGCCGCGTTCGTCCGTCAACTCGACGATTTCGTAGGTGGCCGTGTAGGCCCCGGCCGTCTCGTCGAGTTCGGCGTCGAGGGCCGCCCGCCGCTCCTCGAAGGGGCCGAGGAGGTCGGCGTGAGTGGGGTCGCTCCGCGTCCGCTTTGCCAGTTCCGTCGCGGTGAGGCCGACGATCACGTGTCCGTCGCCGGGGCCGTCGTGGCTGGCCGTCTGGAACGCGTCGTGTAGGAGGGCACGATGCCCGTTGTGGATCGGCGTGAACGTGCCGCCGAGGATCACGGTTCGATCGGCTCGGCTCATACGTCGGCATCGCACCTGAGTCACGTCAACGTGCCGGACCCACGGGAAGAATGACAAATAGTTAATTGGTGTGCGGCTGTAGGGTGGATATGGGACCGATCTTACTGGCGACGGACGGGAGCACGGACGCACGACAGGCCGCCCGTGAGGCGCTTGACCTCGCCGAGGACCGTAACGCCACGCTCCACGTCGTCTGCGTCGTCGACGAGCGACGCTTCGACGACCCCGCTCTCAGTTCGGCCGAACTCGCGACCATCTACGCGGAGGATCACGCGGTCGTGTCCGTCGACGAGGTGGTCGGGATGGCAGAGGGTCGACCAGTGACGGTCGAGGGGGACACCCGCCACGGCATCCCGGACGAGATCATCGTCGAGTACGCCGACGAGGTGGACGCGGACACCATCGTCATCGGCGAACGCGGCGACCACGAGGAACACTTCTCCGGCGTGGGCCGGCACGTCAGGGCCGCGACCGACCGGGACGTGATGATCGTCAAGGCCGACTCCGAGTCGTAACCGCCGCCCCTGCGGCGCGTGGCTTTATTTGCCCTACCGACGGATATGCGACGGAATGGGGGAAGCCGTCGTCCGACCCGTCCGGCGCCCTCACGTCGAGCCATGAGCGCCTCGTCAGGCGATGATGTCGACGGCGACGTGGACTGGCACACCCTGTCCGCCGAGGAGGCGGTCGAGCGTCTGGAGACGGACGTCGCGGGACTCGACACCGACGAGGCCCGTGACCGCCTCGACGCCTACGGGCCCAACGAGATCACCGCGAGCAACGAGTTGTCGCCGTTCCGAATCCTCCTCGCGCAGTTTCAGGATTTCCTCATCTACCTGCTCCTCCTTACCGCCGCTCTGTCGCTCGGGATCGGACTACTTCCGGGGTACGACCCCGACTACGCCGACGCGACGCTGATTCTCCTCATCCTCCTCGCCAACGGCGTCTTCGGGTTCGTCCAGGACTACCAGGCCGAGAAATCCATCGCCGCGCTCCGCGAACTGTCGTCGCCCGAGGCGACCGTTCTGCGGGAGTGCGACCCGACCGTCGTCGACGCGACGGCCGTCGTTCCCGGAGATATCCCCGTGCTCGAAGCGGGGGATTCGGTTCCGGCCGACGCCCGTCTCGTCGAGACGACGGAGCTACGGATGGACGAGTCGGTCCTCACCGGCGAGAGCACGGGCGTCGCGAAATCGGCCGAGTCGGTCGCCGCCGAGACGCCACTGGCCGAACGGGCCGACATGGTCTACATGAACACCCCGGCCGTCGAGGGCCGGGCGCGGGCCGTCGCGGTGCGGACGGGGATGGACACCGAAGTCGGGAGCATCGCGACCCAGATTCGCTCGGCACCGGACGAGCCGACGCCGTTCCAGGCGGAGGTTGACCGCCTCGGCAAACGGATCGGCTACGGCATCGTCGCGCTCATCCTCGTCGTCGTTGAGGTGGTTTGCATCGAAGTGATCCAGTCGCGCTACGAACTCTCGTTGCACTCGAACCCCTGGCTGGTCGGCGCCATCGCGACGACGATGGCGATGGCGATGGTGATCTGGGCCGTCTCCGAGCCGACGATGTTGCCGACGACGAGGTCGCCCGCGCTGTAGTAGGCGGCGTAGACCGACGTGACCATCTCCGGGACCGACGTGCCGATCGACACGAGCGTCACGCCGATGAAAAAGGGTGAGACGCCGTAGTAAAGCGCCAGATCCCCCGCTCCAGTCACTGCCCGGTCGGCACCCAACACGAGCGCCGCCAATCCCCCGAGAAAGAGCGCGGCCTCGACGAGCATCAGGTCCACAGTCGATCCGGGGGTGCTAAAGCGTGGGCGCTCCTCGCCACGGTGTGACAACGTCCCGATGTTTATAGCCCGTGCCGCTCTCACTCCGAGCTATGCCCGCCGTCCGACGACTCGTCCTCGACGTACTCAAACCCGTAGGATTCGTTCGTCACCAAGAGTTGAAGCGGGCCGACAAGCCGGAACGGCCGGACCGATCGATTGGCTGTCTTCACCCACAATTTGGTTACTATGAGTCTTGTCCGGGAACGATGGAAACACCAACCGCCAAGACTCGCCGGGATTCTGAACCACGGGAGGACGGTCGCCTCGCGCCGCTCGGCGCTGCGACTTCCCTGATTAAAATCCCGCCTCGACCATTCTCACTCCCTCGCCACGGCTCGGTCGTTCCGATGGACTCGCCGGGATTTGAACCCGGGGCCTCTCCCATGCCAAGGGAGTGATCTACCCCTGATCTACGAGCCCGCGTCGCAACGAATCGTACCGCGGTCCGAATAATAAGGGCTTCGACTCGTCCGTATGCGGGGCGGTCACACCGGCCTCGAGGCCTTCGAAACGGTTTAGTGCTCGATTCCCGAACGGTTCGACGGGAACGGCGCGACCGCAAATCCGACTCGCCTTCGGGCTTGGGATTGCGGGAGTGCGTGTACCGATCAGGTGCACATACGCTTCTGCGGTCCGTGCAGTTCCAATCATCTATGGCACGAATGCACACCCGCCGCCGTGGCTCGTCCGGATCGGACAAGCCGGTGGCAGACGAACCCCCGGAGTGGAGCGACGTAGACGAGGCAGACATCGAGGAGCGCGTGGTCGAACTCGCCGAGCAGGGCCACGACCCGAGCGTCATCGGGATGAAGCTCCGTGACGAGGGCGTGAAGGGCACGCCGATCCCCGACGTGAAGTTGGCAACGGGGAAGAAGCTCACGGAGATTCTCGAGGAGCACGACGCCGACGGCGACCTGCCGGCGGACCTCCGGAATCTGATGGAGCGGGCGATTCGCCTGCGCCGGCACATGGAGACGAACCCACAGGACCACCAGAACAAGCGCGCGCTCCAGAACACGGAGTCGAAGATCCGTCGCCTGGTCAGCTACTACCGCGGCGACGCGCTCGACGAGGACTTCAGGTACAGCTACGACGTGGCCGTCGAACTGCTGGAATAAGATGTCGACCGCGCCCGCAACGCCGGCGGACGCCGTCGCCGCGAGCGACATCGCCGCCGTGCTCCGCGAGGCCCCGTTCGTTCGGGTCGTCGCGGCCGCCGACGGCGATTCGCTGGCCGCCAGCGGCGTTCTCGCGCGGGCGTGCAGGGAGTTATCGATCCCCTTTCAGGTGCGCGTCGATCCGGTGCCCGATCCGGCGCCCGGCGAGGGCGACGACCTCGTCGTCGGCGTCGGCGCGGCGGGCGGCGATATCGCGCTTGCAGGCGCCGAGGCGGCCAGTCTCGTCGCGGCCGCGGTGGCGCGCGAACTCGGCGTCGCGCCCGACCCGATGCTGGCACTCGCCGGCGTAGCGTCGGCGGGTCGGCCGCTGGATGCGGGTGATGCGGCGACGCTGCTCGATGCGGCCCGCGAGCGCACGACCGTCGACCGTCGCCCTGGCGTAGCGACGCCGACGGCGGAGCTCGCGGACGGGGTGACACACTCGACGCTCGTCCACGCGCCGGTTTCGGACGACCCCGAGGCGGCGGCAGCGGCGCTGTCGGCGCTCGGTATCCCGTCGACCCCGAGCGACGAGGACCGGCGACGGCTCGCGTCGTGGCTAGCCATCGAGGCGACGGCGTCGTCGGCGCGGGCCGCCGAGGCAGTCGAGTGGGCACTTCGCCCGCACGCGACGCCCGAGGCGCCGTTCGCGTCGATCGAAGGCTTCGGCGACGCTCTCGACGCGGTCGCACGCGAGCGGCCGGGGACGGGTGTCGCCCTCGCTATCCGCGACGACGACGGCCTGCGGACGGCGGTCCTCGACGCGTGGCGCGATCACGCGCGGGCGGCCCACGGGGCTGTGACCGCGGCGACGACGGGCCGGTACGACGGCGTCCTCGTTGCCCGCGTCGAGTCGGACGACCCCGGCCGACTCGGGACGGTCGCGCGGCTCCATCGGGATTATCGGTCGCCGGAGCCGGTCGTCTTGGCCGTCGGCAACGACGCGGCGGCGGCCGCGAGCGTCGACGACGCACGCCTCGGCGACGCGATGCGCGAAGCGGTGCGGTCGGTCGACGCGGACGGATCGAGCGCCGGCGACGCTCGGCAGGCGACGGCGCGGTTCGACGGAATAGATGTATCGAGGTTCAGCACGGCGTTCAGGGAGGCGCTATGAAACGCGCTTGCATCGAGACGACCCACGACGACGCGACGACGATTGCGGCCGCACTCCGGCCGGACAACACGCCGTCGATGTCGACGGACGTGACGGACGACGTCGTCCGTACGACGATCGAACGCGACACCGTGGGCGGCTTGCAGTCGACCGTGGACGACTACGTGGTGAACCTGACGGTCGCGGCGACCGTCACACGAACGGCACGCGGACACAGACCCAACCATGAGTGAACGCTCAGTATCCAAGCAGAAACGCGGCAAGCGCTGGTATACGATCTTCGCCCCGGAGCAGTACGACCGGGCGGAACTCGGCCAGACGGTTGCCGATGAACCGGACAAGATAATCGGACGAACGATCGAAACGACCCTCGGCGAACTCACCGACGACGCCGGGGCGAACAACACCAAACTCACGTTCAAGATCACGGACGTGGGGTCGGACTCGGCGTACACCGAGTTCGTCAAGCACGAACTCACGCGGGACTACTTGCGGAGTCTCGTGCGCCGTGGCGCCTCGAAAGTCGACGCGACGATCACGGTGCTGACGACGGACGACTACCGCGTCCGCATCCAGCCCGTCGCGTTCACGACGAAGAAGGCCGACCGCAGTCAGGAGCAGGCCATCCGTCGCATCATGATCGACATCATCGAGGACGCCGCCGCCGAACGCGACTTCCAGTCTTTCGTCGAGAGTGCCGTCGAGGGCCGACTCTCCTCGGCCATCTACGGCGACGCGAAGACGGTCTACCCGCTCCGCCGGGTCGAAATCCAGAAACTCACCCTCGAAGCGCGACCCGAAGAGGTCGCCGCCGAGGAAGAGGCCGCCGTCGACGTGGACGAAGAGGACGTCGCCGTCGACGAGGACTGAGTCCGAATCCGACTTTTTTGCCGTTCGATCCCGAGCCGAAGGCTTATCACCACACCTATTTTAGGCCAACCTAAAATGGAGGGATCGACCGACCAGGTCGCCGGCGCGGTGTTCCGTGCGCTCACCCGGCGCGGACACGACGAGGTCAGGCGGGCAGTCGTGGAGACGTACGCCGCGGCGGACGAGGGAGTGGTGTCGGATCGCGAGTATCTCTCGCGGACGCTGTTTGTCGAGTTGCTCGACGCGCTCGATCACTACCTGGACAGCGAGCAACAGGTGAACGTGCTCACTGCGGCCGTCGAGGGGTTGGTGGATCGGTTCGCGACGGTCGTCGACGCCACGCCGGTTCCCATCTGCGCCGTCGATGCCGAGGGGACGGTCCAGCTGTGGAACCCCGCGGCCGAACGGACGTTCGGTCGCGACCGCTCGTCGATGCTGGGGCGGCCCTTCCACACTGTGTGGGCCGAGGGTACCGATACGGTCACCTTCGAGTCGTGTTTCGACCGCCTTCGTGCGGGGGAGGGGGTCGACGGCGTCGAGACGCGCCATCGCCGCCCCGACGGCTCCCTCCTCGATACGCGGGTCTGGGCCGCCCCGCTCGACGACGGGCGTGACCGGCCCGCCGGGGCGACGTTCGTCGTCCTCGACGTGACCGAACGGCTGGGCCGCCGCCAGCAACTCTCCGTGCTCAATCGGGTGTTGCGCCACAACGTCCGCAACGACGTAAACGTCGCGACCGGCCACCTCGACCGCCTCGCCGAACGGCTCCCGGACGACGATCCGAGCCTTCGGATCGTCCGTGAGCGTCTCGATGCGATCCTCGAACTGAGCGACACCGCACGTCGCATCGAGCGAGTCGCCGACCCCGAGCGTGCGGAGACGGTTCGGTTCGACCTCGTCGACGTCGTGACCGACTGCGTCGACCGGCTCCGCCGGACCGATCCCGAGGTCGACCTGTGGCTGTCGCTCCCGGAGCGGGCGCCGGTCGTCGGTCACGAACTGCTCCCGTACGCCGTCGAGAACGTCTTCGAAAACGCGGTCGAACACAACGACGCCAACCCGAGCGTGTCGGTCGATCTTGTCCCTCCCGCGGCCGACGCAGACCGACTCGTGGTCCGTATCGCCGACGACGGTCCGGGGTTGCCGCCGGTCGAGCGACAGGTGCTCCGGACGGCCGACGAGACGCCGCTCGCCCACAGCACCGGGCTCGGCTTGTGGCTCACGAACTGGATCGTCCGGGCGTCGAGCGGCCGGATCGACGTTCACTCCGACGACGACGGGACGACCGTCGCGATCGAACTCCCGACCGCGTAGCTCACTCCTCGACGACGACCGTTCCGACCATCCCGCCTCGCTCGTGGGGGATACAGAAGTAGTTGTAGGTGCCGGGCACCTCGAAGGTGTGGGCGTACCGCTGGCCGTTGGTGATGGCGCCGTTCATGCCGTCCCACGCCTCGCGGGCGGCGGCTTCGGAGTCGTAGCCGCCGGTGGCGAAGTACGCCGCGTCCGCGGGGATGCCGTCCTCGTAGGCGGTGATGGAGTGTGCGCGGGCGCTGTTGTTGTACCAGACGACTTCGTCGCCCACGGCGACGGTGATCGTCGCGGGTTCGAACGCCACCGCGGTCATGCCCACGTCGCCGTCGACGCCGCCGAGCGATCCGACGGCGGTACAGCCGGCTCCCACCGTGGCGAACGCCGTTCCCAGCGCCGTGAGTACCCGACGTCTGCGCATATGTGGGTCTCAGGGGCCGACGGATAAATGTGGTCTGGTTCGGCAGTCGATACGGATCGTTGCACCGGCCGGCGCCGACCACGGGGACGGGACCGACCGTCCAGCCGTAGAAACGGGCGATATAAAGACGTAAATTCCCGGTGGCAGAGTGAGCGACTATGCAACCGCGGTTCGTGGGGCGACTCGGTCTCGCGGACGCCGTCACCGTCGGCAACGCGATGCTCGGCTTTCTGGCGGCGTTCGTCGCCACCCGTGACGCCGGCCTCGCCGCCAGAATCGTCCTGCTGGCGGCCGTCATGGACGGTCTCGACGGCGTCATCGCCCGCAAGCGCGGCGGAACGCTCGCCGGCCCCTACCTCGACTCGCTCGCGGACGTGGCCTCCTTCGGCGTCGCCCCCGCCCTCCTCGTCGCCTCGCGGGCGACGGATATGTGGTCGTTCGGGAACGATCCGCTCGCCTACGTCCTCGCCTTGCTTCTCCCGGCCGTCTACGTCGCGATGGCGGTCACCCGTCTCGGCCTCTACACCGCCTACGACAGCGACGCCTCGGAGACCAAAGGCGTGCCGTCGACGCTCGCGGCGACGGTCCTCTCGGCGGGCGTCCTCGCCGGTTTCGTCGGACCCGGCTTCCTCGTTGCGCTCTCCGGCCTGCTCGCGGGGCTGATGGTGACCCAGATCACGTACCCCGACCTCCACCCACAGGACGCACTCGTGATGGGTGTGGTGCAGGTGCTCGCCATCCTCCTCCGTGGGCGCCCCGGCGAGGTCTTTGCCTTCGCCCTCCTCTTTCTCGCACTCGCCTACCTGTTTCTCGGACCGCGATTTTATTGGGACTGATACCGATGTACGTCATCGTCGGTGGTTCGTCGACCC
This sequence comes from Haloplanus natans DSM 17983, assembly GCF_000427685.1. Taxonomy (NCBI): domain Archaea; kingdom Methanobacteriati; phylum Methanobacteriota; class Halobacteria; order Halobacteriales; family Haloferacaceae; genus Haloplanus; species Haloplanus natans. Next base: position 1,375,880 of record NZ_KE386573.1, read on the forward strand.
GTTCTGGCGAACCACCGGGACACAGGTACAGTAAACACTGTGAGACGGGTTATGATGGTCCAGTACCGGCAGGTCGCCGGATCGTTCCGACCGGTCCCCGTTCGCCCCCGACCGACGCTCACATCCCCATATCACGGGCCGCCTCCGGGATCGGCAGGTCGCCGACGCGAACCCCGAGGCGTTCGGCCGCGTGGTCGAGCGCCATGTCGAACCCGTAGTACTTCTCCAGTTCGTCGCCGTCGGCCGCGGGTCGGACGGTCACCATCGCGTACCCCTCGCTGTTCTGGGCGAGCGCCGCCGTCCGGCCGTCGCGCTCGAACGCGAGGACGCGTTCCTCGCCGGTCTCGTAGTAGCGTGCGGTGACGCCGTTCTCCGTCGTCTCGTCTCCGGAGTCGTTCATACGACCCCTTCGGGACGCCGGGGAGTCGAACGTTCCGGTTCGTGTCACCGGACCTCGTCCGCGATGGTGTTGCGCAGTATCTCGCTCGTGCCCTCGTAGATCTCGTTGAGTTTGGCGTCGCGGTAGAACCGCTCGACCGGGAAGTCCTTCGTGTAGCCGTAGCCGCCGTGGATCTGGATCGCCTCGTTGGCCACTTCCCGACTCACTTCGCTGGCGTAGAGTTTGGCCTGTGCCGCTTCCTTGACGAACCGCTTTCCCCGCATCTTCCGGTCGGCGGCGTAATGCATCAGCAGGCGCGCCGCCTCCACCTTCGTGTCCATATCCGCGAGTTTGTGCCCGATGGCCTGGAAGTCGCCGATGGCCTGCCCGAACTGCTCGCGCTCGGTCGCGTAGGCGGCGGCCTCGTCGAGGGCCGCCTGTGCGACGCCGACGCCCCGGGCCGCGATGGTGATGCGGCCGGCGTTGAGCGTCTTCAGCGCCTGGACGAAGCCGTCGCCCTCCTCGCCGAGCCGTCGGTCCGCCGGGACGCGGAGGTTCGAAAACCGAAGCTCCGCGGTCGGACAGCCCTTATCTCCCAGTTTGTCCTCCGTCCCCTCGACGTGGAAACCGTCGTCCTCGTCGGGGCGGATGATAAAAGAGGAGATACCCTTCCGGCCCGCGTCGGGGTCGGTCTTGGCGAACAGCACCACGGTGTCGGCGACCGAGCCGTTGGAGATCCAGAGTTTCTCGCCGTCGACGACGTAGTCGTCGCCGTCCCGGACGGCGGTCGTCTCCATCGCGGGCACGTCGCTGCCCGCGCCGGCCTCGGAGAGCGCGAACGCGCCGATGTCCGTCCCCTCGTTCAGCGGCGTCAGAAACCGTTCTTTCTGCGCGTCGTCGGCGAACGCGTCTAACATCCCGCCCGCGAGGCTGGTGTGGGCCGCGACGACGGTCCCGAGGCCGCCGCTTCCCCGACTGATCTCCGCGAGCGCGGCGGCGTAGGCGTGGTAGTCGAGCCCGGCGCCCCCGTACTCCTCGTCGAAGGGCATACCCATGAGGCCGAGCGTGGCCATCTCGTCGATCAGATCGTGCGGGAACTCGTCGGCTTCGTCGATGTCGCCGGCGACGGGAACGATCTCCTCGTCGACGAACTCGGCCACCATGTCTCGGATCTGCGCCTGCTCGGCGGAGAGGCTGAAGTCCATACCGGGCGTACGGTCCCCGTCGCTTATATCTTGGTCGTCGCCCCGTCGACAGTCGAAGGGGCTAAGTGGGCTCCCTCGGATCTGCCGTACATGGCACTCGACGCGGTTGGAACGGACAAGGGTGTGGGCTTCGGCGTGCTGTTCGGTATTCTCGCCGTTGTGGGTGCGATGGTGATGCTCGCCGCGCCCGGGCAGTTGGCGAAAGCCGCCGGCTTCGCGCTCGCGATGGTGGCCGCGCTGGGATCGGTCGTCGCCGTGCAGGCATACGCCTGATAGTGCTCGTTGTAAGTCAGTACCGGTAGTTCGCCAGGACGGGTCGGCGAACCACCGGTAAACAGTTACAATAAACGGTATGACACGGGGTGTCCGGAGTCAGTGTCGGTGGGGCGCCGGACTATCTCGGCGAACCGCCGGTGAACGGACACGGTCGCCCGCCGTGGAGAGCAGGTGAGACCGACCGCCGACTCGCCATCCGACCGCTTCGCCGATCGGGCTTGAAAGAGTTAAGACGCTGAATCACCTACGGAGCGTGAACGATGACCTCACTGACCGAAGAGGAACGGCGAATTCTCGCGTACCTCCACGACAGCGTCTCCCGGGGTGAACGTTACTTCCGCGCGAAGAACATCGCCGACGCAATCGGATTGACGGCCAAACAGGTCGGTTCTCGTCTCCCTCACCTGGCCGAGAAGTCCGAAGACGTCGAAATCGAGAAGTGGGGACGCGCTCGGTCGACGACCTGGCGTGTCACACAGGGGTGACCGGGGGAATCGCAACCGTCGAAATCGGCTCCATGCCGTCCGTGGGCGGCCGCTCCGGCGACGTGCGATCCCACGGCTTTTTTACGATTCGACGGGACCACACGGTATGACTGTACGTGTCCGGCGGGCGTTCGAGTTCGAGGCACCGGCCGAACGCGTCTGGGAGTTCATCTCCGACCCCGGTAAGCGTGCCGACGCCATCAGCGTCGTCCGCGACTACGAGGTCGACGGCAACGCCGCGACGTGGCAGATCGACCTCCAGTTACCCCTCGTCGACCGCACGGCGACCGTCGAAACCGAGGACATCGAGCGCGAGGAGCCCCGGTACGTGAAGTTCGTGGGCAAGTCCTCGGTGATGCGTGTCACCGGCGAGCACCGGATCGAGGACACCGAGATGGGCTGTCGGCTCCACAACGAGTTCGTCGTCGACGGCCGGTTGCCCGGCGTCGAGCGGTTCTTCAAGAAACGCCTCGATACCGAACTCGACAACCTCGAATCGGCGCTCCGCCGTGATCTCGAACTGCCGGCATGAAACTCGCACTCGCCCAACTCGACCAGACCGCCGGCGACGTGTCCGACAACCTCGACCGCGCGGCGACGGCCGTCGCCGACGCCACAGTCCGTGGTGCCGACTTGGTCGTCCTCCCCGAACTGTTCACGGTCGGTTTCTTCGCCTTCGAGTCGTACGCCCGTGCCGCGGAGGGGCTCGACGGCCCGACGTTTGCCCGCCTCTCTGAGATGGCAGCCGACCACGGCGTCGGGTTGTTGGCGGGTAGCCACGTTGAGGACCTGGAAGCCAGCGCCGACGCCGGCGTCGACGTGCCGACCGACGAGGGCTATGCGAACACCTGTGTCTTCTACGACCGCGACGGTCGCCAGCGCGCCGTCTACCGCAAACACCACCTCTTCGGCTACGATTCGGCCGAGGCGCGCCTGCTCACGGCCGGTGAACGTCTCCAGACCGTCGACTTCGAAGGATTCACCGTCGGCATGTCGACGTGTTACGACCTCCGCTTTCCCGAACTCTACCGCCGGCTCGCCGACCGTGGGGCGACACTCGTCTGCGTCCCGAGCGCGTGGCCGTACCCCCGCGTCGAACACTGGGAGACGCTGGCCCGTGCCCGCGCCATCGAGAACCTCGCGTACGTCGCGGCGACGAACGGCGCCGCCGAGTTCGAGGACGCGACGCTCCTTGGCCGCTCAACCGTCTACGACCCGTGGGGGACGACGCTCGCGAGCGCGGGCGACGACCCGACGCTCGTCGTCGCGGACCTCGACCCCGACCGGATCGAGGCGGTCCGCGAGGAGTTCCCCGCCCTGCGCGACCGGCGGGACTGATAGTGATCACTGCAAGTCCTCACCGATGGGTCGCCAGAACGGGTCGGCGACCCACCGGGATAATAAACACTACGAGACGCTGTGTCGGTCGCCACCGCCACACGACAGCCCGTGACACGGGATCGGCCGGGGTCGGTGGCTTTATAAATCAGAGAGCGTAAGCTGTGTGTGCCGACGCATCGACGCTTTTCTCGTCGAGAATCGGCACTCAAAACTCCACTCGCCGTCGCTCGCCCCGGCTTCGGCCCGGATCACCTTTCGCCCGGCAGGTCGATTCGGGCCCTCTTCGTCCCGTCGACTCACGACTCGCCGAACGCCAGGTCCGACGGTCCTTCCTCACGCGGCGCGTTTCTCGATTTCGCCCTTGAGCGCCGCGGCGTCGAAGTCGTGATCCGGGCGGATGTTGACGAAATCCAGGAACTCACGCGCCGCGAGGAGTTCGTCGGCCGTGTACACCGTCGCCGCGGCGTCGACGGTCGCCGCCGCGCCGATGAGGGGTTCGAGCGCCGCCAGACCGCAGGCGGCGTCGTACGACCACGCGTCGTTGCGGCTCTCCGAGCCGACGTTCGTCGCGTCGATGAAGTAGAGTTCGTCGTCGAGGATGAGGACGTTCTCGGCACGGAGATCACCGTGTGCGAGGCCGTGATCGTGCATCGCCCGGAGCGCTTCGAACAGACGGGGGGCGAGTTCGCGTTCGGCCTCCCGGTCCAGTTCGTCGAGCGGCCGGAACTCGGGGAGATACTCCAGAACGACCACGCCGAGACCGTCGATTTCGAGCGCTTCGAGCGGTTCGGGTGCGTTCAGGCCGACCTCGCGCATCCGTTCGGTCGCTTCGAGTTCGTGTTTCGCCATGCCGTACGGCGTCCCGAAATGCTCGAAGAAGCCCTCGGTGCCGGCGGAGAAGACGCCGATGTTGCGGCCGGTGGTGATCAGCGCGTGGACCAGCGAGTTCTGCTTCGAGATCACCTTCACGAACAGATCCTCGTCGAGGACGAGCGGCGTCGAGAGCCAGTTGTCGGCGTCGAGACAGCGGACCGACGGGTCCTCGCGGTCGTATCGCGCCGCGATCTCCTCGATCACCCGGTCGAGGCGGTCGTCGTCGATCCGACCGCGGAGGAACCGCCGAACTTCCATCGACCCCCCCTACGCCATCGGCGGGGATATATTGTCGGTCGGCACAAGAGCTTTCATAGTGTTTATTGTAAGTCATTACCGGTTGGTCGCCGGACCGTCTTGGCGACCCATCGGTAACCAGTTACAATAAACAGTATCAGTCCGCGTGTTCGTCTCCCCAGCCATGTCCAGCCACGCCCTCCTTCTGGTCGTCGCCCTCTTCTGGATCACCGTCGCCGTAGCCGTCGGAATCCACGCCAGCAGTCGCGGCCGCTCCGGCTTCGTCTGGGGCCTCGTCACGTTTCTTTTGGGTATCGTCGGCGTCGTCGTCTACCTGCTGGCACTGCTGATCATCGACGACCCGCCCCACGAGGACGACGGCGACGACGACTCCGAGCGCTTCCGGCGCTGTCCCGCGTGTGCGACCGACCACGACGGGGAGCCGAACTACTGTGCCGAGTGTGGCGAACCCCTCGACGCGGACGACGACGTGGTCGCGGCGCGCATCCTCCGCAGCGGATCACGGGGCTACTGTAGCAACTGCAAGTTACAGGTCGCCCTCGATGCGGACGGCTGTTCGGACTGCGGCGCCGTCTTCTAGTCACGACCGAGCGCCGCCGACAGCGCGTTCGCCGCCCGCTCGCCGTCCCCTCGTGGCGCCGGTAGCCGAACCGGGTCGTCGCCGAAGCGGTCGACCACGAGCGCCGGCCGGCGCGTTCGGAGGTAGCGAGCGAGGATGCCGAGCGATCCGACGACGAGGGCGATGCCGCCGAGCAGCAGCAGCGTCGTGAGGAGGGAGAGCGCGGCGGCGAGGGTGTCGGTCACCGCGAGGACGCTCCCGACGGGGGCGGCGCCCGCCCCCGCCTCGGCGCCCATCGACAGCGTCTCGCCGAGGTCCATCGCCCGGAGCGCGACGCCGCCGCCCAGTCCCGCCAGCCCGTAGACGGCGGCACGTAAGCCCCAGTCGAGGAGCCGTCTCTCGCCCGTGGCGTCGACGGAGACGCCGCTCACGTTCGGGCGGTCGACCGCTTCGAAGCGCCGGCCGTCGGCGGCCGGGTTGTACGCCAGCACCCGGTGTGTGGTGACGGCCGCCCAGCCGGCGCCGAGGGGTGCCCGCTCGAGGACCCGTTCGCCGTCGTAACAGAGCGCGTCGGGGTCGTCGCCGCTCGACGCCCCAGGCGAATCGCTCGGCGTCACCGCCGCGCCGTCGGGTCCGCCGGTCCCGGCGGTGACGCCCGGCGTGTGCCTCCGTCCGTCGCCGCCGTCCTGTGCCATCGAGCGTGTCCACGCCCGCCGCCGCCCTGACGCTTTCGGCCGTTCCGATCCGGTCGATTTTAGCGGTGAGTCGCCGGAACGGGTCGGCGACCCACCGGTACTGACGTACGAGGCAGGGCGCGTCCGTCGGAACTGACCGACCTCAGTTCGCGCGAGCACCGGTCAATTTTTTAGGATGGCCTAAACAGCTAGCGATGCTCGTCTGTTTTGGCAGGCCTAAAAATCGGAGGGATTTTGTATTTTTAGGCCAGCCTAAAATCTATGCGACACACCAGACGACGGTTGCTCAAGACAACCGGCATCGCCCTCGGCGGCGTCGGGTTGGCCGGTTGTGGTGGACAGAGCGGGACCGACGCGGACGAATCGACGGCGACGGAGACGGACGCCGGGACGGCGGCGCCGACGGAAACGCCCGAACCGCCGTCCGACGCCTCGGCTGCGACGGCGCTCGCCGCCGAGTGGAACGTGATGCGCGCCCGCCTCCACGACGCGATGGCGCTCGGCCACGCCGGTCGGAACGCCGCGGCGGCGACGCTCGTCGGCGACGTGTTCGCCCGCTTCGAGAACGCGGGCGGCGAGTGGGGCGCCCACGAAGGGTTGGAGTCGACCAGCGAGTCGGCCTACGAGTCCTTCGAGGAACACCTCGGATCGGCCCGCACCGGCTTCGAGGAGGGATCGACCGACGAGGCGATGGGGGCGCTCGCCGAGGCGGGGACGAACCTGCTCGCGGCCCAGCGCGGCCGCACCTCGGGCGAGGTGGCTCAGGTGTTCACCATCATGGTGTACGCCGCCCGCGTCCGCGACGTGGACGCGCTAGCGACGGCCGGCATGACCGATGCGGCGGCGACGGTGGGCCAGCAAGTCTTCGGCGACTTCGAGCAAGCGGCGGTCCACGACACCGTCGAGTCGGCGGGACAGGAGTATTACGAGGCCTTCGAGGGTGGCATGGAGGAGGCCGTCTCGGCGGCCCAGTCCGGCGACGCTGCGGCGGTCCACGAGGCCGCCCTCGCCTCGTCGCAAGGGGCCGTCGACGCGGCTTACGAACTCACGTCCGACGCCGTCGCCGGTGTTGCCCACCTCTCGCTGATGGGTACCGTCGGCTTCGACGCCGAGATGGCTGCGGGCATCGGCGGAGCAGGTGTCGGACTCGCCCACGCCGCCGGCCTGAACGGCTACCGGGTCCGCGTCCGCGACGCCGCGTGGCTCTACGACGCCGGCGCGACCGAGGCGGCGAAAACCGCCGCGCAATCCATCTTCCAGCATTTCGAGGGCGCCCGCGCCCACGAGGCGCTGGAATCCGCGAGTGAGGAGGCGTACAACCGGTTCGAACACGAGGGGCTCGAAGCCCTCATTTCGGCCATCGAGGACGGCGACGACGCCGGCGTCGACGAGGCCGTCACGACCGTCCACAACGGTCTGACGACGGGTATCGACGCGCTGGCCGGCGAGAACGCGGCCGTCCTCCAGTCCGGCTTCTTCCGTGCCCGCCTCGCCGACGCCCACGAGCGCTACCTGCAGGGCGAGGGGGAGGTGGCCGCGACCATCGCGGAGAACCTCTTTGCCCTGTTCGAGCAAAACCAGTCCGGCTTCCACGAGTCCTTAGAGGAGACCAGTGAGGACCTGTACGGGACGTTCGAGGAGGAGCATCTGACTGCCCTGCCGGACGCCTTCCGGAACGGCGACGACGAGGCGGTGCAGACACACGTCACGGGCGCGATGGACGCGCTAGTCGAGTACGAGGCGATGGCCGGATCGACGCCCGTCGCGAGCGCCGCCGCCGCGGGCTATATGACCGGCCGCGCCGGCGACGCGGGCGCCCTGGCGACGGTCGGTGCGACCGACCGCGCCGAAACCGTCGCCAGCGACGCCTTCGCCTACTTCGAGGCCGGCGCCAACGGCTTCCACGAGGCCGTCGAGGAGGCCAGCGAGGAGCGCTACCACGCCTTCGAGGAGGCGCTGGGTGCGCTCCGGTCGGCGACGACCGGCTCGGCCGACGCCTACGCCGCCGCGACGACGTTCGCCGACGAGGCGACCGCGGCCGTCTACGCCGTCGTCGAGAACGGCGGCACCGGGGGCGATGTGAACGCCGCACCTCTGATGGCCGACGTGTTCGCCACCTTCGAGAACGCGCGCGTCCACGAGGCCGTCGAGGAGGGCGACCAGGAGACCTACGAGACGTTCGAGTCGGCGCTCTCGAACTACGTCTCCGCCCTGGAGAGCGGCGAGGGGGTCGATTCGGCCGCCGAACGGTTCGCGCAGGCGACCCGGAATGCGGCTTTCGCCGTCGCCGGCGCCGCGAGCGAGGCGCCCGAAATCTCCGCGGGCGGCTCGGGTGGTGGAAGCAGCGGTGGTGGCTCGTCGAACCTCCAGGGCGGCCCCAACGTCGTCTCCGGCGTCCCCGAGGACGCCGATCACGTCGTCGACATGACGGCCGTCGCGTTCGAGCCGGCGGAACTCGCCGTCTCCGTCGGCGACAAAGTCGCGTGGAAACACGCCGGCGGCGAGGCCCACAGCGTCAGCGCCTACGGCGACGGGATTCCGGACGGCGCGACCTACTGGGCCTCCGGCGGCTTCGAGTCCGAGGAAGCCGCCCGGGCCGGCTGGGAGAACGGCAAGGGTGCCGTCCAGTCCGGCCAGTCCTACGTCCACACCTTCGAGACGGCGGGCGAACACGCCTACTTCTGTATCCCGCACGAGGCGGCGGGGATGGAGGGAACGGTCGTCGTCGAAGAGTGAGCCACCCGGCGGCGCCCTGACCGCCACTCCGACCATGCGGTCCCCGTACCGTGGGCAAACGGTAACGTACACTCCCTCCATTCCGTTCTCACCGCTCGCTAGCGACGGCGTCGCAGTCGGCGGCTTCGGCGTTCGCCTCGCGTGTCGACCGGTGCGTCACGTCGCTTCGTGGATACGGAATCTCGATGTCCGCGTCCGCGAGGGTGTGGTAGATGGCGCGGTTGAGTTCGTGGCGGGCCCGTGCCGCCCGAGTCGGGCCGTTAACCCAACAGAGGAGTTCGTACTCCAGCGCCGAGTCGCCGAAGCGCCGGAACCGTATCCGCGGCTCGGGGACGTCGAGCACCAGCGACTCCGACAGCGCGATATCGACCAGCAGATCCTCGAACGCATCGATGTCGGTGCCGTAGGCGACGCCGATGGGGACGCGGACCCGCCGTCGCCGGCCCGGCGCCGACTCGTTGGTGACGCGGGTGGCGTTCAGGACGGAGTTGGGCACCGTGACGAGCACCTCGTCGCGGGTCAGCAGCGTCGTCGAGCGGACACCCACCTTCACCACCGTCCCGGACTCGCCGGAGTCGAGGACGACGAAGTCGCCCGGTTTGTAGGTGTCGTCGAAGTAGAGGGCGATCCCGTCGTCGGACTATCCGACTGGCGGTCGAGCTTCGCTCGACGACCCCGAAGAAGTTGGCGACGGTGTCCTTGGCGGCGAAGCCGACGGCGATGCCGGCGATGCCCGCGCCCGCCAGCAGGGGTGACACGTCGTACTCCCAGAGTGAGAGGAGGACGGACTGCCGAAGGAGACGGCGAGGAGTCCGTCGAACACGGCTTCGAGAGGCGCCCGACGGCGATAACTATAGGCGTTATCGGAAGTTATCAGAGATTCTCGCCGGGACGGTCCGGCGAGAATCTATGGACAGTTACGATAACCCCTATATAATGGCGTCCGGAGCGATTTGCACGCCGTCTTGTGATCGGGCGTGGACTGGCTCACGGAGGCGACTCCATCCTCCGGCCGAAAGGTTCTGGTTCGTGCCCCGCTCACGACGCGGTATGTATCGCCGTGGTCACTGGGGCGTCTCCCTGCTCGTGTTCGCGCCGGTCGGTTTCGCACTCCTCTGGCTGGGCCGGCCCGACCTCGCGTTCGTCGGCGGCGGCGCGATGCTCTGGCTGTCGACGCTCCCCGACGTGGACCACCGGCTCCCCGGCATCTCCCACCGCGGTCCCACCCACACCCTCGCCTTTGCCCTCCTCGTCGGCGCCGTCGGCGCCGGTGCGGGCGCCGGCCTCGCGGCCGTCCTCGGCGGCGGCCGGACGACTCTGATCGCCTTCGGCTTCGGGATCGGAACGCTCGGGATTCTCGCGCACCTCCTCGCCGACGCGCTCACGCCCGCCGGCGTTCCGTTCCTGTGGCCGCTCTCCGGCCGGGACTTCTCCGTCTATCTCACCCGCGCCGACAACACGCTCGCCAACTACGCCCTCCTCGCGGTCGGGGTGTGTGCAACGGCGGCCGCGGGCGTCGCTGCCCTGCGGGTGGTGTGAGTTTTTGGTTCCGGGCGCCGTGGCCGACGTATGAACGACGACGCGATGCGCCGCTTCCCGGTGCCCGACTACGACGATCTGCCGGACGACCTGCGGGAACGGATCGACGCGGAGACGGAGCGTGCGGGCTTTACGCCCAACGTCTTCGCCGCCCTGGCGTACGCGCCCGCACAGTTCCGCGCGTTCGTCGACTACCACGACGCCCTCGTCGAGGAAACCGAACTCGACCGCGAGGAGGTGGAGATGATCGTCGTCGCCGTCTCGGGTGTCAACCACTGTTACTACTGCAACGTCGCTCACGGCGCACTCGTGCGCATCTACGCCGACGACCCACACCTCGCCGACCAGCTCGTCGCCAACTACCGGACTGCGGACGTGAGCGACGAGCGACTGCTCATGCTCGACGTGGCGGTGACACTCACCGAGCGCCCCTGGGAGGTGACGGAGGCGGACCTCGACGCCCTCGCCGAGGCCGGCTACTCCGAGCGCGAAATCTGGGATATCGGCGCTATAACGGCGTTTTTCAACCTCAGCAACCGGCTGGCGAGCTTCGCGGATATGCGACCGAACGCGGAGTTTCACACGCTCGGACGGGACGACTAGAACGTCGCTGTCGAGATTAGATATATACTGATCAATTATTCACAAACGGGCGATTTCGCCGAAACGCCCGGAAACCTTATGACTCTCCTTTTCGTCGTAGTGGACGCAATGGCGACAGGTACGGTTGCGTTCTTTAACGACACTGGCGGTTACGGGTTCATCGAGACTGAAGATTCGGACGAAGACGTCTTCTTCCACATGGAAGACATCGGTGGTCCGGACCTAGAAGAAGGGCAGGAGGTGGAGTTCGACATCGAACAGGCCGACAAGGGCCCACGAGCGACCAACCTCCAGCGGCTGTAGGACCGATCCGAGTCTCGGCTCGGGCGGTCGGTAGCGACGCAACAACGACGGGTTCACTTTTCTCGACGCCCCGAGCTACAGCGATCCCTCGGCGGCCCGTTCGCGCAGTCGCGCGGCCCGTTCGCGGATGGCCGTCCACTCCGCCTCGTCTTTCCGGTCGGCGTGGCTGTACATCAGCCCCATCCGTCCCGTCCCCCGAAGCGTCTCCTCGTGTTCGTCCAGGAAGTCCCAGTAGAGCGCGTTGAACGGGCAGGCGTCCGCGCCCGTCGTCGCGTTCACGTCGTACGGACAGGCCGCGCAGTGGTCGCTCATCCTGTCGACGTAGTTGCCCGACGAGACGTAGGGCTTCGAAGTGAAGGCGTCGGTGGCGAACGTCCCCATTCCGAGGACGTTCGGCGTCGTCACCCAGTGGTAGGCGTCGACGAACCCGAAGTGGAACCACTCGTTCAACTCCCCCGGATCGGCGCCGAAAAGCGTCGCGAAGTTCGAGAGAACCATCAGGCGCTCGATGTGGTGGGCGTAGCCGTGGTCGTAGACGTGGGAGACGGCCTCGTCCAGACACCGCATCCGCGTCTCGCCGTCGTAGTAGAGCGGGGGAAGGGCACGCGAGCGGTCGAGCAGGTCGCCCTCGACCAACTCGGGCATCGTCCGTCGGTAGACGTGACGCATGAACTCCCGCCAGCCGAGCACCTGCCGGACGAAGCCCTCGACGCTCTCGATCGGGGCGTCGTCCCGCTCCCACGCCCCGACGGCGGCGTCGATGGCCTCCCGTGGCTTCAACAGCCCGAGGTTCAGCGACGACGAGAGCAGGGAGTGAGCGAGCGTGGACTCGCCGCCGACTATCGCGTCCTGATACGGGCCGAACTCGGGGAGGCGGTGGGTGACGAAGTGATCGAGGGCGTCGAGCGCCTCGTCGCGCGTGACGGGCCACGCGAACCCCTCGGGGGCACCCCACGTGTCGAACCGCTCCGCGACCCAGTCGAGCGTCTCTCGGGTCAGTTCGTCGGGGTCGTAGCGCGGCACCGGTGGCGGCGACCAGTCGTCGGGCGGCGTCTCGCGGTTCGACTCGTCGAAGTTCCACTGGCCGCCCACGGGGTCGTCGCCGTTCATCAAGATGCCCTCGCGTCGGCGGAGCCAACGGTAGAAGTTCTCGTGGCGGAAGGAGTCGTCGCCGTGCCACTCGTCGAACGCGTCGGGCGAACACAGAAATCGGTCGTCGTCGACGAGCGTCAGCGATCCGCCCCGGGACTCGACGAGTTCGCGCAGGCGCGCCGCGGCGCCGTCGCTCGGCGGACACATGAGGCGGAGTTCGTCGCCCGGCGACGCCTCGAAGTGAGCGTCGAGGGCGTCGCCGAAGCTGTCGGCGCGGCGGTACTCCACGTCGTAACCCGCCTCGCGAAGGGCGTCGCGGGCGTGGCGCATCGCCGCGAAGACGAGGCCGAGTTTCTGGGGGTGGTACGGGCGCCGGTCGGCGAAGTCGGCCGCCTCGATCAGCAACACCCGATCCGCGCCGTCGAGGACGTGGTGTTCGGGGTGGAGTTGGTCGCCGAGGAGCCAGACGGTCATGGTCGGCGTTGGGAGCGGGCGAGCAAAACGGTGTGGGCCGATGCGCCGTAGCTTTTTATCACCCCACGGTCACCTGCCGGTATGGAGTACACCACCCTCGGAGACACCGGGGTGGAGGTTTCCCGCCTCTGTCTGGGCTGTATGAGCATCGGGACGAGCGACTGGCGCGATTGGGTGCTGGACGAGGCGGACGCGATGGAACTCATCGGCCTGTCGGAGAGCGACGTCGAGTTCCTAGAGGAGCCGTACGAACCCGTTCCCGTCTCCGGGCACGACTAGAGGAAGCCCCCGCCCGATCGAACCGTCTCCAGATCCTCGATATACCGGCCTTCCGTCCCCTCCTGCCCGCGATACGCGCGCTCGACGTAGCCGTCGGCGTTCACGAGGAGGACGAGGCCGATGTGAGTGAACATGTACTTCCCGCCGTCCTCCGGTTCGTTTCGCTGGAACTTGAACCCGAACTCCTCTTCGAGGACGGCCTTCGCCCGGTCACGGCCGTCGGGGCGGAGGAAATGCCAGTTGCCGGCCGACAGGTCGACGTTCATCGTCTCGGCGTACTCGCGTAAGGTCCCCGCGGTGTCGCGTTGCGGGTCGAACGTGATGGGGTAAAAGCCCACCTCGTCGGCGTACCCGTTCTCGACGCTGTGGATCTGCACCTCGCGGAGCGCGGAGATGAGCCGCGGGCAGACGCTCATGCAGTTGGAGTAAAAGAAGCTCACGAGCGCCGGTCGATCCACGCCGCGCAGGTCGACTCGCTCCCCCGTCAGCGGATCCGGAAGCGTCACGTCGGGCACCCGCTCGCCCCACGCGGGGTAGGCCAGCGCCTCGCTCGTGAGTCCCTCGGGTCGGTCCGGTTCGCCGAGCGTCGTGTTCGGATCACCGCCGCCGAGACAGCCGGCGGCTGCGCCGAGCGCCGCCGCACCCAGCGTCCCGACATACGTGCGTCGGTTCATATCGGCTGCAGGAACTCGACGCTCAAAGCGCGTCTGGTCCGGCCGTCGAATTGTAGCCGACTGCCACCGGTCCCGGTCACACGACGCCGAGATATCGGAACGAGGCGACGATCTGGGCCACCCCGGCCAGGATCATGACAGCGCCGGCGAGGCGCTGTACCGTTCCCACGCGCGCGCTCCACGCCCGGAGCGCGTCGTTACCGACGGCCGCGAGGAGCGTCACGCCGGTCAGCGGGAGCGCCGTCGCCGCCGCGTAGCTTCCGAGGGCGACGGCCGCCTGCGGCGGCGCGAGCGTGAGCGCCTGTGTGAACACGCCGAGCACGACGGGGACGACACAGCCCGCGGCAGCGAGGGCGTAGCCGCCGCCGAAGACGGCGGCGCCAGCCACCGACGACCGGCGCTCCGGGAGACGGAGGTGGAGCGTCGGCGCCCGATCGGCCAGTACGAGGACGCCGAGGACGACGAGCACGGCGCCCACCACCGGTTCGAGCAGCGGCAGCCGGCTGGCGAGTCGACCGCCGACGGCGAGAAGCAGCCCCCCGAGGGCCGCGAGAACGACGACGGCGCCGGCGGAGGCCGCGAGGCCGCGAAGCGTCGCCCCGCCAAGCCCCGTCCCCTCCTCCTGGAGCGCGTAGCCCACGTACCCCGGGAGCAGCGGGTAGGCACAGGGTGCGAAGAAGGTGGCGAGACCGGCGCCGACCGCGAAGGTGACGGTGCCGGCGAAGGCCGTCTCGATCATCGGAGGACCGACGTGATCTCCCGGTCCAGCGTCTCGACGGACGCGACGCCCCCGTGGGTCCAGACGATCGATCCCGCCCCGTCGGTCACGGCGAGGTAGGGGAGGCCGGTCGCGCCGAGGGCCGCCAGCAGGTCGCCCTCGGGGTCGTGGCCGAGTGTCCAGCGGCCGTCGTGGTCGCGCCACCACGCCCGCACGTCGTCGGGGCCGAGCCCCCCACCGAAGCGCTCGTTGGTGACGGAGACGAACGCCGCGCGGTCGCCATACCGGTCGTAGACCGTCCCGAGCGCGTCCATCTGCTCGACACAGGGGCCACACCACGTCGCGAAACAGTCGATCACGGTCGGCGTCTCCGGCACCGGCACCGCGGCGATGCCGGCGGTCGATCCGACGGCGTCGAGAGTCGTCACATCGATCGGGAGACGATCGGTATCGTCGCCGGCCCCCTTGGCGCCCCCGCTGCTCACTCCGACGTCGACGACGCCGCTGCCCACCACCCCGGCACTCACGAGGCCGGTGCCGACCAGTCCGGCGAGGAGGTGTCGGCGGCCGAGCGTCGGTCCACCGTCCGAATCGTCGCTCATCGGATTCGGATTGGGCGCCGATAAATAAGTGCCGCTTGGTTCGGGCGTCGAAGGCGCCGTGGCGCTACGCGTTCTCGATGGCTGACGCGATGGAATCGTACGTGGGGGAGACCGGCCGGCCGTCGACGTAGACGGCGGGCGTGCCCTGCGCCCCGAGGTCGACGGCCCGCTGGCGGTCGGCCTCGACCACCGGCCGGTACGTCTCGTTGACGGCATCGGCCTGAATCGCACACCCCGGTGCCCCAACGTCGTTCGCCAAATCCGTGATCAGTCCCGGCGAGAAGCTTCCCTGATTCTCGAAGAGCGCGTGGGCGTACTCGAAGAAGGTCGCGTCGTCCGTCTCGTCTTGCACGCCGCGGGCGGCGCTCGCGGCCTGCCACGACCACGTCTCGTCGACGGGGAGTGGGAAGTCGTGGAACTCGTAGTTTACGACGCCCGGATCGACGTACTCCGAGCGAAGCCGTGGGAACACCTCCAGGCTGTAGGTCGCACAGTGGGGGCAGGCGAAGTCCTCGAATGCCATGACCGTCACGCCGGCGTCGCTCGATCCGAGCGTCGGTGCCGGCAGTTCGCTCACCGTCGGTTCGTCTTCGATCGTACAGCCGTTCGCACCGCTGCTGCCGCCGCCGAGACAGCCGGCTGTCGCACCGAGGCCGACGCCCGCCGTTGCGGCGAGATACGCGCGCCGTGTTCGCTCCATACGTCCACGTGGCCCCTGCCGGACTTATCTTTTTGTGAGAGAGAATCCCGCCGTTCAGGGCGGGCGTGAATCCGACAACTCCTCGACAAACTACGTGCTGACGCTAATCCGGATATTTAATTGGTGTCGTGACGTAGCACAGCGTACACCGAGGCGGCACACCCGCCGTACTAATCGGACAATATCGGGACTCCGAGAACCAGAATGTTCGAGACACCATCTCGAACCGCTGTGGTGTCTCGGTTAGCAAGATAACTCCGAGTCCCCCTTCCGGGGATAGGAGAACGGCGGTGTGGCCCCGCCATCTGTTTGTCATACCGACAAGTCGTCAACTAGCAAATATCCCAACTCAGCGGCGCGGTGCCGTGGGAAGCTTCGCCGTTTACGGCGAGGAGGAGGTCACAGCCGTGGGCCTGCGTTCCCCCGAATCAGCGCGCTTAAATATGCGCCGGCGAAACGACGGATCATGAGCTTCGAGAAAGACGATGCGGTCGTGCTCCACGACAAACACAGCGAGTACGACGGCGAGACGGGGACGATCACCCAGGTGATGGAGACGATGTTCGGCGACGCCACGTACACGATCAGCTTCGAGGACGGCCAGGAGACCGGCGTCCCCGAGGACGCCCTCGAAGCCGCCGAGGGCGACGACGAGTAACGTCATCACCGCCCGCATGTCGAGTGTCCCCTTTCATTACGTCGACCTCCGCACCTTCTGTTACGACACCGAGGACGAGAAACGCGTCGAAGCCGCCCTTCGAACCTACCTCCCCGAGGAGTGCGAACTAGAGCGTCAGGTGACGACGGGACACCACGGCGACCGAATCGTCGTCCTCTCGGCGCGGCTGGAGAACGCCGACGACGTGCGGGTCGTCCTCGACCGTCTGGTCGAGCTTCCCGACTACGACACCTTCCTCGACGAACTCGACGACCGAGTGTCCGAGGACTGTTCGCTGTATCTCACCCTCGACAAACAGGCCGCTTTCCGCGGCGAACCACGCCAGGGCGACGGCATCACCCTTCGTGCGAAGGTCGAAGCCTACCCCGCGAAACGCGAGTCGGCCGTCGCGAACGCCCGTGAGGCGCTCGAAGCGCGGGCGGACCGTTAGCTCAGGAACTCGATCAGCCGCTCCGCTCCGACGAACCCCTCGGACAGCCGGTCGACCGCCTCGCCGTCCTCGAACCGGACGAGCGTCGGGACGCTCCGCACGTCGAAGCGCTCGATCAGAACGGGGTCATCGCGGGGGTTTATTACCACGACCGGCACGCCCGTCTCCGTCGCGACGACGCCCAGTACCGGCTCCATCGCGGCGCAGAGGCCACAGCCGTCGGTGACGAGTTCGACGAGGAGATGCTCGTGATCGTCGATCAGGGCGTCGAGTTCGGCGGCCGTCTCGACGCGGACGGGTTTCGTGTCGGTGTCTTGCATACGCTCCCTACGTGGTCGACCCTTCTGAACCGTTCGCCCCTACGGCCACTTGATCCCACAGCCACGGGATGGGCCGGGGTCGAGGGTCACGTCCTCGCCAGCGTGCACGCTGTCGATAGCCTGGCGGACGTAGAACTCCGTCGCTTCCTCGTCCGGGCCGAGGGCGTCGTCGAGGCGGCCGTGATACGCCAGCCGGTATTCGTCGCCCTCGCGCCGAAAGAGGAAGGGGTCGGGCGTGCAGACGGCGCCGTATGCGCGAGCCACGTCGGCCGTCCCGTCGCGGAGGTAGGCGTCGTAGGCGACGCTGCCCTCCTCGACTGCGTCCCGCATCTTCTCGAACGAGTCCTCGGGATACGCCTCGGCGTCGTTGGCGTTGATGCCGACCACGGCCACGCCGTCCTCGGTCGCGATGTCGTTCAACAGGTCGAACTTCGCTTGGGCGTACGGGCAGTGATTACAGGTGAACACGACCAGCAGGGCGTCGGCGTCGAAGGAATCGAGTGTGTACGTCTCGCCGTCGACGCCCGGCAGTTCGAAATCGGGGGCTGGGTCGCCGAGTTCGAGTTCGGAATCGGACTCCTGTAGTGCCATACGCCCGGTAACACCGCGACGGTAAAATACTCCCCGCCGGCAACGACGTACGGCACGCCGTCCATCGGGACGGTCTCATACTGATCATTGTAAATCAGTACCGGTGGTTCGCCGACTCGCTCTGTCGAACCACCGGTAAACAGTTACAATAAACACTATCAGTCCACCGTCGCCGAGCGGCGTCGGCCGGTCTTTTTCGACAGCCAGTCACCGAGGGCGACGCCGACGGCGCCGACCACCGCGGCCAGTGCGAACGCCAGCAGGGTGAAAAGTAGCGACGCGACGACGCCCACCCCGCCCGCGACGGCCCGGAACCACGCCGGGCCGTCGACGCCGGAAACGGAGCCGAGCGCGTCGGCCAGCAGATAGAGTGCGGGGAGGCCACCGACCAGGCCGTATCGCCACGTTTCGGGGAGGGACCCGATTCGGGTCACGCCCGACCGTTCGGCGAACCGACACAAAACCGTTGGGGACTACACCGAGACGAGGTAGATGCCGAGCATCGCACAGCCGATACCAGCCACTTTCCGGAGCGTGAGCGACTCGTTCAGGAAGACGATACCGACGACGGAGCTGATGACGAGGAAGGTGCCGAAGATGGGGACGACGGCGCTGACGGGGCCGAGCGAGAGCGCGCGGTAGTACGCGAGGATGCCCACCGCGAGGAAGACGCCGGCGAGGTAGAGATACGGCGCCTTGGGGTGGCCGAGATACGTCAGCACCGACTGGCCATCGTAGAGGACGACACCGATGGTCGCGACGAGGAGGAGCCCGTTCGTGATGAACGCGGCGACGAAACTCGGGATCTTCGGATCGCCGGTCGTCGCGAAGCCAACGAGCGGTGCGACCGCCGAGTACGCCAGCAGCGCGAGCACCGACCACTGCAGATATCCCATACGGAGGCCCCGGCCGGACAACAGTATAGGGTTTCGATTACGGCCGGTGGGCGCCGACGTGTGCCCGCAAGGCGTCGACACTGCCGGTGCCCTGGCCGGCGACGTAGTGGGCGGCGCAGGCGTTGCCCATCGCGACGGCGAGGTCCCAGTCCCACCCTGCCGCCAGCGACCGGGCGAGGCCGGCGCTGAAGCGATCCCCGGCCCCCGTCTCCGTCATCCCACGCGACACGTCGAGGGTGGGTACCCGGACGTACCCCGTCGGCGTCGACGCGACGGCGGCGTCGGCCCCGTGGACGACGACGCCCGTCGCGTCCGCGGCTCCCCGGAGGTCATCGAGTACCTCGGCGTCGGTCGCCGATCCCTCGCGCCCCGCCGCCGCGGCCAGCGCCCGCGCTTCGTCGTCGTTTACGCTCACGACTACGTCGTAGGCGCCCCCCAGCGGTTCGAGTGCCGCGAGCAGGTTGCCGGCCTGCGCCGTCGAGAGGGGGCCGGGGTCGACACAGCAGACGCCGCCGTCGGGGTCGTACGCCGCCACCTCACGGAGCGCCGCGCCCAGTCCCGGTACGGACGCCCAGTTGGTACAGCAGAGCGCGTCGCGTTCGAGGAAGGCGTCGATGTCGACGGCGGCGCGCAAGTCCGCGAACGCCCAGTCGGCGAGGTCCGCCGACTCCTCGACGAACATCACGTCGTCGGCCTCGAAGAGACAGACCCGGACGCGGGCGGGGTCGCCCATCGAGGCCGTCTCGAAGTCGAACTCGAAGACGGGGTGGTCGAGGTGGCCGGCGAGGGAGACGTCGTCGCCGAGCGCCGCCGCCTGTCGCGCCGCGTTGACTGCCTGTCCGCCGGCGTCGGTCACGACGTGGTCGAACGTAAAGGAGTCCCGTCCCGCCGTGACCGCGTCGGCGAAGGACGCCCGCGAGGTGACCGTCTCGTCGCCCTCACGGAGCCGGTAGTAGTCGTCGACGCTCCCGTCGGGGAAGGCGCCGACGGCGACGGGGTCGAGGCCGTCGGCCAGGCGGTCGACGAGCGCGTCGTACGGCATCCCGTCGGCGTAGGGCGGCCGGGGTCAAAACGCTAGCCAATCCAGACCGACGAGAAGGCGTCGAAAAAGTCCTGGTCGGTCGCGACGAGGGTGTGCGTGATCCGGAGGTCCTGGGCCCGGTCTTCCACGTCGTCGACGAACTCGTCGACGCGACTGCGGTACTGCTGGGCGAGACGGCCGCCGAAGTACGTCCGCCGCGTCAGGTCTGATTCGAGGTCCTCGAAGATGGTGTCGCCGCCGGTTTCGGGGTCGAGTTCGTCCGGCGAGAGGGGCTGAATCAGGACCACCTCGTTGCGCGCGAGCGACGCCAGTCCCGTTTCCAACCCGTCGAGGTCGCCGATACAGTCGGTGACGACGACGACCAGCGAGCGCGACCGGATCGACGCCGCGTACGTCGACAGCGCCGACTCGAAGTCGGCCTCGCCGTCGGGCGTCGTCTCGTTGAGTCGGTCGACGAGCGCCAGCACCTCCCCCCGCGTCGACTTCCCGGTGTCGATGCGCTCGGTCCGCTCCCGGAAGCAGGAAAACCGGAAGTCGTTGTGCTCCTCCGCGGTGAGGTAGGCGTAGCCGAGTCCCAACTTCGCGCCGAACTCGAACTTGTGTTCCTCATCCGTGCCGAAATCCATCGACGCGCTCGCGTCGAGTAGGACGTGGACGGTGAGGTTACGCTCCTCCTCGAACTGCTTGATAAAAAACTCCTCCGTGCGGGCGTAGAGCCGCCAGTCGATGAGGCGGGTGTCGTCGCCGGGGGAGTAGCGCCGGTAGTCGCTGAACGTGAGTCCCTCGCCGACGCTCGGCGACTCCTGTTCGCCCTTCTTGATCGCCGTCGTCTGCTGGTTCAACGACGCCTCGAAGCGATCGAGTTCGTCGAGAAAGTCGGGATCGATCGTCATATCTCGTCGACGAGATCGGCGATCACCTCGTCCGTCGAGAGGCCCTCACGCTCCGCGCGGAAGTCGAGGAGGATGCGGTGCCGGAGCACCGGCGCCGCCATCGCCGCCACGTCCTCCCACGAGACGTGATTCCGCCCTCGCATGAACGCCCGCGCCTTCGCGGTGAGGACGAGGCCCATGCTGGCGCGGGGACTGGCGCCGAACTCGACCGTCTCGGCCTCGCGGGTCGCCCGAACCAGTCGGATCGCCCGGTCGCGCACGTCGTCGGCGATGGGCACCTCCCGAACCAGCGACTGGATCTCCTTGATCTCCTCGCGCGTGAGCACTTTCTCGACCGGGGGCGTCGACCCCGATCCGCCGCCGGTGTAGAGGTCGACGATGTCGCGTTCCTCCTCGTAGGACGGGTAATCGAGGACGAGTTTGATCAGGAAGCGGTCGGTCTGGGCCTCGGGGAGCGGGTAGGTCCCCTCCTGGTCGATCGGGTTCTGGGTCGCGAGGACGAAGAAGGGCCGCGGCAGGTCGTACGTCTCGCCCGCCGCGGTCACCTGTTTTTCCTGCATTGCTTCGAGCAGGGCCGCCTGGGTTTTCGGCGTCGCCCGGTTGATCTCGTCGGCGAGGACGACGTTCGCGAAGATGGGGCCTCTCTCGAAGACGAACTCGCGTTCGCCGCCGGCCTCGCGGATGATCTCCGTCCCCGTGATGTCTGAGGGCATCAGGTCGGGCGTGTTCTGTACCCGCGAGAAGTCGAGGTCGGTCACGTCGGCGACGGTGCGGACCATCGTGGTCTTGCCGAGCCCCGGATTGCTTTCGAGCAGGGCGTTGCCGTCCGCGAGGATACAGACGAGGAGGCCTTCCAGCACCTCCGTCTGGCCGATGATACGTTTGCCGACTTCCTTGCGGACGTCGGCGAGTCGCTGCTGTAACCGATCGATGTCCGTCGTGGGTTCGCTCATTCGTTGTCGGTCTCCTCCCGAATCCGCAGGTTGTATTCGCGGATCAGCTCCGCGTCTTCGAGCTGTTCGCGCTCGCTAAAGCCCGCGCGCTGGCTCTCGACGGTCTCCGGCCCGGCGAAACCGCTATCCTCGTAGGACGCCGCCGACTCCGCGTCGGTGCCGTCGCCGCTTCCCGACCCGCTGGTGTCGATGGTCGCGTTCAGGTCCTCCGATCCTTCCGGCACGTCCTCGGGGTCGCCGAGGATCGCCGAGCCGTCCTGGAGGCCGGTGTAGTCGGGGTCGGTACCGCCGGTCTGGACGCCCGACTCCGACCCGCCGAGGCCGCCGAGCGAAATGTCGACGACGGCCACCTGGATGGTCGCGACGCTCACCGCGGTGATCAGGAGGACCGTCACCGCGACTCGCCGGAGGTCGAGGAGGCCGAGGCTCGACGCCCGCTCGAGGTCGGCGAGCACGCTCTCGTAGAGCCGGCGGGCCATCCGGGAGTGCCGGTCGGCGCGGACGGCGTCCCGTGCGGTCCGAAGCGACTCCTGGAGAGCGGGATTGGCCGCCTCGAACTGCTCGACGAGGGGGCGGTGCACCCGCAGGACCACGTCGGCGACGAAGACGACGAGGCCGACGGCGACGCCGACGACCGCCGCGCTCGACACCGTCGGCTCGGCGAGAGTCACGCCGGCCGTCTCGCGCAGGAACCGCAGGAGCGCCCGCGGGATGGGAAGCCGGGCTGGGAGCCGCGGGACGCCGCCAGCCACCGTCGCGGCGAGGTTCACGACGAGCGTCGCGAGCGTCGCGTCGATCACGGCGTAGATGGCGGCCACTTTCCAGCCCTCGCGTCGGATCTGGACGAGCGCGCGGCGGATCTTGCGCTCCTCCGTTGGCCGGTCGGGTTCGTCGTCACCGGCGTCGGAACCGCCCGGTGTCGCCGTTGCGGACATGGTCAGGCTAACTGACACCCCTGGGGCCGCTCGCTGGCGTTGAGCGCACGACACGCGTTCGCGAGCGCGTCGCGAAGGTTTCCGTTCTCGCGGCGCAGCCGTTCGTTCTCCGACCGCAGGCTCGAGATGTCGGACTCCAGTTGCGAGATTTCGTCGTTCAACTCCTCGACGTCCTGTTGTAACTGGTCGCGCTCCTCGCGGAGGTCCTGATTGGTCGACTCCAGATCGCTGACCTCGGAGCGAAGCTCGCTGTTCCGATCCTGGAGCGTGTCGACGCGGCTTTCGAGGCTCTGGACCTGCTGGCGGGCGGCCTGCAGGTTCTCACGTGTCGACGCGAGTTCCTGCTGTGTCGAGTCCAGTTGGCTTTCGGTCTCTTCGAGGTTCTCGGAGACCTGGCTCACGTCGCTCCGGGTGGTGTCGAGGGTCTGGTTTAGCTCCCGGAGCCGCTGGCGGGCGGTCTGTAGGTCGCTTCGCGTCGACTGGAGGTCTTCGCGGAGCTGTTCGTTCTGCTGGCGAAGCTGGCTGTTTTGGGTGTCGAGTTCCTCGACCGATTCCTGATAGAACAGGGTCGCCCCGGCGGTGCCCGCGACGGACACGCAGATGAGGAGGGCGAGCGCGAGGTTAATCGAGCGACCGATGAGGCTCATGGGAGACCACTCTCGCTCCGTGTACGCCCGTTGTACACTTGAAGCCGCCGGACGACAACCTCCGTCACGAAGAGGAGGAGGCCGGCGAGAAGGAAAGCCCAGTCCCACGTCTGACGCACGTCGCGGACGCGCGTCGCCTGCTGGCGGGCGAACGCGGCGATTTCGGCCGCTTGCCCGCGATCGAACTGTCGGCCGCCAGTCGCCCGCACGGCGTTGGCAAGCGCCGACGACGTGCCGAACCCGGCGTACTCGGCGGGGTAGTTCGCGGCGTACGTCGCCCCCACGACGCGCTTGAAGCCGACGCTCGTGGGCGTCACCTGCGCCCGGTAGACGCCCTCGTCGACGGCGGTGAAGGGGAGGTCGGTGTCGCTCGGCGGGCTCTCGCCGCGGTAGATGACCGTCGTCGGCTCGCCGACCCGGGTGTCCGCCACGTCGGTCACGCCGGTTGCCTTGCGCTCTGGGTCGCCGATGGCGTAGTTGACCGACTTCGTGACCAGCAGGGAGTCGGGTTGCTGGAGCAGGCCGTCCAGTCCCCCGTCCGGTCCGTAGGCGGTGATGGTGGCGACTCGGCCGAGGCCGTAGCGCCACGAGGCGACGGCCGGCGTGCCGTCCGGGGCGGCGACGAGGAAGTTCGCCCCGGGGCGAATCGACACGTCGTTGACCCGCCCGGGGTTCGACTCCAGGGTCACGCCGCTGGTGATGAAGTTCCCGGAGTCGACGATCGTCAGCCCCTCGCCCTGGAACTGTCGGCTCCCCCCGCCGAACAGGAGGCGAAGCCGATCCGTCTCGTCGGCGCGGAAGTAGTTACCCCCGGACTCCTCGGCGATCCGACGGAGGACGCCCTCGTTGACCTGCCGTCCGGCGCCGACGGCGACGACGCGGACGCCCTGCCGGCCGAGGGCGTCGGCGACCACCGCCGACGGGCTCTCAGTGTCGCCGCCGTCGCTGACGAGGATGATCGTCCCGCGCTGGCCGGCGAGCCTCTCAGCCGCGCCCCGCAGGCCGTTGGCGATGCTCGTCGCGCCGCCGGCCTGCAGGCGCCGGATGCTGTCCGCCACCGTCTCGCGGTTCCGGCTCAGCGGCGCCGGTTCGACGACGCTGTAGGCCTGGTAGTTGAAGCCGACGACGCCGACGGTGTTGTCGTCGTCGAGTTGCGAGAGGGCGTCGAGCGCGATGGCCTTCTGAATCCGCATCCCCGACCCCGCGCTCCCGGAGACGTCGATCAGCATGACGATCCGGGCGCTGCCGGGCGCCGACTCCCCGAACGTCACCGGAAGCGCCGCGGCGATAGAGGAGTTGGCGTACCCACCGTTCTCGAAGCTGTTCTGCCCGCCGACCATCAGGAGGCCGCCGCCGTCGATGACGAACCGCTGGAGTTCGTCGACGTTTCCGAGGTCACCCGCGGCGACGTTCTGCACCACGACCGCGTAGTACGGCGACAGGTCGTCGGGAACCGACGACGCCGTCTCCACGTCGTACAGCCGTTCCAGGTACGACTGCAGGGCGTAGTTGCCGCGGGTGACGTAGAGGATTCGCGGCTGATCGACGACGCGGACGGTCTTCAGCGCCCGGTCGTTGATCGGGTAGGCGTCGCTGCCGTCGATTTCGGCCGTGACCTCGTGACCCCCCGTCTCCTCGAACGTGTAGCTCACGGGGACGCTTCCGGTCCCGTTGTCGAGCCGTTCGGTCGTCACCGTCTCGCCGTCGACGGAGACGGTCACCTCGGTCGGGGTGTCGACCTGTACCCCCTGTACTTCCACCAGGAACCGGCTCTCGACGCCGACGCTGGCCTTGCTCGGCCCGGCGAGGGTCACGTACCGTTCGGTGCGGCTCGGCTCGGTCCTGACGGTGCTGATGGTGGCGTTGAGCGAGCGGGCGAACTCCGCCGTCTCGGTCAGGCTCTGCCCGCCCGTCACCTGTCCGTCGGAGACGACGACGACCGAGCCGTTCTCGCGGAGGTTGGCGGCGATGCCGTCGCCGATCCGGGAGTCCGTCCCCTGGGCGATGGTCGAGGTGGTGACCGGGACGCCCTGGTCCTCGATGGCCGTCGACAGGCTCTCGGCCACGTCGGGCGAGACGGTCGTGCTGTCCGAGCGGTCGACGAGGAGGGAGACGGTCGGGTCGCCCTGGGTCTCCATCGTGACGACGCTGAAGGGGCCGGCGGCGGCGACGACGATCAGCGTCGTGACGACGACCCGCGACGCGAGCAGGAGGCGACGGCTCCGCTTCGAGGCCGTCCCCGTCGCCCGGTAGCGGACCAGGAGGACGAACAGGACGGCCACGACGGGCAGCGCCACGACCAGTTCCGGGCGTTCGAGCCCGATCACGGTGCCGTCCGAGAGCGTCGTCCGGATGGCGAGTGGCAACATCAGAGATCACCCCGCCGGCGAAGGTAGGCGATTTCGCCCACGGCGACCAGCAGGGCCGCGAGGGCGACGAAGGGCGTCAGCGGCCGGGGCACCCGTCGCTCCTCTTGCCGCGTGGTGACGCCGGTCCCCTCGCTCCGACTCTCGAGCGGTTCGGCGGCCACGTCGGATTCGGCCTCGCTGTAGAGCGAGACGCCGATCCGGCGGGTCTCCGTGGCGTAAAAGCCCGTTCGGTCGAGCGGGACGACGCGGGCTGAGACGGTGCCGTCGGGCGTCCCCACCCGCGTCTCGTTCGCGAACTGGAGGCGGCCGCCGGTCTCGCGGTTCAGCGTCGGAAGCGGATCGCGTCCCGCGAGGTAGAACGTCGCTCGCTTCCAGAAGACGGGATACTGGTAGTTGAACCGGAACGGATCGTCGTTCACGACGTAGCCGTAGTAGAGGACACGGCCCGGGCCGCGTTGCTGGGTCGCCACGACCGGCGTCCCGTTGCGGGTCTGGACGAGGGCCGTGCCGGCGTCGAGCGAGCCCCGAAGGTACCGCTCCGGCGGCGGGAAGTCGATGCCGCGGGTGAGGTCGTCCGTCGCCACCGGGCCGAGCGAGGGGTTGGTGCCGACGCCGGACGGCGAGAGCAAGAGGAGGTCGCCGAGGAGAGCCGGCGGCGACGACTGCGCGAGGACGCCGACGCCGCCACCCGCTTCGAGCAGGTCACGGCCGGCTTCGACGTTGCCCCGGAGGAGGCGCTCTGGGTCGAGGTTGCTGTAGAGGATCACGTCGTAGTCGCCCTCGACGGTCGTCGGCGGCTGATCGACGGTGAGACGCACCTCGTCGACGACGGAGAGGGCGGTCGTGAGATATCGGTTCCGATCGTTGGTCAGGAGGAGCACGTCGACCGTCGGATCGGCGGGGGCGGCCAGATACGCCGCGTCGTCGGTGGGGAAGTCGTCGCCGGGGTTCAGTTCCGCCCGTCCGCCGCCCGCCGGGACGGTAAAGGACACGCGTTCGAGGGCGCCGGGACCGAGCGAGACGGACCGGCGCTGGTTTCCGAGCGTCACCGACCGGGTGACCCCCTCGGTCCCGAAGTTCTTCACCGACAGCGTGACGTTGCGCCCGGAGAACGCGCGGTCGACGATGCCGACGTTCGCCGTCCCGCCGCCCGCGAACTGCCGGAGGTCGACCTGTAGGTCGCGGGCGCGAGCGGAGCGGACGGCGTCGGTCCAGCCCGCGTCGTCCGCGAAGTCGCTGAGGACGACGATCCGGGCGTTCTCGCCGGCGATGGAGGCCGCCTGTGAGATGGCGGCGCCGAGGTCGGTCGGCGCGTCGACGACGGCGAGGCCGTCGAGCGTGGCGTCGACTTCGTCGCCGCCGCCGGAGCGGAGGGCGATCCGGCTCTCAGCGCCGGCGAAGACGACGGCGTTGGTTCCGGTCGTCACCTCACGGGCGGCGGCGACGGCGGCCGAAAAGCGCGTACCACCGTCGGTTTCGACGCCCATGCTCGCGCTACCGTCGAGGACGATGACCGTCTCCTCGACGGTCTGACTCTCGGAGACGGAGACGTAGGGGCCGGCGAGTGCGACGGCGAGGCCGACGACGACGAGCAACTGCAAGAGGAGGAGGAGACTGCGACGAAGCCGTTCGAGCAGGGGGTTCGACGCGTCCCGCTCGTCGTCGTCGAGCAGGAACCGGAGGGTGGGGAGTTCGATTCGGCGGGGGTCGGGCTGGACGAGATAGAGGACGACGATGGGGACCACGGCCAGCAGGGCGACCAACCCCAGCGGCGTGAGAAAGGCGTCCGAGAGGGCCATATCGGCACGTCGGCGTCGCTACCTATCGGTCTTTCGCCGGCCGCCGGCGACGGGATTGGGGATCGGCGGCGCGTCGAGGGGCAAAATATCATCAACGTTTCACATTGATACTGACGCGTAGACAAACCCTTTTAGGCAGGCCCCCGACCCCGAGGTATGGACGCGAAACGCGAACTGGTCGACTTGCTGCTGGAGGACGCCCGCGAGGACACGGAGACGATGGCGCGTCAGCTCGGCCGGTCGCAGGCCGAAGTCGAGGAGATGCTCGACGAACTCGAAGCCGAGGGCTCCATAGTCGGCTACCAAGCCGTCGTCGACTGGAGCAAGGTCGACGAGGACCACGTCACCGCCGAGGTCGAACTGAACCTCGAACTCGACCGTGACACGAAGTACGCGCAGGTTGCCCGACGGATCACGAAGTTCGACGAGGTGACGGCCCTGCATCTCGTCTCCGGCGACTACGACTTCGACGTGACCGTCGAGGCCGAGTCGATGCGCGCCGTCTCCATGTTCGTCTCCGAACAGATCGCGCCGATTCCGGAGGTGACACAGACGGTGACGCACTTCGTGATGAACACGTACAAGAACCGAGGTATCGAGTTCACCGACCGCGACGACGACGACCGGCTGTCGGTTTCGCCATGAAGCTGTCGGATCGCGCGGAGTCGACACCGCCCTCCGGCATCCGTCGGTTCTTCGAACTCGCCGAGGAGATGGACGACGTCATCTCGCTGGGCGTCGGCGAACCGGATTTCAGCGCCCCGTGGAAGGCCCGCACCGCCGCTATCCACTCCCTGGAGCGCGGGCGGACCTCCTACACCACGAATCGCGGGATGTACGACCTCCGGACCGCCATCTCCGAACACGTCACGCGGTACGACCTCGACTACGGCCCCGAGGAGGAGGTGCTGGTGACGACGGGCGCGAGCGAGGCGGTCGACCTGGCGCTCCGGGCCATCGTCGACCCCGGCGACACCGTGGCGGTCCAGTCGCCGGCGTACATCTCCTACGGACCCGGCGTACGCTTCTCCGGCGGCGAGCCACTGCCCGTCTCTACGCGCGCGGAAAACGACTTCGTGCTCACCTACGACGACCTGGAGCGGGCCGGGGCCGCCGACGCCGAGGTGCTGATGCTCTGTTATCCGAACAACCCGACGGGCGCGACGGCCACGGAGAGCGATCTCGCGGAGATTGCGACGTTCGCCCGGGAACACGATCTGACGGTGCTGTCAGACGAAATATACGCGGCGCTCACCTACGACGGCGACCACACTTCGATATCGACGCTACCCGGTATGCGCGAGCGAACGGTCGTCTTCAACGGCTTCTCGAAGGCCTACGCCATGACGGGGCTTCGCCTCGGCTACGCCCTCGGCCCGCCCGAGGCAATCGACGCGATGAACCGCATCCACCAGTATACGATGCTCTCGGCGCCGACGACGGCGCAGTACGCCGCCCTCGAAGCCCTGCAGTCGTGTGACGACGACGTCGAGGAGATGCACACCCAGTACGACCGCCGGCGGCGCTTCGTCATCTCGCGCTTTCGGGACATGGGACTCGACTGCTTCGAGGCGACCGGCGCCTTCTATGCCTTCCCCGAGGCGCCGTACGACGACGAACAGTTCGCCGAGGACCTCCTCCACGACCAGGGAGTCGCGGTGGTGCCCGGCCGGGTCTTCGGCGAGGAAGGGTACGGCCACCTTCGGGTCTCCTACGCCACCGGGATGTCGGAGTTGAAGGAGGCGCTGAACCGGATCGAGGCGTTCCTCGACGAGCGATGACGACGCGGTGGGAATATTACCAGTGATTCCGCGATAAGAAGTATTATTTGTGACCGTTCCCTTCGTCGAGTTGATGGTTACGGGTGGTGGGATGGGACCCGACGACGACGGCGTCAGCTTCGCCCACGCCCTGGCGACGCTGAAAGAGCAGGGTAGCGCGCTCCTCGTCGTGGGGTCAGTCCCCGAAGAGATGTTCGCAGACGCGTCAGCGACGATGCTGGGCGATCCGTCCGCCGACCCCCCGCGGCGGCGTCTCGTCGTGACGCCGGAACCGAATCGATCGAGCGCGATCCGTCGGCTCCGCGAGACCGGACCGCTCTCCTCGGAGTACGCCCGGCTCGTCACGCGCGGCGAGGAGGCACGCAGCGCCGCGGCCACCGAACGGTTGCTCGATCAGGCCAGACCACGAACGCACGTGATCGACGGATCGATCCGCGATCTCGGCACCACGATCGGCGAGGTGATAGAGGAGTTCGACCTGTTCGCGGGCGGCCTCGACGCCGCCGAATTCCGGATGGCGTTCGACTGCCTGCCGACGCTCCTGTCGGCGTACGGCCGGGAGACGGCGTTCAGATTCCTGCACGCCGTCGTGGCACAGGCCCGCGCGGTGTCCGGACTCGTCCACTTCCGGCTCCCACGGCCGTTCGACTCCGAACTCGTCCGCCTGTTTCGGCCGCTGTTCGACGCGACGGTCGAACTCCGGATCGATGGCGAGAGCCTGGATCAACGGTGGCACTTCCGGGATCGGGAGCTCACGTCCGATTGGCTGCCGATCGATCGTCCGTCGGGACGGTCGGAATGACAGTGAAACAACAATATCCTTTTGTGACCGACGACTGACTTACACACACGATGAGTCGTACCGAGCGGCCGCGCGGGGACTCCTCCGAATCGGGGAGTGACGCCCTCGAAGTGTCGTTTTCGGTGCTCGAAGACGGAACGGGGCTGGTCGTGTCGGATCTGATCGAGCGCAACCAGTTCCGCCTGTTCACCGACTGCCCCGTCGCCCCGACACCGGCCGATCCGGACGGACACCAGTTCCCCATCGACGCCGCGGTGGCGGTCGATGTCGCGGCGATCACGCTCCCGACGGTCGTCTCGGTCTGTGTCAGAAACGAGGCGGGCGATATGCTCGCCGAGACTGATCACTCCGCGTACGAGGAGTTTCCGCCCGGTAGTTACAGCCTCGAACTCTGTGGGCCGATCAAGATCTACCTCCGTGTCGACGGTTCGGTGACCGTCGCTTCGGACGTGGAGCGCACCCACATCGACTTCGACGGGGCTCGCGAGGTGCGTGTGGGCGCTCGATCCCACCACGAGGGGCCGGCGGCGACGCTCACCACGACGGCGGACCCCGTCGACGTGATGGGTGCGGTGTCGGAGTTCTCCTCGGCGCTGAAGACCACGTCGCCCGAGCGGTCGTATCCGACGCTCCGGGGCCACCCGCCGCTCGTCGAACTCGGCGATCGGTTCGAGGTGCCGGACGGTGTCGTCTCCCCGGAGACGGGCATCAGGATCGAACTCCCGCCGGAGTACGAATCGATCTACGTGGCGGCGCCGCTCGCGTACTATCTCGCGGCCGACGTGGTGCCCGGCGACCGACCGCGACTCGTGACCGACGACGGCTTCGAACACGATCTGGATACGGTTCGCGGGTTCGAGACGGAGGTCGAACGCGTCCTCAAACAGACGTTCTTCCTCGACTGTGTGACCCGGACGGAGGGGTACTACTCGGTCGACCTCCACGAACGGGAGGCGGTCGAAGCCGACCTCGACCTGGATTTCGAGTGGCTGTACGACCAGCCGCTTCGGACGCAGGTCGAGGAGTATCTCTCCCTCCCCTTCGGGACCGTCGAGGACGAACTCCCCGAGTGGCGGATGACCTCCCACGTCGCTCCCACCCCGGAGAACGTCGAACTCCTCCCGTTCGTCACGAACGACCTCGCGGTGGTACGGACGCCACAGGACCAGCCCGAACCGAGTTCGGAAGTGCAGACGACGGCCGCGAGCGAGTTCTTCCGCGACGCCTCCTTCACCCGGAGCGCGTCGGCGGACGCGGCGGCCCGGTCGTACGTCCAGCCGGAGGCGACGGACTCGCTCGAACAGTCATGGATCGGCGACGGCGCCCCCATCGGCGCCAGCAAGGCGACGACCAACGCCTTCTACAACCGCCTCGACCGGACGCCCACCGACGGCGACATCGGGATCACGGTGGTCTGTAACGACCCCCGCATGGCCGATGAACGGGACGTGGTCGACGAGGTGTACGCCTCCAGCGAGGAACTCCCCTTCGACGTGCGCGTCCACCACGACCTGACGCGGGCGGAGCTTCGCGAGGTGCTCTCCGTCGACGCCGACCTCCTCCACTACATCGGTCACATCGACGGCGAGGGATTCGAGTGTGCGGACGGCAAACTCGACGCGACGACGCTCACGACGGCCGGTCCCGACGCCTTCCTGCTCAACGCCTGCCAGTCGTACGAACAGGGGTCGGCGCTGATCGACGCGGGCGCCATCGCCGGCATCGTCACGCTGTCGGACGTGATCAACAGCGGTGCGGTCCGGATGGGGCGGATGCTCGCCCGCTTGCTCGACCGCGGCTTCACCGTCGGGAGCGCCCTCGAAGTCGCTCGCGACGACTCGATCATCGGCGACCAGTACACCGTCATCGGTGACAGTAGCCTGTCGCTCGCCCGCACGGACGGCGGCCCGCCGAACGTCTGTGTCGTCCGGCGACGCGGCGGCGACGAGTTCGAACTGGAGTGGCAGAGCCACCCCTCTACCTCCTTCGGGATGGGAAGTCTCGTGATGCCGTTTCTCGACGACGTGGACGAACATTACCTCTGGTCCGGCGAGGCTCGGACGTTCGACTTGACCCGCGAGGAGCTACAGCAGTTCCTTTCGCTGGAGACGGTACCGGTGAAAATCGACGGTTCGCTCGTCTGGAGCGACGAACTAGACTTCTCGAAGCTCTAGGGACCGGAGATACCGCTGCTGTTGCCGTCGGCGGTCATGGGGCCTGAAATGCCGGAGCTGTTGCCGTCGGCGGTCATGGGGCCTGAAATGCCGGAGCTGTTGCCGTCGGCGGTCATGGGGCCGGAGATACCGCTGCTGTTGCCGTCGGCGGTCATGGGGCCGGAGATACCGCTGCTGTTGCCGTCAGCGGTGTAGGAATCCGACTGCTCTTCGAGGGCCGTTACCATTGAATCGTTGTCACGTTCGGACATTGCAATTGGACCGTCGGGCGACAACAAAATATAATTTTTCGAGAATATCTGATATTAAATATAATCAATTAAAGCAGTTGATCACTGACATAAAATGTCGGTGAAAAAGAACCGGCGGACGGGAGCGGGATAGAGCGAAACGGCCGGCCGTCCGGCTACTCGTTGCGGTCCGTGTCGTCGCGTTCGAGGTCCTGATAGATCAGGGTGAGGTCGTCGCTCTCGCTGAGTCGAGCGAGTTTGTCGTCGAGTTGGGTGCGAAGGTCGGTCAGATCCGCACAGAGCTGCCGATACTCCGAGCTAGCCTCGAGCGCGTTGGACTCTTTCTCGGATTCGAGGAGTGCCTTCTTCGAGGCGAGAGAAAAGAGGCGTTTGACGCCGTCACTGTACGCGTCCCGGATTCGGAGGTTCTCGACCATCCGGACGAGTTCCTCCTCGGACACCGGCTTGACGAGGTAGTCGTCGAACGCCATGTCGACGATGTCGGTGTCGGGTTCGACGGCGGTGACCATCGCGACCCGGCAGTCGAACCCGCGCTCGCGGATTCGGTCGAGCACTTCGTCCCCCGAGAGGTCGGGCATCCGGCGGTCGAGCAACACGACGTCCACCTCGTCGTCGAGTTCGTCGAGCGCCGCTCGGCCGTCCTCCGCCGTCCGAACTCGGTACGAGCCGGCGAGCCACGTCCGGTAGAGATCCGACAGGTCGCGTTCATCCTCGACGACGAGGACGAGGGGGGTGTCGTCGCTCATGTGTACGCCCGACAAGGACTGGTGCCACTCACGGTTTCCAATGTGGGGTCGATGTATATCAAAATACCTCTTGCGGAAGGTCGATAGACGGTCGACCCCGCCCGATTCCTACTCCTGCGGGCTGTAGTTCGGTGCCTCGTCCGTGATCATCACGTCGTGTGGATGGCCTTCGGTCTGGCCGGCGGCGGAGACGCGGACGAACCGCGAGCGCTCCTTGAACTCGGGAATCGTCGCCGCGCCGACGTAGCCCATCCCCGATTTCATCCCGCCGACGAGCTGGTGGAGTTCCGAGGCGAGGGTGCCCTTGTACGGGGTGGCCGCCTCGACACCCTCGGGGACGAATCCCTCGTCCTCGTCTTCCTCTTTCAGGTAGCGGTCGCCGCCGCCCGAGCGCATCGCGCCGACCGAGCCCATGCCGCGGTACTGTTTGTACTTCTTCCCGTTCATCGTGATGACGCGACCCGGCGCCTCCTCGGTGCCCGCGAAGTAAGAGCCGAGCATGACGGCGTCGGCGCCGGCGGCGATGGCCTTGATGGCGTCCCCGGAGTAGCGGATGCCGCCGTCGGCGATGACCGGCACGTCGTGCTGGCTGGCAACGTCCGCCACCTCGGAGACGGCGGTGATCTGGGGCATCCCCGCACCCGTGACGACGCGGGTCGTACAGATCGATCCCGGCCCGATGCCGACCTTCACGCCGTCCGCGAAGTCGACGACGGCCTCGGCGGCCTCCTGCGTGCCGACGTTGCCGACGACCACGTCCGCGTCGACCGACTCGCGGATCGCCCTGGCGCTGTCGATCACGTTTCGGTTGTGAGCGTGCGCGCAGTCGATAAAGAGCACGTCCGCGCCGGCCTCGTCGGCGGCGCGCGCGCGGTCGTCCTCGAAGGGGCCAACGGCCACGCCGACGCGGAGGGAGCCGGTGTCGTCGCGGGCGGCGTTCTCGTGTTCCCGACGCTGGAGGATTCCCTGCATCGTCACCAGGCCGACGAGGCGGTTCTCGTCGTCGACGATGGGCACCCGTTCGATCTTGTGGTCGTACATGAGTTCCAGCGCGTCACGGGCCGTGACGCCTTCGCCCGCGGTGATGACCTCGTCGGTCATCGCCTTGCGTACCTCGTCTGACTCCCCGACCTCCAGATACGGCCGGATGTCCGTCCCCGAGATGATGCCGAGCACCGTGTCGTCGTCGTCGACGACGGGGGCGCCGCTGACGCCCTCGTGTTCCATCATCTCGTCCACCTCGCGGACGGTCTGGTCCGGTTCGGCCGTCACCACGTCCTCACGCCGGATCACGAGTTCGTCCGCGCGCTTGACGCGCTCGATTTCGACGATCATCTCGTCGACGGTCATGTTGCGGTGGAGCACGCCCAGCCCCCCGTTTCGCGCCATCGCGATTGCGAGGCCGCTCTCGGTCACCGTGTCCATCGCCGCCGAGAGGACGGGAATGTTGAGCGTGACGCTCGTCGATACCCGTGTCGACACGTCGGCCTCGTCGGGTTCGACGTGGCTCTCCATCGGTCGCAAGAGTACGTCGTCGAACGTCAGCGACTCCGGTACGCGCAGTTTCTCCGAGAAAGGTCCGGCCTCGGGAACGTCGTTCGCCATGTAAACCGTCGTCTCGCCGCCGGGAAAAACGTTGCGAGACGGCGTCTGCGGGTGTGTGTCGGTCCCACGCGCTACTCGTACCGCAACGCGTCGATGGGGTCGACCCGCGCCGCCCGCCACGCGGGGTACAGCCCGGCGACGACGCCGACAACGACGCCCACCACCACCGCAGTCGCCATCCACGTCGGCGCGAGCGCGAAGGTCACCTCGGCGTACCGGGTAGCGGCGTAGCCAACCGCGAGCCCGACCGGGAGCGCGAGGACCGCCCCGACGGTACCCAGCAGTCCCGATTCGACGAGAAAGAGAACGAGCACGTCACGGTTGCGCGCGCCGACGGCCTTCATCACGCCGATCTCTCGGGTCCGCTCCGTGACGCTCACGAGCATGATGTTCGCGATACCGATGGCGCCGACCACCAGCCCGATCACCGCGACGCCGGTCACGAAGCGCGTGATCCGTTCGATGACCGACGCCACCTGCGCCACGAAGTCGCCGCTCGTCCGCGCCGTCAGCTCCGCTCCCCCCGGGAGCAACTGTCGGGCGTCGGACTCCTCACGCAGGTACGACTCGACGGCCGTCCGCGTCGCCGCCGTCGTCGTCGGCTCGGTCACGACCGTCACCTGCGGATACGCCCGCTGGCGGACGCCGACGCTCGGGCTCTCGACGACCGTCCGGTAGAAGGGGTCGATCGGCACGTACACCCGCGACTCCTCCGCGAAACTGCTGACGGGCAACTCCCCTCTGGTTCCGTTGACGATTCCCACGACGGTGAGCTCGGCCGTCCGGTTCTCGGCCAGCGAGAGCGTCAGGCTGTCGCCGACGGTGACGTTCTCCTCGAACGACTCCGCCGCCCGCTCGTTGAGAACGACCTCGTTCGTTCCCGAGCGAAACCCACGGCCCGCGACTATCTTCCCCGCCTCGAACGTCTCGGGGGTCGTCGCCGTCACTCGCTGGCGAGCGATGGTGTCGCCTCCATGGGTCAACGAGTTGGCGTCGACGGTCCCCCGCGGGACGACGGTTATCACCCCCGCGAGCGACTCGAGTTCGGACACGTCCCGCTCCGTGAACACGGGCTGGATCACCCGGTCGAACCCCTCGTCGTCCTCGGGTGTCGCGAAGGCGTAGACGTTGTCGGCGTTCGACCCCTCGATGTCGCTGATCACTTCGGTCTTTACGCTCGCGCCGAAGGTGGCGAAGACGATGACCGACGCGATGCCGATGACGAGGCCGACGACCGTCAGCGTCGACCGCAGTTTGTGGCTCCGGATCGACCGGAGCGCGATCCGAACCGCCTCGGAGAGGTCCATCAACTCCCGCCCCCCGCGAGTTCCTCGATTCGCTCCAGTTTCCCGTCCCGGACGTGGACGATCCGCTCGGCCCGCTCCGCGACGTGGCGCTCGTGGGTCACGAGGAGGAGCGTGTTGCCGCGAGCGTGCAGGTCGTCGAAGACCCCGAGCACCCGGCTCCCGGTTTCGGTGTCGACGTTTCCCGTCGGTTCGTCCGCGAGGACGAGGGCGGGGTCGGCGACGAGCGCGCGGGCGATGGCGACCCGCTGGCGCTGGCCCCCCGAGAGCTCGGTCGGGAGGTGGTCCGTCCGGTCGCCGAGCCCCACGTCCGCCAGCAACTCGCGGGCCCGTGCCGTCCGCTCGGCGCGGGCGACGCCCTCGAAGACCAGCGGGAGCGCGACGTTCTCCACCGCCGTCAGCCGCGGCAGGAGGTTGAACGTCTGGAAGACGAAGCCGATGGCCGTCCCCCGGAGGCCGGCCCGCTCCGCCTCGGTGGCCGTGCCCACGTCCCGTCCGTCGACGACGACCCGACCCGCAGTCGGCGTATCGAGCGCACCGATCAGGTTCAGCAGCGTCGACTTACCGGAGCCGCTCGGTCCCATCACCGCGGTGTACGACCCCTCGGTGAGCTCGAGGGAGACGCCGGAGAGCGCCTCAACGACGCCACCCACGTCGTAGGTCTTCGTAACCTCGGACAGATCGACGACGGGGGACGCGTCGCCGTCCCGTGTGGTACCCATCGCTCCCCGTTTGGACGGGACGCTTATGAGTCGTGCGCCCGGTGCCGGCCGAGCGCGTTACTCGACTATGCGTGGCCCGTCTCCCGCGGAAGCTTCTTTGGAACCCGCCCGTAATGGGGGCCATGCAACCGACATCCGGCGGCGTGCGTCGGACGACGCTCGTGGCCGTCACGGTAGCCGCGCTCGTGGCCGTGGCCGTCGCCGGCGCCGCGATAACCTCCGGCCAGTCCTCCCAACCGTCCGCCGACGCGGTGCTCGACGATACGCGCGACCGGTACGCGGACGCCGAGAGCCTCGTGACGACTGCGGACGTGACCGTCGGCAACGACACGGCGAACGAGACGGCGACGGTCGAGTTCGCCGCCGCCGGCAACCAGTCCCGGACCGTCGTCGAGGCGCCGAACCGGACCTACCGCGCCGGCGTGAACGAATCCGTCGCGTGGTACGTCGGCCCCAACCGCACCGCGGCGTGGGACCGCAACGCGTCCGTCGGTCCCGCCGCCAACGCCATGCCGACCGACCTCGCGAATCGCTCCATCGACGACTGGGAGAACGGCAGCGCCGAGTATCTCCGGCGGGGGAGCGACGACGGCACCGACGCCCACGTGATCGAGGTGCGCCACGACGACGGCGAGGGGACGGCGACGCTGTGGGTCGCCACGTCGGACTCGCGCCTGCTCCGGGCGGAGTTGACCGACGGCACGAACCGGACGACCGTCGACTACCGCGACACGCAGTTCAACGTGAGCGTCCACGACAGCACGTTCGACCCGCCGGCGGACCGGATCGCGGTCACGTCGGTCGACCGCTACGACACCTTCGCGGCAGTGCAGGCGAACACCAGCCTCGACCTCCCCGAACTTGACGCCACCTTCCGTGAGGCGAGCGTGCTCACGCGGGCGTCGTCGACGACCGTCGCCCAGCAGTACCGCGACGCGGGGGACAACGTGACCGTCGTCTCGACGACCAGCGACCGCGAGTTCGGCACGGAGAACGCCACGGCGATCACCGTGAACGGCCACGATGCCAACGTCACCACGGTCCGTGACCGCGCCGTCGTCTACTGGGAGCACGATGGCGTGCAGACGGCCGTCGCCGTCGACGCGAGCGAGGACCGAGCCATCGAATTGGCCCGTCGGCTGGACGAGTGATCCCCTCGGCCGTAACGTCCGCCGGACGGTTGCGGCCGAACGTCACGTAGACCCCATCGAAACCGCCCGTTGTCCACCCGTGACGTGGGAACTCCGGTCGTGGGGTCCCGTCCCACGCAACGTTTATATTGTCAGTGGCCCACTTTTCGAACATGGCTTCGAAGCGTTCCACCGCCACGCGTACTGCCGCTCGGACGAGTTCCATCGAGGACTCCGGCATCTCCTTTACACGCGCGGGCAATTTCAAACGCTTCGGAACCGGGAACGTCGTCGACGCGGGCAGATCGAGGGCGTTACACCACCGTTCGGCCGATGGGTACGGCCGTTAACGTGGCATGAGCGTCTCACAGCATCCGGTCGCACTCCGCCTCGAGCGGCAGGTCGGCGGCGCGACCAAGCTCCTCGCCACGGTGATGGCCCTCCCGCTGATCGACGGTATCTTCCCGGCGTTGATCCTCGCGGGCGCGCTCACCTACCCGTTCGGCATCCTCGAAGCCGGCCTGCTCATCTTCGGCGGATCGGCGACCGTCGCGGTCGTCCTCGCGGAGATGGACGGCTCGCCCCGCGAGCGGATGCGCGCTATTGCGCTTCTGGGACTAATTTTGCTCCCCGCCGCCGCCATCGAGGCGGCGCTGGCGCCGACGGTCCAGACCGCCATCGACATGGCCGTCTTCCAGCGCTTCGCCGGCTTGGTCATCCTGACCGTCGCGGCGAAGACGGCGAGCGCCCGGATCGGCGAGTACCTGCCCCGGCCCGCGGTCATCATCGGCCTCGGCCTCGTCGCCAGTCTCCAGCCAGCCGGCGCGTCGCTGACCTTCGTCACCGACCCCGGCCTCGTCCTTCGCGGCGTCGCCGCCGCGGGCGTCGGCGTCGGCTTCGCCATGCTCGTCGCGGCGCTCGGCCCGACGCTGCAGGAGTCGGTCGACCTCGACCTGTTCCGGTTCGGGAGCGCCGTCGCCCTCGGGATGCTCGCGCTCTCGGTGCTCGGCCTGATGCCCACCGAGGCGCCCGTCGCCCTGGGCGTCCTCTGTGTGACCGCGGTGTTCTCGTTCGATCCGGACCGGGCGTCCGGAACCGAGGTGGATGCGGACGCGGCGGACGACGACGAACCGGCCACCGCCGACGAGGAGTCCGGCTCCTCGCCGTTCCCCATCGAAGAGGAGTCGCGGGCGCCGTGGCTGTAGCGACTGCGGATTTTTATTCATGGGCGGTAATGGACGGCCATGAGCGACCGAACGCGGGTCCGAGTGTACGTCTCCGGTCGGGTCCAGGGCGTCTACTACCGGGCGAACACCCGCGACGCCGCGCGGGCGAGAAACGTCGACGGCTGGGTTCGAAACCTGGACGACGGCCGCGTCGAAGCCGTCTTCGAGGGCGACGAGGACGCCGTCGAGGAAATGATCGAGTGGTGTCACACCGGCAGCCCCGCGGCCACCGTCCACGATGTCGACGTATCGTACGAGGAGCCACGGAACGAGTCGGGGTTCTCGGTCCGACGGTGACGGGTCGACGGTGACCTCGCTCCCGCAACTCGTCGCCGGCATCGTCGGCGGGGTCGGCCTGGTTCTGACCCTCGGCGCGGGCTATCTGGTCGTTCGCGGTCCTTTTCTGGGTGGTCCGACGCTCGCCCCCAGACCACTGCTCGCGACGCTCGCCGTCTTCATCGTCGGCGTCGCCGTCTTCGCGTGGGGGATCACGCAGTACGCGAGGCTCTGATCCGATCAGCGGTCGTCCGCACGATGGCCGCCTGAGATGGGGTGGAAGACGGCGGCGACGACGGCGCCCCCGGCGCCCGAATCGACGACGTGGTCGACGACCTTCGTCCCCCGTTCGCCCGTCCAGTCCCACTCGCGGATTCGCTTGGCGTCCGCCAGATTCGCGTCGAGGCGGCGCTCACACGCCTCGGCCGTCGGCGCGTCGTTCTCCATGAAGACGCCGCCCTCCGCGGCCAGTTCCCACCCGAGACCGGCGGCGATCCGTTCGCCCGGCGTCGACGACGTTCGCGACGCCAGCACGACCGCTACCAGGTCACCCGTCGCCCACCGCCCGGGGTCGAGCGCCCCGACGCGTTCTATCCTCGCCCCCTCGGGGACGATGGAGGAGAGTTCGACCAGATTGTAGTTGTGGACGTTCGCGTCGCTCAGCGCGGCGTCGAAGGCGCCGAGTTCGGTCCGGCCCGCCCCCGTCCCCCAGACGAGTTCAATCGGCATCCGTCCCTCCCTGGGGAACGAACGGGTGACCGACGGATCGCGTCATCGCCACGGGCTTTGCGGTTGGATCGTTTATGACTTGCTATCGTCGCTTCGGACATCCGGTCACGGGACCGCGGACCCTCCGTCCCATTCGGCGGCCCCGGACGCGGGACCGTCGCGGAATTCCCAACCAACTCACACGGTACGGTCTCGACGTGTACGTGGCATAATACCAGAACACAGGCTCCGGGCGCTGCATCGACATGGTGACGGCGCGGTACTACGAGGAGCACAACGCCGCCGTCGAGGACGGTTTGGTCGCCCCGGTCGTCGCCGGCGTGAGGGGTCTGGACCCAGACGGTATCGCGGCCGAGCGCGAACGGCTGACCGAGGCGGTTCGGACCGGTGACTACGCGATGGCCGACCTCCGAGGCGGGACGATCACCGTCTCGGACCTCGGTCCGCTCGGCGTGACGGATTCACGCCGATCATCAACCTCCCGCTGGATCTGAGCTTCGACCACTGGGTCGTCGACGGCGCCGATGCCGCCCGCTTTCTCGGGACGCTCGCCGAGGGTATCGAGGAGGCCGAGGCCGACGCCGCGTAGGGCGCCGTATCATCGGTGAACGTTTTGTGGGGGACCGAGTACCGCCGGTCGATGACCCTCGCCACCGGGGTGTGGTACGCCGCCGTCGGCTCCAGTATGCCGGAACTGTCGAGCACCGTCCTCGCGACGCTCCTGCACGGCCAGTTCGACCTCGGGGTCGGTGCCATCGTCGGCTCGGCCGTCTTCAACATCCTCGTCATCCCGGCGGCGGCGACCCTCTCGCGCCGGCGGGAACTCGAAGCGAGCCGAACGCTCGTCTACAAGGAAGCGCAGTTCTACATGCTCGCGGTGTCGGTCCTGTTTTTGACCTTTGCCTTCGCCGTCATCTACGATCCTGCGGCCGGAAACGGGCGCCTCGTCGGGACGAGGACCGACCGCTCGCGCTCGTCCCCGTCGCCCTCTACGGCTTCTATGTCTTCATCCAGTATCAGGACCTCGCGGACCACGACGGGGAGGGTGTCGACTCGGTCGCGGTCGGACGGCGGTGGCTGGAACTGCTCGTCGGACTGGTGCTGATCGTCGTCGCCGCCGAAGGGCTGGTTCGGGCGGCCATCGGTTTTGGCGACCTGCTCGGCACGCCCCCGTTCGTCTGGGGGCTCGTCGTCGTCGCCGCGGGGACGAGCCTCCCCGACCTGTTCGTGAGCCTCCGGGCCGCATCGGCGGAATCGGACGGCGGCGTCACGAGTATGGCGAACGTCCTCGGGAGCAACACGTTCGACCTGCTCGTGGCCGTCCCCGCGGGCGTCCTGATCGTCGGGACGACGACCGTCGACTTCGCCGCCGCCACCCCGATGATGGCCTGTCTGACCGTCGCGACGCTCGTGCTCTTCACCCTGCTCCGGACCGATCTCTCGCTCACGGACCGGGAGGCTTGCGTCCTGCTCGCGGCCTACGTCGCCTTCGTCGGCTGGATCGCGCTCGAAACCGTCGGGGTCGTGGGTTTACTCCCCGTCGGCTGACCGGCGGGACCTGGAGCGACGGATCGCCCACAACACGAGGAAGACGCCCTCGACCCGCGCGGCGGTGTACACCCACGGCCGGAGCGACACGTCGTCCTCGCGGGTCGCGAGACCCATCCAGAAGTCGACGACGCTTCGGGGACGGAGCAGTTCGAGGAGACCCAGGACGAACGCGGCAAGACGGAGGAACATACCGAAACCGACGGCGGCGACGGACTTAACTGTTATTGGATATCTAACAACAAGTCGGGCGGTGTCCCGTTCCTGTCCGCTGGGAACGAGGGAGCAATTAAACCGCCGTCGCCACGGACGTTCGGATAGCGCCTCGCTGTCGGATACACCATGTCACACACCAAGCGTATCATCGTCGCGGGTGGCGGACGCGTCGGTCTCCGGACGGCGCGCGAACTCGACGACCGCGGCCACGAGGTCGTGTTGATCGAGAAGGAGGTGGATCGGTCGGACCGCGCGGCCGACGAACGGATCGGCGTGGTCATCGAGGGCGACGCCACGTCGCCGGCGACCCTCGAACAGGCCGATCCGGAGCGGGCCGACGCCGTCGCCGCGCTGACCGACGAGGCCGGGACGAACCTGGCTATCTGCCTCGCGGCGAAGGACCTCGCCCCGAACGTCCGGACGCTCGCCCGGACGGACGCGGGAACAGAGGACGCCTACGAAGAGATCACGGACGCGACGATCCTCCCACCGGAGCTGAGCGCGTCGGCCGCCGCGGACGTCCTTGCCGGTGACGAAGTCAGGACCATCGTCGGCGATCACCATGAGTTGGAGATCCTAGAGGTCGAAGTCGCCCCCGGCGCGCCGGTCGCGGGACGAACGCTCGCCGATATCTCGCTTCCGAGGGGTAGTCTCGTCATTTCGGGCCAGGATCGCTGCTGTGTCGCCCACGGCGACACCGAACTCAGTGCCGGCGAGCGGTACGTCGTCGGCGTGGAGTCGGCCGTGATCGACGAGGTGTTGGCCCTCTTCAGAGGGTGACCGGACGGATCGACCCACGACCCCAGCCGCACCGCCAGCCAACCGCCAGACGGAACCCCACTCATGGTTGATCCAGTCATCGCCAGCCGAC
This sequence comes from Haloplanus natans DSM 17983, assembly GCF_000427685.1. Classification (NCBI taxonomy): domain Archaea; kingdom Methanobacteriati; phylum Methanobacteriota; class Halobacteria; order Halobacteriales; family Haloferacaceae; genus Haloplanus; species Haloplanus natans. Next base: position 1,418,606 of record NZ_KE386573.1, read on the forward strand.
TCCAGTTCGCGCTTACGACCATCGTCCACATCGTATTTCCCGTGGTCAGTATGGGTCTCGCACCCTTCCTGATCTACTTCACGTGGAAGGACATCCGAACCGGTGAGCCGGTGTACGAGCAGTTACGCCGGTTCTGGACGCGCATCTTCGCCGTCAGTTTCGTCGTCGGCACGGTGACGGGCATCGTCCTCGAGTTCGAGTTCGGAACCAACTTCGCCGCCTTCGCGACGACGGCCGGCCCGCTGTTCGGCGGTCCACTCGCCGTCGAGGGGATGATGGCGTTCATGCTCGAAGCCACCTTCCTCGGCGTCTTCGTCTTCGGCCGGGAGCGCGTCGGCGACGCGCTCTATATGGCTTCTGCCGTCGCCGTCGGCCTCGGCACCTGGCTCTCCGCGGTCTGGATTCTCGTCGCCAACTCGTGGATGCAGATGCCCAGGGGCTACGAGATGGTCACCCGGAACGGCGAGCAGGTGATCCACCTCGTCGACCCCATCGCGGCCTACGCCAACCCCCGATTCTTCTGGATGTTCGTCCACATGCAGAACGCCTCGGTGGAGTCGGTGTCGCTCGCGATGGCAGGGCTGAGCGCCTACTTCGTCTTCAGACACCACGTCTGGGAACGTCCCGTCGACCACGTGACCTTCTGGGAGACGACGCTCAAAATCGCCGTCGTCGGCCTGCTGATCACCGCGCCGCTGCAGGTGTTTCACGGCGACCTCTACGCCCGCCACGTCTACGAGACCCAGCCCCAGAAGTTCGCGGCGATGGAGGCCGTCTGGGAGACGGACTCCTACGTCCCCGAGTATCTGATCGCGTTCCCGACGAGCGTCGAGAGCCTGCTTGACCCGCGGGCGAAGGAAATCTTCGGCATCGGCATCCCCGGCGGCGCCTCGTGGCTCGCAAGCGGCGGCGACCCGCAGGCGACCATCCGGGGTCTAGAGGAGTTCGAGGGGCCACAACCTCCCGTCGCCATCGTCTTCTGGTCGTTCCGCATCATGGTCGCGCTCGGATTCTGGTTCGTCACGCTCGCGTTCTGGAGCGGCTATCGGTGGTTCCGGGGCGAACTCTTCGCGGACGACCTGTTGCACAAGGCGCTGATGACGTCGGCGCCGCTGGGGGTTTTCGCCGTCGAACTCGGCTGGGTCGTCACCGAAGTCGGCCGCCAGCCGTGGATCATCCAGGGAGTGATGAAGACGAGCGAGGGCGTCTCGCCCGGCCTCACCGGCGCCGAGGCGACGGCCACGCTCGTCGGCTTCGCCGCCGCCTATCTCGGCTTGCTCACGCTCTATGGCTACGTGATCACCCGGCTGATTCGCGCCGGCCCGCCGGACCGGGCCGACCTCGTGACGACGGCGCCGACCGAACCGGCCGACAGTGAGGTGGCCGCCGATGACTAGCGTCGAAACGCTGTCGAGCGGGCCGCTGTTCGGCCTCCCGCTTCCGGACCTCTGGTTCGGTCTCCTATTTGTCATCTTTGCGACCTTTCTCTTTCTCGACGGCTTTGATTTCGGCGTCGGCGTCCTCTTTGCCACCCGCGAGGACGCGGCCGAACGGGAGCAGTTCCTCGCCGCCATCGGCCCGTTCTGGGACGGCAACGAGGTGTGGCTGGTCGTCTTCGGTGGCGCCCTCTTCGCCGCCTTCCCACCCGTCTACGCCAACCTGTTCAGCCGCCACTACCTGCTGATGTTCGCCATCCTCGGGGCGCTCCTGCTCCGTGGACTCGCACCCGAGATGTACGAACAGCGCCACGACGAGCGGTGGCAGCGCTGGTGGGGTCGGGCGTTCGTCGCCGGCAGCCTCGCCACCCCGTTTTTCCTCGGGCTGTTCACGGCGAACTGGCTGCTCGGCTCGACGGCGCTCGTCACGCTCCCGGGCGTCCTCGTCGGCCTGACCGTCGTCACGTTGACCGTCGTCGACGGCGTTGCTTTCCTGCGCTTGAAGACCCGCGGCGACCTGCGCGCCGATCTGCAGGCCGACGGCTACCGCGCCCTCGCGGCCTACCTCGTGTTGGTCGTCGCGACACTCCTCGGCGTCTACCTCCTCGAACCGGGTCTCCGGGGACGGCTGCGCTCGCCGCTCGTCCTCGGCCTCGTGGGCCTGACGCTCGTTTTCGCCGCCGGGTACGCGCTGGCGACGCGACGGGATCGGTACTACCTCGCGTTCGTCGCCGCCGCGGGCCTCGTGTTCACCCTCGTCGCCGTCGTCGCGTCGCTTCTCTACCCGTCGGTCGACCCCGCGACGGGGCTGACCGTCGAGGCGGCCGTCGTGCCGACGCTCTCGCTCAACCTCATGTCCATCGGCGCCGCGCTCCTCTTGCCGCTGGTGTTCGTCTACTTCGTCGTCCTCTACTCCGCGTTCAGCGGCCCGATCGAAGCGGGGGAGTCGTACTGATGGGCGAGACGCCGACGCTACGGCTCGGCTCCCGGATCCTGGTGACGTGGATCGAACTCACCGTCGTCGGCATCACCGGCGGCCTCCTCGGCGACGCCGTCGGCGGCCCGCCGGGCTTCATCGTCTACCTCCTGACGACGCTCGTTACCGTCGCGATCCTCTTTTATAACGTGAACGAACTCGTGGCGTGGTGGGTTCGGGCGGCCGGTGCCGAGACTGGCGCCAGCGGCGGCTGATACGGATTACTGCAACTGTTCGCCGGTGGATCGACGGGACGAGCCGGCAATCCACCGATAACGACCGACAGTAAACCGTATGAGGCGGACGCCACGCTCGTTCTCGCCGAGCGGAAACGAACTTCGGATATTTGAGCCTCCACGTCGTACGGTAGCGTATGCCAACTGGAGCGCGCTTCGCGGATCGAACCGATGCGGGCCAGCGTCTGGCGGCCGAACTCGTCGACCGCGGCGTCGACGCGGACCTCGTGTTGGCGATCCCGCGCGGCGGCCTCCCGCTCGGTCGGGTGGTGGCGGACGCGCTCGACGCGCCGCTCGACATCGTGGTCGCGTCGAAGATCGGTGCCCCCGGCAACCCGGAGTACGCCATCGGCGCCGTCGCGAGCGACGGGAGCGTCTGGCTCGACGACGAGGCGATCGCCTCGCTCGGCGTGAGCGACGACTACGTGAGTCGGGAGCGCGACCACGAGATCCGGGCAGCCCGGGAGAAGGCGTCGCGCTACCGTGGCGACCGCGAGGCGCCGGCGGTGGCTGGAAAGACGGTCGTCGTCGTCGACGACGGCGTCGCCACGGGATCGACCGCCACCGCCGCGCTCCGACTCGTCCGCGAGGGTGGCGCCGAGCGGGTCGTCCTCGCGGTGCCCGTCGGCCCGCCGGAGACGGTGTCGGAACTCGACGCCGTCGCCGACACGGTGGTCGTCCCGCTGACGCCGACTACGTTCGGCGCCGTCGGCGCCTTCTACGACCGCTTCGACCAGATGAGCGACGAGGAGGCGATGGCGTATCTGGACGGGACGGGCTGATGCAGTCCCCGTCGAGGTTGTTTGGCTCGCCCGTGATACAGAACGCGGTGTCGTAACTCACCTCGTCGAGGAGGTAGCGGGCGCCGTGGTGACCCCCTCGCTCCTCGTCCGTGACGACGAACAGGGCGAGCGACGGCGGCGACTCGCAGCGGGACACGCACGACCTGCATCATGGCCGCGAGGCCGCCTTTCATGTCGGCCGTCCCGCGGCCCGAGAGTTCGCCCTCGTCGATGTACCGCGTGGTGAACAGGGAGTCGACGGCGGGGACGACATCGAGATGGCCGTGGAAGGCACCGTCCGGCGACTGTGACCCGTCGAGCGAGACGACGAGCGACGGGACGCCCTCGTGGCGAAATCGGTCGATGTCGACCGCCGTGTCGGCGAAGAAGTCGACGACGTACGACAGCGCGGCCTCGATTTCCGCCGGTCGGTCCTCGGTCGTTCGGAACTCCACGAGGTCGATTGTCGTCGACGCCACCCGATCCCGGAGCGACGCCGCCGACTCCTCGGCGTACGCGAGCACCCGTGGACAGTTCGCGGCGTCGATATTTGTATCCGTTCCGCTCACTCCGCGGCCCGGAACGCCCGCACGTCGTCGAGGGTCGGAATCCCGCGACGGGCGCCCGCCGTCCGCGTCGACAGCGATCCGGCGACGACCGCCGTCTCGACGGCCTCCCGGAGCGACGCGCCGGCGGCGAGTCGCGCCGCCAGGAAGCCGTTCAACACGTCGCCGGCGCCGGTCGTGTCGACGGGGTCGACGGCCGGCGGCGTCACCGAGAACTGCTCGGCCGCCGTCTCCACGATCAGGGGATCGCCGCCCTGCTTGCGAACGACGACGCCGGCGAACTCCTCGAGAGCGTCCCCGAGCGCCGCATACTCGTGTTCGTTCGGCGTGAGGTAGTCGACGGCCTCGCGGCCGAGCAACGGTTCGGCGCCTGCGGGCGGCGCGGGATCGAGGATCACCGTCGGCCGCTCGGGGTCGTCGGCGATGTCGGCGAGCAGTCCCGCGACCGGGTCGACCGGAATCTCGTTTTGCAGGAGGAGACAGTCCGTGTCGCGGACGGCGTCGGCCTGCGCCCGGACGTACGCGTCGTCGACGGCCGCGTTGGCGCCGGGGTCGACGACGATCCGGTTGTCGCCGCTCGGCTCGACGAAGATGTACGCCGAGCCGGTGGGTTCGTCGGCGACCCCGACCCGGTCGGCGTCGACGCCGGCGTCGGTGAGCGCCGAGCGGGCGCCGAACCGGTCGTGATCCGCCCCGACCTTGCCGAGCATCGCCGTCGTGGCCCCGGCGCTGGCGGCCGCGACGGCCTGGTTCGCCCCCTTGCCGCCGTGGTGGACCTCCTCGGCGTCGGGCGCGAAATCGTCCGGCAACGTCTCGACGCGGGCCGTGTGTCCGCGCGGCGGGAACCAGTCGTAGCGTTCCTCCAGGGCGGCGAGTTCGGCGTCGGTCACCCGCCGGACGTGGTCGACGTTGATGCTCCCCAGACTGACGACTCGGCCCATCGTCTCCCGTCGCGGCTGGCAACAACCTATACGTTCGGGTGAGCGAGCGCGACGGGCCGTATCGGTCCGGAAACGGGTTCGTGAAAATATAGAATAGGATACATCACGTCGAGCCCACGAAGGTGGGCTGAGTCGGTCGATCGGCGGCGTCCCACGCACCGACTGGTGGGATATTACTCGAACATGATAATAATCACCAACGTTTATTTAAACGCCGATACGACAGACGTACGCTATGTCAATCCTGGCCGCCGTGGACGACGCGGAGAGTTCCCTCGTGGTACAGCGTGGCTACGAGCTCGCGCAGGCGTTCGACGAGGATCTCGTGGTGCTGCACGTCATGCCCGAGACGGAGACGACAGAGGAGGCCAAGTCGGTGGCGGAGAACGCCATCCGACTGTCGCTCGACGACCCCGAGAACGTCAGTGCGGCGGGTGCGCTCGGCGACCCGGCACCGCGTATCCTCCACGAGTCGGAGAGTCGTAACACGAGTTACATCGTCCTCGGACCGCACAAACAGACGCCCATCGGGAAGGCCCTGATGGGAAGCGTCTCGCAGCTCGTCCTGTTGAACGCCGACTGCACCGTCGCGTTCGTCGCCGAGGAGTAGTCGCCCACTGCCGACGACCGATCGTTCTTTTCGTGTCCGCCGAGCAGCGACCGTTCGACGCCCACACCAAGAGAGCTAAACGCGACACCGTCGTATCCACTGGTATGGGTGGAGACGCGTTCGGCGGTCCCTCGCGCCGTCGATTCCTCGTCGGAACGGCCGCGGCCGTCGGCCTCGCCGGCTGTCTGGGGTCGACGGACCGACCGGCTCCCATCTCGCTCACCGAGTCGCTGGGTTGCGATCAGTGTGGGATGATCATCGACCAGCATCCGGGGCCGTCCGGACAGACCTACTACCGCGACAACAGTCCGGAGGGACACGACCCGCCCGCCCGCTTCTGTAGCACGGTGTGTACCTTCCGCCACCGGTTCGCGACGGAACCCCGGGGCTGGCGCCCGCAGGTGACGTATCTCACCGACTACGCCACCGTCGACTACGAGGTTCGAGGGGAAGGGGGCGCGCGGGTCATCTCGGCGCATCTGGCCGCCGAGGAGTTCGCCGCCACCGAGGACCTGCAGGTGGTGGTCGGCTCGGATGTCGAGGGTGCGATGGGGCCGGCCATCGTCCCCTTCAGCGACGGCGACCTGGCCGCGGAGTTCGCGTCGGAGTACGGCGGCGACATCATCGCCGCGGAAGACGTCTCGCAGGAACTCGTCGCCCAGAGCTGATCCCGTCGCCCCCGGGATGGCGGCGCTCGTGTCACAGTACGGCCGACATCCGACGACGTTCCCAGCGTCCGGGAATCGTCGCGACAGAATTGTACTTCAAGAGCAATATTGCATCACATGACCGACGTTCGTCGACGGATACGCGAGCACGTCCGAACCAACCCGGGCGTCCATTTCAACGCCCTCGCGCGCAACCTCGACATCGCGACCGGACAGGCGCAGTATCATCTCCGGCGCCTCGGCCGAAACGACGAAGTCGTCGCCGAGCGGATTCGGGGGCGGACCCACTACTTCGACCCCGAGTACGACGCCTGGGAGCGCCGGTTGCTCGCGCTCTACCGGCGGGAGACGGCCCGGGAACTGCTGACGCTCCTCCTCGACGAGGGGCGGCTCCCGGCCGCGACGCTCGCCGACCGACTCGACCTCGCCCGGAGCACCGTCTCCTGGCATCTCGACTCGCTCTCCGAGGCGGGCGTCGTCGAGACACACCGCGGCGCCCGTGGACGGGTCGAGGTGACGCTCGCCCGTCCCGAGGAGACCGAACGGTTCCTCCGCGAGGTGTCGCCCTCCCTCGCCGATCGGCTCGTCGATCGGTTCGTCACTCTCGTCGACGGCGCGGGCTACGGCGCCGCCGACGCCGACGACTGATACGGATTAGTGTAACTGTTCACCGGTGGGTCGCCGACCCGTCCTGGCGACCCACCGGTAATGACTTACACTAAACCGTATGACGGCCGAGTCGCCACCACGCCGGCCACCCGGTCCGTTCGGTCGACCGCACGCGATCAGGCGCGGAGCCACTCCAGAAGGCCGACGGTTGCCTGGCGCCCTCGCACCGAAAGCGTCGCGACGAGCAGGGAGCCGACGCTCCAGCCGAGGAGTCCGGCCACGGCGGCCGGCGGCGAGACGAAGCCGGAACGCTCCGAGAACGCGACGTAGAGCACCGTCTCGAACACCAGCCCGCGGTAGGCGCTCGCGGGCGAGACGCCGAGGAGCGTGCCGAGGTCGGCGTCGACGAGGCCGCCCGAGAGTATCCGCAGGATGGTCACGTCGGCGCCGACGACCACCACTAGCAGGCCAACGAGCGCCAGGAGGATGGCCCGTCGACGGGAGTCGGCGAGCGCGGAGACGGCGACGGCCATCGCGAGCGTCGTGAGCGCGAACGCCGCCGTGAGCGCCAGAAAGCGGACAAAAAGGAGCGGCGAGTCGACGCCGCGGTGACTGGCAAAGACCGTCGTGGCGGGGGCCGCACTCGCCGCGACGACGGCGCCGAGGAACAGGAGCGGTACCAGTACGACCGAGAGGAGCGCAACGGCGCGGCCGGCGTAGACGCCGAGTACGTACGCCCACGGCGGGAGGGGGTAGGTGGCTAGTACGTCGAGCGTCCCGCGGATCGCGTCGTCCGTGATCGATCGGTAGCCGACGGCGAATGCGACGGCGGGCACCAGCACTTCGACGACGAGCAACACGTCCACCACCGTCGGGATGTAGCCCGCCGAAGGGCCGTTCCCCGCCCGGGCGAGGCCGAAGACGACGAGCGTCAGCGCGGCCGCCAGAAGGAGATACGTCCGGTTCCGGATCGCGCCACGGATTTCGCGGGCGAAGACGGCCCAGAACGCGCCGACCCGTCCCGTCATCGCGTCGCCTCCGTGCGAACCGAGACGGCATCGCCGACGTCGACGAGGTTCGTGAACGTCTCGTGGAGCGGTCCCCCCGTCCGCTCTCGCAGCGCCCCCGGCGTGTCGCTCGCGACGACCGAGCCACGGTCGAGAACGACGACCCGGTCGGCCGCCCGCTCGACCAGCGGCAGGTCGTGGGACGTGACGACGACGGCGTGTCCGTCGTCGGCCAGCGTCTCGACGATGTCGAACACCCGCCGACTCATCACCGGATCGAGTCCGCTCGCGGGTTCGTCGAGCGAGAGCACCGGCGGATCGCCGGCGAGCGCCTGGGCGATGCCGAGCAGGCGCGTCATCCCGCCCGAGAGCGCCTCGACGCGGCGGTCCGGGACCGCCCCGAGCCCCACCCGTTCGAGCAGTTCGGTCGGGTCGTCGTCGACGAGGCGCGCGTAGAACGTCGCCGTCTCGGCCGTCGTATATCCGGGCCGGAACGTCGGCGCCTGGGGGAGGTAGCCGAGCGGCCGGGTCGCCGACGGCCCCTCGTACGTCACGTCGCCGTCCGTCGGCGACAGGAGCCCGGACAGGATGCGCAGGAGTGTGGTCTTGCCCGACCCGTTCGGACCGATCAGCGCCACGACGCTCCCGCCCGGTATCTCGACGGACACGTCCGCGAGCGCGGTCACGTCGCCGAAGGTACGGCTCACGTCGGTCGCGCGCAGATACGCGTCCGTCACGCGGCGCGTTCCTCCGTGTTCACGGCCGTCTCGTTGCGGGCCTGCGCGAGCAAGTCGGGGTTCGCCGGCCGCCGAAGCGGCGCGAGGTCGATGATGCTTGCCTTCCGGAAGCCGGGCGTCGTCCCGCGGAACGCCCGCAGGCCGCGCACGGTCGGGGCGGCACTCAGCGTCACCGCTGCGTCGGTCCGGTGGAGCCGACGGTCCAGGTCGTCGGTCGGCGAGTAGGCGCGGTCGAGCGTCGGCGATCCACCCCCACCGAGGGTCATGTCGTACGCCCCCTCCCAGTAGTTGCCACGGCCGTTTTCGGTGTAGATCCGGAGCGGGCCGGGGCCGGCGGTGGCGTGGCGGTCGTTGCCCACGAAGTCGTTGGCGACGACCCGGTTCGACGGGACCACCGTCGAGGCGGCAAAGCCCACCTCGTTCCCGTAGAGGACGTTTCCCTCGAACGTCGACTGCGTGGCGTACGTTACCAGTCCTCGATCGGTGTCGACGACGACGTTGCGGGCGACGTAGCTCCGCGACCCACCCGCGAAGATTCCGCCGTTGGCGTGGCGCACGTCGTTGCCGACCACCGCGTTCTCGGTCGGACGGGTCATGATGACCACCCCGCTTCCCTCCTGTCCGCGGGCGACGTTGTCCGCGATCAACGTCTCCGAGGTGTACATGAGGTGGACGCCGAAGCGGTGGTCGAGGAACGTGTTGTTTCGGACGACGGTCCCGTGGGCGCGGTGGAGGTAGACGCCGTCGCGGCCGCCCTCGATCCGCGAGTTCTGGACTACGACCGACTCGTACATCGCCATGACGCCCATGAACCCGTCGAGCCACTCCTCGGAGCCCTCGACCCGAAGACCGTCGACGACGGCGCCCGGCGTCCCCCGGAGCAACACGCCGTTGGCTGGGGTGTGGATCGACACGTTTCGGACGTAGGTCCCGGAGACGTTCACCGCGGCGATGCCGGCGTCACCCTCGCCGTACCCCTGCTGAATCGGGGCGTCCCAGTCGTCACTCGCCGACGCGTTCGCCGCGCGGGTCGCGTTGCCGACGCCGCGGATCGTCAGTCCAGTCACGGCCACGTCGTCCGCCCGAACCTCGATCACCGTCCCCTCGTCGCCACCGTCCATCGTCGCCCCCTCGCCGCGGAGGGTGAGTGGCTTCTCGATCGTGACGCGTTCGGCGTACGTCCCCGGGGGCACGACGACGGTCGTGTTCGGTGGCGCGGCGGCGACGGCGGCACTAATCGTCGGCGCGTCGCGGCCGACCACGGTCGACACCTCGCGATCCAGAAGCGTCGCCGCCTCGGCGACGCGGCGGTCCGCACGCGCCCGCCGGTCGTCTACGTCCGACTTCACGCCCGCCGCGCTCGGAACGGTGGGCGGATCGGCGCGGAGCGTTGCCCAGTCGACGACCCGGCCGCCACACGCCTCGGCGAAGTCCGCGGCGTCGCCCGCGTCCGAGAAGGGGACGACGACCGACGTGCCGGCGAGTGTCGCTCGGCTCCCGACGACGAACTGCGCCTCGGTCACCGACACCCAGTCGGGGTTGGTGGCCACGGTGAGCGTGCCGCCCTCACATCGCGGTGACCGGTCCGCGTAGTCGGAGGCGTAGACGGCGAGCGGGTAGCCGAACTGCTGTTCGCGGCCGGGTTCGTCGAGTGCCGAAATCGCGCCCGCTACCCCTGCATAGCCGACGACGTAGCGGTACTGCGAATAAAACACCTCGACGCGGGGGATGGTGGCACCCTCCTGTTCGGCGGTCTGTTCGGCCTCCGCGGTGACCCCAAGCTTGACCGTGTCCGCGTACGGGACGGGGTCGGGTCGGGCCGACCCCAGATCGACGGCGAAGGCGCCGACAGCCGTGGTCAACAACAGGACCGAACACGCGGCCGCCACGAACTGCCACGTCCGCGTCTCCCCGTCGTTCATCGACCGATCGTTGGCCGGGGGCGTATTTACCTCGTGTGGTGTGGCCGTCTAGCCCGAATACTCCGCGTAGCTCACACAGTAGCCTTCGGGATCGATGTTGCCGGCGACGATGGCACACGCCCCCATCCCGTCGCCGTTCTTGTCCTCGATGTAGAACTGGCAGCTCGAACACTGCTGGCCGTTCTTCGGTTGCTCCTGGTAGTTCACCGCCGACTTCGCCGAGAGCGTGTCGGGATTCCGCTGGGTGCCACCCAGACTCGTCGCCGTCTCGTATTCCGCGGGGACGGTGTCGTCGCCGCCGGAGTCCATCGACCCCTCCGTCGCGGTCGCGGTTGCGGTCGCCGTGGCCGTGGCCGTGGCCGTGTCTTCACCGCCACCGCCACCACAGCCGGCCAGGCCGGCCGTGAGTCCGCTTCCGATCAGCGCGAGCAGTCGGCGTCGGTCAGACTTCGTCAGTCGTTTACCCATGATCGTTCGTTGCCTCTCCACCGACCAATAAGCTCTGGTGTCCCCGTCGAAATCCGCGATCGGCGGATACCGACCTTTTTGTCGGCGTCCCGTCTACGGCCGTCGGGGCGTGTGGCCTAGCGGATAGGGCGAGAGGTTCCTAACCTCTCGATCGCGGGTTCGAATCCCGCCACGCCCGTTCCGGAATCGAACGGTGTGGAGTCACAGGACGGCGTCGGGGTTCTTATAAACCCGACGCTCAGACCGCGAGCACGATCGTTCCATGTGTGAGCGGGGGTCGTCGCTGTCATGCGATTCGCTAAGAGCTAATTGGTGGATTGGTGATATAACCGTTGGGGTGGACCCGTGATTGTGTGAGCCACTTGCATACTGAAGAATAAAAGAAAAAAGTCGCACAATCCGCCCCAACCCATCCGTAATCCGCACGACTTGTAACCGTCCGGTTTTCTTCCGTTTTAACGCTTGTAGCGGCGGAATTGAATTTTCAGCCGGCGTTTGAGCGCTCGCTGAATTTCCGGAACCCATGCGGATCGTGTGCGGCTCTCGCCTCCGTCCGGGACTCGCACCAATCGAAATCGTGGAGGGTTATAAGTTTAGGGGACAGGAAGGCTCTTTCAGGTGGGGTAGAGATCATCGAAATCTGCCACCAAAACGGTCGAATTATCACATCGTCTCATCGCCATATAGTGAAAAATCTCAGCGAGGAAGCTGAACCGAAGTCGAGGGCTATGAGAGGACTCAGTTAGTCCAGCTCGATCGCCTTGCTGGCAGCGTCAAGAGGGTCCGTATAGAACACGAGTTGCAGCTGGTCCAGCAGCTCATCTGGTATTTTTGGCAGGTCTTCCTTGTTCTTAGCTGGCAACAACACCGTTTTCGCTCCTGAATCAGCTGCCAGCTGCAGCTTGTCAACTAGTGAACTCACAGCGACGAGTTCGCCCATCAAACTCATCGCACCCAATACTATCGTCTGGGGGCGGACTGGTCTGTCAAGAATTCCTGAGACGATGCCGACGAGAAGCCCAACGCTTGCCTCGCCTCCCTCGTCGGCATCAGACGGGTTGAGTACCTGCACATTGATGTCGTATTCATCTAACGTCTCATCACGCCGAAGATCACGCATATTCGCCTGCAAGTAGTCGCACGCCGTCTCGAATGACTCCTTCATCTTGCTCCCGGGAGTCCCCGAGATGTTTGTTTTTCCAGACCCGGGGAGCGCTTGTGTTTCGATTCGGAATGGAGCATGCCGTCCCTCACTTTCACCGATCGTGTAGACTGTCCCTGCCTGCTGGGTTCCAGGTGGAATTAGAGCTTCGTCGGCCTCTTCGGGTACGGCGACGTAGTTCTCCTCTTTCGTCCCTAAGTCCAAATACGAGAACTCAACTGCTCGATATTCCATTCCGCCCATCCGCTTCAGTTGCTCTTTTACGCGCCGCCGACCTTCCATCGCGAATTCGAGGTACTCCCGAAGCTCCTCCTTGCTGTACTCTCCATGCGGATGGAGTAGCTTGAGGAGTCCAGATGTAGTTTTGCGAACCGCTTTTTCGTCACGCTGGTTCAGGTGGTCTCCGAACGCAAACTCTTCGTTGATTGCATCTCCGTAGGATTCTTTTCGGAGCTCTCGAACGAACTCCGCGAAATAATCCACGATAAAGCCGAACTGGTCGCCGAAGAATTCGGAGCGCATCTTCGGGACTTCCCACCCGGGGAGATAGTAGTGGAAGCGGTCGATGAGGGCAAGGTCCTGCATCTCTTCTGGGAATGGCTCAAAGAGGTGAGAGCTCTTGAGAACGCCCTCAACATCTAGGTCGATGTTTCCAACGTAGACCATGGATGCCTGCGCTGTGAGCTCTTCAGTACCGCGTGAGAAGCTCCCAGATTCCATGTAGTCTTTGAGCATCTGCACCGCCTCTGAATCACTGAATCGGAGTCCTCCGACCTCGTCGAAAGCAACGACATCCCATCGACCGACGAGGCCAATTCGACCAGTATTCAAATTCAGGAACAGCTTCGCAACGGTCGTTTTGCCGCCCGAAATGAGTATGGAGTGTGGGCTGATTTCTCGATATAGATAGCTCTTACCGGTTCCGCGTGGCCCCAATTCGACGTAGTTGTAGTTTGACTCGACGAGCGGGATACAACGAGCCAAGAAGAGGAGCTTCTCGCGCTCGTCGAACGAAGATGGGTCATAACCCACCGTTTGGAGCAGGAGATCCATCCATTCGTCCCGCGTGAATTGGCGTCGACGATCCTTCAGTTGGTCAAGGTCGAGGTTCGACACCTGGATCGGCTTGAACGACTCGATGCCGAACAGACTCTTGGGGCTGTTTGCGTTGTCCGGGATATACTCCAGGTCGATGATAGCCCAGACACCGCCACCCAGAAGCTTGGGATGTTTGCTGACTAGGTGTTCGCCGACTTCGACATCGTTCAATCCGAGATTTACGAACGATCCAATATATGCGTCCTGCTGCTCATCGAGTTTGACGGTTACCTTGTCGATAACACGATAACGACCCCGCTCGCGGACCTCGCTTTTGACGAATTCGGCTTCGTCGGGGCGAACATAATGCTTCGACAGAATCTCTTTGACTTTTTCGAGGCCCTCCTCAAGCGATTCCTCATCGTCCGTAGCGCAGTATTGTCCGATGAGGTATTCAAGAACATAGGTAGGAACGTTCACTCCAGATTTAATGTCTTGAACGAGATCCTTCCGGACCACGCGGCCGGGAAAGACGTCGAGGGCTTTCTCGTCGACGTCCTCGGTTGTCATTAGTTACGGGGAGTAGAGCCGGGTGCATATTGGTGTCGGTCAAAAGAGACAGCACCGAGCACCGACAGACTCAGTAGTTACTGAAAGCTCGGCAGAGTTCAGACATCGAATCGCATATCATCATCGCCGAAGAGCAGGTCGAGCCCAACTGTCCTTTTGACGATTGTCTCTCGGGTATCGGTGTCGATGACCTCGAACTGAACAGAGTTTTCTCCAGAGATAGCCCCTTGCTTGAGCCGGATTCGGGTGCTATTGGAACCAGGAGAGATCTCCAAGGTGGCGGGATCGGCAACGGACTCTCCATCGATATTCGCACGGATCTCCAGAGTCGGTGCTCGATCAAACGACACCTGCTCGCTTTTCGCTTCGATATCGACCGAGATAATCGAGTTCGTAATTGGATCTGGAATCGAAACATCGTAACTGATCGTCGCACTCTCTTCGATTTCGCCTGTCGTCACGGTGAGACACGGAACGAGCAATTCTTGGAGCGAGATTCCACCGTGGAAGTATCGCATGTTCCCACCCTGTGCTTTGAAGCACGCGACGCTCCGAGGAAACAGGAGCTTGAGGTCCGGGGCGTTGATTCCGAGGTCCGACAGCGCATCAGGCCCAATTTCGATGAATTCGTCCGTATCGACGAGTGAGGTCTTACTGTCAGTCGCCGCGAATCGCCGTTTAACGACTGGAGCGAGGTCCGGAGATTCGACCTTGAGGTCATCGGTCAGTCGATCCGTATAGAGGAACCCGTGGTCGCTCGTAATCACGAATCGGGTGTAACCAGCCTGTTTCAAGCGCTGAACGGTTCGCTCGACGTCGTCTATGTGCGAGGAGACCTGACTAAATGCAGCATCGTCGTCGAGATTCTCTCCGAGTTTGTCTATCGTTCCGGAGTAGACAACCCGAGGAATGGGGTCGGATTCGGCCAGCTCCTCCAGCGCGATGTTGCTCACTCCGTCCATATCGACGACCTCGAAGCCTGCGGCGCTGAGCCGGTCAACACGATCGGCTTTCCCGCCCATCACTTCCCCGCCACTAGTCACAACGAGGTCGTCGTTTTCAAGTGATAGCCCGAGTTCTCCGGGAAGGTGTGCAGCCATCCCGACTTCCGTAATCGAAGGCAACGCAGCGCTGACTGCGCTTAGGCTCTGCTCGAAGTCGGTTCGTAGTCCGAGATTCTCTTTGATGGCCTCGGCCAGTTCGTACCGTAGCCCGTCACAGACGATGATTGCAGTGCCTTTCTCAAGGTCTGCAAACTCCTCGTAGAACGAGGTCTGCGGTGTTCCGAGCGTCGGGTCCTCACTCAGAATATCGGCAAGTGGTCTGTTCACCCCTTGGAGGAAGGACATGTAGTGTTTGGTGACCCGCTTTTTCACCGTGGTTTCCTTGGGGTAGGGGAATGTAGCCTCCTGTGTTGCGTTGATATAGTTCCGATAGGATGAATCGACTTGCCACCAGCCGTCGTCACTGGTGTATTTCTGGGCGAGTTCCTCTGAGGAGAGTGTCTTTGCCTCGTCCGTGTCGATGGTCCCGACTCGCTGTAGCGTTTCTACCGCCAAAGCTGGGACCGACCAGTCGACGAGGTCTTCGTTGCTCCAGAAGCTATTCTGGCGGGATTTGACGGTTCGTTCGAGATCCGTTGCGATTTCAGGAAGGTCAGCATACGTCTCTTCCGCGAGTCGCTCCATCACGAGCCGGATAAGGCCCATGTCGATGCCCTTGAACGCCGTCGCGTCCCAGCTGGTCCGGTCGGAGTCGATGACAGCCTTCGCCAGATCGTAGTCCGTCTCGATTTTTTCGGCGTAGCGCGTGAACTCGGTCGGGGCGTACTGCTGCCACTCGTCACAGAACGTTGCAGCAGCACGAGGCTCATCCGGAGCGAGTTCGTCGTATCGTGTCGTCGGAGCCCGGCTAGCTACCTCGCCAAACAGGAACTGTGTAGCTATCTCCTTCGGGTCGAGTCCGGCGTCGACGCCATATTCCTCTCGGAGCTGTGCGTCCCAGGCGTCGGCCATCGCGTTGTCCTCAATTGTCTCACGATACGCTTCCGGCTCTGAGAGGTACGCTCGCACCCAATCATCCGTATCCGGGCCAGCGGTATCGAAGAGAACGCAGAAAAACGCCAGGCGCTGAACCTCGCGGTTCTGGCCCCAGTCTTCGTACGCGTCGGGAATCTCTTCGTCGTGCTCGACGAGGAACTGCGTCACAGGAGTGTCGTCGATATCTTGGCCGACGCGGTACTGTTTTCCGAGTGCGTGGACGTCACGGAACCACTCGGCGTCATTGCGGGACTCAGGGATGTAGAACAGCCAGTTCTGCTCGTAGTTCGGGTCCTCCTCGTGGAGGCGGCGCTTCAGTTCGAAGTAGCTGCCGTCGTAGCGAGCGAGCGTGACGTCGTTGAGTGCAGCTTCGACCTCGTCAAGGACGCCCTTGTACTTCTCCTGGGCGTCGTACCACACCCAGACTGGGTGTCGGTCGAACTTCTGCCGGAGTTCCGTGATAATACTGTCCGCAAGATCTCCCATTGGTTTCTTAAAGTCTATCTGTCCTGATTGTTGTTTCGGAGATGGTCTGATTCAAGAAGAAGTTATAGTCCAGTTGCTTTCAACTCAGAACAAAGTCCTCAATAGCCTTTTTACAATATCTCTTTTTAGATTTGTTATCATGATTTGTTTCTAGATAGATGCCCTCATCCACTTCGTTAGGACGAATCATTTGATGATCCTCATGTGATGGCTCTGTATTTAGGATATATCGAGTCTGAGCTCTCTTTGCAGAGAAGGGTAGATCGGATTTAGAAATAAATCCATTATTGACAAGATATTCAAATAAAGAGACAAAATGGTCCGTGCTATTTCCAGATCCGGAAAATGAGATAGTTTCCTCATCTGGGTCATACAATACCCCAGTTTGTTCCTCGATCGACGAAATGATGGATGAGTTTGAATTGCTCATTCCCGTACTCTTCGAAGGCTTCGAACAACCATCCAATAAAGATTGCTCAGATCCGGTGGAGAAGTCTGTCGAAAGGATGCTTCCACGCCTACCGTGAATAGCTTGATTTCAATTTCGGCAATCCGGTTTCAAGAACTTCATACTGATCCCATTCTTTGATATTTTCCCAAATTCCATCCTCGACGTCAACAGACAACCCATCATTAATCATCTGGTCGATTATTTCTTGGAATGATCGGATGTCATTAAGATCATGCTCAACTTTTTCTTTCCGGTTTAGCATATTCTTATCTGGATTCTCCTCCTCAATCTGTGCACTCAGTACTTGGAGTTCGTTTTCAAGCTCTTCAATCCGTGAATCGATATATTGACCTCGAAGCTTCGGCAACGTATTCTGGTCAATATCATGATAGTAGAGGAAGCAGCTAAATGCCCCACCTGGGCTTTCAAGCTGCCAATAGACCGGAATCCGTTGACCTCTCCTCTTATAGTTGTTCGTATGATGGTATCTGAAGAATCGATTCCGAAGCCAATCTTCAATCGATCTCCCTAAATTAGATTCAATGAAGGTTCTAGCAGTGTCAGCGTCCATGAAGTAGTCATTAAGAATCTGTTGTATTTGGCTATCAACCGCCTCTGAATCATCTTCAAATACAAAGATTAACTCCTCGCTTTCATTATTCCAACGTCCAAGAAGTTCGCCGAGCAGGTAAGATACAATTCGTTCCGTTATTTCTTCGTCACTTGTGACATCACATTCCTCCTCGTTCAGGAAAATGTTGACGACTGTATATGGCGATATCTCGTGATCTTCGCAAATTTCTCGGAAATCATCAGATTTTGAGTTGGAGACTGACTTAACTAGTGACTGGTATTCTTGTTCGTCAAGTCTGACGGGGTCTATCTCATCTTTTAGCAATTCGTGGCGAATCTGCCCACTATTCTTGACATGAGGGAATCTACTCGGGTTAGATAGAATTTCTGAGTAAATCCTCTCACGAGTATCTTCATTGAGATCATATACATCCATGACCTCCTCGTCGATTAATCCGCCCGCAACCAACCTAGCTGCTTCTGCGAGTTTATCCTTCTCCCAGATCTGCGATATGGTATTTTGTATATTACCGTCGAGCGCCGCAGAAAACTTTGAAGACGAGAATTGAAGAGTCTCTTCCATCTGAGCACTCTTCTTATCAATCTCAGTCACGATGAGATTATGTAGTGGCTCTACCCTTGCGAATGAAATGTCGTCTTCTTTGAATGGCAAGCGCTTCACGTCGTATTTCTGGAAGTTCGCAGAAGGATTGAATCCTTCAATTACATATCTTATGAGGGCAGAGTTCATCCATCCATTAATGTAAGGTATATCACCGGAATCAGGGTGAACTCTGTACATTTGATTATCTGGGATCTCTCCCTCTTTCACGTACCTTGACACGAAATATTTGCTATTCTTCTGGAAGGCGGCACATTCTTCGCCGATGCGGGACTTATCGCCGAAGAAATACTGGTTGCCATGCTTTTCTCCCTGCTTTTCAATATACGATCCCTCACCCTTCCAGTCAACTAGATAGGTTGTTTCGTCATGATAAGGCAGCGAATTCTCCGACCGAATAGAGGCTCGATACCGGTCGCCGATCTCTGAAGGAGGGACTTCCCACGACTTTCGAAGGAGTTTGTCGTTATTGCCCGTTTTCACACCAGATTCAATATCCACTATCTCATCAAAATTCTTTGAGTCATCAAAGATAGAGAGAACATCTGCACCATACCAATAGGTGAAGGGTGATCCTCGAATTCCAGCGAAAGTCGATTGAGATACCTCAAATACCCGTTCGCTTGCGCCTGTATTTCTATATTTAGAGACCATTGAATTTAGGCCACTCCGTTTATCCTCCATTCCAACCACTCTGTCAAACTTAGCATATTCTAACTTCGTCTTTTGATCGGGATTAGAAAGGTGACAAACGTTCATATAGTCCTCATCTCTATTTGAGAGATGGGCAGATTCAATAATTGTTGTTTCATCTAGCAAGTAATCGCGGAGATCTTCAAAGCTTCGCAGATACATAAATGTTTCTGGGGTGATTGTTACAGAATATCCAGAATAAGTTGTCAATTCTGGCACACGCTGTAAAAAGCAAGAGTACAAATCACGATATCCGTGATAGTTATCTCGGGTGAAGCTTTTCAGCTCCTCCGACATTTTACTGCTGTTGAGATAGGGTGGATTACTGACAACGATCTCGTATTGGCCGACGAGTAGGTCGAGCAATTCAACTGTTTTCCCTACTTCCTCAGCAAACATCTCCTCAATAGGGTTATTACGATCAAGAGCTTCAGAGGCCAAATCACTAATTTCTTCCAACAGTCTGTTTTTCACTTGGTTCCATGATTCTTCACCTCCTTCTTCAGAAACAAATGCTGTTTGTGTTGCAAAGGATCCCTCATTAGTGAATTTCACTTGGCCAGATTCCTGAATGGCTTCTTTATGCTGGTCTAGGATTTCTTCAATTCGCTCCTCTACACGAACCAAGCTTCCGAATTCCCGAATATTGCTGAAACTCCGCCAAATCTGCTCCAGAATTTCTTTCTCTAAATCAGAACGGGCCCTATCTAAAATATCCTGTTTTCTGTCCCCGTTGATGAGTACTGCATCGGCTGAGACAATATTTATTTGAGGGATAGCAACATCTGGTGACTGTTCTTTGGCCTTCAGATACAGTGACAGGGCAGCAATCTGTGCTGCACCAGAGTCAATATCGATTCCATAGAGATTATTCTTCAGGATCTCACGAGGGATGTATTTTTCAGGCGTTTTTCCCTCTTCCAGATACATTTGGTATAGCACATCGAATGCATAGAATAGCATATGACCACTACCACAGGCAGGGTCAAGCACCGATATATCCTCTACCGCCTCTGTCTCCCGATCAATCAAGGAGTCTTCCAGGGGGGCAAGGTAGAAGCAATTCTCTTCATCGTCAATATTCGTCTGTTCACCCTGCATTTCGAGCCACGTTCGCCCGAGAGAGTTATCGACCATCCACTCGACGATGTATCGCGGAGTGAATAGCTGAGTTTTCGTAGCGATATCTGTTCCAGCTATCTTGTAGTTCTCCTCATCGACACGTTCGTCAATATCTTCACGCTCCTCCTCACCGAAGTACTGGTACACCCAACCCAGAGCTTCGTCACTTTCCCAGGCTTCGTCGTCAATTGCGTCCAGTTCGTCAAGAACCTCTTCTCGAACCTGCGCGTCGAGGTCGATAGCAGTGTGTTCGGACTCCTCGAAAATCATCCGAATCTCCGCACCGATCTCCTGATACGCAAGGTCAAGTGTGGCACCGAAGCCGTCGTCGGGAGCATTGGTTAGCTCGCCGGCGATCTCCGCCACAGTGTGATGCATGTACGACCGGTTGCCGTACTCCGGGCGTTCGGTGATGGTTTCCTCGACGAGGCCCCGAACCTCGATGGTTTTCAGCGCGACAAAGCGGTTGAGGTAGGTCTTCGTCGCTTCGCGGACGTAGTTGGTGATCGAGCGCTCTAGGTCGCCTTCGGTGGATTCGAGTTCCCGTTCGATGGCAGCGTCCAGCGTTCGTCGAGTATGGCGCTCTTCAACGGATAGGTGAGAGAGATCTTCGAGCGGGAGACGCTTGTCCTCGTAGATGCCATACTTTTCGAGCTGCCGTCGAAGTTCATCTTCGAGGGTGTGGCGCGTACTGAGGATGGTGCTTCGAATCGTCGAGCGACGTTCCGAGGAAAGGCCTGGTTGACCGTGTGTTGTGGACATGGATTAGAGAGGTGCGTACAGCCACGAAGCGGGCGGGATGACAGCACGCTGTGTCGTGGTTCCCGCCCGCGATGACATACCACCGTCAAGCGGTCGGTGAGTCTTATACTTGTGGGAAGGGAATATCTTAGCTCGCTCGTCGCGAGATATTGAAGAACGAAGGTATCCCATTGGTCCCCAGCCGATGTTACGGCAGGTTCAATCCATCTGAACCTGCTCGTAGTCTAGAGTGACGTGATACCGGTGAAGAGTGATATCGTGGTCGCCGATTTCATCTTCAATTCCTTCGTAGTCATAGAACTCTTCCGCGATTAGGACTCCTCGTACGTGTCCATCGTGTTCTGCCTGCAGGTCTTCGATATATTCGCGGAGCTGTTTTGCAGCCTTAGGGCCTGCAGCATCAATTTTTGTTTCGGCGACTGTAATCTCCTCACCACTCGGAAGTACAACGAAATCAGCGAAATCGCCGCTTTTCGTGCGGTACTCTTGTTCAATCTTTCCCGAAGAGATTTCAAGATCTTCTTGGAATTGCTCTGGATGGTCGGCGATATGCTCTTGGATAACTCGTTCACTAAACTCGAAATCGTACGTCTTCGGCTGGATCAATGGTGCGTCTTTGAGATCCTCAACTAGCTCCTGCAACGCTGTATGGGCATCGCCGTCCGGGTTCCATTCCTGAATCGTGCTTGGCAGATGAGTTGAGGCACTGCCTCCCATCTGGAATTTTGTGGAAAGTTCCTTTTTTGCCACGGGTCCATCATTGTAGCACCATTCTACCTCACGGTAGAGAAGATGCGGGAACTCGTCGTCGATTCGAGTGTCCCACTTTTTGATTTCTCCTATTTCAGCAATTCCTCGAATCACACTTTCCCCCCGGATATCCTTTTGTCCGTCAACGATGACGATATCACCTTCACTCATTGGTGTCCTATCCCCACCAGAGCGACCGGCAAAGCATTTCAGCACGTTCAAGATGTATCCCGGACTCTGGTGGTACTTTTCACAGACTTCGCGTACGTCACTGTCTGGTGCGCCTTCATACACCAGTTTTGAAGCATCTTCCCATCCGATGGAGATGATATTTTCCTGATTCCAGTACGGGAAGAACTCTTTGTGGCCGGATTTTAATAGGTGATAATCTGTCATCCAATATTTGAACACACGCCAATTGACATAACGTTTGTCGCAATTGCTCCGTTCTCGGCAGAGAGGTCTCTTTCGAGATTTCAGTGGGTGGATAACTAGTGGTTATCGAAACCGAATCTCCACATCGCCCTCTTGATCGAGGAGATCCTCGACCTCGTCTCGGAGTTCGCCGATCGGAGCTTCGATATCCGCTGGTTCGGTCACGACGATACTCCCGAAGATATCGTCGACGTCTATGCTTTCGCGGATCGTTCCATCACCGCCACCGCCTCCACCCAGATCATCGATTTCGGTTTTCGCACCGTTCTCGTACGAATCGGCCGTCTGAATGTGCTCGATGAGCCGTGTGAGCGAGGGATTCGGGTTGATGTGCTCCTTGTTCGAGATATCCAGATCGACCGACCCGTCCCCCTGGCGTTCTTTCAGGTCAGAGAGCGCCGAGTCGAGGTCAGCGTCATCGATATCGTCGCCAGCATAATCCTTGACCGTCTTGATTGACTGGGTGTACGTCTCGTATCGTTTCTCGTACAGCGCTTCGTACGTCGAGGCGAAGGCCTCAGCTGCCGTTCGATAATCCGTCTTGACGTCGGTCCACTGGTCGATAACACCCTCCGTGTCCAATGTGTTCTTGACCCGGTTAGCGGCCTCACGAGCGTCATCTCCGACGTCGATATGTGCGGTGTGGTCATCCGCCTCGTCAATGAGCGTCTCCCATTCGGTCGACATGAACCGCTGGATCGTCTCGTACTCCTTGAGGTGGTTCTCTCCGCTTGTCTCGCCGCAGAATTCGGCGACATCCTTTGCCGTTTTGGCGAGTCCCTCTAATTCGCTCTCGAACTCGACGAACTTCTTGATTCGCTTGGCCGAAGTGGGCTGTTGAATCAGGTTGTTCAACCGTGTTTGGAACTGGTCAACCTCGTTAGTGAGCGGGAAATCTACCCGCCGAAGTTGTGAGAGGAGGGTGCTCGTCGTCGATTCCCAGTCGTTTGCTTCCTCCCGAATGCCTTCGTCGACTGCTTGGTCGGTTGATTTGACCTTGCGGTCGAACAGCCGGTCAAGCAGATTTTTCGCAGCTGTCCGCGTGTCTATGTCGACGGTTTCCCGTTCGTCGAACGAGGTCGACTTGAACTTCGTGACTTGGGTGAACAGTTCCTGTGCTCCGTCTTCGGTGTACGTGCCGTACGTCCGCTCTTTGTAGGTCGGGATAATCGACCCGTTCCGGAAGAGGACCGCAGCGGCAAGCCTGACGACCTCTCGGCTCCATCCATAGGGTGGCTCTGCGAAGTGGTCGATCAGGTCGCTACCGGTCCGGTTTTCACCCGCTTTCTCGCGGCTCTGGATTTCGTCTTCAACTTCCGACGCAATCCGTGCCTCGGCGATGAGTTCGCCGTCCTGAACGACTCCCAGTTCGGTGAACACCGAGGGGTTCGACGAGCCCTGAAGATCGCCGAATATCTCCGAGATATGTCGATCCTTGACTGACGCGGACCCGTGCTTGAAGTCGGTGAATACTTTCGGGATGGCACTGTCCGCCTTCCGCGAAACGAGAGAGCTTAGCGAGGTATTGGTTTCGTCGAACTCATCGGTATCACCGTTGTAGATAAGTGTCCCCTTCTGGAAACTGCGTTTGAACTCGCGTTCGGCCTCGTTGCGGAGACGCTGCAGATCCTCCTGTTTCTGTCCGAGGGCCTCCTGTTCCTCTTGGCTGAGTTCGTTGCCTCGCTTTTCTTTGACAACGGTGTTAATCTGGAATATCGACTTGAGTTTCTCGTAGATGTCGTGTTGCTTCTCGTCGTCAGCAATCCAGTAGAGTGTCCCGTCCTCACTGAAGCTCTGTGTCTTCAGTCTGTCTGGATCAACGTCTTCGTACCGCTGATAGATCGGTGAGTAGGTTTTCAGGTCAATATAGCCCTTCGAGCTGATTTCCTCGTCGTCTATATTGAGATTCAGCTGGAAGGTTTGACCCTGGTAGTTGACACGCGAGGTTTCGTCGAGAATGTCGTTCAGGAACCGTTTGGATGAACGACGGATATCGCCGGGACCGACTTCGATTCCCTTGATTTCGTTTTCGAGCTCACGCTCGGTTTCTCGAAGGAACCGATACCCCTCCTCGCTTCGACCGACGTACCCGGCGTCGACGAGAGCGTCGAGCGTGTCTTCGACGTCACCCTCCAGCTGCTGGGTCGGGCCGAGTTCACGCTGGAGTGACGTCGCAATATTGTCCGCAGTGTTCGGAATCCACGACAGTTGCTGGAGGAGATAGAGCGATTTGAGAACGCGTCGTGAGATTTCCGGGTCGGCATCCTTCGGTTTGGCTTCGCGGATAGATTTGACGTCACTGCTGGGGATGTCATTGCTAATCTCGTCGAAAATCATATCCAGCGTGACGAGGGCCCCGAGTTCGTCGTTATACAGATGTTCCTCATCTTTGAGAACGCTTTGCGTGACGTCAATCAGCGTCCGTTCGCTCCCAGCGAGCTGGTCGTCCGATCCTTTGCCGAGAGCCTTGAACATCTCTGGAAGGATGTCAAGTTGGTAAGGAAGGAACGGATAGCAGTCGATGAAGTTCTCTCGGGTGATCGGTTTCAGACTCTGACTAGAGTCTAGTTTGTATCGGGCCGAAAGAATGCCTTCGTGCTCGTCGTAGAGATTGCCTATTCTACCTCTGAATTCGCCTTTCTTGCTGAGGACACGGTCCCGGACGACTTTGTCGAGGTTTTCGGAGGTGAGGTCGAACCGGTGCGGGAAGCGGTCGATGACCTTCGATTCCTCGGCTTCTTTCTCAAGGACGCCTGGAATCAGCTGCTGGAGTTGTTCTTGGGAGGTAACGCCGAGGAAGACCTTCCCCTTCCCTTTGAGACCGAATTGCTCGACGATGCTCTGTAGTTCTAAGAGAAGTTGGCCGTCGTCACCGATGAATTGGGAAATCTCGTCGATGAAGACGAAGTAGCGACAGTTGTCCCCTGTCTCCTTTTCTCGTTGTTCGACGTGGTCGACGATGTCACCGGCAAGTGTGGAGGCATCGATTCGGACGTTCTCCTTGACATCGTCAACCGCACGGGCGGCGTCTTCTTCGTTGTCGAATTCGTTGGTCGCTTCGGCTAACGCGGTTTCCATATCCGAGCGAACGAACATGGCGTCCTTCCGGGCCTCTGTCCAGTCTTTCCCAGTGTTTGCCTCGATAGCCTGGACGAAGTCGTCGTAGACTCCTCGGGATTCGAGTTCTTGCTCCATCTCCGCGACCCAAGGCATCGACGCGTAGCCACGTGATGTGTTGAACTCTCGGTGAATAATCTCGGTGATAGATTCACTGCCGGACGCATCGGCTTTTGCGCCGATCTGGAACATCAACACCTCCGAGTCGAATTTCTGCGTGACAGAGGAGACCGCACCGTCGAGCATCTCGTTGCCTTCGATGCGATCTCGGAACATATCGGCTGCTTGAGCCTCCTCGAATTCATGGTTTTCCAAGACGTGGCCGAGGATCTTCATGAAGTGACTCTTCCCAGAGCCGAAGAACCCCGAGACCCACATGCCGACGTCTTCCGTCTGTGTGTGCTCGGTATCGATGACGGCTTCTAGAGCGTCAGAGAAGTGCCGTTCAAGTTGCGGGGTGAGGATGTACTCTTCGAGTTCTTTCTTGACGACGCTCGGATCGTCATTATCGACTTTGACGACACGGTCAATCTTCCGATTAATCGGTCGATAGAAGATTTCGTGAATCTGATCGGAGGAGGTTGTGTCACTCATGTCCAATTACCCTTGCGCGGTAATATGTTCCCTCAGATTCATCGAGGAATCTTAAACTCTTGTCATCGACCCTCGCCGGATAACAGAACACAATGGGGGTGTCGTCTGGGGTATTCGTCTCCAGTTGCCCCATCAGTGTGGAGGCACTGGCAAATGGGTAGAGGATACCCATTCGGTAGACGACTACGGTATCAGCGTCTTCTGCCTGTGTTGCAATCTCGGATGCCAACTTTCCCATCTTGCCATCATCTAATAGCGACGATTTCAGCCCGTCAAGTAATTGCTCTCTATCACGTCGTTCGAGGTCAATCACGTTCTCCAAGATGCCACGGTCTTCGAGTGTCGCAAACACTAGCTCTCGCATATCGATTGCCGCGATATCCTGGTCGTGAAATTCAAGTTTGCTGATGAGGTTTCGAACCTCCTCGTCCACCTCGATTTCATCGGCAGGGTCGTAGGTGAAGACAATGAATGGGACGCCCGCTCGCTTCCCGACCTCGTCTCTGTCATCCCGAACAAGTCGTTCGACCTCTTCAAGCCGTTCTTGGAAATCAGAAGGCATCAATCAGTTCCTCCATGCTGTCGTACTTTCGAATCAGTCGTTCTGTGGACCCGCGTTTCTCGTAGGACACGTATTCGGGGGAGATGTCACGAAGTCGCCGTTGCACCTCAGATTCGTTCATGAGGAGGAGCTTCCAGTCCTCGTGCTCAATAATTTCTGACGCGGATTTCGCTCCTTTTTCGAAGAGGCGGTAGACGACATACGCAATAGTCTCATCCGGAACGTAGGTGACGGCAAACTCCTTTCGTTGAGTGCCTTCTAAGAGACCGAAGTTCCGGAGAGAAGTGAGGTATTTCGTAGCAGCTTCGTTTATCGTCGATTCTGAGCGCTCCTGTAAGTCCGTGTAGTTCGCTTGTATCGATTGGATGAACTCGACGATATCCACTGCCTGGACCGAGAGAGTCCCCCGTTCGAATTCTGGATAGAGGAAATCCTCGGTGACGAGGCGGATGAATGGGTCTTGTGCGAATTCGTAGTAGAGGCACCAATCAGTCACGTCGCTACGGATATCGGCCGACATGACCTTCATTAGCGGTGTTTCGGTGTATTCCTCTTTGTCAGGAATATGTCGACGCGTGACTTCGCGGAGGATGTTCGTTCGATACTCATCGGTGTTCTTATTCAGAATGTTTTCCTCGACGACCCGGTGCTCCAGTTCATCATACGACTCACATTCGGCGTAGGTGCGCAGGATACGCTTTGTTTCGTCGATATACGTACTGTGATGCGCGATTTTGGGGTCGAGGCTTTCTTCGGGTTCAGATTCTGTCTCGTCTTCTGGATCGAGGTGTTCGTTACTCATACGAATCCATCACGCGTTTTCCGGTTTAACTTCTGACTCAAGTGGATAGTACGCTACTTGTAAGCTGTTGGTACAGCGGCCATACCCTCGCAAAAACGCCACAAGAAGTCTCCACTTTTCCAGGTCTATTTTATCCTGGGTATAGCCGTCTTCGTCGACCAAGATGGTATCACCTGCATCCGATTCGGGAAGGGAATGGGAACCAGCTTCTCCTGAAATATTTGCTTCCGTCTGTTCAATGACGGGGTCTGTCCACCCTTCCTCTAAGGTCGATACGGTTAGATTCTCAAGCTCCTCAAACGAGACGTTCTCATCGGCTTCGATCTCATCGATCGCAGCAGTAAGCCGAGATTCCATCTGTGGCCCAAACGAGAAGAGAGAGATGGAATCTTCTGGGAGCCTATCCGACTCTGCTTTCCGCCCAACCTTCAGTGCGAGGTCGATCTGTGATTTCAGACGCGTTTTTGGCGCGACCTCTGATAGCCGAATACGTCCTGTCTCTGAGAGGATGCGAGATTCCCACCAGCCTTGGTTATTCGTCTCGCCGATGCGCTCTATCAGAAGTCGAGATGCCACGAGGTCGAGAAAAAAGTCGTCAGTGAGTCCGCACTCATAGAGGATTTTTTTTGTTGAGGTGAATGCCTCAACGACGTCCGTAGATGCCATACACTCCGACACGATTGGAGAGGGTTTAGAACCAACGCCTCACGGGTAAATATCCCCGAATTCATATCATGGGGTAGTGTTCTTGATTAGAGCTAATGGTAGTTTCTCCGGACAAAGAACTAATCGAGCTGTATGACGGTCTATCAGTCCTGTACGATTCGCTACCAGCGCATACCAACCCGGAGTGGAAACTAGCATTAGAGTCGGTGCTGTACGGGGGCGAGTTACTGGCGGAGGATGCAACGTGTTACGGCAAGCAGCAGAATCGCCGGAACGACGAGTACCGCAGAGACCGAGTCAAAACACATGGCAATGGGACTCGAATCACGGAATTTTCCGCGATTCAGGTTGAACAGCCCCGTCCCCAAGACAGGGAATATTTCCCATCGGGCGCGATGGTCCCGATTGCACCGAAATCTGAGACGGTCCTACCTGCGGAAGTCAACGAAACAACTGTCGACAAAGCAATTGCACTTCTCGCAGAATTCCCCGCTGAACCATCTGCTGAATCTCCC
This sequence comes from Haloplanus natans DSM 17983, assembly GCF_000427685.1. Taxonomy (NCBI): domain Archaea; kingdom Methanobacteriati; phylum Methanobacteriota; class Halobacteria; order Halobacteriales; family Haloferacaceae; genus Haloplanus; species Haloplanus natans. The sequence continues at coordinate 1,446,523 of NZ_KE386573.1, forward strand.
GGTGTTGGCGTCACAACGTTGCTTGACCCGAGTCAAGTTTCACAAGTGTCCCCCGGACAATCTCGGAAGAGTAAATCGTGTGGGCAAGCGAAGCTCCTCTTCGTCAGCGACACGCACCTCGGGTACGAGAACCGGATAACAACCGGCAGCGGCGCTACTGTGTCGTGGATTCGAGAGCTGTCAAGTACAGATACCTTCAAACAGATTCGAACAAATGCTATCGATTTGGGCGTCGACGCAGTTGTACACACAGGGGATATTCTCGACCATGAAGTCGATCAAGAAACGCTCGATGCTATCGAGTTTGAGTTGACGCTACTGGCGACCCATAACATCCCGGTATACTGTATTATCGGCTCACATGATCACGATGCTTACCGACCTCAATATCAGGATTCCGTCAACGGAATTGCATGGCTAAAGAAGCAAATCCAGCGTGGCGTACTAACAGAACTCTCGACCCGGCCCTCGAAACTCGGTGACACTGGACTGAATCTGTACGGGATTTCGGCAGGAAACGTCGGCATCGACGATGTTGGGTCATATCAGTCACGATCATGGGAAGCAACCGAGGTCGCATTCACTCCATCGCAGGATGGGCTGAATGTGTTATGTCTTCACGACAGCTTCCCGCCGTATCGGCGCTCTAAGGCCGATATTGATCTCGATTTGCTACTGTCACAGTCCGAGGTCTCGTTCGATTGTGTTCTGATTGGCGACGAACACCGGCCGAAGAATGGGGATTTCAGCAACGGATATACATTCCAATCGAAGAACGGAACGCCAGTATACTATACTGGACCCGCGATGCGGATTAGCGAACCGTATCGCAACCGAGATGCGTTTGTGACTGAACTCACGATGTCCGATAGGGGTATTTCATCAGCACGGCATTTCCTGTGAACGGGACAGAATTGCGAGCGCCACGTTGATTCTCTCGTCCCTGAGGTGAAGACCACTCGGCGGGTTCGTCGTCTTTTCTTTCCAATTAGGAATAGGATTCCTATTGGGAATATATCGGCATAAAGCTAGAATCCCGGGAGTGATGATTCCGAATTCGGATATAGTGTTCAGCTAGTTTTTGCGATAAATTCAACTCACGCTTCAGCTGCCGGTACATTCATCTCTTCACTTTCAGATGTCAACACAGTGTACCTCTACACCCCTGATGACGTCGACCGCAAACGCGCCCACCACCAAGCCGTGAAGCAGGACGCCGACGACGTCCCCACCAAACGCCGCGGCAACCTCGGGGAACTCGCGTTCGAACAGTTCTGTCGGGAGTACCTCCCCGTCGAAATGTGGGAGTGGGAAAACGAGGAGGCGATTCGCAAGTGCAACCCGGAGAGCTTCTCGGCCTACGACTTCGAGGTGTTCGGCTACGAAATCGACGTGAAGACCTCCCGCGACGTCTCCGCCTTCCGACCGTCGAAGCTCCTCGACCAGGACCCCGACGACGAAATCATCGTGATGGTGTGGCATCGGGACAACGAGGACGGGCTCATCCTCCTCGGCTGGGAGCGCGTCGAGACGCTCAAGTCGAAAGTATCGACCCAGGAAGCGTACTCGGGCGACGAACCGACGAAGCTGGACCACCTCGCTGCTCGCCCGATGAACGAGCTAATGGATCTCGGTCCGAACACGGCTCACATGAATCAGAAGCCACAGAATCCGTTTTCGCCGGGCGATCGTGTCATCAAGTCCGGTGATGAGGACGCGTCTGTGGCGGTCGTTGTCGAGGTCCTGCCTCCGGAGAAGGATGTGGGCGTCTACGGTCAGTCGATGGACGGTGAGGCCGTGTGTGTTGCGTTCCCCAGTAGCCTCGACCAAGGGCCGAGCAACTGGCGAGATATCGATCCGGCCATTCTCTCGTCGTACTGTGACGACCAGGACATCCAGTTGTACAACTACAAACACACGAACTTGGAATTCGCCGAGAATCCGTTCACACCGGGCGATCGGGTCGTCAAAGCGAGTCACGATGACCCCGATGAGGCGATTGTAGTCGCCCGTGCAGATGATTCCGGGTCCGAGACGGTGTCGGTGGTCTACACCGGACAGCTTGAGGATCCAGAGATGTTTCCGGGTGCCCTCGAATCACACTGTAACGACGGGGGAATCAAACAGTACTCGTACGCCCCGTCTGATTTGGAGTGGGCCGAGTAGGCGCCCGTATGGAACTCGCTCGGAATACCGATGCACGGGCTCACAGAGGAAGGGGAATTTATCCGTTCTCCGCATGTACATATGGGCATGAGTATCGATTCCGGGCACGGATCCGGCCGGGAACCGCGAATCACCCTGACCCACAACGAGGACGGGACCTGGACCGCCCGAGACCTCGAAGTCGAGGTGTCCGCTCAAGGCAAGACGCGAGACGAGGCCCTCGAAAATCTCGATGCCGTCGTCGACGCGATCGAAAACGACGGTGGGCATGAACCCACCGAGGAGGAGCTGCGAGAACTCGGAATCGATCCCGACGAGAACACGCCGGGTCGCGGCGAGCTGCCGGACGTTCTCAAGTAATTCGAATGGTCACGCGGGATTTCTCCGGGAAGGATATCGTCAAGGTCCTCTGCAACAAGGGGAATTTCTGGGTCGATCGGATCGCCGGCGATCACTACATCCTCAAGTGGGAACACCCCGATGGATCAGATATCGAATCCCGCACTGTTTCGGTTCCCTATCACGATAGCGTGAGTATTGGGACGCTCCACGATATCGCCGACGACGCAGGCGCCAAGGACTTCGAAGAGTTCTGTCGGTGGATCGATCGGAACCGGTGAACTCTTAGATAGGAAGTTTGGCGACGCATAGCGGTCCCTTGGCTATTGTAATCACTAATTGAGGATATCAGCACGTTCTGACTCTTTCAGATTCAAGCCCGGTTCAGATAGGTGTCTGGAGCGATTCCCTGTTCCGTGAGGAGTATTCGCGCGTCCCGACGCACTGTCTGGTTTTCCGGGCGATCCTCGTGAGTTCGAATGTGCTTTTTGATGGACTCTGCAACCCGATCCACCAATTCACTATTCCCACAGTTAGCGACACTCCGGAGTGTTTTTTCGTAGCCACTCACCGACATTGGCAGCCCCTGTTCCGACCCGAGCACCTCTTCGTTGACTTCCGTAATCTCGTAGAGGTGGCCTTTGATTCGCAGTTCCAAATCTCGATGCACATGGTGAACCCCAATTCGAGGCCGTATATAATCGTGGACTGCCAACATTAGCAGTCCCGCGTTTGCCATCACCAGCAATCCCGGGATTGCCAACATCTGGATTCCGGGAGTGCCAATTACTGGATCACCGGGATCACTTCGATAAGCAAAGTCGTAACTCATCAGGGCGACACATCGCCGGGTCACGACCTAATCCACAAGTGAAACAGCGAATAGCATGACACCAACCACCCGATAGCAAATAGAGACCGGCGCTAAATAGAACAGCCTGTCCGAGAAGCCGACGTTCCTGAATCGAATCCACCAATTATTCCATTCAGTCACCAACCCCGCCAATTCCACCAATCCCAATTAATTGGACCGTATTTACGATAGGGGTGTATCGAGGCAGGTGATGGCCGGCAGAGAACTGGAACCAATCACACCGGAAGACGCGATCGACTGGTACCTCGAACACCGTCGCGACGAACTCCGAACGGCGACCCGACGCACGCATCGCTCCGCGCTCAACATCTTCCACGACTGGACGGAAGAAGCAGGTATCGCCGATTTGACCGACCTCCGTGGGCGGGGTCTCGTAGCGTTCAAGACCTGGCGCAAGTCCGAGACCGATATCAACACAGTCAGTCTGAACGGGACGCTCGCGGTTATCCAACGCTTCCTCCGGTTCTGCGAGACCATCGACGCCGTCGAGGAGGACCTGGCCGACCGCGTCCCACTGCCCAACGTGCCACCTAACGAGGAAGTCCGCACCGACGTCCCCGAGGACGAAGCGGTCGAAGCCATCCGTTCGTTCTATCACCGCTTCGAATACGCCTCCCGACGTCACGCACAGTTCGAACTCGTGGCCGAGGTCGGCATCCGACTCGGGGCGCTTCGAGCAGTCGACCTCGACGACCTGGAGACAGAGGAGGCAGTCATCCATCTCCAGCACCGTCCTGAATCATCGGACGCGTACGGGACACCCCTGAAGAACGGCGCGGACGGCGAGCGAATCATCAACATCCCGCCGGAGTTGGTGGACCTGCTTCAGGCCTACATCGACCACCACCGTCACGGTGTGACCGACAAGTTCGACCGCGATCCTCTCTTCACGACGACCAACGGGCGAATCTCGACGACGACTATTCGACGGGATTTCTACAAGCTGAGTCGGCCGTGCGAGTACGCGTCGGAGTGTCCCCACGACCGGGAGATTACCGACTGCGACGCGGCACAGAACGCCGAGGCTGCCAATTGTCCCTCCTCGTTCAGTACACATCCGCTCCGAAAGTGGGCGATTATGTCCCAGCTCGACGCCGGCCTTCCGAAGGAGCTGCTCAGTGACCGCGTCGACGTCTCCGTGCCTGTTCTGGACAAGTACTACGACCAGCGAACGGAAGAACGGAAATCACGGCGTCGGCGGGAAGCGCTCGAAGCGAGCATGTCGCAGTACGCCATGACGGATGGTGGTCAGCCGGTGGACGAAGATGATGGCTGATGCGATTTGCATACTGGATGTAGAAGCGGAACGTCTGGGTGGTGTTTCATAATTGGTCTAGCAGCGTGAGGACGGCGAAGACGGTGGCTCGAACTGATAGCGCCGACTATTGATTGTTCATAATCGGTCTGTACGCCCGCAAGAAGAGGTCTACTTCCGAAATCAGTCTGCGTGTCTACCGGATCTGTGTTTCTGTGTACGCATCCCAGATTTTCAGCGATCGGCACGGACCGCCCCGATTTCGGCCGTGTTATCACTGCTTTTGAAGCCAGTCCGTGCGCAGTCCCGTCGACTTTCCCATCGAATCGCCCGACAGCAACCGATTATGAAACTCACAACGACTGTCTGGATGGTCGGCTCCGTATCGTTCGCTCCTCGCCGTCCCTGCTTTGCTGCCGTCTTGTTCCGAATACTGCTGCTTGGGAGCTTGCTGTGGCTGTTGGCTCCGTGGCCCAATATTGGCGAGCTCTGGTCTGTGTGATTCTTTCTTGCGGCGTCGGGATCCGATTATGATGGCTGTGAAACGGATCGATACGTATTCAAACACCGTATTGTAGGTTCTCACGCCCCAAATCCAATCATGAAAGCAGAATCATGCCGGATGCACAGTTGTTGACATGTTTTGACTGGCTTGCTGAATACAGGGCCCGAATGTAGGACAAACCGAAGTCAAAAGTCTGAATTACTGGGATAGAATACCCCTCTGATCTTATTCCCTGCAAGCACTGAAATACAAAGAGGTATAGCATAGAAACATGGCCCGTGATTGGCTTAAAGAATACATTTCTGATAGGAATGAAAGCTTGCTCAGAAGCTTTGTTCGATGGCCAAATTCACTTCTCGCTGGTCTTTTGTGTATATCAGTCGTCGTTTGGCTCGGGACCACCTATTTACCCCGTCTCATCGCCATGTTTCCCTTCTTATCTAACAACTGGGTATGGGATCCTCAAACTGGGAGCGCAGATCGAATACGTGACTTCACTGTGATATATACGCCATCGATTGTAGTTTCTTATCTAACTGCTGTGATCGTTAGAGAATCTTTCCTGGAGAAAGCTCGTCGTGATCAACGGGACACGAGCAGCGAGCTCAGACGTGCCTTATTACCTTGTCTAAACGCTCATGTAAGCACCTTATCCTCGATATATACAGAAGCAGTGGACGAAATAGATGTTGACAAATATGAGGGCTTTATCGATATCTTAAAAGAAGACTATACTGAGAATATAGAGGGCTTGGATCTGAATACCAAACAGGGAAAGAGCGGTGAGACCTATCTAAGGGCACTCAATCGATCTAATGAGAACTTGGTAGACAATTTCGAAGAATATATTCAGAGTTATGCTCCTCACGAAGAGGGCCAGTTCATACGTGATCTTCGAACTCTCAAGGACGACAAATTTATTGACATGATGCAAACATTGGAATCAGAATTTGACAGCTCGTCAAATGCTATTGACCCAGCGATAAAACAGGTTTTTTCTGACCATGTTGATCAGTTTGTGACTATTTTGAATCATTTTGAAGAGGAAGACATGCCAGATGTCTCTGAACTCGCCCTTCGTCGGCATCTTCCGCGATCGAAAATTGATGTAGTCGGCGCCGATTCCTACTCAGAATTTGATAGGGATATATCAGATATCGGTCCAGAACACAGACGATTTGAGGACTCATAAGCAGATGACTGAGTTACTGAATCATTGGCTACTCCCGTCGATATGCCAATAAATGCAGCCATCATACTGGACTCATCCTCTGTATTCAGTACGCGGATCCTACTACATACAGAGTACCTCTATAGCACATACTACTCTAAAAACCGGATCCGCTGCACCGACAGAGCCTCAGATATTTTCGAGATACCCCCGTCGCTGCTCTAGTTTCACCTGCTCAGTGCGCTGGTCGTAATGCTTGTCGAGCACGTCACGACTCACGTTCATCCGGTCACTCACGACCTCGACGGGGATGTCCTGGGTCAGATAGTGGGTGATACTCCCTCGGCGAACTGCATGCGGATTCACGGCTTCGGGACACTGCGCCGAGCGCGTCTCGGTACAGTCCGGGCAGGGTTCGTTCCGGAAACACGGTGAGGTTACTTTGTACACGATCCGGCGTATCGACGTCCGGGACATTCGGCCATGAGAGGTCGTGAATAGCGGATCACGCCCGTGGTCGTCGGGCACGTCCTTCCGGATTCTCTCGATGTAGGCGTCGAGCACGTCGGCGAAATCGGAGGTGATGGCGATGGGTCGCTCACCACCGGTTCCGTTTTTCAGGGTCGTCCCTTCGCTGGGCCTGTGGACGAGTTGTAACTGCTCTTCGGCGAGATCGACGTCGTCGACATCCAGTCCGTTGGCCGCGCCGATCCGCATTCCGGACTCCCAGAGGAGCCCCAGCATCGCGTGTTCCACTGAGGCGTAGTGAAAGGTCGACAGGTACGCTAGAATCTCCTTGGCCGTCTCGGCGTCGAGCGTCTCGTCGGCCTGCTGATCCTCGGGTGAGACCCGCGGCACCATCACCTTATCGTAGAGATTCTCCGGTACGGCCTCAATGGAGCCACACCACTTGATGAAGACGCGCAACGAGCACATGTAGTTGTTGAGCGTCATGAGATTGATGTCGCCTTCCTCCTTGCGCCAGAGCCGGAGTGCCTGGAGGTCGCGACCGGTGAGGTCGTTCAGATTGTCGACGTCGTTCTCCTCACACCACTCGACGAACTTGGTCGTGTGATACCGATGATTGCGCACCGTCGACTCGGTGCATTCGGTCTCCTTGTGGTCGAGGAACAGTTGCTGCGCGGTTCGGGGTTCAATCGGTTCTAGCCTGACTTCTCGGGATACCATGGGTATTCTGGAGTCCCGTTAGAAAGCTCGAAACGCCTGGAATCGGGCGCGAAGGGAACCAGCGCGGTGCGTTATCTTCCCGCCCCAACCCATTCGTAATTCGTACGGTTCGTAACAACTCAGTCTTACAGCGTCATAGAACTCTCCACACGGATCTGCGTTCCTCCCCAAGCTGGAGAGACAGCTGTTCGGATGAGTCTTGTCCGTTAGTTGGTTATCTCAATCTTCGTTAGACCTCGACTCAGATATCAAATACAGCAATCAAGACGAGGATCGTACCAACAATCCCGAGAACGAGTGCGACGATATCGAACGGAGACACGTCTCCGAACACCGTCCCGAGAAGCAAGCCGACGAGAGTGACCTGAACACCAAGTATACCTCGCTGTATATTGTTCATAGTCCGCACTTACGATGCAGGCCAATCAAACACGGGTGCGTGTGACCCGTTCTGCGGCACCCGTTATATTGGCAATGCTGGGTTTGCCATCATCAGCAATCCCGGGATTGCTAACATCAGAGTTCCGGGAGTACCAATTACAGGGTAGCTGCGATCACTTCCACTAACAGAGCCGTGGCCCTGGGAGGCCTAACAGCGCGAGCCATTACTGAGTTAGCGAGTAGCCTCGTGTCTCGGGTGTGTGCATACAAATATCAGAGGCCCGAGCCACCAGTCCAACTGGAGGCGACAGTGTTTCGAAACAGGATTCACCAATTATTCTACTCAGCCACCAACTCCGCCAATTCCACCAATCCCAATTAATTGGACCGTATTTAGGTGTCGGAATTAACGCTCAGATATGAGATCTTCATCCTCAGCAACGTCCGCACCTCGTCCGCTAGCCGCCGACATCGTCCGACGATCGAAGTGGTACCGTGCAGGGGATCGTCCGACGAATCTCTTGCCACGACGTGTAGTGAATCTCCTGACAGCGTGGCCAACAAAACAGGGGATCTCTCGGGGTAGCCATGAGTAACGAGGTCCCCGATATCGCGGGGGAGGCAAATCTCGAAGACCGCCTCGCAGACCTGCTGGATCAGACCACCGACCCACTCGAACCAACCACGCCCGAACACGCGCTCGAACTCTATCTAAACGACAAGGTCCGAGGCTGCCAGCAAGCGACAGTCACCTCTCATCGGTCGCGGCTCGGATTCTTGGTCGACTGGTGTGAGGAAAACGGCATCGACAATCTCAACGACCTCACTGCCCGTGATCTCCACGAATTTCGCGTGTGGCGTCGGCAAGATTTGAAGACTGTCAGCGAAAAGACCCAGATGGACACACTTCGCGTGTTCATCCGCTGGTGTGAGAGCATCGGTGCAGTGACTCCCAACCTCTATCGCAAGGTCGACTCACCGGACCTCGAAGCCGGCGAGAACGCCCGCGATACTGTGCTCCACGCGGAGCGGGCCCGAGAGATACTGACGTACTTAGAGCAGTACGAGTATGGCACCGTCGACCACATCTGCTGGCTCACCCTTGCCGAGACGGGGATGCGACTCGGTGGTGCGCGAGCGCTCGACCTCAGAGACTTCCATCCAGACGCTGAGACGCCCCACTTCGACGTTCGGCACCGACCGGAGTCCGATACTCCAATCAAGAACAAATCCCGTGGCGAGCGGCGAATCGCCGTCTCGGTGGAAGCCTGCAAGATTATCGAGGACTATTTGCAGCACCAACGGCCGGACGTGGAAGACGAGTACGGGCGGGAGCCGCTCCTCGCGACATCACACGGTCGCGTCGCCCGCTCAACGATACGAACGTACATCTACCGGTGGTCACGGCCCTGTGTCCGTGATACTGAGTGTCCACACGACCGTGACCCGGACAAGTGTGAAGCGGCCACCGACCGCGACAGCGTCGCACAGTGCCCGTCGAGCGTCACACCCCACCCGATTCGGCGGGGGTACATTACGCAACTCCTCCGTACCGGCGTCCCAGTCGAGACCGTAAGCGAGCGGTGTAATGTCTCGCCGGCGATTATCGACCAGCACTACGACGTCCGATCCGAGGAGGACAAAATGCGCCAGCGCCAGCAAGTTCTCGACGACGTGCAGGGAGGCGACACTGGGTATACGTGACTCCTGCTCCGCAGCACGCAGCGACTGGCCAACGAGAAAAATAATAGTTCTCGGCTGAAGGCGGACTTAGAGGTCGTCGAGATACTGCCGGCGGAGTTCCATCTTTTCGCGGTCGGTGCGCCTGTCGTAGTGCTGGTCGAGGACCTCTTGACTGACGTTTGCCCTGTCGCCCACGGCGGTCTCGGGTACGTCTTGGTTCAGGGAGTAGGTGATACTTCCCCGCCGAATCGCGTGCGGGCTGACGCTCGACGGACACTTCGATGCGTGCCCGTGCTGGACTGCGTCACACGTTTCTGGATCACGGTCGTGCGGGCACGGTTCGTCGTACCTGCACGGCTGCGTGTATTGATAGCAAGCCCGCGCAATCGTGGTTTTCGAAACGCGTCCCTGTGCAGTCGCCAGCAGCGGTTCGCGCCCGTACTCATCGGTCACGTCCGGACGCTTGTTCTGAATCCAGTCGTCGAGGAGCGCACACATCCGATCCGAAAGCGCAATCAGCCGCTCGCCGTTCTTGCCATTCTTGATTCGGGTCCCCGTCTCCGGGCGACTGACGACCGACAGGCACTGCTCCTCTCGCTGGTAATCCTCGACGTCGAGGGACCGCGCACCGCCACGACGCATCATCGTGTGCCAAAGAAGCGAGAGCGTGACGTGCCGGCGGGAGGCGTACTCGTACTTCTCCAGATGGTCGAGCACCGCCTCGGCGTCCTCACTTTCGAGCATGACGTGCCGAGTGTTCTGCTCCGCCGAGACACTCGGTGACTGGACCTTTTGATGCAGTTCGGGCGGAACACCGTCGATGGACGCCAGCCACCGCGTGAAGACGCGCACGGTGTCCATCTGGGTCTTCTCGCTCGCCACGGAGAGGTCGCCCTCGTTCCGTCGCCAGATGCGGTACTCGTGAAGCCGCCGACCGGTGAGGTCGTTCAGGTTGTCGATGTCGTTCTCCTCGCACCAGCGGACTAGGTGGCCGAGTCGCGACCGATGCGAGCGGACTGTCGCGTCCGCGTACTGGGTTTCTCTCTCTGCGAGGTACAGTTCGACTGCTTTCTCGGGTTCGATTGGTTCCAAATTCATGGTTCGCTCGGTGGCGAACCGCATGGCTATCGACCCCGACCACGCGCACCGGCCTGAATGGCCAATTTTCCCGGTACACGCCCTGTCTCCCGCCACGCCCGTCTCACTCACTCCGTTCGTTCGACGCGTGTGGCGTAGTCCCCCTCGCTCACTGCGTTCGCTTGCGGGACTCCCGCCACGCCCGTTTTCTGACCGAGCAGCGAGAGTCGAACCCGCGTCGAGTTGGTTGGCTCAGTCTGGCGTTCGTATCGAACCCTCTCCTACCACGTTCCATGCCATCGGTCGGAGGGTTCCGTGATGGGACCGGAAACGAAGATTCGGATCTTGGAGGCTCCGGACGGGAAGTAAGCGCACGGGTATCTCCTCGTAGAGCGCCGTACTCCCTCATGGGTGTAGCTGTCCATCGCCTCGCTCGCTACGTCGCTATGGATCTTCTGGCGGACGTACTGCTTTCAACAGTGCAGTGAAAACGACACCTCTTGAAAAACGGCTGGCACACGGAGAGATAGTGTGGACGTTACATCGAAACCGTCGAATCGAGTTACCCTACTCTTCGTCGTGTTGCGTTCTCCACGCGGAGCGGGCATATCCGCCGACTGCTATCGCAGTAAGTCCAGTCATGACCCCAAGTCCAGGTCCAGACGCGCCAGTCGTCTCCTGCTCTGCGCTGTCTACTGGCTCGGATTGCTCGGTCGACGACTCGGTACGCTCCGGGGATGCAGCCTCTTCGGGAGTGTCGTTCGACGCGACACCCTCGAATCGAATCGTCCGCTCGTGATCCGGTGTCGAGACCGTTAGCTCAGTAGGATCGTCAGTGAGCAGTTGCTCTCCAGGGAAGTCGATGCGCGCCGCTCCACCAAAATACGTCTTCGCCGAAGTGGTCGCACTCCCCGACCGGACATATTCGGGCGTCGCCGCGCGACTCTCAAACAAGTACAGTGACCCAATGCCAAAGCCCTGAATGGGAATCGTCGTTTCGAATGTCATCTCTCCGAGAGTCACCTCGACAGGCTTCTCGGCCGTCTCTCCCCCAATGTTGTGGATCTGAACGATGAGACCAGCGGTCTCGCCATGTTCAGCTCGGAACGCCTCCAGCGCGTCCCGGGGAACGACGATCCGGCCGTTAGCGTCGACCTGACCGACGAGTCTGTCATACGTGGCGTACGCTAACCCGTCATCCCGCGGTTCGTCAGCGGTGTACATCCGCGGTTCGATGTCATTGCCCGGGAACAGGTACTCATCCCCATGCGCGAGTCCAGCGGCGGAGAGTTGGCCACCACTCACCCGGAAGGAGGCCGGACGTGTCCCGAGCATGTCGTGGTGGTTGAGTGTCTGATGACGAATCCGCTCGTCGATGCTGTGACCTCGCTTCGGGGTCGCCACGACAGTCGGGGCCGTGACGATGCGACTCTCCACCGCGTCGGACGACCACCGCTCCGTCCCATCTCGTAGGTCCAGCGCGGTGAGCTCCGCGCCGCCGATGTACGCGGTCCGTCCCGCGACTGTCGGGTTCACGAGCGCCGGTTGCTCGTACGTCCACTCGGGGTCGGGGGCCGCGATCGCCGGATTCATCGACGTCGCTTGGAACCGAGCGTTGGACGCCCCCTCCGCACCGCCGTCCCCTTCGAATCGCTTGGCCCCGACGACCAAATATGGATGCCGTCCCAGTGCCGGCCGCCCGACGGCGAACGAGGACTTCACGCCCTCCAGTTCCCCGACGGTATCGAACGGGTACACCCCTCCCTGTGTCGTGCCCGGAACATCTTCCTCACTCTCGGTCACCGGCAGGAACCGATCCAGCCTGTCCCCGTCAGCGGAGAGCAGCGTGCTCCCGTAGGCCGACAACTTCCCACGAGAGGGGGTGTACGGCGTGTCTACCAGTGTTCCATTAGCCCCCGCACGGCTGACACGCTCACCCGTGTCCGGGTCGAATCCCAAGATCCCACCCTGTGCCCCCATGATGTAGATGATCCCGTCGACTTCGACGGGGCCGTACCGTGGAATGCGGAGCTGGAGGTCGCCGTACGGAGACACCCGCCCCCACTGCTTCGCACCGGTCCCGACATCGTACGCTGACATCGTCCCACCGATCAGCGTCCCCCCGAGTACAAACACGGTACCGTCGTATACCAGCGGCGCCTGGCACGAGATCGAGAGCATCGGGTTGGCCGTCCGCCACAGTTGTTCGCCCGTCTCGGCATCGAGCGCGTACAGGTATCCATTCCCCCGGGCCTCAAGATCCCCTTGTTCTCGGAGAGCGGTCCCAGTCCCCACGTAATTCACGAGGTAGACGACCCCACCGTGGACAGTCGGCAAGGCTGTACCCCCGTTTCGCCCCTCGAACACCCACTCTCGGTCACCGGTTGCAGCATCAACGGCGTACAATCGTCCCTGGGCAGTGAGATAGACGGTCCCGTTCCAGACCAGCGGCGGTCCCCCCTTCTGAGATACTATCTCGGGATTGGTCGCGAACTCGAACCCCCACTGTCGCTCTCCGGTGGCTGCGGAGAACGCGACTAACTCTCCCGTCTCGGAGGTGACGTAGACGAGCCTATCAGGGGGCTGTTGTGCCCTGACGCGTCCGGCGACGGTGGTCCAGCCGAGTGTCACACCGATCGATGACAGTATCCGCCGACGAGTTAGTTCCCCCGTAATATCGAGAGACAAGGTAATCTCCACTCAAAAAGTTATGCCCGTGTGACAGCGGTAGTGTTTAGATAAGCCTGTGAAGTTGGGACCACCTCGAAAGCCCCTAATCTAAACAGTGCCTGTGACAGCAATTGTGAGAGGTCCACATCGTAGTTTCGGGGATTGAGTAAGCGCCCCTCTGTCGGGGGTCGACGGATACGAGAACGGAACTGGAGGACTCTCAGAGCTAGCGTGAGTCGATCTTTCGAGAGTTCGTGATGGGAGTGAAGGCCACGTCGTGGTAACTTCAGCCTCACACTGCTCAAGTCGCCGTATTCCTGTTTCCAGAGCTTGTATCGGTGCACGTCGCGTCCGATCGGTCATTGAGCTTGTCTACACGTTCCTGTTCGAACCATCGGAGGAGGTGCTTGAGGCGGTACTCGTGGGACTGGAGCGTCGAGGATGCGACTTCGGGACGACGCTCGTGCAGGTACATCTGTACGGCTTCGTCGGGTTCGATGGGTTCGAGTTCGTCGGACATGGTCTGATCCCGTCGAACGCCAGAGGGTCCGTACCTCTCGACCGCGCCACCGCGAGCGAAGCGAGCGGTGGTTAGTCGGGCCGTCAGGCCCGACGCAAGGTTCGAATCCCGCCACGCGCGTCTCGTTCACTTCGTTCACTCGACGCGCGTGGCGTAGTCCCCCTCGTTCGCTTCGCTCACTCGCGGGACTCCCGCCACGCCCTCCTCACCCCCTTCGTTCACTCGACGCGCGTGGCGGAGTCCCCCTCGCTCCGTTCGTCGTGCGTTCGCCGGCCGTGCGGCGCGCTACAGCACCTCGTCGTCGACGGTCTTCGGGACGACCTCGGCGTCGGCGAGCGGCGTGATGTTGATCTCGACGCCGTGTTTGTGATTCGGCCGGTAGCCGGCCGTGGTGATCTCCGAGAGGGCGCGGTCGGCCCAGTCCGAGGCTATCTCGTCGGTAATCCCGTCGCAGGCGTCACCGATCTCGTCCGCGAGCGCCTCGTATTCGTCGAGGTCGCTCGCCAGGTCGGCACAGAGACGCTGTGGTTCGGTGCCGCCGTCGCCGACGCGTGACTGGTCGGCGTCCGCAAACCCCTCGAAGTAGTAGGTCATAAACAGGATGCCGTTGCTCGCGTAGTGTGTGGAGCCGACGAGGTCGTGGTAGTATTCGAAGCGGTCGTACAGGTGGGCGGCGACCGGTTCGGAGCCGTCGCGGGCGTACGCCTCGAACGCGGATTCGAGGTCGTCGAGCGCGTCGAGCCACTCCTCGCGGGCCTCCCGGACGGTGTCGTAGAAGGTGGGGCTGAACAGGTCGGCCATCGTCACGTCGTCGCGGTCGGCGAGCGTCTCGACGGTGTGCAATCGCGACGCCGTCCGCTCCCGAAACTCGGCGACTCGCTCGGCGGCCGCCTCGGCGAGCGCCCGATTCCCGTCGGCCCAGTCGCGTGGCGCGGGGCGAGCGAGGTCGGTCAGTCGACGTTCGAAGGCCTCGATCTGTTCGAGGCCGCTCTCACAGCGGGTGGTCGTCTCGGCGGCCGCGGCCCGTTCGGCGGCCGACAACGAGTCGTCGCTCCGGCGTCGATTCGCGGCGCTCCGGCGTTCCCGGAGGTCGGCTTTCCGCGGTTCGAGATAGCGATTCTGGAGGCGGTCGAAGACGTTCGGATCTAGCTGGTGGTAGTCGACGAGGCAGGCAAAGCCCTCGCCCGCAGGATCGGGGACGAGTCGGTCGGTCGTCAGGCGCCACAGAATCGGCGTCCGGTCGAATTTCGAGACGTGGTAGTCGAAGAGGTCGTCTTCGAGCCACGCCCGGAGGTTGGGGTAGGCTTCCTCGTCGGCCGATTCGCTGCCGAGGACCGCGTCGACTTCGGCGAGGCGGGGGTCGGCGTGGTTGCCCCAGAGTCGCTCGAACGCGTCCTCGATGTGGTCGAGGAGGTCGGCCTCGCCGTCGATATCGGAGAGGGGGACGATGCCGTCGTCGGCCTCGTCCACCGCACGGATCGCGAGGTGGAGGAGCAGATCCTTCACCATCGCCGGGAAGTCGTCGGTCGGCCCGGTGATCGACGCGGGGTCGTGTTCGGTCCGTTCACGAGGGTCCGCGATTGTTCGCAGCGCTATCTCCCGACGGATCGTCTCCCGCTGTTGCTCGGTGATGTCGAAGCAGTCGAACACCGCGCCGTCGATGGCCGTCGCACACGCCTGGAGGCGCTCCTCGATACGTTCGAGGTGGCGGGCCGCTGCGGTCCCCACCGCTTCGAGGGACGCGGCCGGCGACACGGTCTCCGTGGGGTCGTCGAGCGCGAGCGTCTCCCGGAGTTCGCGATGCGGGTGGTCGTACCCCGGTAACGGGTCGCCGACGCCGAGGACGGCGAGCAGCACGGGACCGTCGTAATACGGTGAGACGAAGTCGTACTGGCGTTTCGAGACGAGGTGGCCGACGGCCTCGCGTGCAAGCGCTTCGAGTTCGTCGAGCGCTTCGAGTTCGTCGCGCCAGGGCACCGCGGAGACGAAGCCGACCTCCCACATCCGCTCCGAGGTCTGGGTGAGCATCAGATACGTAAACAGGTCGCTGTTCGTGTACGCGAGCGCGTGCCAGATGGCTCGATCCGGGATCAACACCGACCCTTTGTGGCCGAACACGGAGGAGTCGTGGAGATAGCCAAAGCGGCGACCGCTACGTTTCGCGACGGTGTACGTCAGCGATTCGTGGAAGTAATGCTGTGTGTTCTGTGGCCGCGACCCCCAGTACCGTTTTATTTCGGCCCCGTCGTTCGCCCACAGGACGGTGTGTTTGATGCGTGGCAGCAGCCACGCGTCGGCGCCGCCTTTGGCGAAGGGCGGCCACGTATCGGGATCGGACGCTTCCCAGAAGCCGCGGACGAACCGGGAGTCGTCCGCCGTCGCGAGTCCCTGCTTGATGACGCCGTACGCCTCCCGGTCGTCCAGACCCGCATTGTCGGCGTCCAGGACCGTCTCCGACTGGTAGAGTTTCCGGAGAGCGGGCGGGACCCAGTAGGAAAGCGGCGTCCCCGGAACCATCTCGAACTCCGAGAGCGGCCGCTGGTAGCGTCGCTGCACGTCGGCGTCGGTGTGGTCGAAGGCAGCGTCCAGAAACGCCCGCTCTTTCTCGGCTTTCGCCACGTCGGGAAGCCGGATAAACGTGCCAGTCTGCACGCTTTCGACGCCGGACCGGACGACGGTTCCGACGGTCCCGACCGTCGCATTGTCGAGGATGTCGTAGCCGAACTCCGAGACGAAGTCGAACGCCCCGCGGTCGCCGACGAAATCCTCGCGAAACGCCCGGAACGACCGGTTGAACAGGAACGACCACGGGACGAGCATCCCCACGCGGCCGTTCGTCTTCACGAGCCGATCGCACGCCTCGAAGAAGTTGATGTAGTACTCGCTGGTGTACTCGTAGTGTGTCTCGACGTAGTCTTGGACGCCGTCCGGCATCCGACCGCCCGAGCCGTACGGCGGATTCATGAGTGCCACGTCGTAGTCCTGGGTCAACACCACGAGCAGGTGCAGGAAGCTTCGAAGGTTCCGCTCGCCGAAGGCGTCGGCGGTCCGTGCCTCGACGGCGTCTTCCAACCGCTCGAAGAACCCGTTGAGCGTCTTCGGGGCGTCGCCGTCCCAGCCCACGACGTCCGACTGGCCGGTCTCGAACTCGTCTTCGAGCGTCCCCTGGACGTCGAGGAGACTCCCCAGCGCGTCGGTGTGTTGGAACTCGTGGATGATTCCGTCGAGCGCGTCGCGAACTTCGGTTTCCTCGCCCGTGATGTCGTCGAGGACGCCGACCGCCTCCTCGAGTTCCGCGACACGGGCGTCGGCACAGACGACCCCCAGCGTCGGCATCTCGAAGCCAGCCGCACCTTCCGCCTCGGCACGCGTCCGCGCCTTGAGATAGAGGTTGAACGCGGCGAGTTGACAGGCGCGGAGGTCGATGTCGACGCCGTAGAGGTTGTGTTCCAGCACCTTCGCGGGTATCTCGGCCCGGTCGAGGTCGGTTTCGGCCCACCAGATGCGTTCGAGGATGTCGAAGGCATAGAGGAGGAAGTGCCCGCTCCCACACGCGGGGTCGACGACGCGGAGATCCCGCGGATGCTCGAAGTCGGGCGCGTCGCGGTCCTCGTCGTCCGGAATGAGGTACGTACAGAGGTCGGCGACGGTCGGCGCGCCGTCGGGCGTGACGCGTCTGTCGGTTCGCTCCTCGGGTGCGAGCGCTTCCGCCCCGGGAACGTCCCGTCCGGTGGCTTCGAGATAGAGCTTTCCGAGCGAGTTGTCGGCGAGCATCCGGACGACCCAGTGGGGCGTATAGAACTGGTTCGCCGGCCCGATATCCGCTGGTTCGAGCGCGTTCTTGGCCTCGAGCGCCTCGACGACCGGTCGGTTGTAGTACTCGTACACCCACCCGAGCACGTCGTCGGCCCGCCACACTGCATCGGGCACCTCGTCGAGCAGCCCGCAGAGATCCGCGAACGCGTCGGCGTCGGGATCGAGCAGGCTGTAGGCCGACGAGCGATCGAAGAGGATCTCTATCTCCGCGGCCAGCCGGTCGCATTCGCGGTGGTACGCTTCGAGGATGGCCTCCTCTTCCAGCAGGAACTCCTCGTGGACGAGCGTCTCGGCTGCGGGTGTCAGGCCGTCGTCGGTAACGACCGTGACCTCCTCGTCGACGAAGCCGCGGATCTCCATACAACGCAGCGCGGCGAGGCGATTGACGACCGTGTAGCCGACGCCGGTGACGTACTCCTCGACGGCCGTCGACCACGAGTCGCCGTCTTGGCCTTCGAGTTCGATGGCGTCGGCGACTCTCCGAGCCTCCCCGTCCAGCGCGTCGCGGGCTTCGGGCGCCTCGTCGAGTCCCAGTCGGCCGAGCCGATACGCGACGTTGTCCTCTACGCGGTCACGCATCTCGGCGACGACGGCTTCGAGATGGTCGCGCTCCGCCTTGTCGAGTTGCGCCGTCCGGTCCGCTGGGCTCTCCTCGGTCATGTTCGGACGTGAATACCGTCCCAACAGCGGCCGCTGGTTTCAAAGTTGCCGATGGACGGTCGAGACGGCGGGCAACGACCGACGACGGCCAGTGTCAGTCGCCGTCACCGAACGCCGCCGACGCACGAACACCACCCCGTCGTAGACGGCGCCGGGCGACGCCGACAGCGGGACCGCACCGCGCTCCGCGGCCCGCGGCAGGGAGAACTGCACCCGCTCGACGCCGCCGAGCCACGTCCGGAGCGTCGCGTTCTCGCGAGCGGCGCCGAAATCGAGAAACAGGTTCGGGTGGGCGGCGTCCGCGAGGGTGGCTTCGAGCGTCCCTTCGACGGGGCCGTCGACGGCGTACGTCTCGAAGGCCGTTCGCTCGTGGGTCGTCGGCGCCGCGAACGTACCGGTGCCGAACAGCAGTCCGAGCGAGTAGTAGTCCGCCCCGAACCGGTCGGTGAGATGCTGACCCATCCGTGTTGCCCCCGCGTCGCCGTCGTTTCGCATCGCGTGATTCGCGTTGCCGAGGACGACGGCCCGGTCCGAGTCCGTCCAGTCGCGCAGCTACGCGACGGTGTCGGCCATCGCCGCGTCGCG
Source organism: Haloplanus natans DSM 17983 (assembly GCF_000427685.1). Classification (NCBI taxonomy): domain Archaea; kingdom Methanobacteriati; phylum Methanobacteriota; class Halobacteria; order Halobacteriales; family Haloferacaceae; genus Haloplanus; species Haloplanus natans. The sequence continues at coordinate 1,465,413 of NZ_KE386573.1, forward strand.
GACGCGCTTGCCACGCGTGTACGCCTCGGCTTGCAGATGTTTCCGGAACCGTGGAGAGTGTTCGAGGGTTCAGACGCGCCAGTGCGCGAGTCGCCACTCCGACTCCGAACTCCGCTCGACGTAGGCGGCCCGTCTCGCCCGCGGTCGGTTCCGGAGCGATTCGACGAGCGACTTCTGGCCAGGGATCAGATACGCCGGATCGGGCCTTTCGTGGCGAGGCTCCGTGAGCGGATCGAGGTCGACACCGGTCCCGGTGTCACGCGTCGTGAGCACGCTCCGAAGCGAGTCGACCAGCACCGTCGACTCGCTTGCCTCCAGTGCCCCGCTGCCGTCGTCGACCCAGGAGATGGCCGGCGTCTCGTCCAGCGACTCGACGGTCGCCGTCTCCTCGTTCGAGGCCTGACCGTCATGTCGAGCGTTCCCGCCGTCATAGTGTTTATTGTAACTGGTTACCGGTGGGTCGCCGGACCGTCTTGGTGACTCACCGGTACTGACTCACAATAAACACTATCAGACGGTCGTTCTCGAACGTCTCCCGATCGCTGAAGACGGCGCTCGTCCCTACCCCACCCGTGCTCGAGATGCTCCCTACGGTCGCCTCGCTTGCTCACGGCTCCGCCGTTCGCCGTCCCGGGATGCTCACTACGGTTGTCCCGCTGTCGCTCGGCGTCGTAATGTCGGCAGAAGCGTCCCGACGGAGTCCAACGCGAGTGAATACGAGCATGGGGCACGTCGGGGCCGACCGAAGGGAGCGTCCCGACGGAGTCCAACGCGAGTGAATACGAGCATGGGGCACGTCGGGGCCGACCGAAGGGAGCGTCCCGACGGAGATTCGAACTCCGGTCCCTGGCTCCGGAAGCCAAGAGGATAGTCCACTACCCTATCGGGACACGCGGTCCGAAGTTGGCCGGAACGACGTATATATGTATTGATCGCGGTTCCCCCGTCCCGGGGTGTCGGCAGTACGCCCGTCAGCGACAGCGTGTAGTGAGGTTTATGCGGGCGTAGGGGCGAGAACGGGACAAGAATGCTTGCATCTGCGAGGCGCGGGCTCGTCGAGGGGCTCCGCGCTGCCGTCGGCGAGGCGGGCTACGATCACGATGTCGACCCAACGGATATCGAACTGGAGGCGTTCGACGACGAGGAGAAAGGGGAGTTCTCCGCCGCGGTGTCTTTCGCCATCGCCGCCGACGCCGGCGAGAACCCGACCCTCGTCGCGGAGTCCATCGCCGAGGCCCACCGCGCATACGGCCTTCCCGACGGCGTGGCCGCCGTCACCGTCGAGAACGGACACGTCAACTACCACCTCGATCCGGAGCGGATGGCGGGCCTGACGCTCGGCGAAATCGACGCCGACGGGGCGTCGTACGGGTCGCGCGACCTGCCGGCGCCGGACCGGATCATCGCGGATGTCTCCTCGCCGAACATCGCCAAACCCCTCCACGTCGGCCACCTCCGCAACACCATCCTCAGCGACGCGCTGATGAACATCCTGGAGGTGCGCGGCCACGACGTGACCCGCGACAACCACCTCGGCGACTGGGGGACCCAGTTCGGCAACCTCCTCCACGAGTACGTCGAGTACGGGGACAGGGAGGCCTTCGAGGCCGACCCCATCGCCCACCTGCTCGATCTCTACCAGCAGTTCGAGCGACGCGACGGTATGCTGGAGGACGTAGCGGAGTTCGGCGCCCTGACCGACGAGTTCGAGGCCGCCATCGCCGAGGAACGCACGTACCACACCGACGACGGCAAGGCGTGGTTCGCACGGTTGGAGGAGGGAGACCCCGAGGCGGTCGACCTGTGGGAGGGGTTCCGCGAGGCGAGCATCGAGCGCTTCGAGGGCATCTACGCCGAACTCGGCGTCGATTTCGACTGCTGGCTCGGCGAGAGCTTCTACGCCCGCGAGGGGTGGAACGACGTGGTGATCGAGACGGCCCTCGAGAACGACGTGGCCATGCGCGGCCCGGACGACTCGGTGTTCATCCCCATCTACGACGACGACTACGACGACGCGGGCGACCCGGACGCGGCCGACGTGGACGGCTCGCTCGACCGCGCCCGCGAGATGCTGGAGGAGGCCGAAAGCGTCGAGGACGCCGACTTCGACGCCTTCTACATCGTCAAGTCGGACGGCTCGACGGTGTACGGCACCCGGGATCTGGCGACCATCGAGTACCGGACCCGGGAGTTCGACGCCGACCAGTCGGTGTACGTCGTCGCCAGCGAGCAGAACCGCTACTTCCAGCAGTTGTTCGTCGCGGCACGGAAGATGGGCTACGCCGACGTCCGTCTCGAACACGTCGACTACGGGATGATCAGTCTGCCCGAGGGGAGCATGTCGACCCGCGGCGGGCAGATCGTCACCGTCCGGGAGGTGCTCGACGCGGCCCGCGACCGCGCCCGCGACATCGTCCGCGAGAAGGGGCGCAACGTCGCCGACGACGAGGTGGACGCCATCGCACGGAAGATCGCGCTCGCGACGGTAAAATACGGGATGGTCGGTGCCAACCGGGGCAAGGACATCACGTTCGACATCGACGAAGCGGTGTCGCTGGAGGGCGACACGGGGCCGTACGTCCAGTACGCGACGACCCGGGCCTACAGCATCCTCGATTCGGCGTCGAGGGTTCCCCCGGTCGACGACATCGACGCCTCGGCGTTCAACGACACGGACTACGACCTGATCTACCATCTCGGGCGCTACCCGATCGTTCTGGACCGCTGCGAGGAGCGATACGACGCGGCGCCGCTCGCCCACTACCTCCTCGAACTCGCGCACGTCTTCAACTCATTCTACCACAAAAACCGGGTGCTCGACTCGGAATCGGCGGCCGCGGAGCGTCTCGTCCTGACCGACGCCACCGCACAGGTGTTCGAGAACGGCCTCGATTTGCTGGGCATCGAGACGCTCGCGGAGATGTAGCGGTGTGGGCCGACGCGACGCGGCCCTCGTCTCGTTGTGTCTGCTCGCCGTGAGCGCCGGCTGTCTCGGCGGCGGCGTGGACACGACGGCGCCGACGCCGACGCCGGGGGCCGAGGTCACCGTCCGCGTGACCGATGTGGTCGACGGTGACACCGTCGACGTGCGTTTCCCCGGCGGCCGCGCGGACACGGTGCGACTCCTTGGAGTCGACACGCCGGAGGTCCGCGCCGAGAACGACCCCGCGGAGTTCGAGGGCGTGCCCGACACCGAGGCGGGGCGGTCCTGTCTGCGCCGGCACGGCGAACGGGCAAGCGCCTTCGCCGTTTCCCGCCTCGCCGACCGCAGGGTGACGCTCCGCTTCGACGCCGCCGCAGGACGACGGGGCGGCTACGACCGACTCCTCGCGTACGTCGTCGTCGACGGCGACTCGTTCAACGCCGCGCTCCTCGAACGCGGGCACGCCCGCCTCTACGACTCGTCGTTCCGCGAACGCGACCGCTACGCGGCGCTCGAACGCGAGGCACGCGAGGCGGGACGCGGCGTCTGGACCTGTGCCCGCTGAAGGGAATGGGGGTGGTGGAGCGTGTGACCTCTGCATGTGATACGTTCTCAATACACATGAGTTTCGTGGCAAAAAGATTACTATCGGGCATTTACAAAGACTTTAGTATAACCGGAGAATATCCGATAGCGAGAATGACACCCACAGGGCTCCGGGCGGACGTAGCGGCGCACGGACGGACGAGGTGGGGGAGGGCGGCGGGACGATGACGGCGACCAAGTCCGGTCTCGCCGGGCAGTTGGCGGTGGTCGCCGGCTTCGAGAACCCGCAGGCCGCCCTCGAACAGTATCCGACGCCGCCGGAACTCGCGGCCCACGTCGTCCACGTCGCCGACCTCAACGGCGACATCGAGGGGCGCACGGTCGTCGATCTGGGTGCGGGGACGGGTATGTTCACGCTCGGCGCCGCCCTCCGTGGGCCGAGGCGGTCGATCGGCGTCGAGATCGACCGCGGCGCGCTGGATACTGCCCGCGAGAACCGGCGACGGGTCGGCACCCGGACGGCGATCCACTGGGTGCAGGCCGACGCGACGTGCGCGCCGCTGTGTCCCGACGGTCCCACGACGGTCGTGATGAACCCGCCGTTCGGCGCTCAGGACGGCAACGAACACGCCGACCGCGCCTTCCTCGTCACCGCCGCCGACATCGCGGATGTCTCCTACTCCGTCCACAACGCCGGGAGTCGGGAGTTCGTCGAGGCCTTCGCCGCCGACAACGGGGGCGAGGTGACCCACGCTTTCGCCGCGGAGTTCGACCTGCACCGGCAGTTCGACCACCACGCCGCCGACCGCAAGGAACTCGACACCGAAGTGTTCCGGATCGTCTGGGCCTAATTGTACGTCTCCGCGCGGGCGACGCGGACCCGCGTCGCGCCGGTGATCGCGTATAGGCCTCGTTCGGAGTTGATGAAGTCCAAACCACCGACCGACGCCGTCCCGTTGACCGCGGGGATGGGGGCCGTATCGGATCGGTTCTGCACCGAGACGTTGATCCGGAACCCCTCGGGCGTGGCCTCGATGGAGACGTTTCGACCGGCAACGACGGGGTCGGCCTGCACGGGGTCGGACGCGTACGCCGTCACGTTTCGCTCGCCGTAGACGAGGTTGACTTTGTAGACGGTGCCGCCGCCGATGGCGCTCCACCCGCGTCGCTCGACCCGGACCGTCTCCCGCCAGCCGACCCCGCCGAGACGCACCGTCGTCGTCCCGGCGAAGTTGAGTCGACCCTTCGAGACGGCGGTCAACCAGATGCCGCGCTCGCGGTTCCGGACGATCACCCCCGAAGTGTTGACCTGCGTCGTTTCGCCGAACGCCTCCACGTCGACGACCGACACCATCCCGTTGGGCACGTTCTCGGCGTACGTCACCTCGTAGCCGCGCACCTCGATCGGGTCGCCGTCGCCGGGCAGGTCGCCGCTCGCCGTCGTGGTCAGGTTGATGGGGACGGCGGGACCGGCGAGCGCCGCCGTACAGAGCAGGAGGACCGTCGCGCCGACCTGCCAGCGGGGGACGGCGCGGACGGCGTCGGGGTCGTCGGGCGTCGGGATCAGCGGCCGATCCGACGCGACAACCGTCGCGGCCACCAGCGTCGCGAGCGACACCACGAGCGCGACCCCGGCGGCACGGTAGAGGACGTACGTCTCGCCGCCGCGGTACCAGTACACGGCCCAGAGTGACTGTGCGATACTGAACAGGACGACCCCGACCACCAGTCGCGCCGCCGAGGGGCGCTCGTCGCCGCGAGCGCGGATCAGCCACGTCCCGAGGAGGACGCCCGCGAGGAGGCCGATGGCGTGGCCTTGGATCGCGATATCGGCCCACCACGGCGAGAAGTACGACGGCCCGGCGCTCGTCGAGACGGTCGGCTGTCGGAGCGCGCCGTAGAGCGTGCGGAGGGCGTTACCGGCGGTGACCGCGACGACCGTTGCGATGGGGTACCGCACCAGTGCGAAGCCGGCGAACGCGAAGACGACACCCGAGAACCCGATGACCGGGCCGAGGGCAAAGATGGCGGTAAAGAGGCCGACGCAGACGACGGCGGCCGGGAAGACGACCAGCGCCCGCACGTACGGGTTCGTCAGCGGCGAGGTGAACGTCTGGACACCACGTCTCCGCGGGTAGTGTCCCCACGCGTACTCGGCGATGGGAGCGAGGACGAGTGTCCCGACGAGATTGCCGATCAGGTGGCCGGCACCGGAGTGTGAAAAGGCCGCCGTCGCCATCCCCAGCGGGTAGAAGTACGACCACGCACGGAAGGGGATCGTGACCGGGGCGTACCAGTTGGCCCATCCGCCCTGGACGAACAGGTAGACGGCGAGGACGCCGGCGACGGAGACGAGCGTCCCCCACGGAACGCCGGCGACGAACCGCGAGCGGAGCCGTCGCCCCCAGCGACCCCGGGGTCGATCGAGGACGACGACCGCTACGAAGGCGACCAGAACCGACGAGAGGATCGCTAGCCGAAAGAGCGTCGCCGCGTCGGGAAGGCCGGGCATACCACCCGTTCACGGGCCACCGGTAATGAATCCGACGGGCCGGACGGTGCGACCGCCCGCAGGTCCGTTCGGGGGAGTCCGTCGAGTCGCCGTTTAGAGCTTGTTTTCGGCGTCCTCGGCGAGTTCGGCCATCCGTTTGCCGACCCGGCCGGCGTCGGAGAACTCGTCTTCGCTCATCGCCGTCGCGAGTGCGTTGCCGAGGACGAACACCGCGTGTTTGTGCTCGCTTTTCGACTTGTGGACGTGCGAGGGGTCGACGCTCAGGGATTCGTAGGGGTCGAAGATGCTGTCGTCGACCGACTCCTGGCTCCGGAAGTAGTTCATGATCGTCACCATCTGTTCGTGCAGTTCGAGGAGTTCTTCCTTGTGCATACGTCCGCCTACGGACGTAGCCCGGTTAAGGATTATTGCGTCGGTCTGGCATGGTGACTGTCGGATGACGTGTTCGAGTGACCTCTATCCGTGTGTCAGTTCCGGTCCTCGCTACCCACCGTCGCCGGCCAACGACCCGTCTCATAGTGGTTTATTGGAAGTCAGTACCGGTGGGTCGCCGGCCCACCGGTACCCAGTTACAATAAACACTATCAAAAGACGTACTCGTCCTCGTGACCCATCATGCCCTCGTCCTCGAACCCCGGCTCCTCCTCTTCTATCGGTCCGCTCGTTTTGTACGCGCGCAGCCCGGTCGAGAGCAGTTCTTGAATCGCCTCCTCCCGATTCACGAACTCACCCTGCTCGATCAACTGGGCAATCTGCATCTCCAGGTGTTCCGGGACGGTTATTTCCACGTTCGGCATTTGAACGCTCGACGGTTTGGAAGGGGCGTATTTAAATTCTGCGGGCCGGTTTCGGAATTCGATAACCAACAGTTCGATCGGACGAGTAAATTCCCCCCGAATACAAACTGGAGTTCGGGAATCGTGTAGCCGACCGACAGCCATACTTCGGTCGAACGTTCACGACAGGTATGGACAGGGATGTCACGGACGTCTACCGGGAGTTCGGCGACGAGCGATTACCGCCGGGACAACACCGCACGGAGTCGTTTCCGGTGCTCTCGAAGGGCAATGTTCCGCGCGTCGAGCGCGAGGCGTGGACGCTCTCGGTCGGCGGTGCGGTCGAGACGCCGGTCACGCTCGACTGGGACGCGTTCACCGACCTCGGCGTCGAGACGCAGCGACAGGATTTCCACTGTGTCACCGGCTGGAGCAAGTTCGACTGCGCGTTCACCGGCGTACCCTTTACCGCCATCGCGGACCACGTCGGCGTCGATTCGGACGCGGTCCACGTCATGTTCTCGGCCGCGGACGACTACACCACGGACCTCCCCCTCGACGCCTGCCGCCATCCCGGGACGCTTCTGGCGTTCGAGTTCGACGGCGACGCCCTCCCGCGGGACCACGGCGGCCCCGTTCGCGTCGTCACGCCCCACAAGTACGCCTACAAGGGCGCGAAGTGGGTGACAGGTATCGAGTTCCTGACCGAACGGGAGCGCGGATTCTGGGAGCGTCGCGGCTACTCCGTCACCGCGAACCCGTGGCGCGAGGAGCGGTACGATAGTTAGGTAAAAGAGTGCGGCGCCCCGAGGAGGGGTAATGGGTGTACCGCGAAGTGACGAGACGGGAACACGTCTCGTCAGTCGGTCGGTCCGGGTGTCGATCCCGACGCTCCGGGCCGTTCTCGACGCCATGCCCGCCCCGCGAACGTTCTGGACCGCCCCCGACGAGGCGACGGCCGTCGCCGGAGGTGCCGCCGCCACGCTCACCGCCAACGGCCGTGATCGGTTCGGGGCGATCAAGGAGGGCATCGACCGGGTGTTGCGCTCCGGTGACGTTCACGCCGGCACCGAGGCCGCCTGTCCCCGCCTGTTCGGCGGCTTCGCCTTCCACGACGAGGGGACCGACGACGCCACCTGGGCGGGCTTTCCCGGCGCGCAGTTCGTCCTCCCGCGGGTGCAGGTCACCGACACCGACCGCGGGACGTGGCTGACCGTTAACGCCGTCGGCCCGGACGCGACTGCCGAGGCGGTCGAGGACCGTCTCGACGCCGAACGGGAGCGCTTCGAGACGCTCGACGATCCCGCCCCCACGCCGGCTCCCGAAATCGTCTCCCGGACGCGCACGACCCCGCGGGAGTCGTGGCGTCGCTCCGTCGAGGCCGCCGTCTCCCGCATCCACGCCGGCGACCTGCGGAAAGTCGTCCTCGCGCAGGCGCTTGCAGTGACGCTCGACCACCCCCTCTCGGTTCCCGACGTACTCGCCCGACTCGGCGAAACCTACCCCGACTGCTATCGCTTCCTCGTCGAACCGACCGCGGGGAGCCCCGACCGCCCGGCCTTCTTCGGCGCGACGCCGGAGCGACTGGTCACCCGCCACGGCCGCACGGTGACGACGGACGCGCTGGCGGGCACCACCGGCCGCGGCGACACGCCCGCCGAGGACGACTGGCTCGCGGAGGAACTGCTCGGCGACGAGAAAAACTGTCACGAACACGAACTCGTCGCGGAGACGATCCGCGAACAGCTCGCCCCCTTTGCGTCGTCGATCTCCGCCGGCCAGCGCCGGGTCCGCCGGCTGGCGACGGTCCAGCATCTCTTCACTCCCATCACCGCCACCCTCGACAGCGACACGCACGTCCTCGATCTGGTCGAGGCGCTCCACCCGACACCCGCCGTCGGTGGCCTCCCGCCGGAGCGTGCGCTCGCGACCATCCGCGAGACGGAGCCGTTCGATCGGGGCTGGTACGCCGCCCCGGTCGGCTGGATCGACGCCGCCGGCAACGGCACCTTCGCCGTCGCCATCCGCTCGGCGCTCGCCCGCGGGGGCGAGACCACCCTCTTTGCCGGCGTCGGCGTCGTCGCCGACTCCGATCCCGACCGCGAGTGGGACGAGGTACAGCTCAAATACCGGCCGATCCTCGACGAACTCGAACGCCGATGAGCGCGCCCAACCGAAACGTCCTCTGGGGGCGGGCGCTGGTCGACGAACTCGCGCGCGGTGGCGTCGGGGCCGTCGTCGTCTCGCCCGGGAGTCGGTCGACGCCGCTGGTCACGGCCGTCGAGGAACACGACGACCTGCACGTCTTCTCGGTCCTCGACGAGCGGTCGGCCGCCTACTTCGCGCTCGGGCGTGCCCGGCGTACCGGCGAGGTGACGCCGCTGATCTGTACCTCCGGTACCGCGGCCGCGAACTACCACCCCGCCGTGATCGAAGCGGACCGCGGCCGCGTTCCCCTGCTTCTCCTCACCGCCGACCGGCCGCCCGAACTCCGCGACAGCGGCGCGAACCAGACCGTCGATCAGGAGAAGCTGTACGGCGACGCCGTCCGATGGTACGCCGACCTTCCCGAACCCGAGGCCGACGAGCGGAAACTCCGCTCGCTCCGGACGACCGTCGGTCGCGCGCTCGCGGACGCGACGGGGACGCCCTCGGGACCGGTTCACCTCAACTGCCCGTTCCGCAAGCCGCTCGAACCGACGCCCGTCCCCGGCGACGTGCCCGCTGATCTCGACTCCCTCGCCGTCGCCGGCCGCGACGGCGGCCGACCGTTCGTGACGACGACGGCGGGTGTCCCACGGCTCGACCGGGCCGACCTCGGGCGGGTGGCCGAGGCGCTCTCCGTCGAGCGTGGGCTCATCGTCGCCGGTCCCGCCGATCCGCCGGGCGTCGACGCGCAGGCTCTGGCCGCCCTCGCCCACGCCACCGGCTTCCCCATCGTCGCGGACCCGCTCTCCGGCCTGCGCTTCGGCGGCCACACCCGCGTGACGACCACCGTCGGCGGCTACGACGGCTACCTCGATCCGCGCGTGACCGACAGCTGGCCCGATCCCGAAGTCGTGCTCCGAATCGGGGGCTCTCCCACCTCCAAACGCCTCCGGAACTACCTCGCACGAGTCGACGCCCGGGGATTCGTCGTCGATCCCGCGGGCGAGTGGCGCGAGGCGTCGTTCCGGGCGACCGACCTGGTCGTCGCCGATCCCTCGCGGCTGGCGGCCCGCCTCGCCGAAGTCGTGAGCGGTGCCGGCGACCCGGACTGGCGCGAGCGCTGGGCGACCGCCGACCGGACCCACCGCGATGTCGTCGCCGACGCGACCGACGACGGCGCGGGCGGCTACTTCGAGGGCGCGATCCTCGCCGACGTGGCCGACCTCGCACCCGAACCCGCGACGCTCGTCGTCTCGAACTCGAACCCCGTCCGCGACGCCGACCGCTACATGGCACCCACCGACGCCGGCTACACCGTCCTCGGCAACCGCGGCGCGTCGGGCATCGACGGCGTCGTCTCGACCGCCCTCGGCGCCGGCAGTGCCACGACCGACCACCTCTCGCTCGTGATCGGTGACCTCGCCTACTACCACGACGGCAACGGTCTCCTGTCCGCGCTCCGATGTGGCGTCGACGCCACCATCGTCCTGATCGACAACGACGGCGGCGGCATCTTCCATCGCCTCCCCATCGAGTCGTTCGACCCGCCCTTCACCGAGGCGTTCCGGACGCCACACGGCCTCGATTTCGAACCCACGGCCGACTTCTACGACCTCGGCTACGCCGCCGTCGAGGACCGCGCGGGCTTTCGCGACGCCTACGCCGAGTCGGTCGCGAGCGACGGAACGGACGTGATCGACGTCCGCACGGACGGCGAGGCGAGTCAGCGCACCCGTGAGCGACTGGTCGAGGAGACGGTCGCAGAACTGGCGGAGTAGTCGCCGGGATTTATTGACTCCCGGCGACCTGCCCGAGACGATGCCCTCCACCTACTGGGAACGGGTCGGCGTCGTCCTCGCCGCCCTCGTTCTCGGCTACGCCGTCGTCGTCGCACAGAACGTCCTCATCGGCGTCCTCCTCGCGGCCGTCGTCTACCTGCTCGCGTGGTTGATGCACCGCCTCTCTCCCGGCCGTCCGCTCGACAACATGAGCCGAGAGCGGACGGTCGTGGCCGGCGTCATCTCCCTCGTCGCCGTCGCCTACTCGGTGCTGATCGCGGCGAACGTCCTCCTCGGCGTCGTCGTCGCGGCGGTGGTGGTGTTCGTCGCGTGGGTTACCAGCCCCCGCGGTCCGGTCGCGCGGTGGCTAGACCAGCGGGCGTGACGCCGCGACGTGAATCTTTTTGCGCGCGCCGCACCCGTCTCCGGGTATGGTTTCCGAGATCTTCGATCCCAGCCGGTGGACGGCCGTCACCGACGACTTCGACGACGTGACCTACCACCGCGCCGACGACGTGCCCGCCGTTCGCATCGCCATCGACCGTCCGGCGGTGCGCAACGCCTTTCGCCCGAAAACCGTCGACGAACTCTACGCGGCGCTGGATCACGCCCGCCAGCAGGCTGACGTGGGAGCGGTCCTCCTGACCGGCAACGGCCCGTCGCCGAAAGACGGCGGGTGGGCCTTCTCGGCCGGCGGCGACCAGGCCATCCGCGGCGAGTCGGGGTACGAGTACCGCGACGACGGAAGCGAGGATGCGGCCGACGGTGACGGCGTGGAGACGGGCGACACCGACACCCCGACCGTCGGCCGCCTCCACATCCTCGAAGTCCAGCGACTCATCCGCTTCATGCCGAAACCCGTCGTCGCCGTCGTCCCCGGGTGGGCCGTCGGCGGCGGCCACTCCCTGCACGTCATCTGTGATCTGACGCTCGCGAGCGAGGAGCACGCGAAGTTCCTCCAGACCGACCCCGACGTGGCCTCCTTCGACGGCGGCTTTGGCTCCGCCTACCTCGCCCGACAGGTCGGACAGAAGAAGGCCCGCGAAATCTTCTTTCTCGGCAAGACCTACGACGCCGCCGAGGCGGTCGACATGGGGATGGCGAACGAGGCGGTGCCCCACGAGGAGTTGGAGACCGTGGCACTGGAGTGGGCCGAGACGATGACGGGCAAGAGTCCGACAGCGATGCGGATGCTCAAATACGCGTTCAACCTCGCCGACGACGGGATGGTGGGCCAGCAGGTGTTTTCCGGCGAGGCGACCCGGCTGGCGTACATGACCGACGAGGCGAGCGAGGGACGGGACGCATTCCTCGACGGGCGGAACCCGGACTTCTCGGACGTGCCGTGGCACTACTGATCGGGGTCATCGTAACTGTCCATAGATTCCCGCCGGACCGCCTCGGCGAGGATCGCTGATGACTTCGGATACTCCCTCTGATGTCGGGCCGGCACGTAGAGACGGGACGCCGAACGGCCACTCGACCGAGGACGGAAGGGGAGGGCGTATATGTCCGGACGACAAACTCGATACACGTGGTAACCGATGAATCCTAATCGTGTCGATTTTCTGGTCGATCTCGCGTACGGCCTCGTTATTCTGTTGTCCGTCGCGCTCATCCTCCTCGTCGGCACCGGCGTCGGCGTCGCGTTCGGCATCGGAACGCTGGTCTCGTACGCGATTCACGTCGTGTGGAAGATGGCGCGGTTCGACCCCGAGTGGATGACCGAGGAAGTGACCGAAAAAGTCGAGGAGACGATCACCGAGGAGGTGACCGAAGAGGTGACCGAGAGCGTCGAGCAGACGGTCGCGGAGGAGGTGACCGAAGAGGTGACCGAGAAGGTCGAACAGACGGTGACCGAGGAGGTCACCGAGAATGTCGAGCGGACCATCACCGACGAGATGAACGACATCATCGAGCAGTTGGAGGAAGTGAACCAGCGCGTCGACCGACGACCCCGCAGCGACGAACTCGACGAGATGCAGCGCGAGCTGACGACGGACAAAGACGGGAACGAGGACGAGGCGAAGCGATGAGGGGAATCACGGCCACCGACCGACAGCGGGCCTGCGATAGCCACACATGATCGGTGGCCTCCTGCTCGTCGGCTTCGGCGTCGCGCTGTTCGTCGGGTTCAACATCGGTGGCTCGAACACCGGCCCGGCGTTCGGCCCGGCCGTCGGCGCTGGCGTCATCTCGAAGCTCTTCGCGGGGGCGCTCATGTCCGTCTTCTTTTTCGTCGGTGCGTGGACTATCGGCCGACGGGTCGTCAACACCCTCGGCCGTGACCTGGTGACCGACCCCGGCGTGTTCACCATCGAGACGAGCATCGTCGTCCTCTTTTTCATCGGCGGCGCGCTCTTCATCGGCAACTACGCGGGCGTCCCGGCGTCCACGTCGATGACGGCCGTCGGCGCCATCGCCGGCCTCGGCGTCGCCGCCGGCGAACTCAACTGGGCGGTCATGGGCGAAATCGCCGTCTGGTGGATCGTCGCTCCCCTCGTCGGATTCTGGGTCTCCGGGGTCGTCGGCCGCTACTTCTACCCGACGATCAACCGCTGGATCGCCATCGAGCAGACCGACGGCTCGCTCCTCTCCCTCGATCGATCGGGAGCGATCCCGCGGCCCACCGCCGGCCCGAACTCCACCCGTCGCGAAATCGTCGGGACGGTGGTGGTCATCAGCATCGGCTGTCTGATGGCCTTCTCCTCCGGCACCTCGAACATCGCCAACGCCATCGCGCCGCTGTACGGCGCCGGCGTCGATCTGAACCTCCTGATCCTGCTCGGCTGTGGCGCCGTCACGGTCGGCGCCTTCACTATTGCCCGACGCACCCTCGACACCCTCGGCAACGACATCACGGATCTCCCGCTCACTGCCGCCATCGTCGTCGCCATCATCTCCTCGGGCATCGTCATCGGCCTCTCCGCCATCGGCATCCCTGCCTCCTTCGTCATCATCGCCACCATGTCCATCGTCGGACTCGGCTGGGGGCGGGCCACCCGCTCGACCACCGTCTCCGAGGGCGTGCGCGGCGAGAAGACGCCGAACGTCTCCGTCGGCGCGCTGACCACCGAGGACCCCGGCGAGGAGGCTCCCGACATCGGCGAGGAGGACCCCGAAGACACGCCCAGCGCCGCCGACCTGTTCAACCCCGAGACGACGGGGCGGGTCGTCCTCATGCAGAACGTCGTCCCTCTTCTCTCGACGGTGGGCGCGTACGCGACCTTTCGGCTCCTGTTCGCGTTCGTGTGGTGACGACGGATCGGGGGGCTTTACGCCCTAGAACCCCGACCCGTAGCTAATGAGCACGGAGGTCAGTCGCTCGAAGGCGTGGCTGATGGCCGCCCGACCGCAGACGCTCCCGGCCACCGTCGCACCCGTCGCCGTCGGCACCGGTCTCGCCGTCGGCCGCGGCGTCGACCATCCGCTCGCCGCGCTTGCGGCCTTCGTCGGCGCCGCTCTCATCCAGATCGGCACCAACTTCGCCAACGACTACTACGACGCCGTGAAAGGCGCCGACACCGAGGACCGGGAGGGGTTCACCCGCGTCACGCAGTCGGGACTCATCGCCCCCGAGTCGGTGAAACGCGCCACCTATCTCACGTTCGCCGCCGCCATCGTCGTCGGCACGACGCTCGTCTACGTCGGCGGCCTCCCCATCCTCGTGATCGGTCTCCTTTCGGTTGCCGCCGGCCTCGCCTACACCGGCGGTCCCTATCCGCTCGGCTACCACGGCCTCGGCGACCTCTTCGTCTTCGTCTTCTTCGGCGTCGTCGCCGTCTCCGGCACCTACTACGTACAGGCGGCGGCCGTCCTCGCCGGGCCGTTCCCACTCGCTATTCCGCCGGGGACGCTCCCGTCGGTCGCTCTCGTTGCCAGTCTTCCCGTCGCCGCCCTCTCGACGAACATCTTGGTCGTGAACAACGTCCGCGACATGGAGACCGACGCCGAGACGGGCAAGCGAACCCTCGCCGTCCGAATCGGCTACCGCTGGAGTCGCGTCCAGTACGTCGCCCTGCTTGCACTCGCCTATCTCGTCCCCGTTGCCCTGTGGTTCGTCGGTCCCGCGTCGCCCGCCGTACTTCTTCCGCTGTTGACGATTCCGCTCGCCGTCGCCGTCTCCCGCACCGTCTGCACCCGGACTTCGGGCGAGGCGCTCAACCCCGCGCTCGAACGCACCGGCAAACTGCTCGCGGCCCACGCGCTCTGTTTCGCCGTGGGCCTCGCGGTCGGCGTCTGATGGATCGACGCGAATTCTCGCTGGCGCTCGCCCGACCGCTCGGCACCGCGAAAGGGACGATCCACCGGCGCGAGGGCGTCCTCGTCCGCGTCGACGCCGACGGCATCCTCGGCGTCGGCGAGGCGACGCCGTTGCCTGGCTGGACCGAATCGCTCGCGGACTGTCGGGCGGCGCTCGACGCGGTGAGTGACCGTGACGCCGCCCTCCGCACCGCCCTCGACGCCGACCCCCGCGACCCCCTCGCCGAAACGCCGTCGGCGGTGACTGCCGCCCTCGACGACGCGCCCGCGGCCCGCCACGCGGTCGAATCGGCGGTGCTCGACGCGCGGGGCCGCCGCGACGACCGTCCGCTCGCGACGCTTCTCGCCGCCGACCCGGCGACGGGCGTCCCCGTCAACGCCACGCTCGGCGACGGCTCCGTCGCGGAGACGGTCGACGCCGCTCGCGCCGCCGTCGACGACGGCTTCGACTGTCTGAAACTGAAAGTCGGTGCCGGCGACCTGGACCGCGACGTGGCGCGTCTGCGGGCGGTCCGGGAGGCGGTCGGTCCCGACGTGACCCTCCGCGCCGACGCCAACGCCGCGTGGGACCGCGAGACGGCCAGCGAGGCCGTCGACGCCGTCGCGTCGCTCGATTGCTCCTATCTCGAACAGCCGCTCGCGGCCGACGACCTCGACGGGCACGCCGCGCTCCGGGGACGAGGGGTGGATATCGCCCTCGACGAGACGCTGGCGACGACGGCCGTCGCGGACGTACTCGCCGCGGACGCCGCCGACGTGCTGATCCTGAAGCCGATGGCGCTCGGCGGGCCGGCGCGGGCCCACGCCGTCGCCCGGCGTGCCCGTGCGGCGGGGGTTGTGCCCGTCGTCACCACTACGATCGACGCCGCGCCGGCGCGGACGGCGGCCGTCCACGTCGCAAGCGCGATTCCCGACGTGCGCCCCTGCGGGCTGGCGACTGGCGACGCTCTGGACGGGGATTTGGCCCCCGATCCGGCGCCCGTCGAGGGCGGGGTCGTGGCCGTTCCCGTCGGTCCGGGCGTCGCGGGCGACGCCTTCGACACCCTGTTTTGATAGTGTTTATTGTAACTGGTTACCGGTGAGTCGCCAAGACGATCCGGCGAGCCACCGGTAATGACTTACAATAAACACTATGAGACCTGCGTGCGAACTCACATCCCACGCAGCGAAAGCACCCCGCTCCCGAACCCAACGAGGACGAGTCCCACGACCGCGAAGAGCCCACCGAACGCCCCGGGAATCGCGAGCGCAATCAGCGGCGTGGTCCGTTTTACGAGGAAGCCGTTGGACGGTTCGCTGGGCGGATAGTACGCCCTCACGGTCGCGTTCTCGGGATAGTCAGCGAGGAACGCCTCGGCCGCAGACTGGTTGTCCACTCGTACGTTCGTCCCGGTCTCAGCGGTCCCCGGCGGCGTGACGTGCCCGCTCTCGTACGTCGTCCCGTCGACGGTGTAGCGGAACGTGACTCGAACTGACCAGTAGGGGTCGGGCGACTCTTCGCGATCCATTCCGCCACCGAGTTCGCGCGTCGCGTTCGTCGAGAGCACCGTCGCATCGACCGGTTTCGCGCTGGTGACGTACTCGTTCGTCTGGAGTTCGTTAGCTATCGGGAGGCCGCCGAAACCGATACCGGCCAGGAAAAAAACGAGGCCGGCGACGCTCACGATCACTCGGAGGACAGTTCTCATCACCGGGAAGGGACACGGGAGCTACTGTAAAACTACTCCCGGCGAGTCGTACTGGAACCCGTAGCACACCTGATTCGGACGACCGTCGGAGCTATACGAATCGCCTCCCTAACGCCCCCATGTCGACTGGACGGATGCTCTACGTGCTCGCGCTGTTTGCCGTCCTCGTGTTCTCGGCCGGCTTCGTCGTCATCTGGGCGCTGTCGTACGGACCGCTCTAATCCTCGTCCCCGTGGGTGACGCCCTCCTGTCGGTCGGCCTGCAGTCGCCGGATCGTCGCCGCGGCGTTGCTCGCGTCGTAGCCGAAGTAGACGCCGTCGGCGTACGCCTCCGCCACTTCCGTCGCGTGTGCGAGGGCGTCGATGTCCACCTCGACGGCGTAGAGTTCGATCCCGAGGCGGGTGTCGAGGCCGGCCAGTCGGCTCTCGAACCCCTTCACGATGGTTTCGAGCCAGTAGGTCGTCCCGTACGCGGTGTCGTAGATGGGGACGACGAACTCCTCGACCATCGGGGCGAGGGCCTCGATGTCGACGCCGCTTCGCGCGCGGAGGTGGCCGGGGTAGGGGTCGGGATACAGGGTGAGAGACAGGTCGCCGGGGACCCGCTCTCGGATCGTCGACACGAAGTCGGTGACGACCGACGCGCGCCAGTCCTCGCGATCCGTGAACTCGCTCTCGGCGAAGCGGCGGTCACACCGCTCACACCGGCAGTAGCCGTCGCGGGGAAAGCCCACGTCGTCGAGGCGGAGGTCGCCCCGTTCGGCGACACAGTCGTCGACGATTTCGAGCAACCCCTCGCGGTAGCGGTCGTGGGTCGGACAGACGGACGACCAGTCGAAGTAGGGGCGCTCCCGCGTCGCCGGGCGGCCCTCGGCGTCGACGGCGGCGAGGCTCGGATCGTCGCCGACGGCGGCGTTGTCGCCGAACAGAGACACCATGTTGACGCCCGTCGAGAGCGGCGCCGCGGCACGGCCGGTCACGTCTTTCACCTCGTAGAACCCCCGGTCGAACGCCGACCACTCCAGTTCCTCGGCGTTGCGGGTGACGACACCGTACATACTCGGCGGGTAGAGTCGGGCGGGGGTAAGTGATTCGGATGGTTAGGGTTCGGGCGGCGGCGGCCCGTCTCGTGACACCTCGTCGGTGCCCGTGAGGCGCCACAGCCCCACCGCGGCGATCGCTCCGATGCCGAGGGCGACAGCGAGGAACGTCCCGCCGGAGCCCACGTTGTCTACCGAGATGACGGAGAACCCGTAGTAGCGGCCACGATAGCGGACGTAGTCGTACGACGCGAGCCGTTCCGTGTCGGTGTCCGCTGGCAGACGAGCGGTTCTATCGTCGCCGTCGAACGCGCCGCCGTCACCGCCGTCGAACGCCCGTTGGAACGCGTCCTGCGTCGCTGGCAGGAGATCCTCGAACGCGACGACGCTCGCGCCCTCGGGGACCGAAGCCCGCGGCTCCTCGTCGAGGGAGACGGTGAGGCCGCCGGGCGACGGGTCGATGGACCCGGATGCGACGAGGAGTCCGAGTCCCACCAGTAAGAGGGCGAGTTGGCCCACGGTGGCTCGGTTCACGGCAGCGAAAGGACCACGGACGCGTATATGGTTTGTGACCGGTGCGTGAGGTAGTGTTCAGATAAGCTGGAGAAATTGGGACCACCTCGAAAGCCCCGCCTCGCTGGAGTCGGGGGCCTTGCTGCGCGCGCTCCCTCCGGTCGCGTGCTTGTGTCGGCCGCCTTCCTCCAGCGAGGCGCCCCTTTCAGTCCCACCCGAGTCGGCTGGCCAATCGGCCGCCGCCGGGCGGGACTGAAAGGGGCCGTCGTCTCGGCATACCCGGACGATGCAAGCACCGCAACGGAGTGAGGAGCGCAGCGGGTCCCGGGAGCCGAGACGACGGGGGCTTTCGAGGTGTTCTCAATCCAAGCCCTCTAATCTGAACAGTATCGGTGCGTGACGCCGACGCTCTCGGCGTGGCGGCGGAAGAATGGAGTCACGGGGCGGGGCGGCCTGCGAGTCGACGACTGTCGCGCCGTCGCGGCTACTCCTCGACGTCGACTTCCACCGGCTCCTTGTCGCCGGACATGAGGACGTAGCCGATTGCGATCAGTGCGAGCACTAGGATGAACTTCGTCTTCCCTGACATACCCTTTCGTTGGACCACCGGTCACAAAGCGGTTTCGCCCGCCCCACGGGTGTCGATGTGTTCGGCCACGTCGCCCTCGCGGATGATGGTGTCGCAGTACGTACACCTGACGCCGTCTTCGAGCACCTCGAACGCCGTTTGGACGGGTTCGTCGGCGTTCGTGATGCAGTTGTGGTTGGGACAGACGAGGATGCCCGTCACCGACGCCGTCCGCTCCACGCGGTTCTTATCGACCACCTCGAAATCCCGGATGATGTTGATGGTCGCCTCCGGGGCGATCAGGGAGAGTACGTCCACCTCGGACTGGCTGAGTTCCCGGCCCTCGACTTTGACCACGTCCTTTCGCCCCAGTTTGTCGCTGGGGACGTTCATGCCGATGCTGACGCTCTCGCCGCCACTGCCGTCGATGCCGAGGATGGCGAGGACGTTGAGCGCCTGACCGCCGGTGACGTGGTCGATTACGGTGCCGTCGCGAATCTTGCTGACGCGGAGTTCCTTGTCGGTCATTGCTCGCCTCCAAGCAGGATATCGAGCAGCGCCATCCGGACGGGCACGCCGTTGTGGGCCTGCTCGAAGTATTTCGCGCGCGTCGTCTCGTCCACCTCGGGCGCGATTTCGTCGACGCGCGGGAGCGGGTGCATCACGGTCAGGTCGTCGGACGCGTCCGCAAGCACCTCGTTGTTGATGCGGTACTCGCCGGCGACTTCGCGGTACTCCCGTTCCTCCGGGAAGCGCTCGCGTTGGATGCGGGTGACATAGAGCACGTCGAGTTCGGGGAGCACCTCCTCGAGGTCGGTGTGTTCGCGCACCTGCGCGCCCGCTTCGTGCAGGTCGTAGCGCACGTTCCGGGGCAGGCGCAGGCTCTCGGGGCTGATGAACTGCTGGCGCACGTCGAAGTTGGTGAGCGCGTGGGCCAGCGAGTGCACCGTCCGTCCGTACTTCAGATCGCCCATGATCCCGACGGTGATGTCGTCTAGCCCCGCGGTCTCGCGGATGGTGTAGAGATCGAGCAGCGTCTGACTCGGGTGTTGCCCGGCGCCGTCACCCGCATTGACCAGCGGCACGCCGACGAACTCCGAGGCGAGTTTCGCCGACCCCTCGCTCGGATGCCGGAGGACGATGGCGTCGGCGTACCCCTCGACGACCCGCATCGTGTCCGCGAGGCTCTCGCCTTTCTTGACCGACGAGGATTCGACCGAGCCCATATCGATCGTTTCGCCGCCGAGGCGTTTCATCGCCGACTCGAAGCTCATCTTCGTCCGCGTGCTCGGCTCGAAAAAGCAGAGCGCGAGGACGCGGCCGTCGTGGCGACCACGGACGAGGTCGGGGTCGGCATCGACCGCCGCCGCGTGGTCGAGCACCGCCTCGATGTCGTCCCGTGAGAGGTGGGCCGCACTGATGAGGTGGTCCTGCAACATTACGTGTGTGAGCCACCCGTGGCGTCTTCAATCCCTCGGGACCGATCAGGGCCAGTTCCCGCCGTCGTCGAACGCGTCCGCCACCCGCTCGATGGCGACGACGTAGGCCGCCGTCCGGAAGTTCGGCACGTCGGACGCCTCGAACGTCCGGACGAGGCGGTCGAACGCCTCCGTGATGATCCGTTCGAGTTCGTCGTTGACGCGCGCTTCGGTCCACGAGAACCGCTGGCGGTTCTGCACCCACTCGAAATAGGAGACGGTGACGCCGCCCGCGTTCGCCAACACGTCGGGGAAGACGTAGACGTCGCGCTCGGTGAGCACGTCGTCGGCGTTCGGCGTCAGCGGGCCGTTGGCCGCCTCGACGATCACGTCGGCCCGCACGTCGCGGGCGATATCGGCCGTGACCGCGTTTTCGAGTGCCGCCGGCACCAGCAGATCCACGTCCGCCGTCAACAGTTCCTCGTTCGTCAGTTCCTCGTCCGCGCCCTCGTAGCCGACGACCGACCCCGCCTCGCGTTTGTGCGCCTTGACCGCCGCCGTATCGAGGCCGTCGCCACAGTAGACGCCGCCCCGCGAGTCGCTGACTGCGACGACCGTCGCGCCGATATCCTCCAGCAACCTCGCGGCGACCGATCCGGCGTTGCCGTATCCCTGCACCGCGACCGTCGCGCCCTCGATGCCGCGGTCGAGGTAGTCGAAGGCCTCGCGCGCGGTGAGCATCACGGATCGGCCGGTCGCCTCGACCCGGCCGGCACTCCCCCCGGAGGACGGCGCCTTCCCCGTGACGACGCCGGGTTCGGTCGTCCGCTCCAGCGTCTCGTAGGTGTCCTTGATCCAGTTCATCTCCCGTTGCCCCGTGTTCACGTCGGGCGCCGGTATGTCGCGGTCCGAGCCGATGATCGGCCGGAGTTCGACCGCGAACGCGCGCGTGATCCGTTCGAGTTCGTCCGCGGAGTAGTCGCGGGGATCGAACGCGATGCCACCCTTCGCGCCGCCGTAGGGGATGTCGACGACGGCGCATTTGTACACCATCCAGCCCGAGAGCGCCTTCACCTCGTCGCGGGTGACGTTCGGGTGATAGCGGATGCCCCCCTTGTACGGCCCCCGGTCGCCGTTGAACTGCGAGCGGTAGGCGCGAAACTGCTCGATCGAGCCGTCGTCCATGTCGACCGAGAGCGTCGTCGACAGCACCCGCTCCGGTCGTTTGAGCCGCTCGATCACGTCGTCGTCGACCTCGGAGTAGGCGGCCGCATCGTCGATCTGTTCCTGAAGACTCTCGAACGGGTTGATGTCCGCCATTCCTGTACTGGTTCCCCCTCCGGGAATACAGACTTTTCGACACCGATCACCCGTCGTCGGGTACCCGATCCAGGATGCGCTCGGCGCGCGCGATCAGCGGCGCGTCGATCATCTCGCCGTCCACCGCGAAGACGCCGCGGCCCTCGCGGTCCGCGTCCTCCCGCGCCGTCAGTACCCGCTCTGCCCACGCCACCTCGTCGGGGTCGGGCGCGAGGGCGTCGTGGACCACCGCTACCTGTCCCGGGTGGACGACCATCTTTCCGTCGTAGCCGAGCGTCGCCGCGAACCGGGTTTCCTCGCGCAACCCCTCGTGGTCGTCGAGATCCGTATACACCGTGTCCACGGCCTCGACGCCTCCCGCTCGCGCCGCCACCACGACGCGTTCGCGGGCGTAGAGCACCTCGGTCCCCTCGCCGGTCCGGGTGGCGCCGAGGTCGGCCGCGAGGTCCTCCGCGCCGAAACAGAGCGCGTCGACGGCGGGCGTCGCCGCCACCTCGCGGGCGTCGAGGACGCCCGTCGCCGTCTCGATCAGGGCGAGGATGGGGATCGACAGGCCGCGGGCGTCGAGGGCCTCGGCCACCCGCGGCACCGTCTCGGCGTCCGCCTTCGGGACCATCACCGCGTCGAGGCGGTCGGCGCCCGCGAGGGCGTCGAGATCCGTCGCGGGGTCGGCGTCGACCCGGACCGCCACCTCGGCCTCGGGATCGAACGACCCGTCGGCGAGGAGGTCGGCGACGGCCGTACGGGCCTCCGCTTTCCGGGGCGGCGCCACGGCGTCCTCGAGGTCAAAGACGACGGTGTCGGCGCCGGTCGATGGCGCCTTCCGGCACATATCGGGGCGGTCGCCGGGCGAGAACAGGACGGTTCGGCGGGTCATGGCGAATCGAGGGCCGCCGGGGAGATGAAAGTTGGTAGCGTCCGAACCCCCCGTTCGATCGGGTGGGCGCCGCTCAAGCGGACAGAGCGAGGCCGACAGCCACGACGTTCACGACCGACGCGAACGTCCACGGAAGCGCGAGGCCGGCGGGAACCAGTCCACGGTAGTCCGCGGGCATGACCGTCCAGCCGACGACGGCGACGGCGACGGCCCCGACTTTCAGGAGTGCAAGCGCGCCGACGACGCCCACGTCGGCGATGAGGCCGGCGGCGACGGGATTGACCTCGGTCAGGCCGAGACGGAGGCCGTAGACGGTGAGGGCGCTGTCGGCGACGAGGCTCGCCAGCGCGGCGACCCAGAGCCACCCGGCGTACGTCGTCGTCAGGGGGGCGATGGCATCGAGTCCGCCACCGTGGACGGCGATCCAGGTCGTCTCCCGTGATCGGGACTCCGCCGTATCGGTCGACATACACTTAGGATGGACGACGACCCCCGTGAGTATACGCCGCATACGCGAGTAAATGACCGATTATCGGGGCGAAATCGCGGACAGAAAGGCCCGGTCAGTCGAGCGCGGCGTCCAACCGGTCGATCAGCCCCTCGTTGCCGAGATACACCGGCGTTCGTTGGTGGAGCCCGTCCGGTTCGATGTCCAGCACCGACCCCGCCCCGTCCGAACTCCGGCCGCCGGCGCACTCGATTACGTAGCCGACGGGGTTACACTCGAACTGGAGGCGGAGTTTCCCCTCGGGCGCCGACCGGAGCGCCGGGTAGGCGAACACGCCGCCGTAGGTGAGCACTTGGTTCACGTCGCCGATCATCGCCCCGCCGTACCGGAGTTTCAGCTCCGACTCTATCTCGTCGACGTAGGCGGCGAAGTCGTCGGGCCAGTCGGGGACGCGCCCGCCGAAGCCGTACACCGTCGGGTCGTCGGGCAGGGTTACGTCCTCGTTCAGCACGGTCGGCTCGCCGTCCTCGATCAGATACTCGGTCACCGAGCCATCGCGGGCGAAGGCCATCGTCGTGATCGGACCGTAGAGGACGTAGCCCGCGGCGACCAACTCGCGGCCGCTCGCCGGGAGTGGAGCGTCGTAGACGCCGACGATGGTGCCCATGACGTTGTTGGGTTCGAGATTCGAGGAGCCGTCGAGCGGGTCGACGGCGACTGCGTAGCCCTCGCCCGTGTCCACGACACCCCCGCGTTCCTCGCTGGCGTAGGCACCGACGCCGTCGACGCCGCCCAGCCGCGTTTCGAGCAGTTCGTCGGCGTACTCGTCGGCCGCCAGACGGCGCTCGCCGGAAGGGTTCTTTGCGTCCGCCTTCTCGCGGCGACCGGGGAGCCCCGTCCGAATCTCGGGGGCCGCGCCCGCGACGGCCGCACGGATCGCGGCGACGGTGTCGGTCATCAGTCGCTCGCTTCGAGACCCGCGGTGGCCGACAGCGCCTCGTCGACCGTGGCGTCGTCGAAGATGACCGCCTCGAGCCCGTCGAGGATCGCCTCGGGGTTCTCGCGCTGGAAGACGTTGCGCCCGACCGCCAGGCCGGAGGCGCCGGCGTCCATCGCCTCGCGCACCGTCGAGAGGAACGCCTCGTCGCTCGTCTTCGACCCGCCGCTCATGACCACTCGCATGTCGCCCGCGCTCCGGACGGCCCAGTCCATCGCGTCCGCCGAGCCGGGGTATTTCACCTTCGCGATGTCGGCGCCGAGTTCGAGACCGAGACGGGTGGCGTAGGCGATGGTGTCCGGGCTCGTGTCGTCTTTCAGCCCCTGTCCGCGCGGGTAGGACCACATCACGACGCCCATATCGTGTTCGCGGGCTTTCTCCTGGGCCTGCCGGAACTCCTCGGCCATCTCGACTTCGTTGTTCGAGCCGCCATAGAGCGTGAAGCCGATGGCGTCGGCGCCGACCTCGGCCGCGTAGTCGACCGACCAGTTGACCGCGGAGTCGGGTTCGCCCATCCAGAGGTTGCTCGTCCCGTTGAGCTTCGCCAGGAGTGTCACGTCGTCCTCGTAGGACGGGTAGTACGCCTCGGCGACGCCTTTCTGGACGGCGACGGCGGTCACCGCGTCGTGGGTCCCCACGTCGAACACCGTCGACGGGTCGGTCGTCTCCGGCACCGGTTCGAAGTCGACCGGCCCGTGTTCGAGGCCGTGATCGTACGCGAGAATCAACGCCTTGCCGTCGCGAGTGATCGCGTCGTCAGCACCGGGAATCATGTGTGTAGACCTACCGGCGAAATCACACATAAAGCGTGTGGTCGGCGGCGGACGGTCGTCACATCGACTCGCCGCAATCAAAAACAGGACGCAGGTGGCGACCGAGGATTGAAACACGTCCACGGCTCGAGCAGAACTACCGACCGTGGTCGTTTCCCTCCTGGTCGCCGTCACCACGAACGGCCGTGCCCTCGAAATCGAGGCGACGTGCGATACACCGGAGCAACAGTCACGTACCTACGGCTAGGCGGCCATCGGCGAGACGATAGTCGAGCGGCCGGCGTGGCTGTCGCGAGCGTGCGACGCGGAGGGTCGACGCTCAGTCCGGACGCCCGGCGAGGTATTCGTTGATCGCCTCGATGATGTCGCCGACGAGCGTGTTCTGGTCGACGAAGTGGTCCCTGTCGATGGCGATTTCGAGCCCCTCGCCCTCGGCGACGGCGAAGTTCATCTCGACGGCGTTCTCGAACACGTCGATCCGACAGTCGAAGTCGCCGTGCATCTGCTTGAAGAGGTTGTTGATATACTCCTTCTCCAGCGTTTCGAGCCTGAGCTCGTCGATTGCGCGCTCGATGTTTCGCTCGTCGTACGTTTGGCGTACGTCGGAACGGAGATAGTGAATCGTGTGGGCGTCGCGCGTGTAGCCGATGATCGAACGGAGGCTGTCGTCCGTCTGTGCACGGATCACCGACTCGATTCGTTCGCCGAACTCGGTCGAATCCATGAGGGCCGATCACTGGTGATCGGCGGACGTGAATAAAGCTTTGTGCCCGGGCGGCCACCTCACCAGTCGAACTCGCGGTGAACGTCCCGACCCTCGTCGTTCAGCACGGGGCCGACCACCTCGGTCACGCCGTCCAGAATCGTCGCCGATCGAACGGTCGGCTCCCGGCCGGTGAACGTCGCCACTTCCTCGCCGCTCACGCTGTAGACGACCCGCCCGAGACCGGCGGTCCGCATCCCGCCGGCGCACATCGGACACGGCTCCGTGCTCGTGTACATGACCGTCTCGGCGCGCTCTTCGGGGTCGTACCCCTGACACGCGCGGTACGCGAGGTGGAGTTCGGGGTGGCGCCGCAGGTCGTCTTCGGTGTTGATGCGGTTCGACTCGCGCATGATGACGGCGTCGTCGCGGACGAGCACGGAGCCGAACGGCTCGTCGCCGCGGGCGGCGGCCTCGTGGGCCAGGGAGAAGGCCTCGCGCATGTGTGAGGCGTGATCGAAGTCGTCGAGATCGGTTGTCATGGCTGGAGCACCGACCCGGGGGAGTATCATAGTGTTTATTGTAACTGTTTACCGGTGGTTCGCCGACCCGTTCTGGCGAACCATCGGTACTGACTTACAATGATCACTATCAGTCGGTCGGATCGGGCGCTACCCTTACAACCAATGACCGCACAGGAACTGGCATGCGAGGATTCGATCAGATCGACACCGTCGGGGTCGTCGGCGCCGGGACGATGGGTAGCGGAATCGCGCAGGTGGCCGCCACGGCCGGCTACGACGTGGTGATGCGCGACATCGAGGACGAACTCGTCGCCGACGGCTTCGACCGCATCGACGACAGCCTCTCCCGATTCGTCGAGAAGGAGCAGCTCTCGCGCGAGGAGGCCGACGCGGCCGTCTCCCGGATCACCGGCACGACCGACCTCGACGACCTCGGGGACTGCGACTACGTCATCGAGGCCGCGGTGGAGAACATGGACATCAAACAGGAGATCTTCGCGGATCTGGACGCCGCCGTCGACGACGACGTGATCCTCGCGACCAACACCTCCACGCTCTCGATCACGACCATCGCGTCCGCGACCGAGCGCCCGGAACTCGTCGTCGGCCTCCACTTCATGAACCCCGCCCCGATCATGGAGGGCCTCGAACTCGTCGTGGGCGAGAAGACGAGCGACGACGCCGTCGAGTGCTCGCACACGCTCGCCGAGGACCTCGGCAAGACGACGTGGGAGTCCGACGACAAACCCGGCTTCGTCGTCAACCGGGTGCTGATGCCGTGGATCAACGAGGGCATCCGCGCCTACGACGAGGGCGTCGCCAGCAAGGCCGACATGGACGCGGGGCTAAAACTCGGCACGAACGTCCCGATGGGGCCGCTTGAACTCGCCGACCACATCGGCCTCGACGTCTGTCTCGACGCCAGCCAGACGCTCGCCGACGAACTCGGCGACCGCTACAAGCCGCCGTACCTGCTCAAGCGGAAGGTCGACGCCGGTGATCTGGGTCGGAAGACGGGGACGGGCTTCTACGAGTACGACTGACGTCGTCACACGGGTTCTTTTTACGCGTCCCGCCCGCAGGGTCACCGATGGAAGTCGCCATCCTCACCGTCGGCGACGAGGTGCTCGCGGGCGATACGCAGAACACGAACGCGACGTGGCTCGCGAGCCAGTTGACCGACGCCGGCGCGACGGTTACCCGCATCCTCACCATCCCCGACGACCGCGCGCTGATCCGCGAGACCGTCGAGGAGTGGCGCGAGACTTTCGACGCCGTCATCGTCACCGGCGGCCTCGGCGGCACTCACGACGACGTGACGGCGGACGCCATCGCGGAGGCCTTCGGCCGCGAACTCGTCGTCCACCCCGCCGTCCGAGAGGACGTGATCGAAACCGTGGCGGCCTACCGAAATCGGAATCCGGATCTCGTGGAGGCCCACGACCTGGACATCGACGTGGACGCGTGGGCGGCCCTGCCGGAAGGGAGCCGTCCCCTCGTAAATCCCGAAGGCCTGTGTCCCGGCTGCGTCCTCGGAACCGTCTACGTTTTCCCCGGCGTCCCGGCGGAGATGCAGGCGCTTTTCGACCTTGTCGCGGGCGAGTTCGACGGCGACGCCGTGTCGGCGACGCTCTACACCCCCCAGCCGGAGGGGTCGATGGTCGAGGCCATCGCGGGAGTTCGCGACCGATTCGACGTGACCGTCGGCAGCTACCCCAGTACCGAGGCGCGCAACCGAATCAAGCTGACCGGCACCGACCCCGCCGCCGTCGACGCGGCCGCCGACTGGCTCCGCGACCGGATCGAGGTCGTTGCCGGACCCTGATACCGCGTGTGGTAACCGTGTCCCGGCGGGTCGCCAGGACGGGTCGGCGACCCACCGGGACTGATACCGTCCGCTGTAACTCGATCGAGACAGTACGACTCACGACACACCGTCCGGCTCCCTATCACGAGTGATTCTGTGAGCCGTGCGTTTAACCCCCCACCTGCCCTCGCTCCGACCGGATGATCCAGGTCGAAGGCCTCCGCAAGACCTACGGCGACTTTCCCGCCGTCGTCGGCAGCACGTTCGACGTGGACCGCGGCGAGATTTTCGGGATCGTCGGGCCGAACGGCGCGGGCAAGACGACGACGCTGAAGATGATCGCCGGCCTCGTCGACCCGAGCGCGGGGTCAGCTACCGTCGCCGGCTTCGACGCCAGCGACCCCGAGATGCGCCGGTGCTTGGGCTTTCTCCCCGAGGAGTCGCCGCTCTACGAGGATATGACCGCCCGCTCATATCTCGACTTCTTCGCCGACCTCTACGACGTGCCCGCGGACGCGGCGACCGAACGGATCGAGGGGACGCTCGACCGTCTCGAACTCGACCACCGCGATCGGCGCCTCGGCGACGTGTCCAAGGGCATGAAACGCAAGGTCGCCATCGCGCGGTCGCTGGTGAACGACCCCGACGTGTTGATCTACGACGAACCCGCGAGCGGACTCGACCCGCTGACGACCAACTACGTCCTCGAGTTCGTGCGCGAACTCAGCGACGCGGGCAAGACCGTCCTCTTCAGCGCGCACAACCTCTATCACGTCGAGTCGGTCTGTGATCGCGTCGCCATCATGAACCGGGGCGATATCGTCGCCCGCGGCACCGTCCCCGAGATTCGCGAGGAGTACGGCACCACCGACTACCGCGTGTTCACCTCCGTCCCCGTCGACGGCGCGGAACCGGCGGGCGACCGCCACGTCGTCACCGTCGCGGACATGGACGCGGTCGAAGGGGTTCGTGATCGGGCGGCCGCCGCCGGGGGCGAGGTGGTCGACATCCGAACCCGGGAGCCGAGCCTCGAGGACATCTTCCTCGACCTGGCGGCGGACGCTGACCCGGACCCACGAGGTGGGGCGTGAGCGGCCGGCTCGACCGACTCCGCGACGGCCTGCGGTCCGTCGCTCGCATCGCCCGCTGGGAGACGGGTCGGAGCGTCGGCGTCGTCGACCGCCGGACGGCGACCCTCGGACTCGTTGCCCTGCTTCTCGCTGGCGCCGTCGGCGGCGCGGCAATGGCGACGGGCGGCGTCGCCCTCGACCGTGACGTGTATCGAATCGGTATCGACGACGACAGCCGGTACTACGACGTGGTGCAGGAGAGTCCCGCGCTCGCGGCGCGGGCGCCCGACGTGAACCGGCTGGGACGCGGTATCGAAGTCGTCGTCCGCGACGACCGCTTCTACGTCGCCGACTCGACGAAAGCACGCGCGGCGCTGTCGACGTTCCGGAGCGCCGTCCGCCGTCACAACCTCGCCCGGATGCGCGAGGAGTCCAACGGGTCGGCCGCGTTTCCGGTCGTCGTGACGCTCCGGTACGCCGACCGAACGCGCGGGGACACCGTCGTGTCGGGTGGCACCGACGGCGGGAACGGGGGCGGGGACGACGCCGGTGGTGTGAGCGGTGCGAGCGGTGCGGGCGGCGCGGGTGGTGCGGGCGGCGCCGACGACGGGTCCGGGACCGACGGCGGCCTCGACGGCAGCGGTGCCGGCGGCGTCGACGCCGCGGGCGGATCGACCGGCGACGGGCCGCTTGGCGTCCCCGGCCTCGGCGGCGCCGCGGGCGGCCTCCTCGGTGGGAGGACCTCCGGATCGCCCGCCGACATCTCCCCACCCTTTCCCTTCGGGGCGCTGGTCCTCGCGTTCGTCTTTTTCGTCCCCATGAACTTCGTCATCCAGCCCTACGGATCGAGCATCCTGAACGAACGGATCAACCGTCGGGGCGAACTCCTGCTCGTCGCGCCCGTCTCGCCGGCGGCCATCGTCGCCGGCAAGACCCTGCCCTACCTCGCGACGCTCGTCGGGATCACCGCCGTCGTCGCCCTCGCCATCGGCGGCGGGCCGGTCAGCGTCGCGGCCGTCGCCCCCATCGCGACGCTCTATCTCGCCGCCACCTTCGTCGGCGCCATGTTCGCCCGCTCGTTCAAGGAACTCACGTTCGTCACCGTCTCCATCTCCGTGTTCCTCACCTCCTACGCCTTCGTCCCCGCCATCTTCACCAACGTCACGCCAATCGCGCTCATCTCGCCGCTGACACTCGTCGTTCAGGATCTGCAGGGAGCGGGCGTGACGGCCGCCGAGTACGTCTTCTCGACCGGCCCCTTCTACGTCGGCTCCGCAGTCTGCTTTCTCCTCGGCGTCGGCATCTACCGCGAGGAGGATATGTTCACCCAGCGGCCCGTCCCGCTGAAGTTCCTCGACGCGCTCAACAGCCGGATCAGTGGACGGCGGTCGATGGCGGTCCTGAGCGCGCTTTCGATCCCCTTCGTCTTCATCGCCGAACTCCTCGCCATCGCCGTCCTCTTCGTTCTCCCCGTCGAGGTGTCGGTGCCGCTCCTGTTGGTCGCCGTCGCGGCGGTGGAGGAGGTGGCCAAGAGCGTCCACGTCTACGCGGGCTTTCGGGGTCCCTTCGCCGGCCAGCGCGGGTGGCGGACGGCGCTCGTCCTCGGCGCTCTCTCGGGACTCGGCTTCTTCCTCGGCGAGAAACTGACCGCCATCGTCCAGTTCGTCGGGCTCCCGAACCTCACGCTCGGGCGCGCGGCCTTCTCCTCTGCCGGCGTCGCGACGACGCCCGCCCTCGGCCTCCTGTTCCTGCTCGCTCCCCTCGCCCTCCACGCGACGACGACGAGCATCGCGTCGCTCGGGGCGACCCGCGGCCGAACGAGCTATCTGGCGGCGCTCGTCCCCGCTATTGCCGTCCACGCGGCCTACAACCTCGCGGTGGTGAGTCAGCTTGGCTGATCCGCGATTGACCATCGCCCGACGGGAGCTCTCCGTCCTCCGGTCCGAGAAGACCATCGTCCTCGCCTTGCTCATCCAACTGTTCATCGCCGCCTTCTCCTCGTTTCTCGTCGTTGGTCTCGTCTCGCTGTACGATCCGGGGAGCGTCGAGGGCTACGAGACCACGGTGGGTGTCACCGGCGACGCCGCCGACGACCTGTTGCGCGTGGTCGACGATCAGCCGTCGATGGCGGGGGTGAGCTACGCCTCGCAGTCGTCGGCGCGGGCGGCCTTCGAGCGCGGGGAGGTGGACGCCGTCCTTCTCGCGGATCGGCGGGCTGGCCGGGTGTTCGTGACGGCGACGGTGCCCGACGGGTCGGTCCGAACGACGGTCATCGTCGTCCAGTTGCGGAACGCGCTGTCGACGTTCGAACGGGTGGAACGCGACGCGCGCGGACCGTATCTGTCGGCGACGCCGCTCGAACTCCCGCCGCGGACGGGGTCGACGCCGTACTACGGCTTCAGCTACACCGTCCTGTTGCCCCTGCTGTGCTTTCTTCCCGTCTTCATCAGCGGGTCGATGGTCGTCGACTCGGTGACCGAGGAGGTGGAGCGTGGGACGCTCGAACTCCTCCGGGTCGCCCCCGTCACCACCGTCGACATCGTCGACGGCAAGGTGTGGGCGGCGGCGGCGCTCGCTCCCGGTCAGGCCGGCCTCTGGCTGCTCCTCCTCGATTTCAACGGGACGACCGTCGGTCACCCACTCGCGCTCCTCTCGGTGGTCGGCGCGCTCGCCCTCTTGGTGGTGACACTCGGCGCCACCATCGCCCTCCTCTCGCCGGATCGGCGCGCGGCGCAGTTCCTCTATGCCGTCGGTGTCCTCGTCGCCTTCGGCGGGACGACGCTCCTGCCGTACAACCCGGTCAACACCGTCGCGCGCCTCGCCGTCGACAGCGTTGGGTCGACCTACCCGGCACTCGTCGCGGGCTATGTCGCCCTCGGCGTCGGCGCCTACCTCCTGCTCCGGCGGGCGGTACCGAAGGTCGGGTTAGGGGGCTGAGCGGTCGACGCCCGTCCGATCGCCCGCCGTGTCTACGTCCACGTCGTCGACGACGATTCGAACGCCGGCCCGGAACGCCGGATCGAGTTCCATCGTCCAGCCGTGGGCCCGGGCGATGGTTTGCATCGTCGGAAACAGCGTCCCCGTCTCGGCGGACGGCACGGGATCACCGTACTCGAAAGCGCGGTCGATCGACTCCTCCGGAAGCGGTTCGCCGTCGACGGTGATGACGATACGCCTCGCCTCCGCGTGAACGGCGACAGAATCGGCCCCGTACAGGTCGGCGAACTCGAAGGCTTTGGCGAACAGCCCATCTAGCCGGCCTCGATCCGCCACGATGGTCGCCTCGCCGTCGACGGTCAGCGAGAGGTCCTCGGGGGCGATACCGTCGAACGCGCGCTCGGCGGCCTGCCGCAAGTCGCAGTCGTCGACCCGCTCTACCGTCTGTCCGTACTTGGCGAGCGCCCACAGATCGGTGACGATCCGATCCATTCGCGCGTGCGCTTCGTCGACCCGGCGGTACGCTTCCATCGCCGCGTCGTCGTCGAGCGCCTGGCTGCTGGCGACGGTCTCGAAGTAGCCGTTGGCGACGGTCAGCGTGTTCCGCAACTCGTGTGTGATGGCTGCAGCCAGGTCGTCGAACTGGTCGTTCCGGCGTTCGAGTTCCCGCCGTTGTCGTTCGACTCGCGTCACGTCCGTGCAGATGATCGCGCGTCCGACCTCGACGGTCCCGCTCACGAGTGGGGTGCTGTTCACGAAGTAGTACCGCCTCGAACGCCGGCGCTCGTCGTCGACCGCGAGGATGTCCTCGTGGTCCACCACCGCATCGGCGAGGTCGGGGACGACCGCCGACAGTTGCTCGCCGGTCGCCCCGTCGAGTGCGGGGAACCGCTCGATTGCCCGCCGGTTGACGTCCCTGATCGTCGACGCCTCGTCGATCAGGACGACCACCTCGTCGACCGCGTCCATCACCTGTGTTCGCCAGAACGGGGGCACTGCCACGAAGTCGTCGTCGACGACGTAGAGCACGCCGACCGCGAACACGGCGACGCCGAGGGGTTCGTAGTGGAGGGTGAGTAGGCCGTCGTCGCCGAAGCTGAGCAGGTAGAGACCGACCGGGAGGGCGGTCACGGCGACGAGTCCACCGAGCACGCTCACGTCCAGTTTCGACTCGCTCAACATCTCGTAGAGCAAATAAAAGCCGATCGCCGACAGCGTGTACGAGAGCGCCGTGACGATCCAGTGCACCGTTCCGAGTTGCATCACGGCGTGGGGAAACGGGGCGGTCGCCGTCGACGTGGTGAAATACAAGTGATGCAGCGGGTTGGTGAGCTTTACGGCAACGATCGCGAGATAGACCGCGAGGGCGCTTTGCCGGATCACCGGCTGCCGGTGGTAGCTGTGGCCGGTGTATGCCGAACAGAAGTACAGCCACGCCCCGATGGTCGCCAGACCGACGACCAGTCCGACGAGATAAAAGCCCGCCTGCACGTCCGGCGCGAGCGGCAGCAGCCGACCGACGTGGGTGGCCGCCCAGGCGCCGGTGAGTCCGAGCAGTCCGGCGAGTCCGCGTCGCGTATCCGGATCGGAGATCCGCGAGATCCGACGAAGACCGGCGACACAGGCCACCGCGGCGACGACGAACGATGTCAGGTAGGCAACACGAAGGCAGTCCATCGATTACGTGGACTGAAGAGTGTCGTCGAAATAAATCCGCGCCCAGTTACGACCGCGTGGGAGAGCGGGGCGCCGTCGACACGATCCGAACGCCGTCGTCCCCGAAACACACTCAAGGCCGGCGGTGAAGCCACACGTATGGGACTTGGAAGTACGGCGAAGAAGCTCCAGCAGATCGCCGACATGGCCGAGGACGTGTACGCGCGGCTGAACCAGCTTCGCGAACAGGTCAACGAGACGCGGGCGACCGTCGACGAGACGAAAGCGCGGGTCGACGACATGGACCACGAACTGGCCGAACAGCGGGCGCTCGTCGAGGCCCTCGCGGAGAAACAGGGGATCGACGTCGAGGCGATCACCGCCGAGGTTCACGTCACGGACGCCGAGTCGACCGCGGGTGACGCCGACGAGTCGACGACCGACGCGTAGCCCACGGTCGCTGTCCGTCACTGCACGCCCGCTGGACGACGTGTGCCCGGGCGTCCGAACCTACGACAGCCGGCCGTGTTCGACCTTGAGACACCGATCCTGAACGACGGCTAGCCCGGCGTCGCGGGCGCGCGCGGTCGCCTCGTCGTCACGGATGCCCAACTGGAGCCAGATTCCCCGAACGTCGTCGTGGCGCTGGACCCGCTTCAGCACCGCGTCGACGATGGTGCTGACCTCCTCGCTCGGCCGAAACACGTCGACCAAGTCGACGCGTTCGGACACGTCACCGAGGCTGTCGTAGGCCCGTCGCCCGAGCACCTCCTCGCGGTTCGGATTGATCGGGACGACGTCGTAGCCCTGGTCTTGGAGGTAGGCGGGCACGTCGTGGGCGGCCTTCCCCGGCGTCCCGGAACAGCCGACGACGGCGATAGTTTCGACGTCGAGCAGGTCGCGCATCTCGGCCTCGGTGGCGTCGGTCATACGTCGGGCAGGTTCGCGGTCGGCTCGCCGTCCTCGTGGGTTTCGATAACGCCGTCGAACAGCTGTTTGAGGGTGTTCATCGTCTTGTCGTCGTGGGCGGAGGAGTCGATGGCGTAGAGACCGAGGCCGTCGACGCTCTGGACGCGGCCGGTGAACACGTGGAGGAATCGGAACACCGTCTGGAGGTCGGAGTACATCAGGAGCGTCGACAGCGAGTCGAGAAACACGCGGTTGCGCTCGATGGACTGGCGCTCGTAGAACTCCTCCAGAATCTCGGAGAACTTGATCCCGACGCCGGTCATGTCGACCGGCGAGGAGGTGTAGCGAACCCGGGCGTCGTCGTGGGTCTCGCTCATCCCCTGCTGTCGGGTGACGCAGTCGACGACGGCGACAGGCCGGTCGACGTAGTCGACCCGACCGTCCAGCGCCTCGAACACCCGCTTGGCGCCGTCGGTGTTGCTGACGACGATGGCGCCTTCGCCGTTGCGGACGCCCGCGGCGAGCATGTCGAACGCGAGCCGTTTCTTACCGGTGAGGGCGGGGCCGGAGAGCAGCAGGTTCGACCCCGGCTCGATCTCGACATCTAGCGGCGGACCAAGGTCATACATCACCAACCCTCGCAGGGGCGAACTGACGGGAGACACTCTCCCTGCGAACGACACGACTCACCGGAGATCATGAGATAGTAGAATCATATGGTGAGCCGGTAATATTCTTTTTGATTGCGCAGAATCGAGGGATGACGCGCCGACATTCTGGACGCCACCGTTCGGCCTCCGGCGACACCGATCCGACCGACCCCGTCGGGACGCCACATTTACCATAGTCGGTCGCTTCGATGTGGATACCGAATGACGTTCGCCGTAGCCGAGTCGGATATCGAGGTTCTCCTGGTCGAACCGACCGGGGAGGACACACTGGGACTCGGTGAGCAACTCGCCGAGGCCAACGAATCGCTGACGATCCACTCGGTGACGGATATCGGGCGGGCACGGGCGGTGTTGCGCGACACCGTGGTCGACTGTGCCGTCTGTGTTCACGACCCACCCTCGATCGACGGACTGGCGGTGCTCTCGGCGATCCGCGAGCGAACTCCGGAACTGCCGGTCTTGCTGGCCGTCGACACCGAGTGCTCCGCTCGGAGCGTACTCGATACGGGCGCGACCGACGTGGTGTCGCTAATCGACGGCCGGATCGACCGGGACATCGTCACGAACCGGATCGAAAACGCCGTCGCCGGGAGCCGCGACCGGGGCAAGTTCGAGCAGGTGTTCGAGCAGGCAACCGATGGGATCGCGATCCACGACCCCGGGACCGGGGCCGTCCTCGAGTCGAACGCCCGACTCGCCGAACTGCTCGGCTACGATCCCGACGACCCGGAGTCGGTCGGGATCGAGGAATTCGCGGCCGGCACGGAACCGTACACGGTGGCCGAAGCCCGCAATCGGATCCGGAACGCCGTGGCCGACGGGCCGGCGACCTTCGAGTGGCTGATGGACGACGGCGACGAGCCGACCTGGGTCGAGATCAGCCTCAAACCCGCGACGATTGTGGGTCGGGACTGTGTGCTCTCGTTCGTCCGGAACGTCGCGGACCGGAAAGAACAGGAACGTCTCCTCCGGGACCGCCAGCGACAGTTCGAAGCCGTCTTCGACCACCCGGCGTCGTTCACGACCGTCCTCGACACCGCCGGCCGGGTCAGGCGGGTGAATCGGCCGGCGCTCGACCTAATCGACGCGGTCGAGGGCGACATCGAGGGGCGCCCGTTTCCGGAGACTCCCTGGTGGGCCGGCGACACGGACGGCCGCCGGCGGATTCGGGAGGCGATCGACACCGCGGCGGCCGGCGAGTCGACACGACTCGAGATCGAGGTGTGCGGCGCGGCCCAAGAACACGTCGTCGACCTCTCCTTCCAGCCCGTCTCCGACGGCGACGACACCGCGGTCGACAGCATCATCGCCGTCGGCTACGACATCACGGAACGGAAGCGACGTGAACGGGCGTTGCGCGAGAGCCGCGAGGCGCTGGAACGGCTCCACCGGATCACCGCCGATCCGGACCGCTCCTTCGAGGACCAGATCGACGACCTGCTAGCCTTTGGCTGTTCGTATCTCGGCACGAGCGGCGCCTTCCTCTCCCGGATCGACGAGGCGACGGATCACTTCGAGATCGTACGGAGCCACGGCAATCACCCGTCCGTCCAGCCCGGCGTCGAGACCGACCTCGGTTCGACGTACTGTCGACACACCATCGCCGCTGACGAGGACGACACGATGACGGTCGCCGACGCCGCCGAGGAGATGGCGGACGATCCGGCCTACGACGCCCACGGTCTCGGCTGTTACGCCGGGGGCGAGGTCCACATCGACGGCGAACTGTACGGCACGCTCTGTTTCGTCGACCCCGACGCCCGCGAGGCGCCCTTCTCGACGACCGAGACGACGGTGATCAACGTGATCCGCCAGTGGTTGCAGTACGAACTCGAACGGGACGACTACCGGCGCGAGATCGAGGAGACCCGGGATCGACTCGAACGCATCCTCGAACGCGTCGACGACGGCTTCTTCGCCCTCGACGACGACTGGCGGATCACGTACGCCAACGAGGAGGGGGCGACGGTACTCCGCGGTGCGATGGGGGCGAACTACGACATCGAGAGCCTGCTCGGACGACGCCTCTGGGACGAGATTCCGGAAGCGGTCGATACGCCCTTCTATCGGCATTACACCGAGGCGATGGAGACACAGGAGCCGATCGCCTTCGAGGCCTTTTTCGAGCCGATGGGGCGGTGGTTCGACGTCAACACCTACCCGGACGAAGACGGCATCTCGGTCTACTTCAAGGATATCACCAACCGGAAGCAGCGCGAGCGCATCCTCGATGACCTGCTCGAGACGACCCAGGAGTTCGTCCAGTCACGGACGGAGCGCGAACTCGCCGACCTCGTCGTCGAGGCGACGGTCGACGTGCTTGGCTACGATTCGAATATCGTCCGCCTCCACGACGCCGACGAGGGGACGCTTCCCCCGGCCGCCCTCTCCGATGCCGGCGCCGAACGACTCGCTACCCCGCCGATGTACGACGCCGACGAGGGGATCGCCGGTCAGGTGTTCCAGTCGGGCGAGTCGCTCCTCGTCGACGATCTGACGGCGGAGACCGAGGCGGACTACGGCCCCTTCCGGTCGGCCATCGTCCTCCCCTTGGGCGAACACGGCACCCTCGGTATCGGCTCGCAGGAGCCGAACGACTTCGACCACGAGGACGTCGCACTCGCGGAACTCCTGGCGACGACGGCGCGTGTCGCCCTCGACCGTATCGACCGCGAGACGACGCTTCGGCGGTTCCGGCGCGTCGTCGAACACGTCGAGGAGATGGTCCTCCTGCTCGATCCGGACGGCGAGTTCACCTTCGTCACGGAGCCGTTCGCCGACTTCCTCGGCTACGACCGGGACGAACTCGACGAACGAGCGTTCGAAACCGTCGTCTCGGCGCCGGAACGGGAGCGGTTCGCCGAGACGCTGGCGGCGCTCGACGACCGGTCCGGCGAACGAACCGTCACCTTCGAGACGACGCTCGTGACGGCGAGCAGCGACGACCGGCCGGTCGAACTCGCGCTCTCGACGTTTCCCGACGAGGTGGAGGAGTCGGGCATCGTCGGGACGGTCACCGACATCCACGAACTCACCGAGACCCGCGCCCAGCTCGAAGTCGAGCGCGACCGCTTCCGACATCTCTTCGAGAACCTGCCGGACCCGGTGGTCGAAGTCGAGATCCGGGACGGGGTGGCGGTGGTCCAGCACGTCAACCCGGCGTTCGCCGAGGTGTTCGGCTACGACCCCGACGCCATCCGAGGGCGCGCACTCGACGAGTTGATCGTCCCCGCCGAGGAGTCGGGGGCCGCGTCGCCCGTCGAGATCGGTGACGAGACGAGCGTGGAAGCCCAGCGCGAGACGCCCGACGGCCGCCGTGACTTCCTGATCCGCGGGATTCCGTACCACCGGGACGCCACCCAGTACGGATTCGGCATCTACACCGACATCACCGACCAGAAAGAGCGCGAGCGATATCTACAGGTTCTCAACCGAGTGTTGCGGCACAACCTCCGCAACGACCTGAACGTCATCATGCTCTCGGCGGAGTGGCTGGTCGACCGTCTCGACGGTGAACTCGCCGCCCAGGCGCGAACCCTCCGCGACAACGCGAACGAACTCGCCGGGTTGAGCGAGAAGGCAAAGGAGATAGAGCGGATGATCGGCCGGCGGGGCGAGGCGACCAGCCCCGTCGACGTGGTGCCAGTCCTGCACCGGCTCACCGAGAGGTATCGCGAGCGCTACCCCGAAATCGACCTGTCGCTCGACCTGCCGGACTCGCTCCGGGTGCACGCCGACGACGACATCACCAGGGTGTTCGAGGAACTCGTCGAGAACGCTGTCGTCCACAACGACGGGCCGTCGCCGACCATCCACATCGATGCGTCGACGAACGACGACTGGGTCACCGTCCGCCTCCACGACGACGCCAGCGGCATCCCGGACGACGAGTGGCGGGTCGTCACGGGCGAACGGGAGATCACACAGCTCACCCACAGCAGTGGGCTCGGCCTGTGGCTCGTCCGGTGGGTGATCGACTCCTACGGCGGGGAGGTGCGGCGCCGAGGGACGGACGACGGGACGACGATCGAACTCCGCCTCAGATCGGCGGCACCCGAACGGCTGCCCCTCGACGGCGCGTGAGCGGGGGGTGCGCCCGGGCGCGACCGGCGCATCCAGCCCGAGGTTTTAACGGGTCTCGGTCGCTCGTTCGGATCGCGTATGGACGACTACCTCATCCTCCGCGAACTGCCCGAACCGATCAGCCGTGACGACCTCCACGACGCCGCCGAGAAGTCGGGCGAGACGCTCGACGAACTCCGTGACGAAGGCGTCGACATCCGCTGGGTCGACTCCGAGGTGCTGACCAACGACGACGGCGACGTGACCGGGACGTTCTGTCACTATCAGGCCGAGAGCGAAGACGCAGTGCGCGAACACGCCGACCGCGCGGGCCTGCCGGCGACGCGAATCGATCAGCAGGGCGAACCCCTCGCCGGTGAGGACTGATACGGATTATCGTCACTGTTCATCGGTTCGGTTTCGCCCGAATCGGAGACAACGGCCAGTCGAGGATCGCTGGACCTCCGCTGGCTACGACACTCCCTATGATAGTGTTTATTGTAAATCATTACCGGTGGATCGCCAAGACGGTCCGGCGACCAACCGGTACCCAGTTACGATAAACGCTATGAGCGTGGCTCCGTGTGCCGGCGGTCGCCACCCGCATCGTCGGTACTGACCGACAGCGGCCCCTACGAGGGCGCAACGATCCGCCTTCGGCGCCGAAAGGCATCCTTCAAGTCCCCCCACAACAAAACTGTGGCCGACTATGCCCGAGTGCGTCGAATGTGGGGCCGAGGTAACCCTACACGAGGATCTGGAAGTTGGAGAGATCGTCGACTGTGGAACCTGCGGTGCCGAACTCGAAGTGATCAGTGTCGATCCGGTGGAACTGGACGCCGCCCCCGAACTCGAAGAGGACTGGGGCGAGTAACGACCCCACTCGTTCTATCGCCTGTACCCCGTCAGCGCCGCCGCTCGGTCGACGACGTATCGAACTCGTTACAGGTGTGCCTCCGAGAACACGTCGTCGATAAAAGACCTGCCGCAGGCGTTCGGGGACCGAAAGTACCCCTACCAACTGCCCCCGAATCCCTGCGTCTCGTTACGAAACCCGGTCTGTAATAATATATATCTTGTGTCAGACGCAAGTCGGACGTGCCGGTTCGACCGGGTGAACGGCTCACACACGGTCGAACTGGGGCTGTCGGAATCGGAGTAAAGAGTTTTGCCGGGGTCGCCCGTACGCCGCGACATGACCGACTACACCGTCGAGTTCGTGGGCACCGGCGAGACGATTCAGGTGCCCGAGACACGAACGATTCTGTCGGCGTGTCTCGACGCCGGCATCGCCCAAGAGTACTCCTGTCGCGTCGGGATGTGTCTCGCGTGCTCGGCCGAGATTATCGAGGGCGAGGTGACTCAGCCGGCCGCACGGGCGCTGACCGAGGACGAGGCCGCGTCGTACGCCCTGACCTGCATGGCCCGCCCGCAGAGCGACCTCAAACTCCACCGCGGCAAGTATCCGCCGAGCATCGAGGACGCGAAGGCGGCGGCCACCGCCGCGGACGACGATTGATGGACGCCGACGGTCTCCGGGCGGCGGTCGAAGCCGAACACGCCGACGCGCTCTCCCTGCTCGGCTCGCCGGAGCTACTGGTGGCGCTCTCCGGCGACGACGACCCCGATCCGGCTGCGCTGTTGGGCGCCGCCGCCGACAGCGAGTACGCCGCCCGGGAGACGTTTCGCGAGTGGGCGGCCGATGCGGCCGACCCCGACCTCCACGAGACGTTCGCCGCGGTGGCCGACCAGGAGGCGGACCACCTCCGGCGGGTTCGTGCCGCGATGGACGACCCCAGCGATGGGGGCGCCGAACGCGCCGGCCCGATGCACGCCTACCTCCGGGGTCGCGAGGAACCGATCCAGCAAGTCGCCGCCGGGATGGTCGGCCGGACGCTGGTAAGCCTGCGCACCCACGAACGCCTGCTCGAGTTCTTCGCGGCCGACCCCGATCGCGCCGCGCTCTTTCGTGACCTGCGCGACGAGACGGCGGCCTGTCTCGACGACGGCCTCGCGACTCTCGACGCCCGGGCCGAGGGCGACGACTGGGCGGCGGCCGAGGCCGTCGCCGGCTACACCGTCCGTCTCGCGGCCGACGACCTTCGGGACGCCCTGCGGGACCGATAGACCGTCTGGCACTGCGTCAGAACCCGTTCGGCGCTGTGTGCACGCCGCGCATTGCCGTGGTACCTTTTTTGATGTCGCACCCCTGTTCGTGGTATGAAGTCACGACACACACGGCGTGGGATGCTGGCGCTCGGCGTGGGTGTCACCGGCGCGCTGGCGGGCTGTCTCGGCGGCCTGGGTCCGGGATCTACGTCACCCTCCCCGACGCCGTCCCGGAGTGCCGACGCCCGGGTGGCGCCCCCGGCCGCCGACCGCGCCCCGGTCGTCCCACACGACGCGGGCCGCCTCCGCGAGGCGACGGTTTCGGGTGGGGTGCCCAAGGACGGCATCCCAGCCGTCGACGACCCAACCGTCGTCGACGCCGACGCCGCGACCTTCCTGCGCGACGACGACCTGGTGTTCGGCGTCGTCGCCGGCGGGACGGTCCGGGCCTACCCACGGAAGATCCTCGTCCACCACGAAATCGTCAACGACC
Organism: Haloplanus natans DSM 17983; assembly: GCF_000427685.1. NCBI lineage: Archaea > Methanobacteriati > Methanobacteriota > Halobacteria > Halobacteriales > Haloferacaceae > Haloplanus > Haloplanus natans. The sequence continues at coordinate 1,506,941 of NZ_KE386573.1, forward strand.
GCCTTGACGGGACGCCGGTGAGTGTTACCTACTGCCCGCTCACCGGCACGATCCTGGGATTCGAGCGCGGGGAGACCACCTTCGGCGTCTCCGGGAATCTCGTCAACAGCAACCTCATCATGTACGACCGCGCGACCGACAGCCGGTGGCCACAGGTGCTCGCGACGGCTATCGACGGCTCACTCGCCGGGCAGGCGCTCCGGGAGTTCGACCTCGTCTGGACCTCCTGGGGTCGGTGGCGACGCCGCCATCCCGACACCGAAGTGCTCTCCGAGGAGACCGGCTACGTCCGTAACTACGGCGTCGATCCGTACGGCTCCTACGCCCCGAAGCGCGGCTACTACGCCCGCCAGGCCACCATGTTCGACCCGCTCGTGACCGACGACCGCCTCGAGCCAAAGACCGTCGTCCTCGGCGTCCGTACCGGGACGGGCGCGACGGCGGTCCAGATGGCGTGGCTCGCGAGGGAGGGCGTCGTCGACACCGCCGTCGGCGACGACCGCTTCGTCTTCGTCCACGACCCGGCGCTCGATTCCGGCTACGCCTACCGCGCCCCGGCCGGAGCGACCGCCGAGGCGACGGGTGACGGCGCCCTCGTCGTCGACGGCGAGCGCTACGCCCCCGGTTCCCTCCCGTTCGACCGCGCCCACGGCGTCGAGGCGATGTGGTTCGCGTGGGCGGGCTTTTACCCCAACACCGAGCTCCATGCCTATCCCTGATCGTCGCCGTCGGACGGTCCGGACGGTGACCGCCGCCCTCCGGCGCCGCGACGGGCGGGCGGCGTTTCTGGTCGGTGTCGCCGGCTACCTCCCGCTCTATCTCGCCGCTATCGGCCACCTCGCGCTCGGCGGCCGGGGGTGGGCCGTGCGCGTCGTCGACGACCCGTTCACCCGGGCGCTCCGCCGCACGCGGCCGTTCTCGTTCGAACCCGTCGCCCGGGTCGTCGCCGAGCCGATCAGCCTCCTCGTCTCGCCGCTGGACGTGACCGTGGCGTTCGTCCTCGCCGTACTGGTGGGGGCAAACCTCGCCGTCGCCGTGGTGGTGTGGCGGTCGCCGGCGACCTGTGGCGTCGGGGAGTCCGCCGGCCTGCTAGCGGGCGTTCCCGCGCTCCTCACGGGCGCGGCCTGCTGTGGGTCGGCGGCGCTGTTTGCCGTCGGCGTGAGCGCGAGCGGGGCGCTCCTGACCGTCGTCGGGTACGCGACGCCGGCGACGGCGCTGTTGCTCGGTGGCAGCCTGGTTCTCGCCGCCCGGTCGCTCGACGCGAACGCGGTCAGGAGCGGCGGCTGACTTCCGGCGGCTCGCTGGCGGCGTCGAGCCCCGACGAGCGGTAGTTGTGGATGGTCGCCGAGATGGCAAAGAGGCCGACGACGAACGTCAGCCAGAGGAGTGGCGAGACGGCGCGAAACGGCGGGAGTTCGAGCCAGACGGCGGCGACGATGCCGACGGCCACCGCCGAGAGGCCGAGGTAGTACTGGTCCCACGACAGCTGCTCCTCGCCGACGACTTCGAGGTAGATGTCCATCTCGCCGACGACGTTGGTGGGATGGACCCGGCCGCTCTCGCGGTCGAAACTGATCAGCCCAGTCCGCTCCAGTTTGGGGAGGTGTGACTGCTGGAGCGCCGTGTAGACGCGTTTTCGCTCCGTCGGTGTCACCTCGGGAACGGTGCAGTCGTTCTCCCAGGCGGCGATCTGTTCGGCGAGCGAGCCGATGGTCGCCGCATCGTCGTCGAGCAGGGCGTACAGCGCGTACCGACGCCGGCGATTCGACAGGATATCGAACACTTCCTGTTCCGTCGGCTCCGTGGGGCGATCCGTCTCCTCTGCCGACGTGTCGGGATCGCTTGGCGGCGCCGTCCCCGTCTGGTTACTCATCACTCAGTGGATGCAGATAGGCGGACTACCAGCATCTTAAAACTCGCGGCCGAATTATCCGGGATGATACATACCGCGCCGACGAACCACAAGACACGAGGCACTCGACGGCCTGTGGCACGTATGAGCAACTACCTCGTCGCTATGGAGGCGGCCTGGCTGGTACGTGACGTCCAAGATGTCGACGACGCCATCGGCGTCGCAGTCAGCGAAGCGGGCAAGCGCCTCAACCAACAGGACAAGGAGTACGTCGAAGTCGAAGTCGGCGTCACTCCGTGTCCGGCCTGTGGCGAACCGTTCGACTCCGCCTTCATCGCCGCCAACACCGCCCTCGTCGGCCTCCTTCTCGAAATCGACGTGTTCAACGCCGACGGGGAGAACCACGCCACCCGCATCGCGAAAAGCGAAGTCGGAGGCGCCCTCCGCGACGTGCCGCTGTCGGTCATCGACGTCGTCGAAACCGAGGACGAGGACGACGCGTCCTGATACGACGGCCCGTCACTCCTCTCGCGTCTTCAGCCACTCGTCGAGCAGCGTCCTGATCGCCGCGGCACGGTTGTCCCGGTGGTCCGAGAAGGCGATGTCGTCGACTTCGTCGAGCGTCTCCGCGTCCAGTTCGATTGTTACCGTCTCCATCCCGGCGAATCCGTCTCCCTCGTCCATGGAGTGGATGTCACGCGTGAGGCCTACAAATAGCTCCGTCAGACGGTCGTCCGGCACGCGTGTGACTCCGTTCGGTCCCCGTATCGATACGGCTTTGTCGCCGGCCGCCCGCCGGGACGACGTGACCAGTCCCGCCCCCCATCACTTCGGTGTCACCGTGGCCGACCTCGACCGCGCGGTCGAGTTCTATCGGGAGACGTTCGATCTCGGTCCAGCCGAGCGGTTCAGCGTCTCCGGCGAGGCGTTCGCCGACGGTGTCGGCGTCGACGACGCGACGGGCCGGTTCGCTCACTTCGTCTTCGACGGCGCCCGGATCGAACTCGTCGAGTACGACCCCGACGGACCGGATGCGACCGGCACGGCCGTAAACCAGCCCGGCGCGAAACATCTGGGCCTCGCCGTCGACGACCTGGACGCGTTCTACGCCGACCTCGATCCGAGCGTCGAGACGGTGAGCGAGCCCCGGACGACCGAGAGTGGCACGCGAATCCTGTTCGTCCGCGATCCGGAGGGGAACCTCGTCGAGGTGCTGGAAACCGGCTAACCGGCCACAAGGTATATTCTCCCGAGACGGTAACTTCTCGGCGGACCCACGAGTAATCGGTCCGGTACCCACATGTGCATACGACGCGGGTCACACCTGCGACGAGCCAACCCGTCGGATCGCGTCGGTCGGCCGGCCGCGCCAATGGGAGGGCCGAGCCGATGATCGACACCGCGGGCGTGTCGTGGAGCGAGGAGCGTGGCGCATACATCACCCGGTTCGACGACGAGGACGGCGACTACTCGCCGAGCGTCGCCGTCGCCGAGGCGGTGGCGTCGGCGCTCGAGGACTGCGAGCGACCGCTGTTCGACTACGTCGATCCCGACGCGTTGGACGCTCTGGTCGCCGGGTCCTCGGAGACGACAGTGTCGTTCGAGGTCGAGTCGACGACCGTGACCGTCCACGGCGACGGCCGCGTGCTCGTCCGTATCTAAGCCTTCGGCTCGATCTTGCCGGCGAACGTCTGCCGGGTGATCACGTCGTCCTCGACGACGAACGTGTCCGTACAGAACTCGTAGTCGTTGTCCGGAGTCGCTCCGTGCCAGACGATGTAGGCGTACTCGTCTTCGACCGTCTTCCGGTCGAGTTCGATCGTCGATCCGTCCTGCGAGAACTCCTCGAACAGCCCGGCGAATAGCTCTTCGATTTCGTCGAGTCCCCGGAAGGTGCCCATGTTGGTGATGATGACGGAGTCGTCGGTGTAGTCGACGAGGCATTCGTCGAGGTCCTGTGCGGTGAACGCGTCGAGGTGGTGGTCCAGTACGGATTCGGTCGTCATGGCTACACGCTCCGTTTCGCCCACACTATGATGAACGTTACCCGACCGAACGGGGTCGCTACGCACCGAAATAGAGGATGGCATACGCTAGCACCGCCGCGAGCAGGAGAAACGCCATCAGATACTCGAACAGGCCGTCGGGCGTGGTGCTGGAAGGCAAGTTCATGCCCGTGTTATACGGTGTCGCGGATTAAGAGCGTACCGCCCGTCTCACCGCTGGAATTATCAACGGCGAGACCACGGCCACAAGCGCTAACTGCTCGCTTCGTCTCGTCACGACCGAATGTCCGTTACGCGACGGGGCGTCCTCGCGGCGGTTGCACTCGCCCAGTCGAACCTGCTCGGCGGCTGTTTCGGCGGCGGAGCCGACGGGACACGAGCCAGCAGTGGGTCGACTGGCGACTCCGAACCCACCGCGACGGCGACGCCCGAACCCACGACCGACGCACCGACGGCGACGGCGACGGCGACACCCGTCGCCAACGCCGAGATGGCCGCCGCGACGGCGAACGTCCTCTCGGAGTTCGAGTGGTTCGAGGCCGAGTACAACCCGGCGATCACCCAGTTCCGGGTGCAGGCCAATCGGGTTCTCACCGTCTTCACCGAACTCGCGGCGGCGGAGACCCGAACCGAATCGGACGTGGCGGCGGTCCGTGAGGCGACGACGGAACTCGCCGAGTTCGTGCAGTCGGCCCTCGTTCCGCATTTCGCGGTCGATCCGGCGCTTCGAATCCCGGACAACGTCTACGTCCGCGACTTCGAACGCGGTGTCAGACGTGGTGACCGACAGTTCCAGGACGCCGCCATCTCCCGCGCACAGTCGTTTTACAGACGCGTCACGACCAAGGAGTACGTCTCGAACGAACTGTCGCGTCGCCCCGTCTACGGCCCGCTGTACGACATGCTGGTGCCGGGCGGGGCGAGCGACCGTATCGTCGCGCTCGTGAGCGAGGACGACGACTTCCAGACGCTGGCACATCCCGACATCGACGAATCGACGGCCGGCGACGGTATCGACCAGCACACCCACGAGTTCCCGAGCGGTCACCGCGTCTTCACCCACGCCCACAGCCACCCGACGAGCCATCCCGTCCGCGACCATACGAACGAACCGCGGCTGAACGAACTCTACGCCTACGGAGACGATGGCGTGGCCCTCCTCGAAGACACGACGTCCTACCGCGAGCGACTCGACGACTTCGAACCCGCGTTGACCGGCCTGTTCGAGCCGGTCAAATCCAGCGGCCGGACGACCGGCGTGACCCTCATGTTCGGCACGGCCAACGCCGGTTGGGACTCGTCGCCGGTGTACGTCGAGGCGTTCGACTCCGTCGACGCGGCGCGGGCGGCGACCGAACCGACCGACACAATCGGCTCCGAGGGCGTCGTGTCGTTCGCCGGGCGGAAATGGGAGCGCGTCTTCTACGACGCTGCCGGGACGACCATCTACGCCTACCGCCTGCGAGCCGGATCGGCCGTCGTCACCGCCCTCCCCTCCAACGTGCCGTGGGAGCGACGCCCGGAGTGGGCGTCGGGTCTGGCCGGCACCTGGCTCGCGGCCGAGTGAGCGGCGTTCGGTCACGAATTTTTGCACGCCTCGGTACCTTTTATCAAACGACATGCCGTGACGTGGGTATGGGACTCGACGAAGACGCACTCGACTACCACCGGCGCGATCCGCCGGGGAAAGTCGCTATCGAGACGACGAAACCGACCAGTACGCAACGCGACCTGAGCCTGGCCTACTCGCCCGGCGTCGCCGCGCCCTGTCGCGCCATCGCGGACGACCCGAGCGACGCCTACACCTACACCTCGAAGGGGAATCTGGTGGGCATGGTGTCGAACGGTTCGGCCGTCCTCGGCCTCGGCGACATCGGCGCACAGGCCTCGAAACCCGTCATCGAGGGGAAAGGCGTCCTGCTCAAGCGCTTCGCCGACATCGACGTCTTCGACTTCGAACTCGACACCGACGACCCCGACGCCATCGTCGAGGCCGTCTCGCTGACCGAACCCTCCTTCGGCGGCATCCACGTCGAGGACATCAAGGCGCCCGAATGTTTCGAAATCGAGGAGCGCCTGCGGGAGCGGATGGACGTTCCGGTCTATCACGACGACCAGCACGGCACCGCCATCGTCTCCGGGGCGGCCCTGCTCAACGCCGCCGACATCGTCGAGAAGGACCTCGACGATCTGGAGGTGGCCTTCGCGGGTGCCGGCGCGAGCGCCATCGCCACCGCCGACTTCTACGTCTCGCTGGGCGTCCCCCGCGAGAACGTCACGCTCGTCGATAGCGAGGGCATCGTCACGACCGCTCGCGCCGACGCGGGCGACGTGAACGATTACAAGGCGGCGTTCGCACAGGACTGCCCCGACGGCGACCTGACCGACGCCATCGAGGGAGCGGACGCCTTCGTCGGCCTCGCGGTCGGTGACCTCGTCGATCAGGAGATGGTGGCGTCGATGGCGCGGGACCCCATCGTCTTCGCGATGGCGAATCCGACCCCCGAAATCGGCTACCACGAGGCCCGGGCGGCCCGCGACGACACCGTCATCGCCGCCACCGGGCGGTCGGACTTCCCGAACCAGGTGAACAACGTCCTCTGTTTTCCCTTCATGTTCCGGGGCGCCCTCGACGTGCGCGCCACCGAGATCAACGAGGAGATGAAAGTCGCCGCGGCCCGCGCCCTCGCCGCCCTCGCCCGGACGGACGTGCCCGACGCGGTGGCGAAAGCCTACGGCGACGAACCCCTCCAGTACGGCCCGGAGTATCTGATTCCCAAGGCGCTCGACCCGCGGGTGCTGTTCGAGGTGGCGCCCGCCGTCGCCGAGGCGGCCGTCGAGAGCGGCGTTGCCCGCCTCGACCGTGACCTCGACGCTTACGTCGAGGAACTGGAGGCACGACTGGGGAAGGACCGCGAGATGATGCGGATCGTCCTCAACAAGGCGAAGACGGACCCCAAGCGCGTCGCCCTCGCCGAGGGGACGGACGCGACGACCATCCGCGCCGCGTCGCGGATGGTCGAGGAGGGAATCGCCCGTCCGGTTCTGCTCGGTGATCGCGAGACCATCGAGGCTCGGGTGACCGACCTCGGCCTCGATTTCGACCCCGCCGTCGTCGACCCCGCCGAAGCCGACCGCCTCGATTCCTACGCCGACCACCTCTACGAGGCGCGCCGGCGCAAGGGGATCACCCGCGTCGAGGCCGAGGACCTCGTCCGCACCCACCCCGACTACTTCGGGAGCGTGATGGTCGAGATGGGCGACGCCGACGCCCTCCTCACCGGCCTCACCCACCACTACCCCTCGGCGCTTCGCCCACCCCTGCAGGTCATCGGCACCGCCGAGGACGCCGACTACGCCGCCGGCGTCTACATGCTCGCCTTCCGCAACCGGGTGCTCTTCGTCGCGGACACGACGGTGAATCAGGACCCTGGTGCGGCAGAGTTGGCCGAAATCGGCCGGCACACGGGCGAGTTAGCCCGCCGGTTCAACGTCGACCCCCGCGCCGCGTTCCTCTCGTATTCGAACTTCGGGAGCGTCGACAACCCGGGGACGCGCAAACCCCGCCGGGCCGCCGAGTTGCTCCGCGACGACCCCGCGGTCGATTTCCCGGTCGACGGGGAGATGCAGGCAGACACCGCCGTCGTCGAGGATATCCTGACTGGGACGTACGACTTCGCCGATCTGGAGGAGCCGGCGAACGTGTTGATCTTCCCGAATCTGGAGGCGGGCAACATCGGCTACAAACTCCTGCAACGGCTCGGCGGCGCCGACGCCATCGGCCCGATGCTCGTCGGCATGGACAAACCCGTTCACGTCCTCCAGCGTGGCGACGAGGTAAACGACATCGTCAACCTCGCGGGCGTGGCCGTCGTCGACGCCCAGGAACGCGACGACGAGGCGTAGCGTCGCTCGTACCGCCGGCAGTCTCACTCCTCGCCGCCGATGTTGACCACGAACACCGGGACGGTGGCGTTCTCGACGACCCGATCCGTGACGCTCCCGAGGTGAGCGAGGCGGTCGCGGCCGGTCCGACCGTGTGTCCCCATCGCGATCACGTCGATGTTGGCCTCCTCGGCGTAGTCGAGAATCGTCTTGTACGGGATGCCCTCGCGGACGCTGGTCACGGCGTCGACGCCGGCCGCCTCGGCCGTCTCGGCGACGGCCGCGACGGCCCCCTCACCACGATCGATCAACTGCTCGATCAGGTCCTCGCGGTCCTCGTCGGCCGCGAGTTCAAACCGCCGGTCGACCACGTACAGCGCGTGCACCGTCGCGTCGTGGTTGCGCGCCATCTCGACGGCGTGTTCGAGCGTCCGGTCGACCCCCTCGCTCCCGTCGGTCGGGACGAGTATCGCGTCGTACATGAGCGCCCGTTGGCCCCCGAGTCACTTCAAACGATACGCCCCGAGACGGCCGTAACGTACATCACGGTTCCCGTCACTGGTGTGAACGTATGCCGAGCTGTCAGAACTGTGGCTCGTTCGTCACCGACGACTACGTCCGAGTGTTCGCCCCGACCGGCATGACCGAACCGCGCGTCTGTCCGAACTGTGAGGATCTCGTCCGCGACGGCGGGGACGTTCGACAGGCACGCGCGAGACGCACCTGATTTATTGCCCCGCGCCCCACGGCCCGTATGCTCACTTTCGTCGGCCTCGGACTCTACGACGAGCGGTCGATCACGGTCGAGGGGCGTGACGCCCTCCGGGCGGCCGACCGGGTGTTCGCCGAATTCTACACCAGCCGTCTCGTCGGCACGGACGTGTCGGCGCTCGAATCCCACCACGGGATCGATATCGACGTCCGTGACCGTGCGGGCGTCGAGCAACACCCCGAACCGATCCTCGACGCCGCCGAGCGCGAAGATGTCGTCTTCCTCACCGCCGGCGACACCATGATCTCGACGACTCACGTCGACCTCCGTCTGCGCGCCATCGACCGCGGGGTCGACACCCGGGTGATCCACGGCATCTCGGCCGCTCAGGCCGCGAGCGGTCTCACCGGGCTTCAGAACTACCGCTTCGGGAAGGCCGTCACCCTCCCCTTTCCGCGGGCTCACGGCGGGGATGGAGTGCCCGCGTCCGTCGTCGAGAGCGTCGAGACAAACCGTGAGCGTGGCCTCCACACCCTCGTCTATCTCGACATCAAGGTCGACGACGGCCGCGGGACCGACGCCGGGGAGACGTACATGACCGCCGACGTGGCCGCCGATCTACTGACGACGGTGTGGCCCGACCGCCTCGCCGTCGCCGTTGCCCGTGCGGGGAGTCCCGACCCCGTCGTCGTCGCGGACCGCCTCTCGGCGCTCGCGACCCGCGAGTTCGGCGACCCGCTTCACCTGCTGGTTCTTCCGGGCGACCTCCACCACGTCGAGGCGGATGCACTCCGGACGCTCGGCGGGGCGCCGGCCGACCTACTGCCGGAGTCGTGATCAGAGTGCGAACGCCAAGGCGATGCCGATCAGCAGGCCGAGAAGGAGGATCAGTACTCCCCAGAGCATGAACCGATCGGCGCCGTCCATACGGTCAGTAGGTGCGGCGGGCAGTTGACGCTAACGATGATCGGCCGGCGACGCTCGGCCTACCCGTCCCGACGGGCGACGAACTACGGCCGAACTCCGGTGTGTGCATTCATCTCAGAAATAGCGGGATAGTTCAACATAGTCAAATTAATATGGTCAAGAACGAGACGATAGTGCAGAAAACGATCCGGAAAATGGCATAAAAATTTAAATACAACCCAGCAAATATCGATCACGAGGGGACGGCCGGGGTCGGCAGGCACTGCGGTTGGGTGACGCCCGCCGATGCGACATGCCAGATCAGGAACACGCACCCTGCCCACGAAAGCATTGTGGCCGTCTCCCGTCCAGTACTGCCACGCCGACGCCCCGACCCGTCAGTCGGCTCCGGGGCCGATCTCACTCCGGTCGGGCAGATCCAGCGCCTCGCGGAGGTCGTACTCCTCGCGTGTGACGATGTAGAGCACGTCTTCGACGATGGTGAGGAGTTCGGGGAGTTCCCGGACTACGAGGTAGGTGACGCCGACGAGGGCGACGACGGCCAGTACCTGACTGATCACCCGATCCGAGAGGTAAAAGGAGACCTTGTAGGGGTCGGTGCCGCCGAACAGAAAGAGCACCTCGTCGACGAACCACTGCATATACTGCTTGCCGAACATCAGCCCGATGAACGTCGTCCGGGCGATGTTGAGGACGTAGATGACCGGAACGGCGATGGCGAGAGCACGGAGCTTCCGCCCCAGGGGCGCCTCGACGGCGGCGATCAGGCCGACGAAGATGGCGATGCTCCCCAGCCCCGTACAGGCGAGGATGATCGAAAAGAGGATGATGTGCCCGCCGTCGGTGACGAATTTGAACGTGTTGAGATAGCCCTGGTCGCCCTCGACGAGCGTCGGGGTGTAGCCGAGCAGTTCCATCGCCCACTCGGTCTGGGCCGTGGTGTGTGAGATGAGGACGTGACGGGGCGAGGGCAGCGAGAGGCCGCCGACCGTGAGCGCCGGAATCGTCTCGAAGGGGAGGTAGACGACGCCCATGACCGCGATGGCCCGCGAGAGGACGAACAACGAGTCACGGCCCCGATAGAGCAGGTAGCCGACGTACAGCGAGGCAGGGACGGCCGCGAGCGAGAGAAACCCCTCGACGAAGCTCTTCTGGACGAACGCGAAGTGGGGGACGAGGGCGGCCCAGAAGGCCGCGAAGACGCCCCACGCCGATATCATCACCGTGCGTGCGTACTCGCTCTCTCGCCACCGGAGGAGCGTGCCGACGAGAAAGAGCGCGACGACGGCCCATGCCAGGGCGTCGGTGAGAGGGCCAGCCATTGACCGACACAACGGTCCCGACCGATAAATTCCTTGTCGTTCGTACTGTCGGCCGTGAGTCAGTAGCTCGAAGCGGGACGGCCGACGGTATCAGCGCACGCTGATCGACACGTCGGACATGCCACCCATGAGGCCCCCGAAAGCCGTCTCGTATCCCTCGTGACGCGCGGTTTGGGGCTGTACGTCGACCGAGAGGGTGAGTCCGTCGCCCGACTCGACGCCGTCGACGACCGCGCCGTAGTGGTAGCCGAGCCCCGGATCGAGCGTCCGGTCGAAGGCGCCCTCGTACACCGTCTCGCCGTCGCGCGTGAGCGTGCCCGACAGCGCCATGGCCGGAATCACCATCCGGTTGTACTGGGTGCGCGCCGAGACGGCAAGGTAGGTGCCCTGCAGTGTCCCCGATCCCTCGCCTTCGATCCCCGCCGGCGGCGACTCCAGCGCGGTCACGACGAGGCGGGCGCCGTTGCTCGTCCCCGACCCCAGCACGGTCCCCGGGAGGTTGGACTCCAGCGGGGCGAAGGAGTCGGGCAGCACCTCCATCGGCATCGGTTCGACGGCGCCCGGCGTCGCCACCGCCTCGTCGAACTGCTCGAACGACAGTTCGTTTTTCGCCGCCTCGCTGTACTCGAACGGGATTTCGACGGTCGCGGGCTCGGCGAAGCGCCCGGCGAACGCGCCGGTCCGTCGGGTCGACACCGCGCCGACGCTCAGCCGGACGTCGTAGGTGCCGTCGCCGTCGAGGCCGAAGTTCGCGCCGTAATGAAAGCCCATCGGCTGGGAGAGCATGGGGTAGATAGCCTCCTGGGAGACGAGCGAGCCGTCGCGGTACACTTCGAGCGAGAGCCCGGTGTCGGGGATGACCGTCATCGTCTCGGGGTCCCAGACGCTCGCCATCAGGTGGACGGCGTCGTCGCTCTCTATTTTCGTCAGCGAGACGGAGTCGCCGTTGACGTTCCAGAATCGGTGGGGGTAGCTGTACATCAGCCCGACGGCGTAGTCGCCACCCGTGCCCGTCCCGATCATCGACATCCCCTCGACGTGGCTCGGGTGGTAGATCCCGTCCGGGCGGTTCTCGGGAACCGGTGGGACACCGGCCGCCCGCGTCTCGATCAGGCTGGAACAGCCGGCGAGCGAGAGCGACCCTGCGAGGGCGCCCGTCCGAAGCAGTGCACGGCGCTTCATACCCCGGCTCGGGGCTCGCGGTCAAAACCGATTCTGGTCCGGTCGTCGAACGGGCTACCCGGGACGGGGAGTCGGGAGGACCCGATGGCGCCGCGGCGGGACGAGGAAGTTCCCCCGCCGGCGCACGAAGATGTACTCCAGAATCCCGTTGTTGACCCGCTGTCGAACCGCAGGCGTCACCGCAGTCAGGTCCGTCCCGTTCATCGCTCGGCGGACCGCCTCGAACTCCGAGATGTGCCGCTGGAGGGAGGGGAAGTGGAGACTCGCCACCTTCTGATCCGACCCGATGTCGTCGGTCGACTCGAAGTGACGGCGCAACAGGCGGACGTTGCCGTCGGCGTCCCGGTTCGCTCGCGCGGCCTTCTGGGCGTGGCCTACCCGACCGTACTCCCGGGCATCGGCCTCGATGTCGTCGACGAACTGATCGATCCCGCTCTCGGAGCCGAGGTTGTCGCCGACACCCTTGACCAACCCCTCCGCGGCGTGGCCGGGGCTGAACATCTCCATCACGCGCTCCTCGTGGGACTGCTCGTCGTACCAGTCGGCGAGTCGCTGCCGGAGGTTGGCGATGACTTTCGTCGTCCCGCCGGCGAAGGGCCCGTCGTCGATGGTGACGTAGTCCTCGGTGGCCTGGTTCCCGCGGAAGCCGGCCGCAAAGCCCATAAACAGCGGCGACGCCTCCGGGACGGGCTTCGAATCGGGGATGCCCGCCGCGTCCTGGTGCTGGGCCGGTAACCCCGCGCCGACGAAGCCGGTCCGCCGCGAGTCGACGGTCAGTGCGTCGGTCAGCGGCGGCACCGTGACGCCGTTGGCGTCCGCCCGTTCCCCGCGCAGCGCGCGGTCGGCTTCGAGGACGGCGTCGGCACGGTCGCTTGCCAGATGGAGCACTGCGTCTTGACGGTCGAAAGTCGGGGATTCGAACGGTGAGAGCGCCCGCGGCTCGGGGAGGTCGACCCCGTCGGGGAGCGACTCTTCGAAGCGGTCGAAGTACGCCGGGGAGTAGGCGATGGAGTAAAGTAGCCCCTCGTGGCTCCACGCGTACGCCCGGTCCAGCGCGTCGAGCGTCGCGGCGAGGGCGTCCCGGTCGTCAGCCGACGGTGGCCCGTCGGCGTCGAGGGTGAGATAGAGCAGGATCTGGTGACTCGGCAACTGCGAGTTGCCGTGCTCGTCGTGGCGGACGTACTCGCGCCAGGCGTGCTGTCGGGTGGGTTTGTCGTTCGGGTCGCCGGCCGGGACCGGCTCGTCGCTCGTCCGGTCGAGACAGGCACTCAGCGCGCTCGCCCCACCGAGCGCGACGGCGGCTTTCAGTACGGCACGGCGCGAACGGTCGATGTCGCCGTCGAGCGGCATTTCCCGGCTCTTGGACCCTCGAAGTCAAGCGGGTTGTGGTTCGGCTCTCGAACCACTCACTCGGTCACGAGGCTATCGACCAGGCGGGTGAAGCGATCGACCAGCCGCTCGGGAACCGACGGCTCGACCAGCCGGAGCAGTTCGGCGGTGTCGTCCGGGCGGGCGAGCGCGAGGGTCACGCGGCGGCGCTCGTCGCGCCGTTTCTCGACGAGGTTCTGCTCGATCAGGTGGTCGAGATGCCACTCCAGCGTGCTTCGGGCGATGCCGAGGTCGTCAGCGACGGGCGTGGGCGCGCTCGGACCCTCCTCGACCAGGTAGAGCAACACGTCACGGGCCGTCTCGCGGCGCAACACTGCAACGGCGCCGCGTTCCCAGTCGTCGTACTCCGGCGTGAAGTAGTGGGTCCGACCGTACAGCGACTCGGAAACCACGTCGTCCGCACGCCGGAGTTTCTTGAGGTGGTACTGGAGCTGTCCGGTCGCGAGGTCGAGTTCGCGGGCGAGTTGGTTGAAGTGGATGCCCGGGTGCTCCGAGACGTGTCGGTGGATGCGCTCGCGCTGGGCCGTCACGACGCCGGCACCTCCCGTCGAACGGTCCGGGCGTAGTACACCGCGGCGACGACGAGGGCGACGAGCACCACGTCGAGGCCGTGTTCGAAGAAGTGGTGGTTGGTCGGGGAGAGCATCCCGAGCGCGCTGACACCCACCACGGCCGAGCGTCCGAGCAGCGCTGCGAAGGCGGCGACGAGCAGGAAGTACGGGCGCGAGCGCCGCCGGACGAAGGCGGCGAACGCGAGCCCGAGCAACACTGCCGTCCCCAGTGCGGCGAGGCTCACGACGGCGAGCAAGCCCAGCGATGTCACGCCGACGACGGCGTGTAGCGGAACGATCATACGCGGCGTTCGTGGGCAGCGTACCTGAACGCTTCGGCGACGTGGCCGTCACTCGGCACCTGGCGTCGAGAGAAGTTGTGCGTGGGTGATGTCCTGGAAGGGAATCACCTGCATCTTCCGGCGCTCACGTTCGTTCGCGCCGATGCGATGCGTGGGACCGGATTTGAACCACGGTCGAACGCTCGTGCGTTCTCCCTGATTCGAACCCTGCCGTGCACCGTCCGGCGCTCACGTTCGTTCGCACCGATGCGATGCGTGGGACCGGATTTGAACCGGCGGACCTCTACAGGACAGCGCCCTCAACGCTGCGCCGTTGGCCTGGCTTGGCTACCCACGCTCGCGGGGGTTTTCTTGTACGCACTCATTCGTTGACGGGGGTATTTGAAATGGCTTTCCTTTTCCCCGCCGTCGATCACGTGGTCTGATACGGATTATAACGAACCGTATGACACGGTGTGGGCACCGATCGGGTGTCGGTTAGACTCGCCGTTGTTTTGTGGATCGCCCGCCGAGAGTGAGGTATGCTCCCCGACACACGCAACCGTGTCCCGGAACTCACGGCCGTCCTCTCGCTCGTGTCGCTGGCGCTCGTGTTCGGCGCGGCCCTCGGCGCCGTCCCGCGTGGCGCCATCCCGCGTGCGCCCGACGCGGTACTGTCGGCCATCCCCCACGTCAACGCCGTCATCAGCACGCTCGCCGTCGTGACCATCCTGGCCGGCGTCGTCTTCGCCCGCCGACGCGAGTTCGACAAACACCGCGTCATGATGCTCTCGTCCGCCGCGCTCTTTGCCGTCTTCCTCGTCCTCTATCTCTACAAGGTGGCGCTCGAAGGGCCGGCCGAGTTCCCCGGCCCCGACGCGATCTACCGGCAAGTGTACCTCCCGCTTCTCGCCATCCACATACTCCTCGCTATCGTCTGTCTCCCCCTCCTCTACTACGTGTTGTTGCTGGCGGCGACCCGCCCCGTCTCGGCGCTCGTCGACACCGCCCACGCCCGCGTGGGGCGGGTGGCGGCGAGCCTCTGGGTGATCTCTTTCGTCCTCGGAAATGTGGTCTACGCGCTGTTGTACGTGGTGTACTAGTCGGCGTACAGGGAGTAGACGATGACTCCGAAGCCGACGAGGGTGAGCGCGCTTTCGATAACCACCGACTGCGCGAGCGATAGCGACGTGAACTGGTGGCCAACGCCCGCGAGGAGAGCGCCGACGGTGACCAGTCCGAAGCCGATAGCGAGCGCCCGGAGCGACCGCGCCCCGGTCCGTCGGTGTGCCTTGAACGAAAGGAAGGTGATGAGACTCCCCAGAAAGAGCGTCCCGGTCTTAACCGCGACGAGAGCGATGTCGAGGTGACTCATGTCTCCTTGCGCACCTCCCCCCACAGCGACGCGAGTCGTTCGTCCGCGCTCCGGGCCGGACGGCCGACCGACACGTCCAGGCTTCCCTCCTCGGTCAGTCCGATTTCGACCTGCTCGAAGTCGACCCGATACCGGGTCGCGTGGTGACCGTCGGATCGGATCTCCGTGCCCTCCGCGAGCAGCGACGCCTCCGTCAGTAGGTCCAGTTTTCGGTAGGTCGTAGACATGGGAATCTCACACTCCTCCGACACCTCGCTCGCCGTCATCGGTTCGTCGAGGTGCTGGATAATGGTCCGGCAGTCGGGGTCGTCGAGCGCGTCGAGAACCGACTGCAGGTCGGGCGGATCGTCGCCCGACAACGGATCGCGCACCATACGCCACCTCACCGAGGCAGTCACTTATACTACGCGTTGGCGAGTTCTGCGGCCGGACGCTCGTCGGGGACCGAACATGTTCGCACATAGCTTTTCGGATGATCCCGGCCTATCGTAAGATGTCATGAGCACGACAGCCGAATCCGAATCCACGACCGACAGGACGACCACGACGGTCCATCTGCGCGCGACGGGACACGTCCGGGACGCGATGGAGCAGCCCCACCAGGAGTTCACGTTCGAGGGCGACACCCTGCGTGATCTCCTTGAAGCTTTTTTCGAGGAGCGACCGGATCTCGCGGAGATGCTGATCGCCGAGACGGAGGCGGAGGCGACGACCGACGGGTGGGCCAAACCCCCCGAGAACCTGCCCGGCACCTGGCACAAGAACCCCGAGGGCGAACAGACGAAACCCTACGCTCGGGTGTTGGTCAACGGGAAGTTCAACGAAGTCCTCGACGGCTTCGACACGAAAATCGATGACGGCGACCGCGTGAGCTTCGTCTATCCTTTCATTTTCTGTTGCTGATACTGTCGGCTGTTGGCCGACCGAGCCTCGTCTCCTCGGGGTGGCGAGCCGTTCGAAACAGTCCGAGACGACCCGCCGGTCGGACCGCGTGCTATCGATCCCTCCGTCGGCCGTGGGCTTTCGGTCCGGTTTCGCTTTTTACGTGTCACTCGAACCAGTTCGCCCTCGAAACCACCGCCAAGGAATCGGCTGGGCGGTTCATACGGCTCGCTCCCGACGATTCAGGTAGAGGTGACAGCCAATGTTCGATACGACCCGACGCCGGGTGATGCAGGCACTCGGCATCGGTGGGACGGCGGCGGTGGCAGGGTGCAGCGTGGAGGCCCCGACGGCCTCTGAAACGACGACGGAGCGGCGACAGGTCGAGCAAACGTCGACGCCGACGGTCGACCAGGTGGCGGCCGATCCGACCGACATTCCCGATCCGATCGATCGGAGTCAGCCGACGACCCACGAGGTGACGCTCACGATGGAGGAGGTGACCGCCGAAATCGAGCCCGGAGTCACCTTCGACTTCATGACCTTCGGCGGTCAGGTCCCCGGCCCGATGATCCGCGTTCGGCAGGGCGACACGGTCGATCTGACCGTCGAGAACTCCGAGGGGAACGCCCTCCCACACAACGTGGACCTTCACGCCGTCTACGGAACCGGCGGCGGGTCCGTGGCGACGACTGCCGCGCCCGGGCAGCAAAACGCCATGACGTTTCAGGCGACCTATCCGGGCGCGTTCATCTACCACTGTGCCGTGCCGAACCTCGATATGCACATCAGTGCCGGTATGTTCGGCATGATCCTCGTCGAGCCGAAAGGCGGGTTGCCGGCGGTGGACCGCGAACTCTACTTCGGCCAACACGAGGTGTACACCGACGGCGAAGTCGGTCAAGAGGGTAAGCACAGCTTCGACATCGAATCGATGAAAAACGAGAACCCGACGTACGTCCTCCTGAACGGGGAGAAGTACGCGTGGGCGGCTGCCAACCGCGGTCCCCTCGAAGTCCAGCAGGGCGACCGCGTCCGGGTGTTCATGGTCGACGGCGGCCCGAACTACTCCAGCAACTTCCACCCCATCGGCAACGTCTGGAAGCGGGCCTACCGCGACGGCGGCGTTCCCGAGGACGGGGACTTCGACGCCTACGCCGACAAGAACATCCAGACGGTGAAGGTGCCGCCGGGAAGCTGCATGATCGGCGAGATGGACACGCCGGTCCCCGAGCGGATCAAACTCGTCGACCACGCGCTCAGCCGCGTCGCGCGGCGGGGGATGCTCGCCGAAGTCGACGTCCTCGGCGAGGAGCGCGAGGAAATCTTCGACCCCGACGCCGGCGGAACGAGTCACGAGGGGCCGCAGTACGCCTGATCGGTCGGTCGGCGTTCCCGGCCCGTTATGTTCGTGGGCGCCGAGGGTTCGGGCATGCCCACGGCCCGACTCGCGGTCACACTCCCCGCGGACATCTGGATCGCGGATCTCTCGACGCGGTACCCGGACGCAACCTTTCGCGTGCTGGCAGCGCTTCCCGACGCGGACACCGGCGTCGGCCTGGTCGAAATCGTCGCATCCGACGTGGACGACGTGCTCGCTCGCCTCGACGGGACCGACGGCGTCCGGGTGTTCGAGACCCTCTACCGTGGCGACGACCGGGCGCTCGTGCAGTTCGAGACCGACGATCCCCTGTTGCTCATGTCGATTCGGAACTCGCGGGCGCCGTTCGAACCGCCGGTCACCATCGTCGACGGCGTGGCCGACATCGAACTCACCGCCCCGCGCGAGCGGCTGTCGTCGCTCACCGACCAGTTCCGGGCGCTCGGTCTCCAGTTCGACGTCCGCTCCATCCGCACCACCATCGACTCGGAGTCGGTGGTGAGCGACGGTCAGCGACGACTGATCGAGACGGCCGTCGCGGAGGGGTACTACGACACGCCCCGGGCCTGTACGCTGACGGAACTCGCCGAGCAGCTCGGGATCGCAAAATCGACAGCGAGTGAACGCCTGCACCGTGCAGAGGGGGCGATCATCCGGGCGTTCGTCGCCGACGGTGCGGCGGGAAGCGAACGGCGCTAGTCCTCGTGACTCGGCTCGCCGTGTTCGGCGCCCGCCTCCGACGGCGGCCCACCGGTCTTATCACGGAGTAACAACACGAGACCGAAGACGATGGGGGAGAGAAATGCCGCGACGAGGGAGCCACCGACCACCAACGACATGGTCACACCGCCCTGATTGAGGCCGCCGCTGCTGCCGTCGCCCTCGCTCCCGCCGCTGCCGCTGCTACCGGTTTCACCACCACTCCCACTGCCACCGCCACCACCGCCACCGCTCCCGGCGACGACTTCGGCACCGTCGGGAACGGCGTCGCCGACGACGACGACGCCTTTCATCCCGAGCGCCTTGTGGGGTTGGCAGAAGTACTTGACGGCGCCACTGGACTCGAACGTGTGTTCGAACGTGAAGCCCGCTTCCTGCTTCAGTTCGCTGGAGAAGTTACCGGAGTCGGCCGCGACGTTGT
Organism: Haloplanus natans DSM 17983; assembly: GCF_000427685.1. NCBI lineage: Archaea > Methanobacteriati > Methanobacteriota > Halobacteria > Halobacteriales > Haloferacaceae > Haloplanus > Haloplanus natans. Next base: position 1,525,827 of record NZ_KE386573.1, read on the forward strand.
GGACGCCGCCCTCGCCCGTCCACTCCCAGACGACGGTCGTTCCGGGATCGACCTGGATGGCCGCCGGGCCGAAGCCGAACGCGCCCTGATTGGCCTCGACACCGACTTCGACGGTCACTTCGCCCGACCCCGTGTGGTCGTGGACGCCGTCGTAGTTGCTCACGTCACTCATCCAGCCACCGAACGGCCCGGACTGTGCCACCGCCGTTCCGGCCGCCCCCGTACCCACGAGTCCAGCCCCGACGGCACCGGCACCGGCCCGTAGCAGCCGTCGCCGTCCCAGCCGAGCGTCGCGTTCCTCGCTCATTGTCGCTTGGCCGTACACACGACCCCCTCAAAAATATTGCCGGTTTCGCGTCCACTTGCCGCTTTATCGGTCATCCGGCCGACGGTTAGTCGTCCGCTGGCGCCGATTCGCTCCCGACGACGGGCCGGGACACGTCACGGTCGGTCGACTCCCCCTCGATGTCGTAGGGGTACTCGCCGGTGACACAGCCGAGACAGAGGTCGCCTTTCGTTCGCCCGAGTACGTTCGCGATGGCGTCGATGGAGAGATAAGAGAGGCTGTCGGCGCCGATGACTTCCCGGATATCCTCGATGCTCTTGTCGGCGGCGATGAGTTCGTCCCGGCTGGCCATGTCGATGCCCATGTAACACGGCGCGACGATGGGTGGCGCGCCGATGCGGACGTGCACTTCCTCGGCGCCGGCATCGCGGATCAGATCGACTAACTGTGTCGAGGTGGTGCCGCGGACGATGCTGTCGTCGATGATGGTCACCGTCTTGTCCTCGACGGTGCTTCTGATCGGGTTGAGCTTCAGGCGGACGGCGCGTTCGCGTTCGTCCTGTGTCGGCATGATGAACGTCCGGCCGACGTACCGATTTTTCATCAGCCCTTCGGCGAACTCCACGTCGGCGCCGTCGGCGTTGGCGGCCTCGGCGTAGCCGGAGGCAAAGGAGCGCCCGGAGTCGGGGACGGGCATCACCACGTCCGTATCGATGCCGCTCTCGGCCCAGAGTTTGCCCCCGAGTTCGCGGCGGGCGTCGTAGACGAGTTCGTCGTCGATGACCGAGTCCGGGCGGGCGAAGTAGACGTGTTCGAAAAAGCAGTGGGCCGTCGCGTCGCGCTCCACGAGTTGATAGGAGTCGAAGCCGCTTCCGTCGGGTTCGAGGACGACCAGTTCTCCCGGCGCTACGTCGCGGACGAGGTCGCCGTCGAGCGTGTCGATGGCCGCCGACTCCGAGGCCAGCACGTAGCCGTCGTCGAGTTTCCCGATACAGAGCGGCCGATTCCCCTCCGGATCACGCACCCCGAGGACGGCCTCGTCGTGCATGATCGTCAGCGCGTAGGAGCCGTGAATGCGGCTCATCGTTCGTTTGACCGCGCGCACGAGGTCCTCTTCCAGGAGGTTGCGCGCGAGGTCGTGGGCGATCACTTCGGTGTCGCCGTTGGAAGTGAAGGCGTGACCGAGCCCCTCCAGTTCCGAGCGAATCTCCGCGGCGTTGACGAGGTTGCCGTTGTGTGCGAGGCCGAGCGACCCGGACTTGAACGAGACGGAAAACGGCTGGGCGCAGGAGGCGTTGACGCCCCCGGAAGTGGGGTATCGGACGTGCCCGATACCCGTCTGGCCGTTCAACTGGTCCAGTGCGTCGGCGTCGAACGCGTCGCCGACCAGGCCCATCTCGACGTGGCTGTGTTGCTGGAATCCGTCGTGTGTTACGATACCTGCCGACTCCTGTCCCCGGTGCTGGAGCGCGTACAGGGAGTAATACAGGGGGCGCGCGGCGTCGCGGTCGGACAGCGAAACCCCCACGACGCCACACTTCTCGGTCATCCCGTTCGGGGTACGGTGATCCCGCCCGTGTGCCATGAGCGTTGCTACTGTGCCGTGGGGTAAAAAGGCACGCTATTGCGGTTCGTCCGGCGGTTCGGCATTCCCGCGTCTTGGCGGGTGAGACGCCCCGTCGGCGGTCGATATCGGCGATTCCGTCGACCCGCAGTGGCGACCGACCGGTGGACGGTCACAGCGGCCGTACGAAACCGCAGTAAACGAGGAGTCCAACGGAGAGGTGACGCGTTATTCGCCGGCCTTGCTCTGCCACTCGTAGTCCCGGCGCTTGGCGGACTTGCCGAAGCCGCACGACGAGCAGACTTTCTTGCGGACGTGGTAGGATTTCTCACCGCAGCGTCGACATTTGACGTGGGTCGTCTTGTTCTTCTTTCCCTGACTCGGCGTTCCGGCTCCCGTCATGTACTTATCGTCACGACGTTGTCGCCGCGTATAATCGTTGTGTTGTCGACCGACTCGATCTCGGGTTCGGCGAGGATGCCCTCGCTGACTTCCTCGATCGGTTCGAGCACGACGTTCATATGCTGGTCGTAGCCCGCGAGGAGGCCGTGAAACGCCCGGCCGTCCTTGAGATGTACCGTCACGTCCTCGTCCAACGAGGCCTCCAGCACGTCGAGGGGTCGTCCGCCCATGCCAACAAAGGCTACGGGTAGGAATAATAAACGTACCGGACACGCCGTCCGGGGCCGTCGGCCCTTTCGTCGACAGTCTTTTGTATATTGCACACTCTTTACAACATACAATGCCCGACACGTGTCACTTCCAGGTTCGGCGGCTCGGCGGAACGGTCGTGTTGATCGGTCTGGTGCTCGGGGTGCTGGTCAACCAGTGGTTCCTCGCCATTTCGGCGTTCGCCGGCGTCAATCTCCTCCAGAGCAGTTTCACCGACTCCTGTCCGGCGGAGTATTTCCTCCCCGGTTGTTCGGATGAGGACGGGACGGCGGCGGAGGACCCGGTGGCCGACTGACGACCGGATAGCGATGTAATTCCAAAACAAAACTCTGCCCGGTGAGGTGGCACCTCGCCGATGACGGGCCGTCGCCAATGATGGGGCCGCGATGGTCCTCGCGCTCGGATGACTTCGAGGAAGCGGCCGAGGCACGCGCTAGCGACACCCTTGACCGCGCCCGCGACATCGCCGCGGAGTACGGCGTTGACGTCGGCACCGACGTGTGGTGAGACGCGGAGTATAAGTCCGTCTCGGCCTTACTCCGGGTATGAGCTACCCCGTCACCTACTACTGCCCGCGGTGTGAGGCCGTCGTCGAACTCGAACGCGAGGGCTACCTCGCCGACCGCTCGGTGACGCCCTACCCGCTCGAAGGGTGGACGTACGTCGACGCCGACGAGGACGTGGAGTCGGCCGACGGCGTCCGCTTCGTCTGTGGCGAGGACGGCACCCTCCGAGACGACGAGACCGGCTGTGGCGAGCCCTTCTACCTGAGCTACGTCCGGTTCGAGAACGGCGAGGAGGTCGAACCCGTCCCGGAGAGCGAGTACGTCACGATCGGTCGGTAGCTACCCTTTGATGTTACAGACCGGATACGTCCGGGCCACCTTGTCGCCGATGCCGAGGGCGTCCGAGACGCGCACCACCTCGTCGACATCCTTGTAGACGCCGGGCGCCTCCTCGGCCACCGTTGCGCCGCTCTGGGCTTTGACGTACACCTGGTTTTGCTCCCGGAGTTCGTCCTGTACCGTCTCGCCCCAGTACTCCCGTTTGGCCTGCGTTCGGCTCATCAGCCGTCCGGCGCCGTGGGCCGTCGAGCCGAACGTGAGGTCCATCGACGCCTCGCCGCCCCGGAGGACGTAGCTCCCCGCACCCATGCTCCCGGGGATGATGATGGGTTGGCCAACGTCCCGGTACGCGGCGGGGACTTCGGGATGGCCGGCCGGGAACGCCCGCGTCGCCCCCTTGCGGTGGACGTACAGTTCGCGCTCCTCGCGGTCGGCGGTTTCGCCGCCTCCCACCGGTCGCCCCTGCGGGTCGACCCCCACCGTATGCGTCTCTTTTTTCGCGATGTTGTGGGCCACGTCGTACAGCAGGTGCATATCCATCGACTCCCACGAGCGGTCGAAGACGCGTTCGAACACCTGCCGGACCCGGTGCATGATCAACTGGCGGTTCACCCACGCGAAGTTGATGCAGGCACACATCGCGCCGTAGTACTCCGTGGCCAACTCGGAGCCCGCGGGGGCGGCTGCGAGTTCCTTGTCCGGCAGTTGGTCCAACAGGTCGCCGTGTCGCTTCTCGATTTTTCGCAGGTAGTCGGTGCAGGTTTGGTGGCCCAGCCCCCGGCTCCCGCAGTGGATGAGGACGACGACCTGGTCGGGTTCGAGGCCGTAGGCGTCGGCCACGTCGTCGCGGTAGATGTCGGTCACGCGCTGGACTTCGAGGAAGTGGTTGCCGCTTCCGAGACTCCCCAACTGGTTCTTGCCGCGGTCTTTTGCCTTCTGGGAGACGGCGCTCGGGTCGGCGTCCGGCCGGTAGCCCTCGTCCTCGCAGTGGGTCAGGTCGTCCGCGACGGCCCACCCCGCTTCGAGTGCCCAGTCGACGCCGCGGGAGAGGACCGCCTCTACGGTGTCCATATCGCCCTCGACGATGCCGCCCCCGCCGAGCCCCGAGGGGACGTTCGCGAACAGGGCCTCGACGAGTTCCTCCTCGCGACCCTGCACGTCGTCGTAGGTGAGACTTGTTTTCATCATTCTCACGCCGCAGTTCGACACGACGAATCCGTTCGCGAGAAATGTGTGTGCGTCGTGGGTCACACCGATGTCGTAGACGGGTTTTTCGCCGACTTCCCGGATCGCCTCGATTTGGACCTCTATGGCACCGTCAGCCCTCACTTCGACGGTTTCGCAGAACTCCTCGAATCCCGGGAAATCGTCGCCCGGCCGCGGGCGCCCGGTCCGCCCGGTCCAAATGCTTCGCTCGATGAATCGGCCGTTGATGTCGAATCGTTGCTTGATTGTGGAGACCGTACTTCCGCCATCGGCCAGTGCTTCGGCTTCGTCGGCAATCCGTTCACGTCGAGTGATCTCTCGCTCCTTGGTTCGGAGATACTGGACTGCTTGCATCGCCTTCCGCTGTTTTCCGGGGTGGTATCGGTACCCGACGCGGGTGAAGAAGTTCAGGAGGTTCTCGGTGTCGTTTTTGATCCCCAGTCGGAAACGAATCGTCGATGACGTGCTGTTCGAATCCGTCTCGAATGCCTCGATTTCGTTCGTCTCGATGCCAATGTCGTCAAGGAACGCTGCCATATCTTCCATGAACGCTCGGCCTGCCGACCTCGTGCCGACCGTTCTGGTCTGGGAAACTTTCGGGCAGTAGAGATTCTTATCGTGTTGTGCCGCTGGCGTGTTCATCTCGGCACCGAAATATGCCGAATAAAAGAGCGCCCGCTGCCAGTCGGTTAGGCGGTGGAGGTAGTCGGGTGTCGTGAATTCTGACTCGACTTTCGGGCCTTCGAGGACACCGAGTTCCACGAACACGCGGCGCAACGCCTTCGAGGTTGTCTTGAAGCTGTATTCGGTCCGCTCGAACGTCTTCCCGTCGATATCGTGATCTCGGTCGCGTTCGTAGATTTTCGACGGGGTGAATCCGATTGCACGGATATCTTCCCGAATTTCCGCCAGTTCCTCCGGTTCGCCGTAGAACCACGTCTGTCCCGGATCGCCGTACGACCCATCCCCGAGCAGGAATCCGACGACTTTCAACAGATGGTTGAACGTCTCGTCGGTCGACCGAAGCGGAAGGAGCCCTCTGTCTTTCAAGACTTGCCGAATCTGCGGGTTGTCATCCACGAAGTCGTTCTCGGAGAGGACGGTGAACTCGTTCGGGTCTTCGTGTTCGAGTCCTTCGAACGGCTGGACGTACACCGAGTCGCCCGGCCCCAAGTCCTCGACTGTGACCATCCCTTCCGGCGTCTCGAACTCGTGATCGGCGGTCGCTTCGATCCGCCTTCCGGTCGCCGTTTCGAGTTCGAACACGGGCTTTGGACCGGATTCGGTGAACAGCCGGATGTCGGACGCGGCCACCTCGTCACCCGTCGCGACGGAAGCACGCTCCGTTTCGAATCGTTCTTCGAGCGTTTCGAGCGGTAGCGTACGCCCGAACGAGAGTCGGACCTCCGTGTCACCGGTCAAGCAGTTGATGTCGTAACCCACAGAACCGGGCGAGATACAGCCGTCCTCCACGTCCGTCGCCCCTACGCCGCCGACGGGGAAGCCGTAGCCCTGATGGCCGTCGGGCATACAGATGGCGTGGCCGGTGATCCCCGGCAGATGCGTCGCGTTTCGCAACTGCTGGAGCGTCTTGTCCCCGCCGATTTCCTCCAGCAGCGCCTCGCTCGCCAGCACTCGCGCGGGAGCGCGCATGTCACCCTCGCGTGGCATCTCCCAGACGAACTCCCGAACCCGTTCGAGTTGGATGCCGTCGAACTCGCGTGTGGTCATACGCGAACCGACGTGACCGACGCGGGAATACGTTACTACACGTCCAGCACGACGTATGCCTCCCAGCCGCCGCCGTCGTCCGCCGACCGGCCCTCACCGGACTGTGCTCGACTGCTCGGGGACCGTTCCACGCGCTTCTCGACGCGCATCTCGGAGTACGTGACGGCCTTTACATCGCGTGCGGTCACGTCCGAGAAGGGGACGCCCCGGGTGCTCGCCTTGATCACCCACTCCTCGCCCGTCTCGCGGACGGTGGCCTCGTTGTCGACGGGGAGGACGCCCCGTACGTCGCGCTCGTAGATGAGTTGGTCGAGGTAATCGAAGAGGAGGGCCTCCAGTCCCTCGGCACGGACGGTGAGGGAGAACCGCTCGCCGGAGTCCGGAATCCGGTCGCAGGTGGCGGCCGCGAGGCCGTCGGCGACGGCGGCGAACGTCTCGCCGAGGTCGACGCCGGTCGCCGCGACGGCCACGTCGGCCGTATGCGGGCGGAGTTCGTAGCTCATGGCGTTGGAGACGGGGTGGACGGTGAAAACCGTTGGTCCCGACGAAGCCGGCGACGATGGACGCCGACGGTGAAGTTATATTGCACGGCCGCGTTAGAACTGCGGTAGTGAGCGTCACCGTCGAGAAACGCGTCGATGGCCCCGGCGCGACGGATCACGCCGACGGGGCCTGGAAACTCAAAGAGCGAATCCGTCGGGAGGAGGGCGTCCTCAAGCAGCGAAAGCGGTTTTTCATGGACGCCTACCGCCGCGCGACGACCCACCTGCTCTATCTCGACGACGACCTGGTCGGGTTCGCGACGGTTCGACGTGACGGCTACATCCTCTTTCTCGCCGTCTCGCCCGACCGTCGCGGCGAGGGGTTCGGCCGGCGACTCGTCGCCGAGGTGGCCGAAGAACACCGGACCGTCACCTGTCACGCCCGGGCGACGAACGAACGGGCGCTCGACTTCTACGAATCCGTCGGCTTCGAGATCAAGCGCCGGATCGACGGCTACTACGAGGACAACGGCGACGCGTACTACCTCCGCCTCGGCCCCGACGAACGGCTCCGCGACCGGCTCTCGGAACTGATTCGGCGGTAGTGCCGTCGGCCGTAACTGCCGGTACGACGGTGTGGTGTGGCGGCGGCCCGTATCGACGGACGGCCGACGGTTAGTGCTCGAACTGCTTCCGGTCGGTGACGACCGTCGAGATCAGATCCATCGGCGTCGCGTCGTAGGCGGGGTTCTCGATGGTGACGCCCTCGATTGGCTCGCGGATGACTTCGGTGGGTTCGCGCTCGTCGTTCTCGAAGACGAAGTCGCTCTCGATGATCTTCGACTCCGAACCGACGACGACGACGGGCACGCCGACGACGTTCGCGGCGGCGACGAGCGGAAAGGTGCCGACGCGGTTGTAGAGCGTGTCGCCGACGATGCAGGTCATGCCGACGACGACGCGATCACAGCGGTCGAGAATGGTGCCCGCCGCGCTGTCGACGAGGAGGTGTGGGTCGACGCGGTCCATCTCCGCGAGGCGGCGGGCGGTCTTGCGGCCGAGGTGACGCGGCCGAGCCTCGGTGGCGTAGGCGGTGAGGTGACAGCCCTCGGCGGCGGCCACCTCGACGGCCTCTAAGACGGTCGTCGAGAAGTCGTGTGTGAGGATGGTTTCGCCGTCCTCGAAGGTGGTCGCGGCGCGGGCGGCCGCCTCGTGTTTGCCCGTCTCGATCGTCTCGACGATCCGGCCGATCTCCTCGCGGGTCAGGGCTTTCGCCCTCTCGACGGTATCGGCCCCGCCGAGAACGCCGTCGACGACCTCCCGCATCGCCTTGTGGAGGGAGGCGTGAGAGGGGTTGGCCCGGCGGAGCGCCCCCGCGTTGCGTTCGAGGTCACGCTCGTAGGCCTCGACGTTCCGGTACTCCCGGTCGAGGAGTTCGGCGAGCGCCTCGGTCGCCTTGACCGCGACCACCGACGAACTGTGGGTCTGCATCCGGCGAATCTCCTCGATGGTCTCGTCGATCATACGGGGAGGTGTCGTGTCGGCGGCAAAGAGGTTCCGGCTACGTGTCGACCTGCCGCCGGGCGTACGCGTACGCGAGAAGTGCAGTGACGAACCAGACGACCGCCCCGACGCGGACGGCGAAGGCGGCGCGGGCGCCCCACGTCGGGAGCGTCGTCGTCGTCGATAGGGCGGCGACGAGGGGCGCACCGGCGACGATGGTGGCGACGAACGTCACCTGCATCACCCACCCGAAGTCGACGCCGTCGGGATCGGTTCGTTCGACGCGGTGTGGCACGCCTCCTGATTCGCAGTCGATCGGGTAATGTGTGGCGGTTTAGCGGCCGAGGAAGTCGACGAGCGCGTCGTTGAACGCGTCGGGCCGTTCGAGCATGGCTAGGTGGGCCGCGTCGTCGACGGTCGTCCACTCGGCGTCGGGGATGCGTTCGGCGAGGGCCTCGTGGTACCACGGCGGCGTGAGCGCGTCGTACTCGCCAACGACGGCGAGGGTCGGGACGGTGACATCGTCGAGGCGGCCGCGCACGTCGAACGTGTGGGCGGTTCGGAAGTCACGCTCGGTGACGGCCTGCCCCGCCGCGTGGAAGGTCGCGGTCGAGGCCGCCACCAGTTCTTCGCCGGGGTCGTGAAAGAGCCGATCCGGGCCGTGGAGGAACTCGATCGCCCGCTCGAAGTCCGTCCGGAGCCACCGGAGCAGGTCGTCGAGGACGGCGAGTTTGGCGCCCGTCCCCGCGAGCACGAGTCCCGACGGCTCGAAGTCGCGCTCGAGGGCGATAGAGAGGACGACCGCCCCACCAAGCGAGTTGCCACACAGGACCCGCGACCCGGTCGCCTCGGCGACGGCGAGAACGTCGTCCGCGTACGCTGACAGGGTCTCGTAGCCGGGTTCGGCCGTCACGTCCTCACTCTCCCCGTGGCCGCTCAGGTCCACGGTGATCACGGGCCGGTCGTCGGCGAGTCTGGCCTGGGACTTCCAGACTGCGTGCGATCCCCCGCTCCCGTGGACGAACAGGACGGGGTCGGCCTCGCCGCCGCGGTCGTGCCGGCGGTACGACGTCTTCCGCCCGTGGTGGGTTACGGTCTCCATACGCTCGGTAGCGTGGGGAGAGATATAAAGCCGACCGACGGCCAGATGGTGACTGTGAACCGCAATGTGGCTTATTTTTGTGGTACCCGCTTGCGTACTGCGATTTGCTGAAGAAAGATTTATATACTTAGATAACTAACTTGGGGTTAGGAATTGATATGGTGAGACAGCAATACGCTGGTGAGGACGAGCGGTTCGTCCGCCGGTACGACTACGACGACGAGTGGGTGATCGCCGCAGACCTGGGCGTCGACGGCGATCGTCTCGACGTCGACGTCGTCGGCGAGACGGCCATCGTCCTTGTCGACGAGGAGACTGCGATGGAGTTCGATCTCCCCGGTACGGTCGAAAGTGTTGACACGAACAACGGCGTACTCGTGGTGAGGGGTAGCCAATGAAACTCGTAGTCAAACCACTGAAACAGAAAGACGCCGGCCGCGGACTGGCCGCCATCGACCGCGCCGCGGTCTCGGAGATGGGCCTGGAGGTCGGCGATTATATTCGCATCGAAGGAAAAGAGGGCACCGCCATCGCGCGCGTCTGGCCCGGTCATCCCGAGGATCAGGGTGCGGGCGTCATTCGCATCGACGGTCAGCTTCGTCAGCAGGCGAACGTCGGCATCGACGACCGGGTCGAGGTCGAGAAAGCCGACGTGAAGCCGGCCGAGCGGGTGACGGTCGCGCTCCCCCAGCAGATCGGTATCCGGGGCGACATCGGTCACTACCTCCGTGACAAACTCACGGACAAGCCGATCACGAAAGGACAGACCCTCCGCGTCCCGTTCGGGTTCGGCTTCATGAGCGGTCGTCAGAGCCAGGCGCTCCCGCTGAAGGTGGCCGATACGTCGCCGTCGGGGACCGTCGTCGTCACCGACTCGACCGAGATCACGGTGAGCGAGAAGCCCGCAGAGCAGATCCGCGAGACCGGCGGCGAGGGCGGAGCCGAGACGCCCGACGTGACCTACGAGGACATCGGCGGCCTCGACCGCGAACTCGAACAGGTCCGCGAGATGATCGAACTGCCGATGCGCCACCCCGAACTGTTCCGGCGCCTCGGCATCGACCCGCCCAAGGGCGTCCTCCTGCACGGCCCGCCCGGCACGGGGAAGACGCTGATCGCCAAGGCGGTGGCGAACGAAATCGACGCCCACTTCCACACCATCTCCGGCCCGGAGATCATGTCGAAATACTACGGCGAGAGCGAGGAGCAACTCCGCGACGCCTTCGAGGAGGCCGAGGAGAACGCCCCCGCCATCGTCTTCATCGACGAGATCGACTCCATCGCGCCCAAGCGGGGCGAGGCCGGCGGTGACGTGGAACGTCGCGTCGTCGCCCAACTCCTCTCGCTGATGGACGGGCTAGAGGAACGCGGCGAAGTCGTGGTCATCGGCGCGACCAACCGCGTCGACGCTATCGACCCCGCGCTCCGCCGCGGCGGTCGCTTCGACCGCGAGATCGAAATCGGCGTCCCCGACCGCGACGGGCGCCGCGAGATCCTGCAGGTCCACACCCGTAACATGCCGCTCACCGACGACGTGGACATCGACGCCTTCGCCGAGTCGACCCACGGCTTCGTCGGTGCCGACATCGAGGGACTCGCCAAGGAGGCCGCGATGAACGCGCTCCGGCGCATCCGGCCCCAGATCGACCTCGAGGAAGAGGAGATCGACGCCGAGATCCTCGAGAACTTGGAGGTCGACCAGGACGACTTCCAAGAGGCGATGAAGGGAATCGAGCCCTCCGCGCTACGGGAGGTGTTCGTCGAAGTCCCCGACGTGACCTGGGAGGACGTGGGCGGTCTGGAGGACACGAAAGAGCGCCTCCGCGAGACGATCCAGTGGCCGCTCGACTACCCCGAGGTGTTCGAAGCGATGGACATGGAGTCCGCGAAGGGCGTCCTCATGTACGGGCCGCCCGGAACCGGGAAGACCCTGCTCGCCAAGGCGGTGGCGAACGAGGCCGAGTCAAACTTCATCTCGATCAAAGGCCCCGAACTCCTCGATAAGTACGTCGGGGAGAGCGAGAAGGGGGTCCGCGAGATATTCAGCAAGGCCCGCGAGAACGCGCCGACGGTGATCTTCTTCGACGAGATCGACGCCATCGCGACCGAGCGCGGCCGTAACACCGGCGACTCGGGCGTCTCCGAGCGCGTCGTCTCGCAGCTCCTGACCGAACTCGACGGGCTGGAGACCCTAGAGGACGTGGTCGTGATCGCCACCTCGAACCGGCCCGACCTCATCGACTCCGCGCTGCTGCGTCCCGGCCGACTCGACCGGCACGTCCACGTGCCCGTCCCCGACGAGGAGGCCCGGCGCGCCATCTTCGAGGTGCACACCCGCGGCAAACCGCTCGCGGACGACGTGGACCTCGACAGTCTCGCCCGGCGGACGGAGAACTACGTCGGCGCCGATGTCGAAGCCGTCTGTCGCGAGGCTTCGATGGCCGCCAGCCGCGAGTTCATCAACAGCGTCTCGCCCGAGGAGATCGGCGAGTCCCTGGGGAACGTCCGCATCACGATGGACCACTTCGAGCAGGCGCTCGACGAGGTGACCGCGAGCGTCACCGACGACACCCGCGAGCGCTACCGCGAGATAGAGAAGCGCTTCACGAACGAGGACCCCGAGGTGGGTCCCGAGACCGAAGCCAGCCGGACGTTCCACTAGCGCCGGCTCCCGCGGCAGTTTTCACCTCCGAGCGGTTCCAACACGCTATTCACCCACCCCCGTAACCCGTTTGTATGTCCCTCTCGATCCGGCAGCGCCGGGCCGCCCTGTGGACGCTTCTCGCGGCCGGCTTCCTCTTTGTCAACTTCCACCGGACCGCGACGGCCGTCCTCGCCGACTCCCTCGCCCGGACGTTCGACGCCACCGGCTCCCAACTCGGTCTGCTGCACGCGTCCTTTTTTTACATCTACGCCGCGCTCCAGTTGCCGGCGGGGCTCGTCGTCGACCGCTACGGATCGCGGTGGGTGGGCGCGACTGGGCTGGCCGTGCTGAGCGTCGGCACCGTCTGGTTCGCGCGAACCGACACGCTCCTCGCCGCCTTCCTCGCCCGGGCGCTGGTCGGCTTCGGCGGGAGCGTCTGCTACATCGCCACCTTGCGGTTCTGTGCGAACTGGTTCCGGGCGGACGAGTACGCGACCATGACGGGCTACACCGTCGCCGCGGCGGGCGCGGGTGGGATTCTCGCGACGACGCCGCTGGCGCTCGCCATCGACCGGGTCGGCTGGCGACTCGCCATCCTCGCGACCGGGATGGTGACGGCCGTCGTCGCCGTCGGTATCGCGGGCGCGGTGCGCGATACGCCGGCCAGGGCGGGGTATGCGGACGCGTCGGGGGTCGACACCGGGCGCTCGACCGCCTCGCTCGCCGATATCGCCGCCAACACCCGTGCCGTCCTCCGCGAGGCCGAGACGTGGTTGATGGGACTGCTCCTCTTCGTCGTACTCGGCGTCAACTTCACCGTCCTCGGCCTGTGGGGCGTGCCCTTCATCGCCGACACCTACGGCGTTTCGGTGGCGCGGGCGTCGACGTATCTCCTCGTCGGTAACGTCGGGTTCGTCCTCGGCTCGCCCGCCATCGGCGCGCTCTCCGACCGGACCGGCCGGCGGACGGAGCTCATCGTCGTGACCGTCGCCGCCTTCGCGCTGTCCTACGCCGCGCTGGTCACCGTCCCGCCCCTCCCCGTCGTCGGCGTCGCGCTCTTCGTCGCTCTGCTCGCCAACGGCGGCGTCTCCCTCGTGTTCACCGTCGGCAAGGAGCGACACGAACCGGCCGTCGCCGGCACCGTCACCGGCGTGATCAACAGCCTCGGCTACGTCGGCGCGGCGACGCTGCCGGCGGTCATGGGGGTGGTCCTCGACGCCTACTGGACGGGAGAGATCATCAACGGCGCGCGGGTCTACACCGTCGCCGGCTACCGCGTCGCCTTCGGCATCGCGACGGCTGTTGCTCTCCTCGCCGTCCTCGCCGCGCTCTGGCTCCACCGCCGCGAAACGCGGACGGCGGGCGGGCCGACGTCCGTCGTGGGCGACGACTGATAGTGTTTATTGGAAGTCATTACCGGTGGCTCGCCGAAACGGGTCAGCGACCAACCGGTAACCAGTTACAGTAAACACTATGGGCCGGGACGGCGACACTACCTCTCCGAGGCGCCCCGGTGATACCGTCGCCAGCCCGTGAGCAGGACGCCCGCGACGAGGAGGACGAGTCCGAGGCCACGGGGCGCGAGTCCGACGAACAGCGCCGCGACGTTGACCCCCGCGCTCTCCCGTTCGGTCCGGAGCGAGTAGAGCGTCCCCCTGTACCGGATCGAGTAGAGCCCCTCGCCGACGGCGACGTGGTCGCTCGTGTAAGCGAAGTCGGGGGCGGTCGCCGACTCGTTCTCGACGACGTACGCCGAGTCGGCCCGGGGCCGGCCGGACCCCCGCCGCCGACGAGAGTGGCGGCGAGAGGACAGAGCACACCGACCCCGAGTAGTGCGTGCTGGAGGGCTGGACGAGGCGCCATACCTCGACGTGTTTCGCCGGCACCATGTATCGGTAGGTCGGCCTCCCCGTGACGCGTTCGGCCCTCCTCGTCCGGCGATATAAAAATAAAAGGAATTTTTATTGATGAGGAGAAAGTTACAAAATACTGGAAATTAATGGCCAAAATATCGGATGATTGATTTAAAAAATCGGATTTAGCTGGAATTTGTTACAAAACTATTAGTGGCCTCGGCGACACTACCGAGCCATGATCGACGTACCCGTCTCCGCGGTCATGACCGAGGCCGCCCCGACCGTCCCCCCGGACACGACTGCCACCGATGCCGCGTGTCGGCTCCGGCGGGCGGACGTTCACGCTGTCGTCGTGTGCAACGGCGACGGCATCGTCGGCATCGTGACCGAGTCTGACATCGTCGCCGTCGTCGCCGAAGGGGGCGAGAATCCACCCGTGCGGTCGTTCATGTCGGCGCCGGTGGTGACGGTCGGGCCGAACACGCCGGTCGGCCTCGCTGCCGACCGGATGCGCGACGCGGGCGTGGCCCGGCTCCCGGTCGTCGAGGACGGGACGTACCGGGGGCTCGTCACGGGAGCCGACGTGGCGCCGTACCTCTCGCGACACCGCCTCGACGTGGACTGGCAGGGCGACCCACTCTCGCTCGACGGCGCGGGGACGCCGGAGCGGTCGGCGGAGTGATACGGAATACCGTGTACCGGTGGGTCACCGACCCGTCCTGGCGACCCACCGGTGAACAGTTACACTAATCCGTATCAGTCGTCGCCCCCGGCTTTTTCCACCCCCGGCGCCGGTGTGTGGATATGCGACACACCGGCCCGCTCGCACTCGTCGCCGCCGCCGTCCTCTACGCGGGGTCACGCGTCGTGCGTCGCTTTGGCGTCGACGAGACGCTTTTCGGCGTGGCGCTCGGTCCGCCGACGCTCCTCGTCCTGACCGTCGCCGCGACCGTTCTGGCCACCTACGGCGCCTACCGACTCGTCGCAGGCGTTCTCCTCGGTCACACCGCGAGCAAGCGCCGCCGTCACGACGTGCGGAACGTCCTCCGTCTCGCCTTCGGGGTGCTCGGTCTGATCGCCGGCTTCGGCGTCGTCACCCGTGACTGGGTGAGCGTCCTGTTCTCGCTGGGGGTCGTCGGCTTCGCGATCACCTTCGCCCTCCAAGGAGCGCTCGCCTCCCTCATCGGCTGGCTCTACATCGTGACCAAGCGGCCGTACGGCGTGGGCGACCGGATCGCCATCGAGGACACTCGCGGCGACGTGGCCGCCATCGACCTCTTCGTGACGGAGGTGTGGGAAATCGACGGCGATCTGGTCTCCAGCAACCAGCCATCGGGGCGTATCATCACGGTGCCGAACAGCGTGGTGCTCTCCTCGCACGTCGTCAACTTCCACGGCGAGGGCGTCCCGCACGTCTGGAACGAACTCTCGATACAGGTGGCCTACGAGACGGACCTCGATTTCGCCGCCGCGGTGATGGAGGAGGTGGCGGAGGAGTATCTCGGCGACGAGATGGCGGCGGGGGTCGCCGAGTACCGCGAGCGACTCGCCGAGACGCCCGTCGAACTCGACGTGACCGACCGGCCGACGGTCAACGTCGTCCAGAAGGAGTCGTGGGTCGAACTCCACCTGCGCTATCTCGTCCACCCGCGGCGCGGGACGCGGACGCGCAACGCCCTCTACCGGACGATACTCGACCGCTTCAACGACAACCCCGATCGGGTTGCCTTCCCCGTCAGTCGTAACCGTTAGTGGGTGTGGCCCTCGTCGACCGCCTCCACATCCACGTCGCTCACGTAGCCGACGTACACCTGTCCCAAAAAGATGAGCGTGAAGGCGGTGTTGAGGTAGGTGGTGTAGTCGCCCGGTGCGGTGCCGCCCGCCTCGCCAGCGGGCGGGATCAACCCTGCGCCCGCCCATATGTAGTGAATGGCGACGCCCGACACCACGGCGGTGACGAAGATGCTCACGAACAGGACGGCCGCCATCCGGAGGCCGTAGTAGCGGCGGTAGGCGTCGACGATGGTCGGCACGATCAGATCGGCGAAGATGAAGCTCATGACGCCGCCGAAGGCGATGCCGTTCGACCAGAGGATCAGGGCGAACGGAACGTTCCCAACCGAACAGACGAAGGTGATCACGCCGACGGCGACGCCGACGACGGCGCTGGCGACGACCCACGTCAGGGTTCCCTCGGCGCCGACGCCGAACAGCGTCGTCCACCACGCCCGCGGGACGGCGGCGCCGATGAGACCGGCGATCAGGAAGCCCGCCACGATATCCGTCCACAGCATACCCCACTCGCCGAGGGCGTTCTTCGAGGCGAGTCGCCAGCCGTCGCGGGTGAGCAGACGGTCGCGCCACGTCGCGTCGAACTGTCGCCGGGATTCCGCGTAGGCCGCTTTGCACGACTCCGAGCAGAAGTACTCCCTGCCGCGCTCCGTCTCAAGCGTCACGGTGTCGTCGTCGGTAGGGTCGACTTCCATCCCACAGGACGGGTCGCGGACGCCCTCGGAGGCGTGCAGGTGCTCTCGCGCCCGGTCGAACCACGCGTCCGGGACGACGGACTCGAAGGTGAGTGCGAGGAGGCCGATGAGAAGCAGGCCCGCGACGTAGTCGGCGAGGACGAACTCCCAGCCGAGCAGAATCCACATCACCAGGCCGAGTTCGATCACGAGGTTGGTCGAGGCGAACTGGAAGGCTGCGAGGCTAGCGATCGGCGACGCACCCTTCTTGAACAGGGACTTCGTGGTCGCGACGGCACCGAACGAACACGAGGAGGAGGCGGCGCCAAAGAGGGTCCCGAGGCCGAGTTCGCGCCACCCGCTCCCGCCGAGGACGGCCGACATCCGCTCCTCGCTCACGAACGTCTCGACGGCACCCGCGATAGTGAACCCGAGGACGAGCGCCCACCACGTCTCCCAGCCCATCTCGGCGGCGAATCGAATCCCCTCGGTTAGCGTCCCGACGACCGTCACGGATACCACCTCCCCGTAGTTGTCGCTCTCGGAGCCATCGTATGCTTCCTACGGGCCCTCGACTCAACTGGGTTGTGGGCACGATTCCGGTGTCTGTGCCAACCGGAATTTTGGAATCGAAAACGAACGGCAGCCACCCCCGGATCGTCCGATTCCCCGATACTGGGAATCGACGCCCCCGTCTATGCATCGTGGCCGACGATGCTTACACGTGAGGTGTCCACTATGGCGTACGACCTTTCGAACCCGCTGGCTGGCGAGTTCGAATTCGGCCGTGTCGGCTCGGTTGCGCCCGTCTGGATCGCACTCCTTCGGGCCGTCGTCGGCTGGTGGTTCTTCCACGCCGGCGTGACGAAGCTCATCGAGTCGGGACTGCAGTTCACGTTCGGCCCGGCGTACCTCCGTGGGATGAGTGACACCGTCCTCGGGCCGCTCGCGGTGTGGATGGGGACCGCCATCCCCGGCGTCATCGAGGCCGTCGTCCCCCTCGCGGAGACGCTGATCGGCCTCGCGTTGCTCGTCGGTGTCCTCGTCCGCCTCGCGGCGTTCGGAGGCGCCGTCTTCATGGCGTTCTTCTGGGTCGGCAACGCGGCCTTCGGCCACGGCGTCGTCAACGGCGACCTGATGGGCCTGCTGTTGTTCGTGACGCTGATGGTCCTCGACGCTGGCCGGTACTACGGCCTCGACGGCGTAATCGAGCGACTGGCACCCGTCGAGAACCACCCGCGGCTCGGATATCTGCTCGGCTGACGAGGTGACAGTCCATGACTGACATCATCGACACGGCGGCGATGGTGCTGAGTAGCACTCTGCTGCTCGCCGGCATCGTCGTCCTCGGCGTGGTAGAGATTCTCGACGGGGCGCCGTACGGTGCGGCCCCGACGACGAACGACGCGGGCGAGGTCATCGCACAGCCCGGTGTCGACCCGGCCGTCCGAGTCGGCCTCGTCCTCGCCGGGCTGGCGGTCCTCGGGCTCTGGGGCCTGTACCGGCTGGCCGTCCCGGCCAGGAAGGCCGAGCGACGGGCGGCTGCCGACACGACCGCGGGGTAGTCGGTCGCCCCCTCCCGAAGGATTATGCGGTCGGCGCACCCGGTGAGTGGATATGCACGCCGACCCTCAGCCGCTCGTCCCGCTCGCTCGCTCGCTCCGGGTAGGCGACCGGCGACCGACCGCGCTGGTCGACGACCTGTGTGACCGGCTCGACGCCGTCGACGACGAGGTGTCCGCCTTCCTCCCCGAACCCGGCCGCCGCAACCGGCTGATCCGGGAGGCAACCGCACTCGACGCCCGCCACGACAACCCCGCCGGCCGGCCGCCGCTGTTCGGCGTCCCCGTCGGTGTCAAAGACATCTTCCACGTCGACGGCTACCTCACCGAGGCGGGGTCGTCGGTGCCGCCGGCGGCCATCACCGGCGCCGAGTCGACGGCTGTCACCCGCCTCCGCGACGCCGGCGCGCTCCACATGGGCAAGGCCCACACCACCGAATTCGCGTACTTCGACCCGCCACCGACCCGGAACCCGAACGACCTCGAGCACACACCGGGCGGCTCCTCGAGCGGGTCGGCCGCCGCCGTCGCCGCCGGGTGCTGTCCGCTCGCGCTCGGCTCCCAGACCATCGGCTCCGTGATCCGGCCGGCGGCGTTCTGCGGTGTCGTCGGCTACAAACCCAGCTACGGTCGGATTCCGATGGACGGCGTCGTCCCCTTCGCGCCCTCCGTCGATCACGTCGGTACTTTCACCGCCGACGTGGCCGGCGCGGCCCGCGCCGCGAGCGTGCTCTGTGACGGCTGGGAACCGGTCGCTCCCGACGACCCGCCGGTCGTTGGCGTGGTCGAAGGGCCGTACGTCGAGCAGGCGACTCCGGCGGGGCGGGCGGGTGTCGACGTCGGCGCCGACGCCCTCGACGCGGCGGGCTACGAGGTTCGGCGCGTCCCGATGCTTTCGGATATCGACGACGTGAACGAGAGTCATAACGCGCTCGCGGCGGCGGAGTTCGCGCTCACGCACGCGGAGTGGCATGCCGAGTACGGCGAGGCGTACGCTCCGGAGACGGTTGGACTGATCGAGGAGGGTCGGTCGGTCGGCGTCGACGAACTCGCCGACGCCCGCGCCGCCCGTCTCGAACTTCGCGACCGGATCGGCGAGCGCGCTCGCGAGGCGGGGGTCGACCTGCTGTGTTCGCCCGCCGCCCCCGGTCCGGCGCCCGAGAGCATCGACGACACCGGCGATCCGATCATGAACTTGCCGTGGACCAACGCCGGCGTCCCCGCGCTGACGGTCCCGTGCGGTCGGGTGGGAGACCTGCCGCTTGGCCTGCAGGTTCTCGCGCCCTTCGGCGGCGACGAGTCGTTGCTGGCGTGGGGAGAGGATATCGCCGCCGCCGTCGCCGACATCGGCGACTTAAGTGGCTGATTACGCCGTTTCCGTTCCGGTGCCGCCCGCCGTCCCCGTCCCGGCCTGGGCCTGCGCTTGCTCGAACGTCGCCGCCGGGAAGAGGCCGCTCACCTCCTCGAACGCGAGCGTCTCGATCAGCGCGGCCGGGTCGCCCGAGACGAGCAAGACGCCGAACTGTGCAACGGTGTTGTCGACGCTGACCGAGACGTTGCCCGTCCGGTTTCGGAACGTGTCGACGGCGTTCCGGGTCAGTTCGGTCCGCCGGCGCTGAAACTGGGCCTGTGCCTGCTGTGGGTCGAGTTCACCCGACTGGACCTGCGACTGAATCTCGGACTGGAGCTCTTGGAGCGACTGCCGGTCGGGCCGGACCGCGAGTGTCACCGTCGCCGGCTCCGCACCGCCGCCACCCTCGCCTTGATGGTTCGAGAGCGCGCTACAGCCAGCCAACGAGGCGGCAGTCCCCGTGCCGGCGAGTTGGAGAAACTGTCGTCGGCCCGTATCGTCGAACATGCCCCGGATGTTAGTGACGAGGAATAAAATCCCCCGGCTCTTGGGTTCGTGGCCGTGTCGAACCCCGGTTTGGACCCGGACGGGAGACGTTTTCCACGACCCTTACGGCTGTGCTGGGGGTACCAGGTTCCCGAACCCCGTTCATACGAGGTCCGGTAGTTGGCCTTCACGCCCTCCCGCAGATGGCGGTCGGGTAGTGGGTCGCTGCGGTTCTCCGTCGAGGCGTGTTCCTCGGCCCCGTGTTACCGGGACTTCGGTCGTACCTCTCGTCCGATCCGCTCCGTTCGGAGCGGGCCGGTCGTCCGGTGAGTCCCCGTGGCTCTCCCCGTACAGCGGTGTACGTTACCGAATATCATAACCGTTTCGACGGTCGATCCCGGCGACGGAAAATCGGTGGCTTGAACCCCGGTGGTCGTCTACGACCGCAGTGCGTGCGAGGGTAGCCAAGCCTGGAAACGGCGGCGGACTCAAGATCCGCTCCTGTAGAGGTCCAAGGGTTCAAATCCCTTCCCTCGCATGTTGGACGCGAGCGATACGCGAGCGCCCCGCTGCGACGAGGGGATTTGAAGCAGGGAGGACGCACGTCCGACCGTGGTTCAAATCCCTTCCCTCGCATCGCTCCGGTCCACACCGGAAGATGCGGAAGACCGCCCTCGGAGCGCTCTTCCCTCGCAACACTCTACCAGACACCCTCCGAGCGGCGACGCCGAACAGCCCCCCGATTCATACTTTCCGCATCCGTACGCGTCAGGTGATGAAATTCGCGCTCGTCGGCGTCGGCCAGGCTGGAGGGAAAGTGATGGAGGCGATCATGGCGTACGACGACCGGACGGGGGTGGGCTTCGTCGCCGACGCCATCGCCGTCAACACCGCCCGGGCGGACCTGATCGGCCTCGAAACGACGCCGCTCGACCGTCGAATCCTCGTCGGCGGCACCCGTCTCAAGGGCCACGGCACGGGCGCGGACAACGAACTCGGCGCCGACGTGGCGAGCGAGGATCTGGACGAGGTGATGCGCGCCGTCGATGGCGTCGCGGTCCACGACATCGACGCCTTTCTGGTCGTCGCCGGCCTCGGGGGCGGGACGGGAAGCGGCGCGGCACCCGTCATCGCGCGCGAACTGCGGCGCCGATACACCGAACCCGTCTACGGTCTCGGCATCCTCCCCGGTCGCACCGAGGGGAGCATCTACTCGCTCAACGCCGCCCGCTCGTTCGTGACGTTCGTCGATCAGGTGGACAACCTGCTGTTGTTCGACAACGACGCCTGGCGCGAGGGCGGCGAGAGCCTTCGGACGGGCTACGACCGACTCAACGACGAACTCGCCCGTCGGTTGGGCGTCCTCTTCTCCGCGGGCGAGGTGCGCGAAGGGCAGGCGGTCGGCGAGTCGGTCGTCGACGCCAGCGAGATCATCAACACGCTGGGAAGCGGCGGGATCTCGACGATCGGCTACGCCGCGACGGCAGTCGATCGCCCGAAGGCGCGCCTGTTCGCCCGACGGACGCCGGCACCCGACGTTGGCGACGCGACCAACCGAGTGCTCTCGACGGTCCGCCGGGCGGCGCTCGGCCGCCTGACACTGCCCTGTGAACTCGCGGGGGCCGAACGCGCCCTTCTCGTCGTCGCCGGCCCGCCGGAGTATCTGGACCGTCGCGGCATCGAACGCGCGCGCCGCTGGATCGAGGAGACGACAGGGAGCATGGAGGTTCGGGGCGGCGACTACCCCCTCGACTCGGACTACGTCGCAGCCGTCGTGCTGTTCTCGGGGCTCTCCAACGTGCCACGGATCGAGGAACTGAAAGGCGTCGCCGTCGAGACGCAGCGCCGAATGCGCGAAATCGAGGCCGAGGCGCCCGAAGGGTTGCGTGACCTCACCTGGAGCGGCGACGGCGACGAGGGGGACCTCGATCCCCTGTTCTGACACGGTTGTCAGTCGTCGGTCCCGGCTATCGTCGACCACGGGACCGGCGTCCGCCGGGACGCAGTCACCACGATCAGTCCGAGGGGAAGGGCTATGCCCTCAAATGTCATTGTATTGGTGTATGAGGGACGGGGACGTGAGCAAGACGGACGGTCGTCTCCCGGAGGGGTGCAATCCCCGGGAGACGCCAGGAATCAAGACGCGGGTAGTGAACTGGTGGCACGACCGCGGCAGTAGCGGAGCGTACGATCGTCTCGACGGCGCGCTGACGGCGTACTGTGTGGAGTTCGGCGCGTTGCTGGACGACCTGGATCGGCTCGAAGCGGCGTCGGACGGCGGGTCGACGGCGGTCGACCGGGACTTCGCGGCGCACGTCGAGGCGTTGCTCGACCAGTCGTCGCGGAACCTCCAGCGGGGACACGTCGATCAGGCGTGGGTCTGCTTTCACGCCGCACGACGGGTCGATCTCTACGGCTACGCGGCGTGTGACCGACTGAGCGACGGGGAGACGACGCTGGTTCGGGAGCGAGCGATGGAGATCAACCGCGAGGCGACCGAGCGCCTGAGCGGCTGGCGGGCAAGGGCCGTCTCGGACCTCCTGCTCGACCGGAGCGGACAGGTTCGGCGGGACCCGTCGATCCACGCGGTGATGTGGGCCCGCCGGCTCGTCGACGAGGCGAATCAGGCAAACCACGCGAAGCGACGCTATCTCCAGCGGCAGTTGCGCTACTTGCTCGGGTTCGGCATCGTCGCGCTGACGGCGTTCATGTCCGGCGTGACGCGGGTGAACCCCTTCGTGTCGCCGGATGTGACGCTTCCGGTCTTTGCGCTCTACATCCCGCTGGTCGGTGCGCTCGGCGCGTCCCTGTTCGGCGTGCGCTCGGCATCGAAGACCGCCACGTCGGCGAACGTTCCCCAGAATTTCACGCCGCTCGGAGTGGTGTTAGCCCGCGTGTTCATCGGCAGCCTCTCGGCTGTCGCGCTGTATCTGGGACTGACGGCGGGGATCATCGACGTGGTCGACGGCGGGACGCTCTCTCCCGCGCTCCTGTTGCTCGTGGCGTTCGCCGCGGGCTACTCCGAGCGGCTGGCGCCGCAGGCGGTCGAGCGGGTGGCGGGGATCACCGGTCGCACGGAGTCCACCTGACGCCCCCGAAGCGCGGGTCTTAACCTCCCACGCCGGTAACGGTGGATAATGAGTCAGGACGCGTCTACCGAGGGGGACCTCCGGAATACGGGGATGTCGCTCAAACACGACCGGGAGTGGGACTACGAACTCGACCGCATCGTGGAGGCGGTCGAGGAGCGCAACGCCACGAAGGTCGGCCTGCAGTTCCCGGAGGGCCTGAAGCGTCGCGGCCCCGCCGTCGCCGACGACCTTCGGGCGCTCACCGACGACGACGTGACCTACATGCTCTCGGGCCAGCCCTGTTACGGCGCCTGCGATCTTGACACCTACCTCATGCGCCGGACGGACGTGTTCGTCCACTTCGGCCACTCGCCGATGAAGGAGTCGGACAAGATCATCTACGTCCCCCTGTTCTCGAACGTCGATCCGTTCCCGATGATGGAAGACGCCGTCGCGGAACTCCCCGAGGACGACGTGGGTCTGGTCACGACGGCCCAGCACATGAACCTCTTCGGTGACATGAAGGCGTGGCTGGAAGACGAGGGCTACACCGTCCACACCCGCAAGGGAGACGACCGGCTCACCCACGAGGGTCAGGTACTCGGCTGTAACTACGCCTCCGCCGACATCGACGCCGATCAGGTGCTCTACGTCGGCGGCGGGAAGTTCCACCCGCTCGGACTGGCGATGGAACATCCAGACAAGAAAGTCGTCATCTGTGATCCCGTCAACAACGTCGTCACCGTCGCGGACACGGAGAAGTTCATGAAACAGCGCTACGGCGCCGTCCACCGCGCGATGGACGCCGAGAAGTGGGGCGTCATCTTCTGTACGAAGATCGGGCAGGGCCGCTGGGACATGGCGGAGGAGATCGTCGACGACAACGACGACGCCTACCTCATCACGATGGACGAGGTGACGCCGGATCGCCTGCGCAACTTCGATATGGACGCCTTCGTCAACACCGGCTGTCCACGCATCACGACCGACGACGGCCCGCAGTTCCACAAGCCGATGCTCACGCCGGGCGAGTACCGCATCGCCGTCGGCGACGAACCCCTCGACTCCCTCTCGTTCGATACGTTCCACGGCACCTGGTGAGCGCGGCCACGCTTTTTAGGTCACTGTCCTTCCTTCCGGTATGGAGTGTGACCCCATCGGCACCGTGTCCACCCCCTTCGAGACGACGAGCGAGGCACCCCGGCAGGGATTTCGCGACGCGGCCGAGGGCGTCGTCACTATCGACCCCGCGTACCGCGAGGGACTGAGCGGCTTCGACGGCGACCGGATCGTGGTGGTGTGGTGGGCCGACCGCGCCGATCGATCGGTGTTGACGCTCGACCGGAACCCCGTCCGCGGCGTCTTCACATCGCGCTCGCCGGCCCGGCCGAACCCGGTCTGTATCACCGAGTGTGCCGTCGAGACGGTCGACCCAGCGGCCGGCCGTCTCCGCCTTCGTGGCGTCGACATGGCCGACGGCAGTCCCGTGATCGATCTGAAAGTCCCCGTCGACGTTCAGTGTTGGGCAGCCGACGGGGCCGACGACTCCACGTAGTCGACGGCGTCCCCCGGCGTGTCGACGGCTTCGACGCCGGGCGCGTCGTGGGTTCCCAGGCCCGCCACGGGCCGGTCGAAGACGCCCGCGAACCCGAGTTCCGAGAGCGTCCCCGCACCGCCGTCGATGGCGATGACCGCGTCGCCGTTCATGACCACGAGCGCGTTCCGGGCGTGGCCCAGCCCCGTCGCCACCGCGGTGTCGACGTACTCGTTGGCGTCGCTCCGGTCCGCCGTCGGGAGGATGCCGATCGTCTCGCCACCGGCGTCGTGAGCCCCCGCACAGACCGTCTCCATGACGCCGCCGAGGCCGCCACAGACGACGACGTGCCCCCGCTCTGCGAGCAGGCGACCGACCGTCCGGGCGCGCTCGGCCGTCGGTTCGTCGATGCGACTCCCGCCGATGACGCTGACGCGCATGGGTGGTCGTCGCCGAGCGTCGGGGTATAGCTTTGGCCCTCCGTCCGGTCGTCTCACCACTTTTATCCGTTCGGTGCGCCCCTCGTTGGGTATGTCAGCGGTTCAGTCCCTCCGGACGGCGGTCGACGCGCTCTCGCGCAACCCCGTCCTCTTCCTCGGTGGCCTCGTCTACGCGCTCGTCGTCCTGCCACAGCGCGCCCTCCAGCTCGCGTCGGTTCCGCTCGCGCCCGCCGCGCTCCAGTTACTCACCTTCTTGATGACGCCCTTCGTCGTCGCCGGGGTGGTCGGACTGGCCCGTGAGGCACTCGACGGCGACGCGTCGTTCGGGACGCTCACCGAGACGGGGACGGCCCGGTACGTCGACCTCCTGCTCGGCACCCTCGTCGAGTTCGGCATCCAGTTGCTCTTCGGCGTCGCGTTCGTCGTGCTTGCCCTCCTCGTCGTCGCCGCCGGCGGGGGATCGGTCGGTCCGGTCGGCATCCTCGGCGCGGTCCTCGGGGTCCTTCTCGCGCTCGCGTACCTCGTCGTCCTCTTTCTCATCCAGTTTTACCCCGTCCTCGTCGTCGTCGACGGCGCGGGTCCCGCCGACGCGGTCACCGGGAGCGTCGGGTTCGTCCGGAGCAACGTCGTGAGCACGCTCGGCTACAGTGTGATCACGGTCGTCCTGGGTGGCCTCGCGGCCCTCCCCGTCTCCGGTTTCGCCGCCTATCGCTTCCTGACGACAGGGCCGGGTGCGGGGGACAGCCCCGGCCCCATCGGCGGCGGGATGAGCCCCGGCGGGCCTGGAGCGGACGGGACGCCGGAGCTAGCCGAACTGTTCGCCGGCGGGGGGCTCGGTCTCTCGACGCCCGAGGTGGTTGCGCTCGCTCTCGTCTCCGCGGCGACGACGACGCTGTTTTTCGCCCTCCGACACACCTACGCCACGGCGTTTTACCGGCGACACGGGCGCTCGGTAGAAGAGCGGGTACTCGACGACGACTGGGACTAAAGCAGGAACGTCTCCTCGCGCTCCGCGAGGTCGAGAAAGGAGTCAGCGGCGTCGACGAGTTCGTCGGCGGTCGAGGAGCCGAAGGCCATCACCTCGACCCGGACGCCCTCGTGGCGGAGGTGTGAACAGAGCCGCGAGAAGTCGCCGTCGCCGGTACACAACACCACGACGTCGGCGTGGTTCGCGAGCGTTACGGCGTCGAGGCTGATCCCCACGTCCCAGTCGGCTTTTTTGCTGCCGTCGCCGAAGGTTTTGATGTCCTTGATCTTCGTCTCGAAGCCGATCTCCTGGAGTGCCTCGAAGAAGCGCTCCTCCTCGGGGGAGTCGGCGCGGATGACGTAAGCGATGGCGCGCACGAGTTCGCGGTCGGAGACGCCTTTCGAGAGGAGCGCGGAGTAGTCGATGTTTCGGGAGTAGAGACTCTGGGCGGAGTGATAGAGGTTCTGCGCGTCCGCGAGCATCGCGACGCGCTGATTCTGGTGTATCTCGGTCACGTTGGCCTCAGTGGACGGCGCGCGACTAAATTCCTTGCTCATCGATCCGCAGGGCGATACGAGCGATTTAACCCGGCGGCGGCGACAGGACGGTGTATGCGCACCGATCAGGCCGCCCCCGCGCTGGGCATCCTCGGCTGTCTCGCGGTCGTCGTCACGCTCGCCCTCCCCTATCTCGTCTCGACCGGCTGGGGGAGCCAACTCGGGCGGTACTACGCCGCCGGTCCCCTCGGCGTCGGCGCGGTGCTCTTTTTCGCCCTCCTCGGGGTCGTGGTCTTTTCCGCGGGCGCGCGCGGTCGAACCGACGCGACGACGGCGGCGGGTATCTCGCTCGCTCTCGGCGTCGTTGCCCTCCTCGTCGCGCTCCTGTGGGCGGTGTCGGTGTCGCTCCAGCCCCTCTTCGGGTTTCCGGCGTCGTGGATCACCGATCACCGCTGGTACGTCGTCGCCGTGACGGCGATCATACCCGCCGCCGCCGCCCTCTACGCGCGGTCGGTGCTCTAGTGTCGTCGGGTATTGCCCGTTCCATCGCCAGACGAGGTTCGATCGGGCGTGCGAGCCGTTCCAAACGCGACGATAGCATCGGCCCGGTTAACCCGGCGCCGACGGACCACCGAGTCGAAAGGCCCTTAAGAAGAACCGGCATACGGTAGGATGGACTAGGTCGGGCAGTTAGGCCCTGCTCTTTCACCCGCACTACGGTCTTGAGCGGGGACCGAACCCGGGGGCGTCCGGTCAGACCGGTTCGGGCCTCGGGAGCCAACGTGGAAGCCTCGTCCTTCGGGGACAGCGGTCCGCGGCGCGCGTCCGCAGGGACGCTCCGTCGCGGTTCGTCGACGGCACCGGGCCAGGCGCGGAAGCGAGCAGCCCACCGCCGAACGCCAGTCGCTCGAAGGATCGCGGGGTGGAGGAGGCGACCGGGATTCCCCGCACCGGAACGCCGGGCAATCCCGCTGTCCACATTCCTATCATCCAAGAGCCCCGGCAGTGGCCAGCGTTGCCTCATAGCAAAATATGAATATCATGCGAACCGATATCATGTATGAGGTTAACACTCATGGTACGAGACGACGCGATACTCCTGAAACTCCGCGAGAAGTGTAGCGAGGGAAGCGACAACGCCTGCCGGACGCTCGAACGACTCTGTGACGACGGCCGAGACGACGCCTGCGAGTACGTTCTGAAGTAACCGACGACGTTTCTCGGCGCTCTCACCCGATCAGCCGTGGCCGTAGATGTCGGTACCGGCCGCCCCCCCATCGTCTCCGATCCAACTCCGCCGTCGCGTCCGGGCGAGCACTCGTCACGTTTTAGGCCGACCGAAAAAACTTTTATTCTTTAGGCTAGCCTAAACAATATGCCAATCGATACGATCCACGCCGGACCCGTCGGCCGCCCATCCGCTACGGCTGGGAGGTAGGGATGGTTGGACGAACGCTCGGCGACCTCCGGGAACGGATCGACGCCCTCGCGAGCAGCGACGGGCCCTTCTATCTCCGTTGTGCGCGTACGGGCGACCGACCCGTTCCCGCGGCGGGACGCCGGTTCGCGGCGCGCACCGACGCCCGGAAGGCCGCCCACGTCGTCGAGCGATACCGAGAGACCCTCCGTCGGTACGATCCGAACGTACCGTACTACGACGTGATCGTGTGTCAGGTCGTCGCGTCGGACTCGCTCGGCGTCCCCTCCGATCGAACGTTCGAGGCAACGCTCTCGACGCCCGTCCTCGACGCCGCGACGCCGCAGTCGTCGAACCGTGCGCTGGTCGAGTTCTGCCACCGGGTGGCTGCGGCGGTCTTCGAGAGCCTATCGGCCGCCGGGCACGACGCCGTCGAGGCGTCGACTATGGATGCGTACGCCCACCTCGCGGACGCCGTCACCGATCCCGACCGACTCTGTCTTCAACTGCTCGAACGGCTAGCGGCGGACGTGGACGCGAGGCTGACCGCCGACGAACAGGCGGCGCTTCTCGATGCCGCCGCAACGCGTCTCGGGTCCCACCGATCAGCGACGGCGGAGCCGGTTTCGGCGACACTCAGCCACCTCGAAGACCACGGGGTGGTCGGAGCGCATCTCCGCTCCCCGTGGTCGATCGACCTCGACGACGGACGACGAGCCGTCGACGTTCGGCTCTCGGGATACGCGCTCTCACCTCGCGACGGCCGACTGCCCGTGCTTCCGCTGGCGGTCGACCTCTACCGCCGCCGGCCGGACTGGCCCCTGTCGTCGATTCGTGTCGTCGACATCGGCGACGCGTGGCGAGTGTCGTTCGTCTTCCGACAGGCGTCCGATCCCGATGGCCTGGCGACGGCCCCGATCGACGAGGGGTAACGTGGCGGTGAACACGATCGTTCGGCAGGCCCGAACGCGGGTGCGTGCCGAACGCGAGGCGGTCGACGCCAAGGCCGACGCGGTCGAGGCGTTTGCCGACCGTATCGCCGATCTCACGGCGACGCCCCCATCGCCGCCACCGCTCGCCGCCACGGTAACCGCGGGCACGCCCCGCTCCCGCCAGTCCGACGACCGCTGTCGCGCGGTCCGGCAGGCGTTCGCCGACACGATCCGTCCCCACAGCGTCGCCGACGTGGCCGACGACGAACCCCTCCTCGAAACCGTTCGCGCCGAACTGTCCGACTCGATCGCCGTGGCGCTCGCTCCGACGACCGACCGATCGTTCTCGCCCGGCCTCAAGCGAGCAATCGTCTCGGCCACGAGCGACCGGCGGACCGAACTCGCGACCCTGGCCCGGGCGCTCGAACGCGAACGGACCGCCCTCGACGACGCCCAAGCGACCGTCGAAACCGTCACCGACTGGCTCCTCGACGCCGACGAAACGCCGCTGACCGGCCTCGGGTTCGACGCGCTCCGGACGCGACACGAGACGCTCGCGACACACCGCAACCGGTGTACCGACCTCACCGACCGGCGGCAGGCGTTCCTCCGGGCAGCCACAGAGCGCTCCACGGGAACGCGGATCTCCCACCGCTCGCTCGGCCACTATCTCTACGAGGACTTCCCGGTCGACCATCCCGTTCTGGCTACCGCCACCCGCCTCGACTCGGTGTGTGTGTCGTGTCAACGAGCCGTCCGCGACCATCTCGTACGGAGGGCCTGATGCGGCGACGACGAGGGTGTCTGTGGGCGGGTGTCTACGTCGGCCTCTTCGGGGCTCCGGACGACGACACGGACTCCGAAACGGAGCCGGCGGCGGAGTCGTCCGAGTGAGCGGTGTCACCGGTGCCGGGCGGGTTCGTGAGTGCACGTCGCGAGTGGGACGACATCGTGTCCACTGGCCTGTACGAGCGACGCGAGCGCAGTCGGAGTCCGCTGGCTGGGATACATTCGCTCATCACACCCGTTCCTCAAAGGATGCGCCGGCCGGGATTTGAACCAAAACCAGACGTGCTCGCTCCCTACGGTCGCTGCGCGCGACTGGTAGGGCTCAAATCGCCAGCGTCGCGCATACACGTCTCTCACGTCCGTTCGAGACGGTATGCGCCGGCCGGGATTTGAACCCGGGCCATGAGCTTGGAAGGCTCAGGTCCTACCACTAGACCACCGGCGCGCAACGACCGATTCAGGATGCGGGGATAAGGCAGTTACGTTTAGTCGTCCGCGGCCGACTCCGCCGCCTCCGCCTCCCGGAACGCCCGTGCCGTCTCCCGCAGCGACTGCGAGATACCGGGCACCTCGTCGGCGTCGACCGGGCCCCGTGCCTCGATCTCCTCGACGCTCCGCGGGAACGGCCGCAGGTCCATGTGGATGGCGATGCCGGCCTTCGCGCCCTGACCCATGGCGACGGGAATCTGGTTGTGTCCCTGTACGAGGTCGCCAACGGCGTAGACGCCGTCGACGCTCGTCCGACCGTGGTCGTCGGCGACGACGGTGCCGTCGTCGTTCAGGTCACAGCCCAGGTCGGCCGCGAGGGCGTTGTTGTACTCCGAACCGTACATCGGAAAGCCGCCGCGGTACTCGCGAACGCGGCCGTCCTCGAACTCGAAACTCTCCAGCCAGCCGTCGGGGCCGCGGTTCATGCCCGTGATCTCCTCGTGGATCACGTCGATGGGATGGGCCCGGAGCATGCGGTCGGTCTCGTCACTCCAGGTCGGTTCGTCGCCCCGGGTGAGCAGGTCAACCTCGTCGGTGAAGTTGAGCATAATCATGGCGACGTAGGCGGCGCTGTCGCCGTGGCCCATCACGTACACCGACTCGTCGACGAACATGTAGGCGTCACAGTGGAGACAGTAGTGGAGGCCACGACCCGTGGGTGGGAGCGGCGGGTCGGGACGCGCGTCGCTGAACCCCGTCGCGAGGACGACTCGTTCGACCAACAGGTCGTCCTCGCCGTCGACGGTGAGGTAGAAGCGACTGTCCGCGCGGTCGATGTCGCTCACGAACCCGCGTCGGTAGGTGGCGCCGTAGTCCTGCACCTGTTGCTGAGCGGTCTGGAGGAACTCGCCCCCGGAGACGTCCTCGGTGATTCCGATGACGTTGTGAGTGTCCTGCATCATCGCGGCCCGACCACCGCCGCGGTTCACGATCACGGTGTCGTGGCCGAGGCGGGTCGTATAGAGGGCGGCGGTCAGGCCGGCCGGTCCCCCGCCGACGACGGCGACGTCGTACGTAGTCCGATCGCTGTCGGTCATCGGTGTGACGTAACGGCTCCGGCGGGTTAAGTGTACTACGTCTGTGCGCTCCGATGCCCGGACCGCCGGGCGCCGACGACGGCATAACAGTTCCCACTCGACCGGAACCGCTCGTGGACGGCGAGGGCGCTGGCCGCCAGGTCGCGGTCGAACTCCGCGGGATCGTAGATGTGGTAGTATCGCGGCACCGTCTCGCCGTCCGGGAGCGTCCAGTCGACGGTCGTATCGAACCCCGTCTCCGCGTCGAAGCGGTCGTGGATCGTGCTCCAGACGCCGACGAGCGCCCGCCCACCGGGTTCGAGGACGCGCGCGAGTTCGCCGAGGCTCGCGATCCGTCGCTCCCGTGACCGGAGGTGGTGGAGCGTCGCGACGTAGACGGCGAGGCCGACCCGCCCGTCCCGGACGGGCAACGCTCCGGCGTCGCCCTGAACGAGGTCGGCGTCGAACCCGCCGTCGGCGCCACGCTCGCGGGCGGTGCCGAGGAGGCCGCGGCTCGCGTCGAGGGCGACGACGCGGTCCGCACGCGTCGCGAGCACCTCGGCGTGGCGCCCGTTGCCACAGCCCACGTCGAGCGCGATGGCGGCCCGCTCGGCGTCGGCGACGAACGACTCGACTTCGGGCCACGGATACGCCCGCGTCTTGGCGAAGTGGTCCGCGATGCGGTCGTAGGTCGTCCGTGGATTTGGCCGATCCATAGCTTCCCTCGGTAGTCCGGGGGTTTAGGTGTCGGTGTCGATCACAGCAGCGCGAACGTGAAGACGAGGTAGGTGAGCGCCAGGAGGCCGGTCGCGTGTTTGACGCCGTCGGCGACGCCGCCCTCGGCGAGTTGCCCGGCGATGAGGCCGGAGCAGACGGCCTGGACGGTCGAGATGTGGAAAAAGAGGAGTTCGTAGGCGTCGGTGTCGACGTCCGTGCCGGTGAACGCGCCCGCGACGCCGCTCCCGGGGGTCCCACCGGGCGTCGCCGCCCCGCCCGCCCCCGCTTCCTGTACGGCGGGGATGAACGCGACGGTCAGCGCGGCGATGATACCGAGGAAGACGAACACCGAGATGTAGATGACGAGGATGTAGGTGAGCATCTCTTGGCGTCGCTCGCGTCGGAGGCGGCGGGTCTCCTGGGCCTCGTCGGCGGCGATGCGGAGGACGGGCGCGATGTCGCCGCTCGCGCTCATGGCGTTCGTGACGAGCGTGACCGCCTGGGCGACCATCCGGACGCGGGTCCGAGCGGCGAACCGCCGGAACGCGGTGCCAACGTCCGCCCCCCAGCGCACGTCCTGCCAGGTGCGGTCGACCTCCGCCTCGAGCCCCCCGAGGTCGGTGTCGGCGACTCGCTTCAGGCTCTCGACGACGCTCATCCCGGCCTCGTTGACGCTAGCGAGTCGGTCGAGGAAGTCGGGGACCGCGCGTTCGATGGTCCGTACCCGTCGCTTGTGCACCTCGTGGAGGACGGCGAAGGTCGTCATGGCGACGATGGCGGCCTCGATGACGGGCGTATCGAGCGTGCCGAGCGCCGAGGGGCCCAGCGGAATCGGGACGGCACGGTAGAGCACCCAGACGACGCCGAGCGGAACCGTGACGACGAAGCTAATCCACGGCCGTTCGAGGACGCTCCGGAGCGGTTCGTTCAGCCACGCCCGCACGGCCCGGAGTCGGTCGTAGGCCGCGAGGCGTTCGGCGTTGTGGCGCCACGCGGCGCCGTCGACGGCCGTCCCGCCGTCGGCACGGGGCAGCGCCGAGCCCGCCGCGTCGTCCCCACCGTCGGGGACGCCGATCACGTCCCCCACGTCGCGGCTCACGTCCGTCAGCGCCGTCTCGTGCTGGGTCAGGCTGTCGATGTAGACGACAAAGCCGGCACTCGCCAGCGGGATGCCGGCGTATCCGACGACCCGGACGACGGTGATGGTGTCCTCGATGACGAGACCGATGACGACGAGGACGGTGATAAAAAAGAGCGGCCCCGCGACGAGGATGGTTACGTACACCTCGGCGAGCGTCGCGACGAGTTCGAGATACTGCTCCTGCTGGGCCTCCGCCTCCTCCTGGTACCGTTCGTACTGATCCCGCAGGAACGAGGAGAGGTTGCGGCCGCTCCCGAGGACGCTGGCGAGGTTGTCGGCGAACTCCGCCAGCCCCTCGCTCGGCGTCCGCTCGGCGGTCCGCTCGACGGCCGTCAGGATGTCGGTGGAGAAGGCGTCCATATCCCGAACCGCGACCCCGACTTCGCGGGCGGCTTCGCCGTAGATGGCGTCGTTGCGTGCGAGCGTGTCGAGCACCTTCGGGAACGGCATACCGCTTCGAGAGAGCGCGTAGACGAAGGCGATGGTCCGCGGGAGCGTCGCCTCGATTTCGCTCGCTCGCGCGTTCGACAACTGGTCGAGATACGCCCACCGAGCCCAGTAGGTGCCGAGAGCGAGCGTCGTTCCGACGGTCGCCCCGAAAAACAGGAAGAGGACGAACAGGCCGAGGAGGGTCAGATCCTGCAGGCGCGTGAGGCCGGCGAGAAAGGAGAGCGCCGGGGGGACGATTTCCAGGATCGACGCCCGGCTGATCGAGAGGAGATCGACCAGCCAGACGGCGACGTAGACGCCGAGGATGGCGCCGACGACGCCCGCGACTCCGCTGATGAGGAGGGTTCGAGAGGCGAACACGCGGTGGGTGGTGCCGACGTGGGTCGCGCGCAGCCGCTCCAGTTGCCAGCTCCGCCGGTCGCTCCGGCCGACGTAGTCGCCGAAGGTGGGGACGGCCAGCCGCGAGAGGAGGAGGTCGGCTCGGGGGCTGATCGGCGCGAGGAGAACCGGGAGCGCGAGGACGACGACCAACAGCAGGGGCAACAGGGGCCCGATCACGGCGTGGCTCCGTCGGTAGCGATGCGTTCGAGGACCCGTTCCGGATCGGCGTAGTACTCGTTGACCAGCGCGGTGAACTGCCGGTAGTCGGTAATACCGCGGTCCTGAAGCGTGGTCAGGAACTGCCGGCGGTTCCGAAGCTCTTCGAGGAGCTCCGATCGGGTCCACCCGCGGTCGTCCTGAATCTCGTCGAGGAGGGAGCTGTCCTGTCGTTCGAAAGTGTCGGTGTCGGCGTCCCACTTGAACGCGTTCGAGTAGTCGAGTTCGCCCGTCCGCTGGTCGATGTCGCCGACTTCGCTGATGGCGCTGGTGCGGCGCACCCGCTCGCCGTCGAGACGAGTGAGTCGCTGGATCGAGAGCAAGTCGAGCGACTGGATCATCGCCCGGGGGACGTTGATGGGTTCGTTCTCCAGCCGGTTGATCACCGTCTCGATGCTGTCGGCGTGCATCGTCGAGAACGTGGTGTGGCCGGTGTTCATCGCCTGAAAGAGCGTCACCGCCTCGTCGCCACGCACCTCGCCGACGATGATGTACTCCGGCCGGTGGCGGAGCGCCGAGCGCAACAGGTCGTACATGTCGATGTCGGCGCCCTCGTGGAGGCGTTCGCGCGTGACACTGGAGAGCCAGTTGTCGTGGTACAGGGAAAGTTCGCGGGTGTCCTCGATGGAGAGTACCTTCGAACGCGGGGGGATGAACATCGACACCGCGTTCATCGAGGTGGTCTTCCCCGAGGCTGTCCCGCCGGCGAAGATGAGCGACTTGTTGTGCTCGATGGCGAGCCACAGGTACGCCATCTGCTCGACGTTGAACGTACCGTAGTTCAGGAGGTCGATGGGGGTGAACGGCTCGTCGGCGTACTGGCGGATGGTGAAAGCCGAGCCACGAGGCGTCACTTCCTCGCCAAGCGCGAGTTCGATCCGGGAGCCGTCGGACAGCGTCGTCCCGATGACGGGGTCGCCGACGCTGATGTGGCGGCCGGACTGCTGGGCCAACCGGACCACGTAGTTGTCGAGTTCGTCCGCGTCCTCGAAGACGACGTTCGTTTCGATATCCGTGTACTCGTCGTGATAGACGAAGATGGGCAGATCGTAGCCGTCACACGACACGTCCTCGATGTGTGGGTCGTGCATCAGCGGGTCGATACGGCCGAACCCGCGAAACCCCCGGATCAGGTAGTAGAGGAGCTTGTAGAACGTGTGCATATCCACGTCGACGCCGTACTCCTCCAGGAGGGACTCGAGTTCCGTCGCGAGCACGGACTCGTCGGCCGGGTCGTCGTCGCGCCGGTAGAGCAAGGGGTCGCGGATATCCTCGAGCACCCGGTTGCGGAGGGTGGCCTCGAAGTCGTTCAGGTCGGGTTCGACGGCGTGGTACTTGTTCGTACTCTCCGCGATGTCGCGCGTGATGACGACGTAGGCGAATGGAGCGTTCACCCAGTAGCGGTCGAGTTCGTCGTGGTCGGCCGGAACGTCGAAACTCGCGAGTGGCCCGTCCTCGCCCGGCCGGAACGGACGCACGTCGAGAGTCGACCCTCGGAGCATCTCGTAGGTCCGGACGAGTCGTCGACGGAGGCCGTCGAACGTCCCGTCGCTTCCCGACGCCGCGTCCTCGGACATCGTTCGTCGGCGCTATGCGAGGCGCTAACTTAAACGTGCGCCCGTGGTTAGCGTTCCTGATAACCACAGCTTGAACATTCGGCGTCGGCACGGGCACCGACAACGATACGTTTGTGCCACCGTCGGCGGACGAGGCTCGCCCCGCGGCCGTCACCACCGATTGTGTTGTACTGGTGTGACAATATCGGTTGCGACGACTGTCCAGGACGATACGGACGGTGACGCCGTCGCCGCCGCCGATGGCACACGGAAGCGAGGCGGTCACCGCCCTTCCCCTGCGCAGGGCGTCGCGCGACGGCGTCGCCGGGAGGACCGGCTCCTGGGCCGGCCGGCTGCGGTCGAAATTGTGAACTGTCCACACAAATATTTTAAGTACGTAGTGCCTACCTCCTACGGATACCAATGCCGGATTCGATGTCCGAACAGCTCCAGCGGGATATGGAGTGTGAAGGACTCCTCGAGTGTTTCCACGGGCTCAAGCAACTGGATAAGGCGTGTTTCCGGGCACTCGTCGAGGCGAACGAACCGCTGACCGTCGACGAAATCGCCGCCGCGGTCGATCGCGAGCGGTCGACGGCGTACCGCTCCGTCCAGCGGCTGCTCCAGACGGGCTTTATCGGGAAAGAGCAGGTCAACTACGAGCAGGGCGGCTACTACCACGTCTACTCCCCGACCGATCCCTCGAAGATTGCCGACGACATGCAGCGTATGCTCAACGATTGGTACGCGAAGATGGGCCAGCTCATCCAGGAGTTCGAGGACAAGTACGACCCCGTCGAGACGAACGCGGCGGCCGAAGGCTGACGCGAACGGGACCGGTGACCCGGCCGTGCCGACGGTCGACGATCCTCTCGTTTCTCCAATAGTTACCGGACGGCGGCGACCTTGATGGTTTTTCGACACCGATTAGCCAAAGGTTTAAATAAGAGGTTCGCCACGACACTTATAATGGAACGTCCGAGCCGCCAACGCCAGCGGAGCCAGGAAACGGAACAGGAAGCGGACGAATCCGTCGACTGCCCCGAGTGCGGGTCAGACAACATCGTCACGGACGCCGACCAGGGTGAACTCGTCTGTGACGACTGCGGACTGGTCATCGACGAACGCCAGATCGATCGCGGGCCGGAGTGGCGGGCGTTCAACCACTCCGAGCGACAGAGCAAGTCCCGCGTCGGCGCGCCGATCACCGAGACGATGCACGACCGCGGGTTGACGACGACCATCGACTGGAAGGACAAGGACGCCTACGGCCGGTCGCTCTCCTCCGAGAAACGCTCGCAGATGCACCGCCTGCGGAAGTGGCAAGAGCGGATTCGGACGAAGGACGCGGGCGAGCGCAACCTGCAGTTCGCGTTGAGCGAAATCGACCGGATGGCCTCCGCGCTGGGCGTTCCCCGTTCGGTGCGGGAGGTGGCGTCCGTGATCTATCGGCGCGCGCTCAACGAGGACCTGATCCGCGGGCGGTCCATCGAGGGCGTCGCCACCGCCGCCCTCTACGCCGCCTGCCGCAAGGAGGGCATCCCCCGATCGCTAGAAGAGATATCCGAGGTCTCACGCGTCGAACGCAAGGAGATCGGTCGCACCTACCGTTACATCTCCCAGGAACTCGGACTGGAGATGAAGCCCGTCGATCCGAAAAAGTACGTTCCGCGCTTCTGTTCCGAACTCGACCTGACCGAGGAAGTGCAGGCGAAAGCCAACGAAATCATCGAGGAGACCGCGGAGAAGGGTCTGCTCTCGGGCAAGTCGCCGACGGGGTACGCGGCCGCCGCCATCTACGCCGCCTCCCTGCTCTGTAACGAAAAGAAGACTCAGCGCGAGGTGGCCGACGTGGCCCAGGTGACCGAAGTCACCATCCGGAATCGGTATCAAGAACAGATCGAGGCGATGGGCTTTCGCTAGCGGACGAAGACGACGACTTCTCGGTTCCAGAGCGACAGGCGGTACGTGCTCGACTCGTACCCGTTTAGCCTCGCCGCCAGCGCGGACCGCTGGCTCGCGTCCGCGACGATCACCGGCGGGCGCGACGCCAGGTTCGACAGTTCGGCCTCGCCCCGGACGCCGTCCGTCTCCGCGCCCATCCGCTCCAGATACCACGGCAACGGGAGGCGGTTGCCCCACGTGTCGCTCACGGGCGGTCGGGCCGGCGTGTCGTCGTAGGTCGGCACGAACGCCGGACCGTAGAAGAGCACGTCGACGCCGTCGTTACCGTCGATGGCCGCGGCCACGTCGGAAACGAACGGGTCGAGGTCGTCACCCGGTTGCGCGTGGTGGACGAGCGGATTTTCGGGCGTCGTCGGGCCGTAGGCCGTCCCCATCACCGCGACGCCGAGTTGGCCGCCGACCGCGAGCGCGACCAGAACCGCGACGGCGACGCCAACCGCGTCGTCGCGCGCGAGCGACCGCGACGCGTAGCGAGCGAGGAGTCCGAGCGCCGCGGCCGCGGGCACGACGGCCGGCGCGACGGTGTGGACGGTCAGCCACGCCGCGCTCTCCTCCGTGATCATCGGAACGACGAGCAGTGACGCCCCCGCCCAGTAGGCGTGGAAGGCGATCACCGGCCGCGTCGGTCCCCGGCCGTATCGGTCGGCGAGGAAGCCGACCGCCGCCAGTCCGACGACGACGGCCGACGCCGCCAGTAGCGTCTCCGCGTGTGCGCTCAGGTAGGGAAGCAGTTGATGTTCGCCGCCCTGTCGACGGCCGACGACGCGCACGCCGTAGAACGCCCGCGCCGCGCCGAGAAACGCCGTCTCGACCGTCGCGACCGACGGGCGGATCGAGCCATCGACACGCGGAGCGTAAAAAAACAGGTGGCCGACGAGGAAGACGCTGACGGCGCCGAGCGCGGAGCGGGCGGTCCCGCGGAGGCGGTCGATCGCCGCGTCGATGTGGCCCCGGGCGTCGCGCCCCGTGCCGACGAGGCGTCGCTGATCGACGGTGAGCGCGGCCGCGATCAGCCAGCAGACGAGGTAGCCGACGGCGAAAGCCGACGTGGCAACCGCGCAGGCGAGCGCCGCCGCGCCGAGATAGCGGTACGGACGGGCGCCGGCCTCGGTGTCGGCATCCAGCACGCGGCGCCCACACCCGACGACGACGAGGCCGAAAACCGCGAGCGGCAGGTCGCCCCGCAGGAAGCGGCCGTAGTAGAGAAGTACGGGGCTGACGGCGAGGAGGCCGGCCATCGCGACCGTCTCGGCGTCGGTCAGACCGAAGCGGGGCGGCGCCGCATCGGCCGGTTCCCGGCGACGGAACAGCAGGGCGACGAGCGGCGAGAGTCCTCCGACGACGGCGACGACGCCGCGGGCCGTCGCGTCCGTCGCGCCGACGACGCCGAGGACTGACCGCTCGACGACATAGAGGAAGGGGCCGCCGGCGATGGGGCGGTACTCGAAAGTTCCGGTGTCGAGGAATCGGAGGCTCCAGTAGCCGACGCGGGCCTCGTCCCAGTGGAAGGGGCGGTCGCCGAGGCCGACGAGGCGGGCAGCCAGGGCGAGGAGGGTGACGACGACGACGGCGAGCGTGACGAGGGTCGGTCGCCGGAGGCCGTCGGACGAATCGGCCGCGGACATATCGGTCCATCCCCCGGTGTCCCGGTGAAACTTTCGATACCGCCACCGACCGATACAAACCGCTGGGGGTCGGAGCACCGGTATGGATCTCTTCGGGACTGCGGGGGTTCGTGGCGACGTACGGACGGCGGTGACGCCCGAACTCGCGGTGGCAGTGGGGCGAGCGGTCGCCCGCGACGCCGTGGACCGGGCATCGGCGACGCCGCGGGACGGGGTGGTGGTCGGCCGCGACGGTCGGACGACCGGCGGGGCGCTCGCCGCCGCCGTCGAGGCGGGCGCTCGCTCCGGCGGGGCGTCGGTCCGCCGTCTCGGCGTCGTCCCCACGCCCGCGCTCGCTTTCGCCTCCCGCG
Source organism: Haloplanus natans DSM 17983 (assembly GCF_000427685.1). Taxonomy (NCBI): domain Archaea; kingdom Methanobacteriati; phylum Methanobacteriota; class Halobacteria; order Halobacteriales; family Haloferacaceae; genus Haloplanus; species Haloplanus natans. The sequence goes on from NZ_KE386573.1 coordinate 1,565,135, forward strand.
GGCGCCACGGCGTGATGCTCACCGCCTCGCACAATCCGCCGGGCGACAACGGCATCAAATGCTTCGTCGACGGCGTGGAGTACGACCGAGCGGCGGAGGCGGCAGTCGAACGGCGCGTCGACGCCGACACCCCACCCGTCGACTGGGACGCGTGGGGCGGGCGTCGGGACGAATCGGTACTCGACGCCTATCGCGCGGCCGTCGTCGACTACGCCCGCGGGTTCGGCGCCCCCCTCGACGGCCTCGCCGTCGCCGTCGACTGCGGCAACGGGGTGGGGGCGCTCGCGACGCCGACGGTCCTCCGCGAACTCGGCGCGTCGGTCGAGACGCTGGAGGGAAACGTCGACGGGCACTTCCCCGGCCGCGAGAGCAAGCCGACGCCCGAATCGCTCACCGCGCTCCGCCGGTTCGTCGCCGACGGCGACGCCGCCCTCGGGATCGGACACGACGGCGACGCCGACCGCATCGTGATCGTCGACGGCGACGGCGAGGTGATCCACGAGGACACCGTCCTCGCGGTCCTCGCCGAGCGCTACGTTCGCGCGAGCGACGCCGCCGACCCGGTGGTCGTGACGACGCCGAACGCCTCCGCGCGGATCGACGAACGCGTCGCCGCGGCCGGCGGGCGGGTCGAACGCGTCCGCCTCGGCGCTCTCCACGAGGGAGTGGCTCGCGTCCGCGACGGCGCGGGGACCGTCGTCTTCGCGGCCGAACCGTGGAAACACCTCCACCCCGCCTTCGGCGGGTGGATCGACGCCGTCGTCAGCGCGGCCGTCTTCGCCCGCCACGTCGCTAGCGAGGGGCTCGACGGTCTGTGTGATCCCGTTACGGAACGGCCCTATCGGAAGGTGAGCGTCCCCTGCCCCGACGACGCGAAAACCGGGGCGATGGAGCGACTGACGACGACGCTTCCCGAGGCGTTCCCGGACGCGAGTGTCGACACCGACCACGGCGTTCGCCTCGAACGCCCCGACGGCTCGTGGCTCCTCGTCCGTCCGAGCGGCACCGAACCCTACGTCCGCCTCTACGCCGAGAGCGGGGACGTGGACGCCCTGGTGGCGACGGCCCGAACGGTCATCGAACGGGCGGTCGAGGCGGCGGACTGACGGTGCGTACACCGACCGCTTCGACTTCCGTCGTCGCGTTCCCGACGAAACGGGGATAAAGAGTTTTCCCACCGCGGGAGCGACACCAATCAATGACCACCCACGAGTGCGATGTCGTCGTCGTCGGGGCGGGCACCGCCGGGTGTTACGCCGCGGCCAGCGCCGCCCGCGCCGGCCTCGATGTCGTCGTCGTCGAGCGGAAAGACGAGGCGGAGGCGGGCCACATCGCGTGTGGCGACGCGCTGAAGGGCGCGAACACGTTCCCGGACGCCATCCCGAAATCGAAAATCGAGGACTCCTTTACCAACACCGGAGTCGACCACGGCCGGTTCGAACTCCCACAGCACGATACGGTGCTCGACATTCCCGTGCCCGGCGAACTCGCCGTCATCGACCGCCACGCGTTCGGCCGGCGCATCATCGAGGGTGCGGCGGACGCGGGCGCCGACTTCCACTACGACACCGTCGTGCAGGACGTGTTGCAGGACGGCGCCCGCGTCACCGGCGTCCGCGGGGTTCGAAACGGTGACCCCGTCACCTACGACGCCGACGTGACCGTCGACGCCGCCGGCGCCCTCTCGATCCTGCAGGATAAGACCGACTTCGACGACACCACCTTCGACACCAACGTCTCCTACTCCCAGTTCTGTTCCGCGTACCGCGAAATCGTCGAGGTGCCCGAGGCAGTCGAGTGGGACGACGCTCTCGTCTTCAAGCCCACCCAGCGCGCCGCCGGCTACCTCTGGTATTTCCCGCGGACCAGCACCACGATCAACGCCGGTCTCGGCTTCCAGATGACCGAGGAGCCGATGAAACTGGTCGACGACTTACGGCGTGACCTCCAGCGCCGCCCCGAGTTTCAGGGGGCCGAGGTCACGGACAAACTCGGCGCCGCGCTCCCGACTCGCCGCCCGTACGACTCGGCCGTCGCGCCGGGGTTCGTCGCCGTCGGCGACGCCGCCGGCCACGTCAACCCCACGACCGGGGGCGGTATCGCGGGCGCCGCCTACGCCGGCACCTACGCCGCCGAGGCCATCGTCGACGCCCTCGGGGACGGCGGCCCCACCGAGGCCGCGCTCTGGGAGTACAACGAGCGCGTCATGGACCACTTCGGCGGCCGCTACGCCGGCCTCGACGTGTACAACGTCCTTTCGACCGCGGTCGACGTCGACGACTTGATGGGCCTTCTGGCATCGCTCCCCGGCGAGAAACTCGCTGAGGCCCTGTATTCGGGATCGACCTCGATGAGCCTCGGTCTGAAGCTCAAAAGCGCAATCAAGAGCTTCGGTTACTGGGGGACCATCCTCGATTTCTACCGGACCAAGCAACTCGCCGAAGAGCTGATCGGGCGGTACGAGGCGTATCCGTCCTCGCCGTCCGGCCTCGACGTGTGGCAAGCCGAGCGCGACGGCCTGATGGAGCGGGTGTACGAGACGACTGGCGCGGAGCCGAAGTACTGACCGACGGCGCATCGCCGTCATCGAACGCGCCGGGCGGGTCGGTCACTCCGGGTGGTATGGATCGGTCGCGGTATCGAGGCGGTAGATGTCCTCGGCAACGTCGAAGTCGTCGTCGAACGCGTAGAGGTAGCCGAGTCCTTCGGTCCGCATGTAGGCGACGATGCAGGCATCGACGAAGGAGAGCGGCCCGTACTGCCGGAAGAGCGCTTTTCCCGTAGCGAAGGCATCCCCAGTTAGGGAGTCGATGTGGAACCGAGCGTTCTCCTCGATTCGGTCGAGGAAATCGGTCGCGGCAGCGTGGCTTGCGTGAGCCGTCAACCCGTTCAGTGTCTCCGCGAGGACGTGATCGAGGATCACCCCCTCTGGGAGGTCGGCAGTATCGATGCCCCGGAGAATCGGGAACGCGTCGTCGTGTGCACCGTTGCGACGATACGCCGCTGCAAAGAGGACCGTCGTATCGACGAGTGCCCGCGGCATCTATTCGACGTCTACGCCCCACGCGTCGTGCTCGGCCGTGACCGCCGTTTCTCGATCACCGTCGTAGCCGTCGAACTCGTCGAACGTGTCGCGACGCTGTTGGACGACGTGGACGCGGATCGTTCCGTCGTCCTCGATGCGCCAGCGGAGTTTGTCGCCGTCGTCGATATCGAGCTCTCGGCGGATGTGAGCGGGAATATTCGCCTGATTTCCCGACACTTTGCTCTCGGAGTCGACGCGCTCACTACTCACACTCGGCAGTACACGACCGTCCCTGATAAATTGTAGTGTGAGCGCACACTACTCTGGCTGGCGTGGTGCACACTCCGATCGATTCGGCGCGCCGTTGGTCCCGACTCACGACGACTCCGAGGGCGTCGACGGCCCGTCTCACACCGCCTCCCGCCCCAACCGCTCGATCGTCCCCGTGAACACGTCGATAGCGATGCGGATCGTCTCCTCGTCCACGTCGAAGGTGGGGGTGTGGTGGCCGCCGGGGTGGTCGGTGCCGACGCCGACGTAGGCGGCGAGGCCGCCCCGTTCCTGGACGTGACGCATGAGGTAGGTGGCGTCCTCGCTGCCGCCGAGGTCGTCGCTGTCGAGGACGGAGTCGACGCCCGCGACGCCGCCGGCCACGTCCGCGACCACCGCGGCGAGTTCGTCGTCGCTCTGGCCGCCCGGTGCCCGGCCCGCGTACTCCACGTCGACCTCGCAGTCGTGCATCTCGGCGGCTGACCGGAGAACCCGCCCCGCGTGGTCGTCCATGTACTCCATCAACTCGGTCGTGTCGCCGCGCACCTCGCCCTCGATGAACGCCTCCTCGGGGACGATGTTCGAGGCGGTGCCCCCGCCGACGAGGCCGGCGTTCACGCGGGTGGCTCCCTCGTCGTGACGGGGAATGGAGTAGAGGTTCTGTACGGCCGTCGCCATCGCCTGCACCGCGTTGCGGCCGCGTTCGGGGTGGCCGCCGGCGTGGGCCGACGCCCCCGAAAAGTCGGCGCGGAAGTGACTCACGGCGAGGAAGCCGTCGACGCCCGCCACCACCTCGCCGGTCGGGTGATCGAGGCCGACGTGGAGCGCGAGGAGGTGGTCCACGTCGTCCAGATGTCCACCTTCGGCCATCGGTTCGCCGCCCGACACCGTCTCCTCGCCTGGCTGGAAAAACACCTTGAGCGTGCCGGTGAAGTCGCTCTCGGCGATGGCGTCGACGACGCCGACGCCGACGGTCGCGTGGGCGTCGTGCCCACAGGCGTGCATGAAGCCCTCGTTCTCGGAGCGAAAGCCCCCGTGGGCGGGCGCGTGATCGTCGCCGTCGGCCTCGGTGATCGGGAGGGCGTCGATGTCGACCCGGAGGCCGACGGTCGGCCCCTCGCCCCGGCGGAGTACCGCGACGAGGCCGGTGTAGCCGCCAGTTAGTTTCTCGATCACGTCCTCGCGGGCGCCGGCCTCGATCGCCCGGCGTGCCCACTCGTCGAGTTCGGCGTCGTCCGGGACGCCTCGGCGATCGTCGGCGAGGACTTCGGGACCGACGTGGAGTTCGTCCAGCGGCCGGGTCTCCAGTTCGTCGACGAGGCGGGCGGTGGTGTAGAACTCCCGCCACGCGGGTTCGGGGTGTCGGTGAAGGTCGCGACGCAGATCGAGCAACTCGTCGGTGACGCTCATATCCTCCCCAAGGTGTGGCGGGTGGGATAAGTTGTCGCCCCGGTCGGGCGCGTTTCGGTTCCTTTTACTCAGTCCATCGGGCAGGTGCGACTGCATGAGCGAACACGACCTCCCTGATGATCCGCCCGACGCCTCGCGCGTCCGATTTTACGGTGGCCGGGGCATGAGTGCCCTCCCACTGGCCGTCTTCATCGTCTGGGCTATCGTCCAGAGCGGCCTCCTCGGTATCGGCGACACGTCCGGACTCGTCATCGGGATGCTCGTCGGCCTCGTCGTCGGGATGCTGTTCGTAAAGGGTAACTGGAAGAGCTATGCCGACGTCATCTTCGACGGGATGACCCAGCGCGTGGCGGCGACGGCCGTCGTGGCGTGGCTCTGGGCCGGCATGTTCGCCGACACCATCCAGGCCGGCGGCTTCGTCGACGGCCTCGTCTGGGCGTCGGCCGCCGCCAACGTCGGCGCGGGACTGTTCCCCGCACTGACCTTCATTTTCGCCGCCCTGCTGGCGACGGGCATCGGCACCGGCTACGGCACCGCCGTCGCCTTCACCAGCCTCGTCTTCCCCGCGGGCGTCCTGCTGGGCGCCGACCCCGTTCTCCTGTTCGGCGCCATCCTCTCCGGCGCCGTCTTCGGCGACAACCTCGCGCCCGTCTCCGACACCACCATCGTGAGCGCGGTGACCCAGGACGCCGACATCGGCGGGGTCGTCGCCTCGCGGTTCAAATACGCCCTCGTCGCCGCCGTCCTCGCGCTGGCGAGTTACGTCGTCGCCGGGCAGTCGATGGCGGGCGAACCGCTCGATGTGGGCACGAACGCCGCCGCGGGCGTCGGTCCCCTCGGCCTCGTCCACCTCCTCTCCATCGCCGTCGTCATCGTCACCGCCGTCCAGGGCCGTCACATCATCGAAGCCGTCTCGTGGGGGCTGATCGTCTCTATCGCGCTCAACCTCGTCCTCGGCCTCGCGCCGGCCTCTGCGATGCTCGTCTTTCGCACCACGTCCGAGTCGGGTATCGCGGCGACGCTTTCCGGACTGCCCGTCCTCGGCGCGCTGATCGAGGTGTCGCCCGACGCGTCGGCGACGGTCGGCGGCAGCCTCTACACCGGCGCGCTCGGCTTTTTCCCGCTGATCGTGCTCGTCCTCCTCATCGTCGGCGCGGCGCAGGTGATGCGCGCCGGCGGTGGCTTCGCCGCCATCGAGGAGTGGCTCCTCGACAACGTGGCGACGACGGTCCGTCGGGCCGAGACGACGATGGTCATCGGCACCGCCATCGTCAACGCGACCATCACGATCAACACGGCGGCCGAAATCGCCATCGCGCCCTTCATCCGGACGCTCGGCCAGCGGTTCAACATCAACGGCTACCGCCGCGCCAACATCCTCGACGCCAACACCTCCGCGCTCGGCTACATCTTCCCGTGGGGCGGCGGCGTCCTCGCGGGCTACGCGGCCATGATCCAACTGCCCCAGCAGTTCGACTGGTTCACCGAGGCGATGCTCGCCAACCCCGCCGCGGTGTGGCCCTACGTCTTCCACGGCTGGTTCCTCGTCGCCGTTTTCCTCGTCGCGGCGTGGACCGGCTACGGGCTGGAGTACGTCCCCGACCGGCAGAGCGAGGAGGTGGCGCGGGTATGAACGTCCGCAAACTGCTCGCGGGCTTGACGTTCCGGACGAATCGGCCGTCCTACAGCGCCGGCGACGAACTCACGGCGTTCGTCACGGGGTACGAGGACGGTGTCGCGCAGGTGCGGGTCGGCGATACGATCATCACGCTCCCGGACGCGGAGGGAGGATTGGCGGACCGACTCGTTCGCCTTCGAGTCACCGACTTCGACGCCACGGACGCGACGGGCAGTGGCGAGTTGCTGGGCGTCGTCGACGAGAACTAGTCCTTCCGGTGGCCGAGTGGCTTCTTGCGGTCGACTTCGATTTCGACGTGGACGTGGTCCGGGAAGTCCATGTGGCCGACGCGCCCGGCAACCTCGTCGTTGCCGTGGATCTCCAGTCGGCGGGTGTAGGTGGTGTAGGTCCACGACGGAAACTGGTCGCCGGGGCCGAGCGTGCGATACTGCGGGACGGTGAGTCGATCCGGCGGCGCGGAGTGGGGACCCTTGCATTCGGCGCCTTTTCGTTCGACCATCCGCTTGATGTCGGTGACGAGGGCTTCGAGGGCGTCCCGGTCGCCGCTCTGGAAGCTGAGTTTCGTGACGAAGGCCATGGTTACCCCTCCCTGCGCGCTCGACACTCATACGGTTTGCTGTAAGTCGGTACCGGGGAGTCCCGTCGATCCACCGGTACGCAATTACAGCAATCCGTACAGTGGGGGTCTCGTCCCGATCCGTCGTTTCTCGCCGACCCGTCACGGTGAGAATCGATGACCACCTCGGAGCAAAAGCGCACCCGCTCGGCCGGGCGCGGTCCAGCTTGAAATCTTTATACGTTATGACCGTTTACTGCCGGTAATGACGGTCGAAGCGACCAGTGCTGGAGCCATCCTCTTCCGCGACACCCGCGGCCACCGGGAGTATTTGCTCCTGAAGAGCCGACCGGGGGACTGGGAGTTCCCCAAAGGCGGGGTCGAAGGCGACGAGGAGCTTCAGCAGACTGCGATCAGAGAGGTTAGCGAGGAGGCTGGCATCGAGGACTTCCGACTCATCGACGGCTTCCGCGAGGAGTACGACTACGTCTTCGAGGCCGGTGGCAACACCATCCACAAGACGGTGCATCTGTTCATCGCCCGTTCGTTCGAGGCCAGTGCCGAACTCTCGAACGAACACCGCGACCTGCAGTGGCGCGACTACGACCAGGCGATCAACACCATCACGCAGGACGGCCCCCGCGACATCCTCGAACAGGCCCACGACTACCTCGACGAACTCGTCGACGAGGCCGAGGCCGCCGAGGGCGGACGGACGTATCTCGGGTAGCGATAGTGGTTATTGTAACTGCGTACCGGTGGTTCGCCGCCCCGTTCTGGCGAACCACCGGTCCTGAATTACAATACTCACTATGAGACGGGTGGCCGTCCCGTCCCCGTGGGCCGCCGAACAGCCGTCCCGACCCGTCGGGACCGGCCGACGACCCACCGTATGACCGCTCCCGGCGACACCGAGTTCGGCTTCGAACTCGTCACCTGCCGCTGGGCGGAGCGCGCGTGGCCGCCGGACCGCGAGTCGACTGCGGTACCAGTCGTCGCCCACCAACTCGGCACGCAGCGGCGGCGCTGGGACACCATCGTCGTCGAGGCCGACCCCGACGCACTCGACGCCCGCGCCGCCTTCGGCGAACGAGCGCTCGATTCCGACCTCCTGCACGTCGTCCGCAACGCCCCCACCGGGTGGGCCTGGTATCGTGACGCTCTCCCCGACCCCGGCTATCCGTGGCGCTACGTCCGCGCCGCCGTCCACCGTGCCGACGCCCGTGGCGTCGTCGAGACGCGCCGTGACGGCAACCGAATCGAGATTCGGCGGGTGGCGCCCTACCCCGACTGGGTGCGACGGATCGTCGCGATAGAGAACAAACCCGACCTATCGGCGAGCGCGGCGCGAGCGCTCGCCGACCAGCTCGCTCACGACGTGACGACGGCGCTCGCCGACGAGGTGTGGGTCGCCACCGCCGCCACGGGCGCGACGGTCGAACCCGCCCTCCTGGAGGACCTCCCCGTCGAGGCCGGCGTGTTGGCGCTCGATTTCGGCGACGCCAGCGCCGGCGACGTGCCCGAAGCGCGGGTGGCGTGGCATCCCGCGCGGCTCGACCCGACGAGCGACACGTCGCTCTCGGCCGAGGAGAAGGCCGCCAAACGCCTCGAAATCGCCGAGCGCGCGTACGGCTCCGGGTGGCGATCCTACGTCGACACGATGCGTCCGGACTGCCGGTGGTTCGAGCTCCGGGACCGGGCCGGAGCGTTCGTCCCCTGGTGTGCGGCGAAGGCCCGTCACCAGACGGCCGCGGAGTGTGCGGGCTCCTGTCCCGAGTTCCAGCCCGAACCCCCGGCGTGGCGCACCCGCGGCTGGCCCATCGAGGGCGGGCCGGGCAAGGGACTCAAGCGGCTGCTGGCGGCGCGACGACGACGACGTCGTTAGACGACTTCTACGTCCACGTCGTCGCGCTCGACGGCGAGTTTGAACGTCGGGACCGTTCGGTAGACCACCTCGACGACACCTTTCCGCCGGAGGCTCTGGAGCGCCTCGCGTACCGCGTCGACCTCGGGGTCGGCGTCGAACGCCGAGCGCACCTTCTGGAGGACGCTCACGACGCTCTCGGACCGTTCGTCGGGGCCCGCCACCACCTCGAACACCTGTGCTTCGAGTTCGGGGACGCGGATGATTTCGACGCCGTTCTCGTCGCCTTCGAGGCCGGGGTCGGCGCCCGTTAGCTCCGCCGCCTCCGGCGTCGCGCAGATGTAGCTGTCATCGTTGCGGTAGTAGTAGTCGGCCAGGTGATCCTCCAGATAGGAGTGGACCTCGCTACCGCTCTCCATCCCCCACCGCTCCTGTAGTTCCTTGTTCTTCGTCGGCTGGAGGCGGACGATGTCCGCCAGCCGCTCGCGTTCCTCCTCCGACAGTATCATCGGCCGGCGGTTCGGGCGTCCCCCATATCGGTGTTCCGCTCCGCCGCCCAGTCGACGTATCGCGCCCAGAGGACGAGGATCGACGGCAGAACGAGAATCGAGGTGAGGTAGGCGTACAGCACGCTCAGGGCGATCAACACCCCGAAGACGCCGACGGCCGGATTGAGCGCGAGCGCCAGAACGCCGACACCGAACACGGTGGTCAGCATGCTGCCGGTGAGCGCCCCGCCCGTGCCGACGACCGTCCGCCGGAGCGCGGGGTAGAGAGCGCGCTCCTCGTACTCGTCGACGAACCGGTGGACGACGTGGACGGAGTAGTCGACGCCGAGGCCGACGGCGATGGCGAGGATGGTTCCGTTGATCGCATTGAAACTGATGCCGAACGCGCGCATCGACGCGACGAGCGCGACGACGGTGACGAGAATCGGGACGACGTTGGCGACGCCGAGCGACGGCCGACCCTCCACGACCCAGTAGACGAACACCAAGAACAGCGCCGCCCCGACGAGCGTCAGGACGAGGCTCTGGATCACGGTTTCGAGGACGAGCGATAGCGCTTCGTCGAAGATGACGGCGTTACCCGTCGGCTGGGCCTCGTACGCCAGGTCCTCGGCCACGCGGTACGCGTCGTCGGTGATGGCGTCGTTCGGTTCGTCGCCGTCGACGGTGTAGACGACGAGCGCGCTGCGTCGATCCTCGCTCAGAAAGCCCGAGAGGTCGTCCTCGCCGGTCGACTCCTCCATCGCGTCGTACACCTGCGGAAGGTCGTCGTCGGGGATGCCGTTTCCGTTTCGGTCGTTGCGCTCGACGACCCGTCGCACGTCCGGGTCGGTCCGCGTCCGCGACCGGATCAGCGTCGCGATGCTCTGGGAGTCGGCGTACCGCCCGTCGCGCTCGAACGTGGGCGGGGGATCGCGCCCCGCCCGGTAGAGGCGTTCGAGGGCGGTGTCCTCCCGCATCGGCCCCTCGACGTACAGCAAGACCCTGTCCTCCTGTTCGAAGTTCTCCTCCCGGAAGTCGTCGATTTTCACGTATTCGAACTCCGCCGGTGGCCGGATGGGTTCGGGGAGGGACTGGAGATAGCCCGGCGTCTCCGCCGCGGGCTGGAAGTCGTCGGGGCTGAAGCCGGTGTCGACGCCCGTGGCGTAGACGCCGCCACCGACCGTCACGAGGAGCACGAACACCACGAACAGCGCCGGCGCGCGCTCCGCGACCGTGACGCCGCCGGCGAGGACGCGTCCCAGCGGCGACGACGCCGACCCGAACGGCGTCTGTGTGATCGTGGGGATCGGATACCGTTCCCGGAGGCGGTCGACGGTCACCTTCGTCGCCGGGACGAAGACGCCGAAGATGAGGGCGGTGAAGACGATCCCCGCCGCCGCGGTGACGCCGAAATCCCGCGTCGGCGGGAAGGCGCTGACGACGTTCGAGAGGAAGCCGATAGCGGAGGTACCCATCACGATAACGAAGGCGACGCTCACCTGGTCGGTGGTCCGTCGCATCGACTCTTCGACGCTCCGGCCCTCGACGCGCTCCTCGCGGTAGCGGTTGATCGCGTGGATGCCGAAGTCGATACCCACCGCGATCAGGATGGGAGGAACGGCGATCAGCAGGACCGCGAAGGGAATACCGACGAGGCCGATGAAGCCGAACGTCCAGATCAGCGTCATGACGATGCCCGTGAGGCCGATCAGCAGGTCGACGAGGTCACGGTACGCGACGGCCAGCATGACGACGATCAGGACGAGGGCGATGGGCAACACCACCGTCAGCGTCGTCGTCGTCGTGTCGGGCGGCGTCCCCTGGACGCGAATCGTCGACGCCGTCGCCGCACTCCCCACGAGTCGTTTCATACGATCCTCCTTGTTCGGGGGGAACTCCGACGCCCCGCCGGGGCCGCCCTCGCTGCCGGCGCCCGGCCCGGCGCGATGGGTGACCGTCGCCTCCATCGCCGACGCCGACGCCGACCCCCGGTTGAAATCCGTGCTCAGCCGCGACCGGAAGGTGCCGCGCCCGCTCTCGGCCGCCCGGCGGACGGCAGCGTCGATTTCGCCCGGAGTCGCCCGTTCGACCGCCCGAATCTGCTCGTCGAGCGTCCGCGCGCCGGGGTCGAGGCTTCGGGCCACCCGTCGGGCCGGGCTCTCCGTCTCTTCGACCCGGAGGGGGTCGCTCTCGCGGATTCGCTCCTGTGCGCGGAGCATATCGAGCAGAGCCGAGCGGGAGAGGACGTTCTGATCGCTCTGGACCAGCGTCGTCGTCGTGTTCACCCGTGAGAAACTCGTGTCGAAATCCTCCTGCACCCGCTCCAGCGCCTGGAAGGAGGGGAGTTCCTCGACGAACTGCTGTTGGCCGCTCTCGGTTTCGATGCCGCCGAGGCCGCCGGCGAACACCATCGTCGCGACGAGAAAGAGGAGGATAACCCGCCGCGAGTGATCGACGATATACCCGTCGATGCGGTCGATCAGCCACTGATAGTTCATCGGTTGGGGAGTGTCGGTCCGGTGTCGACGCCAGTGTCGCATAGTCAATCCCGAGACGGATAACTGCGACGGCGCTCGCGACAGTAGTGTTTAGATAAGCCTGTGAAACTGGGACCACCTCGAAAGCCCCGACTCCCTGGAGTCGGGGGCCTCGCTGCGGTCCTCGGCCTCCGGCCTGCGGTCCTTGCGTTGGCCGCCTTCCTCCAGCAGCGAGGGAGCAAAGCTCCCTCGGGCAATCGGGCGGCTCCGCCGCCCGATGACGAGTCGCCCCTTTCAGTCCCGCCCGGCGGCGGCCGGTTGGCCAGCCGATGCGGGTGGGACTGAAAGGGGCCGGCGTCTCGGCGAACCCGGACGACGCAAGCACCGCAACGCAGTGAGGAGCGCAGCGAGTCCTGGGAGCCGAGACGCCGGGGGCTTTCGAGGTGGTCCCGGTTTCACAGGCTTATCTAAACACTACTGTCGGGTGGCGGCCACAGGTTGAAGCCCGGCCGCGCCAAGCGTGAACTATGGCGACGACGATCGACATACTCTGTTTCGACGGGGTCGAGGAACTGGACGCCGTCGGCCCGTACGAGGCGTTCGGGATCGCGGCGGCACAAGGCGCCCCGTTCGACGTATCGCTGGTGACGACGGAGGCGCGTGATCGGGTGACTGCCGCCCACGGTCTCCGTTTCGAACCCGACGGCGTCCTCTCGGTCGCGGCGCCCCCGGATCTGGTCGTCGTCCCCGGCGGCGGGTGGAACGACCGCGATTCGGCGGGCGCGTGGGCCGAGGCGGAGCGCGGCGCGATCCCGACGGCGCTTGCCGACCTTCACGACGCCGGGACGACGGTCGCCGCCGTCTGCACCGGCGGGATGTTGCTGGCGCGGGCTGGCTTGCTCGACGGCAGACGGGCGGTCACACACGCCGGCGCTCTCGACGACCTTCGCGAGGCGGGCGCCGAGGTGGTCGACGCCCGGTACGTCGACGACGGTGACGTGCTCACCGCCGGCGGCATCACCGCGGGATTGGATCTGGCGCTCCACCTGATCGAGCGACTGGCGGGCGCCGAGGCGGCCGCCGACGTGGCGACCCACATGGAGTACGACCGGCAGGCGTAGTCGTCCGCGGACGGGCCGGCGTACCTGCACGGTGGGCGGTGACGGCCGGAACTGAGTTCTGGCGGTCGTCTCACACCCGCGTCAGCATCGCCAGCCGCCCAGCAAAGCGCCGCGACGGCGACGCCAGCGGCGCCCATGACGAACAGCAGGAGGGTGTAGCCGAGCATCGTCACGGTGTGGCGACGCCGACGAGGGTTCGCGAGAGGTCGAATTCGGCGCGAAGAAACGCCGTCGCGACGAAGATAGCCTAAAAACAGAGGCTGGCGACCGTCCGCCACCCGGCGACCAGTCCCACGCCGTGCCAACCACGCATTCGTCGAGTGATCCGCCGGCCCAACGGAAGACCCTAGCCATCCGCTCGCTCCGGTGTGGGAGCCGTTATCGTACGGTTCCTCAAAGCTTAACAGCGTCCCGATACATCCTACGTGTGGAGGTTATATCATGAGCTACGAACTCGATCCACTGCCGTACGACTACGACGCTCTCGAACCGCACATCTCCGAGCAGGTGCTGACCTGGCATCACGACACCCACCATCAGGGCTACGTGAACGGCTGGAACAGCGCCGAGGAGACGCTCGAGGAGAACCGCGAGTCGCACGACTTCGGCTCCTCCGCCGGCGCCATCCGGAACGTAACCCACAACGGCTGTGGGCACATCCTGCACGACCTGTTCTGGAACTGCATGTCGCCGGAGGGTGGCGACGAGCCGAGCGGTGCCCTCGCCGACCGGATCGAGGAGGACTTCGGCTCCTACGAGGCCTGGAAGGGTGAGTTCGAAGCCGCGGCGGGTGCGGCCAGCGGCTGGGCACTCCTGGTGTACGACAGCTTCTCCAATCAGCTTCGCAACGTCGTCGTCGACAAGCACGACCAGGGCGCGCTCTGGGGTAGCCACCCCATCCTCGCGCTCGACGTCTGGGAGCACTCGTACTACCACGACTACGGTCCGGCCCGCGGCGACTTCGTCGATAACTACTTCGATGTCGTCGACTGGTCCGAGCCGAGCGCCCGCTACGAGCAGGCCGTCGAACTCTTCGAGTAACTGCGGCCGTCGGCACGCGACGACTCGGCCGATCCGACATTTCTTTCGCACCTACCCGACAGCGGTGCTGATGCCGGTATCCACCCGTCCGTTTCGACGTGCCAACCAGACGGCACAAGCCGGTCAACCGCGTATCGCGTGGCGTGACCCCCCGACTCTCCCGTCGCCGCTTCGTCGCCGTCGCGAGCGTCCTGACCGCCGGCCTTGCGGGCTGTGCAGGTGGTGACAGTGACGCGACGCCGACGGCAACGCCAACCGCATCGGCGACGGCTACCGCCGCCCGCACCGACCCCGCGTCAGTCCCCGACGACGCCTCCTGTGCGGTCTGTAACATGGTTCCCGCGAACTTCGCCGACTACAACGCCCAGTTGACCGTCGAGGGGGGCGGTCGCGTCTTTTTTTGTTCGTCGGGCTGTCTGGGCGCGTACTACGTCGATCCAGGTCACTTCGCGCCGTCCCACGAAGGGGCGACGTTCGCGGGAATCTGGGTGCACGATCACGAAACGACGGACCTGATCGACGCTACGGCGGCGTGGTTCGTCCGCGAGACGAACGCCGACCGGGTGGACGATCCGATGCGACGCAACCCGCTTCCTTTCGCCGACCGGGCCGACGCCGAGGCGTACGTCGCCGAGTACGACGGCCTCACCGACGCGGCCATCCTCCGGTTGACCGACTTCGATATGGAACTGGCGGGGTTCTACCGCGGTCGCTTCTTCGAGTAGTTCGACACCGTTTACGTGCGTCCCCGCCTACCGGCGCCCATGCCCCGACCGAAAGACGCGTTCGACGGGATCTACCCCTGTGACTTCTATACGCCCGAGGAGTTGCTCGACGCCGACCAGATGTACACCATCTACGAAATCGCCCGGCTGTTACAGGGCCTCGAACCGGACGCCGACGTCGACGAGGGGACCGAGGCCGTCCTCGTCGACTGGGCGGTTCCCTGGGTGATGAAAAACGCCGCCGATCTGGTGGTCGGCGAACCGCCGACCGACGAGGACCCGGGCTACTACGGGTTGAAAACGGACTAGGACTGCCGCGCCGCCCGCGCCGCGTACTCGACCGTCTCGTACGCGCCGTCGGTCACGCTCGGCCCGTGACCGGTGTGGAGGGCGGCGAGATCAGAGTCGAGGCGTTCGAGAAGTCGGTCGATGCTCCGGATCAGCGTCGCCCGGTCCCCTTCATCCAGATCCGTCCGACCGAACGAGCCTCCGGCGAAGACCAGGTCACCCGCGAAACAGACCTTCGCGTCGGCCGCGTAGAGACAGACGTGGTCGTCCTTGTGGCCGGGCGTGTGGAGGACCCGGTAGTCGTCGTCGCCCAGTCGGACCGTCCCGCCGAGTTCGTCGTCGACGGCGGGGTGGCTGGGGTCGTAGCCGACCGTCTCGACGCCGAACGACTCGCGGACTGCGTCGACGTTGCCGACGTGGTCGCGGTGGGTGTGGGTGAGGACGACGGTGTCGAGGCCGTCGACCCGTTCCTCGATCCGCGAGACGACGTCGAAGTTGGCGCCGGTGTCGACGAGCGCCGTCCGGTCGCCGGTCACGAGGAAGACGTTGCTCGTAAATGCCTGCACGCCGGCTGCGAGATTCCCGATGGTGTCCATACGCGGACCTATCGGCGCGGAGGGCTTTACATTGTCCAATACGTTTAGGTGGGCCGGCGCCCCCGTCGAACGCATGGAGGTCACACTACTGGAAGCGACGCCCGATCCGGAGCGAGTGGTCTGTTCGGCGGCGCGAAACGACTATCTCACGGAGTTCGTCGGCGACATCCCGTTCGCGGAGGCGATGGACGGTATCGAGGGGGAGGACATCGAGGAAAAAAAGCGGACGCTCATCGGCCACCTGCTCGATCACGGTCACTTCGGGCCGTTCGAACACCCGCAGGCCACGTTCGCGATCGAGGGCGTCAGCCGGTCGTGTATGGCCCAGATCACCCGACACAGACACGTCAGCTTCGATATTCAGAGTATGCGCTACGTCTCCTTCGACGACGTGGACCCCGACGACGTGGAGGACGGCACGATGGTCGTGACGCCGCCCTCGGCGATAGATCCCGACTGGATCGGCCGGAACCAGTCGAGCGGCGCCGTCGACGAGGAGACGGTCGCGGAGCGCGAACGGGTCTTCCGCGAGTCGGTGCGGGAGTCCGTCGAATCGTATCAGGAACTCCTCGATCTGGGAATGCCGCCCGAAGACGCCCGCTTCGTCCTCCCCATCGGCACCGAGGTCAACATCGTCATGTCGCTGAACGCCCGGATGCTGATGCACGTCGCCGACATGCGCGCCGCCGCCGACAGCCAGTGGGAGATACGCGAGATGACCGAGGACATCCTCGACCTGGCCGCCGAGTGGTGCCCACTCACCTTCGAACACTACGAGAAGCACATGAAAGGCCGGAAGAACCGCCTCGCGCCGTAGCGACCTGTCACTACCACAACTACTATCCATCCATGTGTGGTACTGTCAAGCATGGCCGAACGACCCGTTACGACCGGCGAAACACACGTCGTCGCAATCGAGGAGCTCGGTTCGGAGGGCGACGGCGTCGGCTACGTCGACGACTTCGCGGTCCTCGTCGGTGACGCGACCCTTGGGGAGACGGTGCAGGTGAAGATCACGGACGTGGACTCGACCTTCGCGCGCGGCGAGGTGGTCGGCGCCGAGTTCGGCTACGAGTAGCACCCGAACGACTTTGACCGCCGGCGCCACATCCCCGCTATGCGTCTCACCTTCCTCGGGACGGGAAGCGCCATGCCCCTCCCGGAACGGGCACAGACCGGTCTGTTGCTCGAACGCGACGACCGTCGGCTACTGGTCGACTGCGGCGCGGGCGTTCTCGGCCGCCTCGCCGCCACCGACGCGGGCTACGAGGGGGTCTCCACGGTCCTGCTCACCCACCACCATCTCGACCACGTCTCGGATCTCCTTCCCCTGGTGAAAGCGCGATGGCTGGCCGGGGCGGGCGGCCTCGAAGTCGTCGGTCCCACGGGGACGAAAGCGCTCGTCGACGACCTGTTCGGGGTCTTCGACTACCTCGACGGCCGGGCCGAAATCCGTATCCGCGAGGTCGGCACCCACGACTTCTCGGTCGCCGGCTTCGACGTGCGCGCCCACGAGACGCGCCACTCCGTTCACGGCCTCGCCTATCGGTTCGCCGGCGACGACGGCGAGGGCGACCTGACGATCAGCAGCGACACCGAGGCGTTCGAAGGGCTCGCCACTTTCGCCGACGGCTCCGCCATCTTCGTCCACGACTGCTCGTTCCCGGACGACGTCGACGTGTCGAACCACCCGACGCCGACGACACTCGCGGCGGCCCTCGACGGTCACGACTACGGTCGGGTCTATCTCACCCACCTCTACCCGCACACCGAGGGGCGCCACGGGGAGATGCTCGACGCCGTCGAGGCGCGATACGACGGCGACGTGCGGTTCGCGCGCGACGGGTTGCGGGTGGAGTGCTGATCGATCGTTGTCCGCACGGCCGATCACGAGAGATCGACCGTGCAACGACTTACAGATACTCATGTCGATAATAGCGGCGTGCGAGATACAGAGGGTGTATGCAGCAAATAGAGAACAACCTGACCGAGGTTGGAGAGTCGAACCCCCTCACAGAGAAAACGATTTACAGATACGTCCGCAACGATCAGCAATGGGTGGCTACGCAACACCACCGAATTGGACGGACGGCTCGTCCGACGATGACGAACCACGACCACGGCTTGGCGACCTACTTTCAGGCCGACTTGCAGACGTGGATGTCGACTCTGTTGCAGCGGTACGTGACGAACGAAGACGAGAATGAAGGTCTTCGTCGATACAAGCGTCTTCATCGCTAGTTTGACTGATGAACCGGGTCGTAGCAAAATCGCGACACGGTTGCTCAACGAGGACCACGAGTTCTGTACGTCCATTCTAAACCTCATGGAGATTCGATCAGTGATGACGAAAAAGAAGCGCGTCGAGCAAGACCGAGTCGAGACGGTGTTATCGGACATCTACAGTAGTGTGGATATCTACGCGCCCGAAATCAGCGACCAGATTGCCGCGTATGAATTACAGCGAGACAATCTACTCTATACAATGGACTGTGTGCTTCTCGCATTAGCGAACGATGTTGATGCGACCATGATCACCTTCGACGGAGAGTTGCTTGATCACGGTGGCGTTGCACCGGAAGAACTGATTGGCTGACCGCACAGACGAAGTTCTCCGACCTCGATGCCAACCACTGTTCCTCCGAGAATGAAAGAGCAACGGAGGACAGCGACTGGCTCAAAAACGAGACTGAATCCTGAACTCCCCGTTTGGTCTCAAAAAATACATTATATCTACTAGAAAATTTCTCGTGCTACCGAGTAGAGGTTGTTGCTCTGCTGACTATATCACGTCGCCGGGGTCGTGTTCGGCCGCCATGCGCCGCGCCTCGGCCGCGTACGCCTCGCGGTCGTCGGGGTCCGTCGTTCCCAGGTTCCCGGGGTCGGCGTCGACGGCGGCAATCGTGTCACGAACGTCCGAAAAGGAGGTTAGCGACCGTTCTTTCCGGAAGTACCGCTTCCCGTCCGGCGTCGCGTAGGTGAGGATGATGATGTTCTGTTCGTCGTCGGAGTAGGTTCGTTCGACCAGCCAGACGCGCACGGTGTCGTCGGTCATCGCCGTGAAGTAGACGCGAGCGCCGTTTGAGTTGCGGGGCTACGCGGCCCGCCCGCGGTTCAGCGCGGCCAGGCCGTCGGCGCGGACGACCACGTCGAATTGGTTGAACCACTCCTCGGAGACGAACGCCGTCTCGACGACCGGCTCCCCATCGACGCCGGCCGTCACCCGGTAGCGCCCCCGACGCCACGGAGCCGTCCCGAGTTCCGCGACGCCTTCGGCCTCGGCAGTGACGGTGTTCTCGATCACCCTCTGCCCGTCGCGGACGATTCGCACCGCGACGGTGTGGCTCGTGTCGTCCCGGTTGACAGCGAGCGACGTGATCGGGTCCCCCGGCCCGCCGGTACAGCCGGCGACGGGGAGCGCCACCAGAAGGCCCAGCAGACGGCGCCGGCGCACCGTCACCCGATCCGCGTCCCCGGTTCGCCGCCGGCGAGGAAATCCGCGAGGCCGTCGGCGCCGAAGACGTACGCCGGCGCGTCCAGGTCGAGGAGCGTCCGCACCTTCCCGGCCATCCCGCCGGTCACGTCGGTGGCGTCGCTCCCGCCGAGGACGTCGGCGACGGCGTCGAACGACTCGATCCGGTCGATCACGTCGCCGTCGGCGTCGTAGACGCCGTCGACGGTCGAACAGAGGCCCACGCGGCCGGCGTCGAGGCTCTCGACGAACCGAACGACCACCTCGTCGCCCGAGATGATGGTCGTCCCGTGGCCCTCGTGGGCGAGCACATCGCCGTGGCTCACGGGGACGAAGCCCTCACCGAGCATCGTCCGGACGGCCGGAATCGGCATATCGAGCGTCGCGCCGGCGTCGCGCGCGCCCGCCGAGAGCGGATGGACCGGCAGGGCCGGCACGTCGCGGTCGTGGAGCCGCGAGAGGACGAAGCGGTTCAGGGTCGTCATCGATCCGTGGATTTCGAGGGCGGCGCCCGCGTCGGTCGTCCCCTCGCGGACGCTCACGCCGTGTTTCTCGGCGTAGTGGTGGCCGAAGCTCCCGGCGCCGTGGACGAGGGCGAGCGGATCGGCGCCGCCACCGACCGCGCCGGCGACGGCGTCGGCCGCCACCGACAGCGCCGCGTCGTCGAGTGTCTCCCGGCGCTCCTTGTTGGTGATGAGGCTCCCGCCGAGTTTGAGGACGGTCGTCATTCGAGCCTCCGGACGCCGTCGGCCGCCAGTTCGGCGCGGAACGCCTCCTCACAGCCCGGCGTGAACCGGAGCGCGGTCAGCGTCTCCGGCGTCGGGTCGAGGGCGGCGATACAGCCACCGCCGCCCGCGCCGGTGAGTTTCGCGCCGTGGGCACCCGCCTCCCGCGCCGCCCACACCATGCTGTCGAGGGAGCGCGAGGAGACGCCGAGCGACTCCAGCAGTCCGTGGTTGAAATCCATCAGTCGACCGATCTCTTCGATCCGCTCGGTCTCGTCGAGGGTCGCCGCGGGGCCCTCGGGGTCGGGGTCGAGGTAGCGCTCGCCCGTCCGGACGATGTCGCCGATAGTGCCGATCGTGTCGTTCGCGAAGCCGTACTGCTCTTTGAGCGCGCGGACGCCGGCGACGAGTTCGCCGGTGTCGCCCGCGCCGCCGTCGAACCCGACGACGATGGGGAGATCGGGCGCGTCGATCCGCCGGCAGTCGTCGCCCTCGACGCGGACGGCGCCGCCGACGGCCGAACAGAAGGTGTCCGCGCGCGACGCCTGGCCCTCCTGGACGTTCGACTCGGCGCGGTAGGCGCGGTCCGCGATCTCCTCGATTGGGATGGCGTGACCGAGTTCGCGCGTCGCGGCGTCGATACCCGCCACCGTCACCGCAGCCGAGGAGCCCAGGCCGGCGCCGAGGGGTATCTCGCTTTCGACGGTGATGTCGAAGCCGGCGTCGGGGGCGTCGGCGGCGTCGCGGGCCTGTTCGACCGCGGCGTCGATATACCCCATCGCCGCCTCGACCAGCGACGCCGGCACGTCCACGTCCGGGCGGTCGTCGGTCGATCCCGCGTACTCGACGGTGAAGCCATCGAGGCTGAGATCCGTCGCCGAGACGCGTACGTGGTCGTCGTCGCGGGCCTCGACGCGCACCGTCGCCCGGCGCTCGATGGCACAGGGCACGGCTGGTTCGCCGTAGACGACGGCGTGTTCGCCGAACAGGTACACCTTGCCCGGGGCGCTCGATACCGTCATACGAGGTTCATGCCACGGCCGTCGCTTAAGCGGTCCGGATACTAGGCCTCGTCCTCGTCGAGTTCGGCGAGGTCTTCGAGTTCGTCGAGGTCCTCGCCGCCGCCGAGTACTTTCTTGAGTCCCAGCACGAGGAGGGCAAAGACGAGGACGACGACGAGGAGTGTGCCCGCCTTGCGAGCGGGGCAGCCACAGCCGTCGGTGTCGTCTTCGGGCCCCGGTTCGGTGCTCTCGTCGTCCCCGGTGCCGAGGACCGACGGGCCGACCTGAACCGATCCGTCGTCGAGGTGGAGTTCTAGGAGGGTGAACTTCTTGTCTGCCATACCGACTGTAGCCCGAGCGGCGACTTTACCGTTGTGTCTCCCCGTGGCCATCCACAATCAGGCGTGGCGTTCGACGACCCGCTCCAGATCCGCCCGCACCGTCTTCCGGTCGGCCGACTCGATCGATGTCCGCGTCTTGCGCTCGTCGGTTTCGGCCATCTCGCTCAGGAGGCCGCCGCGGCGGTCCACCTCGACGAAGAGGTCGAGTTCGTCGGCTCCCGGGAGCGCAACGAGTTCCACCTCGTCGAGTTCGTCCCGAAAGCGTCCGGCAGTAGCCCGGAACTCGAACTCCTGGACGAACCGCCGTCCGCTCGCGTACCGGCCGTAGGGATCGGCTTCGCAGGCAGCACCGTGGAGCGAGAAGCCGAGGTCGTCCATCGCGTCGAAGACGGCCTGCAGACGTGGCGTCGGGCGCACGTCGAGGTAGTCCGTATCCTCCGGATCGACGGCCATCTCGATGTCGAGTTCCGTCTCGATCCAGACCTCCACCTCCCCGGTCGTGACGGGCGTCCCGTAGGGTACGTCGAACGACACCGAGCGCGTCTCCTCCTGTCCGGGTTCGATGGTGAGCCCCTCGGCGAGGGTGAACCGGTCGATGTCAGCCGTCTCGTAGCCCTCTTCGGTTCGATAGCGGGTCTCGATTTCGAAGCGGACGGTTCCGACCTCCTGCTCGGCGTCGCCGCCGGTGATCTGTACGTCGGCGTCGACGGTGTCGCCGGGGCGGACGGTCTCCGACGGCAGGACGGTGTCGACGCTGGCGTTACCGATGCCGATGCTCGCGAGGACCTTCTTCATATGCATCCGGCGTCTCAGCCGCGAGAACAATAACGGTGGTGTGGGACTCGTACACACGACCCGGACACAACCCACTTGGTCGTCCGCACCAACCTCCAGTCGATGGATGGGGACGCCGACGCTCCGGCCGGTCTGCCCCTCCCCGACGGCGTCGATGCGTCCGACGCCGCCGACGCCGACGTACTCTCGCTTCTGGACCCCGCCGTCCGGGAGTGGTGGGTCGACCAGTTCGGCGCCTTCGTCCCCCAGAACGGCGGCTTCTTCACGCCGCCACAGCGCGAGGCCATCCCCCTCGTCCACGAGGGCGAGAACACCCTCGTCTGCGCACCGACGGGGAGCGGCAAGACACTCGCCGCCCACATCGCCATCATCAACGAACTGTTCCGGCGGGAGCGACGCGACGTCTTGGACAACGCGGTGTACTGCCTTTACGTCTCGCCGCTGAAGGCGCTCGCCAACGACGTACACCGAAATCTCGCCGACCCGCTCGACGGCATCCGGGAGCGACTGGCCGAACGTGGCGAGTCGACGGAGGTGCGCCACGCCATCCGCCACGGCGACACCGACGACGCGGCGCGTCGGAAGATGCTCGACGAGACCCCACACATCCTCAACACGACACCCGAGACGCTCGCCATCCTGCTCAACTCGCCGAAGTTCCGGGAGAAACTTCGAAGCGTCGAGTACGTCGTCGTCGACGAGATTCACGCGCTCGCGGCGAACAAGCGCGGCACGCACCTGTCGGTGTCGCTGGAACGGCTCGAACGTCTCGCGGACGGTTCACCGACCCGTATCGGCTGTTCGGCGACGGTCGACCCTCTCTCGACGATGGCCGACTTCCTCGTCGGCCGTGACGGCGGCGAGGCGCGCGACTGCGAACTCGTCGACGCCCGCTTCGCCCGCGAGTTCGACCTGCAGGTGGACTGCCCGGTCGACGATCTCGTTGGGACGCCGGGCGAGGCCGTCCGGGATCGGTTCTACGCGGCGTTGGACGACCTGATCGAGGACCACACCAACACGCTGGTCTTTACGAACACCCGATCGGGCGCGGAGCGCACCCTCCAGGCCCTTCGCGAGCGGTTCGGCTACGACGAGTCGAACTCGGGCTGTCACCACGGGAGCCTCTCGGCCGACCGCCGGAACGCGGTCGAGGCGGGACTCAAACGCGGCGACCTCGACGTGGTCACCACCTCGACCAGCCTCGAACTCGGCGTCGACATGCCCCACGTCGATCTGGTGGTGCAAGTCGGCTCTCCGAAGTCCGTCGCGGCGCTTCTCCAGCGGGTCGGGCGCGCGGGCCACCAGGTCGGCCAGGTGGTCGAGGGCCGGGTGGTCGCACTCGACCGCGACGACTTAGTCGAGGCGGCGGTGATGGTCCGCAAGGCCGAATCGGGCTTCGTCGACCGCGTGTTCGTCCCCGAGAACGCCTACGACGTGGCCGCACAGCACGTCTACGGCATGGCGA
This sequence comes from Haloplanus natans DSM 17983, assembly GCF_000427685.1. Lineage (NCBI taxonomy): Archaea > Methanobacteriati > Methanobacteriota > Halobacteria > Halobacteriales > Haloferacaceae > Haloplanus > Haloplanus natans. The sequence continues at coordinate 1,588,437 of NZ_KE386573.1, forward strand.
TCAACGCCGTGCGTCGGGAGAGCGAGGTGAAGTCGATCCTCCGTGGCGCCTACCCCTACCGCGACTTCGACGACGACCAGTTCGAGACCCTGTTTCGCTACCTCACCGCCGACTACGAGGGGTTGGAGGAACGCAACGTCTACGCCAAAATCTGGCGGGACACGAACGACCCGCCCGAAGGCGAGCACCACCACCCCGACTTTCCCGTGGGCGAGCCACTGATCGGCAAGCGCGGCCGCCTCGCGCGGATGATCTACCTGACGAACGTGGGCACCATCCCCGACTCGTTCTCGTGTACCGTGGTCGTCCGCGGCGGCGACGAGTGGGTGGGCGAACTCGACGAGGACTACCTCGACACGCTGGAGCCCGGCGACGTGTTCGTCATCGGGGGCGAGCGCTTCGAGTTCGTCTACCGCCGCGGGTCGAAGGTGTACGTCGATCGGACGAGCGCCCGCCCGACGGTGCCGTCGTGGTACTCCGAGCGCCTGCCGCTCGCCTACGACCTCGCCCGGGAGATACTCGCCTTCCAGCGCGACCTGCTGGATCGCCTCGATTCGGGCGGCGCGCCGGCCGTCAGGGTGTGGCTCCGCGAGTCGTCGCTCTCGGAACGGGCGGTGCGGGCGCTGACCCGCCTCTACGACCAGCAGGTCGCCTTCGCCGGCGCCGAGAGCGTGTCGACGCCGACTCGGATCGCGGTCGAGGAGGAGCGCGACCGCGAGGAGTACCGCCGGCGCTACTACGTCCACACCCTCTACGGTCGCCGGTTCAACGACGGCCTCTCCCGACTGCTGGCCGCCGCCTGTGCGAGCGAGTCGAACGCGAGCGTCACCGTCGCCGTCGCGGACAACGGGTTCGTCCTCTCGATGCCGCTGAACCGCCGGGTCGACGCCGCGGGGCTGCTCAGGGGACTGGACCCCGACGACGCCCGCGCGGACCTCCGGGCGGCGCTCCGGGGGACCGACCTCCGCCAGCGCTACTTCCGCATCGACGCCACGCGCTCGCTCATGATCCTGAAACGGTACAAGGGAACGGAGAAGTCGGCGGCGCGCCAGCAGGTCGAAAGCGAGACGCTCCTCTCGCTCGCGGACAACCTGGACGACTTCGCGGTCGTCGAGGAGACGGACCGCGAGTTGCTGGAGGACAAACTCCACGTCGCGGGGATCGAAGCGGTGCTCGAACGGATTCGCGACGGCGAGGTCGACGTGGTCGAACACACGGTGGAGACGCCGACGCCCCGGGCGTTCGGGCTAGCGACGCTCGCGGCCACCGACACCGTCCTCGCCGAGGACGAAAGCACCGCCCTCCGCGAGTTCCACGAGCGGGTGGTGGCCGAAATCGAGGGCGAGGACTAACCGAGCAACGTGTTCAGCGCGTCCGGGACCACCAACACGTCGCTGCCCGGTTCCACCGCGTCGTCCACCCGTTCGGCGGCGTGGAGCAGACACTCCTCGACCACTGCGGGATGCTCGCTGTTCGTGATCCACAGGTCGGCTTCGCGGAGGGCGCGGGCGACGACGAACGCCCGCTGGGCGCCGGGGTCGTAGCCGGCACGCATCGCCTCGTACAGCGACTCCGCGCTCGTCGCCGTCCGCAGGCGCTCGTAGAATCGGCGCTCGCCCGTCCCCTCGCCCGCGCCCTCGGTCAAGCGCGCGGGGGTGATCACCCGCCCGCCGGACCGGACGGGGTTGTGCTCGCCGAGGACGAGATAGGTGGCACCCCGGGTCGCCTGGTAGAGGGTCGCGTCTTTCGGCGCGCCGACGCCGCCGACGACGGCGTCGAAGGTGTCCTCAAGGGGCACGGAGAGCGCCTCACGCGCCGTCTCGGCGAGGTCGGCGACGACCGCACGGGGACGGCCGGCGCTCGCGCCGAGAAAGCCGTCCGGCCCCTTCGTCACGTTGAGGCAGAACTCGACGCCGACGGCGTCGCCCGCGCGGTCGACCGTCTCGCGGAAGGGGTTCCCGTCCACGCGGCCGAGGCGGACGTCCGGGTGTGAGAGCACGTCCGGGCCGTGGGTGTAGCCGATGAGCGAGCCGTCGCCCGCGCCGACGACGACCGTCTTGGAGCCGCCGGAGAAGCCCGCGTACTGGTGGGGTTCGACCATGCCCGTCGAGAGCACGTGATCGGCCTCGGCGACGAGGGGGTGGACGCGTACAGGGACCCGGTCCGAACCGACTCCTCGAACCGTCCCCACCTCGACCGCCTCGTCGGGGTCGTGGTTGGTTGCCAGAGTGGCGTACTCGCCGAGCGCCGTCCGTAGCTCCGACTCGGTCATCGGGCGGTGCAGACCGAGGCCGACGAGGATGGAGACGTTGCAGTCGGGGAGGCGCTCCAGCATCGCGGCGACGAGTACCTCGTCCGGGGTCGCCCGCGTCACGTCGGTGACGACGACCGTCACGTCGTCGCCGGGGTCGACGAGCGAAGGGAGCGCGGGGCCGTGCGGGTCGTCGAGCGCCGCCCGTGCCGCGACGGCCGGATCGACCGTCTCGCCGCCGGGGAGTTCGACGGTCCGCACCGCACAGTCCGGGAGCGACACCTCGACCGTGCCGGTGCCGAGCGGGAGTTGCATACCCCCGCTGGCGTGGCAACGTGCCTCAAGCTGTCGATCGGTGATCGCGTCGCCGAACGCTTTTGCGGGTCGGTGCCGGAGTCGACCCATGCGACCGAAGACGTGCGTCGTTACGGGAGCATCGAAAGGGATCGGCCGGGGTATCGCCGAACGCTTCGGCGCGGACGGCTGCGAAGTGGTTGTCAACTACCGGAGTTCCGGGGAGGCGGCGGCGGAAACCGTCGACCGCGTCGAGCAGGCCGGCGGATCGGCACTCGCGGTCCAGGCCGACGTGACGGATCTCGCCGCAGTCGAGGCGATGCGCGACGAGGCCCGGGACGCGTTCGGGTCGGTGGACGTGTTGGTGAACAACGCCGGCATCACGCAGGACGTGCAGTTCAAGGAGATGTCCCACGAGGAGTGGGACGTCGTCCTCGACGTCCACCTCGACGGGACCTTCCACTGCACGCGGACGTTCTACGACGACCTGGCCGCGGCCGAGAGCGGCCGCCTCGTCAACATCTCCAGCATCATCGGGAAGGAGGGGAACTTCGGGCAGGCGAACTACGCGACGGCCAAAGCGGGGATTTTCGGATTCACGCGGACGCTCGCACAGGAACTCGCACGCACCGGATCGACCGCCAACTGCGTCGCCCCCGGGTTCGTCCGGACCGCGATGGTCGAGGAGCTCCCCGAGGAGATCAAAGAGACCATCCGCGGGGACACGCCGCTCGGCCGACTCGGGACCGTCGAGGAGATCGCCGAAGTCGTCGCCTTTCTCGCCAGCGACGGCTCCTCGTTCATCACGGGCGAGGTGATCGACGTGAACGGGGGCAAGGATCTGTGACCGCGTGCGCCCTCATAGTGATCGTTATAAGTCAGTACCGGTGGTTCGCCGACCCGTCCTGGCGAACCACCGGTAAACAGTTACAATAAGCACTATCAGCGCCGTGCCCAGTCGAGCATCCGGGCGTAGAACGGCTCCGATCCCAGTGCGTCGGCGTCGCCGACGAGGACGAGCGCCCGCTTCGCCCGGGTGAGCGCGACGTTCACCCGGCGCGTGTCCTCGAAGATGGGGCCGTCCAGGTCGTCGGTGGCGACGAAGGAGACGACGACCACCTCGGCGCTCGACCCCTGGAACCGGTCCACGGTGTCGACGGCCACGTCGACCCGACGGCCGATTTCGGCCACCTGCGCGCGGAAGGGGGCGATCACCACGATGTCGTCGGGGTCGACGCCGGCATCGAGATACTCCTCGACGACCGCGGCCACCCGGTCGGCCTCGATGGGGTTGGCGTTGCCCTCGCGCCGGCCGTCGGGGTCGACGAATCGGACGCCCCGACTGAGGTGGGTCGGAACTGGGTCGACCACCCCCGGCAGATCCGCGAGCGTCCCGCCCGCCACTTCGGGCGTGGCGGGGCGGAGCGCGCCGTCGTAGAACTCCCGCGAGGCGAAGGCCTGGATTCGCTGGCTCATGCGGTACTGCCGGTCGAGCATGACTGCTGCGTCGGGATGTTCGTCGTGGAGGCGTTCGAACAGCGACGTGGCGAGGCGCTCGTCGCCCGACTGGACGACCGGCGGAAGCTGTTGGTGGTCGCCGACGAGGACGAACCGCTCCGCGAGGTTGATGGCCGCGAGCGTCCCCGGCTCCGTCAACTGCGACGCCTCGTCGACGACGGCGGTGTCGAACTCCGCCTCGCGGAGGACCCGGGAGCCACAGGTAGCGGTGGTGGCGGCGACGACGGGTGCCGACCGGAGCGCCGCCGCGCGTTCGTTTGGCTCCCCGCGCCGGTCGAGGCGCACGTCGAGCATGTCCTCGCGGACGCCCGTCGTCGTCCCGACACGCGCCACGTCCTCGAACCCCTGTTCCCGGAGGGCTTCGAGCGCGTTGTCGACGGCGCGGTTCGTAAACGCCGAGAGGAGGACTCGCTCGCCGCGTTCGACCAGGGCGCGGACGAGGCGGGCGATGGTGTAGGTCTTGCCCGTCCCCGGCGGCCCGTGGATGAGCGCGAAATCGGCGGCGCCGACGGCCCGCTGGACGGCGGCGTTCTGGGATTCGTTGTTGTCGATGAACGTCTCCGGGGTGTCGGAGAAAGTCGGCGCGCGCCGTCCGAAGAGCACGTCCTTCCGGTCGGAGTCGCCTTTCAGCAGGGCGTCGTGAAGCGCCGTCAGCTGGCGCGAGACGGAAATTTCGGAGGGGTAGACGTCGAGTCGGCGCAGGTCGAGGGGTTCGTCCACCGTGACGACCGCTTCGTCGTCGAGCGACCGGATACGGCCGAGTTCGGACTCGCCGTGAACCGGATCGCCCGAACTCGCGAGCGCCACGTCGCCCTCGCGGAGCTTCGACACCGCGCCGTCGGGCACCCGCGCCCGAAGTTCCCAGTCACCGCCCGACAGCTCCCGCCGACCGAGCGGTTCGAGGTCGATCAGCGCGCGGTCCGCGTCCGCCCGTTCCGTGGCGGTTTGCTCCCAGAGCTTCCGGTATTCGTCGTGGACGGCGCGGCGTTCGTCCTCGACGGCGCGGTAGAACTCCGCGAAGTAGTCACGCTCCACCTCGGGGAGGGTGGTGCCGACCTGCCCCGCCTTCGACTCCTGATCGAGGCGGCCGGAGACGACCATGCAGGTGTCCTGCTCGAAACACCACTCGCATTTGGCGTCGGCCTCGTAGCCCGTCGGCACGTCCCGACGCGCCTCCATCGCCGCGATTTCGTTTCGCGTGCGAACGACGAAGGCCAACAGGCCGCGCCCGACCGAGAACTCCTTGGCCGGCGAGAGATCGCCGCTCGCCTCCGATCGGTCGAGCGCCGCGTTCTTCGTGTACAGCAACGTGCCCGTGTTCGGCGGGTCGCCCGACTCGCCGAGCAGGAGCGCGTACGTCGCCGCCTGAATCTTGTCGTGAAACCGGGGTTCGCGCTTCGTGTTCTTTCCCGTCTTGAGTTCGACGGGGCTGCCACGCCGGAGGGCGTCGGCGCGGCCCTTGATGCCGAAGGTGGGGCTGATGAGGGTGTACTCCGAGCGCCAGTCGTCTTCCTCGGTGAGCGTGCCCTGTTCGAGCCACCCCTCGATGGCGGCGGCGTTGCGCCGCACCTCGTCGCGCACCTCGCTCGCCTCGCGGCCCAGCAGTCCGAGTTCGAGGCCGGCCGCCTCGACGTGGTCCGCGACGGCCGCGTCCAGGTCCCGCCCCCGCAACAGGTCGCCGAACACCTCGTGGACGATGGTCCCTTTCACCACCGGGTACGCGAGCGGCACCCCCGAGAGCTTGTTCAGGTAGTACATCCGCGGACACTGCACCCACGAGCGCACGTCGGTCACGTCGACGAGGAAGTCGGGTTCGATCACGACGTAGGAGTCGCCGGTGGTGGCGTACCCCTGCTCGCCCCGGAACTCCGTCTCCTCGGCGTCTGTCACGAGGAGGTCCATGCCCGCGGCCGCGTGGTCGGCGGTGTGGGTCCACTTGCCCCAGAGTGTGACGGTGACGCCGTCGGCGCCGTCGTCCGGTCGGACGGTCACCTCGACCAGGTCCCGGTTCCCGTGTCGTGTCGAGACGGACCGCACCTCGCCCACGTCCAGAATCGTCCCGCGGAGGTTCACGCCCGAGGCTAGTGGCCGGGAGCGAAAAACCCTGTGTTACTCCCCCTCGCGCACGTCGCGCAGACGCTCGACCGCGTCGTCGTCCGCCGTCGACGCCGCGGTACGGCGGGCGTGTGCGGGGGTCCCTTCCTCCGCCTCGGACGGCGCGTCGGCGACGGGCACCACGTCCGTCGACCGACAGAGCGGACAGGCTGCCGACGGGTCCTCGACCGTCGTACCACACACCGAACACGCGACGGCGGCGTCCGTCTCCGGGCCGTCCGCAGGCGGCGCCTCGGCGTCGTCGTGGCCGGCCGTCCCCGGCGCCTCGGCGCCCGGAATCGACGCGTCCGCCGGCGCCGGGCGGCCGTCCACGTGCGCCTCCGACTCCGCCTCCGCGTCGGGCACCTCGACCCGCGCCGGCCGGTCCATCGTACTCGGCGTCTCCAGCGGGCGGTCGTCGCGGTGGACGACCCGCCGGTCGGGGGCGTCCGACTCCGCGGTGTCGCCGTCCGTATCCGTCGTTTCGCCGCCGAGGACGGTTCCCAGCCACGCCCGTAGCCGGTCGAACACGCCCGTCATCGGTAGTGTTTGAATAGCAGTGCCTTCACGTCGTCTTTCGTTCGCACCTGCTCGGTCGAGCCGTCGGGCAGGTCGACCGCGTACCGTTCGTCGCCCGAGGCGTCGCCCCACTTGTCGCTGTGGGTGTCGAGGAGGCTCATCATCTCGTCCAGCATGGCGTCGTTGCCGTCGCCGTCGGCCGTGTCGGCCGCGTCGTCGTCCGCCGGGTCACCGTCGTCGGTCACGACGCGTGCCGTGGCGCCGTTCGTGGCCGCCGCGTCGTCGGGCGTCGTCTCCGTCTCACCTTCCGCCGGTTCCCCGTCGTCCTCGTACCGATCGAGGAGGTATTCGACGGCGTCGCGGGGGCGGACGTGGCCGTACTTCCCGACCACGTCGCGCGCGATGTCCTCTTGGAGGGCGCGCAGGCGCTCCTCCTGTTCGGGCGTGATCTCGATTTCGGGCATGGTCGAGGATTGCGGCCCGCGGAGTATCAATGTGCGTCATCCGTGTGACCGACAGGCTCACTTGGGCCGATGCCCAACGCCCGCCCATGCGGGTCAGAGACTGGCAGGACATCCTCGACGACGTGACCGACGCGGGCGCCGACCCGGACGGCTGGCGGGCCATCGCCGGGCAGCGACAGGGCGGCGTCGGCGAGGACCTCTATCTCGGCCACCCCGGCGTCGGGGTTTACCACCTCAAGACGTACGCCAAAAACCCATACGACGTGCGCGGGGTCGGCGCGAGAGTCGCCCGAAAGATCGACGATGGGATCGATCCCCTCCTCCCGACCGAGGACGGCCGCGGGCGCTTTGCCGTCCAGTCGCCGCCCGAAGACGAAGCCGACGCCGAGTCGGCGGCCCGACGGCTGGCGGAGACGATCAAGGTCCACGCCGAGGCGCCGACCACGCCGGACGATCTGTTTCGGGACGTGATGGACGCCATCGACAGCCCCGCCTACGGGCCGATGGAGTTCGAACTCTCCGAGCGGCCGGACGACCTCGACGCGCTCTCGGAGACGTTCGAGGAGGCAGAGGAGTTGCTCTCGGCGGAACTCGACGACCTCATCGAACGCGACGACGTGGATCGCGGCTTCCAGTAGCTACGCGTCCGCCGCGCCCTTCGCTTCCAGCAGTTCCTTGTAGCGGTTGCGGATCGTCACTTCGGAGATGTTGGCGACCGTCGACACCTCGCTTTGGGTCACCGTCTCGTTGGTGAGGAGGGCGGCGGCGTAGACGGCGGCGGCCGCGAGGCCGACGGGGCTCTTGCCGCTGTGGACGCCGGCCTCGCGCGACGCGCGGAGGAGTTCCCGTGCCTGGCGGGTCGCCTCCTCGGAGAGGCCGAGTTCGGAGGCGAAGCGGGGGACGTACTGTTCGGGGTCCGCGGGCTGAATCTCCAGTTTGAGTTCGCGGACGACGTAGCGGTACGTCCGCGTCAGCTCCATCTTGTCGACGCGGGAGACGGTGGCGATTTCGTCGAGGCTCCGGGGCGTGCCGGCCTGTCGGGCCGCGGCGTACAGCGCCGCGGTGGCGACGCCCTCGATGGAGCGGCCGGGGAGGAGGTCCTCGCCCAGCGCACGGCGGTAGACGACACTCGCCGTCTCGCGGACGTTCTCGGGGAGGCCGAGCGCGGAGGCCATCCGGTCGATTTCGCCGAGCGCCTGCTTCAGGTTGCGCTCCTTGGAGTTGCGCGTCCGGAAGCGCTCGTTCCAGGTGCGCAGACGCTGCATCTTCTCGCGCTGGCGCGAGGAGAGCGTCCGCCCGTAGGCGTCCTTGTTCTGCCAGCCGATGTTGGTCGACAACCCCTTATCGTGCATCATCGTCGTCGTCGGCGCCCCGACGCGTGATTTCGAGTCGCGCTCGCTCGAATCGAAGGCGCGCCACTCGGGGCCGTGGTCGATTTCGTCTTCCTCGACCACGAGGCCGCAGTCGGCACACACCGTCTCGCCGTGTTCCTCGTCGGTAACGAGGCTGCCGGAACACTCGGGGCAGGTGGTCGTCTGCTCACTCTGTTCGCTCTCAGTCTCTACCCGCTCCTCTTCCCGTTCCGCCGTATCCGTTCGGTAGGTCGTGGTGTCGCTCATTGTGACTATCGAGGCACCTCCACCGAGAGAGAATAGCGAGACGAACGGCGGAGGCGTCCTTACCATAGGTATGCGCGCGGCATTTATAAACTTTTTGATCGCAGTTCCGGAGTCTGTAACGGTTTTACGGGTTATTACCGCGCGTTCCGGCCCGGAGCGGCGTCGGTGGAGTATTTAAATACGTTCCGGTGAACCACCGAGGCGTCGGGGTCGCCAGTATCGAACTCGGTCGTGTCCCCGACGAAGGTACTCACGGGTTCGTGGACTGCGATGCTTCCGGCCAACCGACGGCGCAGTTGGAGACGGACCGTTCGAAGTCGTCGTGGCCGAGACGTGCGACAGGGTCGAAGACGACGTCCGCTTCCAGACCACCCAGCGGGGACTCGACGAGAGGCCGGCGACGCCGTCCGTCCTCGACGGGGGCGTCACGGACCGGGACGCCGACCGACGCGCGCCCCGTCAGCCGAGGCGTTTGACCGCGACGCGGTGTGGACCGTCGGCAGTCGGGAGCGCCACCGCATCGACGATACCCCGGCGGACGGCCGCCCGCCACTCTTCGACGGCCGCGGCGTGGCGTTCGTGGTGTCGGTCGGTCGTGTACTCGTCCGCCGCTCGCAGTCGGTCCGCCGTCTCGTCGGGATCGGGATACGGCGGTGGGTTGGACACGAGGTCCGCCGGGTCGACGTGGACGGCGTCCGTCGCCTCGTCGCCGGTCGGCCGGTGGAGGCGGGCGCGCATCCGCCCCGAAAAGGGCGGCGTGATTCGGAGGACGGTCCGGCGGCCACTCCGACGCGTCGCTTCGAGCGCGGTCACCACGTCGTCGACGGTCACGGCGATAGCGCGGATGGCCGTCGGATCGCGGTCGCTCGACGCCGCGCCGTTCCCGTGCGTGGTCATCGCGTAAGCACAGGGCCGCCGCGGACGAAAGGGTGTCGCCTACTGTACCCGTCGACGGCGGAGCGTCCCGCCGCAGTCCGGGCACGCCGATCGGTACGAAATGGGGCTCACACGCTGGTCACAGGACTCACATTCGAACGACGGTCGTTCCGGCATCGACGAACAGTTCGACCCAATTCGTGTTAAATGTTACCGTGCCACGAATGTGTGGCCAGTACGGCGTCGGTGCTCGTATCCGGACGACATGGGCAGAATCAGTCGTCGAGGGAGGGGTCCGTAATCTCGAAGCGGGCGCCGCCGTCGTCGCTCTCGGCGACGGTGACCGTCCAGCCGTGTGCCTCGACGATTTCGCGGACGATGTCGAGGCCGAACCCCGTCCCGTCCTCGTTCGTCGAGTAGCCCGCCTCGAATACGTCCGATCGCTCCGATTCGGGGATGCCCTGCCCGTCGTCGGCGACGTAGAAGCCGCCGTCCAAGTCGCCGACGGTGACGGTGACGCCGGGGTCCGCGTGGCCGTTCGTCGTCCCGCCAGTGGTGGCCCGGGGCTGGCCGTGTTCGACCGAATTCCGAAACAGGTTCTCGAACAGTTGTGTGAGTCGTCCATCGTCCGCCGTGACGGCCGTCGACGCGTCCACCCGGAGGTCACTCGCCGGCGTCTCGACGTTTCGCCACGCCGAGCGGGCAATTTCGGCCACGTCGACCGACGCCGTCGCCTCGACTCGCTGCCCCTCCCGAGCCAGGGTGAGGAGGTCGTCGACGAGTTCTTCCATCCGGTCGAGGGCGTCGACGGTGGCGTCGAGGTGTTCGGCCGTTTCGCCGGCCTCGACGTGTCCTAGCCGTCCCTGTGCAACCTGTAACGGGTTACGGAGGTCGTGCGAGACGATGCTGGCGAACCGCTCCAGACGCTCGTTCTGTCGTTCCAGCCGTCGCTCCTGTCGGTGGCGTTCCAGCGCGTATCGGACGGCGCGTTCGAGGAGTTCGCCGTCGAGGCTGTCCTTGAGGAGATAATCCTGTGCGCCAGCCTGGATCGCTCGCAGCGCCGTCTCGTCGTCGGTCAACCCGGTCAGGACGACGATCGGAAGCGGCGAAACGTCGGCGTCGTCGATCCGGTCGGTCAAGCGTTCGAGCGTCTCGATACCGCGGCTGTCCGAGAGCCCGAGATCGAGCAACACGAGGTCGAACGGCGACGTTTCGAGCCGATCGACGGCGGCATCGAGGGTTTCGACGTGGGTCACCGACGGGGCGACGAACGTACTCGAACTGTCGGTGCGGAGGTGGTGTCGGATCAGGCGGGCGTCGCCGGGGTTGTCCTCGACGAGCAGGAGCCGGATTTCGTCGCTCAGGTTGGCGGCCATCGTTACTCGGGCGGGAGTTTCACGACCTGCAGCCAGAACTCCTCGAGTTTGCCGACCACGTCGATGAAGCCACTGAAGTCGACCGGTTTGGTCAGGTAGGCGTTGGCGTGCAGTTCGTAGGATCGGAGTACGTCCTCCTCGGCTTCCGAACTCGTCAGGACGACCACCGGAATCCGCTTGAGGTCGGCGCTTTTCTTGATGTCTTCGAGCACCTCCCGGCCGTCCTTCCGCGGCATGTTGAGGTCGAGAAGCACTAGATCCGGCCGCGGCCGACCCTCGTACTCGCCCTCGCCGCGGAGGAACTGCATGGTTTCGACCCCGTCGTTGACGACGTGGAGGTTGTTCGCCAGCCGGCCTTTCTCCAGGGCCTTACGCGTCAGCTTCACGTCACCGGGATTGTCCTCGGCGAGGAGGATTTCGACGGGTTCCCGCTCTGCCATGCCGAGTCAGTTACGACCACAGGCTGTTGATCCTTGCGGCTACCGTTTCGGGAGGGAGACGTGAAACGTCGTCCCCTCACCGGGCGTCGATTCGATCCAGATGTCGCCCTCGTGGCGGTTGACGATGCGCTGACAGATGGCGAGGCCGATACCGGTGCCCTCGTCGCCGCGGTCGGACTGTTCGAAGAGTTCGAAGACGCGCTCCTGCTGGTCGGCCGGGATGCCCGGCCCGTCGTCGGCGACGGTGAAGACCACGTCGTCATCGCGCTCCTCGCCGCTCACGTGGACCGTCGGCGGGTCGTCGTCACCGGCGTGGTCTAGGGCGTTGGAGAGCAGGTTCTGAAACAGTTGTCCGAGCTGTTCACCGTCGGCGACGACGGACGGCAGGTCGTCGTGGGTGATCGTCGCCGACCGATCGGCGATCAGGAGTTCCAGATCCTGTATAACCCGGTCGAGGACGGCGTCGGCGTCGACCGTCTCGAACTCCTCGCCCTGGGTGTGGACCCGCGAGTATTTCAGGAGAGCGTCGATCATCGCCTGCATCCGCCGGGCGCCGTCGACGGCGAAGCCGATGTACTCGTCGGCCTCGTCGTCGAGTTCGTCGCCGTACTCCGTCGCCAGCAAGTCGACGTAGCTGGAGACCATCCGGAGCGGTTCCTGCAGGTCGTGAGAGGCGACGTAGGCGAACTGCTGAAGCTGTTCGTTCGAGCGTTCGAGCTGTTCGACCGTCCGTTCGAGTTCCGCTTCCGCCTCCCGAATCTTGGTCACGTCCTGATAGAGGACGTAACTGCGGGTATCCTCTGTCTCCAGATCGGTGCCGTAGGGCACTAGTTGCACGAGGAAATGGTTCGGTCCGTCGGGTGCGTAGTGGGTCGTCTCGACCGTGCGTCGCTTCCCGGAGGTGATCGCCTCGCGGAACGACCGTCCCGTCTCGTCGTCGAGGCCGGGGAGGACCACCTCGTCGTCGCTCACCGCCCCGAACTGCGTTTCGTACTCCGGGTTGACCGCCTCGACGACGAGTTCGTCCCCGTCGAGGCGGAGGTCGACGACCGCCGACGGATCGTTCTCGAACAGCGACTCGAAGCGGGCCTTCTCGCGCTCGCTTCGATCCCGCGCCCGCTCGACGACCGCGGTTCGGCGGCCGACGACCAGACCCGCAGCCGCCCCGATCACCGTCGTCTGCAGGACGATGATCCACGGCTTCAGCTGGTTCTGGACGGTCTGGATGCCGACCACCCATCCCACCAGTACCGCCGTCACCAGCGTCCCGCCGACGGTCCACACCGTCACCGATTCGACGAACGCCTCGCCGTACTCCCCGCGCCACAGCTCAACCGCGGTGTAAAACAGCACGAACAGAAGCCCGAACGGGAGGGCGTTCTCCCCGAGCGTCGATGCGAGAGAGTTTCCCTGCCGAACCCAGTCCTCGTACACGTCGAAGCCGAGGACACCGGTCAGCGCCAGCCCGATCCCCGACAGGACGGCCAGTGACATCCGCCGAGTGGGTCGCATGCGGTCGTACCTGATCCGCACGGTCACTTAGTCCTTCGTCGCCCGTTTCTCACGACTGGTAATCCAAGGCGACGTATTTTGTTTCTATGTGTCCCACGGTGATCCGTGACACGTTCTATCGACCACACGCCTCCCGCGACCATCGTATGAGTCCGGCGATCGATTCGTGTCGACTCCTCCACGTCGACGACGACCCGTCGATACTGAGCCTGACCGAGGCGTTCCTCGATCGGGAACTCGACTGTACCGTCACGACCGTAACCTCTGTCGAGGCGGCGCTGGATCGCCTCGCGGCGGACGACGTCGACTGCATCGTCAGCGACTACGACATGCCCGAGATGGACGGGTTGGCCTTCTTCGAGACCCTCCGGGACCGCGAAGTGGACGCCCCCTTCGTCCTCTACACCGGCAAGGGGAGCGAGGAGATAGCCAGCCAGGCACTCAACGCCGGCGTGACCGGCTACTTCCAGAAAGGGGGACCCGAACAGTTGCGTCGCCTCGCGAACCGCGTCCGGCAGGCCGTCGAGGAGAGTCGAACGCGGACCGTCGCCGACCGCTACTCGACGGTCATGGCGGCGCTCGGCTATCCGATCTACGTGGTCGACGAGACCGGCCACTTCGAGTTCGTCAACGAGCCGTTCGCGGAGTTGACGGGGTATGACGTGTCGACGGTCGTCGGTAGCAAACCGGGGCTGGTCAAAGACGACGACGCCGTCGCCCGCGCGGCGGACGAACTCGGGTCGATCCTGTCGAGCGAGGGGCCGTCGATCAGCCGCTTCGAAGTCGACATCGTGCCGAAGGAGGGCGAGCCGATCCGGTGTCGCGACCACATGGCGGCCCTACCCTACGAGGGGGACTCGTTCGAGGGGAGCGTCGGCATCCTCCGCGACATCTCGACCGAGCGCCGACGAGCGCGCGAACTCGGCTACCGAACCCGCGCGATGGACGAGGCACCGGTCGGGATCACGATGAGCAACCCCGACCGGCCGGGCACTCCCCTGATCTACGTCAACGACCGATTCGTCGAGATGACGGGCTACGACCGCGAGGCGATGCTCGGCCGTGACTGCCTGTTCCTCCAGGGGGCGGAAACGACCGACGAGCGGATCGACGAACTACGGGCAGCCCTCGCCGCTGGCGACCCCGTTACGGCCACGCTCCGCAACTACCGGCGCGACGGCGAGAAGTTCTGGAACCGGCTGAGCCTCGCTCCACTCGAAGACGAGGGCGGCAACGTCGCTCGCTGGGTCGGATTCCAAGAGGACGTGACGGCGCACAAACGGTATCAACGACGGCTCGAACGACAGAACGCCCGTCTCGAACGGACCGCGGGCGTGCTCTCGCACGACCTCCGGAACCCGCTGACGGTCGCGAAAGGACGGCTCGATGTCGCCCGCGACGAGGTCGACAGCGACGACCTCGACGCCGTGGCGGACGCTCACGGACGGATCGAGGCGCTGGTCGACGACCTCCTCGCGCTGGTTCGTAACGACGACGACATCGACACCGAACCGGTGTCGCTGGCGACGGTCGCCGAGACGTGCTGGGCGGGCCTCGATACGGGGACCGCGACGCTCCGGATCGAAACGGATCGGACGCTCCTGGCCGAGCCCGGTCGTTTCGAGCGACTGCTCACGCATCTCCTCGGGAACGCCGTCGAACACGATTCGACGGGCAGTCAGCCGTCGGCAGACAACGCCGTCGACCCGAGCGGAGACGGCGGCCCCAGTGCCCGGATCACCGTCGGCGGGATGCCCGACGGGTTCTACGTCGCCGATGACGGCCCGGGCGTCGAGTCGGCGAAGCGCGAACGGATCGTCGAACTCGGGGGCTCCGACGGCGACGGGGCCGGCTTCGGGCTCTCCATCGTCGAGGAGTTCGCTGGCGCTCACGACTGGACGGTCGGCGTGACGACGAGCGAAACCGGCGGGGCGCGGTTCGAGGTGGTTGGCGTCGACACCGCGTAATAGGGGTTATCGTAACTGTCCATAGATTCTCGCCGGACCGTCCCGGCGAGAATCTCTGATGACTTCCGATAATCCCTATAAGTAACCGCTGCCGTGATCGCCCGATCCCGCGACGGGACGGACACGAGCGACCGATGCTCTCTCCCCGGAACACCGGGACGCATATACGAGTTCGGACGCAGTTCTCCGAGTATGGCCGACGACACAGCGGAATCGGGATGGTTCGAATCCGTCCCGCCCGACGACCCCGACGCCGTCCGCGACGCCATCGATAATGGTAGCGCTGACACGCCGGACGACTGGCCCGCCCTCGCCGTCGACGCCGGCTTCGCCGACGACGCGGACGACTACTATCGTCGACTCCACGACGCGACGGTGCACGCGACTCGGGAAGCGGTCCGGGAGCGAGAACGGGCAGACGACCAACAGTTGAAGTACGGTATTCGCGCCATGGACGACGCCGACCGGACGGCGAACGAACTCGCCGAACGCGTCGCGGAGTGGGCGGGTGCGCTGTTCGACGAGGCCGGAACCGGCGTCGACGGGGCGCGGGCAGTGGCCGAGCGGACCCCCGAGACGGCCGCCGAGGAGCGTATCGTCTCGTTGGCGACCCGGGTCGTCGATCTGGCGGACGAGGCCGCGGACTGCCGGGCGTTCGTCGAGCGGACGGCGCCGGCGGTCGCCCCCAACCTCAGTCGGATGGCGGGTCCGGTGCTCGCCGCGCGCCTGATCGCCCTCGCCGGCGGGCTGGGCGAGTTGGCGAAGAAACCCTCCGGGACGGTGCAGGTCCTCGGTGCCGAGGACGCCCTCTTTGCCCATCTGGCCGGGCGTGCGCCCTCGCCGAAACACGGCGTCATCTTCACTCACGACTACGTGCGCAACACCCGCCCCGAGGACCGGGGATCGGCCGCCCGCGCGCTGGCGGGCAAACTCGTCATCGCGGCGCGGATCGACCACTACGCGGGTGACCTCCGACCCGAGGTCCACGAGGAACTCGACGAGCGCATGGCGACCATCCGCGCGAGGGTGGAGTCGTGAGCCTGCCCGACGGGGTCGAACGTCGCTCCTTCGACGGGCGCGACCGACTCGCCACGCGTGGGGAGCCGGTGTACGGCGAGCCGACGGACGGTCCGTGGCGGCTGTGGGACGCCGGCCGATCCAAGCTGGGCGCGACCCTCGAACTCGGGCTCGACACCGGCCTCGACGGCGGCGAATCGGTCCTCTATCTCGGCGCCGCCAGCGGGACGACCGTCAGCCACGTCGCGGACTTCTGTGGGCCGACGTACGCCGTCGAGTTCGCGCCCCGCCCGACCCGTGACCTCGTCGACGTGGCCGCGGGCCGGTCGAACCTCTTTCCCCTGCTGAAAGACGCCCGGAAGCCCGAGACGTACGCCCACGTCGTCGAATCGGGGCTGGACGTGCTGATACAGGACGTGGCGACCCGCGGGCAGGCGCGCGTCGCCGCGCGGAATCGACAGTTCCTCGACGAGGACGGCCGCCTCCTCGCGGCCATCAAGGCCCGGAGCGAGGACGTGACGCGGGAGCCCGACGCCGTCTTCGCGGACGTACTCGACGAACTACGGGGGAGCTACGAGATGCTGGAGACGGCGCGGCTGGACCGCTACCACGACGACCACCTCGCCGTCGTCGCCCGGCCGCGTACAACCGACTGATACAACCGCAAAAAGACTCTTTGCGCCCGCCGTCGGAGGGCGAGTATGGCCTTCACCGACGATCTTCAGTCCACTGCCGACGACCTGTGGAGCGCCATCGTCGCTCACCCGATGTTGTCGCGGCTCGGCGACGGTACGCTCGAGACGGCCCCGTTCGAGTACTGGGTGCGACAGGACTACGTCTACCTCGTCGACTACGCGCGGGTGTTCGCACACGGGGCGGCGTCGGCGCCGACGCTCGATCACATGGGCACGTTCGCCGAACTACTCTACGAGACGATCGACACGGAGATGGACCTGCACCGGGCCTACGCCGCCGAGTTCGACATTAGCGAGGCCGAACTGGAGGCCACGGAGCCGTCGCCGACGACCCAGGCCTATACGGATTTCCTCGTTCGCACGGCCGCCACGGGGACGTTCGGTGGCCTCGTCGCCGCCCTGTTGCCCTGTATGTGGGGGTTCAACGAGACGGCGAAACGGCTCGAAGCGGACGGGATGCCCGACGACGAACGCTACGCCGAGTGGATTCGGACCTACGCAGGCGAGGAGTTCTCGGAGCTCACGCGGTGGTGTATGGATCTGATGGACGAGGTGGCCGCGGACGCGACGGCGACGGATCGGGAGCGATATCGCGACCGGTTCGTCACGTCGGCGCGCTACGAGTATCGATTCTGGGACGCCGCGTGGAACCAGGAGGCGTGGACGGTCGGATGACGGCCGTCCGCGAACTCCACGACCATCTCGAAGCGACCGAGGAGCTTCCGGTCGAGCGGGGTGCGAGCGTGCGGCTGGGCGAGGCAGCGGCCATCGCGGCGGACCTCGTCGACGCCGACCTTCCGCGGGATGTCGTCGTCGAACGCGTCGGGAGAGTGGCGGCGCTCCTCGACGAGATAGAGACGACGGGGAACGACGAGGCGGACCACCACGTCAGCGCCGCCGAACGGGTCGCCGAACGGATCGTTACGCGGCCGGAGGACGGTTGAGTGGCGGCTGTACACACCACCACGAGGTTGATATCGACGAGGCGCTTATGAAGTGCGCCGCGTCAGAGGCACGGTGCCGGCTGAGAGTCCCTCCTCTCTCGGCGGGCGCGGCGTTTTTTGATCGTGACTCTCTCGATGGTTTCCCGTCCGTTCGGCGACGTACCACGCGATCCGACGGACCTGCTCATAGTTGTAACTGTTTACCGGTGGTTCGCCGACCCGTTTTGGCGAACCACCGGTGGTGACTTACAATAAGCACTATCAGGCCGGCGTCGCTTCTTCGATCAGGTCCGCGACGTACTGATCTTCCCACTCCCGACGCGCTTCGAGTTCGCGTCGCCCACGACGTGTCAGCGTGTAGTAGTTCGTGCGTCGGTCACGTTGACCCTTGTCGATGAGGCCTTTTTCGACGAGCGTGTCGAGATTCGGATACAGTCGACCGTGATGGATCTCGCTCTCGTAGTAATCTTCGAGCTCCTCCTTGATTGCCAGTCCGTGGGGTTCGTCGAGGCCGGCGATCACGTACAGGAGATCTCGTTGGAAGCCGGTCAGGTCATGCATCGTCAATAAGATCATTGTATCTCGATACTTATATGTCTGTCGCGGAGGGACACGATTTCCTTCGGTCGACCAAAATTCGGCTCGTAGTGGCGTCGCGGTGTGGGAACGCCCGTGATGCTCGTTCGGCGACCTTCCATGACACGGCGGCGTGACGGCACAACGTCACCGTCCGTTGATACTGCTACGTTCGATGAGAAATCGGACCGAAAGAACCCGCAACCGGGCCACTCGTCGGAACGGGCCACGGTGTCGTGCGGTCGGTCGGTGACACTGTGTCAGAGGCCGGTCGATGCCAACGACCGAGGGCGGATACGGCGTATCATAGCCTAATCGTATCGGTTCAATTAATCGATTTCACCCGCCAGGAGTCGACGATCGATACGGAGTATTTATCATAAATTCTATATTAATGTCGCCGCCGGACGCGGTCCACGACTTATTTAATCGGCGGCGTCGAACGATGCGCCGATGGATCTCGGGTCCCGGGACGCGTTCGCGCGGATGGGTACGCTCGGCATCGAGGAGGAGTTCTACGTCGTCGACGACGTGGGGCGGCCAACTCCCGGCATCGACGACCTGATCTACGGGAGCGAGCCACCGGAACCGCTGGTCGACCGCCTCGATCACGAACTGTTCCAGTTCACGATCGAGACGCAGACGCCGCTAATCGAGCGACTGGGCGACGCTGGCGACGAACTGGCCCGGGTTCGAGCGGCACTGCTCGACCACGCGACCGACCACGGTTACCGGGTCGCCGCCGCCGGCCTCCATCCTTCCGCGAAGTGGCGGGAACTCGATCACGCGACCAAACCCCGCTACCGTGCCCAGCTCGACCGCATCCAGTATCCGCAACACCGGAACACCACCGCTGGCCTGCACGTCCACGTCGGCGTCGACGACGCCGACAAGGCGACGTGGATCGCCAACCGCCTCCGCTGGTATCTCCCCCCGATTCTCGCCCTTTCGGCCAACTCCCCGTTCTGGAACGGCTTCGACACCGGTCTCGCCTCGGCCCGCGCGAAGGTGTTCGAGAACCTGCCCAACACCGGCATCCCGACCGCATTCGAGGACTTCGAAGCCTACCAGCGCTTCGAACGGCAGATGGTCGAAACCGGTTCGATCAACGATCGGGGCGAACTCTGGTACGACGTGCGCCCGCACACCGGCCACGGCACCGTCGAAGTACGCACGCCGGACGCCCAGTCCGATTCCGACTCCGTCCTCGCCATCGTCGAGTACGTCCACGCGCTCGTCCTCGATTTGGCCGACCGCTACGCCGACGGCGAGTCCCTACCGGCGCTCCGTCGGGAACTTCTGGACGAGAACAAGTGGCGCGCCATGCGCTACGGCCACGACGCCGAGTTCGTCACCCGTACGGGCGAGGATACGGTGTCGCTGGGAACCCTCGTCGACCGCGAATGTGACCGCCTCGGCGTCGACGGACTCCGTGATCTGTACGAAGCCCCGAGCGGCGCCGCGAGACAGCGACGGATCCACGACGAGGGCGGCCACGAGGCGCTCCGCGAATCGCTGCTCCTCGCTCGCTGACCGGGGAAGGGTTTTTATCCGCCGCGTTCTGACCTACTGCAGAGAACACATGTCTGACGGTAACGGGTCCGAGAGTCTCGACGTCGACGAGGGATCGGACATAGACGGCGACGCATCCGACAGCTTGGTGGAGCCAGGCGATGACGAGGGCGTCTCGGCGCGCGATCGGCTAGAGGCCGAAGCCGACCGGGCGGTCACGGAGTTCGACGAGAGCGTCGTCGACCTGTTGGCGTGGGTGCTCGACACGGAGACCCGTGCACGCATCTACGTCTACCTCCGACAGCATCCGAACTCGACGAGCGACGAGGTGGCCGATGGAACTGGCCTCTATCCCAGTACGGTCCGCGAAGCGCTGGCACAGCTCCACGACGAGGGGACCGTCGACCGGCACAAACGCGAGAGTGCGGGCGCCGGCAACAACCCCTACGAGTACGAGGCAATCGCCCCGAGCGCGCTCGTCCGCGGCGTCGTCGGCCAGGTTCAAGAGCAGTTGAACGCGGTGTTCAACCTCGATCGAGAACTCGGCGATACGGACGAGGACGCAGCCGAAACCGAACCGGTTCGCATCACCGTCGAAGACGACGAGGAGTGATACTGTTTATCGTAACTGTTTACGGGTAGTTCGCCAGAACGGGTCGGCGAACCACCGGAGATGACTTACAGTAATCACTATGGGGCGGCCGGCCGCCGCCCGAGCCGACCCGTTTAAGTCGCACGGATTCGTGGCCCCGGACATGAAGGTCGCGCTTGGTGGAACGTTCGATCCGATTCACGACGGACACCGAGCGCTGTTCGAACGTGCGTTCGAACTCGGCGACGTGACCGTCGGCCTCACCAGCGACGAACTCGCCCCGGAGACGCGTCACGAACCGCGGCGCGTCCGGCCGTTCGAGGAGCGTCGGGCCACCCTCGAAGCCGAACTCGAATCCTTCGCGACGGCCGCCGACCGCGAGTTCGCGGTACGAGCGCTCGAGGAACCGACGGGTATCGCGACCGAACCGGGGTTCGACGCCATCGTCGTCTCGCCCGACACCCACGATGGCGCCGAGCGGATCAACGAAATCCGGACGGAGCGAGGGCTCGATCCGCTCCAGGTCGAACTGGTCGACTACGTCCCCGCCGAGGACGGCGAGCGCATCTCCTCGACGCGAATCGTCCGCGGCGAGATAGACGCCCACGGCAACCTCACGCCCGAGCGAACGCCCGGGACCGAGTGAGCAGGGCCGTACCGACTACCACTCCGGCGGCTGGAATCCGGACTCCTTCAACAACGCCTTCCAGCGGTTCTGCACGCTCAGTCGTGTCACGTCCATCGCCTCGGCGACGGCGCCCTGGGGCCGTTCCTCGCCCGCGATCAACGCCCCGGCGTAGAGGCTCGCGGCCGCCACGGCCGGCTTCGAGCGCTCCTCGCTCGGCACGTTCGAACAGAACAGGTCGACGGCGTTCGACCGTGCCTCGCTCCCCAGGTCCAGGCCGTCGGCGGCGCGGGTGAGTCGGGCCACCCACTCCTCGTTGTCGATGCGGTCCCGCGCCCGGTACATGCCGGGGTCGAGGGGTGCGAGATATTTAAATCACGCCCGGAGCGACAGCTACTTGACCGTCTCGACGGCACATGCAATCGAGCGCGGGTAGCCAAGCCAGGTCAACGGCGCAGCGCTTAGGACGCTGTCCCGTAGGGGTCCGCCGGTTCAAATCCGGTCCCGCGCATCAGAAACCGCGTTTACAGGCGTTGTAACGCTCGTTTTTGCCTCGGCTGGTACGCAATGGAAAACGAGCTACCTTTGACACTCTCGCGCTGTCCAGAGATGGAGGGTGCGGAGATCGACCTCGATCGTGGAATAGTGGTAATACCGAAATCGCACGAGGGCTGGCTGAACAACAAGCAATTTATCAACTACAGACAACACCGCGTCCGATTCTTGTCATGGCTGTGGAATGTTGGGAAGGATACTGAGAGTGCGACTGGCTACTCAGAGTACACAGTCTACGGAACTGCGTATCGAACTGCTCGCTTCGATAAGTGGCGGTGGGAGCACTGTGGCGGCTACTCGATGCCGCCGTCAGAGGACGAGGCGCAGGCGTTCGTGGAGTGGCTGGCGTTCGAGTACGATCAATCGGAGACGGCGAAAGGGAAGCTACAGGAGGGCGTCAGGCGGTACAACAAGTGGCTCCGACACGAGAAGAACTACGACGAGTGGGAGTACGACTACCGGTTCGACAGTTCCGGTGGAAACCATCAGCCACAGGACTTCCTGTCGCGTGAGGAGCGACAGAAGATACGCCAAGCCGTTCTCACCATCGGAGAGATTCCATCTCCAGGAGACGTACACGGCGACGAACGCGAGGGGTGGCTTACCCATCTGGGTCATCTGCTGAACAAACCTCGGGATGCGATTAACGACGATGACTGGGAGACGATCGAGGGTTGGAAGGAACCATCGTTGGTGAGTGCAAGCCTCGATACTGGCCTCCGACCGGCTGAGGTGCGTAATGCCTCTATCCACTGGGTGGACGTACAGAACAGCGTCTTGCGTATTCCGAAGGAGGATTCCTCAAAGAACGTCGGTAACTGGACAGTCAGCCTGAAAGATGAGACGACGGCCTATCTCGAACGGTGGTTAGACGAACGTGAGCGGTACGACCACTACGACGATACCGATGCGATTTGGCTCACCGCTCGCGGTAACCGCTACGGATCAAAGAGTCTCCGTCGACTTCTCCACCGTCTCTGCGACGAGGCGGGGATCGAGACCGCGAATCGGAAGATGAGTTGGTACACGATCCGTCACAGTGTCGGGACGTACATGGCCAAAGAGCGGGGGTTAGCTGCGGCAAAGGCCCAGCTTCGACATCGGAATCCGATGACGACGATGAAGTACGATCAAGTGCCGGTGGAAGATCGGCGAGACGCGCTTGATCGGATGGGATAGCAAGGGTCGGCGGAGAGCAGGGCTCCGCTGGTGGTGGCACCCGCCCCCCCTATTCGGGCTGTGGGTTCGACTACATCTTCAGACGGTCTCAATGTCGGTGACAACCACAACTCTCCTAACACTCCCTTCTCTCTCAGTCGTATGGAGTATCGGCCTCTAACGGATCATCAGAAGGGCGGGATTAGTGAAGCTATCGTGACGACACATCGCTACGAGATGTACGATGTCTTCGGAGAGTGGGCTGTCGATGATCTTCGTGAACACGAGGGTGAACCGGTCACCGCATCCGACGACGTTCGTGTCCGCCAACGGGAACTGGAGAAATGGGATAAGAGACTTGCAGGGGATGACGACGAGTACACTTGGATGCCTGATTGTCGATACGAAGTTACTGTTTTGACCCGTCAGACCGACCTCGGTGATGGGGAGAAGCTACGAATGGGTCCTCCCAGCTATAACTATCTCTTTGAGGTCAAGACGGGCCAGTACGGATCTCTGAAACGTGATCAGCGGGACGTAATGGAGGCCATTGAGGCTGCGGAGGATCGAATTATTCCGGTGCGCGTTCGTGTAGACGTTTCAAAGCTACCAGACAAGTACGGGATTCATTTTACCCGAATACACGGACGGCACTGACTCTCACCAAGTCTCAATCTCCTCACAGTCCGGAGGCCATCCGGCTTGAAAATACTCTGGACCTTGCTACTGCATTCAAGTTAGATAGGTCAGATTCAACATCCTCCGTCTTCGGAGAGGATGCTGCTCGTACAACCACAAGAGCTGCTGGATCGATCTCTTGGTTCTCCATGAACACCAGAGTCATACCGTTCAGTTACCCACTCTACAAGTTCACCTAACTGTTCAGTTGGCTTTTTTCGGCCGGAACGGCTCGAGCTTTGGTATCCCTTAATCACCTTGTCGCGGAGAGATGACGGTAACTCCGGACCCTCATCACCGAAGTACCAGAAACGACGGGACACGAGAACACCGGTTGATTTGAGATCCTTCTTGCGGCATTCATCATCATCGTGGGCGGGAGGATTCTCAACTTGGACTATTGCTCCCTCGTCGTTCCGGTAGTAGATATTGTCACCGACGGGGTCATTTTCCGGCTTCTTGAAATCAAATCGCCCGCTACGGTAGTATTCATCGTACGTTA
Organism: Haloplanus natans DSM 17983; assembly: GCF_000427685.1. Taxonomy (NCBI): domain Archaea; kingdom Methanobacteriati; phylum Methanobacteriota; class Halobacteria; order Halobacteriales; family Haloferacaceae; genus Haloplanus; species Haloplanus natans. The sequence continues at coordinate 1,612,221 of NZ_KE386573.1, forward strand.
TCTTCTCGTCCACCTCCATGAGGTACGTAATGCGTTCTTCTCCGGCATCTTGCGGATTCGTTCCAAGTATCCAGTCTCCTTCCTTAGCCTCGTCTCGGATCACTTGCTTACAGGTAGCTAAGGTGCAAACTCCCCCAGTTACATTTGGTGCGAACCCTGTATCTACCGCCACAACGTATGAGTGGAGTTCCGCATTACTCGTCGCAGTTGACATCGGACTCCAGAGAACGGATTAAGCGGGTAAGTAGTTGCTGGCCGACAGTAACTACTCTACTCAAGATTTGAGTTGTAGAGTCGTAGTTCGTAGATCTTTAGCGGCGTCCCGCATCCGCTTCATACAGCACGAGATTCCCTTCGACGTCAGCCATCGTGTACCGATGAATGATCTGGTCGAACTCCTCAACGCGCTCCCAGTCTCCGTCTTCGACCGCCTGCAAGTACTCCGGGGCCAGAGATTCACCGAACATCGTATTGGTGAGCTCCTCTCCACGCCACTCGGTCGGTTCGACGGTGATGCCGTGAGACGACAGGACTTCCTCGAGACTGGGCCACTTCTGTCCCACTTCGTCGGCGTGTTCTTTCCGTGGGAGGAAGCGGTCGATGTGATGGTCCGCACAGGACAGCTCTGGCCTCTGATCGAACGAGAGGCGGTCGATACGCTCGCGGAGGTAGGGGAGATCGAACTCTTTGCCGTTGTACGTCACCAGGGCACGGGGCTCGAAGTCGTTGATCCGCTCGAACGCCCGCCGGATTAGCGTCCGTTCACAGCCCATCGCTCCTCCATAGGTTAGAACGTCGACCGACTGGTGTTGGTTGAGTTCGTCATATAGTCCAACGCCTATTGCTACCGTCTGGCTCGTCGTCGGGTCTATCCCACTGGTTTCGATGTCGAGGCTGGCATACCGAGTTATGATGTTCTCTGGAGACAGTTGATGTTTCCAAGTTCCTGTCGTAGCCATACCTATATCACAGTGCCCACGGACATCAATCTGTTTAATTCCAAACAAGTACGTATCTTATCAGAAATGTATCCTGCAGGAAGGCTGTGGGAGTTAAGTTGATGATCAAACTGCTATCTCTGTCTTAATATAAGAAATCTTATACTTGTATCACGTCTATCTCTAATCGGGGAAACTACCCCAGAGGTAGAGCGCCGGTAATCGCTCAACCGAGAGAACACCGTTGAGCGTAGCGTCTCCCGGTTACTCACCGCTCCAACCTGCTGAGAGACATCGAAATCATGTACCAAACATCCGCACCAGAAACGAGACGAATCGAACAGCAACCAAGTACGGGCGACTCAAGCAACGGAAACAGGATGAGGCTGAGTCACCGATGACTGACGATCAGTCGGCCGAGTTCGCCTACACGCTCGGCCTCATCTGTGGTGAGGGTTCTTTCTTCGTCGCCATCAGCAAAGACCCTCGATACCGTCACGGCGTGTGTTGTACGCCGAAGTTCGCGATGACGATGGGGGAGTACACCGAGACGATGCTCAAGCGACAGCGTGACCGCTATGATCTCGGGACGGTAAACGAGAGCTCGAAAGGCTACCAATGGGTGCTATCGAGTCGAGAAGACTGTCACGCTCTCCGTGACCTCATCGACGGCTACTTGGAACGACTGGACGGCTCGGAGTTCTCGGAGTCCCCGAAGTTCGAGTCGTATCAAGCGTGGTGCGACGCGCTGGAGATTTTGCAACCAGGGACTCGGCTCTCGAAGGCGGATGTTCTTGAGTTGGCCCGAATCCGGACAGACATCAACTACGTTTCTTCGCCGAGTCGACTCTCGGTTGAGGAGATACAGGACGCCGTAGAGACGGCTTACGAGGAGAGTGATTGAATAGACGGTTAAAGCTCTCTTCGCCGGTAGGACTTGGAGGCCGTATAGTTCGATCAAGCCATGTGGAAGCCTGACGGATGAACGATTTTATCGAGGGTATAGAATACGTATCCAGCAAGAATTGGCCGACCTCCTTATTATAAAGAATCGATTACTACGCTGGGGACAGGGTCTGAAGATTACGAATACGCAGTCATCTAACAAGCCCGCTTGTGTAATCATCCCTATCGTCGGGTAATGTATCCAATTGAGATTTGGAGACTTGCATCTCAAAGACCGCTTTTGATGAGCCCAGCTCATCTATTTCAGATACCATGCCGGTTAGCGGGTAATCTTTCATCTCCTTCATGGTAGTTACTGCTGAACCAGTTGAATAGGTAAGGTCGCGCTCAGGATCATACAACTCTGTAGCACTGATGTTGGAAATAGGAGGCCGGTCGCTCGTTTTCCATTTTTTAACTGTGAACTTGTTTCCTATGTCGATTTGGGGGCGATCTTGAATCGTCACCGTAATCGATTCAAATTCTGTCCGCGAATCTTCTTCTGAATTTGCTCCTCCAGCCCAATCTCCGCTCAATTGCTCCGGTTCCTGTTTAACCACGTTGTAGATCTCTTGAACGCGGTCTTGAATCATGTCGGGCGCAATAGGGCGAGAGACAAGATCGGAGAGTAAGGGGTAGGAATCTACAATTGCTTGATGGGGTATCTCATACCGCAACGGCATTATTCCGACATCATCCTGCTGGAATCGTTGCATCAACGCCTTCAGCTCTGATTCGGGCCAGTTCTTGTCGATAAAGTTCTCGGAGAGGACTATCACACCGTACTGTGACCCACTCAGTCCTTCGTCAAGTGAGTCCATGAGACTATCACCGATCTGGATTTGATCGTCGTCGTACCAGACATCTACACCCAGGGCCTCTAACTGTTGTGCGAGTGCATCCACGACTGCATCCTTGTCCTCGTTAGCATGCGAAATGAAAACATCGTATTCTCCGGTACTCATGTCATCAAATCAAATCTATTGAAATAAAAACTTGTGGCGGTCAGAGTGGCAAATCTGTATTTGAGGAATTAATCGATAAGCTGTGGCGCCCTTGCTGCTATACGATCACTAACATTCGCTTGGCACCTATCTTCATATGGGGTTCACTCACCCCAACAGAGGACGAGATCTGGGGAGGTTTCGACGCCGGGTAGCCATCGCTATCCGGTCCCTCTGGACCGTGGCAACGCTCAGGTCAGTCTGTGCGAGGACTGACCAAGCCACCTCCGAAGGTGATCCTCCAGTATGTCGTGTTGATTAAGTAGATAACCAGCCTCCGGTCAATCGCTCTGATGTTTTCTCGAGACGAGATTCCCCAGAATGACCGTCTTTCTGGGTCCATTATCGCCGTGGTCAGGGATGTCTCGCCCAGTCGTAATAATAAGCTCGACTACAAGGTGACGGTTGAGGACACTGACGGTCATTCGATTCCACTGAAGATCTGGTCTACCCACGGTCTGACCACTTCCTTGGAGGAGGGCCACCGGTACGAGCTCGACGACGTCCGAGGGAGATATTGGTCACAGGATGGAACGCGGCGGTACCAACTCGATAGCACGAGCGATTTTACTGCAACCGACCTCGGTTCAGCTGCGGACACAGCAACGCGTCTCCTCCTCGTAGGCGACACACACGTCGGATACCGCCACCGTCATCAAGACGATAAGGTGGCTGGTGCAGGCAATCTCGATGCACGTGAGAGCTTCCGTAGCGTACTGGAGCAAGCAGACACGTTGAGCGTGGATGCGATCGTCCACGCCGGGGACATCTTCGATCACGGAGCCACAGGCTATGACCGGACGTTCGTAATCGAGCAGATCACCGAGAATCTCGATATTCCGTTCTACTACATCTACGGCAATCACGACAAACAGGCGAGTCGGCGTACGGTCGATGGGGACACTTCGAATATCCCACGCGTGCATCGAATCTCCGCGGACACTTGGCCAGTCAGATTCGCTGATGTGGCGCTGTTTGGTATCGACGACAAGAACAGCGCGTTTCCCGGTAAACCGCTGGAACAGTCTGTCGACTCAATCAATTCGTCGGCGAACGTGTTGGCCGTACACGACACGCCCTACCCGGTTCGTGACGAACAGGGCGTTCTCCTGCACAACGAGGGTGAGGCCGACTTCCGGGACGCCGTCAAACAAAGTGATGCTCGGATTGATCTCATAGTTTCAGGACATATGCATGTCGGCCAAAAAGGCATCCTCGACGACTTCGAGATACCAGTCATCGTCACCGGTGCTCCAGCGCCGATCAACAAGGGAAAGAAAAGTAACAATTCCTCGACGTGGCTACTCCGGGTTACTGGTGGTGGGATAGAGGACATTACGCGACAGCCTCTTTGACGCGTGCGCAGTCGTTGGCTCACTTTTGCTATCCGAGAGAAGGTTGCCCCGGTATGCTTCACGCTAATTGCGGGACACAGCGCAGAAACCCGGTAAGGAGAGCGGTGATTCGGAGCGTGGGTACGTAAAGACGCGCAAGTACGTACAGACGAATTGATGGCTCCCTCCCTGCGACGTCTCCTCAAGGCTGTTATTTGAGACCGAAAATGGATGGCCTACTCTGTGCCGCACACCCCTGGTGAGAGATGCGATCAATGGGCTACAGGCAACTCATTATGCCTGAGATTGACTCCTCCACGTAGAGCTGCGACGATTGTGGTGGCATGTCAAGATTCTATGGTTTATTCCGGTGGAGAGCATTAGCGATCACCTTGATTGACCAAGACATCGTGTCCGAGGTGTACGAGTAGAGCATACTGGTCGGCCACTTCGTCAATCACGTCATGGATGTCTTCGGGGTTATCGAGATTCCAGTCGGCGACGACAACGCGGTACGTCTTGTTCCCACTCACCGTGAAGCCACTTTCCGAGAACCGGGTTTCCTGTTCTGCTATCTGCTCATGGACTCGGTCGTCGTCCCCTTTGACATCAATACCGATCAGGACGGTATTGCTATCGGGTTTCACGTCGAGTCTGTAGACGACATCCTCCGGGTGGGCCGGATTGTTCGAAATCAACCGATGCTCACGGGTGTCGAGTCCGTTGGGGAGAAGCTCGGTAACAGAATCGGCCTCGACGAGGGATTGAAATTCTGGGAACGCCCGCTCAAGGATCTCACTGGCAAGCTCTGGATGCGTGGGGCTCAGTCGACGTTTCGGCCGGACACGGCGAGAACTGTAATCCACGATGACGGAACTCGTGAGAAGGTTGCGGTCGGTCGCATCCTCCTCAGGTAGCGTGAACCGTTTGACCTCGGTGGCTTGGAAGTGGAGTCCCTGTTCGAGGAGATACCGAGCGTTGGCCGCGGTCCGCTGCGTAATGTCCTCCGCCACGACTACCAATCGTTGTTCTGTATTGAATTGGTGCTCCTCCGGTGCGCTCCCGAAGACCGTTTCCATGGCTTGGAGGAGATTGCCACCAGCGGCGTAGGACCGCTCTACGCCCCATTCTCCGCCGTTTATCCGAGACGCATACTCCTGGAAAAGCTCACTCAGATCGTCGAACTCGAAGTTACTCAAGGAGCTCGCGTAGGTCTGTGGCTGACTCAGGATGGTTTCTTCGCTGGCTGAGCCGGTCCCCGACCGTCCGATCTTGACTTCGACCACGACTACGTTCCCATGACGATCGCACGCCAGCAAGTCGGCTACACCGCTGTCTAATCGAACTTGGCGGCCGATGATGAGTAGCGGCTCGTCTGCGATGAGCTGGGGATTCGCATGCAGAATCGATTCGAGAGCCGCTTCTGGCCGAATCGGATCCTGCTGAAGTGCCGTCACGCTACTCGACACGGGGTCGTCGTTGACATCATAGAGGTGCACACGACCCCTGTCACAATCCAACAGGTAATTCTTTCGTACCGGTATGAAATATAAACCGGTTCAAATTTCGTTTATATATGTCTTGACCCATCGGTATGCGTTTTTAGCCGATGAGTCTCGTCGGAGAAACCAAGGTTTCCATTCTACTGGAACTTGCCGATGGCCCGAAACACGGCTATCAGATAGCAGACAACCTCGACATCTCCAAGGGTGGAGTGTACAACCACATTCAGGATCTCAAAGAGGAGGGGATGATTACGCTACTGGAGAAACAAGAGGGTGGCCGAGGTCAGAAGACGTACGAGATCACCGAGAATGGACGATTACTACTTGAAGCTCTTGGTGAGCAATAGTGTCTGGTTAATGAATATTTTTGTTGACATGGGCATCCACGTGAGGGGATGTTATATCCGATAGCAATCTGGATAGAAAATACATTTTTGACACATGATTTACCGCCGTCGTTACCGGATGTTATTCATATAGTTACCAACTTTTTTACGTCTATAGTGTGCAATCACTATACACTGATGAAGCAGCGTCGAATATCAATCGAAGAACATCAATATGAGTTCCTCCAAGACCAGCGAACCCTGACGCTTGCCCCGATGGTTCGTAGTGCCCTTGACGAAGTAATGACCGGTGAGCGAGACATCCCAGACAGTAGCCGGCGAACTGACGTTGATGTCGTCAAGACGACTGTCCTTCTTCGTGAGGATCAGTACGAGTTCCTGAACGAAACGGAAATGAACTTCTCCGCCTTCGCCAGCCAAGTGATTGACGAGCGGATGGAGATCGAACGTCAGCTCTCGGAGATGGGAGAGTGAGCGAGAGTCCAACTATTGCTGGAAGTGGACACGGATGTACGATTCGTGTTATTCCAACTGACACCGACTACGTTCAGATCACCGCCGAGTATGAAAATGACACCGCTGAAACCACATCCATCCCGAAGAACCGATGGGTTGGTCGGTCAGGGTTGAAGCAGTACGCCACCGACATCTCCGACCAACTTGACGCCGACTTCGACGTGGTCCATGAAGTTCTGAACGACGTCAGGATCCAAGCTCTCCTCGCGTGGAACTGGAAGACATTCATGCAAGTGGGAGCGGTAACCGCCCCGAGTTTCGAACATCTCCGGTCTTTAACAGTGCCTGACGAACAGACTGGTGACTACCCGACGACTGAGGAAGTCCGTGATACACTCAGTGAGTTAGTCGAGGACACGATGGAGACGTGTACCTACCCAGTGTGTGACTCCCCGACTGGCTCCGGAAAGTCGTACAAAATCTCGACAACTCGGTGGCTCGACAAGCCAGATGTGACTGGTGGGCGGCAAGTGGTTCATCTGTCACCCACACAAAATGCCCGCGACGATGCCGTTAAACACTCTAAGAAGGCGGGACTGGACTACTACGTACTTTTGGGCCGTGAGGAAGCCTGTCCGATTTGCCGTGGCGACCATGACCCGGATGGCAAGGAGGACACCATCACCGTTGACGGCGAACCAGTGAGTGAGTGGGTAGCTCGGATGTGTAATGGAAAGAGCCTCTCCCTCCACGACGCCAAGGCTATCCTTCTTGAAGAAGCCGACCAAGGCTTAGACCACATTCCATGCGGTGGTGAGAATAGTAAGTGCCCCGCCAGCGAACAGTGGAAAGACATCCGCGACTCTATCGACGGTGAGCCAGAGTACGACGTGATCCACGCCACTCACAAGTTCTCGTTCGCTCTCACCCTCCGCCACAAAAACAACGTCGCCTTTGACGAGCAACCCTCGTTCTACGTGATCGGTCCTGGTGATATGACTGGTGGACGCACTGAAGATGGTGGTCTCGACTCAGAGCGCGTGAAGAACGCCGTTACTGCACTCTTGGACGACGCTAATGTGGACATCGATACAGCTGAAGAACTGATGTCTGTGGCAAAGCGGGAGGCTTCCGACGCGGAGTCATCCATGCACCTTCGCGACAGGTTCCCCGAAGTCTACGATCTGTTCAATCACCGACCGGGCAAGGAGTGGTACTACCACCATCCCGACGCGCACACGGCGGCGAGCACCTTCGCTGAGTTGCTCTGGGATGCCGCCCGCCAGCCCGATGACGCTAATGGTCGTCGCCATGCTAAAATGAGATATGTCCCGCCATCACTGACGAAGACCTCCGAAAACCCAGAAATCGTGAATGTCCACCGTGCATCTGTCGTGATCAACAACAACAACACGATTACCACCCTCCGGATTGGTCCTTGTATGTCAAATTCCCGATCAGTCATTGGGCTTGACGCCCATCCTAATCAAAAACTCTGGGAGCTCAACGTAGGCCCCGCGATGGACGTGGAGAAGCTCATGTCCGACAAAGAACGTCGTCTCTGGCGGCGGTACGAGCGCCGTCTTCTCACGATTCAGGTGGGGAATAGTGCCTACTCGTACACCAGTGAGGAACGGTACGACACGGACAAAAATCGAGTGCTGGTTGAAACACTCCGGGAACAGTATGGTGAAGACTTCCGCACAGCCGTCGCCCCCATTGCTGCGGAAGACAACGTCAGGCGTGCCCTTGTCGGCGCGGGAGTCGATGACTTTGGTACAATGCACCACGGGAACGTACAGAGTCGGAACGGCTTCCAAGGCGAGCGTATCGGGGCCGAACTCGGGTGCATCGATCCCGGTGACGACTACATACTCGATCTCTTGGCCGAGCTCGGACTGGACGCAACCGTCGAACGAAAGGATACGCTCTGTGATTCCTGTTCCGGTGATGGATGTAACCAGTGCAATCAGTCGGGACACCAGCGAGCGTTCGGTCGTGGCTTCGTCGGTGAGGACTCACAGGCCGCCGAATCCCTCCTTGAATCCGTGCGGGCGAACGAGGTTGCTCAATCAATTGGTCGGTACGCCCGGAAGGCCGATGATCCCGACGATTGGGCCGCCGTGTTCACTCGAACCACCGCTGTCCCCGACAACATGGTGGACTTCGAAGGCCCGCGAGTCTGGAAGTACAAAGACAAACAGAAGGCGATTGCCGCCTACTTCCAAGAGCACACCGAGGGGACCGCCAAAGGTGTCAAGGAGTGGATAGATAATGAGTACGATGCCGTGAACAAGTGTACGAAGCGACACGTTCACGACACGGTCACCGAACACGTCAAGGATGGAAATATTGAGGAGCACGAGGGTGTCGGCTACAATGGAGCAACGGTCTACGAGTGGACCGCAACCGACACCGTGTCGAAACACGGGGGACTCAAGTTCGAAATCACCGAAGTCGATCACTCTGAAAACCAGACAACCACCGCTGAGGCTAAGTCCGGAGCAGGGGTCCTAAGATCGGAATAAGGGTCACCATTTCCACCATGTTGTGTGCTAACATAGAATGAAACCACGAACTATTCCTCTTTATACTGTAAAGAGAGAAAATTCGCGGTTGGAAACCCCTGTTAACACACCACATCATTCATCACGGAGATAAGAGAGAAATGCCACCAAAAACGGCTATAGGTCTTCTGATCTCCATAAAACACTCAAACGGTACAGAGTGAGCGAATCGATGTGGAAAGCACCCCGAGCGTTTCCCATCCATCGTCGGTTTCGATAATCGTCCGTCCGCCGTTGGTTCCAGCAATCACTTGTCCATCCGCAACCGTCCACGCGAGAATGACTTCTTGGGGTCCGCCCGGGTACGAAGGCGTGCTGAACGTTTCTCCGTCGTCGTCAGAGACGAACAGCGCCGCATCAGCACCTGACTCGCCTCGCCACGTTCCCGGTGATGATCGAGCAGCGGCGGCGTATAGTCGGCCATCATGGGCAATCGCTTCGCGGAAGTACCGATGGGACAGTTCCTCGTCCAGCCGTATCCAAGACCGGCCAGCGTCCTCTGTACGGTAGAGGCCACCGCCACAGGACGCAATGTACTCCTCCGGGCTTCGAACCAGCACGTGGTGGATGTCGTCGTGGACGCCGTCTCGACGTTCAGTCCACGTTTCCCCACTATCGTCGCTGACGTGGACACCGCCGACCTCGACACCAGCGATGACTCGGTTCGGGGCGTCCGGATGCGTGTCGAGGCTTCGGATGTGTGCCTCGTTTCGGTGACGGGGCGTATACCACTCGTCCCGCGACGGGAGTTCCTGAAATCCGTCGAGTTCCCGCCACGATCCACCGTCATCGTCGCTGACATAGAGGTGTGCTGGGTGGGTGCCGGCGTACAGTTGCTCTCCGTCAGGACTCGCACAGACTGAGTACACCTCCTTGAGAGGGACACCGAGGTCGCTCCACGTTCGCCCCGAATCAGTCGAACAATACAAGCCAGTCTTCGTGCAGGCGTACACGGCCTCCCCGAACTGTCGCACTCGGATTGCTCGTCCGGCATCCAAAACCTGTGTAGCGTCTTCGAGCTGGACGTCTGGGGCTCGGTACACGCCGTCTTCGGTCCCCAATAGGAGAGTCATAGCTGGTCGTTGTACCACGAGAGCGTTTCTCCATATTGGAGGCCGTCGGTCGGGGTCTCGATTTCTACGGAGGTATCCTCGAGCAACGGGATCAGTTCGTCGTAGTAGTCGCGACCAGCGTGGAATACCAGTCGAGTGCCTTCAGTGAGTAGCCCTTCCTCACGGAGTTGATCGTAGACGGTCTGTGACCAGTCTCGTTTTCGGTCGACTGGCGCACCACTTAGTGTCTCATCGTAGGGTTCGATAGGTGGTCCGTCGGGTTGGAGCAGATGGTGCTTTGCCGAGAGGATGTACCACGTATCATGATTCGCTTCGGCGTACTGGCGTGCCTTTCTGAAAAACGCGGACTCCATGTAGAGCTCCGCAGGCATCGCGGCCTGCTCGCGTTTGCTCTTGGTGCAGCTCACGAGCCCGATGTCCATAGCTAACTGAGGGATCGCCAGCAAGAAATAGATAATCGTGTTAACCAGTCACAACCAGTTAACCGAGCTCTTGCTATTCCTTCCCACGGAGGCTTTTGGCATTCCAGTGGATGGACTCTACTATGTCGGAGTTCGCCTCGCTTGAGCCCCAAGATGTCCGCGATCACTGGACATACAAGAAGCGTGAGTTTGATCCGTTAACCAGTGGTGCCGCGATATCTACTCAATTAATAAGGAGGAAATGGCTTAATGATGCAGTTGCCCATCAAAGTAATTGCCCGCATTGGTAAGGTCTATACCAGTAGCCGGTTTGTTACGGTTAAAAGTAAGAGAGTTTATAGTTATCCGCTTTTATCATAGCTGACGTCGATGGTCTCAGGACAAGTGTATTCTGTGGTTTCCGTTGTCTCAGGAGCGATTGTTGGATTGTGCTTACCGGCTGTTATTCAGGCCGCCCTTGCGAAGATATTTGGTGGAGATGTTTCATTGGAATACGCTGTCTCATTTCGACCATTAGAGGTCGAGTTTCGTAATATAAGCCAGATGTCTGACCGGCAAATTAGGGTCGCTTCTGGATTTAAGCTGCTGATTCCTGTCCTATTATTCATTTATTTGATTGTATTATTTCCTCAGCAGAACAGAACAGAATATGCTGTTTTAGCTGCATTAATTTCTGGGACATCCGGAATATCCGGGAAAGATCTTTTAGCCTTGGAGAATCCACGAGATTGGTCATTACTAACAACTAAGGCCTATTTTAGCCAAGAGAAGTCCTCGGTTTTCCCGGAATATTTGCCAGGAATACGATCTCGTCCGATAACATACCTATCTCTCTTGATCATCTCAATTTTTATCCTAATAGGTGTGCTTGAACTTCAGGGGACATTTGATTATATATCCAACAGTGATACGCCTCCTTACACTGTGAGTACAATCAGCCAGATTATTGGTGGGGCTGGTTCTTTGATATTTTCAATTTTATTGGTCATTCTGTACGATAAGCAGGCATCCATCTCCGGTTTTCAATCTGTAGTTCAAGACGAACAAAAAGATTTGATGCGGCGGGATCGGGAACCGAGATTAAGCGGTCCATATAATTTCAGATTCTGGGGTGCTTACCCATCAACTCAGTCGGACCAGAATCCCTCAACTAAGATTGATGCCCGCGAAATAGAGCGAAGTCCCAATCCAAACAGTGTACAATTTTTCCAAACAAATGCTGGTGAAGGACTTGCACAAAATTTCAGATTACGGGTTTCATTGAATATTGAGCATGGTCCACATGAAGGACTGACAGCAGTTTGTGCTGTCCAACGAATGGATCGATTTCCCTTGCATAAATTCGGTGAGAGCGATATACAGGGTGGCGAAAAAGATGTTGAATTTATGACTGAAGAACTTAAACTATCTTTTACAGATCCAGAATCAGATATGGACTATTCGTTTGATACTTTTGATTTCAGACAGGGGATAAACAAGTTATACGACCAAGGAACGTATAAAATAACGATTATACTTGAGCTTGAATGGGAAGATGAATTTGAGGAAAAATATGAGGAGCAAGTATATCATATTACTTCAGATATTACACCTGGAATGGACCTTCTTGATTTTATCCAGTGAGGACTTCATCGTTCGGGGCACCCATCGAGTGAGTGGGGACCGTCCGATCGAACGTCTGCTCAGGACTATTGGTGTTGACAGCTAACCGTATTTTTGCACCAGAACCCATCGAAGCCTTGCTCTAATTACTCGAATGCTACCAGCAACGGGTGGGAATCTCCCGACCTACAGGTGGGATATATTGCGAATACCGCATAGAGACCGCTAATCGCTCCCTGAATTAGGACCAGAGTGGATTAGTGAGTCGTACTCTCCTCGAAGGTACTGAAAAGAGACGGGCGGGCGGAAATCATCGACCCGCTGCTGTGGATCAACAGGTTCCGTGAACCGCTGAACATCTGCGACCTCGAAAGCGTATCCAGTATCCGTGTCTGCGAAGTAGTCCATGAACCGTGAACGTTGGTCAATCCCGGAGTCGGAGCCGAACTTCCGCCAGAGCTCGGCTGGGGTGCCCTCGGATACGCTGTTTAGTGAGAACGACCCCACAATCTCTTGCACGGGAGAGGAAGCGTACATATAGACTGTCTCAATAATAGACGGATCACGGAATGGTGTCTTGCGGAACTCGTACCGCTTCTCGTGGCCGAGTATCTTCTCCGCAAACTCGGGCTTAATTGACAGTAAAACGTCCATCTATTCCACCATTGTCGCGTATATATTGATAACTTGATTCATCGATCTCTTGGATAGACTGGATTGCACCCGATAAAATTCCTTCATCCAGCAACACCTGATAGTGAAGTGGATTCTCGAGCTCGAAGTGCCATTTGAATAAGATCACCGTCGTAGGGGACTCTACCATCTTAGCTATCTCTCGCTCTGTGAATACGGATCGTTTGCCAACCAGTTCCTGTACAGTCTCGGTCTCGGTCACTTCGTACTCCACCTGCTCACAGACTCCTAAAGAGGTGATTTCCATATGGTCGTGTGTCCGGTAGAATAGTAGGATATCATCCGATTCGATCTGTCGAGTATTTGCGTGGGAGAGGTATGCCTTCTTGATAGCGTTACCTTCAGAGAGAAGTTGTCCAGAGAACTCGGTTAATTTCGGTTGGCGGTTCTCGTACGTCGGAAAGAGCCGTCCGTGGAACTTGGGTTGGGTCGGAATCAGAAATTTACTCACGGAGGGACCATCGTAGAAACTTGGATAAAACCGGAAGTGAACCTCTGATGGGTCGGGATTGTCTCCAGGTCCAGGAGTTAGCCGCTTGACGAAGACTGTCTCACCGTTGGCGGCCTGTGAAGCTCGCCCAAACCCGTACTGGGAAATCAGCTGTACGAGATAGTCGTCTTCCTTGATATAGTGTGTGAGGTATATTTCCTCGAGTTCGTGTTGGATGGCTTCGCGTATGGCGATGCTCACCAGGAGTTCCCCAATTTTCGAACCGCGCCGATGGGACGCCACTTTGAGCGTACAGATCTTCAGTCGATCTCGCTTGCCGAGCTCCGGTTCTTTGCCGATCGGCTCAGCCTCGTTTGGTTTTAGGATAAGAACAGCGCCGAGTGTGCCGTCCTCATTCCAGTTCACGTAGACATCTCGTTCGTCGGGGATGCTCTCGAACCAGTTTCGGAAGGCGTAGTCTTCTTTCAGCGAATCGAAAATCGGGTCGTCAACATCAAGATCTGCTACCTGTTGCTTCTGAATCGAGGGAGGGCCCTCGTAGGCCGCTGGTTCCTCTTTGAATTGCTCTCTGGCTTCCTCAATACTCAATACGCTCTCTTTGATGCCGAGTTCGTCGGCTTTCCGATGCATGTCTCCATCTTCGGTGATGAGAATATCGGTGCAGTCCTTGAACACCGTATAGAGGAGTGCGTTGTCTACTTGCTCGTTGAAGCTATCCGCTTTAGGGACGTGGTTGCGGAACGCTGTCGATGATGGATTCGGATACGGGGGAAATCCCAATTCGGCGTAAGTTTCGATCTTCGATTCGTCCGTTTCACGCCGTTCGTCGTTCTCGTAGTTGCGGATTTCCTGTTTCGAGTGAGGGTGGATCAGAATAGTGTGACCTTCCGTCTTCAGTAGCTTCTCAAGTTCTTGCAGTGGCTCGGGGACCGTCCAGTCCCCCTCTCGTTCGATGAATACGTTCGTATCGATGAGCACCTCCATCTGCTTCACCTATCTGACATCTGGTTAGAAACCGATGGATGGGACTGTAATAAACTGTTGGGCCGACAAGTTCAGTTCTCCACCGATGCTTCCGGCTCCGGTGTCTCACTCTCACGGTCGTCCTCGGTAATGTCACTATTGCGTAGATCATCCAGCGTGCGGCCGCCGAAGTCGGGATGGCACCAGTATTTGTAGCCGTTCAGAGCCTTCGAGTAGTCTCGGCCGACGAGCTCGTTCAGGGCTTCCTTGGCCAACCCCGTGAACGAGTAGACTTCGCCGTCGTGCTCCCACCGGACGTTGTCGCTTTGCCCTGTATCGCCCGTAACGGTCGCCCACCAGAAGTCATCGTCCTTGGAGTACTCACGGTCAGCCTCGGCTGGAACCCGCTCAGGGGCGAAGTAGACCCTCTCATCCGGTCGCAGAACTCCACTGTCAAGCAGGACGTTGATCGCCGCCGGACGGCGCGTCTTCTCCTCCTGTTTCTCCTGCTTCTCGCGGCGCTTGGTCATGTACTCCTCGGCCTCGGCGACCGGAATGACCTGTTGGCTATTGAGGAGCACCCGTCCTTGGTGCTCGTAGGCCTCGATCTTCGTGCAGGTGATGTCCATGCCGTACTCTTCGATCAACCACATCACGGGGGCGGTGATCTCGGTGCCGAAGCTCCCCGCCGCTAACAGGATACGCGGTTTCTGATCGAGTTCGAACTCCGCCCACCCTTCGCTCGTGACCGGCGTCTCCCCTTCGACCCCGTCCAGGAAATCGACGAAGGTTTGACCGATGTCTTCGGGCGTCAGCTCCTTATCGTCGCGCTCGTTCCAGAACTCACGGTAGTCCTTCTGAATGTCTTCAGCCGTCAGCGTCGCACAGTAACTGGCGTACTTAATTGCCTGGAGATCGGTCGTCCGGTCCGCTCGGTCGCGCTTGAGTTCGATTACGACCAGTTTTCCGGTTGGATCCAGGGCGAGGATGTCCAGACGATCACGCGTGTCCTGGAAGTTGGCGTACTCCGAGGTGACGACCAGCAGATCCTCCCCGAGGATGCGTGGTTGTTCGATGGTCCACTCTTGGAGATCTTGACGCTCCAAGACGCCTAACTCGGAGAGCGCCTGTTCCTCGAGACCTTCGAGTGTCCCATCGTCCTCGTCCACGCTGAAGATCATACACTGTAGTGCTCAGCGTGGACCTAAACCGCTTGCTCTGCTTAGAACGGGTCCAGCTGGTGACTATTCTGTTAGTCGCCGGCTTGCCGGAAGTGAGGTGAAATAGCCGTGGGCGAACTCAATGAGATCCAGATCAAGTTCCCTTCGATCCTCAATACGGAAGTGAAACAGACGGTTCCGATTTTCCCCGATTTTGTTGATCAGCTCTCGGACAAAGTCGCAACGCTGGTCGAAGTAGTCGTCAAACCCATCATCCCAATACCGCGAAATGAACTGTGTGTAGTGGCCGAAGGTACAGTTGTCAATTTCGCTCGCCGAACTCAATTGATCCGAGCTCTCACTGATGTGCTCAAGGGCTTCGGAGAGGTCGCCCTCGTAAACTGATTGGATGATGGCTCTGATAGCCAACTCCGTTTCTTCAATCAAAAGAAAGGGTTCTGTTGACCGCCGCCAGAACTCTCTGATGTCGTAGTCAGTAATCACCCGATGAGTCCCCTCGTCTTCCACCAAGACATACGATCGCTCGCCGAGTAAGTCGAACAGGTCGCTGAGGTTACTACCCGCCGAGACTACTTTTGGTTGCTCAACGGCTGTCTCAGCGGGCCTATCACTCATTTTCTTCGGAGAATCAAATAGTTCCTCAGTGACGAGCAGTGCCCGAGAAATGGACTTGAAGGATATGACCCCGATCAACTCACCATCCTTGGTTACGCCCATCTGTGAGTACTTCTTCGTGAGCATCTCCTCGACCACCGATTCAATATCGCGGTGAGAGGGAATTGTCTCGAACTCAGGCGCGTCTATCTCACGAATTTTGACCCGAACCATTACTCATCAGTCTTCTTGTAGAACGCGTAAAAGTTGGTATGATATGGGGAAGACCAACAGTCACAACTGTAGACATCATTGTGAGTTTTGAGGTGTCGACGTGGCTGCTGACAGTGACTGAGGAGGGAGCTAACTTGGTCCCTCTACTACTCAGATCTGACCGAGAACATGCCACCAGCAACGTAGCAGAGTCGTCAGGCTCGCTCTTGGGAGTCATGCTTCGCCCTGCTTGTTCTTCGATCTAACTCGTACCAAGATATATCACGCCGGAAGTTCGCATACCGCTATGGTCTCCGAATTTCTCGAATCCAGACAGGGCCGTCCGTGGACATACGATCGGACGGACGCGGACTTTGAGTTCTATCAGGGGGAGGGATCGAGTGCGCTGGAGATAGTCGTCGTCGACCACGGGGAACGGCCGACGAAGGAGTTCCTCCAGAAGACGTACTCCGACCGCCGCGGCGGACGGGTGAATCCGATTCTCATCGTTGCACTTGCTGAGAGCCAAGCTCACCTTTGCGGTCCAAGCGGTGAAGATCCCCCCGTCTTCCCTAATGTTGATCGAGGACAGGCTGAGCGCGTATGTGACGCCGCCCTGAGCAAGCCCAGCCGACACGCAGCCCAGCAGTTCCTCAGCGAAACGCTTCCTCAGCTCGACGAGGAACTCACTGGCCTCCGGAACCAGGGACTTCTCTCGACTCACGAGCTCCGGGAGGGTGTCCCAGACCGACCCGATTGGGCGGATGCCGTGGAAAAGGCTCAAGGAGCGTTCGCCGACGACCCCCGTGACCTCATGCGGGGGTTGGACTACGAGATTGACCGCCTCACCGACCAGAGTTACGTCCTGAAGGACACCAGCGATGGCCACGAACGGGCGGTCGCCGTCTTCCTGCAGGAGGACGAATCGTTCGATCACGCCCAAGATCGATTCGTCGGCCAGTCACCGGTGGCCTACGCGCTCAACGAAGCCGACAAGCGAAACTTGGAGTACGTCATCGGCAACAGCGGCGATACACTCCGACTGTACACCACGAATCCCGACGCTGGCTTCGGTTCGCGGGGTCGAACTGACACCTACGTCGAAGTCAACACAAACCTCCTCTCCGACGAAAAGGCGGGGTACCTCTGGCTACTGTTCTCGGCTCAGGCGCTCCGCGAGGACGGCACGCTCCACGACATCATGGAGGATTCGAAGGAGTACGCCGCCTCGCTCGGTGGCCGACTCCGCGAACGCATCTACGACGACGTCGTCCCCGATCTCGCGGAGGCCATCGCCCGTGCCCGCGACCTCGACGACCCGACGAAAGACGAACTCGACGAAACGTACCGGATGACGCTGGTACTGCTGTACCGTCTCCTGTTCATCGCCTACGCAGAGGACGAGAAGTTCCTCCCACGCCGGCGGAACGAGCGGTACGACGAGGACTCGCTCAAACGCAAGGCACGGAACCTGCATCAGTTCGTGCAGGACGACGGCGAGTTCGACGACTCCTTCTACGACCACTGGGACGACGTCATGCACCTCACGCGGGCCGTCCACCACGGTCACGAAGAACTCGGGCTTCCCGCCTACGACGGGACGCTGCTCTCCGAAGACCCCGACATCTCTGAAGCGGGGGCGAACCTCGCAGACATCCGTCTGAACAACGCCGAGTTCGGGCCGGTGCTGGTGAACCTCCTCATCGACGAGACGGAGGAAGGCTACCAGGGCCCCGTCGACTTCCGTAACATCGGCGTCCGTGACTTTGGCGTCATCTACGAGGGGCTCCTCGAATCCGAGCTCTCGGTGGCGGACCAGCCCCTGACGACGGACGACGAAGGGCACTACCAGCCCGTCGAAACCGGCGGTCAGCAGACGCTCGGTGATGATGATGAGGATGTCGTCGTTGAGGCGGGGGAGGTCTATCTCCACGGCCAGTCCGGAGAGCGGAAGGCTACGGGGACCTACTACACCAAATCGAGATTCGTCGAACACCTCTTGGATCATTCGCTGGAGCCTGCGCTGGACGACCATATCGACCGCATTAACCAGCTCCGTGAGGAGGAGGGCGAGAACGCCGCCGCGGACGCGTTCTTCGACATCCGCGTTTCTGACATCGCCATGGGGTCGGGACACTTCCTCGTTGGTGCGGTCGATCGCATCGAGTCACGCCTCTACACGTATCTCACGGAAAATCCACTCCCACCCGTCGAAGAAGAACTGGACAACCTGGAGGACGCCGCGCTGGACGCGTTCGACGACGAGGAGTACGCCCCACCCGTCGAGCGTGGTCAGCTTTTGCGACGTCAGGTTGCTCGACGGTGTGTCTACGGTGTCGACCTAAATCCCTTGGCGACGGAACTTGCACGGCTATCTATTTGGGTGCACACGTTCGTTCCGGGGCTTCCGCTCACATTCCTTGACTACAACCTCGTGTCTGGTGATTCGTTAGCTGGGATCGGGACTCTGGACGAGGTAACAGATCTCCTCGACGCCGAACAGTCGTCGTTGGGGATGTTCATGGGTGGTCAGAGTGTAATGAACGAGATTCGCGGCGATATTGCTCAACTTGGAGACTTTGCAGACGCCAGTGCCGAACAGGTCGCGGAGGCCCGTGAGACGCGGGCGGAAATCGAATCGAAGCTTGAGGAGGTTCGTGCCCGATTCGACGTTCTTGCGGCATCGCGTATCAACGATAACATCGACACAGAACCGGTTTCGGACACGAGTATCGACATCACCGAGAAAGAGTGCTACAAGCAGGCACAGGATACGTTGGAATCGACTGATCCGCTCCATTTCCCCGCGGCCTTCCCGGAAGTGTTCGATGGAAATGAATCGGGTTTCAACGTTATTATTGGAAATCCTCCATGGGAGGAAGCTACATTAGAGGAAGATGAATTTTGGATGCGTTATGAACCAGGTCTACAAGCCAAATCACAGTCAGAGCAGGAGAAAATCAAGACGAGGCTTCGTAACGAGAGACCAGACCTCGTGAAAAAATATGAGGAGGAATTAGCGGAACAAGACAAACGGCGGGCTCTCCTTCGAAATGGCCCATTCCCTGGAATGGGGACCGGTGACCCGGACACGTATAAAGCATTTTCTTGGAGATTCTGGGCCCTAACAAAGACGGGAGGTCACTCGGGTGTTGTTCTACCAAGGAGTGTTTTCAGTGCGGCTGGATCGGAGGAGATCCGGAGGAAACTACTTGACGAAGGCATCGTGCGAGATTTAACCTTCCTTGTGAATAATCGTCACTGGGTCTTCTCAGCGGTGCACCCACAATACACGATTGCGCTCCTGAGCTTTGAGAAGACTGAACCGACGGAAAAAGATGTCTTGTCGATACGTGGACCATTCCCGAGTAAGGAGAGTTTCGATAAAGGGCGGGAGAGCCCCCCACATACGTTCTCTATTGAGAGAGCGAAAAATTGGACCGGATCAGCGGCTTTCCCCTTGCTTCCTCCAACCCCCGAATCAGGTGATGTTTTCGAAGTTCTAACCGACAACCCCTCTCTAAATAGAGACGCCCCGGACGAGTGGCGTGCAAGACCCAATACAGAACTACACGCAACGAACGACAAAAAGAAAGACGACGACACCGTCTTGATGCACTTTTTTGACGAAGGTGAGATGCCTCCCAGTGATTTCTGGCCAATATTTAAAAGAAGCTCATTCGACATCTGGACTCCTGATACGGGTGAGCGATATGCATGGGCTGACCCCGATGTTATGATAGATTATCTCCAAGAAAGCCGCGAAAATTCCTATCAGTACGCTGGGAAGCGATCCGCGTTCTACGAGATGCCCGAGGAGTGGATACATAACAAAGATACACTGTCATGTTTTTCACCACGGGTTGTATTCCGCGACGTTACCAGAGCAACTGATAGCCGAACTGTTCGGTCGGCACTTGTACCTCCCAAAATCTTTCTGACAAACAAAGCTCCGTACTTCCTATGGCCCCGAGGTGATGAACGTGACCAGTCCTATCTTCTTGGAGTTTTGTGTTCAATACCTCTTGACTGGTATGCTCGGAGGTTTGTTGAAACCACGCTCAACTATCATATCCTCAATGGGTTCCCAATCCCCCGACCAGGTCGAGATGATTCCCTCCGCCAACGTGTCGTTGAGCTTTCTGGCCGTCTTGCCGCCGTTGATGACCGCTATGCTGACTGGGCCAACGCCGTCGGTGTCGATTACGGGCCACTTGATAAGGATGAGAAACAGGACAAAATCTACGAACTCGATGCAGTCGTAGCCCACCTCTACGGTCTCTCTCGTGAGAATGTTGAAGTCATCTTCGAAACATTCCATGACAACTGGGATCACGAAGAACGCTTAGAGCGCGTCCTCGACTACTACGCCAGCTGGGCGGATCGACTCGATCTCGATCACGCCAACCGCGAGGAGGCACGGAAGGCGGGTACCCGAGACGATGACTGAGCGACCCCAGTTCGTCGATAACCGGAATGGCAACACGCTCGCCCGCGCCATCGACGAGTACCTTGGCTATCTCGACGGCCGGCTCGCCGACGAACCCGACCTCGACGTGGTGACGGGCTACTTCAATCCACGCGGATACTTCTCCATCGCCGATGGCCTGGAACACGTCGACGACGTACGCCTCCTCATCGGCGCACAGCCCGATCAAGAGGGCATCGAGCGGTGGCGACGGCCCGAGGAACCACGTGGGGAGGCCTACGAACGAAAGCGAATAGAGGAGGCGCTCCAGTCGCTGGACGAGAACCTCGAACGTGACCGCAACCTCCTCGGATTCTCCCGTGACGTCGACGAGGGACTCCAAGATCTGGTCGACTTCCTTCGGAGCGAACGGGTTGAAGTGCGCCGTCACGAGGACAGTTTCGTCCACGGGAAGGCCTACCTGTTCTCCGACGCCGAGGGCGTCATCGCCGGGTCGTCGAATTTCACCGGCGCGGGGCTCAACTCGAACTTGGAGCTGAACCTCGGCACGTACGACCCGCACGTGACCGACCAGGTTCACGAGTGGTTCGAGGAACTCTGGGCCGAGAGCGAACCCTACGACCTCGCGTCTCTCTACGAGGAACGATTTGAACCATACGACCCGTATCTCATCTACCTTCGGGTACTCTACGCACGGTACGGCGACGAGCTGGAGGCGGAACGAGGGGACGGGGATGGTGCCATCACGCTCACGAACTTCCAGCAAGACAGCGTCCGGCGAGCCAACCGATTCCTCGACGAGCACGACGGCGTCATCATCGCCGACGAGGTCGGACTGGGGAAGACGTACATCGCCGGCAAGCTCCTCGAACAGTACGTCCAACAGAACCGTCAGCGGGCGCTTGTGGTGGCACCCGCCTACCTCCGGGATGGGATGTGGCAAAGTAAGCCCGCGGAGTGGGGGATTCAGTTCGAGACGGTCTCCTACGCCGAACTGCGGAACGACCGTCAGCTCGGCGGCGACGCGAACAATCTGAACCTCGCAGTCGACGACTACCAGCTGGTCGTCATCGACGAGGCGCACGCGTTCCGTAATCCGGGGACACAGCAGTCACACGCGCTTCGGACGCTCCTCCGCGGTGATCCACCGAAGGACGTCGTCATGCTCACCGCGACACCGGTCAACAACTCGCTGTGGGACCTGTACTACCTGCTGAACTACTTCATTCGGAACGACGCGGCGTTCGCCAACGAGGGGATTCGGTCGCTCCGCGATCGGTTCAAGCAGGCGCAGTCCGAGGACCCGTCCGACCTCAGCCCCGATCTCCTGTTCGATGTCCTCGACGAAACGACCGTCCGGCGGACGCGGCGGTTCATCAAGAATCACTACGAGAACGCCACGATGCCTGACGGCGAAGGCGGCGAGATACGGATCAACTTCCCCGATCCGCAACCCAAACGCGTCGACTACACGTTCACCGATACGTTCGGTGACGAGTATTTCCACGACGTCGCTCAGGGATTGGCGGCCGGCGACCACGAGGAAGCCGAACTTACGCTGGCCCGCTACCGTCCTTCCTACTACCTGGAAGGCGAAGAGGACGCATCCGAACTGTCACTCGTCGGCCTCCTGCGGACGGGGCTCCTCAAACGATTCGAGTCCTCCAGCTACGCGTTCGCAAACACACTGAGTCGGATGATCGCCCAGAACCGTGCCGCACTCCGGTTGATGGAGGAGGGCTACTTCCCCGAAACCGATGCCATCGAGGAGTGGGTCGAGGTGGACAACGACGAGGCGATGGATGAGATCTTCGGCGAAGCCCACGACGGCAATATTCCACTCGGTGCCGCTGAAGCTGATCCGGCTCGACTTCGTGCCGATCTGGAACACGACATCGAGATATTGGAGCGGTGGCGTGACGGCGCAGAGGCCGTCAGCCGGGACGAGGACGAGAAACTCCACGCGCTCCGTGATACCCTCCAAGACATCGTCCAGCAGGCACACGACGACGCTGAAGCAGGGGAGATTTCCGACGAGGACATCGAGGCGACCTTCCGCCGGAATCGCAAGGTACTGCTGTTCTCCTACTACGAGGATACGGTCGACTGGATCTACGAGTACCTTGAGGATGTAGTCGACGAGGACGAGTCACTGTCGTGTTACGAGGGACGGATCGCCGCCGTCTCCGGCGACGGATCGAAATACGGTGTCACACGCGAGGAAGCTGTCCATGGGTTCGCCCCGAACTCAGGGGATGCACCGCCGGGTGCGACCGACGACTTTGACATCCTCATCACGACGGACGTGCTCGGCCAGGGTGTCAACCTCCAGGAGGCCCGGAACGTCATCAACTACGACCTCCCCTGGAACCCCATGCGTGTGGTCCAGCGGAACGGTCGGATCGATCGGGTGAACTCGCCCCACTCCGAAATCTACCCGTTCTCGTTCTTCCCCGAGGATCGACTCGACGAACTGCTCGAGTTGGAACACCGTGTCCGACAAAAGCTCACCCAAGCGGCGCGATCCATCGGGGTCAGTGGCGGCGTCATCCCGGATATGGAGACGCTCAACCAGAACTTCGCCGAGAAGGTGAAGGACATCGACTCGATCCACGAGGAGGAAGATGAGTTCTACGAGCAGGGTGGCGCTGATGCGGCGGCGTACTCGGGTGAGGAATACCGTCAGGAACTCCGAGAAGGACTCGAAGACCGCGAGGAACAGATCACGTCACTCCCGTGGGCCGCTGGATCGGGATTCCGCGGCGACGAGCCAGGGTATTTCTTCTGTGCACGGGTTGGCGACGAGGTCTTCATGCGGTTCGTTCCGCGGGAGATGGACGAAGACGACGAGATCGTCCAAGACACCCTGACGTGTCTGAAGCGAATCGAGTGTACCCGCGATACAGAACGCGCACTACCTGACTCGATGCGTGAGCGTATCTACGACGCGTGGGGGACTGCACAAGAAGACATCTTCCGTCAGTGGCAAGAGCAGACCGACCCACTGAACGTCCAGCCCGACATCCGACGGCTGTTCCGCGAAGTGGGTCAACACCTCCGTGATCACTGGCCTGCGGACATGACTCAAGACGAACTCCAAGAGACCGTCGAAGCGGTCGAGGCTCCATGGGGCCGGCGTTACGAGCGCGAGCTCCGCGAGATCTACGAGGACGAATCGCTCGGACCAATCGAAAAGTCTCGTGCGCTTGTCGACAAGGTCGAAGACTTGGGTCTCCAGCCGTTCGAAGCTCCCGACCCACTTCCGCCGATCGAAGAAAACGAGGTGAAACTGGTTTGTTGGATGATCGTTGCCCCCGAGGAAGACGAGAGTGAGCAGGACGACCGGCCAGGACTGATGTCTCAGGTGACTTTCGACACGTAGGGAACGAATTGGTTTCATTTCGACTGACCGAGGAGGTGCCACCAGAGCCGGGAGAGGAGTTTCGTTCGTGATTAACGGTCGGTGAACACCTCATATAGACCGCGCCAAGGAGACCATTGAGGGAAGAATCATGCAGTGACGAGATCGTGAGCCACGTTTATGCATCAATTCGGGGATTTTCACCCCTTCCAACCCTGCGTATGTATGTACGTACGCGTCTTTATGTACATACAGGACCCGTCCTGCGGTTTTGAATATCGTTTATAAGCCTGCTATTTGGAGAAATTCCCTGTCGAGGTATTGTTGTTCAATTGGGTTCCGTTGCCTACTGATAATATAACTATAAGACATTAATTCGGTGCCACCACCAGCTTCTGTCGAGTTCCGATCGTGAATGCCTTAACTCGAATCTCCCTCAGTTGTTTTTGGATAGTTAGTGACACAGAAATGACTGATCAAAAACAGCAATACAGCCAGTCGTTACTGTAGTTTTATACACAACAATGTCAAATTGAGGAACATCCAGATGTCGCACGATTCTCTCGTCAAAGCGTTCATCAAGTCGGATAGCGCCCCAGACGGCAAGTGGTGGGTTGAGGTTCCTGTCGGAATTTCACTTGAGGAGACTACGGCTGTCAAACATGTTGACGCGGTATGCCTGACGTCACGAGAGTTTGATCTCCCAGAAGTCTATCCTGAACGCTCCGGAACGGTAGAGTACGTTAATCCGGAGGTGCCGGAATCGGGCGTCAATAAAACAGAACTGTTCCGGCGCGTGAATGATCAAGGTCTGTTCGAAGACGAAACCGTAACCCTCGTCGAATGCAAGTCCGGTAAACTATCTCTGAGGGGTGTTGGCCAGCTTGTTGCCTACGAGACACTTATTACTCAGGACTGGAACTGGGAAGTTGACGGCCGGATCTTAGTCTGTGAGGAGGTTGATCCCTTGATCCACGAGGTATGCAAATCGCGGAATATCAGTGTCGTAGAGGTATCGCCGTAGATTATCACTGTAGACACAGTGGGATTACCTGACGCGAAGGACCCGTAGTCGCCCCGCTACCAACCCCAGACAGAAGCCAGTAAAGTGAGCGACGAGCGCGACACCGGGGCCGGCGGTGACGATCGTCATGACGAGGGCGATGCCCACGATCAACACCACTTTCGCGCGTCGACTGAGCTCAACCAGCCCGAGCAAGCCACCGGCAATCGGGTTCCCGGCCAAGACGTACCCGTACAACGCGAGGATCGCGCCGCTCGCGCCGAGCACCGCGACTGGAGTGGCCAAGAGTATCCCGACGAGCAGTTGCGTGAGCGCGGCGAGCACCCCCGTCACGAGTACGAAGCCGTGGAAACGAGCCCGGGTCGTGAACTGTTCGAGCGCGATACCGACGATACCGAGGGCGATGGCATTCGCAAGGAGGTGGCCGAGACTGGCGTGTGCGTATACGTTGGTGACCAGCGTCCACGGACGCGCGACGGGTGCGGCCAGAGCGAACCACGCCGTCCCCAGTCCGAAGACGCCGCCGAGCTGCTGAAACAGATAGACGACACCGAACAGGATGAGGAGATCTATCGTCGGACTGTTCGGGCGGCGCATACCCAGGGGTCGGGTCGGCAACGGCAAAAGGCGACCGTACGGGCTGGTGGAGTCGGATGGCCCACTGGATAGCTATCGTTTCGGAGGAACATCATCTCAGGCTGGTGAATCAGGCGATTGTCGTCGCGTAGCTGGGTATTCAGACCTATTTCGTCCTGACCGAGCTCATGCCAGAAGAAGCGTTGCCCGCCGGAGCTCACACACCAGTGTTTTATTCAGTCTGGCCTCGTCCGTGTAGTGGTTGGAGTTCCAGAGAGAGTATGTCGGTAATAATTGATGTTCGCGGCCGATACGTTCGCGAAGCACGTGATCGCGCGAGAGATCGAAATGAATCGTACAAGCAACGGGAAAGCTATCAGAGGCGTATTGAAGAACTTGACCGACATCCAGAGATAGACAACATGATCGGTGTCGTGGGGGAAGTCGCGTTTGCGGAATACGCTGATCTTCAAATAGATTCGGGCGTCTACACCACTGGAGACGGAGGAATCGATTTTCGCGCACAGATTGGGGGTGAAAAATTGACCATCGACATGAAGGCCCGAACGGGGGATCTGTCCTATTTCTGGGTAAAGGAAGACTCACTTGAGGCGGATTACTACGTTCTCGGCCACCTAACGGCACCCATAGATTTCGACGAGACCACCCTCGATGAAATTGACACTCTGGAGGGATGGACGGTAGAGCTGATCGGTACTGCGACGAAAGACGAGTTCCTCGAGGCCCGAAGAATCGATTCCGATTTCGGCTATGTTAACCGGTCTATTCTTTTGGAGGATCTTCATCCCGTTCCATCTTCAGACGATATTGTCGAATACGACTAACCGCTGTGACATAGCATACGGGACGCACTCTATCTCACAGAACTCGGGCCGAACCTGATTGCGTTCTACGCTGTGGACGTAGCGGGTTGGCCCGAGAGTGATGAAAATGCGAACTCTCGACTGGCGCTGTGCCGTAGGTAATTTTATAAATTTTGCCCCCAATTTGCACTCCGTCGAGGATTGAAACGGGCGTATTTGGACGCTTAGGGCCCTGATGGGCCGGTCTGGCTTAGGACGCTGTCCCGTAGGGGTCCGCCGGTTCGAATCCGGTCCCGCGCAGTGAGGAGCGAAGCGACGAGCGAGCAGGAGCGGTTTGAACCAGGGAGGACCCGCGCAGCGGAGCGAGCACGTCCGACCGTGGTTCGAATCCGGTCCCGCGTCGTCCCACGCTTGGACCGTACATTCAAACCGGGAATCGTCACCAAACCCTCTGTGCCCTTCCGACAACATCGCGAGTCGTGTCGATGCTGCGGTGGAACACTTTGGTACGATGTGAAAGAAGAGCCGTCCGGGTGGAAAGTATTCTACGCCTGTCTCGATACAGAAGGGTGTGGTCAAGAGTGGCATGTCGGTCGAATTCCTCGTAGGCGTATCGATCATCATGACGAGGTGTTCGTTGAAGCGCAGGAGATGGTCTCGAAGATATAATCAAATCCGACTTGGTTGATCCACTGGCTCAGAGGAGTCGTTGGAGGATAGTCTGCAACTGGTTCTCGACCTCGGAGGCTTGCAGTATTCGAATGTATCGCTGGTCCTCTATCGCTGCAGTCTTCGCCTCTGGAAGGTCTTGAATCACGAGTACTCCGCTCCACCCCGAGCCGAAGATATCGGGCTCGTCGTGTACGAGTTCGCCATCCTGTCGAAGGAACGCGAGGTATTCCAGCGTCTCTTTGATGCCTGCGCGTATCGTTTCGGGACGCTCGGAATACTTGATTTCAGTTATCAAATACTTGTATTGCTGCCCTTGTTGGACTTCCAATACGATCACGTCCGGTCGGCCCGTCGCAATCCTAAACTCCTCTTCGGTGAAATAGGCGTCCGCAATTTCTTGTGCCTCTCGATGGATACGCTCCGTTCGGGAGAGGCTTGCTTCCGATTTATCAAAAATATTGGATATGAACGAGACATCTCTATCTCGCGCGGAGTTGTCGTGATAGAGTACCACCTGTTCGTCGTTTTCCTCGCTAGTCAGTCGAGCCACTTCCTGAGATCCGGACTCTATCGTCCGCAGAGTGAACTCCTCGTCGGACAGGTTCTCGATTGCCGACACGTATCGGAACAACACGTACAACTCGAACAGCGTCTCGTCGTCACTAGGTGTGATCGCGGTCTGTTCGAGGAGTTCGCGGAGTGCATCGGCATCGCCAGCTACCGTCTCACGATACCGGCTGAGAAGCTTCGCCGCTTCTCGATAGATTTCCTGCCGCGAGGTCGCAGATCGCTCGATCATTCGATCCGTCGGTTCATATTCCCGTGGTTGTCTGATCCGTCGAACGTGGACGTTCCGTTCGAAGATGTTCGTCATCATCTCGACTAAATCGAGATTGTCCTTCCAGCGGTCGGTTACCCACTCGTAGTCACGTTCGAAATATCGGCTACACTCTTCGAGTGTGTGATAGATGAGGGATAAGAGCGCTTTCAGGACGAGATTTTCCTCAATATCGTAGTTTTCCGAACGGTGTTCGCAGACGAACAAGGCCTTATCGCGTGGATTTCGGGAGTACCGCTCCTGTATCGTCCCGTGCCAGTCGATTCGGCCGCCAGCAGTTCCACGCGAGACGGACGAAATGCTCTTAGTCTGCGTTTTGATACTCCGTAGCCGGACGGATAGCTCCTCGACGAAATCGACGACATCCGGACGGAGAATGAAGTGAAGGCGCATGAGCATCTCGAAGTCGTCGAAACGGTGATCAAGCTCGTCCGGTTTGATACGCTCCATCACGTGTTGCTCCGGGAACGACCCGTGCATCACGTACGCCAGAATGTCGGAGGTGAGTGTACGAAGGAGTTGTTGCCTATCCATCTACCTTCACCTGGAGAATATCTTCCGCGAGACGCCGTAACCGAGATTCGTCGACTGACCCGACACCCGCGAGTTCGGCGACTACTCGCTCACGTCCACGGACTCCCTCCAGTTGCGGGAACACGTAGCTCGCAACGGCTTGTGTGACCGCTGTGGTAACTGGCGCTGTACTGTTCGAAACGTGTGAAAGCATGTCCATGATGATTGCCGGGCCGATTTTCCGGTTGCCGACACTGGTGTTCGTGACGTACCACACGTCACCGATTGCCTCCGTAACGGCTCGTTCCACGTCGATTTCCCACTTGGAGGCATACTCTCCGATCATCTGCCTTCGGTCCGTATCGTCGGATGGGACAGTCGGTGCGGCGATGTATATGAACGCGAATCGGCGCATGAACGCATACGACATCTCGTAGAGAGATGTCTTGTCGTAGCTGTTCATCGTCGCTAAAATCCGCCACGAATCGGGGACGACGAACTGATGTGGTTCGAGAGGGCCTGACCAGTTCGCGGCAGGCGTCACTTCGACCGCCTCTCCTTCCCGAGTGAATGGAAGTTGGATACGCTGTCCGGACAGGAGCGTGAACAACTGCCCGAACGATTTGTCGATGTCCGACCTGTTGATCTCGTCGATGATGAGGAGATCGTTGCGCTGTGATTCGCTTTGCTTGAAACACCGAAGTATCTGTCCCGCGTTGAAATCCAACGAATCGCCGGTTCCTTCGGGCATATATCCACCAACGGTGTCGAACGTCGACCAGTCCGCAGTTGCGGTCGTGGTCTGGTGGCCGGAGTACACGTCGGGATGCTCCGAGCAGAGGTGACGGGCGACCCGCTGAGCGATTTCCGTCTTGCCTGTCCCCGGTGGCCCCGTGAAAATCACGTGTTTGCCGGCGTTCAATGCGGACTGTGTCTGATCGACGACATCCTCGACCGTAGTGTCACTGGATTCGGGGAAGTGGAGACCATCCAAGATAGACCGTGGAATACTGATCTCCGGAGTCTTACTAAGACCAACTGACGAATCGGCGTCACCGTACACGAAGGATTCGACCGACCCGTACTTTCCACGAATCCCGCCAATCCCCATCTCGTTGAGCGGAGAGAATCCCATCGGATAGTCGATGTCATATCCGGCTAATCCGTGGATTTCACTCGAAGCGACGCCCAGTTCCACTGGCTCGTTCAGGTAAATAATACACAGCCACGGTGCCCCCTCTTCGTAGTTTGGCCAGACGGATTTCCCACGAGATTCGTTTTCCTCGGTAGCGATTACTTCGACAGCATGAGTGTACTCCGAATCGCGGTAGAAAATGAGGAAATCACCAGGCTCAATGTCCGACCAAGTTCCTCGTATCGTCCCTTTGGTTCCCCAGAGATGGGCAGTCCGATCCGACGCGCAGTAGTCTTGATCGATCCCGTACTTGTCGGCTGAGACCCCTTCAACGACTGTCCGTCTGAAATTCTCGTACGCGACATCATTTCCATATGGGGCGAGAAAAATCCGGGGACCCTCGTACGTCATTGGGTGGTATCGCGTAACGGTATGATAAATAAACTGGGGACGCTTACTGCTCCTTTCATCAACGAACTTCCGGAATCGAGCCGTTACTCCAACCCCAACACCCCTTTCGGATTCTCGTACACCACCTGCCGAACGTCGTCCTCGGCAACCCCTTCGCGCACCAGATCCAAGATGGCCCGCTTCATCGCGAACGGCTGGGTCCGATACATCCCGGCCACGTCGGAGTCGATGATAACCCGCTCCGGCCCGTACTCCTCGATCACCGCCGCCACGTCTTCGACGGTCGTCGTCCGAATCCACTGCCCGATGCTGAACGCGAGATAGCAGTCGGTGTTCTCCATGACGAACTCGACCATCGACGGGTAGGCGTGGTCGAGGACGACCTGCTCGTCGGCGAGACCCACCTCGTCCATGATCGCCACGTCCATCTCGGTCGCGTCGAGTTTGGCCGTCGCGGGGTCGAGCACCGGATCGGCGAGGTCGTGGCCCTCCTCGGTTTTGCCCGTGAGCCACTTCTCGCCCTCCGCTTTCGTGATCGAGGGGGTGTGAATCAGGATCGGGAGCCCCTGGTCGTCGGCGACGCGCATCTGCTCGCGGACGACGGCCTCCTGATCCGGGAGCGCCATCGGTTCGCTGTACTGAGTCATGGAGATACCCGTCTCGCCCAGCGCGACCACCTCGTCGAGAGCGGCATACTCCGGGAGCACGTCGAACAGTTCCTCGTAGTCGACCTTCGGGCCCGTGGTGTGGATGCCGATGGCGACGTACGGGTCGAAAAAATGGCTCCGGCCGATGGCGTGGGCACGCCGGATGGCGTCGTCCCAGAGGAAGCGAACGTCCTCGGGGCGCATGGGACGATAGGGCGCGTAGTGGGCGGCGGCGGCGACGAAGACGGCCGCCTCGGCGCCGGAGAGGTCGAATCGCTCCCGGTCCCCCCAGGACAGCGTGTGGCCGTGCTGGTGAACGTCGATCCAGGGCATCCGGGTGACAGACGAGGCGGGCGGGTCGTCCACGCCGAGGTCGGCGTTTCGGAACGCACCCATATGCCGCACGAACGGTGACGTGTCGGGGTCGTCCATGCGGCGGGTACTGCGGGGGACGTGATATACGTATAGGGCGCACACAGCCCGAACGATTAGGCGTCGAACTCGACGCCCGTGATCTCGAACCGTGCGCCGCCCCCGTCTCTCTCCAGCACCTCGATATCCCACGCGTGGGCCTCCGCGACCTGTTCGACGATGCGCAGGCCGAACCCGGTGCCGTCCTGTGACGTGGTGTAGCCGGCGTCGAAGATCCGGTCGCGCTCGGCTTCGGGAATGCCGGGACCGTCGTCCGCGACGTAGAAGCCGTCGGGAAGGTCGCCGACGGTGACGGTCACGCCGTCGTCCGTGGTGCCGTGCTCGACGCTGTCACCGGACTTCGTCCGGTTGCCCGTGGAGCCGTGCTCCACGCTGTTTCGCACGAGGTTCTCCAACAACTGTTGCAGGCGGCTCGGGTCGGCCCGGATCGTCCGGTCGGTGCGGAGATCGATCGTCGCGCCGTCGGTGTCGACGTTCCGCCAGCAGCGCTCGGTGATGGCGGCGAGATCGACCGCTTCGAGGTCGCCGACTTCCTCGCCCTCCCGGGCCAGCGTCAACAGGTCGTCGATGAGGGCGTTCATCCGGTCGTGCGCCCGTGACACGGCGTCGAGCCGGCCGCGGTCACACTCCTGCTGGAGGAGGTCGAGATGTCCCTCGGCGACGTTGAGCGGGTTCCGGAGGTCGTGGGAAACGACGCTCGCGAACTCTTCGAGGCGCTCGTTCTGCCGCGCGAGCTCGCGCTCCCGGAGCTTGCGCTCGGTGATATTCTGCGAGACGGCGATGCCGGAGACGATGTCGCCCGCGTCGTCGCGAACCGGGATGGTCTGGATGCGGTACTGCTCACCCTGATACTCCTGTTCGAAGGTGTTGCTCCGCCCCTCTAGGGCCTCGTGGTAGTAGTGGATGGTCTCCTCGGCGATGTCTGCCGGGAACAGGTCCCGCGGCCCGACATCCTCGAAGTCGGTGGCGGACAGCCCGACCGACGACAGTTCGGCCCCGCCGGCGAGGACGTACTGCAGGTCGTCGTCGAAGAGGAAGACGGCCCCGTCGGGGAAGTTCTCGACGAGCGTCCGGTAGCGGCGCTGGCTCTCCCGAAGCGTTTCCTCCCGCTCGATCCGCGAGAGCGCCTGCTCGGCGTTGGCGGCGAGCGTCCGCGCCAGCGTGACGTCCGCGTCGTCGAACGCCCCCGGCTCCGTCGCGGCGACGTACATCACGCCGTAGTCGCCGAGTGGGAGGATGATCTCCGCGCCAAACGCCGTCTCGGGGTTGTACCGACCGGGCTCGGCGGAGACGTCCTCGAACACCTGCACCTCGCCGGAGGTGAACGCCTCCCAGGAGAGACTCTCTCCGGGCTCGTAGACGGGTGGCTCGCCGATCAGATCGAGGGCTTCTTCGGTCGTCGCGGCGGGGACGAGCGCATCGGCGGCCCCGTCGTAGAGGTAGACGCTGTTGATCGGGAGTCCAAGGACGTTGCGCGCCGTCTCGACGGCTCGATCCGCGACCGCCTCCTGCGAGGACGCCGCCATCAACTCGCGGGTCGCCTCGTGGAGCGCCTCGATGCGTCGGCGCCGCTCCTGTCGCTCGGTCACGTCCTGAAACTGCGAGAAGACGGCGACCACGTCGTCGCAGTCGTCGGTCACGACGCGGTTGTGCCACTCACAGACGATCCGTTCGCCGTCCTTGCGAACGTTCTCGTCGATGCTGTGGTAGCCGCCCTCCGCCTCCGCCAGCGCCGAGGTCACTTCGTCGACGTTCTCGTAGCTGGTCTCGGTGACGAGTTTCGTCCACGTCTCGCCGCGAAGCTCCGCCTCGGAGTACCCAAGGATTTCCTCGCCCGCCTCGTTCAGGCCGACGATTTCGAAGTCGCTGTTGTACTCCAGAACGCCGAGGGGAGACTGCTCGACGAACAGGGAGAGTCGTTGCTGGCTGGCTTCGAGTTCCCGCTGTGAGCGATACTGGGCCACCGCATTCCGGATGCGGTTGGCGAGGACGGCGTACTGCCCGGTGCCGACCTCCTTCTGGATGTAATCGGTCACGCCGGCCGAGATGGCCTGGCTCGCGATTTCCTCGCTCCCCTTGCCGGTAAAGAGGACGAACGGCAGATCGGGGTGGTCGTCGCGCACGGCGGCCAGAAACTCCAGCCCGTCCATCTCGGGCATGTCGTAGTCGCTGACGATGCAGTCGACATCCAGATCGGCGAGGCGGTCGAGCGCCGCGGCGGCACTGGTCGCCGTCTCGACGACGAATCCGTCGCCTTCGCGCTCGAGGAAAGTTGCGGCTATATCGGCGAAGTCCGGGTCGTCGTCGACGTGTAGGACCTGAATCGCCTCGCCTGTCGTGCTCATCGTTTCCGAATACCACCGACTAGCGCCACTGGCTGATAAGTGACAGGGCAGTGGCGAACTTTCGTCCCGCTACTCGGTGTGGTGGCCCCAGAACCCACCGTATTTCGTGACTCGGAGGTCGTCGGTGACTCGCACCCGACAGGCGAGGCGAAGCCCGCTCTCGACCGAGTGGGGCGGAACGCCGAGGCGGGCACGCTCGCGGGGCGTGGGGTCCGCCACGTCGCCCTCGATCTCGACCGCGCAGGTGCCACAGGTGCCCAGTCCATGACAAGAGAGGGCCGTCGGCCCGTTGTGCGGCGACAGGCCGGCGTCAAGCAGGACCCGTCGAAGGCGGGCGTCGGACTCGCATTCGATCCGCTCGCCGTCGAACGTGACGGTCGGCATCGCGAGTCAGTCGCCCCCGTCTGTCGTATCGATGCCGAGCACGCCGTTCAGCCCGCAAAAACACGTCGTGGCGTTGAATCCGAAGCCGAGCGCACCCACTCCCGCGAGGAGGCCGAGCGTCCGCCGCCCGGCGCGGAGCGAGCGTATCGCGACGACGGTAAGGAGGGCGGCGAGTGCTGCGCGGGCGAGTCGGTCACGGCCGCCGACGTTTTGCTCGAGGTCCATATGCCGGTGAGAGGACTCGATGGGCTTGTACCTTCGGTCCGGCAGCCGGGCCGTCGGTGTGTGGCTCGATTCGACACGCTGGACTGCCAAGTCGATCCGCCGCCGCGTACAGCCGACAGTATTAGAAGGCGACGACCCCCACGTCCGGTATGCGTCTGTTCCGGTCGAGCGAACTCCTCGGCATCGCTCGGGAGACTCTGGATTTCATCCTCGAAGCCAGCGAGGAGACCCACCCCAACGAGTACATGGGCTTTCTCCGGGCGGAGGACGCGCGCAAACTCGGCCTCGACCGGCACGGACAGGTCATCACGGACGTTCTCGTCATCCCCGGCACCACGTCGAACTCAGTCAGCGCAACGGTGCGGACGGAGATGAAGCCCAACGACGTGCAGTCCGTGGGATCGGTCCACTCCCACCCGAACGGTGTTCTCCGGCCGAGCGACGCGGACCTCGCCACCTTCGGTCAGGGCGAGGTCCACCTCATCGTCGGCGCGCCCTACGACCGGGGCGACTGGCGGGCCTTCGACAATCAGGGGGATTCGACGACCCTCGACATCCTCGACGTGGACCTCCCCGAGGAACGGTTCTTCGATTTCACACAGGAGGACATCGACGCCGAACTGTTGGCCGAGGGCCGGCGCCGGGGAGTCGTCTCGCCGGCGGAGATGGACGACGACGACGGCGGCGGCCTCTTCTCCTGGCTTCGATGACCGGCGACAGGTCCGTGTTCCACGTCGGCGTGACCCATCGCCGCCTACGTCGTTGCCTACCCTTCGTCGGTGCGAACGCGACCCGGCCAACCCCGCGTTCTGGATGGCCGTCGAGGCGCTCGTCCCGAACGCCCGGACGAGCGGGCGGTGGTTCCGACGGAACGGGGCTTGGCTGCGGATCTAAGCGGCGCGTCAGTTGGCGTCGTCGTCCTCGTCCTCGACGTCCACCGGCGCCCGTTCGCGTGCCGCCGCGACCGTCTCCCGCGCCGTCTCCTCCAGTCCCTCGATGCCCACCATCACGTCCGCGGCGTCGAGTCGGCGCTCGAAGCGGTCGAGCATCCCCTCGGTGAACTCCTCTTCCGACCGCTGCCCGGTGGCGACGCCGCTGGTCACGATGGACTGGATGCCCTCCTCGACGGTCATGTCCACGTCGAAGACGTACTCCTCGGCGACGTGGAGGACGTGTCCGCCCATCACGGGGTTGGGCGCCATCGGGAGGAAGACGGTCACCATCTCCCCGCTCTCGTCGACGCCCTCGCGAACCACGTCGGGCGTCTCGGCGGTCAGGAAGGCGAAGGCGTACGACCCCTGATCGGGGAATTCGACGAGTTTTACCTCCTGAAAGCTGTCGGTGTCGCTGTCGAGGAGCAGGCCACTCATTTCGTCGATGCTCTGATAGAGGGAGCCGACGCCGGGAATGCGGGAGACCAGCGTATCGAAGAAGGCACCGAACCCGGAGCGACTGGGCTGGCGTTCGGTCCAGGCACCGATACAGAAGATGGCCGCCAGCAACGACAGGATGGCGACGAGTTTGAGCGCGGTGTCGGAGGCCGGTTGGAGCCCCGTGACCGAGGTGAAAACGCCGACGATCGGATCGAGTTGCTGGGAGACGAAGTCGACGACTGCGCCGAGGATCACGAGGGTGACGATGAGCGGGAGGGTCACGGCCGCACCGGTGACGAACGCCTGGCGAGCGAAGCCGCGTGGCCCGTCGTACTCCTCGAAAGTGTCCATCTCGCGGGGACGGTCCATGGTGCCACCTTGGCACGGTCGGCGGAAAACGTTCCGGCGACCGACGGCGAGAGACGGCCCGGCGGCTCAGCTCACTCGAGGTCGAAGCGGTCGAGCTGCATCACCTTCGACCACGCGTCCACGAAGTCCTGCACGAACTTCTCCTCGGCGTCGCCGGCGCCGTAGACCTCGGAGATGGCGCGAAGTCGGGAGTTCGACCCGAACACGAGGTCGACGCGGGTCGCTTCCCACTCGACCGCTCCCGTCTCGCGGTTGCGGACCTCGAAGACCCGCTTGTCCTCGGAGACGGGCACCCACTCGTGGTCCATGCCGAGCAGGTTCACGAAGAAGTCGTTGGTCAGCGTCCCTGGGCGGTCGGTGAAGACGCCACGGTCGGTGTCCTCGTAGGTCGCGCCGAGCGCGCGCATGCCGCCGACCAGGACCGTCATCTCGGACGCCGTCAGGTTCAGCAGGTCGGCTTTGTCCACCAGCAGTTCCTCCGGTAGGTCCTCGTATTCGCCGCCGAGGTAGTTGCGGAAGCCGTCCGCGTCGGGTTCGAGCACCCCGAAGGACTCGACGTCGGTCTGCTTCTGGCCGGCGTCCACGCGACCGGGCTCGAACGGCACTTCGACGGTGTAGCCGGCGTCCGCCGCCGCCCGCTCGACGGCCGCGTTGCCGCCCAGCACGATGAGGTCGGCGAGCGACACCCGCGTTTCGTCGGACTGCGAGGCGTTGAACTCCTCTTGGATGTGTTCGAGTGTTTGCAGCACGGTCGTCAGCTCCCCGGGCTCGTTTACCTCCCAGCTCTTCTGCGGTTCGAGGCGGATACGAGCCCCGTTCGCGCCGCCGCGCTTGTCGCTGTCGCGGTACGTCGACGCCGACGCCCAGGCGGTTTTGACCAACTGGGAGATGGAGAGCTCCGAATCGAGAATCTCCGCTTTGAGCTCGGCAGCCGCTTCGTCGCCGATGTGGTCGTAGTCGGCGTCGGGGAGGGGGTCCTGCCAGATCATCGTCTCCTCGGGCACCTCGGGACCGAGGAACCGCTCGGGCGGGCCCATATCGCGGTGGATGAGCTTGTACCACGCCTTCGCGAAGGCCTCCTGGAACTCCGCCGGGTCCTCTTGGAACTCCTCCAGCACTTCCCGGTAGTCGGGGTCTTTTTTCAGCGCGATGTCGGTCGTGAGCATCATCGGGTCGACGAACTCGTCCGGAATGTGAGCGTCCGGGACGGAATCGGGGATGTCGGCCCCCGGTCCGTCGCCGGCCGGTCGCCACTGCCACGCGCCGCCGGGGCCCTTGTGGGCCTCCCACTCGTAGTCGAGCAGGTTGTCGACGTAGCCCATGTCCCACTGGGTCGGCGCGCTGGTCCATGGCCCCTCGATACCGCTGGTGATGGTGTCGGGGCCCTTACCCTCGCCGTACTCGTTCTCCCAGCCGAGACCCTGCTGTTCGATGGGGGCGGCTTCGGGCTCGGCACCGAGGTTGTCGCCGGAGTCGGCGCCGTGGACCTTCCCGAACGTGTGACCGCCGGCGATGAGCGCGACCGTCTCCTTGTCGTTCATCGCCATGTTGCCGAACGTGTCGCGGATGTTCTTCGCGGAGCCTTCGAGGTCGGGTTCGCCGTTCGGCCCCTCCGGGTTCACGTAGATGAGGCCCATGACGGTGTTGCCGAGCGTATCGGAGAGCCGACCGTCCTCGTCGAACCGTTCGGCGGACATCGTCTCCCACTCCTCCTCGGGCCCCCAGTCGACGGCGTCGTCGCCCTCGAAGTCGTCCTCGCGGCCACCGCCGAAGCCGAACGTCTCGAAGCCCATCGACTCCAGAGCGACGTTCCCGGCCAAGACGATCAGGTCGGCCCACGAGAGCTGCTTGCCGTATTTTTGTTTGACCGGCCAGAGCAGTCGACGCGCCTTATCGAGGTTCACGTTGTCGGGCCAACTGTTGACCGGCGGGAGGCGTTGGTGACCCCCGGCCGCCCCACCGCGGCCATCGTGCGTGCGGTAGGTCCCGGCGCTGTGCCACGCCATCCGGATGAACAGCGGTCCGTAGTGGCCGTAGTCGGCCGGCCACCAGTCCTGTGAGGTCGTCATCACCTCCTCGATGTCCGCTTTCACCGCGTCGAGGTCGAGGTTCTGGAACTCCTCGGCGTAGTCGAACTCCTCGCCCATCGGGTCGGTTTGGCGAGCGTTCTGGTTGAGGATATCCAGCGGCAGTTGGTTCGGCCACCAATCTTGTGTGGAGCCAGTCATCGGCTAGTAATTGCATCTTTCGCCTGTTAAGATTGTCTAATTCGGAAACGAAGATGGCTCTGGCACCAACCAATCTACCGTATTCGCGAACTTTCGTCGCGAGGGTCGGGCCCGCTACTCGGCACGGAGTCGGAGCTCGTTTCGGGAGGATCAGTTCTAAGTGATACACCCGTCACACACCGTCTATGGACGACGCACTCGAAGTCGTCGACGTGCTCGCCGATTCGGGGTTCGAAGGGGCGATTACGTGGCTCCTTCGGCTCGTCGGTCTCGTCGCCGTGCTCGCCGGCCTCGGCCTCTGGTCGCTCACCGACATGGGACTCCTCGTCGTCCCCGCGGCGCTGATCGTCCTCGGACTCGTCTTGCTGGTCGTGCCGAGCCTCCTCCTCGCCCTCGCGGAACTCGCCTGATCGGAGGCGAGGACCGGTCGTCGGGACGGCACCGGGCGAGCGGGCGCGATAGTTTTAACGCCCGCGGCGAAACGGTGGCGCATGACCGGACACGCACAGACGCTCCGGCCGTTCCTGTCGCGGGCGGCCGGGCTGTATCCGGACCGCGAACTCGTCGCGCGGACCGCGACGGGGACGGTCCGCTATACGTACGCCGACTACGCCGAGCGAGTCGGCCGTCTGGCGAGTGCCCTGCGGACGGCCGGCGTCGACCGCGGCGACCACGTGGCGACGATGTGCTGGAATCACGACCGCCACGCCGAGGCGTACTTCGCGGTGCCGAGCCTGGGTGCGGGGTTGCACACGATCAACCCGCTGTTGCCCGCGAGCGACGTGCGTACCATCGTCGACGAGGCCGCGGACCGCCTCCTGTTCGTCGACGCGTCGCTCGCGGGAGCACTGACCGAGGCGTACGACCCCGACGCCTTCGAGTCGGTCGATCGGGTCGTCGTGGTCGGCGCCGAGACACCCGACCTGCCGTTCGAGTCGGTCGTCGGCGTCGACGACTTCGTCGCCGGGAACGACTCCGACCCGGACTACCCCGCTCTCGACGGCGACGACGCAGCCGGCCTCTGTTACTCCTCGGGGACGACGGGCGCGCCGACGGGCGTCCGCTACACCCAGCGGATGCTCTGGAGTCACACGATGGCGATTCTGACGCCCTCGGGACTCGACATCTCGCATCACGACGCGGTGATGCCCGTCGTCCCGATGTTCCACATCAACGCGTGGGGGCTCCCCTACGCGGCGACCGCGGCGGGCGCGAAACAGGTCTATCCCGGCCCCGCGCCCGACCCCGCCGACCTGGTCGGCCTGATCGAGCGCGAAGGCGTCACCCTCACCGCGGGCGTGCCGACGGTGTGGCTGGGCGTCCTGGAGTATCTACGGGACCACGACGCCGACCTCTCGACCCTGGAACGCATCGTCATCGGCGGCGCGGCGCCGCCCGACCGGCTGATCCGCGCGTTCGACGACCGGGGTGTCGAGGTGGTCCACGGGTGGGGCATGACCGAGACGGCGCCCGTCGGCGCCGTCTCCCACCTCAAACCCGCGTTGCGCGACGCCGACTACGAGACGCGACTCGACAAACGGACGAAACAGGGGTTGATCCTCCCCGGTCTGGAGTTCCGCGCCGTCGACGACGATGGGGACGAAATCCGCCACGACGGCGAGGCGATGGGCGAACTCCTGGTCCGTGGGCCGTGGGTCACCACGTCGTACTACGGCCGCGACGACGACGACGCGTTCGAGGGGTCGTGGCTCCGCACCGGCGACGTGGTGACCGTCGACGCGGACGGATACATCGAACTCGTCGACCGGGCCGCGGACGTGATCAAATCCGGTGGCGAGTGGATCTCCTCACAAGCGGTGGAGAACGCGATCATGGGCGTCGAGGGAGTGCGCGAGGCCGCCGTCGTCGGCGTCCCCCACGAGCGGTGGGGCGAGCGTCCAGTCGCCTACATCGTCGCGGACGCCGACCGGGACGGGGTGATCGACGCCGTGACCGACCGGATTCACGATGCGTATCCGGACTGGTGGGTGCCGGATCGCTTCGAGTTCGTCGACGAGATTCCCAAGACAGCGACGGGGAAGTTCGACAAGGTCGATCTCCGAAACCAGTTCGACGGCTCGCTCGACGGGGCCGCCGACGCGTCGCCGCCGGACGAGGCGGAGTGAGCGGAGCCAACGGAAAACACTTGCAAGCGGCCGACCCAGGGCAGTCCATGCGGCCCCGAACTGCCCTCCCCGCAGTGCTGGTTCTCGCGCTCGTGACGGCTGGCTGCACCGGCGCGCCGACGGACGGATCGACGGCGACGGACACGCCCACCGCCACGCCGCTTCCCTCCGGCGATGCCCACTTTCCCGACGGGCCGAAGGAACGTCCCGACCGGCCGTCGACGCTGAACGCCGCGACCGTGCGCGAGTACGTCCGGACCCACGAGTACCGCTACGCCTACAACTCGTTGTGGTTGACATCCTCCTCCGCGTAAACACGGAGGAATCCCGAGCGGTGTGAGTTTCAGGTTTGGAGTCCGATCACCGAACTACCAGTCCTTTCGGGCACGGGTAGTCCCACAGCATCGAACTGGTGGACTGCTGGCGGTGCAAACCCGCCGTTACCCCTATCCTCGACCGTGTTTGGCGTCCCGATGTTGTTTTTGCCAGCGGGACGCCGGCAGGTGTCAGGAGAGTCGGGGGTATCCTGGTGCTCGTTTTGAGGAGTCGGCACGGGCACATCCTTCTGGAATATGCGTTCACCGACTGCCTTTTCCGACACTGCCTCGTTTTGTGGGCGGACAGGCCGCCTCCGAAGGACGGTTCGGAATCCGCTCCGTTCCGACCGATTCCTACTCTACGGTAGGTCGGCCTGTCGCCTAAACGTCACTGTGGGAAACTCGGGGGTGGCGTTTGAACGGCGATTGTTACCACAAGTGACGGCGTGGTATTGCGCCTGTTCAGCCTATAAACGAGTACACCGACGTGACCCTCGACTGCCGCGTCGACGACGTGACACGGCGCGAGTGGGGGTACGAGGCCGTCGTCACATGTACGGGCCACTCGAACACCGAGGTTCCCGAGAACACGACGGCGACATCGGCGCCACACGCCGACTGGTTCACGCAGTCGTTCCGCTACCGCGTGGGCCAAAACGCGACGAAGCGTGACGCCGCGGAGACCCGCGATGCGGCTCAGGACCGCCGCGGGCTGTCCGGCGCCAGCGCGTCGTCGTAGATGGTCGTATAGAGGTCGGCGATTTCGTCGCGGGTCGGCTTCCGCGGGTTGTTGTCGGGCGAGCCGGAGTCGATGGCGTCCTGTGTCATCTCGTCGACGACGTCGAGGTAGGCGTCGCGGCTCGGTACCTCGCCGAAGTCGTCGAGGTAGCCGGTGAGGTCCACGTCCCGACAGAGCCGGAGGATGCCCTCGGCGGCGGCGTCGGCGGCCTCGCGGGTCGGGGTGTGGGCGTCCGCGACGCCGAGGATGCGCGCCACCTCGGCGTACTTCTCCGGCGCGGCCATCGACGAGAAGTCGACGACGTAGGGCAGGATGAGCCCGTTCGCCAGCCCGTGCGGGATGTGGAGTTGGGCGCCGAGGGGGCGGGCGAGGCCGTGAACCAGCGCGACCGAGGCGTTGGTGAACGCCTGCCCGGCCTGCAGTTGCCCGACCACCACGTCGGCGCGGGCGTCGAGGTTGTCGCCGTTGGCCCACGCGACGGGAAGCGAGCGGACGATGCGCTCCATCGCCTCCTCCGCGTAGCCGTCGGGGACGCTGTAGGACTTGACCGAGACGTACGCCTCGATGGCGTGGGTGAGCGCGTCGATGCCGGTGAAGGCGGTGTGGCTCTTGGGCAGGGAGACGGTGAGTTCGGGGTCCTCGATGGCTACGTCCGGGACGACGTTCGCGGAGACGATGAGGAACTTCGTCGACGTGGACTCGTCGCTGACGACGACCGAGCGGGTGGCCTCGCTGCCCGTCCCGGCGGTTGTGTTGACCGCGATGAGCGGCGGCGAGGGGTTGGGGACGCCCTCGTAGCCCGCGCGGTCGACGCCGAAGTCGCGGATCGACCCCTCGTTGGCGGCGAGGATGCCCACACCCTTTCCGGTGTCTATCGACGACCCGCCACCGAGCGTGACGATCAGATCACAGCTCTCTCGCTCGTACAACTCGTGGGCGCTCTCGATGTTCTCGACGGTGGGGTCGGGGCGAACGTCGGTGTAGACGACCGACTCGACGCCCGCGGCGTCGAGAACGTCGACCACGGTGTCGCCGTGGAACTCGAAGATCTGTTCGGTGGCGACGACGAGCGCCGTGTCGCCGTAGCGCGCCGCGTGGCGCCCGATAGTGTCGACCGCGCCGACGCCGAGTTCGATCCGTCCCGGCGAGACCACCGTGCGCGTCCCGCTCGATAGTACGGTGTCGTGCATGACACGACTGACGTCGGCCGTGACGGTCTTATAGATTGGCAGCGTCCGGACCGCCGCACGTCGCCCCGGCCGTATCGCCGAAGGTTTATCCCCGCCACTCCTGGTGAGGGACATGACAGCAGTCACCGTCGAGGCCGTCGAGGAAGTCGGCACCCGGACCGTCGCGCTCACGCTCGAGACGCCCGGGGGGTTCGACGCCGAACCCGGGCAGTTCCTGCTCGTTCGCGCGACGATCGATGGCAGCGAGGAGCGACGCTCCTCTGGAAACCGGTCGGAGACCGGTGGCGTCGAGGAGACGGGCTACTACACGCTCTCCTCGCCCGACACCGACGGGACGATGGAGATCACCGTCGAGTACGTGCCGGAGGGGACGCTCGCGCCGTGGCTGGCCGAGCGAACGGCGGGCGACGAGATATCGATCGAAGGTCCCTTCGGCGACGTGCGCTACACCGGCGAGGGGGACGCGGTCGTTCTCGCCGAGGGCCCCGGCATCGGTCCGGCGGTCGGTATCGCCGAACGCGCCCGCGAGGGCGGCCACGACGCGACGGTCGTCTTCTGGGGCGAGGACCCGCCCCACCGCGACCGGCTGGACGCCCTCGAGGCCGACGGCGCGACCGTTCTCGTCGTCGAATCGCTCGACGAAGCGGTCGACTCCCTCACCGGCTCCGACGCGACGGTGTACGTCTTCGGCTTCGAATCCTTCGTCCGCGACGCGAAGACGGTCGCCGAGGCGACCGGCGCCGCCGACGTACGCGCCGAGAGCTTCGGGCCGCGCTGACGGGAGCGACGACCCTACCACGCCGCGGCAAGCACCGCCCGCACGTCCCCGACCGTCGGATCGAGGCCGTCCGGAACCGTCGCCATCAGCGAGTCGTCGACGATACGCTCGGCGATGTCGTCGAGGTCGGCGCGTGCGAGGCCGTCGATCGACCGTAGACGCTCCGGGAGCCCCAGGTCGTCGCGAACGGCCGCCACCGCGTCGACGACGGCCTCGGCAGTCGCCTCGTCGGTGTCGGAATCGACGCCCAGCGCCTCCGCCAGCAGGTCGCGCCGGCCGTCGACGTGTTCGAACAGGTAGCGCAGGACGTGCGGGGCGACGATGCCGTGGACGACGCCTTGGTGGGCGTCGGTGTTTCGCGAGAACCCGTGGCCGAAGGCGTGAACGATCGAGAGCTTGTACGCACCGGGTTCCGAGACGCCGTACTGGACACAGACGATGCCCGCGAGGACGTCGTCGAGTCGGTGGGCGTCCATCGGGTCCTCGCAAAGCGTCGGCAGCCCCGACCGCAGGAGGCGGAGGCCGCGCGCCGCCGTGCCGTCGGTGATCGGCGTCGAGTTGCTGGTGTACAGCGCCTCCACGCCCTTGTCGAAGCCGTTCATCGCCGAGGCGGTCAGCACGGATTCGGGCGTCGTCCGGAAGAGGTCGGCGTCGTAACACACCGCGGCGGGCATCAGTCGCTCGTCACCGACGCCGCCGCTCGGCGGGCGGTCGGCGTCCGGTCCCGCGGCGAACGTGACGCCCGCGACGGTCGAGAGGTCGGCGCCCGCGAGCGTCGTCGGCACGGCGACGACGGGAAGCGGGTCGCCGTCGGAAAACGAGAGCGCGGCGTCGTCGATGGCCCGGGTCCCGGCTCCGACCGGGTCGTCGTGGGTCGACAGCGTCGCCATCACTTTCGCCACGTCGAGGGAACTCCCGCCGCCGACGGCGACGAGAACGTCGGCGTCGACGGCGTGGGTGCGCCGCATCCCCTCGACGGCGGTGCCGAGATACTTCTCGGGTGTCGTCCCGTCGAAGACGCCTGCGAGCCGGTCGCCCAGCCCCTCCCGGACCGGGTCGATCACCGCCGGCGTCGACCCGACGGTGGTGCCACAGACGACGAGCGCCCGCGGCCACCCGTGGCGCTCACAGATCGAACCGAGGTCGGCCACACAGCCCGGGCGACACGTGATCGCTCCCGGTCGGTACGCGAACTCGAATCGCCGTCGGTCGTCGGTCATCGTGCCTATCAGGGACGGGCCGGGAATAAGCGTGGTCGTTACCGCGCCGCGTCGATCTCGTCGAGCGCGTCGGGGTTCTCGATGCTGCTCATGTCGCCCAGGTCCTCGCCCCGGTAGATGCCCGCGATGGCCCGGCGGATGATCTTCCCGCTCTGGGTCTTGGGGAAGGCGTCGACGAACAGTACCTCGCGCGGCCGGAACGGCTTGCCGAGTTCCTCGCCGACGGTGTCAC
Organism: Haloplanus natans DSM 17983; assembly: GCF_000427685.1. NCBI lineage: Archaea > Methanobacteriati > Methanobacteriota > Halobacteria > Halobacteriales > Haloferacaceae > Haloplanus > Haloplanus natans. The sequence continues at coordinate 1,656,897 of NZ_KE386573.1, forward strand.
GGATCGCCTCGCGGAGGTCGTCGGTCTCCTCCTCGCCCGCCTCGAGGACGGTATAGAGGACGACGGCCGTCCCCGTCGTGTCGTCGGGGGCGCCGACGGCGGCGGCCTGGTTCACCGCCGGATGTTCCATCGCGGCCCCCTCGACTTCCGCGGGGCCGACCTTCCGGCCCGCGACGTTGAGGGCGTCGTCCGCGCGGCCGTGGAGGAACCAGAAGCCGTCTTCGTCCTTCTGGGCCCAGTCGCCGTGGTCCCACAGGTCCTCGAACGAACTCCAGTACTCCTCCAGATAGCGGTCGTCGCCGCTCCACAGCGACTTGGTCATGCTCGGACAGGAGTCGCGAGCGACGAGAAAGCCGCGTTCGTGGGTGTCGGCGATGGAATCACCCGTCCGGTCGACGATGTCGATGTCCATTCCCAGCCCCGGCCCGCCGAGCGTGCAGGGCTTGAGCGGCGTGATTGGCATCGGCATGAGAAAGCAGCCCATGATCTCCGTGCCCCCGGAGATGTTGATGATGGGCGTGTCGCCGCTGCCGACCTCCTCGTAGAACCAGAGCCACGACTCGGGGTCCCAGGGCTCGCCCGTCGAACCGAGGAGTCGGAGGCTGGAGAGGTCGTAGTCCTCGACCCACTCGTCGCCCCGCTTGCGGAGCGCACGGATCGCGGTGGGGGAGATGCCGAACTGCGTGATGCCGTGGTCGTCGATCAACTGCCAGAAGCGGTCGGGTTCGGGGTGGTCCGGTGCCCCCTCGTACATGACCATCGTCCCGCCGTGGGCGTGGGTGCCCATCAGCGTCCACGGCCCCATCATCCAGCCGATGTCGCTGACCCAAAAAAAGCGGTCGGCGGGCTTGAGATCCATCCCGAAGTACACCTCCTTGGCCGCCTGCATCAAGGCGCCGGCGTGGGTGTGGACGATGCCTTTCGGCTTTCCCGTCGTCCCCGAGGAGTAAAGCAGCATGGACTCCTGATCGGCGGGGAGGGACTTGGTGTCGTAGTCGTCGTCGGCTTCGGCGACCGACTCGGCCCACAGTTCGTCCCGGTCGTCGTCCCACGGAATCGACCCATCGCTCGCGAGACCGAGGCGGTCGTAGACGACGGTGTGTTCGACGTGGCCGGCCTCTTCGATGGCCGCGTCGGCTGACTCCTTCAGCGTCACCTGGCTTCCGCGGCGGTAGAAGCCGTCGCCGGTGAAAAGCACCGAGGGCTCCGCGTCGCCGATGCGGGTGGCGGTGGCGTCGACGCCGAATCCCGAGAAGATGGGGACGGCGACCGCACCCACCTTGAAACAGCCATAGAGGATGGCGACGACTTCGGGCACCATCGGCATGTAGAGGCCCACGGTGTCGCCCGTCTCCACCCCCTTCGATTCGAGGTAGTTCGCCACCCGGTTTGCCTGCCGCGCGAGTTCGTGATAGGTCACCTCGCGCACGTCGCCGGGTTCGCCCTCCCAGATGCAGGCGACCTTGTTGCGCGTCTCCGCGTCGGGGGCGGCGTACCGATCCACGGTGTTGTGGGCGGCGTTGAGGCGGCCGCCGGGATACCACTCCGTGAACTGCGGACCCTCGGCGTCGTTTCGAACCGCATCGTACTCCTCGTAGAAGTCGATGCCGAGGTAGTCGACGAGTTCGTCCCAAAACCAGGTGACGCCCGAACGGGGTTCGCCCGGCACCGCCGTGGTCGTCCGCTCGATCAACTCCTCGTAGTCGTCGATGTCGTAGGTTCGCATGAAGTCGTAGACGTTCGTCGACTCGACGAACGACTGCGAGGGGCTGTAGACGACTGCATCCGTCCGCTGCTCCCGGTTTTCGGTCATGCACCGAACTGTACCACGAGAGGGTAATAGGTTTTTGCGTCGAAAGTGTGGTCGCGTTAAGTTAGAGGATGAGGCGTTCGATTTCTGAGTGTCTATGGCAGAATCCGAACGCCTCAGCGAGTGTATCGAGTGGATCGACTTGTCGTTTGTGGAGCGCAAGCGGACTCCCGAGTGGGCGATTCAAGTGGGCATCCGGTGTCATCTCGCCGGCATGTCAACGAGAGATGCCAGTCAGTTTCTCGATGAGTTGGGAGTCCAACGTAGTCACGTCGCGGTTCACAACTGGGTGCATAAGGCTGATCTACAGCCGATTTCGACGGTGAGTGCGGATCAACTTGCGGTCGACGAGAAGGTGATCCGCATCAACGGCGACGACTACTGGCTGTACGGTGCCGTTGATCCCGAAACGAACGATATCCTGCAGTTTAGGCTGTTTCCGACGACGACGAAACAGACAACGCGATGGTTTCTGGCCGAGCTGCATCGGCAATATCGGCTCGATGGCGTCGAGTTCCTCGTCGACGATGCCGATTATCTAGTGAACGTTCTCGACGAAGACGGCTACCGATTCCGGATGATTTCACACGGGAATCGGAATGCTATCGAACGTGTCTTTTGGGAGATAGAACGACGAACCTCCTCGTTTGCAACTAGTTTTAGCCATGTCGAACCGCAGACAGCAGAATCGTGGCTCCAAGCCCTCGCCGTCCGGCACAATTCACGCCAAAGTTAACGCGACCGAAAGTGTGAGACGCCGATCCGGCCGCGTGCCGGCGACTCGGGACGGCGCCGCGCCTACGACAGAAGCGCCAACAGGTCGTCGTGAATCCCACCGCCGGAGGCGACCAGTCCTTCGCTCCGCGGCGTCCAGCGGTCGCCCGAGAGGTCGGTGACGGTCCCCCCGGCCTGCCGGATCAGGTGGACGCCCGCGACGGTGTCCCACGGGTGGGCCGGAACGACGCCGACCGCGGCGTCGACGCGCCCGTCCGCGACGAACGAGAGCGTCGCCTGCGCCGAGCCCAGTCGGCGCACGTCGCCGACGGTGGGTGAGAGGGTATCGAGCAAGCGCCCGTAGGCGCCGCCGTGTTCGCGGCCGTACCGGAGCGTCGGCGCGACGATGCTCGTCTCCAGAGTCGTCGCGTCGCTGACCGACGCCGGGTCGTCGTCGACGATGGCGCCGTCGCTCCCCGCGTGATACTCGGCGTCGATGGCCGGGAGACAGTTCGCGGCGGCGACCGTCTCGCCGTCCTTGACGACGGCGACGCTCGTCGCCCAGACGGGCACCCCGCGGACGTAGTTCGTCGTCCCGTCGATGGGGTCGATCACCCACGCCGTCTCGCCCGGACGGAGCCGCTGTCGACCGTCACCCTCCTCGCCGACGACGGCGTCCTCGGGGTACGCGTCGGCGATGCACTCGACGATCCGGCGCTGCGCTCCGGTGTCGGCTTCCGTGACGTAGTCGGTCGCCGACCCCTTCGTCGCCACGTCGAGCGCCGTACCGAACAGGTCGGTGGCGACGGCTGCGCCCTCGCGGGCCGCCCGAACCGCCATCGTCTCACGATCCATTGGGGGGCCTTACCGCGTGTCGCGACAAGAACGGTTCGGTCGCACTCCTCGCTACTCCCCGAACGCGCCGTGGGTGAAGCCGTCGTCCACCGTCAGGACGGTCCCGTTCGTGTAGCTCGCGGCGTCGCTGGCGAGGTAGATGGCCGCGCCGACGACCTCCCCCGGATCGGCCAGCCGTCCGGTCGTCGTCCGGCGGGCGATCTCGGCGTGGCGCTCCGTCCCCTCGTCGTACGTCCCCCCGGTCTGTTCGGTGCGGACGAAGCCGGGACGGATGGCGTTCACCCTGATCTCGGGGCCGAGCTCTTCCGCGGCGACGCGCGTGAACGCGTCGATCCCGCCTTTCGCCGTCGTGTACGGCACGAGATTCGGGATCGCGAGCCCGTTCGAGATGGAGGAGATGGGGATGATCGCCCCCTCGTCCATGCGCTCCGCGAAAAGCTGTGTCGCGCGGTAGGTGCCGTCCAACTGCACGTCGAACACCGTCTGCCACTCCTCCTCGGTGCCGTCGGCCAGGCTCGACCGGGAGATGGCGCTCTGTGAGGCCACCAGCACGTCGATCCCGCCGAGGGCGTCGACCGTGGCGTCGCGCAGGTCGACCAGCGACTCGCGATCAGTCACGTCACAGGTCTTCTCGACCGTCTCGGCGCCGAGTTCGCGGAGTTCGGCCGCCGTCTCGGCCACGCTCTCGGCGCCCCGACTCGTCGCGACCACGTCGGCGCCGTCGGCCGCGAATCCGTGGGCCAGCGCCCGTCCGATACCGCTCGTCCCACCGATGACGACCGCCCGTTTGCCCGCGACCGTTACCGGCGTGTGGTCGTAATCCACCATACACCTCGGTCGGCCGTCCGCGACTTATATTGTTTATTGTAAGTCATTACCGGTGGGTCACCGGACCGTCTTTGCGACTCACCGGTAACCAGTTACAATAAACACTATTAGCCGTTGTCACACGGCACCGATCCCCCACGCCTATACCGGTCGCCCTCCTCTCGGTCGACCATGCGCGAACTCGACAAGACCATCGTCTCGTGTGCGGTGACCGGGGCGATCCACACGCCGACCATGTCGCCACACCTCCCGATCACCGCCGATGAGATAGCGTCCGAGGCCATCGCGGCCGCCGAGGCCGGCGCCAGCATCGTCCACATCCACGTCCGCGACGAGACGACGGGCGAACCGATCACCGACCTCGACCTGTTCCGGCAGGTCGCCGAGACGATCGGGGCCGACTGCGACGCCATCGTCCAGCCGACGACCGGCGGCGCGCCGACGATGGCCCCGGAGGAGCGCATCCGGGTCGTCCCCGAACTCGAACCCGAGATGGCCTCCTGTAACATGGGGTCGATCAACTTCGGCCTCTACCAACTGCTCGAAAAGTACGACGAGTTCGAGTACGATTGGGAACCGGAATACCTCGACGGCACCCGCGACCTGATCTTCCGGAACACCTTCGAGGATCTGGAGACCATCCTCCCCGTCTTCGAGGACCACGGCACCATGCCCGAACTCGAAGTGTACGACGTGGGCCACCTCTACAACGCGAAACACCTGCTCGACCGCGGCCTGTTGGAGACGCCGCTGCATATCCAGTTCGTCATGGGTATCCACGGCGGCATCGGCGCGAGCGCCGACAACCTCACCCACCTCGTCGACGTGGCCGACGACCTCTTTGGCGACACGTACACGTTCTCGGTCATCGGCGCCGGGCGCAACGAGTTCCCCCTCGGCACGCAGGCCGTCTCGATGGGCGGGCACGCCCGCGTCGGCCTCGAGGACAACCTCTATCTCGAACGCGGACGGCTGGCGGAGAGCAACGCCGAACTCGTCGAGAAGATGGTCCGCCTCACACGCGAGGTTGCCGGACGCGAGATCGCGACGCCGGCGGAGACACGCGAGTTCCTCGGTCTCGAGGGCCAGTCGGCCACCGACTTCTAACATCGATATCGACGCACAGCCGGCAGTGGACCCCCTCCAGCGGCGGTCGGAAAGCCTTTAGTACGGTCTCGGGGTACGCGAGTGCATGCTTTGGGAGAACACCGAGCACTCGGCGAGCGAGGCGACGCTCCGGTATACGATGGAGCCGAAGGAGTTCGAGAACCGGTTTCTCCCGTACGACGTGCTGACGAACCTCGCACACGTGACGATGCTGAACCGGCAGGGGTTCCTGACCGACGACGAACTCGCCGACCTCCGGGCGGCACTCACCGACCTCTACCACGAGGCCGACGAGGTGGAAGGCGAGGACGTACACACGTTCGTCGAGGAGCGGGTCACCCGGCGAACGGAGGCGGGCAAGAAGATGCACCTTGCCCGTTCGCGCAACGATCAGGTGTTCGTCGACACGCGCCTGTTCATGAAGGACGCGACCATCGACCTGGCCCACCGGATTCTCGACTTCGTCGACGCGCTCCGCACCTTCGCCGAGGAAGAGAACGTCTTGATTCCGGGCTACACCCACCAGCAACAGGCGATGCCGTCGTCGACGGGGCTGTGGGCGTCGAGCTACGTCGACGCGCTGATCGACGACCTGCGCTCCCTGCGAGCGACCTACCGCATCATCGACTCGAACCCCCTCGGCGCCGCCGCGTCGTACGGCACCAGCCTCGACATCGACCGCGACCTGACGACCGAACTGCTGGGCTTCGCGGGGAAACAACACAACCCCATCTACTGCTCGAATCGGGGCAAACAGGAGCTCCAACTGCTACAGACGCTCGATCTGGTGATGCTCGACATCCAGAAACTCGCCGAGGACATCATTAACTTCTCCGAGGACCAGCAGTTCTTCGAACTCGACGACGACTACACTACGGGGAGTTCGATCATGCCCCAGAAGCGCAATCCGGACATCCTCGAACTCGCGCGGGCGAAAGCGGAGGAGGTGTCGGCGGGCAAGGAGGCCGTCCGGCGCATCATCGGCAAACTCCCGAGCGGCTACAACCGCGACAGCCAGCAGACCAAAGGCCACCTGATCGAGGGTATCGACACGGTGCGGGCGACGGTGGACATCCTCACGCCCCTGATCGAGAGCATGGAGCTTTCGGACGACTTCGAGATAGACGACGGCATCTTCGCCGCCTACACCGCAAACCAGCTAGTCCAGGAGGGGATGGCCTTCCGCGACGCGTATCACGAGGTGAAATCGAGCGGGGAGTACGAACGCCACGACGAGGTGGCCGAACCGGTACACCAGCCGATCGGTGACCTGCGCGAGTTCTGGACCGCGGAGCGCGAGATGTTCGACGCGATGTCGGAGCGCTTGCTAACCACCGACTAGTCGGCCGACCCGAACGTCGGACCACCACGCTCCCGCGTGGAGCGATTCGAGTTCGGCCAGTCGGCCGTCCCGAATCCTGTGGGCGGCCCGCCCTTCCCGGACGCAACGAATGTCCGACACGAAAAAAACGTCTGTGGCGGATTACAGCGTACGTTCGTCGTCCGATTCGTTTCGGATCGCGGGGTCTTGCTGGTCGTCGACGACCTGCGTGAACAGATCCTCGTCGGTCGTCTGGGTCGGCGAGTCGTCCGTGTTGTACGCCGACACACCGAGCGAGAGCAGTTCTTCGACCGCCTGATCACGGTTGATGAACTCCCCGTCCTCGACGAGCTGTCGGATTTCGATATCCACGTCGTCCGGCAGCGAAACTTCCGCCGTAGGCATGCTCGGCACTCAGACGCTCCGGGGTATTAAAAACCCGGTTCGGCGACCCCGAACACGTTCGCCGTAGCGTCGAGGGGGCGTCGCGGCCCACTACCCGATTATGGCGACTATCCCCGGCGACGTGGACGCGGATCGAGGGCCACCGCTCTCGATACCGCTCCGGCATTTCGTCGCCGCGCTCGGCTTCCTGCTCGCCGGCTCGGCGCTCGGCGTCGCCGACGCGTTCGGCGTCGCATCCGGCCTCGCCCGCCTCGCTCACCTCCACCTCCTGCTGGTCGGGTTCGTCTGTCTCACCATCGCCGGCGCGATGACGCAGTTCGTCCCCGTCTGGTCGGGGACGGCGCTTTACTCCCGGCGACTCGCGCGCGCGCAGTTGTGGCTGATCGCCGGCGGAGTCGGAGCCTTCGCCGCCGCGCTCCTGACGAACCGACTCGCGGCCCTCCCGGCCGGCGGCGGTCTGATGCTCGCGGGCTTCTGGACGTTCGCCTACAACGTGGGGCGGACGCTCGCGGCGGCCCGCCCGCTGGACGTGACCGAACGCCACTTCGCAATCGCGCTCGCCTTCGTCGTTGCCCTCACGGCGCTCGGCGTCGTCCTCGCCGTCGGCTTCGTCACTCCCGTCTTCGGCGCGGCGGTGGCCCGGCCGGCCGCCGTCGCCACCCACGCCACCCTCGCCGTTTTCGGCGCCGTCCTCACGACCGTCTTCGGCGCCCTCTATCAGTTGGTCCCGATGTTCGGTCAGACCGACCTCGACGCGCTCGATCGCCGCCTCCAGCGGGTCGAGACGGTCGCCTACCCCGTCGGCGTCGTCGTCCTCGCGGCGGGGCGGCTCCTCCGATCCGCGCCGATGGCCCGCCTCGGCGCACTCCTCCTCCTCGCAGGCGTCCTCGCCTTCGTCGTCGTCCTCTCCCGGCGTCTCCGCGACGCCCGCGCCGAGCGGACGCCGATGCTCGTCCGGTACGCCCTCCTCGCGCCCACGCTCCTCTGCTGGGCGCTCGTGACCCTCCCCGCGTGGCTCCACACGCCGCTCGCACCCGCCGCCCGCTTCGGCGCCCCGGGAACGACGCATCTCCTCGCCGTGATCGTCGTCCTCGTCCTCGTCGGAACGCTCTATCACGTCGTCCCCTTCCTCGTCTGGCTCCACCGCTACGCCGACCGTCTCGGGGTCGAGGCCGTCCCCATGATCGACGACCTCTACGACGACCGCCTCGCGACGGTCGATCTCGCACTCGTCGCCGGCGGCGGCGCCCTCCTCGTCGTCGGCGAGTGGACGGGAGGAGGGACCGTCGCCCGCGTCGGCGGTGGCGGCCTCGCCGTTGGCCTCGCGGTCTTCGCGGCCAACCTGTCGCTCGTCGTGTGGCGTCACGCCCCCGACGCCCTCCGCCGTGAGTCGACGCCGGCGACCGGCTCCGACTGATCGCGGTCAGAACGGCGTCGTCGCGCCGTCGTGTGGCGTCCGATCGGACTCGTCGGCCGTGGGGAGTTCGCCCGCGTCACGATACGACGCCTCGAGCGCCGCGAGTCGGTCGTTGATCCGCTCGCTTCCCCCGTGCATCGGCGCGACCCGGACGCGAACGGGGTCGAACTCGTGGGCTGGCCCAACGTCGTCGGCGTTCCACGCCCGGAACGACGCCGTCGCCAGCGTGTCGCTCTGCGGGCAGAACTCGGTTGTCGGCGTGAACTCCGCGCGGAGGACTGTCGGGTCCTCGGCGTCGACCGCGTACCGATAGCCCGCGTCCGTATGCCGGCTGTCGAGGTTCAGCCGCGCCAGGTTGTAGCCGAACGTCGCGTCGTAGACGGTGCGTGCCTCGAATCGCTCGCGGGTCAGGCGGTGGAACGCGGCGTGGTCACGCCCCGTCAGCACCCGGTGGCCGTCGAGGAACGGTCCGGGCGCCGGCAGGTGTGCTGGGACGAACGCGTCGTAGCCGTCGAAATCCTCGTCGCCGCTCGACCAGGGCCGGGGAACGATGGGCATGGACGACGGTACGGTCGCGGTCCCCCTACCCTCCGTCCCGAACGTGTTCGGGGTCGAACAGCCGGGCGACCGCCCGCGGGTCCTCGTCGGCCGCGTCCCGTGCTGGCGCGAAGACGCCGGCGGCGATGCGGCCGGCCATGCGTTCGACGGTCCGTCGCTGTGCCGGCGTCAACCCGTCCAGTTGGGCCAGCGCGGTCCGCAGTTCCCGCTCCGCGACGACACGCTCGCAGTCGCGGAGGCGGCGGGCGAGGGGCGCCTCGGCCGCCGCATCGTCGTCGCCGTCGGCTTCGCGTGACAGCTGTGTTGCCACGGTCAGTCCCCCGCGGCCGGAAGCGGTCCCTCGTACCCCTCGGGCACGTACGCACACAGCGGGTCGCTCGCCAGCGGGTCGCCGGTCGTGGCGTACGCCCGCGACCGACTGCCGCCACAGACGCCACGGTACTCGCAGGCGCCACATTTCCCGCGCAGGGCGTCGGGGTCGCGGAGGTCGGTGAACAGCGTCGACTCGCGGTAGCTGTCGATCAGGCCCCGGTCGCGGACGTTGCCGGCCGACTCGGGAAGGAAGCCGGAGGGGAACACCTCGCCGACGTGGCCGACGAACGCGAACCCGTCCCCGGCGGTGATACCCGTCCGCCGACCGATGGCGTCGGCGGCGGCCGCCCCACCCTCGTGGCGTCGCTGGAGCGCGACCCGCCGGTAGTGGGGGGCCTCCGTCGTCTTGACGCCGAACTCCTCGTCGACCGCCACGTCGGCCAGCCACGCCATCACGTCCTCCGCTCGCTCCGGGCCGATGGCGTCGAGTACCGCCCCGCGGCCGACGGGGACGAGGAAGAACACGGACCAGAGGATCGCACCGAGTTCGGCGACTAGCTCCCTGATCGCCGGGAGTTCGTCGACCGTCTCGGCGCAGACGGTGGTGTTGATCTGGAGGGGCAGGCCGGCGTCGCGGGCCGCCTCGGCCGCCCGAATCGTCGACTCGAAGCTGCCCGGTTCGCCCCGGAACTCGTCGTGGGCGGCCCGCGATCCGCCGTCGACGCTCAACGCGAGGCGGCGCGCGCCGGCGTCGGCGACGGCGGCGACCCGGTCCGGCGTGAGCGACGCCGTCCCGCTCGGCGTGAGCGTCATCAGGAGGCCCCGGTCGGCGCCGTACTCGATCAACTCGACCGTGTCGTCGCGGGCCAGGGGGTCGCCGCCCGAGAGCACGACCAGTTGGTTCTCGCCGAACCGTTGCGCCTCGTCCAGTAGCGCCATCCCCTCCGCGGTCGTGAGTTCGTCGGGATGGCGTTCGGGCTGGGCGTCGGCACGGCAGTGCTTGCACGTCAGTTCACACGCCCGTGTGAGCTCCCACACGAGGACGAACGGCCGCCGGTCGGTGTCGACGTTCGCGTGCATCTCAGACGTGGACGCGGGTGACGTGTCCGCCACAGCCACACCGATCGACGTACTCCAGCGTCGCGTCCGCGAACCGCTCGCGGAGCACGCCGTACAGGTACGTCTCGGGATGGCCGTGATCGCCGTGGGTCACGAGGTTGACGTGTGTCCCGGCGGCCGTCCGCTCGACCGCCGCGATCGCCTCCTCGACCACCAGTTCCCTGCTGGCCGCGTGGTCCGGACCTTCGAGATTTGCGGACCACGAGGTGTCGTGGGTCTCCTCGGAGTGGCTCATGGAAGCGAGTTGTCGACGGCCCACCCAGAGACTGTCCCCGAACACGTTCGGGCTAGCCGAGGGTGGTTTCCAGGTGGTCGAACTGCGCGTCGAGTTCCTTCGTCCGCTGACGGCGGATGATCGTCGCGTCCATCAGGTCGCCGACGAGCGCCACGTCGAGCGCGAAGTCGGTCGTCGCCTCGACGCGCGTTCGCCCGGCATCGACTGCCTCGACGCCGTAGACCGTCCGCATCGACTCGAAGATGCCCGCCCGTTGCTCGTAAGCGAGGACGGCGTCCGGGGCGTCGACACGTTCCAGGTCGAGTTCGATCGTGGCGATGCCGACCCGGTTGCCGATGTGGATGTCGTCGCCGTCGACGGTCACCTCGTCGAAGCCCGCGGCGCGCATGAACGGCTCAAGGTCCGTTATCGCGTCGCGTACGGCCGCCGCCGGGGCGTCTATCGTCCGCATGACGGTGACGGTCTGCATACGTATATCACCCGGTGCGGATGTAAAGAAGCCCCGTGCCGAACGCGTTCGGGACAACGCTCTCCGTGCCCGGCGACCGAGACTCGGGTATGTCGGGTGTCGATACACTCCTGGCCGAGACGGACGCCCCGTCGACCACGGTCCACGAGCGACTGGACGTGCGCGACCTGCCGCCACCGGAGCCGCTGCAACTGACCCTGGAGACGCTCGCGGACCTCGACGACGACGCCGTGGTCGTGCAGGTTAACGACCGCGTCCCGCAACACCTGTTCCCGCAACTCGACGACCGCGGGTTCGGGTACGAAGTCATCGACGACGGCGACCCCGTGGTGACCGCCATCTGGCGTGTGTGAGATATCGTAGCGTTTGGAACTGTTTGCACACCTGATCGCACGCAGTCCTGCGAGTAGGTGTGCTCCGACTTATACGGATTAGTGTAACTGTTTACCGGTGGGTCACCAGAACGGGTCGGCCACCCACCGGCAACGGGTGACCGTAACCACTACCACGGCGCGGTATCCGTGGCTTTTTATCGACCGCACACCACCTGCCGGGTAATGAAGGAATCCCTGATGGAGATCCTCTGTGATCCACTCGACAAGAGCGATCTGGAACTCGAAGTGGACGAGCGCGACGGCGAGGAGATCATCGAGGGTCGGCTCGTCGGCACCGTCACGGGCGAGGTGTACCCCATCGAGGACGGCATCCCGAACCTGCTCCCGCCGGATATGCGGGACGACGAGTAGCGGCCTGAAGTTTTTTCCTCCCCGGGTGCGACCCTCGGGCTGTGACTCCGGTGTTGCTCGTCGAGTTGAACCGTGGGCAGCTTCACGACATCGAAGCGCCGGCCGAGTTCGCCACGTCGGAGCCGTTCTCCGTCGAACTCCGCAACCACGGCGAAGCCGTCCACGTCCACGTTCGCGCTGACGAGTCCCTGTCGGCGGCCGCACGCATCGAGACGGACGGAAACCTCTTCGTCGAACGCGAGACGACCCAGTCCGTCCCGGTCGGCGTCGGCCCCGTCGACGGACCCGTCACCGGCACCCTCGAAGTCGCCACGGGCTACGGCTCCGAGACGCGGAGCGTTCAGGTGACGATCGAACCCGACCCCGGGGGTAACGCCGTCGACGTCGACGAGACGCTCGCCAACCCACAGCGTCCCGATCCGGAGCCGGAGACGCCCTCGCTCGCCGAGCGACTCGCGGGTGTCCTCCCCGGCCGACGCGTCGTGCCCGTCCTCGTCCTCGGCGTCGTCGCTATCGCCGTCGCCGCCGCCGTCGCGAACGCCGTCCGCAGCCCCGCGGTGCTCGTCGGCGCCGGCATCGTCGTCGGGGCGGTGCTCGTCGCCATCGTCGCCCTCTTTCGCTGATCGTCGGCGCCGACGAGCGCCCGCGCGACCCACGGACGCCGCCACCCGGACTCGCCGAAAAGGGGCTGCTGTTACTCCCCGGCCAGGTGGCCGGGAACCCACTCACCGTCGAACTCCTCGTGGAGGTAGGGCTTGGCGTTCTCGCCGGCGTAGGTGGCCACCAGTTGCCCGTCGCCTTCGAGGTAGTATTTGTATGTGGTGAGGCCGTCGAGGCCGACGGGACCGCGGGCGTGAATCTTGCCCGTGCTGATGCCGACTTCGGCGCCGAGGCCGTAGCGGTAGCCATCCGCGAAGCGCGTCGACGCGTTGTGGAAGACGCTCGCGGCGTCGATGCTCCGCATGAACGTGGCCGCGCGGTCGGCGTCCTCGGTCAGGATCGACTCGGTGTGTTTCGAGCCGTGGGCGTTGACGTGGTCGACCGCCTCGTCGAGGGAGTCGACGACCGTGATCGAGAGTTCGAGGTCGCCGTACTCAGTCTCCCAGTCCGCGTCGGTCGCGGGGTCGATATCGACCACCTCGCGGGTCGCCGCGTCGCCACGGAGGGTGACGCCCGCGTCCTCGTAGCGGGCGACCATGTCGGGCAGAAAGTCGGCGGCGACCGACTCGTGGACCAGCAGGGTCTCGACGGCGTTACAGACTGCCGGGTACTGCACCTTGGCGTCGAAGGCCACGTCCTCGGCCATCGGCAGGTCCGCGTCGCGGTCGACGAAGACGTGACAGACACCTTCGGTGTGGCCGAGGACGGGAATCTTGGTGTTGTCCTGGATGTAGCTCACGAACTCCGAACTCCCGCGGGGCATGAGGAGGTCGATGGCGTCGTCCATACCGAGCATGGTGTTTACGTCCTCGCGGGCCTCGATGAGCCGGGCCCAGCCGTCGGGTATCCCTCCCGTCGCCTCGCGGATGACCTCGTAGAGGACGCGGTTTGAGTGGCTGGCCTCGCTCCCACCTTTCAGAATGACGGCGTTGCCGGACTTCAGGCTCAAGGCAGCGATCTGAACCAGGGCGTCCGGCCGCGACTCGAAGACGGTGCCGATGACGCCGATGGGGACGCCCACCTTGTAGAGTTCGAGGCCGTCGTCGAGGCGGCGGGCCGAGAGCGTCCGCCCCAGGGGGTCCTCCTGCTCGGCGACGCTCCGGACCATCTCCGCGATGTCGTCGAGTTTCGACGACGAGAGCTTCAGGCGGTCGACGAGCGCCTGGCTGTACTCGCCGGCCGCGAGCAGCTTCTCGCCTTCCGTCACGTCCTTCTCGTTCGCTTCGAGGATGCGGTCCTCGTTCGCTCCGAGGGCGTCGGCGACGGCGTGGAGCGCGGCGCTTCGTTCCTCGTCATCCAGTTTCGCCAACTCCAGCGCGGCGGTCTGTGCCTCGGCGACCTTCCGTTCGGTAGCTTGCTCAGTCATCGATGACCCCGTTCACGGGGACGAATAGCGTCCCCACGGATTTGCCAGTAGCGATTCGTTCCAGTACGTCCGGCTCGGCCGACCCGGCGATGATCGCCGGGATGCCGTGTTCGCTCGCGTCGCGTGCGCCCTGTACCTTCGTCAGGATGCCGCCGAATCCGACGCCGTCGCTCGATCCGCCGGCGACGAGTTCCTGCACCTCGCCGTAGTTGCGCCCGACGGCTTCGATGCGCCGGGCCGACGGCTCCCGCTTGGGGTTGTCGGTGTAGACGCCGTCCACGTCGGTGAGCGTCACCAGCAGGTCCACGTCGACGCCGATGGCGACCGACGAGGAGAGCATGTCGTTGTCGCCGATCCGAATCTCCTCGGTCGCGACGGCGTCGTTCTCGTTGATGATGGGGACGACGCCCCACTCTAGCAGCGTCTCGACCGTGTTGCGGAAGTTGGTGAACCGCTCGGGATTGCCCAAGTCGTGATCGGTCAGCAGGATCTGGGCGACCGTCCGCCCGTACCGCTCGAAGCTCTCCGTGTAGCGCCGCATGAGGTGGCTCTGTCCCACGGTCGAAAGCGCCTGTGACTCCTCGACGGTCTCGTGGGGGTAGCCCACCCGACCCTTGCCGGCGCCGATGGCGCCCGAGGAGACGAGCAACACCTCTTTGCCACGCGAGAGGAGGGCCTCCACGTCGTCGACGAGTTTGTCGAGTTTGTCATCGTCGAGGTTTGAGTCGTCGTCGGTCAGGGAGTTGGTGCCGGCCTTGACGACGACCCGCTCCGCGTCGGCCGCGAGCCGTCGGGCGCGCTCGATCTCCTCGGGCGTGACTGCTTCGCTCTCACTCATCGTCGAAGTCGCCGCCGAGTTCGCGGGAGCGCTCGGCGGCGGCGCCCAGCGTCGCTTCCAGTACCGACTCCACGTCACTGTCCCAGAGGACGTTCATCCCCTCGATGGTCGTGCCGCCCTCCGAACAGACCGCGTCGATCAGGTCCTCGATCGACTCGTCGGACTGGATGACGGTTTCGGCGGCACCTTTGAACGTCTGGGCGGCGAGTGTCGACGCTGCGTCCGGGTCGAGCCCCTCCGCGATCGCTGCCGTCCGCATCGAACCGATGAGGTAGTAGACAAAAGCCGGCCCGCTCCCGTTCAGCGCCGTCGCCACGTCCATCTGGCTCTCCTCGATTTCGACGAACTCGCCGAGGTCGTCGAGGAGGTCGCGCACGTCGTCGTCGACGGCGTCCCACGAGACGGCCGCGGCCATCTCGCCCAGTTCGGCGGCGAGGTTGGGCATGATCCGAATCACGGTGGCGTCGGTGTGTGACTGGACGTACGACCGTGGAACGCCCGCGGCGATGGTGACGAGCGTCGCGTCGGCCGGCAAGTCGAGATCGGAGAGCACCGCGGCGATAGCCTTCGGCTTGACCGCGACGAACACCACGTCCGCGTCGGCAGCCGTCGCGATGTCGGTCGTCGTCTCGTTGCAGTACGGTTCGACCGCTTCGAGGGCGCTCGTGTCCAGATCACACGCGGTCAGCCTGTGGGTGCCGGTCCGGGAGAGCCCCCTGACGATGGCGCTTCCCATGTGGCCGCACCCGATGACGCTAACGTCGGTCATTCGTACACCCAATAGACGGGGACCCCGATATACGGGTGTTGATTCCCCGCTGGTCCTGCCGGCTATCGCTCGCTCGACCGCCCGAAGGATGCTCTGTCGACACGTACGGGCGGTATGGCATCGGAATCCAGCGCCACCGAGACGCCCATCACGGTCACCGGCCGGAGCGAGGGACCGAATCGTTCGGTTGCTGGACGGTCGTAGTCGATGACGACGAAGCGTCCGCGGGGACCTGACTCGCGACGGGCCGCAGTCGTCGCGTTCGGAGCCAGACCGGGCGGACGCATAACTGTACTCCGAACGACTATTCTGTAAGATAAATAACTATAATTCGCGGGCTAGCCTGCAAGCGTTTCTACAGATATTAATGCCTCGACGCGGAAGCACGCCTATGACGCTGTCCGTGACCAACACGCTGACGGGCGAGCGAGAGGCGTTCGAGCCGGGTGGCGAGGAAGTCCTGTTGTACGTCTGTGGGCTGACGGTCTCGGACGACGCTCACCTCGGCCACGCGCGGGTGTGGACCCACGCCGACGTGATGCACCGGTGGCTCGACCACTGCGGCTACGACGTGCGCCACGTCGAGAACTTCACCGACGTGAACGAGAAGATCGTCGCCCGCGTCGGCGAGGACGACCTCGGCGACGCCGAACTCGACGTGGCGGAGGGCTTCATCGCCTCGGTCCTCGCCGACATGCGCGGCCTGAATCTGAAGCGGGCGGCGGTCTACCCCCGCGTCTCGGAACACGTCCCCGAAATCGTCGACCTCGTCGGGACGCTGCTCGACCGCGGCTACGCCTACGAGGCGAACGGCTCCGTCTACTTCGACGTGACCGAGTTCGAGGACTACGGCAAACTCTCGAATCAGAACCTCGACGAGATGGAGTCCCAGGGCGACCCGGACGAGCGATCCGAGAAGCGCCACCCCGCGGACTTCGCTCTCTGGAAGGCAGACGGCGTCTCGCCGTCGGACGTGGTCGAACACCGCAAGGACGACCGGCCGCTGAGCGACCATCCCCCGTCCGGCGAGACGTGGGACTCGCCGTGGGGCGAGGGCCGGCCCGGCTGGCACATCGAGTGCTCCGCGATGAGCACGACTCACCTGGGCGATACCATCGACATCCACGTCGGAGGTCACGACCTGATCTTCCCTCACCACGAGAACGAAATCGCCCAGAGCGAGGCGGCAACAGGGGAGAAATTCGCCCGCTACTGGCTCCACACCGGCCTCCTCGAAACCGCCGGCGAGAAGATGAGCTCCAGTCTCGGGAACTACTTCTACGTCGCCGACGCTCTGGAGGAGTTCGGCCCGAACGTCATCCGGACGTTCTACTGCTCGACCAACTACGGATCGAAACAGACCTACAGCGAGGCGGCGATGGCGGAAGCCGAGGAACGCTGGGAGCGACTCGACCGCGCGTGCGAGGCGGCCGTCGACGCCTGCGACGGCGTCGCCGCCCGCACCAAAGTCGAGGACGACGACCTGCGGACGGCGGTCGAGGAGGCACGCGAGGGCTTCACCGCGGCGATGAACGACGACTTCGGGGTGCGCGAGGCGACGGCCGCTCTGCTGGAACTCGCGACGGCGGTCAACCGCCACGTCGACGGGCGCGACGAGTACGACTACGTCGGCCTCCGGCGCGCAGTCGAGACGTTCGAGGAGTTCGGCGAGGGCGTCCTCGGCCTCGACTTCGGCGGCGGTGCGGGCGGCGAAGCCCACCTCGCCGACGACCTGATCGAACTCGTCCTCGACGTGCGCGAGGCCGAACGCGAGGCGGGCAACTACGACCGGGCCGACCAACTCCGTGACGACCTGGAAGCCATCGGCGTCACCGTCGAGGACGGGGACGACGGGCCGACGTATCGGTACTGACGCCTACCGCCCAACCGTCACGGGCGCCAGGCTCTCGAACCGGAACAGCTCGAACGGGTGGTACGACTCCTCGGTCCCCCGATTGAACGGCGGCGCGCGGTGCAGTTGGGTGACCGTGAAGTAGACGTTTCCGTCCGGGCCACAGCAGAAGCCGTCGGGCCAGAGGAACTTCTCGTCGTCGCGGGCGAGTACCTCGTACTCGCCCGATGGGCGGGTAACGCCGATGGCGTTGTTCGTCATGTCCGTAACGTAGACGTTTCCCGCGGTGTCGACGGTGATGCCGTCACAGACTTCCTTGTCGCCGTAGCGTTCGATGCAGTCGTCGAGTTCGGCGTCGGAGAGCGACCCGTCCAGCAGGTCCGCGGCGCGGATTCGGTAGACGCTCTCGGTCGTGATGCCGCAGTAGTAGACCCACTCGAAGGCGGGGTCGATTGTGATGCCGTCTAGGCCGGCGCTGATGGGTTCGTACTCGCCCTCGGCGTTCTCCTGTACCACCGGCTCACCCTCGATGATCGGCGTCACGCCGTCCTCGGGCAGGACGCTCGGGTGGTCCTCGATCACCCGACGGGTTCGTCCCGTATCCAGATCCAGGGCGACGAGGCCGGGTGCTCCCGGATCGCTCGGCTCGTCGCTCAACCCCAAGTCCGCGATGTAGACCGCGTTGCGCACTGCGTCGTACGCGAAATCCTGCATAAACGAGAGGTCGGTCGTCGCGTGGGCCGGGACGTGGTCGACGCGGGCGAGCCGATCGGTCGTCGTATCCCACGAGACGAGTTTCGGGAGGTGCCCCTCGGCGACGTTGCCGATGTCGAGGATGCGGACGGTCCCGTCGGGGTCGGCACGCAGGCCGATGAGGGTGTGGATGCCGACGCCGTCGTCGCCGGGGGGCGTGCTCCACGCCTCGTTCGGGAACGGGCGCACCTCGCCGTCGTCGACGTATTCGACGACGCGGTACGCCGGTTCGTCCCCGTAGGGAAACGGGTGGTTGCTGACGAGGAGTCGCCCGTCGGGGGTCATGGCGGGGTTACCCGCGCGGGTGTCGAACCGGGCGTAGGGCTCGGGGTCGACTTCGGTGCCGCCGTCGGCACAGTGCCGTGTCATGGTACGCATTTCACCGCCGATGTATATATACGGACCGTCGATCCGCCTGCGCCAACAGCTTCTTTACCAGGTGACGACGAGTGAACGACGTGCCTCGGAGAAGCCCCGCTGTGATTGCGGTTGCCTCTCTCCTCGTCGTCGCCGGATGTGGCGGTATGGGGGGCGAAAACGCTACCCCGACGCCGGATGCTCCAGCGGTGGAGCCGACGAGAAGTTCCGCCGATGTCCCCAACGAAACCCTCACCGACGCCGAATTTCCGGACGGGTTCTCACGGTCGGCGGTCGACATTTCGGCGGCTCGCAGGCTCTCGATTAGCTATCTCCGAACGGAACCAGTGTCGGGGGTCGCGCTCGAGCGATTCCGTCCCGGAGCGTACGTCGACTACCGGTACGAAGCGAGCGCGACACGGACTCGGTTCCGCCTTGATGTCCACAACGGATACGCCGATGTCACGCAGCGCGATGTCTACGTCGAATCGGGCGTTCGATACAGCCGTAACGGCCGGAACGGACGAACCTCGTTCGAGGCGACGAACGGTTCGGTCGACGAAACCCGATTCCGTGCGGCCAATTCGATGTGGGCAGTGGTCTCCAGGATCATCACGATCGGTGAGTTTCGGGCGACACAAATCACCGAACACAACGGCGAACGGCGTATTCGGTACACCATCACCGGCGTCGCCGTCGTGAACGCAACCGACGTTCGGGGACATCTAACCGTGAATACCGACGGGATCGTCCGTGAAGCACAACTCCTGTACAACCAGGGTGGCGAGCCCAAGCGGTTCCAGTACCGCGTTGTGTCCCGTTCGGGTGGTAACGTCACGCCACCAGCGTGGCTTCCCGCTGCTCGGACGGACGATCCAGACAGTCAGCCGGGGAGGGCGGCTGCTCGTCGGGAACGCGTGCTCGAACGAACGAGCACAAGTACGTCGGTCTCCCGTCGGGCACCTCGGGCGGTCACGCGCCTGACGCCGCGTACGACCGCGGCGGCCGAGAGCCGACGGCCGCCGATCACGGACTCACCTCGGGATCGACGACGTGGTCGAGTACGATCCGACACCGGCACACGGGCGCGCCGTCTTCCGGACGGGAACGTCGCCTACACGGTAAACAGGTCCGTGTCCTCGGGGACGGCAAAGAGGCCCATCCGAACGCCGGCGTCGAGCCACCCGTAGCCGTAGGAGAAGGCGGCCAGGGCGTTCACCGGGTCGTCGCTGGCACGGAAGTGGCGGCCGTCGTCGAGATACGACTCGGACATCTCCCGGCACTCCGCGGCCGCGGTGCCGAGGGGCGTGTCCGCGGGCGGGCGGGTCTCCGCCTCGTCGAGGGCGTTCGCGAGCATCCGCTCGTAGCGGTCGGTCTTCTCCAGGAGGTCGGCGGGCATGGGCGGCGGTGGGTGGGGGGAGGACAAGAAGGTGGGGGTGGGCGACCCGGAGGGCGCAAGCTAAATGCGTCCCACCGCCTTACGACGTGTATGAGCGAGAGCGACGGCGCCGACCATCGGCGTCTCATCATCGCAGGGAGCGGGATAGCGGGACTGTCGGCCGCCATCTACGCCGGCCGGTCGAACAACGATCCGCTGGTGTTCGAGGGCGACGAACCCGGCGGGCAGTTGACGCTGACGACCGACGTGGAGAACTACCCCGGCTTCCCCGAGGGGATCAGCGGGCCGGAACTGGTCACCAACATGAAAGACCAGGCCCGCAAGTTCGGCGCCGAAATCGAGAACGGTGTCATCGAGTCCGTCGACGTCGAGGAGTCGTCGGGACCGGGCCGGACCTTCCACGTCACGCTGACGAGTGGTGTGGAGTATACGGCCGACGCGTTCATCGCCGCCTCGGGCGCCAGCGCCCGCACGCTCGGTATCCCCGGCGAGGACGACCTCATGGGCTACGGGCTGTCGACGTGTGCGACCTGTGACGGCGCCTTCTTCCGAGACGAGAAAATCGTCGTGATCGGCGGCGGTGACGCCGCCTGCGAGGAGGCGGTCTTTCTTACCAAGTTCGCCTCGACCGTCTATCTCGTTCACCGACGCGACGAGTTCCGCGCCGAGGACTACTGGATCGACCGCGTGATGGAGAAAGTCGACGAGGGTGAGATCGAACTCGAACTGAACACGGAGGTGACGGAGCTTCACGGCACGCCCGAGGAGGGCGTCGACCACGTGACGATGGTCCACAACCCCGAAGGCCATCCGACGGACAAACTCGACGACCCCGAAACAGAGGAGTTCGACTTCGACGCCGGCGCCGTCTTCTATGCCATCGGCCACACTCCGAACACGGCGTATCTGGAGGGGCTGGACGTGGAGATGGACGACGAGGGGTATCTGGAGACCGCCGGCGGCGACGGCGGCGGGCAGACGAAGACGGGCGTCCCCGGCCTCTTCGGCGCGGGCGACGTGGTCGACTACCACTACCAGCAGGCCATCACCGCGGGCGGCATGGGCTGTAAGGCCGCCATCGACGCCGACGGCTACCTGGAGGATCTGGAACGGGAGCGCGCGGCGGCCGAGAGCGGGGAACCCGCGGCGGCCGAGAGCGACGACTGACTTCCCACACGCCCTTATATCGGGCGCCCCCAGTAGCGGCATGGTCGAAACCGAGACGTACACCATCGATGGCCCGGACGGCGACAGCGACGAACTCGAACTCCCGGTCGGTCTGGTCGACGCCCTCGCCGAACAGGGCGAGGACCCGACGACCGTCGTCGCCGAAATCGCGCTGCTCTCTTTCGTCCAGCGCTCACACGCCATCGTCCACCACGCCGAGGGCGAGGTGCCCGGCGACCTCCGCGAGATCAACGAGAAAGCCGAGGAACTGTTCGAGGAGCGCTTCGGCATGACCTTCGGCGAGGCGACGGGTCACAGTCACTAAACGAACAGGAGCGGGAGCATCGCCAGTACGCCGGCGGCGACGCCCGCGGCGAGTTCGCGTCTCCCCCCACCCGGCAACTCCTCGCCGATGTCGAGGGCTTCGGGTATGAACTCCGTCACGACGAGATATATCATCGCGCCGGCGGCGAAGCCGAACCCGGCGGGGAGGAAGTCGCGGGCGACACGGACGAAGAGGAACGCGATGACCGCGCCGAGAGGCTGTGGGAGACTGGAGAAGACGGCCCACCAGACCATCTTCCACTCCGAGACGCCGAGCGTCCGGAGCGGAATCGAGATGGCGACCCCCTCGGGGACGTTGTGGATGGAGATGGCGATGGTCATGAAGACGGCGAGCAGTGGGACGGCGAAGCCGAACAGGCCGACGGTCGTGCCGGCGGCCGCCCGCAGGCCGAGGTCGGCGAAGGCGACGCCGACGGCGACGCCCTCGGGGAAACTGTGGACGGTGAGGACCCCGAGGATCAGCAGTAGCTTCCGGAAGTCGGCTTCCTCGTACTGCTTCGGGCTCAGCTCGTACCCCTCGATGACCTCGTGTGCGACGACGACGAGGACCACGCCCGCGACGAGGCCGGGCACGATCGCGAGCGGCGAGTCGGCCGCCGACAGCCCCTCGAACACCAGGCCGAAGACGGACGCCGACAGCATGATGCCCGAGGCGAGTCCCCACAACGCCACGTTCCAGCGGTCGCTCACGTCGTCGACGAGGAAAAACGGAATCGCACCCAGGCCAGTCGCTAGCGCGGTGATCAGCCCGGCGAGAAAGACGAAGGCGACGTTTTCAAGCAGCGCCATCGGTCGATTCGAGGGTGGCGAGGAGGTTAAGTATTATCATATCTTCGATACTTTTGGTCGGCCTAATCCGTGCCGTGTGGAGTCGGCGGTCCGTCAGATTCGGGGGGAACCGCCCACGGAGTTTATGCGGCGGCCGGTGGTAGCCGGGGGTGATGGGCACACTCTCCGCGCTGTTTACCCCCGAACGGGTGGCCGTCGTCGGGGCGACGGAGCGTCAGGGATCGGTCGGCCGCGCGCTCGTCGAGAACCTCACGGCCGACTTCGACGGGACGGTCGTGCCGGTGAATCCGAACTACGAGTCGGTCCGTGGCCTCGACTGCGTCGACAGCGTGAGCGAGGCCGACGCCGACCTCGTCGTGGTGGCCGTCCCGGCGCCGATCGCCGTCGACGTGGTGCGCGAGGCGGGTGCAACCGGGGTCACAAACGTCGTCGTCGTCACCGCGGGGTTCGGCGAGACGGGCGGCGAGGGTGTCGACCGTGAGCGCGAACTCGAAGCCGCGGCGGCGGAGTACGACCTGAACCTCGTCGGGCCGAACTGTCTCGGGATCATCAGCACGCCGGTCGGGTTGAACGCCACGTTCGCCCCCCGGTCGGCGCCGCCGGGCTCCATCTCCTTTCTGAGCCAGTCGGGCGCGTTCGTCACCGCCGTCCTCGACTGGGCGGCCGATCAGGGAGTCGGGTTCAAGGACGTGGTGTCGCTCGGCAACAAGGCCGTCCTCGACGAGACCGACTTCGTGGCGAACTGGGGCGACGACGAGGACACCGACGTGATCGTCGGCTACCTAGAGAGCATCGAGGACGGGCGCCGGTTCGTCGAGACGGCCCGCGAGGTGACCCGCGAGACGCCGGTGGTCGTCGTGAAGTCGGGGCGGACCGAAGCGGGCGCGCAGGCGGCGTCCTCCCACACCGGTGCGATGGCGGGGCGGGACCGCGCCTACGCGGCCGGCCTCCGCGAGGCGGGAGTCGTCCGCGCCGACTCCGTTCAGGACCTCTTCGACGCCGCGCGCGCCCTCGCCGGCCAGCCGGTTCCGGAGACCAACGGGGTCGCGGTCGTCACCAACGCCGGCGGGCCGGGCGTGATGGCGACCGACGCCGTCGGCGATGGCCCCCTCTCGCTCGCCGACTTCGGCTCGACGACCGTCGACGCCCTCCGCGACCGCCTGCCCGAGGGCGCGAACGTCTACAACCCCGTCGACGTCATCGGCGACGCCGACAACGACCGCCTCCGCGACGCCGTCGATATCGCCCTCGCCGACGGCGCCGTGGGCTCGGCCGTCGTCCTCGCCGCCCCCACCGCGACGATCGATTTCGACCGGCTCGCCGCCGACGTGGTCGACCTCCAGGCCACCCACGGCCTCCCCGTGACGACGTGTCTGATGGGCGAGGAACGCACCCGTGGGGCGGCGGACGTGCTCTCCGAGGCGGGGATTCCCACCTACTTCGACCCCGCGCGGGCGGTCGGGAGTCTCGCCACGCTCGAACGCTATCGGGCGATCCGTGAGCGCGACCGACCCGACCCGACGGCGTACGACGTGGACCGCGAGGCGGCCAACGGGGTGCTCGACCGGGCGCGGGACCGCAACACGACACGACTCGGCGTCGAGGCGATGCCCCTCCTCGACGCCTACGGGATTCCGACGCCCGCGGGCGAGGTGGCCGACTCCCCGACCGACGCACTGGCGGTGGCCGAACGCATCGGCGACCCCGTCGTCATGAAGATCGTCAGCCCGGATATCCTCCACAAATCCGACATCGGCGGTGTGAAGGTCGGCATCCGCCACGAGGAGGTGTACGACGCCTACGAGGATCTGATCGCCCGCGCACGCAACTACCAGCCCGACGCGACGATCCTCGGCGTCCAAGTGCAGGAGCGGGTCGATATGGACGCCAGCATCGAGACCATCGTGGGCGCGAACCGCGACCCGCAGTTCGGCCCACTCGTCCTCTTCGGCCTCGGGGGTATCTTCGTCGAGGTGATGGAGGACACCGCCGTCCGCCTCGCGCCCGTCGCCGAGACGGAGGCGCGGGCGATGACCGAGGAGATTCAGGCGTCGCCGCTGCTGTCCGGGGCGCGCGGCCGCGACCCCGTGGACCGGGGAGCGGTCGCCGAGACGCTCGGGCGCCTCTCACAGCTCGTGACGGACTTCCCGTCGATCCTCGAACTCGACGTGAACCCGCTGGTCGTCCGGCCGGACGGCGTCGAGGCCGTCGACCTCCGACTCACCATCGAACCCGAATCATGAACACCCTACTCGTCACCGCGACCGGAGAGAGCACAGGCAAGACGGCCATCGCCATCGCCTTGGCCCGCGACGCACAGGAGCGAGGGCGGAGCGTCGGCTACATGAAACCCAAGGGGACCCGCCTCCAGAGCCACGTCGGCAAGACGCTCGACCGCGACCCGATGCTCGCGCGCGAACTCCTCGGCACCGACGACGAGATGCACGAGATGGAGCCCATCGTCTACTCGCCGACGTTCGTCCGCTCGGCGCTGGAGGGGCGGGAACGGCCCGCCGACCTCCGCGAGCGCGTTCGCGAGGGGTTCGACGCCGTGAGCGAGGGTCGGGACTTCGTCGCCGTCGAAGGTGGCGGCCGCCTCACCACCGGCGGGGTCGTCGACCTGACCGACGCCGACGTGGCCGACCTACTGGACGCCGACGTGGTCCTCGTCGCCGACTACGAGTCGCCGCCGGACGTGGACGAGACGCTCGCGGCCGCCCGCCAGCTCGGCCACCGCCTTCGCGGCGTCGTTTTCAATCGGGTGTCCGAAACCGCCTACGACGAAGTCGAGAGCATCGTCGTCCCGTTCCTCGAAAAGAGGGATATCCCCGTCGTGGGCATCCTCCCCCGTGACCCCAGTCTGGCGGGGGTCACCGTCGCCGAACTCGCCGATGAACTCGGCGTCGAGACGCTGACCGACGTCCCGACCGACGGCGTCGTCGAGCGGTTCCTCGTCGGCGCGATGAGCGGCGAGTCGGCGCTTCGCTTCTTCCGGCGGACGAAAGACGCCGCCGTCATCACCGGCGGCGACCGAACGGATATCCACACCGCCGCGCTCGAAGCGCCGGGCATCAACTGTCTGGTCATCACCGGCGGTCGGCGCCCACCGGGGACCGTCCTCGGGAAGGCGGCGGAAAAGGGCGTGCCCGTCCTGCTCACGGCGGCCGATACGCTCTCGACGCTCGAACGCGCCGAGGACGTGGTTCGGAGCGGGCGGACGCGCGACGAACACACCGTCGACGTGATGCGGTCGCTCCTGACCGATCACGCCGACGTGGACGCGCTGATCGGCGACGGCAACGACTAACCCCGCCACCGACGGTCGGTGTGGTTCAGCCGCTCGCACCCGCCGTCGTCGGTGACGACCACCAGATCCTCGATCCGCACGCCGAAGCGATCGGGCAGGTAGACGCCGGGTTCGACGCTGAAGACCATCCCCGGTTCGAGTTTCGTCTCGTTTCCGGCGACGATGTCGGGCGCCTCGTGGACGTCGAGGCCGACGCCGTGGCCCGTCCGGTGGACGAACCGGTCGCCGTAGCCCGCGTCCTCGATTACCTCGCGGGCGGCGCGATCAACCGATCCGGCGGTCACGCCGGATTCGACCGCCGCGATGGCCCGGGACTGCGCCTCGCGGACGACGTCGTGAACCCGCCGGAACTCCTCGCTTGGCTCCCCGTCGAAGACGACGGTCCGGGTCTGGTCGCTCGGATAGGCGTCGACCCGCGTTCCGAAATCGAGGACCACCGGCTCGCCGGCCCGAATCTCTCGCTCGCCGCTCGCGTGGTGCGGGTCGGCGCCGTTGGCCCCCGCGCCGACGATGGTCTCGAAGGCGACGCCCGTCCCACCGTTCGCTTCCAGACGCTCCTCGATGTACGCGGCGAGGTCGGCTTCGGTCGTCCCCACGGCGTCGGCGCCGAGGGCGCGCAGGTCCCGCATCGTCGCGTCGGCGGCCTCGGCCGCCGCCCGGAGCGCGTCGAGTTCCCGGCCGTCTTTCCGCCGGCGCAGGGGCGAGAGCACCTCGCTCGCGAGGCCGAAAGACGCGTCGGGGAGTCGCTCCCGGAGCGCGAGCGAGAACCGAACCCACATCCGGTCCGCGAGGAGGACACGGGACGGCGACAGGCTGTCGAGAAGCGGGTCGAGCGCCGGACCGGGACCGGTTTCGTCGTCCCACGTTCGCACGTCGTGGACCCACGTCGTCATCGAATCGGCTTCGAGCGTCGGGACGACGAACGTCGGGTCGCCGTCGACGGGAACGACGAGGAGTTGGAGGCGGTCGCTCGCCTCGGCGTCGACGCCGGTCAAGTAGTAACAGTCCCGACCGGGAGTGAGCGCGAGTGCGTCGGCACCGGCGGCGTCGAGGCGCGACTGGGCGCGCCGTGTCCGGCGTTCGAAGGTGGTCATGACCGGGTGTTCGGACCCGGGACTAAAATATCGCCACCCCGGTCGTCGAGACTGGTCATACATACTTTTGTCATGTCGGGCCGACGAACCTCGTATGCCCTCCCGCTGGTACGCCTTCGCCGCCCTCTCGGACGCCCGTGACGCGACCGAAGAGCTCCTCCGACCCATCGACCGCGGCCGGTGGCTTCGACTCGCCCTGATCGCCCTCTTCGTCGGCGTCGGCGGCGGCGTCCCGACCGGCGGGAGCAATGTCAACGTCCCGTCGGGCGGTGGTGGGGGCGGCGTCCCGTCGGACGTTCCCGCCCCGTCGATACCGGAGGTCGGCACGGCCGTCACGATCGTGGCCGGGATCGTCCTCCTGATCCTCCTGTTGGCGCTCGTCTGGAGCCTCGTCGGCGCCATCATGGAGTTCGTCCTGATCGTCGGCCTCCGCGACCGCGAGGTGTCGATCCGCGACCCGTTCGGCGCGAACGTCCGACCCGGCTTCCGGCTGTTCGGGTTCCGACTCGTCGTCGGTCTGGTGAGTCTGCTGGTGATCGGCCTGCCGCTTCTCGCGGTGTTCGGGTTCGGCATCGGCGTCTCGCCCGCCTTCCTCGTCCTCCTCGTCCCGCTGGTGATCGTGTTCGGCGTCGTCGCCCTCGTCGGGAGCGTCGTCCTCGGCCTGACGACGGACTTCGTGGTGCCGACGATGCTGGCCGAGGGCGTGGGCGTCCTCGACGGCTGGCGGCGCCTCTGGCCGACGCTCCGTGCCGAGTGGAAGCAGGTCGGACTCTACGTCGTCGCGAAGTTCGTCCTCGGTATCGCGGTGGGCCTCGCCGTCTCGCTGGTCGTCCTGCTGGCGGCGCTGATCGTCGCGATTCCGTTCGTCATCGTGGGCGCGCTCCTGTATTTCGCCGTCCACGCCGCCGGCGCCACCACCGTCGGACTGGTGATCGGCGGCGTCCTAGTCGCCCTGTTCGTTCTCGTGATGATCGTCGTCGGCCTGATCGTGCAGGTGCCGGCACTCACGTTCGTCCGCTACTACTCGCTGTCGGTGCTCGGTATGCTCGTGCCCGAACTCGATCTGGTCGGGGTCGACCGACCGGACGAGGGTGGTGACGGTGACGACACCGGATCGGAGGAGAACGGTGACGACGGAGACGACGGCGACGACACCGGATCGGAGGAAAACGGAGACGACGCCGTCCGAACGGGTACTTACCGGCCCTCTTCCTGGAGGCGCTCGGTCGTCTCGATGAGCGGGTGACGGGCGTAGTCGACGACTGAGATGTCGTCGATGGTTTCTAACCCCTCCTTCTCTGCGGTGCGTTGCATCCCGAGTTCGAGTTCCTCGGCGGCGTCGACGACGATGACGTAGGCGTCCATCTCCTCGATATCGAGGCGGTTGGCGGCCATGACACGATGGTGGCCGTCGGCCAGGAGGAGCGTTCCCGCGTTGTCGATGACGACCAGCGGTTCGGCCAGTCCGTGTTCGAGTTCGTAGCTCCGGCCCTGTAACTCGTCGGCGTACACCCGGGACTGGGTTGGCGTGAGCGCCGAGAGATCGACCTCCCGGCGCTCCTCCTCGACCTCGATTTCGTGGATCTCTTCGAGGGTGTGCATGAGTTTCCCCACCTTCTCGGGGGTCGCACGCTCGATCTGACTCCGGATCACGTCGGTGTTCGAGATGATCCCGACGAGGTTGCCCGCGTCGTCGACGACGGGGAGTTTCTGGATGCCGGAACGGAGGATCACCCGCGCGGCGTCGTTGATCTTCATCTCGGGGTGGGCGACCACGAGGTCGGTGGCCATCACGGTGAACACCCGTGCGTTTTCGTCGGCGGCCAGCAGATCCCGAGCGCTGATGAACCCCTCGACGTGCCGGCCGTCGGTCACCGGAAAGCCCGTGTGACCGTCGCTCTCGATAATACGACGTGACACCTCGGCGACGGTGTCGTCCGGCGACACCGTCGCCACGTCACGTGTCATGTAGTCTTCGACTGTCGCGTTCGCGGCCATTGACGGCCCGTACGACGCCGAGTCTCAAAAGGGTGGTCGTCCTACTCCTCGGCCAGTGGGAACTCGAACGCGATATCGGCCGCCGCGGGATCGCGCCGCGGCGCGCTCGGCGGGTCCGACAGCACCTCGAAAAGCCGCCCGGCGATCACGTCGTCGACGACGCTCGCCAGCGACTCGGTCGACGCTTCCTCGACCGACCCGAGGATGCCGAGCGGGATCTGTGCGCCCGCCATGTCGGCGTGACCGCCGGCGCTCCCGATGGAGCCGAGGGCGTCCCGCAACACCTCGCCGAGGTCCACGTCGGTGCCGCGCGCCCGGCCGGACACGTATATGGTCCCGTCCCTGAATCCGTGAACGACGGCGATACGGACCCCCTCCATATCGAGGAGTTTATCGGCCGCCTGGGCGAGGGCATCGCGGTCACGAATCCGGCCGACCCCGGTCGTGAGCACGTCGCCCCGTAGCCGGCGGTTGCGGATCGCCGCCGAGAGCGTCGCGAGCACATCCGGGCTCATGCTCGGCTCCTCGACGCGGTCGAGCACCGACTCGTCGACGTGTGGCAGGAGGAACGCGGCCGCCTCGAAGTCCGAATCGACCGCCTCGCGGGTGAAGTCCCGCGTGTCGATCCGGATGCCGTACAGGAGCGCAGTCGCGATGGTTCGGTCGGGCGTCACGCCGAGTCGATCCAGATACTCCGCGAGGAGCGTGCTGGTCGCACCCACGTCGCTTCGCAGGTCGACGTACCGTGCTTCGACGGGCGCCCGTGGCGGGTGGTGATCGATCACCACGTCCACCTCGGTCTCCGGATCGAGGCCGTCGTTCACGCCCGGCCGCGAGTGGTCGACGAGGGCGACGCCAGCGTACTCGTCGATTTCGTCGGGCGTCTCGAAGTTCCGAAGATCGATGTCGAGCAGGTTCACCAGTGCCCGGTTCTCCTGGTGTGAGATATCGCCGAAATAACAGGCGTCGGCGTCGATGCCGGCCGTCTCCACGACGCTCGCGAGCGCGAGCGCCGACGCGATGGCGTCGGGGTCGGGGTTGTCGTGCATCACGACCGCGAGCCGACCGTCGATGTCGCGGACGACGCTCAACAGCCGGCGGACGCGATCGGCCCCCTCGCCGGTCACCGCATCGAGAAACGTCTCGGCGACGAGCCCCCGCGAGTCGACGATCCGATCGGCCACGTCGGCGAGCGGGGCGGTCACGTCGGCCCCGCCCCCCCCGCCACAGGCGACGATCAGGGCGTCGGGAAACGTCTCGCGGGCCTGTCGCGCGGCGGCGAGATTGTGGTCGGCGTCCTCACCGAGCACCAGAACGATGTCGGTCGCGTCGGGGTACGTCGCCGGATCCGCCGGATCGCCCCGAACGACGCCGTCGGCGATGCCGTCGAGCGTTTCGACCCGAGCCTCGTCCGGAACGACGACTCTGAGTTCGCCGCCCCACGTCGAGACGACGCCGACGACGGTCTCACCGGTGCGGCCACACCCGAGAACGAGCCGCCTCACCATATCCGACCGTTACGCCCGCCACTCATAGTGTTTATTGTACCTGTCTGCCGGTGGTTCGCCAAGACGGTCCAGCGAACCATCGGTACTGACTTACAGGGGTCAGTATCAAAACTCTACCGTCACGAGCCGGCGATGGAGTTATCAAATTGTGTTGCGTGTTATCGTATGCCATGAGTGATAACCGTGATCTGATCGGCCCGTCCCTCGAGGAGCAGCTAGTGAGCGCCTGTCGGACTGCCGTCGGGGACAGTTTGCGGAGCATCACGTATTTTACGCCCGATGCGTACGAGCAGGTGTATCTCCGATCGGATCTGGAGGCCGACGCCGACCTGGCGGCGTCGGTCGAACACGAGGCGGCCGGATTTCGCACCCAGGTGGCCTACGCGGACAGCGAACTCGGCAACTACCAGTATACGCTCCGGGTGTTCGAGAACGGCTTCGTCACGCGCGTCATCGACGGCGAACGCGGCGTGTTCGTGACGACGGACGGGATCACCGTCCTCAGATCGAAGGAAGTGACGGAGGCGATTCGGTCGACGCTACGAGCGGGGGCGACGGCCGACTGATAGTGTGTATTGTAACTGGTTACCGGTGGGTCGCCAGGATAGTCCGGCGACCCACCGGTAATGACTTACGACAAACACTATGACACCTGCCACCGGAGTGTGACGACCTTCCGAAAGTCGACTCGACGGCGTAATCAGGCGAACAGCGCCGTCGCCGCGCTCTGGGCCGTCTCGACGACGGGCCCGAACGCCGGCAGGAGGACGAGCGTTCCGACGGCGGCGACC
This sequence comes from Haloplanus natans DSM 17983, assembly GCF_000427685.1. Taxonomy (NCBI): domain Archaea; kingdom Methanobacteriati; phylum Methanobacteriota; class Halobacteria; order Halobacteriales; family Haloferacaceae; genus Haloplanus; species Haloplanus natans. The sequence goes on from NZ_KE386573.1 coordinate 1,687,786, forward strand.
AGCACCGCGACGTAGATGCCGAGGGGCGTCGCGCCGAGGTCGAAGGAGCCGGACGGGTCCTCGATCCACATGGCTTTCACCACTCTGGAGTAGTAGAACAGCGACAGCGCGCTGTTGATGGCGCCGACGGCGGCGAGCCACCAGAAGCCGCCCTGGATCGCCTCGTAGAACAGGGCGTACTTCGAGAGGAAACCGCCGAAGGGCGGCAGACCGGCCAGCGAGAACATGAAGACGGTCATCGCGAGACAGGCGACCGGCGCCTGTCTCGCGAGACCGTTGTAGTCCTCGAAGGTGCGGCCGATACCCCAGTGTTCGACCATGGCGATGAACAGGAACGCGCCCGTGTTCATGAAGCCGTAGACGAGGAGGTGGGCCATGCTCGCGCCCATCACGGCGCCGTTGGGGCCGCCGCCCGAGAGCGCCGCGAGGCCGATCAGCGCGTAGCCCGCGTGCCCCACCGAGGAGTACGCGAGCATCCGCTTGACGTTCTCCTGGGTCGCCGCCGCGAAGTTGCCGAGCGTCATCGTGACGACGGCGAGGACCGCAAAGAGCAGCGGCCAGTCGACGCCCATCGGAACGACCGAGTCGATGGGGAAGGCAACGGCGAACACGCGGAAGGCAACGGCGAAGCCGGCCGCCTTCGACGCCGACGAGAGGAAGGCGCTGATCGGGGCGGGGGCGCCCTCGTACGCCTCCGGCGCCCAGAAGTGGAAGGGCACAGACGCCGTCTTGAACGCGAAGCCGCCGGCGATCATCACGATGCCGATGCCCGCGACGCCCACGAGGTCACCCGCCGAGCCGATAGCCGCCGCCACGTCAGTCAACAGGAGCGAACCGGTGACGGCGTACACCAGCGAGATACCGAACGCGAACACCGCCGAGGAGACGGCGCCGATGAGGAAGTACTTCAGTCCCGCCTCGACGCTCCCGCGGTTCTTCTTGAGGAAGGCCACGAGCGCGTACGAGGGGAGCGAAGCGAGTTCGAGGCTGACGAAGACCGTCGCCAGCGACCCCGACGAGCCCATGAGGCTCATCCCCGTCGCGGCCAGCATCACCAGGGAGTAGAACTCCGCCTGGTACGTGCGGTCGCGCAGGTAGTCGAAACTCGCGAGCGACACCATCGCGGCGACGCTGGCGAAGATGACGGTGAAAAACAGGCTCATCCCGTCGACGACGATGGAGCCACCGTAGAGTTCGATTGCGCCGCCCTCCTGGCCGGTGCCGGCGAGCAGGAACCAGCCGGCGACGCCGAGGGCCGCGACGCTCCCGAGCGCCGAGATGCCGGCGAGCGCCGTCGGCCGCGTCGAGTCCGGGTCGATACTGTCCACGATCAGGAGGACGAGCGCCGTCAGGCCGAGCAACAGCGTCGGCGCGACGGCCGTCCAGGTCGGCAGTTGGGTCTGAATCGGGATCATGAGAACTCACCTCCGAAATCGAGCAGCGGATTCACCGCGTCCTGGATCATCCCGAAAAAGAGGTCGGGAGCGACCCCGAGGACGATGATCGTCACGAGGAGAATCGCGAGGGGAACGGTCTCGTGGAGCGCGGCGGGCCCGACCTCGTAGTCCGTTTCGAGGCGGAACGACCCGAAGAGCGTCCGCTGCATCGCCAAGAGCAGGTAGCCGGCGACGATGACGATTCCGAACATCGCCGCGGCGGTAAAGAGGGGCATTCCGGCCGTGACCGTCGACTCGAAGGCGCCCTTGAAAATGAAGAACTCGCCCGCGAAGCCGGCCATCAGGGGTAGCCCCATGTAGCCAAACGCGCCCGCGATCAGGATACCCGTCGTGACCGGCATCCGGTCGGCCATCCCGGACATGTCGCCCACCATCCGCGTGTGGGTCGTGTTGTAGATGACGCCGACCGACATGAACATCAGCCCCGAGATGAGGCCGTGGGCGATCATCTGGAAGGTTGCGCCCCCGACGCCGTAGGTCGTGTAGGCGATCAGCCCGAGGATGACGTAGCCCATCGACGACACCGACGAGTAGGCGACGATGCGCTTGAGATCCTGTTGAGCCAGCGCGAGCATTGCGCCGTAGATGACGCTGATGACGGCGATCAGGGCAATCGGCACCGCGAAGGCGGTCGCCGTCTCCGGCAGCATCGTGAAGTTGAACCGCAGCAGGGCGTAGGTCCCCATCTTCAGGAGGACGCCCGCCAGCATCACCGACACCGGCGACGGCGCCTCGACGTGGGCGTCCGGCAGCCACGTGTGGAACGGGACGATGGGTACCTTCACCGCGAAGCCGAGGAACATCGCCACGAAGGCGACGCTCCGGAGCGTCCCGGCGGGGATACCGTACAGCGAACCGAGTTCACCGGCCCGAAGCGCCTGCGCGATGGCCGGCATATCGAGCGACGACACCGAGTCGCCGAGGCCGAAGACGAGGGCGATGAAGCCGATGAACATCGCCAGCGACGCGATGTTGGTGTAGACGAAGAACTTGATCGCGGCGTACTTCCGTCGCGGGCCGCCCCAGACGCCGATGAGGAAGTACATCGGCAGGAGGACGGCCTCCCAGAAGACGAACCAGACGAAGAAGTCGAGCGCCGTGAAGACGCCGAGCAGGTTCGCCTCCATGAACAGCATCAGGCCGTAGAACTGGGACTGGCGGTCGTCGATTGGCGTCCACGCGCTCACGATTGCGAGCGTCGAGAGGATCGTCGTCAGCACGACCAGCGGCAGGGAAATGCCGTCGACGCCGACGTGCCAGCTGAGGGTGTAGCCACCGAGTTCCAGCCACGGCACGATCGTCTCGAACGCGACCGACCCGCCCATGAGGGCGTTGCCCGTCGCGTCGAATCGACTCCACATGTAGAGGCTCCCGACCACGGGGAGCAGGCTCAGTGCCGCGGCGAGTCGGCCGGCCACCTCGTCGGGGGCCAGCATGACGACGAACGCGGCGATAAACGTGACGGCGATCAGTGCTTCGATGATCATACGAACCACCCTCCCATCAGTCCGAAGACGACGAGCAACGCCACCAGCCCGAGGGTGAGGAGCGCGGCGTAGTTGGTCACGACGCCGGTCTGAACGCGTCGAATCCGGCTTCCGGCGACCAGGCTCACCGAGGAGACGCCGTTGACGACGCCGTCGACGACACCCTGGTCGAACTTATCCGCCAGCCGAGCCAGCGGCAGGACGACCGATTCGGCGATCCAGACCTGATACTCGTCCTGGTAGTAGTTGTTGTACCACAGCGTCTTGACCGCGCCGAGCTTCTCGGTGTGCTCGGTCGGGTCGTCGACGTTGTAGAGGACGTGTGCCGCGCCGGCGCCCGCGAGGGCGAGGGCGAGCGACACCGCGCCCGCGACGTAGGACGCCACGTCGGCCGCCGAATAGCCGGCGTAGTCGTGGAGCAGTTCACCGTAATGCTCGCTCGTGAGCGCCGACAACTCGCCGTGGGCGAGCCAGTCGTGCAGGTACTCCAGATGGATTCCGGTCAGCTCCTGAACCGGCACCATGTTGACGAAGCCGACGGTGGCGGCGAGGATTCCGAGCACCACCAGCGGCCCCTTCACGTTCCAGCGCACCCCGTGTGGGTCCCGAGCGATGTCGGTCCGCGGTTCGCCGTGGAACGTCAGGAACACCATCCGGAAGGTGTAGAAGCCGGTGAAGAAGACGGCCACCAGCCCCATCGCGTAGCCCGCAAGCAGGAGCGGCGAGCCGGCGAGGCCGTGGACGAGTGCCTCGTACAGCACCTCGTCTTTCGACCAGAAGCCGGCGAAGGGGACGATGCCCGCGAGCGCGAGCGACCCCGAGAGGAACGTGTAGTACGTGACGGGCATCCGCTCTTTCAGGCCACCCATGTTCCACATGTCCTCGTCGTGGTGCATGGCGATGATGACCGCGCCGGCGCCGAGAAACAGGAGCGCCTTGAAGAAGGCGTGGGTCAGCAGGTGGAAGGTCGCGGCGACGTAGCCGCCGGCGCCGAGCCCCAGCATCATGTAACCGTACTGCGAGATGGTGGAGTAAGCGAGCACCTGCTTGATCTCCCGCTTGACGACGCCCATCGTCGCGGCGACGAGGGCGGTGAATCCGCCGACGAGGGCGATGATGCCCAGCGCAGTCGGCGAGAGCGCGTAGAAGCCGTACATCCGCGCGACCAGGTAGACGCCGGCCGCTACCATCGTCGCGGCGTGGATGAGCGCGGAGACGGGCGTCGGACCCTCCATGGCGTCGGGGAGCCACGTATGCAGCGGGAACTGCGCGGACTTCCCGATGACGCCGCCGAGGATCAGGAGGCCGACGATGGTGAACCACGTCTCGGGCGCGAAGCCGAAGGTGGTCACCTCGGCCGCGCCGGCCAACGCCTCCTCGGCGAGGACGGGGAACGACCCCTCGCCCGCGAACTTCGCGGTGCCGAAAGTGGCGAAGACGGCGACGACGCCGACGAGGAAGAAGTAGTCCCCGAACCGGGTGACGAGAAAGGCCTTCTTCGCGGCGCTCGGCGGCCCCTCCTGCCGGAACCAGAAGCCGATCAGGAGATACGAACAGAGGCCGACGAGTTCGAAGAACATGAACGCCATCAGCAGGTTGTCGGCGACGACGAACCCGAGCATGGAGGCGGTGAAGAGCCCGAGGCCGGCGTAGTAGCGCGGCAGACCCGTCTCGCCCTCGTCGTTCATGTAGCCGAGGCTGAACACGTGGACCAGAAGCGAGACCAGCGAGACGATGAGCAACATCATCGCCGCCAGCGGATCGAGCAGGAGGCCGAAGGTGAGCGACACCGTCTCCTCGCTCGCGCCCGCGGCCCACGTATAGAGCGTCTCGTTGTAGGCGTTCCCGTTGCTGACGGTCAGGAAGACCCAGGCCGACAGGAGCAGGGAGCCGGCGGTGGCGGCGATACCGCCGAACGCGCCGCCCTTGGGGAGGTATTTCCCGCCGCCGAGCGAGACGACAAAAGAGAGGAAGGGAAGCAAGACGATGGCAGGTGCGTAATCGAACGCCGCCATCTTACCACCTCATCTCCTTGGCTATCGTCACGTCCACGTCGCCGAAGTTGCGATACATCACGAGGATGATGCCGATGCCGACCGCGACCTCCGCGGCGGCCAGCGCCATGGTAAAGAGGCTGAACGTCTGGCCGGTGACGTTGCCCCAGTACGCCGAGAACGCCACGAGGTTGATGTTGGCCGCGTTCAGCATAAGCTCGACCGACATCAGGAACAGGAGGGCGTTCTGCCGGGTCAGGATGCCGAACAGCCCGATGCAGAACACCGCCGCGGCGAGCAGGAGATACCACTGGACCGGAACCATCAGCGGTCACCTCCGTCGTCGTCGGTCAGCCGGTTGCGGACCTTCCGACCACCGTCGGCCAGTAGTGCGACCATGTCGCCGTCCTCTTCGCGACGGGCGAGCATCACCGCGGCCGCGAGCGCAGCCACGAGCACGACGTCGATGATCTCGAACGCGACGAGCATCCCCTCGCCGGGCACCGCACCCATATCGAGGTTGAACATCGCGTAGCCGATGCTCGCGGTGATCGGGGCGTCCGGTCCGAACCCCTGTGGGTCGCCGAACGAGGCTCGGAGGACGGCCAACGCGATCACGGCGAACAGCGCGACGGCCGCGAGGCCGGGAAGCAGGTGGGAGCCCATTCTGAGCGACGGTTTCGTCGTCACGTCTCCCGCACCTCCGTTGTCGATGTCGATTCCGCTGCCGAGGTCGGTTTCGTGAGCATCACGGCGAACGTAATGAGGATGAGCACCCCGCCTACGTAGACGAGGATCTGCATGGCGGCGAGAAACTCCGCCTGCATCATCACGTAATGTACCGCGACGCTCAACAGGGCGCCGCCGAGGAGGAGTGCGGAGTGCCACACGTCCTCGACCAGGACGACGCCCAGGCTGCAGCCCAGTGTGATCAGGGCGAACAGCGCGAACGCGATCGTTTCATACACCATTGCTTGAATTTGCTTGAGGTAATCCTTTGAACGTTTCGAGACGGCGCAGCGCCGACTCGGATCTTACTGGTAGTCGATCTCCCCGTCGCCTTCGCCGATCCACGCGCTGCGGTCCGGGTTACGGGATTCGAGCGGGTCGATCCCCTTGTACCACGGGACGTTTTTCAACTGCTCTTTGTTGTAGACGAAGTCGTCTTTGGTGTCCGCCGTGAACTCGAAGTTCTGGGTCAGCAGGATGGCGTCCACCGGACAGACCTCCTCACAGAGCCGACAGTAGATGCACTGGCCGATGTGGAGGTTGTACTGTTCGCCGTTGCGCTGGTCGTCCTGCACGATCTGGATCGTGTCGTTCGGACAGACGTTTTCGCACTGCCGACACCAGATACAGCGCTCCTGGCTGAACTTGTGAACGCCGCGGAACCGCGGACTCACTTCCGGCGCCACGTCGGGATACTCGACGGTGAACGTCTTCCCGTCCAGCGCGTGTTTCATCGTCACCGCCATGCCTTTGAGAATTCCAATCATTACGCGATCACTCCCACGATGACTGCCGTGAGCACCAGGTTCGCGAAGGAGAGCACGAGCATCCCCTTCCAACCGATTTCGATCAACTGGTCGATACGCACGCGCGGGACCGCGGAGCGGGCCCACTGCGTGAACAAGAAGAACGCCCACATCTTGATGACCATCCAGACGAATCCGGGCAGCACGGGACCGGCCGGACCGCCAAGGAAGAGGACGGCCATCAGCGCGCCGCCGAGGAAGATGTGGATGAACTCCCCGAGATAGAAGAGGACGAAGTAGACACTCGAGTACTCGGTCTGATAGCCGGCGACGATTTCGGTCGGCGCCTCCGGAATGTCGAAGGGGTTCCGGCCGATCTCGGCCATGTTCGCCGCCAGGAAGAGGACGAACGCGAACGGGTTGACGAACGCGTACCAGCCCGGAATCGCGATGCCCGCGACCGTGACGAGCGTCTCCGTCTGGGCGGCGACGATTTCGCTGGTCCGGAAGGTGCCGGCGAAGATGATCACCGACGCCGCCGTGACGACGAGCGGAATCTCGTAGGCCAGGTTCTGCGCGATGGAGCGCAGCGAGCCCAAAAGCGAGTACTTGTTGTTCGAGGCGTAGCCGGCCATCACGAGGCCGAGCGACGCGATCGAGGCCGCCGCGAACGCGAAGACGATGCCCGTCTCGGGGTCGGCCAACTGGAGACCGCTCCCCAGCGGGATGACCGCGAACCCGAGCAGCGCCGAAAAGGGCAGGATGATCGGCGCGAGGTCCCACGCCGGGCGGTCGACGCCGTCCGGAACGATCAGTTCCTTCGAGAGCAGGCGCACCGCGTCGGCGACGATGATCAGCAGGCCGAACGGACCGATCCGGTTGACCGCGATACGGTCGGTGAACGCGGCCGTGATCTTCCGTTTGGCCCACGGGCCGGCGAGCGCCGTCATGCCGAGCATGATGTTGGCGATGAGGAACGCGCCGATCAGGCCACCCACCACGTCACCGAGGACGCCCGTGAGGCCGAGCGCGCCGGAGACGGTCTCCGGGAGCGTCGTGATCGGCCCGCTCGCGGAGGCGTTGGCCGTCGCGTTCGCCGTCCCCGTCGGCGTCGCTGTCCCCGACTGCAGGAGCACCGAATCCATCAGCGATCCACCTCACCGAGGACGATGTCGAGGCTGCCGAGCGAGGCGATCAGGTCCGGAATATACTCGCCGTTCGACATCTCCGGCAGCGTCTGGAGGTTCGAGAAACACGGGCTCCGGATCTTGAACCGGGCCGGCTTCTCGGTACCGTCCGCGCGCACGTAGATGCCGAGTTCGCCTTTCGCGCCCTCGACGGCGCGGTAAATCTCCGTGTCGTCGTCCGGCCGGATGGTCCGGGGGACGTTGCTCTGGATCGTCCGCTCGTCTTCCGGCCAGTCCTCCAGCAGGTCGACACACTGCTCGATGATCTTGGCCGACTCCTCCACCTCGCGCAGGCGGACGAGCAGGCGGCTGTAGTTGTCGCAGCCGTCCTCGACGGGAACGTCCCAGTCGAGTTCGTCGTAGTAGCCGTACGGGTCGTCGCGGCGGAGGTCGTAGTCGATGCCCGACCCGCGTGCGACGGGGCCGGTCGCGCCGTAGCTTTTCGCCACCTCCGGCGGCAGGACGCCCGTATCGACGGTGCGAACCTGCAGAATCTCGTTCGCGGAGATGAGGTCGTGGTACTCCTCTAAGGCCTCCGGAAGGTCGTCGAGGAAATCACGGATCAGTTCGAAGAAGTCCTCGCGGGGTTCGGGCAGATCCCAGACCACCCCACCGAGGCGGAAGTAGTTGAACATCAGCCGCTGGCCCGTCATCTCTTCGAGGATGTTCTGGACCTTCTCGCGGTCCCGGACGGCGTACATGAAGATGGCAGTGAAGTCGCCGTAAACGTCGAGCGCGAAGGTGCCGACCGCGAGCATGTGGGCCGCGATCCGACAGAGTTCGGCGCCCATCGTCCGGATGACCTGTGCGTACTCCGGTACGTCGATGTCCGCGAGGTCCTCCGCGACGCGGGCGTACGCCCACTCGTTGAGCAGGCCAGCCGAGATGTAGTCCCAGCGGTCCGGGTAGGGCATGATCTGGTAGCGATACGTCCCTTGCTGGCAGATCTGCTCCTCACAGCGGTGGAGGTAGCCGATGTCCGACTCCACGTCGACGACCTGTTCGCCGTCGAGCACCGTCTTGAGGTGGAGGACGCCGTGGGTCGCCGGGTGGTGCGGGCCGATGTTGAGGAACATCGTATCGCCCGCGTCGCTCTGGTGGTCCTCCTGGAGCGGGTTGGCGTGTTCGCGTAGCGGGACGATCTGCGGGCGATCCTGGTCGTAGTCGCGGCCGAGCGGGTGGCCCTGCCAGGTCTCGGGGAGGAGGATGCGACGCAGGTCGGGGTGGTCCTCGTACTGGACACCAACGAGGTCGTACGCCTCGCGTTCGTGCCAGTCGGCGGTCCGGTAGACCGGTTCGGCCGACTCGCTCACCGGGTCGTCGGTGGGCGTCGGCACCACGACGCTCACCTCGTCGGTCGGGTCGTCGTACTTCTTGAGGTGGTAGATGGATTCGTACCGGTCCTCGTACTCCTGTGCGGTGACACAGGAGAGGTGGTCGTAGCCGGCCTCGTCGCGCAGGCGGAAGAGGGTGTCCTGCACCTCGTCCGGTCGGACGACGAAGCCCGGCGCGTTGAGGTGGTCGTCGCGGTCGATGACCAGATCGCCGAGTAGGGCGTCGATCTCCTCGGCCGTCGTCTGTTCGACCGTCTCCGGGGTGGATTCTTCGAGACTCATGGCGAGTCGGCCCAGTTGTACCGCATGACGAGGTCGTCCTCGTCGATCTGTTCGGCGAGTTTGTCGACCACTTCGTCGCGGTCGAGGTCGCTGAACTGTTCGAGTTCGTAGGGCTTGACCGTCACCGGCGAACTCTCGCCGTTGGCGATGCGCTCTTGCAGTTTGGCGACGCCGTACACCAACGCCTCGGGGCGGGGCGGACAGCCGGGGACGTGGATGTCCACCGGAATGACCTCCTCGGCGCCCTTGATGACGTTGTACCCCTCCTGGAACGGCCCGCCGGAGATGGTACACGACCCCATGCCGACGACGAACTTGGGTTCGGGCATCTGGTCGTAGACGCGTTTCATCCGCGGGGCGAACTTCGAGACGATGGTCCCCGGGACGATTATCACGTCGGCCTGTCGCGGCGACGCGCGCGGCACGCCGGCCCCGAACCGGTCGAGGTCGTGCTTTACCGCGTACGTGTGCATCATCTCGATACTACAGCAGGCGATACCGAACTGTAGCATGAACATCGAGGAGCCACGCACCCACTCCATGAACCGATCGAACTTCGTGAGGATGAACGGCGAGGAGCCGAAGGCCTCGCGAAGTTTGGAGTTGAACCGGTTGTCGGTGCCGGACGCCCCGATACGGGCGTCGCGGGTCTCGCTGCCTACCTTTGTCGTGTCGGTGACGAATCGTTCCTGTTCACTACTCATGATTGACGCTCCGTTTTACGGCGGTTCGCGCGCGGGCTCTTGACCCACTCGACCGCGCCGTTCCGCCAGGCCCAGACGAGACCGACGACGAGGACCCCGATGAACACCAGCATCGGCACGAGCGTCTGGAGGAGGGTCGCCCCGCCTTCCAGCGCCGACCGATAGATCAACGTCCACGGGAAGATCAGGACGGTCTCCACGTCGAAGATGACGAACAACAGCGCGACCATGTAGTACTGGATGTTGAACTGGACGTGCGCCGTCCCCGTCGGGACCTCACCACTCTCGTAGATGACGGTCTTTCCCTGTTCGGTGATCGTCGGCCGGAGGAGCGCGGACACCACCATCATCCCGATGGGGATGCCGACGCCGACCAGGCCGAGTGCACCGATTGCTATCCACTGATTCATACCTTGATTCCTGTCATCCTGCGGGTTAGGGGTGCTCCCCCATAAGCGTTGATTTATGCCATTCCACGACGTGAGCCGATTTCGCGCACGTCTACGGGCGGCTCACGGCCTGTCGCGCCGGCAGTGTGGCCCTACTCCCCCCGCTCCCGGAACCCGTCGATGCCCCGGTCGTGCAGCGCCCGAGAGACGTCCGCGACGCCCGCCCGCAACTCGTCGTGTTCGGTCTCCAGTCTGGTCACGAGTTCGTCGTGCTCCCGGCCGAGGATCTGGACCGCCGACAGCGCCGCGTTGTACGATTTGCCCGCGTCGACGGCGACGATGGGCGCGCCCGTCGGCATCCCGATCACCGAATCCACCGACTTCTCCTGGACCGGCACCCCGATCACCGGGAGCGGATAGGCGATGGAGGCAATCATGTTCGGCAGGTCCGCGGATTTCCCGCCCGCGCCCGCGATGACCACGTCCAGTCCCCGGTCCGTCGCCGTCTCGCCGTAGGCGTACATCAGGTCCGGCGTCCGGTGGGCCGAGACGACGTAGCTCTCGAAGGAGAAACGCGCCTCTGGCGGATTGTCGTAGTCAGTCTGTTCGGCGAATCCGAGTTCGCGGAGGGCGTCGTACGCCCCCGCCATCACGTCCAGATCCGAGTCCGACCCCATGATGATCCCCACCTCGGGGGTCGCCTCGGTCTGACGGTCCCTGTCGGCCTGTGCGTGCAGTTCGTCGATCAGGTCGGTTACGTCGGTCATTGGAACCTCAGACTGTCGCGCAGTTCGCGGGTCGATTCGAGGAGGGCGGTCAGATCACCGTCGCCGTCCTCGTCCGTTGCCGTCACGTGCCCCATCTTCCGCAGGGGTCGAACCTCGTCTTTCCCGTACCAGTGGAGGTGGGTCGCCTCGCGTTCGAGGACGGCATCGACGCCGCCGAGTTCGGCCGTTCGGGGCTCGTCGATGGTGCCAAGGACGTTCGCGCTCACCGTCGGCGCGCGCTGACGGGTCGACCCCAGCGGCCACCCGAGGACTGCGCGAGCGTGCTGTTCGAACTGCGAGGTGACCGCCCCCTCGATGCTCCAGTGTCCGGAGTTGTGGGGGCGGGGCGCGATTTCGTTGACCAAAATATCCCCTTCGGGGGTCTCGAACAGTTCGATACCGAAGACGCCGCGTCCGTCGAGGGCGTCGAGGACGTCGCGGGCGACGGACTGGGCGCGCTCTTTCACGCCGTCGCTCGTCCGCGCCGGAACGACCGTCTCCCGCAGAATCTCTTCTTCGTGGACGTTCTCACCGACGGGGAACGTCCGAACCTCGCCGTCGCCCTGGACGCCGATGACGGAGACTTCACGCTCGAAGTCCACGAACGTCTCGGCGAGGGCGCTCGGCTCTTCGGCCGTGCCGACGGCCTCCTCCAGGGCCGCCTCGGCCTCGTCGGGCGAGTGGACGGGGAGGTTTCCCCGGCCGTCGTAGCCGCCCTCGCGCGCTTTGAGCATGACGCCGCCGAACTCGGAGACGGCGGCTTCGAGGTCGGCAACCGAGTCGACACGGCGGTACGCGGGCACCGGAACCCCCGCCTCGGCGAGCATCTCCTTTTCCAGCCACTTGTCCTGGATCGTCCGCAGCGTCTCGGGGGTCGGATGGACCGGCACGTCCGACTCGGCGCCCGCGGCCGCCAGATGGTCGGGGTCCGCGAGTTCGATCTCGTAGGTCAGCGCATCGGTGCGATCGGCCAGCCGACCGATCGCCTCGGGGTCGTCGAAGTCGCCGACGATCTGGTCGCGGGCGACGGGCGCGGCCGGACAGTCCGGCGTCGGATCGAGGACGATGGTCTCGACGCCGAGCGGGGCGGCCGCCTCGGCGAGCATCCGGCCGAGTTGGCCACCGCCGACGACGCCGAGCGTCGGTCCGGGAACGGTTGTCGTCATGGCTGGTCGTGGTGCCGAGCCGCGCTTAAACGTTGTTACAGCGACCGCGACTGCGGCTACCCGTCGACGAACTCGACGCCCTCAATCTCGAACCGGGCGCCGCCGGTGGCAGCCGCGTCGACGCTGACGGTCCAGTCGTGGGCCTCGACTATCTCCGCGACGATCGACAGCCCGAATCCGGTCCCGCGATTGAGCGTCGTGTAGCCGCTGTCGAACACCCGTTCCCGTCGAGATTCGGGGATGCCGACCCCGTCGTCCTCGATGTACAACACGTTCCGGTCGGGGACGACGCCCGCGCTCACTGTCACCGGACGGTCGTTGTGTTCGACCGCGTTCCGGAGGACGTTCTCCACGGCCTCTTTCAACCGGCTCGAATCACATCTGATTCGCGCCGAGTCGTCGATTTCGAGCGTCAACTGCTCCGTCCTGACGCTGTTTCGCCCCGCCCGCACGACATCGGCGACGGCGACCGTCGTATACTCGCCAACGGCGTTGCCCGTCCGCGCCAGTGCGAGCAGATCCGACAGCATGGCCTCCATCTGGTCGAGGGCCTCCGCAGACGTCTTCAGATGGCTGCTCGTGCACTCTCGCCTGGCGACCGCGAGATGGCCGTCGGCGACGTTCAGGGGGTTGCGAAGGTCGTGTGCGATCGTCGAGGTGAACTGATCGAGCTGTTCGTTCCGGTTCGCGAGGTCCTGCTCGCGGGTTTTACGCTGTGTGATATCGCGCGTGAACCCGGTCACCCGCTCGACCGACCCGTCCGTGCCGATCACGGGCTTGCAGTGAGATTCGACCCACAGTCGAACCGAGGATGGATGCTCGACGCGGAACTCGATCCGCTGGCTCGTCCCTTCGGACGCCCGCTTCATGGCCAGTCGGACCCGGTCGTGGTCGTCTTCGTGAACCCGGTCGAGAAACGTCGACGGATCGGCCCGGAGCGCATCGATCGACTCGCCGAAGAGATCCTCGTACGCCGAGTTGACGAAGAGTAGCTCCGACCAGTCTTGGGAGAACATCCAGAGCACGTCGTTCGAGAGTTCGGCCAGTTTGTGAAGTCGCTCGTCCGCCCGCGCCGCGCGCGCTTCCATCCGTCGATGCTCGACGTGCGAGATCACTTTTTGCGCGACGAGTGCGTGCTGGTTTCCGATGGTCTGCCGGATGATGTAGTCGGTGACGTTCGCCGAAATCGCCTCGCTCGCGGCCACTTCGGTTCCAGTCTCGGTGAACAGAACGAACGGAAGCTCCGGCTCCACCTCGCGAACGGCCCGCAGGAACTCGACGCCGGTCATATCCGGCATATGATGATCGCTCACGATGCAGTCGACGTCGTCGTCCTCGAACGCCACCAGCCCCGTCTGCGCCGAGGCCGCCGTTCGCACGGTCAGCCGCTCGTCCTCCTGTTCGAGCCCCGTCCGTAACAGCTCCAGCAAGTCGGGGTCGTCGTTCACACACAGGACGGTTATCGGATCATCCACCGCTCGCATCTTACCATCGATCGATCCGCCGACGTGTTAGTGATTCCCCACCGACTATCAGGGTCGATAACCGACGGGCTGCCCGCGCGCGGGTCGTCCGTACGACTAGTCGTACCGGAGGCGCCACGGAACTCGCTTCGCTCGCCCCGTGAGCGTTAGACACTCCCTTCAGTCGTGTCTAAAGTCGTGCAGGACTCACTTCGTTCGACCTGCTGGCTTCCGGCACTAATCGTGCCGGAAGCACCGCGTTCCGGTGAACGCCATCGCCATATCGTGCTCGTCGGCGGCGGCGATCACGTCCTCGTCGTTGACGGAGCCGCCGGGTTGGACGACGGCCGAAACGCCGGATTTCGCCGCCTCCTCCACCCCGTCCGGGAACGGGAAGAAGGCGTCCGAGGCCATCACCGCACCCTGAGCGTCTTTCCCCTCGGCGTGTTCCTCCGTTTTCATCGCCGCCAGCCGCACGGCGTCGACGCGGCTGACCTGTCCCATCCCGATGCCGACCGTCTCCGTCCCCGACGCGAACAGGATGGCGTTCGATTTGACGTGTTTCAGCGTCCGCCACGCGAACAGCATCGTCTCTATCTCCTCGTCGGTGGGGTCGCGCTCCGTGACGATTTCGAGGTCGTCTCGGGTCGGTGTCCAGTCGTCGCGCTCTTGGACGAGACGGCCGCCAGTCAGGGGCTTCTCCGTCAGCGTCCCCGTCCGCTCGCTCAACTCGCCCACGTCGAGGACCCGGAGGTTCTCCGTCTCGGTCAGTACGTCGAGGGCGCCGTCGGTGTAGCCGGGCGCAACGACGACTTCCTTGAACGACTCGACGATGGAGTCGGCCGTCTCGGCGTCACAGGGGCGGTTCAGTGCAACGATACCGCCGAACGCGCTCATCGCGTCGGTCGCGAGGGCGTCGTCGTAGGCCCGGACGAGCGAGTCGGCCGTCGCACACCCCGCCGGGTTGGTGTGTTTGATGACCGCCGCGGCCGGTTCCTCGAACTCCCGGATCAGGTCGAGCGCCGCGTCGGCGTCGTTGTAGTTGTTGTACGAGAGCGCCTTCGCCCCCTCGTTCAGTTGGGGGGCGCCGACGACACTCGCCTCGTCGCTCGTGGCGTCGGCGTAGAGCGCCGCCTCCTGGTGGGGATTCTCACCGTAGCGAAGCGTCCGGCTCCGATCGTCGGAGACGACGCGGCGGGTGGGGAACTGCCCAGCGTCGTCGCCCTCGACACGCACCTCGCCGTCGTCGACGGTGACTCGATCCTCCGCGAACCACTTCACTGCGCGCGGGTAGGCCTTGAACTCCGCCTCGTGAAGGACGCGGCGTTTCAGGTCGTCGGCGTCGTCGCCCTCGTAGACGGGCACCGCCTCCTGAGTGACGATGGGGCCGGCGTCGAGTTCCTCCGTGGCGACGTGGACCGTACAGCCCGTGGTGCGGACGCCCGCGTCGAGTGCCTGCTGGTGGGCGTCCTCGCCACGGAACGCCGGGAGCAGGGAGGGGTGGACGTTGAGGACGGTGGGCAGGGCGTCGAGCACGTCCGACGAGAGGACGCGCATGTACCCGTCCATACAGACCAGATCGAACTCGTAGTCGTCGAGGTGGTCGAGCACCCGTGCCTCGTGGTCGGCGCGAGTGTCGTCGCCGCGTTCGACGACTTCGGTCGGGATGCCGCGGTCGGCGGCCGCCGAGAGCACCGGCGCGGACTCGTGGTCCGTGAGGACCGCCGCCACCTCGGCGCCGCCGGGCGCCAGATCCGCGATGTGCATGAGGTTCCGTCCGCGATTGCCGGCGAGCCCTGCGAGTCGTATCATGATCGAGGGAGGTTCGCGCGAGGGAAAAACAGTTGCGACTCTCTGTACGGCCTCGAGGTGATCGATAATAACGTATTTGTTACAAAAGATTCATAAGACAGATTCACCTAATTGTGCCGTATGAGTCGTAGCGTTTCTGATGTCCTGTCTGGGCCTCATCGTGGCGAATCTATTCGACTAACGGTAAGCGTTACCGGTGACCCTGGGGACATCAGAAACGCGATCGAAGACGCCGGAGGTTTGGTTCATAACACCGACCGTTTCGGTCAACTGGATGCCACGGTTCCAGAGACTGAGGTCCGCCCTCTTTATAAGCGAGACGATGTTTATACGCTTAACGCCGAGGGGGATATCGAACTAGCCACCGAGGGAAACTAACGAATACTTCCCCCTGGATTGACAGTTACGACGCACTCTGTCAGGCTACTAATCAATCCTACAGGCAACTCCTTAGACTAGACGAGGTGCCCTCTAGGGGAGAGGGAATTGATATTGCAATCGTCGATAGCCTCTATGCACTGCCAGCAGACGATCCACTCGAATCGAAGATTGAGGGACAACATGATCTCTCGCATCGGGGTAACGAGCAACAAAAAGAGTGGTATCACGGCTACCTGACCTTCGACATTCTACATGCTCTGGTTCCGGACGCTCGCTTCCATTTATACCGGGTGAAAACCGCCCGGCGAACCCGACGTGAGAGAGGGGAAACCGACGAACGTCGACAGCGTGGCCGGAAACGACATAATCAAGCAGGCGATCGGACAGGCGATCGACGACGGGATCGACGTGGTCAATTTATCGCTGGGAAGACTGCATACGTTCTGTCAAAAATGCGTATTCGATGGACCGATCGCTGCACTCCATCGGAACGACACCTCGGTGGTTGCGGCGATCGGAAACGAACACGCCAACCGGCGATACGAACACGTCCTTTGCCCTGCGCTAACCGAGGAGACGATTTCCGTCGGAGGTGT
This sequence comes from Haloplanus natans DSM 17983, assembly GCF_000427685.1. Classification (NCBI taxonomy): domain Archaea; kingdom Methanobacteriati; phylum Methanobacteriota; class Halobacteria; order Halobacteriales; family Haloferacaceae; genus Haloplanus; species Haloplanus natans. The sequence goes on from NZ_KE386573.1 coordinate 1,704,280, forward strand.
CACGAACGCGTGTCTGGGATCTGTCGAACGAGTCATAAACGATAGACGGATCTGGGTGGATACGGAAGACATCGAGTCCGTACCCTACGACAGACAGGGCCCGTACTGCAGTTTCAAAGGGTGCGAGGTCGGTAGTAACGACTGTCAAAATAATCGCACTGAAATTCCGTACGAGCACAATATCCAGTCTTACCGGGGTAATCCGGAGCTTCTGGCACCTGCCCAGAAACCCGACTTTGCGGATCGGTCCGAGGGACAAGCCGCATTCGCAATGGGCACCAGTTTCGCGGCACCGATCGTGGCGGGTGTCGTGGCCCGACTGCGGAGTATGGACACGACGGCCACGGTGTCGGACCGGGTTCGGAGTGCAGTTCTTTCCGGAAGCGACACCGTATACACGGACCATACCACGTACAACCGGCTCAACGCGGCTGACGCTCTGGAAATCCTCCGTAAATCGGAGAAAGATTGATCCGAGATACAATCCAAGGGGTGTCCGAATCACCCAATGGACGATTCGATGGATATTCTACTGGAACGGATGGCAGAGGCGGAGACTGTCCCCGAACTCCAGACCCACGTTCTGGCGTTCAACAAGTACGCGGACGAGCATTTCGGTAGCGGGGACGTCGAGTTCGCAGGCGAAGAGGACGTTTCGGATACGAGAGTCGACACGCTGGTGACTTGGATCGAGGCGCTACAAGATCGAATGGAGGAGGTCACCAGACACGACCGTATCGAGAGCTACTCCATCACGGTAAGCGGCAGTCTGACTGGCCCTTCCGTTTCCGTCGGTGTCACCTGCTTACCGGACGATCCGGAATGAATCCCATCCGAGAACGATAGCCCGAACGAGGTGGGAGCACCTCCCGCCCGCAACCCCCGATTCGGACGTGGTAGGTCGGGATGGGACACGAAGAGCGACCGCTCCCGTGAAGCGGGGGACCGGTACGCTTTTGAGTCGTCCCCGGACACTCCCGCCCATGACGGATCTGCCACGGAGCGACCCGCTCGCGGCCGTCTCGCCGCTCGACGGGCGCTACGCGCGCTACACCGAACCGCTGGTTCCCTACGCCAGCGAGTCGGCGCTCATGCGGGCCCGGGTTCGCGTCGAAGTCGAGTATCTGCTCACGCTTGCCGACCTCGATGCGACGCCCATCGCCATCGACGGCGCGGAACGCGAGGCCCTGCGCGACTGCTACGACGCCTTCGACGCCGAGGACGCCCGCCTGATCAAGCGCCTCGAAACCGAGGGCGCCGACGGCTACAGCGCGACCAATCACGACGTGAAAGCGGTGGAGTACTTCCTGCGGACGCGGACTCGCGAGTCGCTTCACCCCTGGATACATTTCGGCCTGACCAGCGAGGACGTGAACAACCTCGCACACCGCCTCCTGCTCGAACCGGCCGTCGAAGACGTACTGCTTCCCGCGCTCGCGGAAGTGCGAGACGAACTTACAACGCTGGCTCGGGAGTACCGGGAGACGCCGATGCTCGCCCGGACGCACGGCCAACCGGCGACGCCGACGACGTTCGGGAAGGAGATGGCCGTCGTCGCCGCCCGCCTCGGGCGGACGATGGGGCGGGTTCGCGACGCGGCGGACGGCCTCTCGGGCAAACTCGCCGGCGCCTCGGGCACCTACGCTGCTCACGTCGCGGCCTACCCCGACGTGGACTGGCCGGCCGTCGCCCGCGAGTTCGTGACCGACCTCGGCCTCGACCACACGCCGCTTTCGACACAGGTCAACCCCTGTGACGACCTGGCCACCCTGTTCGACGCGTTCCGCGGCGTCAACAACGTCCTTCTCGACCTAGACCGGGACGCGTGGCTCTACGTCTCGGATCGCTACCTCGGCCAGCGGGCCGTCGAGGGCGAGACGGGGTCGTCGACGATGCCCCACAAGGTCAACCCCATCGACTTCGAGAACAGCGAGGGCAACCTCTCGAAGGCCAACTCCGATCTGACCTTCCTGGCCGACTACGTGACCACCTCGCGGCTCCAGCGCGACCTCTCGGATTCGACGGTCAAGCGGAACGTGGGCGCCGCGCTCGGTCACTGCCTCATCGCCTACCGAAAAACGGAAGCCGGCCTCGGGAAGGTCGTCCCGAACGAGCGGGTGATGCGCGAGGAACTGGAGGCGACGCCCGAAGTGATCGGCGAGGCGGTCCAGACGATCCTGCGCCGCGAGGGCGACACCGAGGCCTACGAGCGCGTGAAGGACCTCACGCGTGGCGAGCGGGTCACGATCGAGGACTTCCGGGCGCTGTTCGACGACCTGGACGTGGACGAGTCGGTGCGCGAGGAGCTTCGGGCGTTGACGCCGGCGGGGTATACGGGTCGGGCGGCGTCGTTGACTGAGAGGCCGCCGGAGTAGGGGCGGCGTCGTTGGCTGAGAGGCCGCCGGAGTAGGGGCGGCGTCGTTGGCTGAGAGGCCGCCGGAGTAGGGGCGGCGTCGTTGGCGGACTCGGAAGCGACCGAGCGAGGGTCGGTGCCAGGTACCCGACGCCGGTGTCGACGGTGCGCAACCCATTTTACTCGCGGCGTCATACGTGCAGGTATGACGTTCCAACCCGGGAGCGACCTCGACGCCGAGACCGTGCAGGAGCGAGTCGACGCCGCCATCGAGGACAACGACGTCGTCCTGTTCATGAAGGGCAATCGGCTCATGCCCCAGTGTGGCTACTCCCAGCGCGCGCTCGAACTGATCGATCAGTACGTCGACGACTTCGAGACGGTCGACGTGCTCCCGGCGCTGCCGGAGTTCCGCGAGGCCCTCGAGTCCCACAGCGGGTGGGAGACGACGCCACAGACGTACGTCGAGGGCGAGTTCGTCGGCGGGAGCGACGTCCTCGCGGAACTCGACGAGCGAGGCGAACTCGAGGCGACGCTCGCGGGCGAGTAGCCCGACCTGTTCGTCGTCCAATGCGAACAGCAGGTCATATAAGCATACGCCCCGTACAGTCCGGTAGACGGGCGTAGTGGTGCCACCTTCGCCGAGAACAAACTATGTCAGGCCGCGTATATCGACTCCATTCGACGCTCGAACTGCCACTCGAAGACGTGCAGGACTACTTCGAGGGGGACCCCGATCTCCCCCCCGAAATCGCCGACGTAACCCTCACCCGACGAAACAACACGCTCATCCTCAAGGCCGTCTCGGAAGACGAGAACTTGAGCAAGTACACTCCCACCGCCCAGCTGAAAGCGAGCGTCACCGAGACGCGAGTGTACGAGGAGGAGCCGCCACGCGCCGGCGGGCCGTGGCAGGAGGAAGAGGAGGAGATTCCCTCCGAACTCGTCGAGTTCGCCTGCTTCAAAGGCGACCGCGAGACGGTGCTTCAGAACACCGCGCTCCAGTACCCCATGTTCCTCGTGCTCCGGGACATCGCCCGGATGGCCGAGAAGGGGACGCTCACCGCCATCGTCGAGGAGGACGACGAACTCACGGCGACACGGATCGTCGAGGGCGAGGACCGCCCCGCCTCCGTCGAAGTCGTCGAGAACCCCAGCCAGTCCCAGGCCGAGAAAAACGGCGTGAACTGGCGGGACAACCAGTTCATCAGCTAGCGAACGCGTTTTTTCGCCGGCGACGCCGCATACGGACCGCCGTGGCCGTGTCGACGACGGCCGGGTCCGCCCCGCGACCCATCTCACACGCCGGGTCGTTCGCCGTGTCGCCGCCGGAATCCGGGCCGGGTGTCTTCCAGTTCGGTCACCGGCCCGTCGGGGCCACCTCGAATCCGGCGTGTCTATCGGCTCGCTCGCCTCGTTCCGTGACGAAGGACGAGCGGTCGGCGCGGTGTCCGCATACGACCGTGTTTCGGAGCGCCGTGCGTGAGGGTATCGGACTCCACGGCGGCGTCGTACCGGACCCTTTAATCCGGGGGCCACCAACTGGTCGGTATGGGTTTTGGGAGCTACGACGAATCCGAACAGGAGAACCAGAACGTCGACACCGACGACGACGGTGAGGGCGTCGCCGTCCACGAGAACGACCACGAGGGGACGGTCACCTTCGAGACGGACGCGTCGACCGACGACCTGATCGACCAGCTCGGCGAGATGAAAGACGGCGACGACGAGTAATCGCGACTCCCCGTTTTCGACGATTCATACGGTTTAGTGTAAGTCATTCCCGGTGGGTCGCCAGGACGGGTCGGCGACCCACCGGTACCCAGTTACAGTAAACACTATCACGCCCCCGAGATGGCCGCAACGTCAGTCGGAGTCAAAAGCTACTTGCCGGGGGCTAATGACATATAATTAGACGATGAACGAGTTCCCCGACTACCTCGACGTCGACTACACGGACGGCGAGGGCGAGACCCCGGACGACTATCCGACGCTCGAGGACAAGATCGAGAAGGCCATCGCGGTCACCCGCGCGGGCTTGGAACAGTACGAGAACCCCGCTGTGATGTGGACCGGTGGTAAGGACTCGACGCTCACCCTGTATTTCATCAAGGAGGTCGCCGAGCAGTTCGGCCTCGAGACGCCGCCCGCGGTGTTCATCGACCACTACCAGCATTTCGACGCCATCCACGACTTCGTGGCCCACTGGGCCGAGGAGTGGGACCTCGACGTGATCTACGCGAAAAACGAGGACGTGGGCGCGTACATCGAGGAACACGGCCTCGAACCGGGCGACGACATCCCCATCGCGGACCTGTCCGAACACAACCAGCACCACGTTCGCAACATCCTCGAGTACGAGGAAGACACCTTCCCGTTCCTGCTCGACACCTACGTGGGCAACCACCTGCTGAAAACCGTCGCGCTCAACGACGCGCTGGAGGAGTACGACATCGACGGCGTCATCTCCGGCGTTCGCTGGGACGAACAGGAGGCGCGCGCGGACGAGACGTTCTTCAGTCCGCGTCACGACCCCGACATCTACCCGCCCCACGACCGCATCCAGCCGATCCTGCAGTTCGCTGAACCGGACGTGTGGGACGCCTTCTGGAACTACGTCGTTCCGGATACGGTCGCGGACTTCCCGGACGACGGCTACGTCCCCCAGGGCGCCGACGACCTGCCCAACGGACTCACGCAGGACGACATCCCCGTCAGCCCGAAGTACTTCGCCGGCTTCCGGTCACTCGGGAGCGAGGTCAGCACCGAGAAGTCCGACGAGGAGCCCGCGTGGCTCCAGGATATGGCGAACACGACCGAACGCGCCGGCCGCGCCCAGGACAAGGAGGACCTCATGGAGCGCCTCCGTGACCTGGGCTACATGTAGCGAGTGTCGACTCGCTCGACCGCGCCGAGACGCCGGGACGCCGAACCACAGCCCCTAACCCCTCGCCTCGCCTCACACCGGTAATGACCGATCAATGGGCGAGCCTCTTTTCCGGCGGCAAGGACTCCTCGTGGGCGCTGTATCGCGCGCTCGAAGACGGCCTGAACGTGACGCGACTCGTGACCGTCCACCCCGGCGACGACTCCTATATGTATCACGTCCCGGCGACGAACCTCGCGGCGCTGGCGGCCGAGAGTATCGGGATCGACCTCCTCGAAGTCGATCCGGGTAACCTCGGTGCCGAGGCGGCGACCGATTCGGCGGCACAGGGCGACGCCGAACTCGAACCGCTGGAGGCGGCGCTCGGCGAGTTGGCGGCCGAGATCGATCTCGTGGGCGTCACCGCCGGCGCCGTCGAGAGCGAGTTCCAGACGAGTCGCATCGAGGCGATGTGCGAGCGGTTGGGAATCGACCTCTACGCCCCACTCTGGCAGCGTGATCCGGTACGGCTGGCCGAGGAGATGCTCGACGCTGGTTTCGAAATTCTGATCGTACAGGTCGCAGCTGCCGGCCTCGACGAGTCCTGGCTCGGTCGCAGCCTCGACGCCGGCGCACTCGACGAACTCGTCGCCCTGAACGAACGGTACGGGGTCCACCCCCTCGGCGAAGGCGGGGAGTTCGAGACGCTGGTAACGGACGGGCCACACATGGACCGCCCCATCGAACTGGCGTGGGAGCGGGTGTGGGAGGAGTCGCGCGGCCACCTGCGGGTAACGGACGCGTGGCTGGAGTGACGTTATATCCGTGCCGGCCGAACGGGGCCGTATGTCCGAACCTCTCCATCGGGATGGCCGCGCGATATCGCCGGTCGTCGGCGTCGCCCTCACCCTTGCGCTCGTCGTCGTACTGGCCGCGGTGCTCGGTAGCCTCCTGTTGGGTCTCGAACCGCCGGCTGACCCGACGCCACAGTACAGTTACAGCACCGAGTTCCACGCCGACGGCGACGGCAACACGAACGACCGTCCGTACGTCCTATTGACCCTCGAAGGCGGGGAAATCGTGGTCGGGGAGGACTTCTACATCGTCGACAGTTCGGGCAACGAGGTTCGGTGGGACGCGGTGTGGACGACCAGCGGCCCGCTGACTGCGGGCGATTACGCACACGTCGACGGGTTCGGGAGCGACGCGGCGCTGAACCCCGCCTGTGAGGGGGAAACCTACCGATTCGTCCACCGACCCGGCGACGGCGAGAGCGCGGTGCTCGCGGAGATAGAGATCACACAGCCCGCGGTCGGGCCGGCGGCCGTCCACTGCTAGTCGCCGTTCGTCATCGTCGAGTGCGCGCCGATGAGCGCGTCCGCGAGGTCGAGGTTCTCGATCCGGGTCTCCTCGTCGATGATCGATCCGCGCACGTCGGCGTCGCGGATGGCGGCGTTGGGGAAGACGACGGTGCGTTCGAGCGTCGAGTCGATCACGTCGGCGCCGGCCATCACGTGGACGTTCCCGTGGAGTTCGGCGTTCTCGACGGTCGCGGTGGGGTGGACGCGCGTGTCGCCGCCGAGATGCCAGGCGACGGCGTCGAGATAGCTCTCGGGCGTGCCGATGTCGAACCACGCGCCGTCGAAGGTGAAGGCGTGGACCGGTTGCCGCGACTGCATCCACTGGATGAACCAGCCGGGTTCGTCGGGGTTCTCGCCCGCGTCGAGATACTCCTCGAACAGCGGGAGCGTCTCGGTGGGAAACGCGTAGCAGGCGATGGAGACGAGCGTGCTCTTGGGGTCGTCGGGTTTCTCCTGGAAGTCGACGACGCGGTCACCGTCGAGTTCGACGAGTCCGTACGACCGCGCCCGCTCTTTCGACCCCACGTCGTAGGCGGCGATGGCGGGGGTGCGCTTGGCCTCGAAGAAGTCGACGAACTCGGCCACGTCGAAGCTGATGAGGTTGTCACCGGCGACGACGACCAGATCCTCGTCGACGCCCTCGCGGTCGATGAGTTGGGCAAGCGCGCCGACGACGCCGAACTTCTCGTCTTCTCCCGTCGTGTCCTCGACGGAGAGTGTCGGCTTCTCGAACTCCGTGTCGGCCAGATACGATTCGAACTCGTCGGCGAACCGCTCGTTGGTGCTGACGTACACTTCGGAGATGCGGTCGTCGGCTTCGAGATCCTCGAAGACGGTGTCGATGACCGTCGAGTCGCCGACCGGGAGAAACATCTTGGGCCGATGCTTGGTAATCGGCCAGAGTCGCGTCGCGTAACCCCCGGCCAGCACGATGGCCTTCATACGCGTCCCGACTGGCCACAGCGACAAGTTCTTTTTGTATCCACCGCCGGGTCGCCGAAAGGGGTTTCACGCCCATTGCCGTGGTACGGGTATGTCCGACCTCGGCGATTTCACCGAGTTCTCTACCGATGGCGATGCCGACGCTACCGACACCGAGACCGACCCCGAACCGGACGACCCGTCGACCGAGGCGGACGACTTCGAGTCCTACGACGTGTCGCCCGCCGGCTCGGATCGGGGGCTCGGCTCCGTCGCCGTCTCGCAGGGCCTCCGCGTCGCCGAGGACGGCGACGAGACGACGCTGAGGGCGTTCATCACCAGCGACAACCGCGAGTCGGTTCGGCTGGGGAAGTATCTCCTCGTGCCGTACCCGGACGAGGAGACGCTGTTCTGTCGGATCACGGCGCTGGAGTACGCCCAGGAGTTCGAGGCCGACGACGCCACGGAGATTCACGCCCGGCGAGCGATGCGCCGCGAGGACTTCACCGAACGGGACTACAAGTTCGTCGCGTCGCTGGAGCCGGTGGCGGTGCTCTTCTCCGAAGGTGACGACCTGCAACGGCGGATGACCGACCGCGTGCCGAAACCCGGCGCCGTCGTGGGCGAGGCGACGGACGCCGAGGAGATCAAGACCGGATTGGCCATCCCCTCGAACGGAATCTTCCTCGGACATCTCTCGGTCGGCGGCGAGACGGTGCGGACGGCGGCGTCCCCGCCGACCATCGACTATCGGCTGAAAGACGACTACGCCGACGGCGACCCCCTCGTCTTTCGGCACACGCTCGTCGCGGGCGGTACGGGGTCGGGGAAGACCCACGCCTCGAAGAACGTCCTCCGGCAGTATCTCGACTCGGCCTACCCGATGGACGACGGTCGCGAGGTGTCGACGGCGGTGGTCCAGTTCGACCCGCAAGACGAGTACGCGGCGATGCACGACGACAACCCCGACATGACCGACGGCGTCGCCCGCCGCCTCGACCGGGAGGGGGTCGCCCGCGGCGGGCACGAGGACACCGTCGCGTTCGTCCCCGAAGTCGACGGCTCGTCGTACGGCGGCGGCGGCCACCGCGCCGAGCAGGTTCCGTTCACCGTCCCGTTCAGTATGGTCCGGCGGCGGCCGTGGCTGGTCGCGGGCGCCCGACTCAACGACAACCAGTATCAGGCGCTCGACTACCTGCTCGGGCGCTTTTTCGACGACTACGGCGCCGGGGGAACCTACGACGAGTTCACGACGTATCTCGACGACCCGGCGCTCCGCGAGGAACTCGACGAGTCCGGACGGGTCCACGAGGCCACCTTCGACGCCGTCCGCCGTCGGGCGCTCGGCAGCGCGTTCCGCCGCGTCTTCGATCAGGACGCGCGGCCGGTGACGGAGCAGGTGCACGAACTCGTCCGCCCCGGCGGGCTGACCGTGGTGCCGACCTACCACGTCAACGACTCGCGGGCGACGGAACTGGTCGTCCTCGCCGTCGCCAGCCTGCTGGTCGACGAGAAACTGTCGAACGACCCGGCGTACGACCGGATCAAGGAGACGCCGCTGATCCTGGGGATGGACGAGGCGCACAACTTCCTCACGGACGCGGAGAGCGTGCAGGCCCGGAAGGTCATCTCGAAGTTCACCGAGGCGGCCAAGCAGGGCCGGAAAGAACGGCTCGGCCTCTTTCTCATCACCCAGGACCCACAGGACGTGGCGGAGTCGGTGTTCAAGCAGGTGAACACGAAACTCGTCCTCAATCTTGGCGACGAGGATGCCATCAGCAGCGTCAACATCCCGCCGAAACTGGAGGACAAGGTGCCGTACATGTCGAAAGGGCAGATGGTAGTCTACTCGCCCGATAACTCCGAGCCGGTGGAAGTGACGGGGCTGTCGACGTGTGTGACGCGGCACGGCGACTGATCACGTTTATCGTGACTGTCGCCACGACGGTCCGGCGGCCCGCTACCGTCGCGACCGCTGGCTTCTTGCCCGCGCTCGCGTACGCCAGAGTATGGTACTGAAACCGGAGCGCCGAGCGTTTCTGGACCGTCTGCTGGGGACGCCGAGTCCGTCGGGGTTCGAGACGCGCGGTCAACGCGTCTGGCTCGACTACGTGAGCGAGTTCGCCGACGACGTATGGACCGACGACTACGGCAACGCCGTCGCGGTCCACGAGGGCAACGGGATGGAACTCGCCCTCGCCGGCCACGCCGACGAGGTGGGCTACATCGTCCGCCGCATCGACGACGACGGCTTCGTCCGCATCGGGTCCATCGGCGGCGCAGACCGCACCGTCTCGAAAGGACAGCACGTGACGATTCACGCCGACGACCCCGTCCCCGGCGTCGTCGGACAGACCGCGATCCACCTGCGCGAGAGCGGCGAAGAGACCTACGACGACATCGGGGAGCAGTACGTCGACGTGGGGGCCACGGACGGCGAGGCGGCCGAGTCGCTGGTGTCGGTCGGTGACCCGGTGACCGTCTCGGCGACGGTCCAGGACCTCCACGGATCGCGAATCGCGGCCCGCGGCATGGACAACCGGATCGGCGTCTGGGCGGCCGCGGAGGGCCTCCGCCGTGCGGTCGAGGCCGACGCCGACGCGACGGTGTACGCCGTCTCGACGATCCAAGAGGAGGTTGGCCTGCAGGGCGCGCGGATGATCGGGGCCGACCTCGCCCCCGACGCCGTCGTCGCGGTGGACGTGACCCACGCGACGGATTCGCCGGGGGTGCCCGACAAGAAGCGCGGTCCGGTCGAACTCGGGGCCGGGCCGGTGCTCACACGGGGCAGCGCCAACCACCCGGTGCTGGTCGAGATGGCGCGTGCGGCCGCCGGGGACGCGGGGGTCGACGTGCAGTTGCAGGCGGCCGGGAGCCGAACGGGGACGGACGCGGACGCCTTCTTCGTCGCCGCGGGCGGGATTCCGGCGCTGAACGTCAGCCTGCCGAACCGCTATATGCACACGCCGGTCGAGGTGATCGATGCGACCGACCTGGACCGCCTGGCGACGCTGCTCGGCGCGATAGCGGTGCGGGCAGGATCGGTCGATTCGTTCGCAGTCGATATCTGATCAGCAGCGCCCCTGTGACCGGGGGACACACCCGTGAACCGAAAGAAAACCGTTAAAAGTCGGCCCCGGGTTTGATTCGGTATGGCTGGAACTATCGAAGTGCTCGTTCCCGGCGGCGAGGCCACCCCTGGCCCGCCGCTCGGGCCTGAACTCGGCCCGACGCCGGTCGACGTGCAGGCCGTCGTACAGCAGATCAACGACGAGACGGCGGCGTTCGACGGCATGGAAGTCCCGATCACCGTCGAGTACGAGGACGACGGCTCCTTTACCATCGAGGTGGGCGTCCCGCCGACGGCCGAGTTGATCAAGGACGAAGCCGGCTTCGAGACGGGCAGCGGCGAACCCCAGGAGACCTTCGTCGCCGACCTCACCGTCGAACAGGTCACGAAAATCGCCGAGCAAAAGCAGTCCGACCTGCTCGCGTACGACCTGAAAAACGCCGCGAAGGAAGTCGTCGGCACCTGTGTCACGCTGGGTGTCACCATCGAGGGCAACGACCCCCGGCAGTTCAAAGAGCGCATCGACGACGGCGAGTACGACGACCGGTTCGCGGACGAAGCGGCGGCGTAGAGCGGGCCGGCCGATCCGCGGGTTTCTTTTCTACGTCCGCGCTATCGCCTCGGTATGACCGACTCGCTCGTCGTTCCCGAGGACACCATCCGGACGACTGTCGGCGACCTCGAACTCCCCCGCATGGGCGTCGTCGAACAGGTCTGGGAGACCGACTCGATTCCGATCGACGCGATCGAATCCCGGGCCGCAGACGCGGTCGGGGCTCTCGATTTCGCGTCCGTTCCGGACGGGGGCGAGGTTGCCATCGGCGCCGGTAGTCGCGGCATCGCCAACCTCCCCGCCATCGTCCGCGGCGTCGTCGCGGGCGTCCGCGACCGGGGGTACGACCCGTTCGTCTTCCCGGCGATGGGGAGTCACGGCGGCGCGACCGCCGAGGGCCAGCGGGAGAAACTGAACACGCTCGGCGTCAGCGAGGCGTCCGTCGGCTGTGAGATTCGTGCGACGATGGCGGTGGAGACGGTGGGCGAGACGCCCGAACGCGGCGTGCCGGTGTACGCCGACGAAAACGCCGTCGCCGCCGACGGCATCGTGATGGTCAATCGGATCAAACCCCACACCGACTTCGGGGGCGAGGTGGAGAGTGGCCTCTCGAAGATGCTCGTCATCGGGATGGGGAAACAGAAGGGGGCGAAGATGGCCCACGACTGGGCGGTCGACTGGAGCCTGCGGAACATGCTGCCCGAAATCACCAGCCAGTTGCTCGACGCCCTGCCCGTCGCCGGCGGCGTCGCCGTCGTCGAGGACGAACACGACGACACGACGCTGATCGAGGGCGTCCCCGCCTCGGGCTTTCTGGAGCGCGAACGGGAGTTGCTGGAAGTCGCCTACGAACGTATGCCCATGCTCCCGTTCGACGAGGTGGACGTACTCGTCGTGGACCGGATCGGCAAGGACGTGAGCGGGCAGGGGATGGACACCAACGTCACCGGGCGCCGACACTTCACGATCAACGAACCCGAACCCGAGTCGCCCGAGGTGAAACGCATCTACCTCCGCGGCTTCACCGCGAAGACGAAGGGGAACGCGATGGGGATGGGGCAGGCGGACTTCGCCCACCGGGACGTAAAGGAGAACCTCGACTGGCCGAAGGCGCTGATCAACGCCATCACCGCGAGCACCGTCCGGAGCGTTCGCCTGCCGCCGGTCGTCGAGAACGACCGTGCCGGCCTGCTCGGCGCCCTGGGCACCATCGGACCCGTCGCCGGCGACGAGGCGCGCGTCCTGCGTGTGACGGATACGATGCGACTGGAGCGGTGTTACGCCTCCGCACCCCTGATCGAGGCGGCGCGGAAGCGCGACGACCTGCGGGTCGTCGCCGAACCGGGCGATATCGCGTTCGACGACCGCGGGGACTTCGTCGCGCCGTCGCCCGGTGAGGATTAGAACGCGCGGCGGTACTGCACCGGCACCTCGACGGCGTCGAGGCGGTCGAGTCGCTGGGCCGCGTGCAGCGCGAAGTACGGGTCACGGAGGTGTTCGCGGCCGACGATGGCGAGGTCCCCCCGATCGTTTCTGACCAGCGCGTCGGCCTGCTCCGGGGTCGTGATACCGCCGACGGCGCCGACGGCGACCGATCCCTCGGACTCCTCTTTGACGCGCCGTGCGTACCGTTCCTGATACCCCGCACCGGTCGAGGGAATCCGCTGGTCCGGGTGGATGCCGCCCGCACTCACGTCGATCAGGTCGACGCCGAGAGGAGCGAGGTCGCCGGCGAGGTGGACGGAGTCCTCGACCGTCCAGGACTCGCGGTCGGGGAGCCAGTCGGTCGCCGAGATGCGGACGAACAGCGGCCGGTCGTCGGGCCACACCTCGCGGACGGCGCTCGAAATCTCGCGGAGGAGTCGGGTCCGACCCTCGAAGTCGCCGCCGTAGTCGTCGTCGCGGGTGTTGGTGACCGGCGACAGGAACTCGTGGAGGAGGTAGCCGTGGGCAGCATGAATCTCGGCCACCTCGAAGCCGGCGTCGTGGGCGCGTTCGGCCGCCGCGACGAACGCGTCGATCACGTCGTCGATATCGGTCGCGGTCATCGCCCGCGTCGGCACCTCGCTTCCCTCGTCGGGCCACGGCGCGTCGATGGGGGCGACAGTCTCCCAGCCGTCCGATCCCGTGAGGGGTTCGCTCCCCTCCCACGGCCGGGTCTTGGAGGCCTTGCGGCCGGCGTGGGCGAGTTGGATGCCGGGGACGCTCCCCCGATCCCTGATCGCGGCCGTGACCTCCGCGAGGGCGTCGGCGTGGTCGTCGCTCCAGATGCCGAGGTCGTGGGGCGTGATCCGACCCCGAGCCTCGACGGCCGTCGCCTCGGTCATGACGAGGCCGGCGCCGCCGACGGCCCGACTGACGAGGTGGGTGTGATGCCAGTCGGTCGGGAGGCCGTCTCGCCCCTCACAGGAGTACTGGCACATCGGCGACACCATCACGCGGTTCGGAATCTCGGTGCCACGCAGTTCGAGCGGCGTGAATAGATCGGCAGACACGGACCACGATTACGGTCCGTCTGGCATACGACTGTCGAAGCCGGCACGACGTGTGCCACCGCCTCTCCCGACGGCTTTTTAAGATAGTATTGCATAGATTGTCCACAAGTATGAACGACAACGGCGGAAACGGAGCGGTTCGGATCGGCGTCGCCGCGTTGCTGGCGGTCGCACTGGTGGGTTCGGCCGTGGCGATGCCCGTCAGCGCCGAAGCACGATACAGCGAGTACCAAGAGCCCAAACTGACGACATCGGTACAGGGGTCGAACGTCGTCGTTCCGGGCGAAACGACGACACTACGGATCGGCATCCAGAACCGCGGAACCGCCGTGACCAACTCCGAGGGGGAGGTGTCGGAGCTCGCCTCGGCGTTCCGGACGGCCGGAGTGACCCCGGGGGCGGCGATGTCGACGACGGCATCGTTCGGGTCGGGCGACACGCCCGTCACCCTCCGGAGCGGTGAGCAGCCTATCGGAACTATCTCTCCGGACGGCCAGCAGACGACGACGCTCTCGCTGGAGGTCGCCGAGAACGCCACGCCTGGCATCTACCGGCTTCCGGTCACCCTCGACTACCAGTACGTCAGGGCTCTCAGTGTCGACGACCAGGAGACGTTCGTCACCCGCCGGACCGTCTCCACGCGAACGTACGTGACCGTCAGGATCGAACCGACGGTTCGGCTGAGCATCGAGTCCATCGACGGTGAGAACCTCCGTGCCAAGGAGGACGGCCGTATCGTCGTGACCGCCCGCAACGACGGCACGGAGACGGCCACCGACGCGGAACTGCTGATGCGGGGAAGCGACCAGTTAACCCCGCGAACCAACGGCCTGTCTCTCGGGACGCTCGACCCCGGCGAGACGGCGACGGCCGCCTTCCGCGTCGGCGTGGCCGAGACGGAGTCGACGGACACCTACGCCGTTCCCTTCCGGCTGCGCTACGAGGACAGTAACGGCGTCGTTCGTGAATCAGCGGTTCGAACCGGACGGGTAACGATTCGGGACGCACCCACGTTCGACCTCTCGACCACGACGACCGACCTGTACGTCGACTCGACGGGCGCTGTCACCCTCTCGGTGACGAACACGGGCGATCAGCCCGTCCGCAACGCCCGCGCTGTGTTGCACCCGATGGAGCCGTTCTCGCCACTTTCGACGAGCGCGAACCTCGGCACGCTCGACCCTGGTGAGACGGCGACCGCGAAGTTCAAACTCGAGGTTGCGGACCGCGCCATCGCGCAGGACTACCCGCTCGAGTTCACCGTCGTCTACGAGGACGCGTACCGCGAGACGGTCGAGAGCGACCGGCTGACCGTCCCCGTCACGGTCGGCCCCGAGATGACCGTCGACACCTCGGGAACGCCGACGGTGGCCGCCGGCTCGACCGAGACCATCGAAGTGACCGTCACCAACACCGGCGAGGGGCGGATGCGTGACGCCGTCGCCCGGATCAACGTCAACACTCCCTTCGAGACGGACGACGACACGGCCTACGTCGGCGACTTGGGTCCCGGCGAGTCGGCGACGGTGTCTTTCACCGTGAGCGTCGACGGCGCGGCCACGCCGAAGGCATACTCCGTCGATACGACCGTCAAGTACGACAACGCGTTCGGGCGCACGGTCGTCACCGACGTGGAACCGACCGCCGTCGAGGTGACCGAACCGCGTGGAGGACTGATCGCTTCCATCCTGCAGTTCCTGGGCCTGTAAATGTCTCCCATCGGCACTCGCGTCAGGGACGGCCTCGAACGGGCGGGCAGGAAGAGCGCCCGCGACCCCAAGCCGGTCGTCGCCGTCGTCCTCCTCCTGGTGCTCGTCTCGGGTGGCATCGCCGCCACCTCGCTCCAGATGAGCATGGGGATGACCCTCTACATCGACGACGACTCCGAGACGGCCGAGGAGTGGGCCGCCCTGAAAGACGACTTCGAGACCGGTAACAACGTGTTCATCGTCGTCAAATCCGACCAGCTCTACGATCCCGAGACGATCCGGGCGATCGACCGGCTGGACCGGGGATACACCGGACTCGACGAGACGACGCGCGTGATCAGCCTCGCGGACATCGTGCGCGCCGGAGCGGACGGCGAGATTCCGGCGACCGAGACGGGCGTGCGCCGGGCGCTCGACCGCGCGACGGCCCGGAACCCCGAGATGGCGACGCTCCGCTCGCAGGTCGTCCCCGAATCGGGGACGACGATCATCCTCGCCGACTACGGCGAGGTGGGGACCTTCGACCGCGGGCGGCTCCTCCCACAGCGCGGCGCCGACATCGTCTACGGGCAGATTCGGGAGGAGACCGACCAGGCCGCCCTCCCGCCGGGGCTGTCGGTCACCGTCACCGGTCAGCCCGTCTTCGAGAACGCCGCCTTCGGGCTCATGTTACCGGAGATGATCACGCTGTTCGCGGGCGCGTTCGCGCTCATCTTCGGCGTCGTCTACCTCGTCATGCGCTCGAAAGTGGAGCGGGGCTGGCACGTCTTTCTGCCGCTCGGGACGGCCATGACCGCCCTGATCTACATGATGGGGGCGATGGGCGTCTTGGGCTACAACTTCAACGCGATCATGCTGGGCGTGATGCCCATCGCACTGGGGCTGGGCATCGACTACGGCCTCCAGACCCAGACGCGCTACCTCGAAGAGCGGTCGAACGGGCGATCACCCGTCGACGCCGCGGGGTTGGCGACCCGGACCACGGGCCGGGCGCTCCTCATCGCGATGGGGACGACCGTCGTGGGCCTCGGCTCCTTGCTCGTCTCCGAAGTCCCGCCGGTTCAGCAGTTCGGCGTCACGAGCGCCGTGAGCGTCTTCGCTAGCATGGTGCTCGCTGTGACGCTGCTGCCCGCGCTCCTGGTCCGGTTCGACGCCGGCACCGCCGACGTTGGTGACGACGACGACGATTACGACCGCCTCGAAGCCGCGATGGGGGCGCTGACCCGGCGGCTGACCGCCGGGAAGCCGCTGCTCACGATCTTTCTGGCCGTCCTGCTGGTCTCCGGGGGTGCCTACGCCTACCCGCAGGTCGAGCCCCGCCAGCAGATGATGGACTTCTGGCCCCAGAATCTCGACGCCAAGGAGGATCTGGAGCGCCTAGAAGACACCGTCGAGGGGTCGAAAGTGATCTACGTCGTCGTCGAGACGGACCGGGCGTACACCCCCGAGACGTTCCGGGAGGTGTCGACGTACCAGCGGCTCATGCTGGAACATTCGAACGTGAACGCGGTGGTGAGCCCGGTGTCGACGGTGCGGGCGGCGAACGGGGGACGACTCCCCGAGACGCAGTCACAACTCGACGCCGCGCTTCGGGCGGCGAGCGAGGACGGGCCGATAGCGGTCCGTGATCCGTCGGCCACTCCGAACAAACTCCTCCTGACGTTCTACGTCGACGACGTGGAAGGCGAACCGGTGCGGACGCTGATCGACGAGTTCGAGGGCAACGCCGACTACACCCTGACGACCGCCGAGGACGTGCAGGTGACGGGCAAGCCCGTGCTCAACCGGAACGTCATCGAGAACGTCACCGCCGGGTTGACGCCGATGACTCTACTGAGCTTCGCGCTTGGCTTCGCCTTCCTGGCTCTTGCCTTCCGCTCGGTGAAGATTTCGGCGGTACTGATCGCCGCCGTCGCCGGAAGTGCGGCACTGTTGGTCACGGGGGCGATGTATCTGGTCGGCATCCCGTGGAACCCCCTGACGATCACGATGTCGTCTCTGACGCTCGGCATCGGTATCGACTACGGGGTCCACGTCTTCGAGCGGTTCGAGTACGAGGTGGCCGAGCGCGGCCGGACTCGGATCGACGCCGCGACGACGGCGGTGGCGAAGCTCTCCCGGCCGGTGATCGGGTCGAGTTTCACCACCATCTTCGGATTCGGCGTCCTCACCGTCTCGCAGTTCCCGGTGCTCGCGAACTTCGGGCTGACCACCGTCTTCGCCATCGCGCTGTCGCTGATCGCCGCCTTCGGCATCCTGCCGGCGGCGCTGGTGACGGTGCGGCTGATCGAACGCCACGATTCGACCCCGGCCGCCGAGCCGGCGGGGAGCTAATCATGTACGACACCATCCTGATCCCGACCGACGGCAGCGACGCCGCGACGACCGCCGCCCGCTACGGGCTGACCCTGGCCGAGCGCTTCGACGCGACGGTGCACGTCCTCTCGGTCGTCGATCCGGACCGCTTCGTGACCGACAGCGTGGGCGACGTGGACGACCTGATTCGTCGCCAGCACGAGCGCTTCGAACGACGGGCACGGGACGCGGTCGACCGGGTCGCCGGGGCGAGTGCCGTCCCCGTCGAGACCCACGTCGTCGAGGGGCGGCCGGTGACGGTCCTCGCGGCCGCCATCGACGACTACGACGCCGACCTCGTGGCGATGGGGACCCACGGTCGCTCCGGCGTCGACCGCTACCTGCTTGGGAGCCTCGCCGAGCGAACCCTCCGCACCGCACACGTCCCCGTCCTCGCCGTGCGCGAGGACGACGCTCACGGGGCGGCGCCGACTATCGCGACCGTCCTGCTCGCCACCGACGGGAGCGAAGGGACGGAGCGCGCGGCCGACCACGCCGTCACCGTCGCGGCGGCGACCGGGGCACACCTCCACGCTCTGACCGTCGGTGACGACGACGGGCCGGCGGAACGCGTCGTGGCCCGCGCCCGCGAGGCCGGCGTCGACGCCACCGCCGCGGTCCGTTCCGGCCGCCCCCACGAAACCATCCTGGGGTACGCCAGGAATCACGGCGCCGACCTCGTGGTCGTCGGGACTCACGGCCGCTCCGGCGTCGAACGGGTCCTCCTCGGGAGCGTCGCCGAACGCGTCCTCCGGACGGCGACGCGGCCGGTCCTCGTGGTCGGGCCTTAATTCGGGACGCCGCGGGTGGCGGTGGCCTTGAACGAGGCGACCACGGGCGTCCCACGGTGGAGGTTCAGTTTCTCGACGCTCGCCGTGGTGACGAGCGCCGACAGTTCCACGTCCCCACCCACGTCGACGGTGACGAGGGCGACGGACTCGCCTGCGTCGATGCCGAGGACCGTCCCTTCGAGTCGGTTGCGGGCGCTGGTTCGATCCGGGTCGGGCGACCGTGACGGGTTCTGTAACGTCACCGCGTCGGCCCGGAGGGTGAGGCGAACGTCCGCGTCCGCGTCGCCGCTCGGAACCAGCGCCCGGACGGCGCCCGCCGCGGTGTCGACGGTCGCCAGTTCACCGTCGCGGTCGACGACTCGGCCGGCGAGGACCGTCTCGTCCGCCTCGGCGACGCCGCTGAACTCGGCGCGGAGCCGTTCGTACCGACCCAGCAGGTCGTCGGCGCGGTCGGTGAGTTGGCTCCCCCCACCGCCCGACCCGCCGCGCGTGCGCACGACGAGTTCGCCGAAGGCGTCTTCGAGTTCGACGATCCGCTGTTGAGACCGCGAGTAGGACCGGCCGAGCGCCGTCGCGGCGGCGTTGATCGAGCCGTGGTCCTCGATCGCCCGCAGGAGCGCCACGTCCCGCGCCTCGAGTGTCACGTCGCCCTGGCCGATGCGGGCGTCGAACTCCGTCGAGAATTCCATGCGTCCTGTACGGCCGCCGTTCAAAAAGGCGTTGTCGTCGAAGCACGCGGAACGGGACCAAAGACGTTATGTCCCATAAATAATAACGCCGTTATGCTATCTATGACACAACGGAAGGAGGCCCCAGACTGGCTGCAGGAACAGAAAGAACACTGGACGCGGGTCGCTCGGGGACGGTCCCGGCGTGACGTGCTGAAGGGTCTCGGCGCGGCCGGGATGGCGGGGCTCGCCGGCTGTTCCGGCGGCAGCGGTGGCGGGGCCACGGCAACCGCGACGGCGACGGAGGGGTCGATGGACTCCGGCGGCGAGGCGACGACAACGGATACGGCGACCAGCACGCCCGCCGAGGTCAGTGGGTCCATGACCATCTTCCACGCTGGCAGTCTCGCCCCGCCGTTCAGCGAGGCCGAACCCCAGTTCGAAGACGAGTACGGGGTCGATGTGAACCGAGAGCCGAAGGGGTCGGTCGCGTCGACCCAGAAGATCACCCAGCAGGGGCGTCGGGCGTCCGTGCTGGGCGTCTCCGACTTTCGGCTCATCCGCAATCGGATCGTCCCCGACTACGGCGACTGGTACGCCATCTTCACGACGAACTCGATGTCGCTCCAGTACCGCGAGGACTCGCCGGGTGCCGACGAAATCTCGAAGGACAACTGGTGGGAAATCCTCTCGCGGGACGACGTGACCATCGGTCACGCCGATCCGGCGGTCGACCCCGGTGGTTACCGGGCCGTGATGACTCAGCAACTCGGCAAGGAGGAGTTCGAGGGAAGCGCCCTCTACGACGATTCGACGTTCCAGACGATCCGCGAGAACTCGACGGTGCCGACGGGGACGGAGACGAAGCTCGAGGGCCAACTCCAGTCCGGGGCCTTGGACTACGCCTTCTACTACCAGTCCATCGCCAGCACGTCGGGTCTGCCCTACATCGACCTCCAGCCCCAGGTCGACCTCTCGCGGGCGACGAGTAAGTACGCGGAACATTACGCGAAGGCGGAAGTCGAGACCAGCAGCGGGACGTTCACCGGTGCACCCATCGCGTACGGGATGACGGTCCCGAATGTCGCGCCCAATCCCGCGGCGGGCGCGGCTTGGGTCGAGTACTTCGCCACCGACGCCGGGCGGTCGATCCTCGAAAACCAGGGGCTCGTTCCGGTCGACCCCATCGTCGTCCCACAGAGCAGTCGGGACGCCGTTCCGGACCGCGTCATGAACGTCGCAACCGCGAAGTCCAGCCTCGGCCCGCTC
Organism: Haloplanus natans DSM 17983; assembly: GCF_000427685.1. Taxonomy (NCBI): domain Archaea; kingdom Methanobacteriati; phylum Methanobacteriota; class Halobacteria; order Halobacteriales; family Haloferacaceae; genus Haloplanus; species Haloplanus natans. Next base: position 1,724,691 of record NZ_KE386573.1, read on the forward strand.
GAACTGTAACGAGGCTCACGCCTCCGATACAGCTATGTTCCTCAATCGGAATAACGATAGCAATGGCAACAAGTACTGAGACACGGTTTTCACTCGATGGATTCGGACGGGGGTCGCTAGCGGTGGCGTTCGTCGCGATACAGGCGCTGGCGTTCGTAGGCGCGTACACGGCCGGTCGGCCGACACTGTACGCGTTCTTCATGATCGCAAGTACGGCAGTCGCCGCCTACGTACTCCACGGCGACACATTCGTCGTCGCTGCGGCGACGTTGGGGAGCATTCTGATGGTTGCGCTCGGGCTCCCGCTATTTTTGTTCGTCGCTCGACAGCAACCGTCGATAATCGTCGAGAAAGCACTCAGTCCCGACGTCCATCGAATGCTCTATCTGGGAATCTACGGTCCACTGCTGGCGGCAATCGTTAGCTTGCTGTTCGGCGTTCCCCTTGCACACCTGTTCGCCGAGGGCTTTGCCGGCCAGCAGTTGGTCGAGAGCCTGGTCGATCTGCCGCTGGTCGTCCCGCACAGCGTTGCGGGGATTATCATCCTCTTCGGCTTCGGTGCGGGCGGCGCGTTCCCGAACGTCTCCGTTCTTGGGAGCATGATCGGGATGGTGCTCGCGATGACGTTCGTGAGCGCGCCCTATGCGGTCAACGCCACGCGCGAGGCGTTCGAGTCTATCGACGACCGCCTCGCGTATGCCTCGCGCATCCACGGTGCGAGTCGCTGGGACACGTTCCGCCGGGTGACTGCTCCACTCGCGGTTCGGGGGATGGTCACCGGGGGCGTCCTCGCGTGGGCGCGGGCCGTCTCGGAGTTCGGCGCCGTCGCCGTCGTCGCCTACTCCGTCTCCTTTTTTTACCCACCGGCCGGCGGCGAGGTGACCGCCCAGCACGCACCCGTGTTCGTCTACGGGACGTACCTGCAGGGTGGACTCGCACAGAGCGGGGCGGTGGCGTTCATCCTGCTTGCCGTGTCGGCGCTCATCTTTCTGGTGGTCCGTTATCTCACCAGCGGCAGCACGCGGACCGGAGGTGTAGTCTGATGAGTCTACAGGCGGATGTTTCGGCGACGTTTACCGCCGACGGCGCGGAGTCGTTCCACGTCGACGCCGCCTTTGAGGTCGAACGCGGCGAGAGCCTGGTCATCCTCGGACCGAGCGGGAGCGGCAAGACGCTCCTGCTCGAAACGGTGGCGGGCTTTCACCCCCACGACGGCCCTGTCACCCTCGACGGCCGGCAGGTGAGCGGGACACCCCCCGAGAAGCGGGACTTCGGCTTCGTCTTCCAAGACTACGCGTTGTTTCCGCATATGACCGTTACCGAGAACGTCGACTTCGGAAGTCGGTACCACGACGACACGCGCGACTCCGCCGACTTGCTCGCGGAACTCGGCGTGGGCGACCTAGCGGAGCGCCACCCGCCAACACTCTCGGGCGGCGAGCAACAGCGGGTCGCGCTGGCCCGTGCGCTGGCGATACGACCCGAAGTAATGCTGCTGGACGAGCCGCTGGCGGCACTCGACGTGCCGACCCGGCAGTCGCTCCGCGACGACTTAGCCGACGTGCTCGCCGATGTGACCGCCGTCTACGTCACACACAACCGGACGACCGCGCGGGCGCTCGCCGACCGGATCGTCATCATGAACGACGGGCAGGTGGTCCAGAGCGGTACGCCCGAGGAGATATTCGAGCGGCCGTCGTCGGCGATGGTCGCGGACTTCACCGGGTCGAACAGCATCGACCTCGCTGACGCGCCGTCGATCAGGGCTGCGCTCGACCTGGCGAGCGATGGGGTGGCTGCGATCCGTCCAGAGGCCATAACGGTCGGCAACGACGGCGACGTGGACGGCACCGTCGAACGCGTCGTCCGCGAGGACGCGACCAACCGCGTCACTCTGGCCATCGACGACGTGACCGTCGAGGTGTTTACCGACCGGACGCCCGACGTAGGGGACGACCTGTGGCTCACACTCCCGTCCGACCGTGTCCACCTCTGTAGCGGCCGGGCCGAGTCGATCCCCGCCTGACCGCCCCTGTCGACGCTTCGACGGGTTTAAGTCCGACTTCCTCCACCATCCGATGAGACAGGCCACCGCCTGTTTCACTGACCCGTAGGAGCGTTTAGCGTACTACGGAGGTGAAAGATGGCAGATACAATAGAGGAAGCAGTCACTCGCGCACTCGACGAGGCCCCGCCGCGGAACTTCCGCGAGACGGTCGACCTCGCCGTGAATCTGCGCGATCTAGATCTCAACGACCCGTCGAATCGCGTCGACGAGAGCGTCGTCCTGCCGGCCGGTACCGGCCAGGAGACGCAGATCGTCGTCTTTGCAACCGGTGAGACCGCACTCCGTGCCGAGGAGGTGGCGGACGACGTCCTCAGCCCCGACCAACTCGAAGATCTCGGGGACGACGACGACGCCGCCAAGGACCTCGCCGACGAGACCGACTTCTTCGTCGCCGAGGCGTCGATGATGCAGGACATCGGCCGTTACTTGGGGACCGTCCTCGGGCCGCGCGGCAAGATGCCGACGCCGCTCCAGCCCGACGACGACGTCGTCGAGACGGTCAACCGAATGAAAAACACGGTCCAGCTTCGGAGCCGCGACCGACGCACGTTCCACACGCGCGTCGGCGCACAGGACATGTCCGCCGAGGACATCGCGGACAACATCGACGTGATCGTCCGCCGTCTCGAGGCCGCTCTGGAGAAGGGCCCGCTCAACATCGACTCCATCTACGTCAAGACGACGATGGGGCCGTCCGTGGAGGTAGAGGCATGAGCGAAAGCGAGAGCGTCCGCAAGACCGAGACGATTCCGCAGTGGAAACAGGAGGAGGTCGACGAACTCGTCGACTTCATCGAGTCCTACGCGAGCGTCGGCATCGTCGGCGTCACCGGCATTCCGAGCCGACAGCTCCAGAACATGCGCCGTGATCTCCACGGCAGCGCCGAGGTGCGGATGAGCCGCAACACGCTCCTCCGCCGGGCGCTGGAGGAGGTCGACGAGGGTTACGAGGACCTCGCCGGCTTCGTCTCGGGACAGGTCGCGCTCATCGGGACCAACGACAACCCGTTCGGCCTGTATCAGCAACTCGAAGCGTCGAAGACGCCCGCCCCGATCAACGCGGGCGAGATCGCCCCCAACGACATCGTGATCCCGGAGGGCGACACCGGCATCGACCCCGGCCCGTTCGTGGGTGAACTCCAGCAGGTGGGGGCGGAAGCCCGCATCATGGAGGGATCGATCAGAGTGACCGCCGATTCGACGGTGCTCGAAACCGGCGAGGAGGTTAGCGACGAACTCGCGAACGTCCTCGGCGAACTCGGCATCGAGCCGAAGGAAGTCGGCCTGGACCTGCGCTCGGTCTACTCCGAGGGCATCCTGTTCGAACCCGACGAACTCGCCATCGACATCGAGGAGTACCGCGCCGACGTGCAGTCGGCCGCGGCGGCCGCGCGCAACCTCTCGGTCAACGCGGCCTACCCGACGGCTCGCACCGCAGGGACGCTGCTGGCCACGGCGGCCGGCGAGGCAAAATCGGTCGGCCTCTTTGCCGCCATCGAGGACCCAGAGCTCGTGCCGGATCTCGTGGCCAAGGCCGACGGCCAGGTCCGCGCGCTCGCGGCCCTGATCGACGACGACGAAGCGCTTCCGGAGGAACTGCGCGGCGTGGAAGCGCCCGCGGCGACCGAGGAAGCGGCGGACGAATCGAGCGACGAAGACGACGAGGCGGACACCGCCGACGAGGACGCGGACGCCGACACCGACGACGACGACGACGGTGGCGACGGCGCCGAGGGCCTCGGAGCGATGTTCGGCTAACTACGGAGCATACCAATGGAATACGTTTACGCAGCACTCATCCTGAACGAGACCGGCGAAGAGATCAACGAAGACAACGTAACCGCGGTCCTCGAAGCCGCCGGCGTCGACGTGGAGCAGTCCCGCGTCAAAGCGCTGGTCGCCGCCCTCGAGGACGTCGACATCGAGGAGGCCATCGACACGGCCGCCGCCGCGCCCGCCGCGGGCGGCGCCGCTGGCGGTGCCGCCGGTAGCGACGACGACGACGAGGGTGACGAGGCCGCCGACGAGGCCGATGAAGAGGAAGCCGCCGACGAGGAAGAAGACGAGGACGAGGAGGCCAGCGGCGAGGGCCTCGGCGAACTCTTCGGCTAACTGCGGCGACCCCTCTGTGCGATCCACGTTTTTTGCGACGCCGAGCGCGTAGCGGCGCGTGGGCGTAGCTTCAAACCCGATCCCGCGCCACCTCCGCGGGATGCTCCCCGTGCCGGCCGCGCCACAGCCCATTGGCCTGACGACGCTCGGCTACGCCCTCGTCGGCGTCGGCCTCGGCACCTGCAGCGGGTTGACGCCCGGTCTCCACGCCAACAACTTCGCGCTCCTCCTGGCGTCGGTCGTCCCGTCGTTGCCGGGGCCGACCGTCGCCCTCGGCGCCGCGATGCTCGCCGCGGGCGTCGTCCACACCTTCCTCGACGTGGTTCCGGCGCTCGCGCTCGGGGTCCCCGATCCGGCGACGGCCGCGGTCACCCTACCTGGACATCGACTCGTCCTCGACGGGCGTGGTCGGGAGGCCCTCCGACTGTCGGCGCTCGGGAGCGGCCTCGCCGTCGTCGTCGCCCTCGTCGCCGCGGTGCCGCTCACCCGCGCCGTCGAGGCCGTCTATCCGACGCTTCGGCGCCACCTCCCGCTCCTTTTAGCCGCCGTAGCAGTCGTCCTCGTCGCCACCGAACCGACGTGGCGACGGCGGGTGGGCGCCGTGACGACTCTCGGTGTCGCCGCAGGCGTCGGATGGCTCGTCCTCGACCTCGATCCGACGGGACCGATCGCCGCGGGGGGCGTCCTCGCGCCGCTCTTTGCCGGCCTGTTCGGCGCGCCGGTGTTGATCGAGGCGCTGTCGGGCGAGGGCGTCCCCCCGCAGGCCGCACCGACGGTGACGCTCGACCGTCGGACGATTCTGGGGACGGCCGGTGCCGGCGCGGGAGCGGGCGCGCTCGTCGGCTATCTCCCGGGTGTCTCCGCGGCCGTCGGCACCGTGCTCGTACTGCCCGCGGTCCCCGGGGAGTCGGGCGCCCGTGGGTTCCTCGTCGCCTCCAGCGGTGCCAACACGGCGAACACGATTTTCGCGCTCTTTGCCCTCCTCGCGCTCGGCACGCCCCGGACCGGCGTCATGGTCGCGATGGACCGCGTGGGCGCCGTCGCGTCCGCGGGCGTCCTGCTCGGAACGGCCTGTCTCGCGGCGGCGGTGGGGTTCGCGCTCGTCGTCTCCGTGGGAGACGCGTATCTCCGGACGGTCGGCCGCCTCAACTATACGCGCGTCTCGCTGGCGACGGGCGGACTCCTCGTCGTCGTCGCGTACCTGTTTGCCGGCGGGGTCGGACTGGCAATCTTCGCCCTCGCGGCCGTCGTGGGCCTCCTGCCGCCCGCTCTCGGCGTCCGCCGCGTCCACCTCATGGCGGTGCTCGCGCCGGCAATCGTCCTGTCGTAGCCGTCGGAGCCGTCGTCACCCGCGCGTATCGATGGGGAGACGCGCTACGACACCGTGAGCACCCGTCGGAAACCCGAAAGACAACGATTAAAACCCGCCGGCGGGTTCGTACGGGTATGAGCCAGACGGAAGGAAAACAGGAGCGCCAGTGTGTCTCCTGTGGGATCAACATCTCCGGGATGAGCGCCGCCGCGTTCAAATGTCCGGACTGCGGGCAGCAGATTTACCGCTGTGCGAAGTGCCGCAAGCAGAGCAACCTCTACGAGTGTCCCGACTGCGGGTTCCGGGGGCCGTAACGATGGGGAAAGTCGCCGCCAAGATGAAGGTCATGCCGGGGAGCCCCGAAGTCGACCTCGACGACCTGCAGGACCGACTGGAGGCGTCGCTCCCCGAGGGCGCGAAGATCAACGGCTTCGAACGCGACGAAGTGGCGTTCGGCCTGGTCGCACTCCTGCCGACGGTGATCGTCCCCGACGACGCGGGCGGCACCGAAGCGGTCGAGGAGTCCTTTGCCGGCGTCGACGGCGTCGAGAGCGTCGCCGTCGAGAACGTCGGCCGCATCTAACAACGCACCATTTATAATCACCACCGGAGTAATCACGCACATAATGCCGAGTTCCAACGGACCGCTGAAGGGGACGCGCGGTAAGCTCTCGAATGACCCCCGAGAGCGCGGCGCCTCCCCGCCCCAGCGCGCGATTCAGGAGTACGACATCGGTCAGAAAGTCCACCTCACGCTCGACCCGAGCGTCTCCGAAGGTCGGTTCCACCCCCGATTCAACGGGCACACCGGCACCGTCGTCGGGACGCAGGGCCGCGCGTTCAAAATCGAGATCAACGACGGCGGCAAGGACAAGACGCTCATCGCGCGCCCGGCACACCTCAAGGCCCAGCAGTAACGCGCGATGACGATATTCAAAGAAAAGCTCGACGAGGAGTTCGTCACCATCTCCGAGGTCAAGGAGCTCCTCGCCGAGGTCGAAGCCGAGCGGGCCGCCGACGTGGACCGCGAGATGCGTTACGAACTCGCCCGCGCCATCGAACACGCCAACACGTTCGCGGTGCTCGACGCCGAGGAGTCGCGCGAACTCGCCGAGGAACTGCTCGAACTCGAGCAGGTTGACGAGGCGGCGGCGTTCAAAATCGCCGACCTGCTCCCGCAGGATCGGGACGAACTCCGTTCGGTGTTCGCTCACGGCCGCTACTCGCTCGACGGCGACGAACTCGACGAAGTTCTGAACGTCGTCGCGAAGTACGCCTGATCGTCGCGAGACAACACAGTCGAGTCGTCACGACTGCTCGTCGTCCGGATGCTTCGACCGATCCACGAGGAAGACGCCGAGCGCGAGCACAGCACCGCCGGCGACGGGGCTGATCCCGGTTCGCTCCCCCAGAACCACGGCACCGAGTGTGATGCCCACGACGGGCCGGGCGAAGAAGTACACCGTTGGTCACAACTCGGTGGCAACCTTCGACGGGTCACGCGAAAGCGTACTTGAACCCCGCAACCTGAATATCCCCTTCGTGGAATCCTCGCCCTGTAGGGCGGGGAGGATGTCAAGTCGTGATCGGCGGACGCACGAGCGAGCGGACAGCCGTCCTGCCAGAGGTCGAGCGTAACACGATGCATACTCGACCGTGGCGCGACTGGCACAAACGTTTTCGTAAGGATCATGCCAAATCGCTATCCACGCTCGCCGTGACGGTTCGGCGGGAATCTATCGAAGGCAGTCGCTCGGGGTCGGCGGACGGCGAGGGAGTCCCGAACCGGCGTCCACCGATCTCGTGACCGGGCAACCGGACGGGGACCGATCTACGGGTCGTCTTCGATATCGGACAACACCTTCTCGAACGTCTCGGTCGCCATCGTCCCGAACGTCTCCGCGGACTGCGCGTCCAGTTCCGCCGCCTGCTCCTGTAACGTCGCGTACTCCTCGCTCTCGGCGAGTTCACGCTCGGTTTTCTCGGCTTCGAGCACCGCGAGTTTCTCCGCAATCGCGAACCGTTCGCGCACCTGTTCGTCGTACTCCGCGAGGGCGAGCAGTTCGTCGACGGTGTCGCGGAGTTCCTCGTCGCTCACCGGCTTGGTCAGGTAGGTGTCGAACGCCATCTGGGCGATGTCGAAATCGGGATCGACGGCCGTCACCATCGCTACCCGCACGTCGAGTCCACGACCCCTGATTTCGTCGAGAACGTCCTGTCCGGACAGTCCCGGCATCCGACGGTCGAGCAGGACGACATCGGCACCGGCGACTTGTTCCAGTGCCTCCTCGCCGCTGTACGCCTTCCGCACGGAGTACTCGTCGCCGGTGAACGCGAGCGCGTAGACGTCGACGACGTCCCGTTCGTCGTCGACGAGAAGGACGGTCGGCTGCGGTGTTGCCATCGTCACGTCGTCGGGCGCGTGCGATGTTAAACCGTGCGGCTCCGGTACTGCATCGGAGGGCGAGGCGAGTCCCCGCCGTATCGCGCCGAAGCGGTTGCCGTGGCTGGACGGGGCGTATCGAGCGGCGCTACAGTAGCCGTCGTAAGTCGTTGCACACCCACAGCACGCGATCGGATGTGTCGACAGTGACGGACGCCACGACAGCGATTCGTGGCCGGTCCTACCGCGAATCGTCGTCCAGTCGCGTGGCGCGTTCGGGTGGCTCACGCCGGGTGACGGTGAGTTCGAAGCCGGCGGTGGCGTCGACGAGTATCTCGTCGACCACGCAGACGTACTCGCTGGTGTGTTTCCCGTCGGGGCAGAGACGGGTCCGCTCGGCGAGCAGTCCCACGTCGGTAAGCGTGTCGAGTTTGCGGTACGTCGTCGAGAGCGGGAGATCACAGGTCTCGGCGAGTTCGCTGGCGGACAGTGACGTCTCACCGGTCGCGTCCAGCACTGCACGGCAGCCGTCGTCCTGGAGCGCGTGGAGTATGGTCTGCACTTCGTCGTCGTCGTCGACGGTCGTTTCCGCTGGCGAGCGTTCGACGCGCGGGGGAGTAGCGATGGCCATCGTTCGACCGTACAGACGAACCGGCCCCCAACCAATCTACACCCACGATACTGCGGGGGGTTTATAAGAAAGCCAGGTATACTTAGAAGTCCCGACCACGTACGGGGCATACCATGAGCTCTGGGATTCGGGCCGAACTACGGGTCGACGCGGCCGGGACGTGTCCCGTCGTCGAGGCTGCGTCGGCGGCCGGGTCGCCGACGTTCTCCGTCTCCAGGGCGGTCGATCCGGGGGGGCCGGGACGGGTGACCGAGGAGTTCATGTTGGACGGCGTGGCCGACGGGGAGTTGGCCGACGACGAGGACGTGGATACGGTGTTTTCGTACGGGTCGAAAACCGTCTATCGGCTCACCCGCAGCCGCGACGCGGGCTGTCCATGTGAGTGTATCGAACGATTCGACTGTCCCGTGGTCGACGTCCACACCCGTGACGGACTGTTGTATCTGGTCTTTCACGCGGCGGACATGGAGCAGCTACAGAACATCATCACGACCCTCCGAACGGAGTATCCACAGGTCGACATCTGTCGGCTCCTCCGGTCGGAGGGTGAAGATGGGGGGGACGACCTCGTCTTCGTCGACCGCGGCCGACTCACCGCGCGACAGCGCGAGGTGCTCGAAACCGCGCATCGCTTGGGGTATTTCGAGCGACCAAAAGGAGCGAACGCGGGCGAAGTCGCCGACGCCCTCGACATCTCGCGGTCGACGTTTACCGAACATCTCGCGGCGGCACAGACGAAGCTCCTCGACGCGATCTTGGACGGCTAATCGACGTCGATCCGTCGACCGCTCAGTTCGTCGGGGTCGAGTTCGTACAGTTGAACGTCGAGTTCGTCCCTCCCTCGATCCCACATCTCGAACAGCGGGCGCTTCGCCGCCCCGAACCGTGCCACGTGGTCGGGTGTGAGCGCCGACCGCGGGACGAGTTCGAGTCGGCCGTTCGCCACCGCACTCCGGTACGTGGAGCCGCGTTCCTCGTAGACGACGAAGCGAACCCGTTGGGAGTCGTCGAGAAAGCGGGCCTTCTCGCCGCCCGGCGTCGACACCAGTCGCATACAGAATCGCCGATCCGAGGCGTCGTAGCCGTAGGAGATCGGGACCGCGTACGGTTCGTCGCCACGAGCAAGCGCCAGGACGCCGGTTTCGTTCCGGCCGAGGAGCGCGTCAGTTTCGTCGGCCGTCATCGCGGTCTGTTGCTCGACGGTCATGCGTCTCGTTGGCTGGGAATAGCCGGGTGGCGATTTATACTTGTTCACATCGCCGGCGACCCAGCAGTCGCTACTGTCGGAATGACGGCCGGCGCAGGACGACCGCGACCCGGTGTGAGGTGGACTAACGGTCGTCGTGGGAGAAGGCACTCGACGAGAGCGTCGTTCCACAGACGACACAGCCGTGATCGAGTAAGGCGTCCCGCATCGGCTCGTTCACTGTCATGGCCTCGCCACAGTCCGGACAGTGAAAGGTGAGGTTGGCGCCGGCACCCATCGTACGCCGGTATAGGCGGACCGGAAATATATCAACCCCCCTTCTTCCAACCAGCTGAGAACACGAACACGGATCAGCCAAGCGAGATATCCAGATAGAGCATCACGATCACGCCCAGCATCGTCCCCAGCGTCGCGACGCGTTCGTGGCCCCCGGTGTGTGTCTCCGGGACGATCTCGTCGCTGATGACGAACAGCATCGCGCCCGCGGCGAAGCCCATGGCGTAGGGGAGAAGCGTCGAGACGACGCCGACGGCGTACGCCCCGAGCACCGCGAGCGGAATCTCGACGACGCCGGATCGGACGCCGGCGAACACGGCGTAGGTACGGCGATCCAGCCCGGCGTTGATCGCCGCCACGGAGACGGCAAACCCCTCCGGAACGTTCTGGATGCCGATAGCGAGCATCAGCGGGATGGCCGTCCCGAGGTCACCGCTCCCGAAGCCCACCCCGACGGCGAGGCCCTCCGGCATGTTGTGCAAGGTAATCGCGAGGACGAAGAGGAGAACGCCCGCGAGTCGCTCGTCGTCGATTGGCAGGCTCTCGCTCGACGCCGCGGCGTCGGACCGCCGTCGCCCGGTGACGAGGTAGTGTGCGTGGGGGATCAGGATGTCGGAGCGATCCAGAAAGAGGGCGCCGAGCGCCACGCCAAACAGGACGGGGATCGGATTGCCGTTCGAGTACGTCTCGATACCGGGGATAATAAGACTAGTGAAGGCGGCGGCGAGCATGACGCCGGCGGCGAAGCCGAGCGCCCCGTCGAGCGCGCGTTCCGAGGGGTCCCGCCAGACGAAGACGAGGGATGCCCCCAACAGGTTGAGCGTCGCGATGACGACGCCGCCGACGAGGCCGTGGACCACGGGATCGCTGCCGAACAACCCCGTGAAGCCGTCGACTACCACGTCGCCTCCGCCCGTTCGGTCATGGACACGGTTCCGATTCAGGGCCACCGGTATTGAACTTTGATACGTTCCGGTGGCCGGCCTGTCGGCGACGGGCGGAAGACGCCGTGTCGGTAGCCGTCGCTAGTCGGTTCCGAGCCGTTGTACCGTCTCGTCGATGTCGCGGATCTTGGCCGTCTGTGTCTCGTTGATCGACGCGACCCGCTCGACCTCGTCCGAGACGCGTTCGGCCTGGTCGACGAGGCCGTCGATCATGCTCGCGACCTCCTCGGTCGACGCCGCCTGGTCGTCCGTCGCCTCCGAGACCTCCCGAATGCCGCGGGAGGCGTCCTGCACCGCGTCGACGATCTCCTCCAGTTTCGCCATCGCCGACTCGATCCGTGCCATCCCGCGGTCGATCTCCTCGGTCGTCGCTTCCAGACTCTCGACCGTCTTTGCCGTCTCGTCTTTGATCGCTCCGACCATCTCCTCGATGTCGCTCGCGTGACGCTGTGACTCGCCGGCTAGCCCCTTTACTTCGTCGGCGACGACGGCGAATCCGTCGCCGGCCTCGCCCGCCCGCGCCGCCTCGATGGAGGCGTTCAGCGCCAGCAAGTTGGTCTGGTCCGCGATGTCGTTGATCACCTCGACGATCTCGTCGATCTCGTCGATCCGACGCTCCAGGTCGTCCACGTCGCCCGCCACGTCGCGCGAGGCCTCGCTCACCCGCTCCATCACCTCGATCGACTCGGCCGCCGCGTCCTGTCCCTCCGTCGCTAGGGCCGCCGCGCGCTCGCTCGTCGCCGCCACCTCGTCCGCCGTCGACGCGATCTCCTCGACCGTGGCGCTCATGTTCGACACCTCACCCGCCACGTCGGCCATCGCGTCCACCTGCTCGTCGGTGCGGTCGTCGATGGACGTGGTGCGTTCGGCCACCTGCTCGGCCGAGTCGCGCAACTCGCCCATCGGCTCGGCCAGATCCGCCTCGACATCGCTCATCAGGCGCTCCCGATCGTCGATGACATCCTCCAGTTTCTGGCTGTAGGAGTGGATGTAGGTGTCCGCGACCACCTGCATATCGAGGTTGATGATCCGAAGGATCGCGAGCAGTTCTTCCTGAGTCACGTCGCGCGCGCCGCCGACGGCCGCCTCGACCGCCGCCGCGTCCGTCGCGTCCGTCTCGTCGAGCACCCGGTCGACCAGCCGATCCTCCATCCGGTCGAACAGGAGGGGGACGAGGAGGTCGTAGTAGACGCCGTACTGGCCGATGTACTGTTTCATCGGCATCTCCAGCAAGTCGTGGAGTTTCCCGATCCGAGCGCGGTTCCCGAAGTAGTTGAGTCCGTAGTCGCCGTCGGCCAGCGAGATCAAATAAGCCGACTGCGTCCGTTTCAACTGCTCGATATCCTTCTCGGAGCGCCCGATGACGTCGACCGTCTGCTCGTAGCTCGTGAGGTTGTCGTAGAAGTCGTCGGCGACATCGTCGGCGTGGGCTCGGAACACGTCCTCGAGGTCCGCGAGGCGGCGGGCGTCCGTCTCGTCGAACCCGACGAACTCCTTTCGCCACTCGATTTCCGCCGCGTCCAGACCGCACTCTTCCATGAGGTCGCTGACCGATACGTGGTCGTTCAAGCCGCCGCGACCGAACGCCGCCTCGAAATCTTGCATGCGCGCCCTCGTCCGTTCGGTGAAATAAATTTACGCACCAATCTCCAGTGGGTGATAATCGGAGCCGACGCGTTAGGAGGTGGTCGGTCCCCGGACCGTCAGCACCGGCACCGGCGCCGTTCGGACGAGGGCCTCGGCGACACTGCCGAGGACGTAGCGGTCGAACCCTGTCCGACCGTGGGTGCCGACGACCACGAGGTCGACATCGTTGTCCGTAATGTACGACCGGACGACGGCCGGGACCGAACCGCCGAACTCGACGGCGGTCGTGGAGTCGATCCCGGCCGCGTTCGCCCGCTCCGCGGCGGCGTCGACCACGTCGTGGGCGCCGTCTTCGAGTGCGGCCGCCTGGATGTCGGCGCGAACGTCGACGCCGAGACTCGTCACGTCGACGACCGAGAGGAGGTGGACGGCGGCGGCGGCGGCCGTCGCCACATCGATGCCCACGTCGAGGGCGGTAGCCGCCGTGTCACTCCCGTCGGTCGGGACCAGGACCGTCCGGTACGGATACCGGACGGACACGTCGTCATCCGGGCGGATCGTCAGTACGGGAGTCTCGGCGCGCCTGACGACGCGTTCGGTCGTGCTCCCGAGGAGGAAGCGTTCGAGGCCGCGCCGCCCGTGTGTGGGCATGACCACGAGGTCGATGTCGTAGGTGTCGGCGTAGTCGACGATGGTGCGGTACGGCTCACCCTGTAACACCTCGGTGACGGTGGGAACACCCCGCTCGCTCGCCCGCGTCGCCGCCCGCTGGACCGTCTCGGCGCCGGCCCGTTCGAGGGCGTCGACGACCCGTCCCCGGATCGTCGTGACGCTCTCGCGTGTCGTATCCGCTACGTTGACGACGTGGACGGTCGCGTCGTGGGCGTTCGCCAGGGCGAGGACGTGGTCGAAGACGGCGGCCGCCCCGTCGCTCCCGTCGGTCGGAAAGAGCAGCTTGTCGAACATACGACAGCTTTCGCGGGCACGGGACAAAAAACGGGGCGGCGGTCCGGTCGTGTGCTGGACTCCACGAACGTCGAGTTAGAGCCGAATACTGACAAGAGTTAACACGAATCGCCTACAAAGTTGTGACGATATGCCGACCGCCCCCGATCCCGCCCCGTGTAATCAGGACGAACAGCTCTACGAGTGTCCGGAGTGTGGGAAACGGCTCTGTAGCGCGGAGACGATCACTGCCTGTCCCGGCTGTGACGGTCCCGTGCAGAATCTGAGTCGGCCGCGGCCGGAGTAGCGCCGTCGGACGTTGGGGGCGCCCCCGGAGCGTGACCGGCGGCTTGCGGTGGGCCAAACTGTTTTGCGTCTCGCCCACGACGCCTCTCGAATGCGTATCACCGAGGTCGAGATTCACGAGTTCGACTACGAGGTAGCGCGGACGGGCACCGTCGGCGGCAACTGGGTGTACGATCCCGACTCGACGCTCGAACCGCCCGGGTTCGTGCTCACGATTCGGACCGCCGACGGGACCGAAGGCCACTACCGCGGCTTCGCGTTCACGCCGCCCATGATCGCACAGGTGACGATGGTCGCCGAGGAGCACCTGCTGGGTCGCGACCCACTGGAGCGACGTGGCATCTGGCAGGACTGCTGGCGGGCACTCAGACACACCGACCACTTCGGCCTCGGCGCCATCGACGTGGCGCTCTGGGACCTCGCCGGGCGCCACTACGGTGAGAGCGTCTCCGGCCTCCTCGGCGGCTATCGCGATACCCTCCCGACCTACGCGTCGACGATGTTCGTGGACGATTCGGGGGGCCTCGACGGTCCCGACGCGTTCGCCGACTACGCCGAAACGTGTCTGGACCGCGGCTACGACGGCTTCAAGTTCCACGGACATCCCGACGTGCGCCCCGACGTCGACATCGCCATCTGCGAGGCGCTCGCCGAGCGCGTCGGCGACGAGATGGCGCTCATGATTGACAGTTCCAGCCTCTATCGCACCTACGCCGACGCCCTCCGGGTCGGCCGCGCGCTCGACGACCTCGAGTTCTTCTGGTACGAGGACCCCATGCACGACGGGGGCGTGAGCGAGCGAACGACGAAGCAACTCGCCACCACGCTCGACACGCCGATGCTCGGACTGGAACACGTCCGCACCGGCCCGTACGGCACCGTCGATAGCCTCGCGGGCGAGTCGACCGACCTCGTCCGGGCCAGCGCCCACATGGACGGCGGGATCACCGGCGCACTCAAGACCGCCGACGCCGCCGAGGCGTTCGGCACCGACGTGGAACTCCTGCTCGGCGGCCCGGCACATATGCATCTGATGAGCGCGCTCCGCAACTCCAGTTTCTTCGAACACGGCCTGCTCAACCCCGAGAGTACGTGGATCCTGAATCAGGGGTTCGAAGGCGAACCGGAGTCCATCGACGACGACGGCCGGATGGCCGTCCCTGACGGGGCGGGCTTGGGCGTCGAGATCGACTGGGCGTTCGTCGAGCGTCGCCGCACCGGCCACACGCTGATCGACTAACCGGTCCTCGTTGTCGTCGTCTACGGCGCGAATTGCCTCGCAAATCGCGACCCACCGACTCCCCAAGACGCCAGTCTGCCACCTGAAGCCGGATCAACGAGCGTGGACGCGAGTGCGTCGACGAGGAATCGGCGTAGACACGACGAATGAAACTGGTCGTCGACGTCAACGTCGTCATCTCCGCACTCATTGTCGATTCGAAGACGGGGGAGAGCACTCATCCGCGGACCGACTTTCGAGCCAATCCCAGCAGGTTCCGCGTTAGAACAGTCCCCGTTCGACGAGGAGAACACCGTCACCGAAGTGACGATATACGTGTATCGGTCTCATTTTCACCACGTCGTTCGGTAGTGCAGTGAGCAAGGGGACCCACGACGGTTCCATCCGTTCCTGTCGGGTCCGTATGGACGGCGAGTGAGTGTTCGAAACGGACACACGACGGACGAATGCCTATGAACGCGGTCATTGAAGCCCGAGTATGACCGTTCGGGACCCCATCGAGACTTCAACAACGGAGATCGAATTGAAGGTGCGGGACAGAAACTGCTTTTTCGTTCGTCTCTCGGCCGAAACGGACTGTCTCATTCGCCTCGAAGAGTTGATCCACCGAGCTGACGGGAACCTGCTTCAGTACTTCAGTATCCGTGAAACGTCTCCGAAGGACATCATCGAACTGGCCGCGAGCGAATCTGCAATCGCAGAGGCGCGTCTCGTCAGGAACGGGTCCGACGCAAATCTCTTCCAGTTCGTCGTCTCAGGACCGTGTGTCACTGCGACGCTCGCCGATACCGGTGCGATTACTCGTGACGTTTCGGCCGCGGGCGGCGTCGGCCGTGTCGTCGCAACTGTTCCATCTCACGTCGCCGTCCGGACCGTCGTCGAAACGTTTCGGACACGCCATCCGGACTCGGAATTTCTCGCCAGGAGAGAACGCGATCAGTCTCCACCCGTTCGAACGAAATCGGGCGTCCACACCATCCTCACCGACCGACTTACCGAGAAACAGTACGAGGTGCTTCGGACGGCGTATCTTAGCGGCTACTTCACGTGGCCGCGTGACAGTACGGCCGAAGAGTGTGCCGACGCGTTGGGGATCGCTCAGCCGACGTTTAGCCAGCACCTTCGGACGGGCCAGTGCAAGGTGTTTACCGCTCTCTTCGACTCCGCGGTCGACAGCGGGTGATCGAGACGTCGAGACCGATCACGACAGAACGGATCGGTCTGTCATACCTATTCCTATAGGCAAGAAGCGTTTGCCGGGGGGACTGGAATGTACCGATGGGTGATTCAGGATGCCAAGCTACGCGGAGTGGACTGCAGCGCAAGAGACGACGGCCGTCACGGTCGATGGACACGAACTCGATGTCGCCTACTACGACGAGGGATCGGGCGATCCCGTCGTTTTTCTCCACGGGATTCCGACGAACTCCTACCTGTGGCGGGACGTGATCGGACCGATCGCAGCGGAACGCCGCGTCATCGTGCCGGACATGATCGGATACGGCAACTCGTCGATTTTCGACGGATTCGATAGATCGATCCGCGCACAGGAGGAGATGGTAACGGAACTGCTGTCGGCGCTTGATGTCGAAAACCCCTCGCTGGTCGGTCACGACCTCGGTGGCGGCGTGTTCCTCCGCTACGCGGCCCATCATCCGGATGCTGTCGACGAGCTCGTGCTATCGAATTCCATCGCGTACGACTCCTGGCCGATCCAGTTGATCACCGACTTGGGACTTCCCGAGACGGCCCGAGAAACCGGCGTCGAGGAGTTACAAGCGATGCTCGACGACCTCTTTCGAGACACGCTCCACGGGTCGGAGCACAGCGACGCGTTCCTCGACGGGATGACCACGCCGTGGAACTCCGAAGCGGGTGTAACCTCTCTCGTTCGAAACGCGACCTCGACGAACACGAATCACACGACTGAGGTCGATCCGGAAACGATCGAAGCCCGGACGCTCCTCCTGTGGGGGGCGGACGATCAGTTCCAGTCCATCGAGTGGGCCGAGCGCCTGCAAGCGGATATCGAGACGGCCGAACTGATCGGGCTGGACGACGCAAACCACTGGGTGATGGAAGATCGGCCGGACACCTATCGCGACGAACTGGCCGACTTCCTGCGCTAATCAGGTCGAACGTTCGGGCTGATACTGCCGGCTGTAAGTCGATCAAAATATTCGCCACCCCGAGGTGGCGAATATCGTGAAACAGTTACAGTCGGTAGTATGAGTCGCGGGCGACAGTCACGACTCGAAACGTCCGACCGCAGAGGCACCCCCTAACGCCGGGTCGTCCGTCGTGCCTTCCCCCGATTTCTCCCGACGCACGCTACCAAGATAAATAGGTTACTCGTATTGGAAGTCCCTTTTCACACTCACAGAATAGTAAGGAGTTCCCGGTCGAGTTGTACAAGCGTGTCCGACAGTTCGTGTATAAGTCGGCAGATTCACCCACAGAACCCAGATCCCCGATAACGGGTCCTCACAGATACTCATGAGTACACACTCAGAATCGAGTGATACGAAATCGACGTCGGTCGTCACACCGAGCCAGTCACAGGAGACGCTCATCTCCATGGCAAACCTCCTCGGACGCAAGTGGCACTTGGTCATCCTCCACCAGTTGCTGACGGAGGGCGCGATGGGATTCGGCGAACTGAAAGGAGAGATCGAACACATATCGTCGAAGGTCCTGTCGGACAGCCTCGACCGACTCGAGACGGAACACGAACTTGTCGAACGCCGCATCGTGAGCGAGAAGCCGGTGCGCGTCGAGTACGCGGTGACGGACCGCGGTCGTGACTTCGCCCCTGTCGTCGACCGCATCCACGAGTGGGGCGTCGAACACGTCCTGAGGGAGTAGATGCGGTGAGGTCGGGGTGAAGGGCAGGTTCGCAGGGCCACCGGTACGTCGGACGGTAGTATTCGCAACGTACTCACGTTCCCCCCGTCGCTGTAGTCGGGTGCCGGACTCATTTTTTGAAGAGTATCGCTGGATCGGCTGGCAACGGTTCTTGCGTACCGCTTCGATCGTCCCGATACTGAATCACATCAAGTTACTTGATTTCTACAGGTAACTATTATAGCGTCCCCGTCCGTATGGGACGGACATGAGCGACGACGATACTGAAGCGGACGCTGCCACCCAACTCGAAGTGTGGTGCGCCGGCGAGGACTGGTGCCCGGTCACGACGACGGCGTCACTCATCGGCAAGAAGTGGCATCCCGTGATCATTCATCGACTCCTCGAACACGGACCGAGCGGATTCAACGAACTCAAAGCCGATGTCGACGGCATTTCGAGCAAAGTCCTCTCGAGTAGTCTCGATGACCTCGAGGAGAAGCAGATCGTCGACCGCGAAATCATCAGCGAAAAACCGGTGCGGGTGCAGTACTCGCTCACGAAACACGGTCGGTCGCTCGAGCCGGTGATCTTTTCGATGCGTGACTGGGGGCTCGAACATCTCACGGAACCCGACGAAGACGAGTCGTCGGTCGCGTAGGGATCTCCGGAATTACGCAAGCAGGCATGGTCGAGTCGTGCCCGACACGGTCGGTTGTTTTCCTGCCGCATTCTCACCACGAGTCGGCCACTCACGGTGATCGGCGACTCACTGGGTTACACGTGCGTTACTTGTTGAGCCCGCGGTTGTCCGAGATTCATTACGGGTAGAAACTAAGTTTCGGGTAGATATGGCAATCGATGACATTGACAGGCGCACGCTCCTCCGTCTCGGTGGGGTCGCAGCCATCGGCGCACTAGCGGGTTGTAACAGTCAGCAAGGCTCCGAGGCAACCTCGACGGCGACGACGACTCCCACGTCGACCGCAACGGCGACGGAAGCATCTGGAACCAACCCCCCCGGTGCGGATCAACTCGGAGGACCCGACGACCTCCAGTCGTCGGCGACGGTGGAAGCGACGATGCTTTCGTCCGACCAGGGCGCCGGCCAGCACGTGAACACGCCGGCCGTCGTCTGGGTCGAACAGGGCGCGACCGTGACGTGGAACATCGCCGAGGGCTCGCACTCGATTACGGCGTACCATCCGGACTTCGACCGGTCACTCCGGATTCCAGAGGGGGCGACGGCCTTCGATTCCGGGATTCTTTCCGCAGGAGAATCCTTCGAACACACCTTCGACACGCCGGGCGTCTACAATTACTTCTGTCGCCCGCACGAAGGACTCGGAATGGTCGGTCTCGTCGTCGTCGGGCAACCGCAGGAAGGCCCGGGAACGACGACCACTGCCGACATCGAACTGAGCGCTGCCGCCCAGTCGCTCACCCGCCTCCTCGACGTGGCGGGCATCGTCGCTAGTGAGGGTGGAACGACGAACGCCTACGCGTGGCAGGACGCCACGTGGGACTCATACTGGTACTCGCTGTACAACATGAGTACCAACATCGCCATGAGCGGCAACGGCGTCCAGTTCCCGCACAACGACGCCCAGCGGCAACAGTTCGAACAGCGAGTGCCGGCGATGCTCCAGCATGCGGATGTCGACAAACCCCCGATCAAGAATCCCAACCTGAACATGGCTGCGTTCACGGAGGGTGATCCCCACTTCACTCAAAAGCCTGTCTTCGACTCGGGCGACGGCCGCCCCGACGCGTCGACCCTGCAGTGGGACATGTCGAAGTCCTCGAAGGTCGTGAGCCCCTCCTCGGTCGCGTGGACGCATCTCAAAGGTGTGACGTGGGCGAAGAACTTCCAGAAACACTTCGAGACGCTTCCACCGGGAATTGCGGCGAAGTTCCGCGCGCAGATGCTCACCACCCTCGCCCAGATCGGGACGAACGCGACGCTCATCGCCGGCGGTCCGGACGGCAATGGAGCGCTCACGAAAGGCGACTCGCTCGAACTCGTCTCCGAGTTCCGACCGAGTGACGGCACGGTCGTCGACGACACGGCCCGGCCCAACCACCACTCGGCGATGCTCTGGTTCCTGTCGGATCTCACGAGTCTCGCCCAAAACGGGTGGTTCGGCTACGTGAACCCGGAACCGCTGATTCCGAACGGAAAGATCCAGCAACTGGCCGACGGGATGGCGCAGACGACGATGAACCTCTTCGATCCCTCGGATGTCGCCGACATGGGGTCGACCCGGGACCTCGGCCAGATGCTCGGTGCCGTCGGCTGGTACGGAACGCACGCCGGAAGCGACGAGCTGCGTGCTGCCGCCGCGAGCTACGCCGACGATCTGGCGGCTGAGGTCGACGCCCACCTCGAGGGCAACGGACACGTGGCCGACGGCGTGGCCAATGGGGCGGCGACGCAGGGCGCGGTCGGACAGGGGCTCCTCTGGGCCTCCCAGATCGACGGCGTCGATCACCGCGACACCGCGGAGGCCGTCCTCGGCTACCTGCTCGACGAACTCTGGGACGAGGACGCAGGCACCTTCGCCACCGGAACCGACGCGTCCACCTACCGAATCACGTCGCGTGACGCGGGCGACGTGACTGGCGGCCTCAACGCCGCCGACGCACTTCTCGATCTCGACGTGCAGGAGGTGTACGCCCGCTACTTCAACGGGACGTTCAACCGCGGGCGACTGCAACGGGCCGAACGTCCGAACAGCCGCGACGAGGGTGCCGAGTTCACGCTCCCCCTCCCGCCGGCTGCCGGCGGCGAGTACGGACAGGCCGCCGTGTACAACGACGCCGTCGAGTACGATACCGGCGCCGACGAGTGGTCGGTCGTCGACGACACGTTCACTACGTCGTGGGCACTGTACACCGCGAATCAGGACATCTGGATCGGCAACTGGGCAGGCGACTTCTTCCAGGGTCGCGGCGTGCCCGGCCGGAGCGACCAGCCGCCCGAGGGGGCCTGATCGCGATGCTCCCCGAAGGCACCGCCGCACCGGAGTTCACGTTGCCCGGAACCGCGATGGACCGAGACGCGATCGAGATGTCGACGTACTCGCTTGCCGACGCGCTCCAGCGAGGGCCGGTGATCATCAACTTCTATCTCTTCGATTTCCACCCGGAGTGCACCGAACACATGTGCTCGCTCCAC
Organism: Haloplanus natans DSM 17983; assembly: GCF_000427685.1. Lineage (NCBI taxonomy): Archaea > Methanobacteriati > Methanobacteriota > Halobacteria > Halobacteriales > Haloferacaceae > Haloplanus > Haloplanus natans. The sequence continues at coordinate 1,745,723 of NZ_KE386573.1, forward strand.
GATCTGCTGTGGTTCGACCTCGACGACCGAGTGACGGTGTTCGGTATCTCCACGGATCGGTCGTTCAGCCATCGAGCGTTCGCGGAGACGGAGGAACTGGCCTTCGCCCTCCTCTCGGATAGCGACGGGAGCGTCGCCGAATCCTACGACGTGTTCTACGAGGAGTTCGACGGCCACAAACGGATCGCGAAGCGTTCGGTCTTCGTCGTCGACACCGACGGGACGATTCGGTACGCGTGGAGCACCGACGATCCCACCGCGCAACCGGACTTCTCGGCGGTCAAGGACACACTCGAAAGATTGCAGATCGCCCGCGCCGACGACTGATCAGGGGTCGGTGTTGACCCTTTCGAACCTGTAACTCAGCGAATAATCAGTCCCCAGTCGCCAGTTCGATCCACCACTCTCGGCCGAACGGGTCGTCGTATGCGATGTCGAGGCGGTCGTACACGACCCGCGGAATGCCGATGTCGGCGAGAACGAGCTGTCCCGGACAGGTTCGTAGTCCCGTCTTCGGTACGGCGAGCGTGACCGTCGTCTCCGGGTGGACGGCTGCCCCGAGTGTCTCGCCGGTCGTGGCGTCGATACCGGAGGGCACGTCGAGGGAGACGACTCTCGATCCGCGTCGGTTCGTTTCCTCGACGAGGCCCCGTGCCGGATCGCGGATCGGGCCGTCGAGGCCGTAACCGATGAGCGCGTCGACGACCACGCCGATTCGATCGAACGCAGCCAGTTCTTCGACGCCGCTCGTGACCGACACGTCCGTCGCGTCGAGAATCCCATACTGCTGTGCCGCGGCCCCGGACAACGCGTCGGGGTCGCGGTCGATGACGACAGCCACTCGAACGTCGTGGTTATGGAGATGTCGAGCACACGCCAACCCGCCACCGCCGTTGCCGCCGTTTCCGGCCACGACCACTACCGGTTCCTCACCTGTCGCAGCGACCCGATGGGCCAACGTTCGGCCCGCGTTCTCCATCATCTGGAGCAACTGTAGTCCCACGTCCTCGACGGCAACCCGGTCGACATCGCGCATCGTCTCCGCCGTCACGGCCGGCACATGCGTCCCCGACGCCGTCACGAACGCGTCGGTAGTCATATCGATTCTTGGACTCTCAACCACCATTACTGTGTGCCGTTGCGATCGCCGACTAGGGGTTACCTACGGGTTAGCTGACGCTTTTGGTAGCTCAGGTAGTTACCATTCGATACCTACGATGGTATCCCGAAAACATCGAGTGCTGTTGGTGATCGCGCTGGCCGAACTCCTCGCCATGTCGCTGTGGTTCAGCGCGACCGCCGCGGCGCCGGAGTTGGCGGCCGAATGGGGGCTCACCGACGGCGAGACGGCGTGGTTGACCATCGCGGTGCAGTTGGGCTTCGTCGCCGGTGCGCTCCTCTCCTCGGCGCTCACGCTCGCGGACGTAATTCGGCCCCGGTATCTGTTCGCCGGTTCGGCCGTCGCTGGCGCAGTGTTCACGGCCGCCATTGCTGGATTCGTCACGTCGGCCGCGCCAGCCATCGCGCTCCGATTTTTGACCGGCATCGCCTTGGCCGGGGTGTATCCCACCGGGATGAAGATTCTCGCCGGCTGGTTCGAGGAGGGCCGCGGATTCGCAATCGGCATGTTGGTCGGCGCACTGACCGTCGGATCGGCGCTTCCGCACCTGCTCCGAGCCGTCGGCGGCGTCGGACAACCTCGGGTCGTGCTGTACGGGGCCGCAGGCCTGTCGGTTCTCGGTGGGCTGTTGGTCCTCCTCGTCGAACCGGGGCCCCATCAGGCACCGGCGGCACCGTTCGATCCGAGCGCGATCGGTCGCATCCTCCGGGACCGGGGAACGATGCTGGCCAACGGTGGCTACTTCGGGCACATGTGGGAGCTCTACGCCGTCTGGACGTGGATCCCTGCCTACCTGATCGCGAGCATCGCGGCGAACGGCGGGAGCGGCGAGTCGTCGAGTCTCGCCTCGCTCCTGGCGTTCGGCACTATCGCCGTCGGTGGCGTCGGCGCCGTCGTCGCCGGCTCCGCGGCCGACCGGTTCGGTCGGACGCAGACCACGAGCGCGAGCATGGCCATCAGCGGCGTCGCCTGTATCGCCGCGGGATTCGTCTTCGGGTCGTCGTTGCTCGTTCTCGTACCCTTCGTTCTCGTGTGGGGACTCGTCATCGTCGCCGATTCGGCCCAGTTTTCCGCGGCCGTCTCCGAACTCGCCGAAGGGTCCTACGTCGGGACGGCGCTGACGCTCCAGACGGCCATCGGATTCCTCCTGACGACCGTATCGATCCAGCTGATCCCGATGGTCGTGGATCTGGTCGGCTGGCGCTGGGCGTTCGCACCGCTGGCTCTCGGCCCGATTCTCGGGACCTTGTCGATGCAGCGACTTCGGAACCTCCCCGAGGCGACGAAGCTCGCCGGTGGTCGCGGATAGAACGTTCGCCTTCGCGATATCCGTCGGAGTGCTCGTTCACCAGCCGTTCACGAACCTTCGAGCCTGGCTGCCAGAATACTAACTGGCGATGGCTGCCACGCCACGGAGCAGTTGTAATCCGATTGCACGGTCGCCGAAGTCGTATGTGACGACAGCACCGACATCGTTCGGAAGCCACCCGTGACACACTCCCCTCGACGAGCAGCGTTCGAACGCGAGCCGACCGGACGGTACCGACCGTGGCCAGAGGCGGATGCGCCTCAATGTGGATGACCACCCCTGCGTGATGTCGAGAGGAGCGCCATGACGCCGAACGACACCCTCACTAACGACGAAATTATAGCTCGCTTCCGATGAGAACGAGACGCGACCCACGCGCGACGCCACGTCGTCAAGCGCCGAACGAGCAGAACGAAAAATGTCAGTAACTCGTAGAGACGTGTTGGAGGAACTCGATGGACAGAGCGACGCCAGCGCCGGGGAGCGAACGTCGGTCGAGTCGCTCACGGACGCGCTCGCCGTCGACGAACGAACGGTCCGCGAACAACTCGGCGGACTGGAATCGTGCGAGCTAGCTGATATCGACGCTGACGGGCAGGTCAGAATAACCGTAACCGGCGAAGAACTCCTCGCGCTCGATCTCGACGAGATAATCGTCGTCGATCCGGAGAGCGGCCGATCGTGAGCGAGCGCACGGGGCAGACTTATTGATTCCGCCGTCGTCTATGGGTACGAATGCTGGGAGTGGCCACCGATGTCTGAACACGACACGAACCGATCCGCCGAGGACGGCGAGGCAGTTCAGTACGATCCGGCGTCCAGCAGGTACGACGTCTTCGAGTGTCCCGACTGTGACAACGTCGTCCTGGCGCTCGGCCGCGACGACCCACCGATGTCCTGTCACGGGGAGTCGATGCAACGCGTTACCGACTGCGATATCACCGTCAAACCGCCCGACGTCAGACAGGTCCTCCTCGACGCGTTCGGCCTCCCCAAAGCCGGCCTCGACATCTGTCTCTGTGTCATCGGTGAAGGGCCACTCTCGGCGAACGAAGTCGCCGAATCGCTGGGCTACGACCGGAGTACCGTGACGCGGTATCTGAACAAACTCGTCGACATCGGTCTGCTTCGCCGATCCGAACTGAACCGCGAGGCGGGGGGCGTCGTCAACGTCTATCATTCGGTCGACCTGGAGCGGATGCGCCGCGAGACGCTGATCGGCTTTTACATCTGGGCCGGTGAAGCGGCCGCACTCATCGAGGAAGCTAACGTGACGAAACAGGATTACATGGCCGAGAATCCGGACCGCGAACTCCCGGACGTGTTCTGGGAATCGTTCCCCGACAACTGAACGAGACACGTCACCTTCGGTGGCCGTGCAACACCGTTGCGGAGTCGCTACCCCTTATTTGATTCTGCCCGGCGTATCCCGAATCACATGAGCGATTTCGACGTACTCGTCATCGGCGGAGGAACCGGAAACAACGTCGCCTCGGCAGCGGCGGACGCCGGACTCGACACGGCGCTCGTCGAACCGGGACCGCTGGGCGGCACCTGTCTCAACCGTGGATGCAACCCCTCCAAAATGTTGATTCAGGCCGCGAACGCCGTCAACCACGTCCACGATGCCGAGCGCTTCCACGTCGAAGCCACGCTCGACGGCGTGGATCACGCGGCCGTCGTCGACGAGATGGACGACCTGCTGGGGGGCATCGCTACAGACATGGAGACGCGGTACCGCGAGCGGCCCAACCTGACGCTGTTCGACGAGTACACCGAGTTCGTCGACGAACGGACGGTAACGCTCGGCGGCGAATCCGTCACCGCCGACAAGGTCGTCGTCGCGACGGGGAGTCGCCCGGTCGTCCCACCCATCGACGGCCTCAACGAGATCGACTACCTCACGAGCCAAGACGCGCTCTACCGGCGCGAACTCCCGGACAGTCTCGTCATCATGGGAGGTGGCTACATCGCCGTCGAATTAGGGTACGTGTTCGAGACGATGGGCACCGACGTGACCATCGTCGAAATGAACGACCGGCTGGTCCACCGGGAGGATAGCGACGTGGCGGAACTGTTCACGGAACTCGCAGCCGCTCGTCACGACGTGTACACCGGGCACCGCGTCACGGCCGTCGAGGAGACGGCCGACGGCTACGCCGTCCACGCCGAAACCGAGGCCGGTGACGAACTGACCGTCGACGGGAGCGAGGTGCTGGTCGCACTCGGCCGCCGCCCGAACTCCGACTCCCTGAACCTCGACGCTGCTGGCATCGAGGTCGACGACCGCGGATTCGTCGAGACGAACGAATACCTCGAGACGAGTGCGGACAACGTCTGGGCACAGGGCGACGTGGCGGGGAACGCGCTGTTCAAACACTCCGGTGATTACGAAACCCGACACACGGTGGCGAACGTCGTCCACGAGGAACGGCGGACGCTCGACCTCTCCGCGATGCCACACACCATCTTTACCGAGCCACAGATCGCCGGCGTCGGGAAGACCGAGGCGGAACTCGACGACCGTGAGTACGTCGTCGGACGAGCGGACTACGCCGACTCGGCGATGGGTCGCGCGAAGAAACTCGAAGACGGCTTCGTGAAAGTGCTCGCGGCGACCGACGGGACCATTCTGGGCGCGCACGCCATCGGTTACGAGGCGTCGACCCTGCTGCACGAGGCCGTCGTCGCGATGCGGCACGGCCTCACCGTCAAGGACGTTGGCGAGACCATCCACGCCCACCCGACGCTGAGCAAGGTCGTCGAAGCGGCGTTCAGAGACGCGACGAAGTGATCGTCGCCTCTCGACCCGAATCGATGCGCGGTTCCGCATCCGGTGGTGGGCGAAGGAGGTCCATCTCGCTGTGATCCGCGAACGGCTCGGATCGACGATCAGTCACGGGACGAACATCCGAGGGGCGCTCGGAGAGTTGTTCACTCAGGAGTTCTCCTACTCGACGGGCTATCTCGCGACGATACTGAACGGGTGTCTGTTCGCCCCGTCGCTGCTCACGTTCTGGTTCGTCAACGGTGTGATCGACTTCTCTACCGCTATCGCTATCGGGGCCGTCACCACACCCGCCGGCCTGCAACTCCGGCTACTCGCGTACGTCCTCCTCGTTCCGACATTCCTCCTCGTTCGAATGAGTCTCCACCTCCTCCATCCGGACCACCGAACCCAAGTCCTCAACGGATCGTGCCCGAGTTTCCAGCCGCTGAGTCTGGACTGGTTCAGTCTGGGCGTCCTCGCGACGGGACTCCCGCTCGCCCTCCAGAACCTCGGGCCGTGGATCGGGATGAACACCGTCTTTCTCGTGGGCATCTTCGTCGTCCCGCGTTCGCTTCCAGATCACCGAGCGAAGGATGCGAAACTTCTCGCACTCGTCCTCGGCAGTGCGTTGTTTCTCTACGCGAATTATGGGGCTGTGGCCGCACCTCCGTTGCCGTCGCCGGCGACGATACTCGGTCCGGTCGCGACGTTCGCGCTCGACGCGGAGACCACGGAGCGGCTGTTTCGGCTGGTAAACAGCCTTTCGTTCGGCCCCTTCGCCGTGGCCGTCTTCGGCGTGAGTGCGAATCATGTGTTAACCCGCCCCGAATTCACCGACATCCCGATCGTCAGTCACGCGCTTCCACGCCGTGACCCCGACGTCGTCATCGCGACGAGTGCGGCGCTCGGAACCGCGTTCTACCTGGCCGTCGTCGGTCTCATAACGGGTCGCGTTATCCTCGTGCCCTAGACCCGGCTCGATCAGTCCACATCCTGAGCGTCGACCACGTCTCCCGCTTCGAGACGTCCGACACAATCCGCCACCGTTTCCGTCCCGTTCCCCGTCGAACACGGGAACACGCCGACGAGTCGGTCGCCGGCGTAAACCGCCAGACACTGGAGCGGGAGGCGGATCACCTCGCGTCGGTCCGTCGAGACCATCGTCGACCGTTCACACCGCCCGAAGGCCGGTTCGAGGGAGTGATCTTCGCGGTCGGCCCACGCCTCGAACTCGGCAATTCGCGTCTGGATCGACCCCTCTTCGCCTGCAGGAGCGTCGGAAGGCGGATCGACGTACTGCCCCCACACGCGAACCGACACGTCGTCGACGGCGCCGTCGGCTTCCAGTTCACGAAGCCGGTCGAGAACCCTCGAACGGGGATCCTCCGGCGGCGGTGGCGCATCTCGCATCCAGACCACGACGCGGACGGGGTCGGACCGTTCCATCGTCGCTCACCGCCGCCCCCTGAGCTCGGCCGCCCGCTGTTCACCCAGTTCCATCAGTTCCCGGATGAACGACGGCCGTCGGTCGACTTTGGTCGAACAGTGGTACGCCTCACCCATCTCGATCCGACGAACGGTCGTCTTCGAGAACTCGCTCTCGGGCAGGTATCCCTGATCGATCCAGTCGTTCACGCGCTCGATCACCCGAAGCTCCTGGTTCAGCGAGATGTTGCCCGAGAGTTCGTTGCGGCGGTCGGCGATCTCCTCGAGCGAGGACGGTTCGCCCTCGCGCACCTGTGGGTTGATCTGGATCACCCACAACTCGTCCGGCTTCCGGGATGCCTCGACGGTCATCAGGTCGTCGATCGGTGGGTTCTGCGAGAACAGTCCGTCCCAGTGGTAGTGGCCGTTGATTTTCACGGCCTCGAACAGGTTCGGCACGGCCGCGGAGGCGAGGACGGCCTCCGGCGTCACGTCCTCGTTGGTGAACGTCTCGAAGGTACCGGCGTTGACGTTGACCGTCCCGACGACGAGTTCGGGAACGTCACGCCGACAGAGGACGGGAATGTCGTCGAAATCGATGTGTGCCCGAAGGACGCGCTCGATCCGTCGTTTCCCGAGATTCGAGCCCGGGTTCTGGTAGGGACTGATCTGCGGGAAGGGGAGGCCGCTACTCTCGATCCGCGAGAGGCCGACCACCCACTCGTTCGTGACCCGGTCCGACGGGGAGTTCGCCGCGAGGTCCTCCCAGATCTCGTCGAGGAGTTCGATCGACCGCTCGGCGTCGGCGGTGACGAGTCCGTACCACGTCGCTAGAGCGTTGAACGCGCCACCGGAGGTGCCGCTGATCCCGACCAGTTCGTACTCGTCGTCCCACTCGCGGAGCAGTTCCTTCAGCACGCCGGCGGTGAAGGCCGTGTGACTCCCGCCGCCCTGACAGGCGATGGCGACCTTCGTGGAGTCACTCATAGGTGGTAGTGTAGCCGCCATCGTGGAGCATGTCGCCGCCGTTGAGGTGTTTGCCGTGTTTGGAGAAGCCGAAGACGAAGAGATTCGCCACCTCGGCGGGCGTCATCATCTCCTTCGTCCGTGCCTGGCCGAGCATCACGTCCTCGACGACTTCCTGCTCGGAGATGCCACGTTCCTCGGCCGTGTCCTCGATCTGGTTCACCATCAGTGGCGTCAACACGTAGCCGACGCTGACCGAGAAGCCCCGCAAGGTGCCCTCACCCTCGGCGGCGATAGCGCGTGTCAGACCGGTCAGCCCGTGTTTCGCCGTGATGTATGCGGGTTTGTCCTGCGTCGCGTAGTGACCGTGGACGGAGGACATGTTGCCGATGGCGCCCACGCCATCCTCGGTCGCCCGGATGTGCGGCATCGCGAGCTTCGCAGTGAGGAAGGGCGCGCGAAGCATGATGTCGAGCAGGAGGTCGTACTTCTCCATCGGGAAGTCGGGGATGGAGGCGATGTGTTGCATCCCGGCCACGTTGGCGACGTACCGGAGGTCGCCCGCTTCGGCTGCGGCGTCGACCATCGCCTCCACCGCATCGTCGTCGGTGAGGTCGGTCGGGACGGGATGGACGGTTCCGGAGGCATCCAAGTCAGCGGCAAGGTCGACGGTACCGTCGAGGCCGTCCTCGTCGATGTCGGCCCCGACGACCGTGAGACCGTTCGCCGCGAGCGCGACCGCCGTTGCACGACCGATTCCCGACGCCGCACCCGTGACGATGGCGACCGTCTCGGGGGCGAAATGCTCGTCGTCTAAGACGAGCAGGTCAGCAGCCGTTAACTCCGGTTCACTGAGGTCGAATTCGTCGGTGGACATGTATTCACCCGTACCGACTCAACGAAGCCGTATAACCACACCTCGCCTGTGCAACGAACGGACAACGAAGGACGCTCGTTCGAGACTGAGTTACGATATCGGCAGTGTCAGTCGTCGGCCGGTCCGTCGGCCGATGATTCGAGCAGGTCCAGTAGCTCGCGATTGCTGTCGTCGATCCCCTCGACCTCGTCGAGTATCATCTTCGTCTTCCGATTGGCCTCGTCGGCCATCATGGCGAGTTCCTCGGTGCTTCTGGCCTGCTGATCCGTCGCCGTCGCCACGTCCGCCATACTCTCCGACAGTTGGCCGTTGATCTCGTCGATCGCCTCGAACGTCTCGACGGCTCGGGCCGCCTCCTCGCGCCCGGCTTCGGTCTGTTCGTGGACGCTCTCGATGTCGTCGACGACCTGCTCGACGGCATCGTCGATCGTCTCGACCAACGATCGGATGCGTGCAGCTTCATCCTGACTCTCCTCGGCGAGTGACTTCACCTCGTCAGCGACGACAGCGAATCCCTCACCCTCGTCGACGCGTGCCGCTTCGATCGAGGCGTTGAGCGCCAGCAGATTCGTCTGATCCGCAATCTCGTCGATCGTCTCCACGAACTCGCCGATGTCCTCGGTGTGATCGGCGAGCGTCCCGACGGCCTGGCGAACGCCCGTCGCCCGCGTATGAATCTCTTCGATCCGTTCGCTGAGTTCGCTCGCTCTGGCACAGCCCTCCTCGGCGAGGGTGGCCGCGTCGTCGCTCTGGGTGTCGATTTCGTCCACGGAGGCGGCGATCTCCTCGACGGCCGCGCTGATGTCTCCGACCTCTCCACTCAGGTCGTCCACGTTCGACGCCTGCTGTTCCGTGAGGGACGCGATTTCCGCGGAGCGGTCGGTTACGTCCGCCACCTGCGAGTGAACCTCGTCGATCACTGCGGCCCCTCCGCGATCCGACCCGGCTTTGCTCGCCTCGGCACACGCCGCACTGATCGAAGCGATGTCGCGGCTCGTTAGTCGCCGGAGCTCGACCGTGTCGACCGACGGGAGTCGTTCCGCGCGTTCGATCAGCTGAGACTGTATCGCTATCAGTAGCTTCGTGAGCGTCTCGGATCGGACGTCGTGTTCGACACAGTACTGGGCGAACTCCCGTCGTGTTCGGTCGGTCTCGTCGGCAAGCACCGACGTGAGATACTGGGTCACGGCGGAGTCGAGGAGAGCTTCGGATACGCGATTCTCGTCCTGTAGTTCCCCGGACAGTACTTCGGTGACGAACGCCTGCCGTTGCTCCGGATCGTCAGGGACGAGCGTCGACAGGCCCGAGCGATCGAGTTCGGAACGAGTCGTGGAACTCATGTCAGCCGTAGGTACGTTCGAGGTGAGTCACGATGGCATCGCTATCGGCGAGCCAGCCGTCGTCGAGGGACGGATCGAACAGTACCGGAACGCCCCGCTGTCCGGTGCGTTCGTGAACCTCGTCGCGGTCGGTGTGCTTGTCCGGCACTACCGTCTCGTCGTAGTCGACGCCCAGTTCCTCGAGTTTGTCCCGCACCTTCTGCGAATACGGACAGTCCTGCCTGTCGTACAGTTCCAGACGGCTCATCACGGCTCGAACTGTGCTGGGAGTTTCATTAACGATACCGTGGGTGTGTGAATTAATTACACGAGCCGTCGCTCAAACTGATCCGCAATAAATTGTTCACCCTTGGTTCGCTAGGACGGCCCGGCGAGAGGGATGTCCGTATCAGTCGTCGTCGGGGTGGTAGCGGTGGTGATCCTCGACCGACGGGGCACCGATAGCGAGAACCTGGACGGGAGCGTCGGCGTCCGAAGGGTTGAACGCGCGGTGGGGATTCCCCGGCTCGACGAGAAAGACCTGCTCTTCCGGAACAGTGAACTCTCCCTCCGGCGTCTCGACGTGGAGCGTCCCGTCGACGACGAAAAACGCCTCGACCTGCTCGTCGTGGTAGTGGTACATCGCCGGGAGTTGCTCACCCGGAGCGGCGGTGTACGTCCGGAGACCGAGTTTGGCATCGCGTTTTGGCAGACCAGCCGCTTGGCTGATCGATCGGGGTTCGGCCTCACGGTCGGGAAACGGTTCGATCGCCGACGGGTCGACGACGTGATAGCCCATAGCTGACGTGGTTTCGGCGCCCAATTAACTGGAATTAGGCGCTAAGTCCCCTTCCTCAAGGAGCAACGCAGGGAGCGAAGCGACCAAGTAGCGCAGTAGGGAGGGGATACAGCGTTCACGAGAGCTTTGCTCTCGTGCGCGAGCGAGACGCGAAGCGTCTCGTCAACGCCGCACGATTCTCATACACGTTCACCGCTCGGCCCACAGGCCCACCGCCACCTTTATGTCTATCCATAGTCTATACTCGGGTGATGGATAGGTTTGAAATCGAAGGCGAAGAAGTCCTCGACGGAACCGCAAAACCGTCGGGGAATAGCGCCCACGTTATCGTTCCCAAACGCTGGCGCGGAGCCGACGTGAAAGTCGTCCGCGTCTCCGAACCAAGTTCAGACGAGTAGACTATGCAGTACAACTACAAGTATCGACTCGACCCGCCAGACACCCTCACCGAGACGCTTCTGCACCACGTCGATATTTGTAGGCAACTGTACAATCACGTCCTCTACCTGCTCAACGAGACAGACGACATTCCCGCCCGCTACGAGGTCAGGGGCGACTTCCCGACCTCAAATCGTGGTGGGACGACCTCGGAAATGTTCACTCGAAAGTTCTCCAGATGGTCGTCAAGCGCGTCTACGACAACCTCTCCACGCTCAAAGCGCAGAAGGAGAACGGACGCGCCGTGGGAAGCCTCAAGTGGAAACCGCCTCGGGAGTATCGGTCGCTCACCTACAACCAGTCCGGCTTCGAACTCAAGAATACGAGTGGTCGGCCTGTCTTGTGGTTGAGCAAAATCGGTGAGATTCCGATTCACCTCCATCGAGATATTCCCGAGAACGCGATCATCAAACAGGTCACGGTCAAACGAGAACCTACGGGCGAGTGGTATGCCACGTTCGGCATCGACATGGACGAAACCACACCTGAAAAACCGGGGAACCCCGAGAATGTCGTTGGTATCGACGTGGGAATTCTCAAGTACGCCCACGACACCGACGGATACGCCATCGAAAGCCCCGACTTCTCCGAGGAACGCGAACGATTCGAACGCGCACAACGCCACCTCTCGCGGAAGGAACACGGTTCTGCAAATTGGGAGAAACAGCGGCAAGTAGTGGCCGAACGCCACGCCGACCTGAAGCGGAAGCGACGAGACTTCCTCCACAAGTTATCGAACTACTACGCCACCGAGTACGACTTGGTGGCCGTTGAGGATTTGGATGCGAAGGAACTGGTCGAACTCCCCGGTAACTCACGCAACCGGGCAGGGGCGGCGTGGGGGACGTTCCTCCGAATGCTCCAATACAAGTGCGAGCGCGAAGGAACGCACTTCGTCGCAGTTGACCCGAAAGATACGACGAAGGAGTGTGCGTCTTGCGGTGTCAAGACGGACAAACCTCTGTGGGTTCGTGAACACTCGTGTCCGGCATGTGGGTTCGAAGCGGACAGGGACGCGAATGCGGCGTGGAATATTCTTTCTCGCGGCCTTGAAAAAGTAGGAGTGGGATACTCCGAATCAACGTCACCAGAAATCAAAGATTTCTGGTTGGCGAACGAATCGCAGAGCGATTCGTCAACGCCTGTGGAGACTGCGCTCCCTGCGGATACACCCGTATCTGCAAAGCGCGTCGTTGAAACAGGAAGCCCCACCCTCAAGGAGCGAACCGCGCAAGCGGTGAGCGAGTAGGGTGGGGTAGTTCACCCGTTTGGGACCGAGAGCGGACCGTTCTCACACGCAAGAATCGACGACGGGCGACCGTCGATCAGACCAACAATTCGCTCCCGAGGACGATCAGGCCGACGCCGACGAACACGACCCCGAGCGCCCGCTCCATGAGGTCACTGGGGAGGTACTTGCCGATTCGGGTCCCGATGGTGCCACCGACGAGGACGCCGGGGATCGACCACGCCACGACGTACCAGACGGGTGTCGCCGCGAGTGCGTGGACGATGGCGCCGGCCAACGCAGCGATAGCGAGGACGAACACGCTCGTCGCGATTGCCACGCGAGGTGGGAGGCGACATCTAACGATGAGTTGCGTCGTCGTGATTTCGGGGAGGCCGGCGCTGATGAGTCCCGTGACGAACCCGCCGACTGTGGCCAACCCGACGCCGGGCACTCGCCAGCACGTATCGTAGCTGAACCGTTCACCGTCAGTCGTCTCGATGACCGTCTTCCCCCGTCCCGTGTTCTTTCGTTCGAGGAACTCGTTTTCTTCCTCGCCGGGAACGCACTCCTCCGGCGGCTTATAGTAGACGAGGAAGGCGCCGAGTCCGAGGAGACCGACGCCGAAAGCGAGCGTCAGGAGCGTCGTCGGGACGTAGTGCGCCGCGAGCGCACCCGCGACGACGGAGGGGACGGCCCCGAGGAGCAGCCACTTCGCCGTCGCGTAGTCGACGACGTTCTGACGGACGTAGTTCAGGAGGCCGTTCCCCATGCCGAACACCTCGGTCATGAGCCCGGCCCCGATGGCCTGTGCGGGCGACAGGCCGACGACGAGAATGAAGAAGGGGCTGAAAAAGAGGGCACCCGAGACGCCCGAGGAGAGCGCAATCATCGAAAAGAGGATCGAGACGGGGAACACCCACCAGTGCGCGAGGAACTGCTCGACGGGAAACCCGCCGGGAACCGGGAGACTCGTGAGTAGCGAATCAGCCATCCCGACATCGAGTGTTCCAAGCGCGACGAGCGGAATCCCCGCTCCGAGTACGGCGACGCGGTGCAAAGCACCGACGGCGCGATCATCCATCATGTATGTCACCGGCGGTTCATCGAGCAGTCACGCGTCATCGAATAACTCCGCCACGGTGTCAGGATCGGGATGCCAGCCGACGAACTCGCCGCCTTCGAAGGGCAGATCGACGGACGCGATGTAGTTGCACAGGCCGACGTAGAAGTCGATGAGGAGGCCGATCGCGACGATCTCCGCCGACGAGTAGTGCCGTTCCAGCGCGTCGTGGATGGGGTCGGTCACGGTCCCCGATTCGACTGCGCGGGCGTACTGGAGCAGGACGAACTCCGCGTCCTCGAACGGCGAGAGGTCGTCGCCACCGATGGCCTGCATCTCCTCGATAGTAACGCCCTTGTCGCGGGCGATGTCGACGTGCTGGTGCCACTCGTATCGGGCGCCGCGTGCTCGCGCCACGGTGAGGATGACCAGTTCCTTGCGGCGCTGGCCGATCTGTTCGTACAGCGTGTTCAGATACTCGAGCGTCGCCTCGAGAACCTCCGGATTGTGTGCCCAGGCCCGGAAGATGTGGCGGTCGCCGAGGTAGTCGTCCGTGAACAGGTAGTGGAACTCCTCCGGGATTTCGTCCAGTTCGAGTAGTGGTAATCGTGTCATGTGATTCGTGGATCTGTGGTGTGGTCGATGACGATACTCTCCAGTGATTCACGCGAGGATGCCGGCTCCAGGGAGCCCCCCCAGGACGACGCCGTAGACGACGTGGACGGTCCCGAAGGTCATCATCATGTCACGGTCGGGTTCCATGCCGATGATCAACCGCATCCAGAACACCATCCCGCCGATCATCAGGACGATGCCGTAGACAAGTCCGAGGTCGGCCGCGATGGCCACGGAGTCGAGACTGAGCCCGAGAAGCGGGACGCCAAGCGCGAAGACGGCGCCCGCGACGACGCCGTAGACCGTATGAAGGATCATCCCAGGCATGGCGTGGTCGTCCGGCTCGCCACCGGCGAATTTCGCGACGAGAGCCGCCGTCGGCGGTGGGCCGCCATCGCCCAGCAGCATCATCACGGCGGTCATGACGATCGTCGCGAGCAGTCCTCCGGCCAAGCCGGCGGTGATAGAGGCCATCGTACAGGTTTCGATACGACAGACGTGTATTAAACCGAAGCGCGAGCGTTTAACGCCGGCACACACTCGGGATAATTGGTTTACATACCCCTGCCGACAGTCGTCGTATGGCTGTAGACCAGCAAGCGTACGAAGTCGTCGTCGTCGGTGGCGGACCAGCAGGGCTCTCGACGGCGCTGTACAGCGTGCGACTCGGGCACGAGACGGCGCTCGTCGACCGTGGCGGCGGCCGGGCGGCGATGATGAAAGACGTCCACAACCTCGTCGGAACGACCGAAGAGACGAGCGGAATGGAGCTCCTGGGGATCGGGAAGGAGCAACTGAAGGAGTACGGCTGTACGGTACTCTCGGATCGAATCGGATCGGCCGGCCGGACCGACGACGACCGGTTCCGTCTGTGTGGGACCGACGTGGACTACGTTGCCGACGCGGTCACGCTGGCAATGGGCATGAACGACGTGCGACCGGACCCGCCGCTCCCTCGGACCGGTCGCGGGCTCCACTACTGCCTCCACTGTGACGCACACATGTTCGCGGACGAGTCCGTGTACGTGATGGGGTACGGCGAGAGCGCGGCGCACGTCGCCGCCATTCTGCTCAACTTCACCGACGAGGTCGACCTGCTGACTCGAGGTGACGAGCCAGAGTGGAGCGACGAGACCGACGAGATGCTCGAAACACATCCGATCGACGTTGTTCACGAGGACGTGACCGGCGTCCAGAACGGGAGCGACGGCTGGTTAAAAACGCTGGAATTCGAAGATGGAGCCGTCCGCGAGTACAAGGGCGGCTTCGCGCTGTACGGCGCCGACTACAACAGCGGGCTCGCGACCGACCTCGGCTGTGAATTGAACGACGACGGGACCGTGGAGGTGGACGACCACGGGCGGACGAGCGTCGACGGCGTCTACGCGGTCGGCGACCTCACTCCCGGCCACAACCAGGTGCCGATCGCGCTGGGAGACGGCGCGAAAGCGGGGATTTCGATCCACTGGACGTTGCGGGATTTCCCGCGCGACCCCGACCTCGTCGAGGAACAGGGGCCCGTTCGAAGCGACGAGGTTCCCGGAATGCCCGATGAACTCCTCGAACAGGCTACCGAGTTCCACACGTACGACTCATAGTAGCCTTTGTAAGTCAGAGCGCGCCTGATCGCACGCAGTCCTGCAATCAGGTGTGCAAACCGTTCCAAAGGCTACTATAGGCGTCTCAACGCGCACGTCTCGTCGCCGACTGCCGGGAGCCACGTACGTATCGAACCGTGTAGTCCGTACACCACTGTGGAGCAGCGACAGACACCCGCCGAGTGTTTATTTTTACGCTCGACGCATATGTCGTCGGGAGAGACCCGTCACACGCTCTCCCCCACTACGCGACGATGGCAGGAGACCATCCATCCGGCTGCTGTCCGAACTGCGGACACGACATCCGACCCGTGGACCATCCGATTTCGTACGAACGCTCGGATCGGTCGGTCGGCGTGTTCGCTGAATGCCCCTCGTGTGGCGCCGTCGTCGAACCTGAAGAAAACTCATCACGGGGCACGGAATCGTGAGGCGGACTACTGTTGAATCCGCGGTCGATGTCCGCAACGGTCGCCACACCGCAGAATCTCGGCAGGGTCACGAACGACCCAGCCTCGTGCAACGACGCCGCACGCCTGCCGGGCCTATATACACCCTCGCCGTTCGGGTAGGAATGCAATGCTTGTCGTCCATGCGACGTTTCCGATCGATCCGAACCACCGCGACCGAGCGGTCGAACTGATGCGAGAGCTGGCCGAACACTCCCGGGCGGAGGACGGAATCATCGACTACCGGGTCAACACGGATATCGACGACCCGAACCTGTTCAGATTCGTCGAACAGTACGAGAGCGAAGCGGCGTTCGGCGCACACGTCGAGACGGATCATTTCGGCGAGTTCGAGGCGGCACTCCCCGAGTTGCTCGACGGAGAGCCGGACGTAACCCGATTCGATGTCGAGAGCGTCAGCGAGGTCGAACTCTAGCTTCCCGGCCGTATGCCGACCGAGAGAGTGCAACTCTCGAAAACCACGTTCCGTGGAGCCCAATCCCTAACCGACGGGCCTCGAAGGCACCGTCTCGATCCGGTCCCGGCAGGGACTATTTAAATCGACGGGGACAGCGTACGCGGGTTGCACAGCCACGCGTCCCCTATATTCGACGCCCACGTACCGACAACCGGAATGACGAAAGCAGCAGTTATCATCCTCGCAGGCACCGACTCGCACGCCGACCAAGGCCGTCTCGCAAACGGCCTCGAAACGGCCAAGGAGTTCGCCGAGACCGAGGGCGACGATGTCGAACTCATCTTCGACGGTGCTGGGACGCAGTGGATTCCCGAACTCGAAGACGAAGACAGCGACTACCACGAACTCTATCGGACAGTTCGCAACGACACGTCCGTCTGTGACTACTGTGCCGGTGCGTTCGGCGTCGACGACGTCGTCAACGATGCCGGACTGGTAACACTCGACGACCACGACGGGCACCCGAGCATTCGGTCGCTCGTCGCCGACGGGTACGAAGTTATTACGTTCTGAGACGGATCGGCGTAACTGTCTGTCGGTAGTTCGCCAGACCCTCCTGGCGAATACCGGTGAGGACGGACCATCATCACGGAGATCATCCGCGCGAACGGGTGGGAAATAGACATCGCGGAGTCGTAAACGGGCGAGTCCCGATTCGAGGTCGTGATCGAGGAGTCGTGAACGCCGTTTCATACGGTTTATTGTGAGTCAGTACCGGCGGTTCGCCGGACCATCTCGGCGAACCGCTCGTAAACAGTTACAATAATCCGTATCACACGGCACCCCGATCCATACGTCCGACCGAGCAGGCGGCTGTTGATTTCGTCGGACGTCGAACGTAGGATCGATTCGGCCGACAACAGTTATTATGTGAGATGTGGGACTCGGGACTATGACCGAACAGGGTGGCTCAATCGACAACGAGTGGGATACGACCGCCTACGACGACCGACATGCCTTCGTCTTCGAGCACGGCCGAGGGGTCGTCGATCTGTTGGACGTGCGACCGGGCGAGCGTGTCCTCGATCTGGGATGTGGAACGGAACACCTGACCCACGAAATCGCCGACGCCGGGGCCGAGGTCGTGGGGCTAGATAGCTCCAAGGAGATGATCGAGACCGCACGCGAGACGTATCCGGAGGTGCGATTCGTCCGGGCGGATGCCCGTGAATTCGCGTTCGAGGAGCCCTTCGACGCCGTCTTTTCGAATGCGGCATTGCATTGGATTCCCGAGCAAGACGCCGTCCTCGCTGCGATTACGGACGCCTTGAAATCGGGTGGGCGATTCGTCGCTGAACTGGGAGGGACCGGAAACCTCGACGCGATTATCAGCGCCGTTCGAACCGCGCCAGCCCAGCGGGGATACGATATCGAGAACCCCTGGTATTTTCCAAGTGTCGGGGAGTACGCGACGAAACTCGAATCCCACGGGTTCGAGGTACGGTACGCGACGCTATTCGATCGGCCGACCGAACTCGAGGAGGGGACAGACGGACTAGCCTCGTGGCTCGACATGTTCGGTCATAGTCTCTTCGAATCGATTCCGGGCGCCGACCGGGAAGGGATCGTCGCGGACGCCGAGCGTGAACTTCGAGACGAACAGTTCGAGGACGGCCAGCGGATCGCGGACTACCGGCGTCTCCAAATCGTCGCCTCCGGTCCGACGGAGTGACTCGAGCCGTAATCGAACCGGCAGACTCGGTACTCTCGTCGTGTGTCGAGGTGTGTCTCACCGTCTTCTGCTATTTTTCGACGCTTATCCACCAGCACGCATCGCCTTCTGGGCGAAGCGTTCGATAAGCGAATCGAGCACGCCGGGGTCACCCTCGAAGACCAGGTCGACCTGCGTCAGCGAAACGGACGGGCCGATCCCGACGGTCTGTGAGGAAAGTGTCGCCGTCCAGTCGTCGGCAGCGACGCGGTCGTCGTCAACCTGCTCGGCGCCCAGATTTTCGAGATAGTTGATCGCGAGACGCGCCGAAATACCGCGGAACGAACGCTCCCGTCGCACCCAGTTTTCCTTCGCACTCATGCGCTCTGTGCCCTCCAGGAAGGAAGTCGTACTCTGGAATCCATACCGTCGGATGGGTACTCTGATATAAAAAGCCACGCGGCAACGTGCAACGACGGTACACGACCGCTCCCAGCGTCGACGAGAATCCACAGAACGACGACGACACAGCCGGTCGTGAGATACGCGATGGGACTCACTGCGAAGGGCTCGATCAACGCAGGGAGTGCCACGCCCCGTTGGACGGCATAGAGAAACCCCGCAAGTCCGAACCAGGGGAGCGTCGCCGCGACCATGGCCGGGGTCACGTCGATGGGGCGCGACCGAAGGTAACGCAGGCCGACGAAGAGGACGACGGAATCGGCGGCGAACGCGGGAACGAACGCGATCATTCGAAGGCGGTACGCCGCTGTGGCGACCGAAATCGGGCGGGTACGAGCGGGGGCGTGGCGGTCACAGGATTTCGGGGAACCCCATGTACCGGTCGGCGAGGACATCTGTGCCCCGGTGTTCGGTGACGAAGTCGATGATCGCGTCGGCGCCGAGGTGGGGTTGATCCACCAGGGCGAGGTGGCCCGCCTCCTGGAGTGGCTGGATGCGAACGGGCGCGTTCGTGATGTCGTATCTGAATCGGAACCGGATCGCCGAGTCCATCATGATGTCCTGCAGTCCCCAGAGGAGCATCGTCGGTGCGATGATGTCCTCGTACGGAATGTCGAGCATCCAGTCGGGATCGAGCGACGCGCCGCGAAGCGCGAGGGCGCGAATGGCGTCGAGTTTCGGCGAGCCGTAGCCGGCGTCGCCGTCGAGCTGTGAGCCGCCGGCGGCGTAGTCGACCGTCTCGTAGGGTTCGCGAAGTTTTCGGAGGTCGTGTGTCGTTCGCGCGGTCGGCACGTCTTCCTTGATGGCTCCGCCCCGGAAGTTGCTCGGTTCGTGCACCATCGTCCGGAGCGTCTGGACGAGTTTCATCGGGAAATCCGCGACGGCCTTCCGGAACTCCTCATCGTCGTCGATGAAGGCCAGCCGGCCGATGGATTCGATCTCCGCGACCGGCCAGTTGTCGTGGGCGACCGGATCGACGGCGACACAGATGTCCGTCTTGTCCGGGTAGCGAGCGGCGAAGTCGAGGGCGATCCCACCGCCCCAGTCGTCGCCGGCGACGATCATCGAATCGTGGCCCCATTCGTCCATCAGCTCCGCGATGATGTGGGAGTCGTTCTCCCAAGAGTACTCCCAGTCGTCCAGGGGTTTGTCGCTTTTCCCCATGCCGATGAGATCGATGGCGTACGTCTCGAAATACGGCGAGAGGAGGTCCTGAATCGGTTCCCACTGGGAACTGTTGGTAGGCACACCGTGAACCATCACGATCGGTGGCCCCTCGTCGCCGTCCGTTCGGTAGTGAATCTCGTGTCCGCGCACGGTTGCCGTTGGCATTGCACACGCTCGGACCCTGCGTGGTATCTAATACCTGAAGCGACGTTGGGACGGCGTTGCACAGACGACGGCAGAGGGAAAACGCCCTACGTCGACATCGCGTACGCGACGGTGAGGGGAATCGCGTAGACGACGTGGCCGATCGTCGAGACGACCGTCGCCGGGAACGCGACGTTCGGGAACGGTGGCGCAGCGGGGAAGCCGACGGCCGCGAGCCACAGCGGCATCACGAGCGCCGCGAGGACGAGCGTCGTCAGGACGCCGTAGACGACGCCCAGACCCATCGCTCCGGTGAACTCACGGGCCGGTTCGCGTAGCGGTCCGAACTGAACGAGCGCGACGTACACGAGACCGAGGACGACACCGTGGAACTGGTGGATGGCCCAGCCTGCGAGCAACGCCGGGCCTTCGATACCGTACATGGCCGGGATTACCACCTCCAGCAGCGGGGCCGGCATGACGAACATCATCATCAGCCCGAAGAGGATACTCCCGACGAACCCGCCGGCCGCCCCGGCGATCCATTGATCCGATGTCACGGACGATACTGACGAGGCCGTTGTGGTCTCAGTAGCCATAGTTGTCTCCGTTCCGGTCCACGCACTCAACAACAATAATCAATTAGCTAACTAATTGGTGAGTAGGTTACCACGACGAAATGGCGGGATGCAACCGGACGTTCATACTCCAGGGCGTGTGAACGGGCGTATGGACGAGTTCGATTTTCTGGTGATCGGGTCCGGATCGGGCCTCAATGTCGCCAACGTCGCGGCGAATCAGGGGCACTCCGTCGCCGTGGTCGAGAAAGGGCCACTGGGAGGAACCTGCCTCAATCGCGGCTGTATCCCATCGAAGTTACTGCTCTATCACGCGGACGTCCTCGAGACGATAGAGCGCGCCGGGGAGTTTCACATCGACGCTCGCGTCGAGGATATCAGGTTCGCCGACATCGTCCGGGAAGTGAACGAGGAAGTCGAGGCGGACGCGGAATCCATCCGACAGGGTCTCCGCTCGTCTTCCCAACACAGCCTGTTCGAGGGAGAGGGGCGGTTCGTCGACGACCACACGGTCGAAGTCGTCGACGGCGAGGACGACGGGGCCCGACTCCGGGCCGAGACGGTCCTCATTGCGGCTGGGTCAGGGCCAGCGATTCCTTCTATCGACGGCATCGACGAAGTCGATTGTTTGACGAGCACGGAGGCCCTCCAACTCGAAACGCCCCCGGACAACCTCGTGATCGTCGGTGGAGGCTACATCGCGGCCGAACTCGGCCACTTCTTCGGGACGTTCGGAAGCGACGTGACGATCATCGGCCGTCGGCCGAACCTGCTTCCGGAAGCCGACGACGAAGTCGCCGAATCCTTCACCGAACGGTACGCCGAGCGATTCACCGTCCACACCGGTCACACCGCGACCGCAGTCTCCGAGCGTAACGGAACCGTGTCCGTCGAGGCACGGCCGTACGAATACGGAGACGGTGGGGGCATCGTCGACGAGGAAGCGGGCGTCACCGTGACGGGCGACGAGTTGCTGATCGCCGCCGGGCGCGTGTCGAACGCCGACACGCTGAATCTCGATGCCACGGGGGTCGAAACCGACGAGCGGGGATTCGTCGAAACCGACGAGTACCTGCGGACGGCCGCCGACGGCGTCTGGGCACTGGGCGACATCGTCGGTGAGTATCTGCTGAAACACAACGCCAACCACGAAGCACGGACCGTCGCACGAAACATCTTCGGGAGCGACCTCGAAGCGGTCGATTACAGCGCGATGCCCTTCGCCGTCTTCGCCTCGCCCGAAGTGGCGGGCGTCGGCGCGGGCGAGAGCGACCTGCGAGCCGAGGGGCGGGACTACGCGACCAACACCTACCGATACGAGGAGACCGCCCGCGGCGACGCGATGAAAGCCGAGGGATTCGTGAAGGTGCTCATCGACCTCGACGGCGAGATACTCGGCTGTCACATCATCGGGCCCGACGCCTCAACGCTCGTGCAGGAAGTCGTCGTCGCGATGACGGCTGGCTCCGGAACCGTGCAGGACATCCGCGAGAGTATTCATATCCACCCGGCCCTCCCCGAAGTCGTCCAGCGGGCGTTCTCCGGGCAGTTCACCCGCGGCGGACACGATCACTGATCGCGCGCAGTAGACGAGGGCTGGTCCCCTTCTCGCACGCCTACGACTCGGCGGTCGTGAGAGAGTAGACGCGCTGTCGGGCGTCGGCGAACGAAACCCGGGAGGTCACCAGGTCCTCGTCTTCGAGTTCGCGCAGTGCGTATCGAACGGTTCGATCCGGAAGTCGAGTCGATTCGACGAGTTCCGCTTGCGTGAGACGGCCCTCGTATTCGAGTGTCTTGACGACCAGTTTCGCGCTCGGTGGGAGTGCTCGTAACGACGAGACCTTCGTCGACGAGGGGACGGTAACGTGACCAGCCATTGGTACCGGGAACGGCGGGAATCGTCTTAACCCCGTAGCGCCTGTGCATCGTCGTCACACGCTCGGATTCGACCGTCGTCGGTCCGCGACGGAGTACTACTGACGGATCTCTCGGGAACGCGCGCTCTCTCGATGACGGATCGGTCCCTCCCAAAGAACAGATCCGGTCGCACACGACGTGATCGACTGACCTGGCGAAGAAACTGTAATGTATCCTGTTTGAACGCGGTTGCACACTCGCCGGGACTATTTGCCGTCGTTCGGTGAACGAACGATCGGTGACAGTCGATGGATACTGACCTCGGACCCACCGGGACGGAAACGCTCTGTGACGTGTGTACGACCGAACTGGATCGCGTATCGAAAGTCGGACGGCTCGCCGACCGGGAACTGGACCTCCTCCGACAGCCCAAACGTCGTATCAACGTGAACATCCCGATACGGATGGACGACGGGAGCGTGGAGGTGTTCCCCTCCTTCCGGATCCAGTACAACACCGCCCGTGGACCGACGAAAGGTGGGATTCGCTACCACCCGTCGGTGAACGCCGACGAAGTCGACGAACTGGCCTTCCTGATGTCGCTGAAGTGTGCCGTCGCCAACATCCCGTTCGGCGGCGCCAAAGGGGGGATACAGGTCGACCCGTCGCGGCTCTCGAAGGGGGAACTGGAGCGCCTCTCGCGGGGCTACATCAAGGAGTACCACCGGAACATCGGCCCGGAGACGGACGTCCCCGCGCCCGACGTGAACACCGACGGCCGGATCATGGCGTGGATGCGGGACGAATACGAGTCGATCACCGGGCGGCAGGCACCGGGCGTGATCACGGGGAAACCGGTCGAACTCGGCGGGAGCGAGGGCCGCGAATACGCCACCTCGCTCGGTGGGGCGGTGATCCTCGACGAGTTCGTGAACGAGAGGGGGATGACACGGAAGGGAACGACCGTCGCGGTTCAGGGGTTCGGAAACGTCGGCTCCTACCTCGCGGAGTTCCTTTACGAGCGCGGATACGATGTCGTTGCGGTCAGTAACGTCGACGGCGGAATCCACGATTCGAGCGGCATCGACGTGCCGGCGCTGTTCGATGCGTACGAGTCGAGCGACGACCTATTCGAGTTCGGTGCGGCGGAGATTACCAACGCCGACCTGTTGACACTCGACGTCGACGTGCTGATTCCGGCCGCCATCGAGAATCAGATCACCGAGGCCAACGTGGCGGAGGTTCAGGCGGATGCAGTGCTGGAGATGGCCAACGGACCGACGACGTCGCGGGCCGATGAACACCTTACCGAGCGGGGGATTCCGGTCATCCCGGACATTCTCGCCAACGCCGGCGGGGTCACGGCGTCGTACTTCGAGTGGGTGCAGAACACGACGAACGAGTACTGGACCGAAGAGCGGGTGCGTGAGAAGTTGGCGACACAGCTCCGAGAGGCGTTCGCCGACCTTCGGGAGATCAAAACGGCGTCCGGGACGACACGCACCTGGAGAGAAGCGGCCTACACGCGCGCCGTCGAGAGCGTGTTACAGGCGGAGGCGTACCGGGGCAACGTCGCGAGAGAGAACGCCGGGGACTGATCACCGTATGTCAGAGCCGGTCGGCTTAGACCCAGCTTCCTGTGATCGGGTAGGAATCACGTTCAATGGCCCAATGACCGGATCCGTCTGACCGCGGTATAGATGTAGCGAACCACGGGACGAAACCGCCACCTTTCGGGATCGTTCAAAATCAATATGATCCGTGAATCGGTATTCGATAGAGACGGTGCGAATCTGACTACAGAGGGCTACTGATAGGGGTTATCGTAACTGTCTATAGATTCTCGCCGGGACGGTCCGGCGAGAATCTCTGATGACTTCCAATAATCCCTGTGAGTTTTCTCGAAGAAAGCATCCTCAAATGAGGATATCGAAGGGAGATAATTGGTCACCCTTTGAGGTCGTGAACGGAACGGCAATCGCCGTCAGAGCATTCTCGTTTCCCACGTCGTTTCACACGACGAGACAAGAACAAGTTCCCCTCTGCTCCGAGCCTTCCGTTGGGCTGACGCATATCACTCAGCCACTTCTTCGGAGATAGCTCAGTGGTCGCTGAGACGAAGTTCGAGTCGGTCGAGGATTTCCCAGAGCAACGGAACTGGCTGGAGACTGCTGAAGGAGATAGGCTCATACACGTACTCGTCATTAGCCGCCGGACGTTCTTGATAGTGTACCCATCCGTCTACGTGCGGGTTTGGTTCGTGGTGCCACCCACAGTCGAAGCCGGAGCTATCGCTGTAGTGAAAGGCGAACTCTGGATCTGCGTCGGCAGTCTCGCCCGCGTACCAACGAATCGTGAGCGTCCTCTCGTCTGCTTCGCTGGCGAGGATGGCCGAATCAAGCGTCGCAACGACACGGATGAATTGGCCCGGTGGTTCCTCACTCGCATGGTGAACAGCAGGATGCCGCTCAATCGTACGTCCGAGTTCGAGTAGAATCGTATGCGATGCCTGTCCGGGGTCGTCGCCGCCGTCGAACGCGAACATCCGGTCAGGCGGGTGCTGGGGCACTCCCAGTGTAGTCGGAGTAGTGTTCGATAGCGTCCTCGACGAGCCGGAGGCGGTACGCGATGATGTCCCAGTCGTTCGCAATCTGGCGCATCTCTCGCGTTTTCTCAGCAGTGTCGACATGTGCCGCCCGCTCGCGAAGCTCGCTCGGTGAATCCGCGTCGTACTCGGTTTGCCATTCCTCAACCTGTTCTTGCAGGTCGCCACATACTTCGAGAAGGTCGTCGCGGTTGCGATTATCGAGCAAGTCACGGAGTGCCTGCATTCGCGTGTAGAGGGGGTCGGGTTCGTACTGTGTTGCGCTCCCTTCAGAGACGGTCCGGAGAACGTTCATTTCGACGAGCCGCTGGAGGTGGTCACGCGCAGTGTTACCCGCGACGTGAGCTTGCTCCGCAATCCAGTCAGCGGATTTGGCTTCGGAAACGGTAACCGCGACGGAGCGTACGCGGTCGAAGGCACTCTGGTGTTCTTTCCAGCGGTCGACACCCGGCGCTTCAGTCATACGCGGACGTTGGCCCGGAGGTACAATAATTCTAATGATGATGCAAACTATTGAACAGAGACTGGTGTGAAGAGAGTAGACTGACCGCGCGAGCCACGGAACTATTCAACGTCCAACGTGCCAGCACCTGTATCATACTCTACGGTGATTTTGACTCCAGCGAATCGCACGACGGAGGAGACCGGGATGACGTGACATAATGGACTCTACTCCAATATCGGAGGAAGGATTAAATATACCACGTCGCCGTCCGTTGGCTCCTAGGTGTTATGCGGCAGGATGGGCGCTGCAGGATTTTGAACCACGGTCGCTCGCTGCGCTCGCTCCCTGATGTAAATCCCTCGCGGTGCATCTTCCGCTCCTCACATCCGTTCGTCGCAGGAAGATGGGCGCTGCAGGATTTGAACCCGCGACAATCTGGTCCGAAGCCAGACACTCTGTCCAGGCTGAGCTAAGCGCCCCGTCGTCCGTAATCGGACACCGCCCGTTGATAAAGTAACCGATTCCATGGAGGACAGGGTTTACGCCCGAGCCGATACAACGACCGGCTATGACCGACGTAGAAGTCGAATACTGCGTTCCGTGCGGATTCCTCGACCGGGCCGAAACCGTACAGCACGCCCTGCTTACGTCGCTGGGCGAGGAACTCGACTCGGTCGCGCTGGTGACGGGCGAGAAGGGCGTCTTCCGGGTCAGCGTCGACGGGGAGACGATTTACGACAAGGACGAGGACGGCGACTACGACGCCGACGACCTCGTGCGGGCGGTCCGCGACCGAATGAGCTAAAACAGAACCCTTACCTCCGCACCGGCGCCAGATCGGGTATGTCCGAGGCCGAAACAGGGGCCGGAGCGGCACTCGTCGCCGAGGGCGTGTCGAAGCGCTACGGCGACACCGTGGCGCTCGACGGCGTGTCGTTGTCCATCCCCGCGGGCGAGGTGTTCGGGCTCGTCGGACCGAACGGCGCCGGGAAAACGACGCTCGTCCGCGCGCTGACGGGGACGACCCGGTGTGAGGGCTCGATCGGCGTCCTTGGGGCGGCGCCGAACGCCGTCGACGCCCAGCGTGTCGGCCTCCTCCCCCAGTCGTTCAACCCGGCGGACCGTCTCACTGCGCGGGAACTGATCGCCTACTACGCCGGGCTCTACGACGAGGCCCGCCCCGTAGCGGCCGTTCTCGAGGACGTCGGCCTCGCCGACGACGCCGACACGTGGTACGAGAACCTCTCCGGCGGGCAGCGACGCCGGGCCTGTGTTGGCACGGCGCTCGTCAACGACCCCGACGTGCTCTTTTTGGACGAGCCAACGACGGGTATCGATCCGGCGGGTCGACGGGCGCTGTGGGGGCTCGTCGACGACCTGGCGGCGGGTGGCACGACCGTCCTGCTCACCAGTCACTCGATGGCCGAAGTGGAACGGCTGGCGGATCGGGTGGGCCTGCTCCGTGACGGCTCGCTCGTCGCCGTCGGGTCGCCCGCGGAGTTGATCGCGGCCCACGGCGGCGACAGTCGCCTGCTCGTCGACGGCGCGGACGTCGACCCCGCGGCCGTCGCCGCCGCACTGGACGCCGAGGTGGGCGAACGCGACGGCCGGCTGGTCGTCCGGAACGTCTCGCTCGCACAGGTCGGCGAACTCGTCGCCGATTTGGAGGCCGCAGGCGTCGACTTCGACTCGTTTACCTGGGCCGAACCGAGCCTCGAAGACGTCTACCTCCGGCTCACGGGCGAGACGATGGCCGACGTGGACGCCGGCGAGACGGTCGACGCGGAGGTCGAGGCAGGTCGATGAGCCGGCTTCGCCGCATCCACTCGACGTTCCTCGCCGCCCTCCGCGCGTTCGTCCGGCGGAAGACGGCCGTCTTCTTCACGTTCTTCTTTCCGATCCTGATCATCCTGATCTTCGGCGCGCTGGTCCGGACGCAGCCGACCGGCGGCCTGTTCGCGCGGGAGCCGGCGTACTACATTCCGGGCTATCTCGGCGTCGTCGTGGTGTTCACGCCGCTCTCACGGGTCGGAAGCACCATCGCCCGTCACCGCGACGGCAACCGATTCGAAAAGCTGGCGACGACGCCGCTCCGGCGCTGGGAGTGGCTGCTGGCGCACACGCTCGTCAACGTCGCCATCATCGGCCTCGCCGCGCTGATCCTGTTCGTCCTCGTGCTCGGCGTGACGGGTGCGAACGTGGTCGTCGGCCCGCGGCTTCTGGTCCTCGTACCCCTGGTGGCCGCGGGCGTCGCGCTGTTCTGTGGCCTCGGCGCCATCATCGGGCGCGTCGCGAGTTCACAGGACGGCGTCATCGCCGTCAGCAACGCCGTTGCCTTCCCCGTCTGGGTGCTCTCGGAGACGTTCGTTCCGCCGTCGATGCTGCCGACCTGGTTCCGCTCGGTCACCGCGTTCTCGCCGCTAACGTACTTCTCTCGCGGCGTCCGCGCGGCGGCCACCGGCACTGATCCGACAGTCGCCGTCCTCGTCCTCGCGGCCCTGTCACTCGCCGTCTTCGTCGTCGGCGCCCTCGCTGTCCCGCGGACGGAGTGAAACGGTTCCAGCCGAGGGCTCGAGCGTCACAGGTCGGCGTCCTCCACATCGTCCGTATCCGCGTCTACCGCCTCGTCGAGCCACCCACGCCGCGCCGCGAGGGACTCCCGGAGTCGCGTCGCGAGGGTCCCACGGAGGCCGTCGGCGTCCGCATCGGCCACGTCGACGGCGGCGGCGTCGCTCCCGACCAGGGAGAGCGACCCCGCGGTGTCGGCGGTCACGGTCGCCACGTTCCACCGCCGCTGGAAGACCGTCCGCGAGTCGATCACGGTCTGTATCCGGTAGTACGGGACGACCTTGATTCGCCGGCGGAGGAACCCGTTGCGGGTGACGAGATGGTGGTCGCCGAGCCAGTAGCCGCGGTGGCGCCACTTGAGGTGAGCCGCGACGGGCGCGAGGAGTGCGAGCGGTACCGGCGAGTAGGGTGGCCACGGGAGGGCGTTCGCCGTGACAGCGTCGACGCCGTAGAGAAGGGCAGTGAGCGCGCCGAGGACGAGGAGATACCGGACGGCGTACCGCCGGCGTACGCGTTTTGGCGGCCGCCGGAACGCCGGCGTCCCGAACGACTCGATGCGATTGGCGAGGGCGAACACCCGGTCGCGACTGGCGAGGGGCACGGCCGCCTCGGAGCCGCTCTCGCCGCTGCCGGGCGCGTAGCCCGCCGTCTCGATCCTGAGCGACGCGTAACCGAAGTAGCGTTTCAGCGGGTCGTCGACGACGGTCAGGGTCTGCACCTTATCGAGCGGAATGGACCCGTCGTACCGGCGTAACAGGCCGCGTTCGTACTGGAGTTCGTCCTCGACCTGCGTCAGCCGGAAGTCGTAGTAGTTGAGGACGGCCGCGGCGGCGCCGGCCAGCCACGCAACGAGGAGGACGGCGAGGGCGACGCCCACGAGGCCGAGAGCGAGGACGATCACGCTCCCCTCCAGAGGGATGACCGACGACACCGCGGGGAGACTCCCCGAAACGAGGACGAAAAGGAGGCCCGGAATCCGAACGTCGAACGAGAGCGCGCCGACGAGGGCGAGTTCGCGCGACGAGAGGCCGAACAGTTCCTCGGTTGCGGGTGGGTCGCGCCCGTCGTCGCCCGCCTCGTCGCCGCCGCGTTTCAGCCGCCCGATTTCGCGCTGGAGGCGTTTGGCCTCCTCGAAGTCGACGAAGCGAAGCGAGGCCTCCGTCTCGCTCCCGCCGGCCGTCTCGAAGTCGACGGCCGCGATACTCAGAAACCGCTGGACGACGTTCCGGCTGATGTCGACGTTCTGTACCCGCCGGATGGGGATTTCGCGGTTGCGCCGCGAGACGACGCCCGAGCGGATGTCGAGGGTGTCGGCGCCGAGGTCGTACTCGAAGCGGCGGTAGTAGGTCACCTCGTAGGCGATCAGCGCGAGGAACACGAGGCCGACGAGAGCGATGCCGACGAGTCCCCCCGCCGGACCGAACACCCTCGACGCGCCCGAGGAGAGGATCAGCGCGGTGAAGACGATGCTCCCGCCGCGCTCGAGGATCCGGTAGGGGACCGAAATCGGGGAGAGCGTCCGACTCATGGGGACTGTCGGGCCTGTGTCTCCGTGGGTCGTCGGAACGGCTCGATGGTCCGCCAGCGCACGCCACGCCCCGTCATACGGCGTCCTCGCCTTCGGCGCGGATGGCGAGTCGCTTCAGCCGTTCCCGCAGGTCGTCGGCGCCGTCGGGCGTCAGGCCCGGAACCGACACGTCGGCGCCGCGGGAGCCGGCCGTGTAGACGACGGTGCTTGCGAGGCCGATCAGCCGCTCCAGTGGCCCGCGCGAGGAGTCGACGTGCTGGATGCGGACGAACGGGACGACGGTTCGAACCCGCGTGAAGACGCCGCGTTCGAGATAGAGGGCGTCCTCCCTGATCTCGTAGCGCCAGACGCGATACCGCAGGAGCGCGAGTCCGACGCCGCCGCCGAAGGCGACGAGGAACACGGCAGGCGGAATCCACACTGGCAGGGGGACGGCGAGACGGCTCACGGAGAACGCGACGAGGCCGAGCACGGCGGCCGTGATCGTGGCCTTCCCCGCCCAGACGACGCGAATCCGTGGATGGAGCCGGTTCATCGCCACCCACCACCGCGGCGGTCGAACATGCCCACGGCTTCCGGTCGGCGAGGCAAATAGGTGCCGGAGGCTACAGCGCGTCGAGCAACGCGTCGACGTCGCCGGCGGTGTTGAAGACGTGCACCGACGCCCGAACCGCGTCGGGATAGGGGAGCGACCGGATGTGGATGCCCTCGTCGGCGAGCCGATCGACCAGGCGCTCGGGGTCGTCGGCCGTGAACGTCACGAGCCCCGACTCGTACTCGCGGGGGCTCAGAAGACGGTCGCCCAATCCGTCCTTGAGGCGGTCGGTCAGGCGCTCGATCCGCCCGGTGATCGTCCCGTAGCCGAGGGCGTCGACGGTGTCGATAGCGGCGATCAGACCCCGGTAGGGCGCCGGCGAGGTGGTTCCCACCTCCAGGCGGGGGGCGCCGGGCGCGAGTTCCAGATCGGCGGCGCCGGTGTCCGCGACGCTCCGATACCCCACGACACCCGGGGTCAGCCCGTCGGCCACCTCGCGGTCGACGTAGCAGAAGCCGGCCCCCCACGGCCCCAGCAGCCATTTGTGGCCCGCGGCGGCGACGAAGTCAGCGCCCCACTCGCTCACGTTGACGGGCACCTGTCCCGGCGACTGGACCGCGTCGACGAGGACGCGCGTGTCGTGGTCGTGGGCGATGTCGACGATCTCCGAGATGGGGAGCTGTGTCCCGTAGTTCCACGTGATCGAGTTGCAACAGAGCAGGCGGGCGTCGGGATCGGAGACGGCGTCCGTGAGGGCATCGCGGTCGATCCGCCCGGCCTCGGTCTCCAGCACCTCCACCTCGACGCCCCGATCCCGGAGGTTCCACCACGGAATCACGCCGGCGGAGTGTTCGAGGTCGGTCCGCACGACGGTATCGCCCGGTTCCCAGTCGATCGCGGCGGCGACGCGGGCGATGCTGTCGGCCGTGCTCTCGGTCAGCGCGATCTCGAGGGGGCCGGCGCCGAGGAAGTCGGCGACAGCCGCCCGCGTCTCGTCGAACGTCTCGAAGGCGGCGGGGTAGGCCCCCTCCTCGATCGGAGCGGCGTACTCGTGGTGTTCGAGGAAGTCGGTCGTCGCCTCGACGACGTGCCGGGGAGCCGGTCCGGACGCGCCGGTGTTGAAGTAGACGGCGCGATCACACACCGGGATCGACGCACGGAGGTCTTCGGGGTCCATACGATACCGTGTGGCTGGCGGTCACCTGATACTGTCGACTGCAGCCGTTTCGAGATGGTCGCCGCCTCGCGGTGGCGCCTCGAGTGCCTCGCAGCCGACGGTTCCTATGGTGTCGTGGCGAGGCCGCGTTCGACCCGTCGCCGGGTACGCTCCAGCCGGCTACCGAGGTCCGCCAGCGAGGCGAGGACGGGGTAGGACGCCGACAGGTCGTGATAGAGGTACTCACAGAGGTCGGTCGGGACGCCGGGGAGGTCGTTTCGGTGACTCCGGAGCGTCTCCTGGCGTCGGAGGCCGACACCGTCGATGCGCGCTTCGAGATCCCGGGTCGCCGTCCACAGGTCGTGCAGCTCGTCGAAGCTCCGGGTGGACAGCGGACGGTCGTCGAGGGTGTCGAGGTCGGTCGAAAGCGCCTCGATGTCGTCGGCCGCCGTCGCGAGCGAGTCGGCCTCGCGATCCAACACGTCGAGAAACTCCTCGCGTTCTCGCTGGGCCGCGTCCGTCGCCGCCCTGACCGCGTCGCGCAACTCCGGCGTCAGCGCCGTCCCGCCGATGATCGCGGCCGCGAGGTCGTCGCCGAACTCGGCGGCGAGGCTCTCGGCGACCGTGTCGCCGTACTCCGCCTCGTAGTGTGGGGTCGCCATCACCGTCTCCGCGTACGCCGTGCGGAGGCGTGACAGCGACTGCCCCGACGGCCGCGGGTCCGCGACGAGTGGCGGCCCCGTCGAGACGGTCACGGTCGAAAGCCCGGCGACCCGTCCGTCGAACGCCGTCAGCGCGCTGCGTTCGTCCCGAAGCGTCGCCCGCTCGTCCGCGACGGCGTCGAGCGCCGCGTCGATCCGGGCCGTCATCCGGCGACACTACTCGTTCGTGGCCGCCGCGCGCCGGTCGATGGCCCGGCGGCGACAGCGTCGTCGGCCCACCCTCTCGGGCACGACTCACCGGCCGCATGCTCGTGTCTCATAGTACGCGACACTGGTTGTGTCAAGATAAAAATAACGTATATACTGTATAGACTGCCGTGAGCGGTCCATTGAGGAACGTTCCCGTGGGTATCCGTGGTCTCTCAAACGGCTGTTTGTGCCTTGGGAGGGGTTTTGGGCCGTCGTGGCGTATCGCGATCCATGAACCGACGACGACCGATCGGCGTGGTGCTCGTAGCGCTGGTACTGCTCGCCGGCTGTGGCGGTTCGGCCGGCGGTGCAGCGGGCGGCGGTGGTGACTCGGCAGCCCTCGCGGAGACGAACGTCGAGGCCGAACGAGCCGCGGACGCCGGCGGTGGCGACGGCGGCGACGCCGCTCGGACGGACGGCACGGCCGCGGCCGAGCGGTCGATCATCCGCACCGGCGAGGTCCGGTTGCGCGTCGAGGATTACGAGCGGGCGCGGACGAACCTGACCGCGGCCGTCGAGGCCCGCGGGGGCTACGTCAGCGACTCGACGAAGCAGGTCAATGACCGCGGCGAGGCGTCGTGGACCACCGGTCGACTCGTCCTCCGGGTGCCCGCCGAGAACTTCTCCGGTACGATGACCGCCGTCGAGAGCGAGGGCCGAGTGCTCGAATCGAGCACGTCGACCCAGGACGTGACCGATCAGGTGGTCGACCTGCAGGCCCGACTGGACAACCTCCGCGCCGAACGCGACCGACTCCGCGAACTGTACCAACGCGCCAACGACACCGAGGACGTCCTCGCCGTCGAGCGTCGCCTCTCCGAGGTGCAAACCGAGATAGAGCGAACCGAAGCGCGTCTCCAGAACCTCCAGCGCCGGGTCGCCTACTCCACGATCACTGTCGAGATGACCGAACCTCGGCCCGACCGCCCGGCGCCCGACCAGTGGTACGACACGCCCGTCCTCGCCGCCTTCCTCGACTCGGTCCACGGCGTCGGCGTCGTCCTCCGGGCGGCAGTCGTCGGCTTCGCCTACGCCGCCCCCTACCTACTCGTCTTCCTCGCGCCCTTTGCCGTCGTGGGTGCGCTCGTCTATCGCTTCCGTCGCCGCATCCTCGGCGGCGACGGGGAGTAGCGTTTTGCGCCGAGCGTCCCTAGCCCCGCTATGGCCCGGCTCTCCGCCCCGCTCGATATCGGGTCCGTCACCGTTCCGAACCGGCTCTACCGCGCCCCGCTGCTGGAGTGTGCCGGCAACGGCGACGACGCCGTCGACCGCCTGATCGACCACCTCGAACCCGCCGCGGCCGCCGGTGCCGGCCTCGTGTGTCAGGGCGCGACCATCGTGCGCGGCGAGGGCGGCTGTGCCGCCCCCGGCATGACCCGCGTCCACGACCCCGACTTCGTGTCCCGCCTCGCCCGCCTGACCGACCGCCTCCACGGCCACGGCGCGACCGTCGCCATCCAACTCGAACACGGCGGCCTGCGGAGCATGGAGACGTGGCACGCCGGCTACCGGCAGGAACATCCGAACCTCGGGCAACTCGCCGTCTCGCGCCCGCCGGCCCTCCTACGCGCCCTCGATGCCTTCGGCTTCCTCGACTACGACGCCCACGTCCTCACGACCGACGAGGTGTACGACCTGGCCGACGACTTCGGGCGCGCCGCGGGCCACGCCGCCGACGCCGGCTACGATCTGATCCACCTCGCCGGCGCCAACATGGGTATCGTCCACCAGTTTCTCTCCCCCTTCTACAACCGCCGCGACGACGAGTTCGGCGACAGCGTCCGCTTTCTGGAAGTCGTCCACGACGCCGTCCGCAACCACGCGGGCGACGTGCCACTCATGACGAAGGTGCCCGCGGAGACGGCGGCACCGGCCGTGATCCGACGCCGCCTGTCGAGCGAGGACGCCGTCGGGATCTGTCGCCGACTCGACCGGATCGGCTACGACGCCCTCGTCCCCGTCTCCGGCTCCGTCTTCTGGGATATGAGCATCGTCCGTGGGCGGTTCCCGGCGCGGGCGTGGCGCGACGACGGCTTCCGCGAGGGGTACGCCGAGGCGTTCGGCGGACCGCTTCGAGCCCGCCTCGTCGCCCTCGCCAACCGGGTGCAGGCCCGCTGGTACGACTTCGACCCCGCGTGGAACGCCGACCTCTGCCGGACGGTCCGGTCGGTGGTGGACGTGCCCGTGCTCTGTGAAGGCGGCATCCGCGACCGCCCGCGCATCGACCGTCTCCTCGGCGACGCCTGCGACATGGTGGGGATGGCCCGCCCCTTCTACGCCGAACCCGAACTCCCCGCACGCCTGCTCGCCGACGACGCGGCGAGTGCCGTCTGTGCCTCCTGTAATAACTGCGCGGTGCCGCAGGTGACGGGCGCGCCCGGCGTCTGCCGGACGCCCGCCGTCCTCGACGAGGCGGGCCGCCTCCGGAAGCAGGGTGCGTACGACCGGGACCGATAGTATTGCCCTAATCCCACAAAACTGTTAAGGCAGTTCGGCGACGACTGTGTGGTGATGAACGACACCGACGACATCGAACGGATTCGCGCGGAGAAACGCGAGCGGCTCGAACGCGAACGCGACGGGGCCGACAGCGCGGCTGCGGCGCCCGACGAACCCATCCACGTCGACGGGCCGGACCACCTCGCCGACCTAGCGGCGACGTACGACGCCGTGCTCGTCGACTTCTACGCCGACTGGTGTGGGCCGTGTCAGATGCTCGAACCCATCGTCGAGTCGCTGGCGGCGTCGACGCCGGCAGCCGTCGCCAAAGTCGACATCGACGCGAACCAGGAACTCGCCTCGCAGTACGGCGTCCGCGGCGTGCCCACGCTGCTTCTCTTCGCCGACGGTGACGCCGTCGAGCGCGTGGTCGGCGTCCAGAGCGAGGAACAGCTCTCGGACCTGATCGACGGATACGTCTAAGCCCGTTTCGAACGCGCCGCTACAGCCGCGCCCGTCGCGCCCGGAACGGCACCGCGGCGCCGGCGTCGACGACTCCCGCGATGGCGTCGGCGGCGCCGAGCAACCATTCGGCGCGTTCGATCCGTGACTCCAAGTCGCCCGGTCCGATACGGAAGCGCTCGACTAACTCCTCGGCGCTCGCCCCCTCGGTCCACTCGTGGAGGACGCGTGCCGTCTTCACCGCCGTCAGCCACCCCTCGAAGTCGTCCGTCTCGCCCATGCGGGTCGTGAACTCGTCGGCGTGGTCTTGTGCGAACTGATACATATCGGCGCGCTCGCGGTTGCCGAGATACGTATCCTGCATGTCCGGCGTGTCACAGATTATCTCCAGCGCCGTGAGCCCCGTCGCCTCCACGTCCGCCGCCGTTCGCAGGCCGTCGACGATCCGGGCGCCCGTCTCAGGCGTGACGTACTGCCGCGACACCTGGGCACCGAGGTCGGTCGCGGCCAGTCCGTCGTTGTCGACGATCATCCCCATCGCGACGAGATCCGCGACGGCAGTGTCGACGACGCCACCGAGGTCGCTCGTGGGCGTCCCGTGGGCGAAAAACGTCGCATCGAGCACGTCGAGGACGCCCTCACGCGACGCCGCGAAGTCCGAGGCGACGACCGAGAGGACGTGGGTCCGGAGCGCGTTCGGATCGGCGAGCTGGGACTCCACCCGCTCCGGTTCGGCGTCGACGTACCGCTCCCACAGCTCCTCGCGTGTCGTTTCGTCGCCGACGAGGATGGCTTCACCGTACGGGTCGAGGCCCGGGCGCCCCGCCCGCCCGCACATCTGGTGGACTTCGAGCGTCGGCAACCACTCGGTTCCCGACCCCGTGTATCGCTTCTGGTCACGGACGACGACCCGGCGCGCGGGGACGTTGACGCCGGCGGCGAGTGTCGGCGTCGCGCAGATGGCGCGCAGACGGCGGTCCCGGAAGGCGCGCTCGACCGCGATCCGGTGGGCGCTCCGCAGGCCCGCGTGGTGGAACGCGACGCCACCTTCGATGCAGTCCGCGAGGCGCCGCCCCGTCTCCGTGTCGTCGAGGTCACGAATCTCGTCGGCCACGTCCGGCGCGGCGCCGACCCCCGACAGGCGTTCCGCCAGCGTCTCCGCCTCGCGGCGCGACCGGACGAACGCCAGCGCCTGTCCCCCCTCGTCGACCACCTCGGCGACGAGGGCGTCCGTCGCGTCCGTGGCGTCGTCGGGATCACCCGGAATCGGCAGCCTGCGCTCCGTCCCGTCGTCGCCGGCTTCGCCGGCTGCCCGAGGCGTCTTCGACGCCTCGCTGTCGAACGTCACGTCGTCCGCGGCGTAGACGCCGGTCCGGAGATCGACCGGCCGCCACGTCGACTGCACCAGTCCCGCGTCGAGCCAGTCGGCGAGTTCGTCGGGGTTGGCGACCGTCGCCGACAGCGCGACGATCTGGACCCCCGGCGCCCGGCGCCCGAGGGTGGCCAGGGTGACTTCGAGGGTCGGCCCTCGCCCCTCGCTCCCGACGAGGTGCACCTCGTCGACGGCGACACAGGACAGGTCGGTGATCCAGTCGGCGCCGTTGCGGATGGCCGAGTCGACCTTCTCGCTCGTCGCGACGACGATGTCGTTGTTCGCCAGTTCGGCGGCACTGGAGTCGAAGTCGCCGGTCGAGATGCCGACGCTCACGCCGGGCAGATCCGAAAAGGTCTCGTATTTTTCGCGGGCGAGCGCCCGGAGCGGGACGATGTAGAGGCCCGGTCCGTCGGCGGTCAGCATCGCGAGCGTCGCGACGAACGTCTTGCCGCTGGCGGTGGGAACGGCGGCGACGAGGCGGCGCCCCTCGCAGACGCCGGCCTCGACGGCCGCGGCCTGTGGCGGGTAGAGCTCCGTGATCCCTTGGGACTCGAAGTGGTCGATAACGGCGGTCGACAGCGGGAGGTCCCGGACGCGCATCGGGTAGTCGTGGGGCGTCTTGATACTTGACCCCTCGGCCGACCCGGCGGCGTCAGGAGTCGTGGCGCGGCGGCAGTTCGCCGGTTCCCAACAGTCGCTCACGGAGCGTGCCGTCGCCCGCTGGCGGGTCGGGGAGAAGCCCACGTTCCCGAAGCTCCGGAACGAGGTGGGTCGCCACGTCCTCGAACGTCCGCGGGACGAGCGGCGCCATGACGACGAACCCGTCGGCGCCTGCCGCACCCCACCGTTCGAGTTCGTCGGCCACGGAGTCGGGCGTCCCGACGAGTTCCGCGGTCGGATACCGAGCGTACCGGATTGCGGCGTCTCGGACCGTCCACTCCCGGTCGTCCGCGAGGAACGTCGACAGGACGCCTCGAATACCCTCTACGCCGACCTCGCGGAGCGGCGCGTCGAGATCGTATTGCGCGTAGTCGTGGTTTAGATGATTCGACAGCCGAACCAGTCCGGTCTCCGGTTCGATCAGGTCGAGCACCCGGTCGTGGAGCGCCCGGGCCTCGTCGTCCGTCGGAGCCACGTACGGCGTGATCGCCGGATACAGGTTGTACGACGACGGCGACCGGTCGACCGTCGCCGCCCGTTCCGCCACGTCGTCGGCGTAGTCCTCGAACCCATCGAGCGAGAGGTGAAACGAAAAGAGCGCCTCGGCGTGGCGGACGCCGAACGTCCGGCCCCGGTCCGACTGGCCGGCCTGAAAGAGTACGGGTGTCCGCTGCGGCGTCGGCGCGCACAGGTGCGGGCCGGGTACGTCGACGTACTCCCCCTCGTAGTCGACGAAGGAGACACGGTCCGGGTCGGCGTACACGCCCGCCTCCGCGTCCTCGCGGACTGCGTCGTCGGCCCAGCTATCCTCCCAGAGCCGCCGACACGCCGCCACGTGTTCCGCGGCGCGGTCGTACCGCTCGTCGTGGGGGACGTACTCCCCGACCACGTTTGCGAACTCCAGCGACCCCGAGGAGGTCACCACGTTCCAACCCAGGCGACCGTCCGAGAGGTCGTCGATGGTCGAGAACTTCTTCGCCAGCAGATACGGCGGGTAAAACGACGTGGACGCGGTCACGACGAGCCCTAACCGTTCTGTCGTCGCCGCGAGCGCCGAGAGCAACGGGAGCGGGTCGTTCTCCGGCACCTGCTCGCCCCGGCGGACCGTCGGCTCGACGCTCCCCTGGTAGCGGTCGGCGACGTTGTACGCGTCGGCGAAAAACAGGGCGTCGAACCCCCCGCGTTCGAGCGTCGACGCGAGCCCCGTCCAGAAGTCGAGATGGCGGTAGCCGGCGGACTGCTCGTGATCCGACGCGCGCCACGCGTCCTCGACCGTCGGGGAGTGACTGCAGTTCGTGTACGCGATCAGATCGAACATTGACGTTACGTCTCCGGTTCAGTCTGAGAGGTGTATAGTCGTTTCGACGAAGCGTATCGAAAAAAATTTGTCTTCGAAAAAGGATATCGGAAAGAATTATTAACTTACGGTCCCGGACGGTAGAACACCCTCGGTTGATTCATGTCCCGGCGCGACGCGTGGCTCGGCCTCGACGACGCATCGACCCCCGAACGTGTGTTGTTCGCCGCGACGGCGGTTTTCGCCGTGGCTCTCTCCGTCGCCGGCATCCGGTATCCCGACGCTGTCGGACGGACGCTCGCCGCGACGTTCTCCTTCGTGCTCGAACGCTTCGGCTGGTGGTTCATCCTCCTCAGCTTCGTCCTGAGCGTCGGCGTGACCGCCTTCTGTCTCTCCCGACACGGCCACCGACGCATCGGTGGACCGGACGCGGACCTCGAATTCGGCCTGGCCGGTTGGCTCGCGATGGTGTTCACCGTCGGCTACTCCATCTCCGTCCTGTTTTGGGGAGTCGCCGAACCCGTCC
This sequence comes from Haloplanus natans DSM 17983, assembly GCF_000427685.1. Lineage (NCBI taxonomy): Archaea > Methanobacteriati > Methanobacteriota > Halobacteria > Halobacteriales > Haloferacaceae > Haloplanus > Haloplanus natans. The sequence continues at coordinate 1,784,543 of NZ_KE386573.1, forward strand.
TCGTCGCGTCGAACCCGCCGTCCCCGTCGCCGGTCGCCGGCGTCCCGACCGAGTCGCTCGCGCTCGCGTTCATGTTCCTGCACGACATCCTGCCGGGGCTGGTCGCGTGGTATCTCCCCTTCGCCGTCGCCTTCGGCCTGATCGTCCGTCGCGAGGGGTCTTGGCGCGTGAGCGACGTGCTCGCGCCCCTGATGGATCGTTCCCGGTACGCCGCGGTGTACTGGCTGGTCGACTTCGTCTCCCTGCTGGCCATCGTCGGCGGCCTCGCCACTTCCCTGGGCTTCATCGGACGACAGCTCTCCGCCATCGTCGGCGTGATCTACGGCGTCGAGTCGCGGGCAGTCACGCTCGGGCTGTTCGCCGTCGTCGCCGTCGTCTTCGTCGCCGACGTGTGGGTCGGTCTCCGTCGCGGCATCCGGAACGCAGCGCTTGTCGCCGTCGTCGCCAACCTCCTCCTGACCGTCGCCCTCCTGATCGTCGGGCCGACGCTCTTTATCATCGAACTCGGGCTGGACGCGATGGGCGTCTGGCTCGGCAACCTCCCCCGTTTGATGCTGTACACCGACCCGGTGTCGGCGGGCAACTTCCCCCAGCAGTGGACGAGTTTCTGGTGGGCGTGGTGGGCCGCGTGGGGCGTCTTCGTCGGAAGCTTCGTCGCTCGCGTCTCGAGGGGCCGGACCGTCCGCGAGGTGTTCGTCGGCCTCTGTGTCGCCCCCGTCTCCGTCCTCCTCTTCCAACACAGCGTCCTCGGCGGGTTGGCGCTCGCACCCGGGCACCGGGGCGCCATCGAAGCGGCCTTGGAGAGCGGCGGTAACGCGGCCGCGTTGGCCGCCGCCATCGAGACGGTTCCCTACACGGACGCTATCGCCGCCCTCGCGGCCGTCGCGCTGGTCGGCTACATCGTCACGTCGCTGGACTCGGCGGTGTACATGCTCTCCGCCATCAACCTCGGCGAGCGCGAGCCGAACGCACGCAACCGCGCGGCGTGGGGACTGCTCATGGTCGGTGTCGGCGTGATGACGACGTTCGTCGGCGGCGGAACGCGGGTTCTCGAATCCTTCTCGACGACGTTCGCGCTCCCCTTTACGTTCCTCTATCTGGTGGCACTCGGCGCGTTGTTCGTCCACGTCCGCGGGTCAGACGGGGCGGTCGCGCGGGAACGATCGCCGGCTCCTGAGCCCGATTCCGATCCGAATCCGGATTCGGATCCCGACTCCGGACCGACGGCCGCACCCGACGATTAGAGGTAGCCGTGCTCGGCCAGCCGCTCGACGCCCTCCTGCAGTCGCTCCTGACTCGCCGCGTAGGAGATGCGGGCGTAGCCGGGCGTCCCGAACGCGCTCCCGGGAACCGTCGCGACGTGGGCCTCCTCGATGGCGCCCTCGCACCACGCCTGGTCGTCCGAATCGACGGGGAGCATCATGTAGAACGCACCGTCACCGACGGAGACGTCGACGCCGTGGTCAGCCAGCAGGTCCGCGAGCATGTCCCGACGCTCGCGGAACGCCTCGCGCATCTCGACGACCGACTCCTCGGTGTTTCGCAGGGCCTCGACGCCCGCGTGCTGGACGAAGTTGACCGCACAGGAGACGGAGTGAGACTGGATCTTACCCGCCTGCGAGACGAAGTCCTCGGGCGCGGCGAAGTAGCCCAGCCGCCAGCCGGTCATCGCGTAGGCCTTCGAGAAGCCGTTGACCGTGAGGGTGCGGTCGCCCATCCCCTCCAAACTGCCGAGACTCGTCTGCTCGACCCCGTACGTGATCTCGTCGTACATCTCGTCGGAGACGACGGTGATGTCGTGTTCGACGGCGAGGTCACGGACGCCCTCGAGCGCCGCGTCGGAGTAGACGGCGCCCGTCGGGTTCGACGGCGAGTTGACGACGAGGAGTTCGGTGTCGTCGGAGACGGTGTCGGCCAGGTCGTCGAGCGCGGGTTCGAGCTGGAAGCCGTAGGGCGAGAGGTCGACGCGCGCGAGGTCGGCACCGGCCATCCTCGCCTGCGCCTCGTAGGAGACCCACGCCGGGTCGAGCAGCGCGACTTCGTCGCCCTCGTCGATCAGGGTGTGGAAGATTTCGTAGAGCGCCTGCTTGCCGCCGGGGGTGACGATCACGTTGCCCGCGTCGCAGTCGATGCCGTCCGCGCGAAGTTTCTCCGCGATGGCCTCGCGGAGTTCGGGGACGCCGTTCGAGGAGGTGTAGCTCGTGTGCCCGGCGTCGAGGGCGTCCGTGGCCGCCCGCTTGATGTTCTCCGGCGTGTCGAAGTCGGGTTCGCCGACCGAGAGGTCGACGACGTCGATGCCGTCCGCCTCGAGTTCGTTGGCGAGGTTGCTGATCGCGAGGGTCGCACTCGGCTCGACGCGCCCGACACGCGCCGCGAAGTCGAAGTCCGTCATGGTAACGTGCGTACCATCTCGACCGCCGCGTTTACCGCTTCCGCTCCTTTCTCGACGCGCTCCCGGGCTTCGGCCCCGCTCATTCCCGGCCCGCTGACGCCGAAGGTGACCGGCGTGTCGCGGTCGAGACTCACCCGCGTCAGCGCCGCCGCCGTCGCGTCCGCGATGACGCGGTCGTGGTCCGTGTCGCCGGTAACGATAGCGCCAAGCACCGCCACCGCGTCGATGTCGTCCCGGCGGGCGAGCCGATCCGCGGCGAGTGGCGAGTCGTACGCCCCGGGCACTTCGACTAGCTCCGCCACCTCGGCGTCGGCATCGGCCGCCGCCGACCGAGCCGCCGCCGCCATCGGCTCGGTGACCGACGCGTTGAACTGCGCCACCACCAGCCCCAGTGTAACCATATCCGGCGCGTCGGCGCGGCACGAGAAAGGCCTTACTGTCCCTGGGGCGCGTCGGCCGGCCCCGTCGGCGGATGCCGTCCGGACCGTCGCCACGGGACGGCCGCAGCGACGCCCCGCCCCCGAAAGGGAAAGAGTTGTTACCGCCGAGGCGACAGACGGTATCGATGCGTTTCGACGATCGCCGCCGCGCCCTCCGGGCGGTCCTCGCGATCACAGCCCTCGCCCTCGCCGTCCGCCTCGTCGGCCTCGGCACCCGAATCTTCCACTGGGACGAAGGCCGCGTCGGCTACTGGATCCTCCGCTATCACGAGTCCGGGCAGTTCGCGTATCGACCCATCGTCCACGGCCCTTTCCTCTTCGTCGTCAACGACTGGGTGTTCTCCGTGCCCGTCCTCGGCGCCACCGACTTCAGCGCCCGCCTCATCGTCGCCCTCGTCGGCGGCCTGCTCCCCCTCTCGGCGTGGCTACTCCGTGACCGCCTGCGCGACGTGGAAGTGGTCGCGCTGGCCGTCGTCCTCGCGGTCAACCCCCTGCTCGTCTACTACTCGCGGTTCATGCGCAACGACGTCCTCGTCGGCGCCTTCGCCTTCGTCTCCCTCGCGTTTTTGATCCGGGCACTCGACCGGGGCGACGCCCGCCTCGTCTACCCCGCCGCCGCCGCGATGGGCCTCGCCTTCACCACCAAGGAAAACGCCGTCGTCTACGTGCTCTGCTATCTCGGCGCTGGGGCGCTCCTGGTCGATCACCGCCTCTTTCGTGCCGCCCGCTCGGATCGGTCGGTCGTCCGCCTCGTTCTCGACGACTGGCGGACGGCGGTCGTCGACCGACTGACGCGCTGGGGCGGCTCGGTCCCCCACGGAATCGGGCTCGGCGCCGCCCACACCCTCGGCGCTGTCGCCGTCTTCCTCGTCGTCGTCACGTTCTTTTACGCGCCCCGACCCGAACTCTGGGCGGCGCTCTCGACGCCGAGCCGCCTCCCCGGCGTCGTCGAGACGGCGACGGTCGGGTCGTGGAAGTCGTTCTACAGCCTCTGGGTCGCCGGCAGCCACCAGAACCACGACTACCTCCCCTTCCTGTATGACTACCTCGAAACCCTCCTCTTCGGCGCGCCCTTCGTCCTCCTCTTTGCCCTGGTCGGCTTCGTCGCCGACGGCTACGGCGAGGACGGCTACCGCGACATCGTCGCCTTCGCTGCCTACTGGGGCGCGGTGAGCGTTCTCGGCTACCCCGTCGCGACGGACATCCGGGCGCCGTGGGCCGCCGTCCACGCCGTGATTCCGCTCGCCGTGCCCGCTGCCGTCGGTGTCGCCGCCGCCACAACGCGGGTGCGGGAGGCACTCGACCGCTCGGCCGCCGACGACGCGGACGGCTCGGACGGCCCCCTCGCCGGGTGGACCCGCCCGGCCATCCTCGCCGCCCTCGTGCTCTCCGGCGCGGCGGTGGGCGTCGTCGGCGCCAACGCCACCTACGCCAACAGCGCGTCCGACGACGAAGCCGGCGAGGTGATCCAGTGGGCCCAGCCCGAAAACGACCTCAAGGACACGCTCGAACTCGTCCGCGGCGTCGCCCGCGTCACCGAGGGCACCGACGTGCTGTTCGTCGGCACGCACTCGCCGGGGAACCCGAGCGACGTGCGGTTTTACGTCGCGAACGAGTCGACGCTCCGGCAACCCCGTCCTGGCGGCCCGTCCTGGCACACCCGCCTCCCGCTCCCGTGGTATCTCGAACGCTACGGCGCGAGCGTGACGAGCACCGCCCCCGACGCGGCGCTCCCGGCCGATCCGCCGCCAGTCGTCATCGCCGCGGGCTGGGACGAGGACCGCGTGGCCCGGCAGGTGTCGGGCTACGAACGCCACCGCCACGACTTCCGGCTCTGGAGCGACGAAATCGTCGTGTTCGTCGACCAGTCGGCGCTGGAGCGGGCGCGCGAGCGGGACGAAGTCTGAGCGGTCGCGGCACGATCCGGTCCCAGTCGATAGTATAAAACCGCGCCACACGGAACCGTGGAGCATGAACTACCACGCTGCAGCGGACTTTCTCTCCGACCTCCGGCGGTTCGCGCTCGATCCGGGCACGGGGTCGATCCGGGAACTCCTCGCTCACCTCGACGACCCTCACGAGGGCGTCGAGTTCGTCCAGATCGCCGGCTCGAACGGCAAGGGAAGCACCGCGCGCATGACCGAATCCATCCTCCGCGAGGCGGGCTACCGGACGGGACTCTACACGTCGCCCCACTTCGACGACATCCGGGAACGGGTCCGCATCGACGGCCGGAAGATAACCGAATCCGCCGTCGTCGAGTTCGTCGAGGAGGTGCGGCCGTTCCTCGTGCGACGGGCAGTCGAGGGCGATCCGATCACCTCCTTCGAAGCGCTCACCGCCATGAGTCTCTGGTATTTCGGTCGCTCGGACGTGGACGTGGCGGTGCTCGAAGTGGGGATGGGTGGCCGACTCGACGCGACGAGCGTCGTCGACCCCGTCGCCGCCGCGGTGACGGCGGTGAGCCTCGAACACACCGACATCCTGGGCGACACCCTGGACGACATCGCGGCGGAGAAGGTGACCGTCGCCCCCGACGACGCGCCGCTGGTGACGGGCGCGACCGACGAGGCGCTTGCGGCCGTCCGCCGGCACGCCACCGACACCCTCACCGTCGGCGTGGCCGCGGAGTCACCGGACGTGACCGTCCGCTACGACGGCGTCGTCAACCACACCGAAGCCGGCGTCGCCATCACGGCCGCGGACTGGGGCGTCGAGACGCGAGTGCCGATGCCTGGCGCGTACCAGGCGCGAAACGCCGGCGTCGCGGCCGTCCTCGCCCGACAGGTCGGCGCCGACCGCGTGACCGAGGCTCACCTCACCCGCGGCCTCCGGAACGCCCACTGGCCCGGCCGGTTCGAAGTCGTCGAGCGCGATCCGCTGGTCGTCCTCGACGGCGCGCACAACCCCGGCGCCTGCGAAGCGGTCGCGAAGACCCTCGCCGAGTACGACTACGATGCCCTCCACCTCGTCTTCGGCGCGATGCACGACAAGGACCACCGCTCGATGGTCGACGCGCTCCCGGCGGCCGCGTCGGTGCGGGCCTGTGCGCCGGCCCTGGAACGCGCCGCGGACCCCGCGGTGCTCGCGGCGGCCTTCGAAACGACGGGCAACGGGTCGGTGACGACGGCCCCCACCGTCGCCGCCGCCCTCGACGATGCCCGCACCGCCGCCGATCCGGACGACTGCGTGCTCGTCGTCGGCTCGCTGTTCGCCGTCGCCGAAGCGCGCCGCCGGTGGTCGCGTCTCGCGGTCACCCGCGAGGTCGACACCGTCGACGACGCGCAGGCGGCCATCGACCGCGCCCACCCCGACGCCGTCGACGCCGCAGGGGCGGCGAGCGAGAGCGTCAGCGAGGTCCTGACGGTCCCCCTCGACCGACGGGAGGCCCGGGCGCTCGACAGGGCCGCCGGCCGCGCCGGCGCCACGGCCGTCACCGCCGACTACCGGACCGGGCGCGAACTCCGCGCGGCCGTCGTCGCGGGGACGACTGCCGAACACCGGGCGCTCCTCGCGGAACTCGACGACCGGGGGCAAGGGAGCGTGGCCGACACCCTCCGACCCCGGATCGATGCGACGGACGGGGAACCCCGGGAGCGAGAGCGGCCCTACCCCTGGACCGACCGCCCGTCGGTCATGGGCATCCTGAACGTCACGCCGGACAGCTTCCACGACGGCGGCGAGTACTTCGACGAGTCGGCGGCGGTCGAACGGGCCGAGGCGATGATCGAGGCCGGCGCCGACGTGATCGACGTGGGCGGCGAGAGCACGCGCCCGGGCGCCGATCCCGTCCCCGTCGAGGAGGAGATCGGTCGCGTCCGACCCGTGATCGAGGCGCTCGCCGACCTCGACGTACTGGTGTCGATCGACACCCGCAAGGCCGCGGTGGGACGGGCCGCTCTGGAGGCCGGCGCCGACATCCTCAACGACGTGACGGGGCTGGAAGACCCCGAGATGCGTTTTCTCGCCGCCGAGTTCGACGTGCCGGTGATCGTCATGCACAGCATCGACGCGCCGGTCGTGCCCGGCAAGACCGTCACGTACGACGACGTGGTGTCGGACGTGATCGACGAACTCGCGGAGCGGGTGGCGCTCGCGGAGCGTGCGGGACTCGATCGCGAGCAGGTGATCGTCGACCCCGGCCTCGGCTTCGGCAAGAGCAACGTCGAGAACTTCGCCCTCCTCGACCGCCTGCCCGAGTTCCGATCGCTCGGCTGTCCCATCCTCCTCGGCCACTCCCACAAGTCGATGTTTTCTCACGTCGGCCAGGCGTCGGGCGAGCGCCTCCCGGCGACGATCGCGGCGACGGCGCTGGCCGTCGACCGCGGCGCCGACATCGTGCGGGTCCACGACGTGCCCGAGAACGTCGCCGCCGTGCGCACCGCCGTCGCCACCGGCGACGCCGCGGGCGTGCCCGACGACTGGCGCGCGTAGCGCGCCGCGTTTAACCGCTCGGCCCCCCTACGGTAGTGTGTGTGTACCCTGACGCTCGCGTGGCAGACCTTCCTCGACGCGCCGGTCGTCGTCGCCGCCAACCGTGACGAGCGGCGTGACCGGCCATCGGAGCCGCCAGGCCGGATCGAATCGAACCCCGGGGTCGTCGCCCCGCGCGACGCCCAGGCCGGCGGAACCTGGATCGGCTACAACGACGCCGGTGTGTTCGTCGGCATCACCAACCGCCCCGCCGAGGGGACGACGGCCGAGCGCTCTCGCGGCCTCCTCGTCGCCGACGCGTTGCGGGAACCGGACGCCACCGCCGCGGCCCGACTCGTCGAACGGTCGGTCGACACCCACGGCTACGACGGGTTCAACCTCGTCGTCGCCGACCGGAACGCCGCCTTCCTGTTCGAGTGGGACGGCCACCTCCGGGTGACCCAACTCGACCCCGGCGTCCACGTCGTCGTCAACAGCGGCGCGGCGCTCGGGGGCGGCGGCGCCGTGACCGACTCCTTCGTCGTCCCCGACGGCGACGCGCGCGCCGACCGGGCGGCCGGGCAGGCGGAGAACGCCCGCGCGGTCCGGACGGCGCTCACCCCCGAACCCGGCGAAGGGGCGACCGAATGGCTCGACCGCGCGGCGACGGTTCTCGCCGACCACGAGTTCGGCGTCTGTATCCACGGGAACGGCTACGGCACCCGGTCGTCGTCGCTGATCCGCCTCGGCGACGAGTCGACGTATCGGTTCGCGCCCGGCCCCCCCTGCGAGACGGCGTACGAGGCGGTCCAAACCGACGAAGGTCAAGTTTAAACCCGCGCCACCGATTTGTGGAGGTATGATCCGGACCGTAGACCCGGAGGTGGGTCGATGAGCGCGGCCGACGATGTCGACCTGTCCGCCGACGAACGCGCGGCGCTCGAACTCGTCCTCGAGACGCGCGGTATCCACCAGAGCGACCTCTGGAAGGAACTCGACGTGTCGTCGCGGAAAGGGAGCCGCCTCGCCGAATCGCTCGTCGAGGCGGACCTGATCCAACGCGAGGAGACCGTCTACAACGGACACAACACCTACTTCCTGATGCCGACCGCCGGTGACCTGGAGTTCGCCCTCCTGATGGCCGGCGACATGCTCTCGCCCTTTATCGGCGAGGAGGAAGTCGACCCCCGGAGCGACGCCTTCTCGCAGTGGCTGATGAATCTGGCGTACGAGGAGTACTGAGACGGTTCGTCGTGCGTCGGTATCGGTCGTCGTCGGTGACGACCGAACCCAGCGGGCACCGACCCACAACGGCGCCCGAGGGGCGTCACACCGGCGCGGGCACGGTCGACCGTCGAAAACGGAGATCCGAGACCGGAGACCGCAGGGTCGGCGTCGCTACTCCTCGTCCTCGTCCTCGTCGTCCTCGCTGGGGAGGAGTTCGAGGTCGGCGAGGTGGGTCTCGATCTCGTCGTTCGTGAGTTCGTGGAACGCCTCGGAGTCGATGCTGATCGTCGCCACGTCGACGCCGGCGGGTTCGAGGGTGTCGTCGTTGGTCGTAGCGAGGGCGCGTAGCGCGAGGGCGATCCCCCCGTCGAGGTCGAGGCCGTCCTCGTAGTTCTCTTCGAGGTACTCCTGGAGTTCGCCCCGGTTGGCGCCGATGGAGACCGCCTTCCACTCGTAGGGCGTCCCCGAGGGGTCGGTCTCGTAGAGGCGGGGCTCGCCGTCCTCGATGCCGCCGATGAGGAGGGCAACGCCGAAGGGGCGCGCACCGCCGACCTGCGTGTACTGCTGGATGTGGTCGGTGACCTCCTTCGTGAGCGTCTCGATGCCGATCGGCTCGCTGTACCGGAGGCGGTTGATCTGGGCCTGCCGGCGGGCGAAATCGATCAGCTGTCGGGCGTCGGCGACGTGACCCGCGGAGGCGATGCCCGCGTGGTCGTCGGCCTTGTGAATCTTCTCGACGCTCGTCGGTTCCATCAGCGGCGACCGGGAGCGCTTGTCCGCCGCCAGCACCACGCCCTCCTCGGTCCGAATGCCGATGCTCGCTGTTCCTCGCTTGACGGCCTCCCGCGCGTATTCGACCTGGTAGAGGCGGCCATCCGGCGAAAAGATCGTTATCCCGCGGTCGTATGCCTGCTGTTGGGCTTGTCCCTGCATTGTATCACGTTGACTCTAACTCGAGATCGAGTGCGGCCGCGCCCGTGAAGTCCCCCGGCCCGGATACGTCCACGTTGCCGTCGCGAACGTAGCCACGCCGACGGTCGTTCTCGAACACGACGCGTCTCTCGGCCCGCACTCCGGCCCGGCGTCCTAAATACCTTTCTTTCCGCGGACCACGGGACCAGTAAAGCCCGAAATACCGCCCCTCAAACCCTAAAACACTAATCTACCAAACTCATACGACACCACCAGTTATGAACCTTCCGACCCCCATCGACGTGAAATACGACTGTGGTAAATGGATCGGAGCCACCACCGACGACGACATACCCGAAACTTGTCCTGAATGTGGTGCAGAGAAAACGCGGGCAGTCCCCCGAAAATAGAAAAATCGGGCCGGCCTGTAACTATCTACAAAACCACCGGGATTTACTGTTATTGAATAAACACCTATACCCGGAGACAGCAGGTCGTTTTCTCCCCAACCATACTGCTGTCTTCCATTTACTTTCCAAACCGACACGGCCCTGATGATACTTGCCTCGCTGGTCGAATCTAAATGGTGCCGACACTCGCTCGTAGAGTTCCGACGTAGCAGGGACAAAATTCCGAGAATCGCCCTGTAAGTCGGCGGCTTAGTTTCTACTCAGAAAACGCCGCCCGCCTATCAAACAGACCGACTCGAACGCCTTCGCTACCCGTTCCGTAGACTTTGTAGAAACCCTCAAGAGGAGATGGGTTTCAGTAGGCGTGCTGAATAGAGGGCGCGTATGCAACATCATACCCAATCGAGTTTTACAATAACATTATCATCAATTCTCTCATAATACAGAATTATTAGTGTTGCTATCGGCTAATCTATAGTGTGAGGAGAATCACTTCGTCACGGGCCGTGTCACCCGTCATAGCCACGATTTTGATGGTTGCTATCGTGGTGATACTCGCTGTGACCGTCTCGGTGTTTGCACTTGAATTTACTGGCGAGATTAATCAGCCTGCTCCTACTGTTGCCCAATCAAGTGGCGAACTCGTCTATGACCTGCCCGGAAGTAATGACCAAATCGTTCGACTTACTCACCTTGCAGGCGACAGGTTAGATGTATCTGAGTTGGAAATTGCCGTGGATGCAACCGATGCCTGTGGGAAGCAATCCCGGATTGTTAACCTCCCAACAAACACGCTTGGGTCAGCAAATTACAACGGTGACGACATTTTCGATTACTATAGTCCGGACGGAGGGCAACTTGACACGAGTGCAGATGGTATTTGGAGTGCTGGCGAAACTGCTACTTTCCGACTTGCAAGCACTGAATGTGAACTAAATAAGAGTGACACGCTTACTATTCGCGTCGTCCACCTCCCGACGAACTCGGTCGTAATCAAAGAAACACTGACCGCGACGTAGCAGGCCTTCGAACGGTCAGAGGCCCTGATGGTATGAAACGTACTGCTTGTGCGCCTGACGCTCGCTGTGCCGAATCAACCCACACAGAAAGTGCAAATATTACCCCACCACCTGCTGACTTCATCCTCTGTATCTCGTACCGCCGTCTCATCAGCATATCAAGGTTCTAACGATCCGTTCCGTAGAAGTTGTTCTCAGAAAACGCCGCCCGCCCATCGAACAGACCACACCTCTACTAACCCTCCTGCGTGACTCTTGGAGACAACAGGTGTGTGAGGATCATTCCGTAGCACCAAGCGGTTACTCAGGACTCACAATATCGTTGCACACCGGACATTCAGCCCATATGCCGGTCGTTCCATCGTCTTTCTCGTATTCCACCAAGATATGGACGGTGAAAATACCCTCCTCACATTTGGGGCATCGTCCGTGTTGCGAAGTATCGGTGGTCATCAGGGGGAAGGAAGGGTGCGTGTGACACTTTCCCTTCCAATCGGCAGTAGACTGATACGCTGTATAAACTTTGTGCGGTATGTTAGCATAAACGAACTGTCGCCAATACTAATTCACTTGCACCACGATCCTCGAATTATGAGCTTCCGGACAGTACTCACTCACCTGCTCGGTGATACTGAGCCGAGTGTCGTAATTGAGTGCCGTCAATGTGGGACGACTGTTACTCCCGAGACGGAAACTTGTCCTGAGTGCGGCACAACTGAGTTCTGCCGGTACGAGATTCTATGATGATCTCAACTACTGCGTAGCCCTCCGAGGATTAACAGGGTGGAAGTACCCGAATGTCCACGATACCCGTTTCATAGGGGTTGTCCTCAGAAAACGCCACCTGTCCCATCAAACAGACCGATTCAAGCGCCTTCGATACCTGTCTCGTAGACCTTGTTGAACCTCACAAGAGGAGATGAGTTTCAGTAGGCGTGTTAAATATAGGACGTATATTCAGCAAGACTGTGTGCTTGACGGAGATTGCTCGATACAAGGAAGACACCTACTGATCAGCTTGTACACTCGTTCCAAAAAAGATGAAGGTCACACAGTTTCGGCTGTAATGTATTCGCCGCAGTAGACTTCAACCTGAGAGTTGCTGTAAGCGAATGAGACGTGTATATTGCTCCAATCTTCGCAAATTGTGTTGAGTGCATCAGGGTCTATTGACCCGTAGAGAGGTGGAAGATCATCAACAGCGGTATTTTCGACAATACTTACGAGATTAATAACTGCGTGGCCGGTATGCTCATCCGAAGCAATCTCATAATCCATTATTCTATTAAGACCGCCTAACTGAATAGTTCCTCTGCTTTTTCATATCAATCATAACATCGATGAACGACCGTCGTCTTAACTGAGGAAGATTTCAATAAGCATCTCCGTAGGAGTTGTTCTCAGAAAACGCCACCCGCCCATCAGACCAACCACGCCCTACTACCTTACTGCGTGACCCCGAGGTTAACAGGAGTGGAAGTACCCGAGCGTCCACGCTACCCATTCCGTGAGAGTTGTCCGGAAGAAAACCGGATAGCTTGTGCTGACTTTTCCACACGACGATGAACCGCCGGTTGCCATTCAAGCTCAACAACCATACTCTCCCCCAAATGATTGCGCTCTAGGGGGAAGATATGAGCCTCCACACAGAAAACCCGGCGCGCACTCCATCAAGGGCCGCGATGGTGTTCCTACTGGTTACAAACCCGCTGTACACCACTCGTTCTCGTAGAAACAGAACAGGCTACTCATAGAGGGCTACTCAGCTTGCTATGCCTGACTTAATGTAGGTGACTACTTGCCCTCCTCACTAAGCTTCCTCACATATAGAATAGAAGGGGGTTTATATACTTGATTTCGAGTGACTGCACCCCTCAGTATGCAGGTGGCCCTTGTTCTGCTACCAAGTTTTCTCTGGCATGGTCAGCAACTTCACTCTCAAACTTGGACATTTTATAGTTTTTACTCTTATTTGGCGATTCATTCTCAACTATTCTCTGAACTTGATAAAAGAATTTGTTAACAGTTTTGTCAGTACAGTTGTAGCTGACGCACGCTTCCCTGTACGCTTCATCACGTCCCTCTCCACGGTTATTCGGATGGCACTTCCGCCTTCCATCTTTGAACAATACGTATCCACAGACCGCTAACGCGACCCACTCTTTATTCCGACCAAATTTCGAGAGATTTAGAGCGGTAAAGATGCGAACTGCCCTATTTTGTTGTCCCTTATTAAGTTCAACTCTATCTGCCACCATTCTCATCTGCGTCTCGTTGAGATGGAACGTTTCATAGCGTCTATTCTGCCATTTTCCTCCATTCTGTAATCCGCCATTCACTCGATCAAGATGTTTGTATGTAGATTCTTTATGGGAATATCGCCAGTCAGATGGTGAATCCCAATATTCACCGTCGACAGTAGGAGTCTCTTGCCAGTTGATTATTGTCGCATTGTTTGTATCACAGTTTGATAAATCCGTACAGGTTTTTTCGTCGCTCTCAACGGTTTCCGGTTCAGGTGGCAACGGCGGAGAATCATCGCCTAGGTCGCCACTAATGAGATCTTTTGCAAACATTAGAAATTACACAGACGGAATGTATCCGTCCTCCTCAAGCTATAGACACATACATCGTATTTAAGACTGCTTGATATTGCGGCTTTTCTGTCATTTTTGTAGTAGATATTCTGAATCAAAGTTGTACTCCTCCATCGGAAGAAATCCCATTGTAACTTCTCCAAAATCTGCTCGCGCATTTTCGGCCTTACCACTCTACACCGCGTATCGCCGACTGATGATGTGCTAACTTCCTCCTTGATCAGCATACGGAAAGAATAGAATCGTGTTAGAAAGTACCGTGGTAGACGGACGCTTACCTTATATGTTATACATAGAGTGTTACACCTATGTTACTCATGCAAGTGTTACTCTGTATGAGTTACTCAGAAAACCAACCGCATTACAGGTAATAGTTAGTTCATGTAACCGTTGTATGAACCAAGTGAGAAACACAAGTGGAACACTAAGCGTAACTCTGTATGTTAAACATAAGAGAACACTAAGAGAAACACGAATGGAGGACACGTAAGGGATAACCCCTTCCCCCCTCCTCTCCTCAACCATTAGACACAGACATAGTATATAAAGACACCTGTGAAATTTCTTCTAGCATCCGAGCGCAGGTTACGAAGGCAGACCTGTCTTGCTCCTCATTCGCAGGTCGTCGAGTAGATCGTTGAGTGCGTCGGCGGGGACGTATTCTCCCGGCGGCGTTTCCTGTGAACCCACTCGGTATTCATTCATCCGAGCTTGGAACGCTTCGGCGGCGCTCTCGGATTCTCCGGGTAGGTTGGCTACCTTCTCAGGCACTCGTAGTCCGGCTGTGTCGGGGTTCATGTTCTCAGGGTGCTGTGAATCGGGTGCGACCATTGCGAGGTGTGTACGCAAGCCGTGGCGTCCTGCAAAGCCCTCGGTAGGTCACTCGTTGGGAAGATCTGGTCGCCACCATACAACAGCTCGACCACCGACCTTCTTCCGCTTGAGATCACCGCGTTCTTCGAGAGCGGTTAATTTGTTATGCGCAGTACGCCGGACTACTCCCAACTCCTCGGCTATCTCCGACGCCGTCCGGGGTTCGTGGTCGGTGAATACTGCGAAAGCATCGTCAGGTGATACCTCCTCGGTGTATGTTCCTTTCTCGCTCCGGCTCCTCTCGTCGCTCATTAGAATAGGATACTCCGGCAACCGCGATTAGTGTTCTGCCTATTCCTACGAACACTACCGGAATACTTATCTCCTGTTCCCTCGTAGGAATTGGTGAGAAGAACGGTTCCCTTGGGGCGCGTGAAAGCGTCCGGGTGGTAGTGACACCCGGAGCCGGCTTCTCAATGGACGAAAAGCCAATGGCAACTAACGAAAGCGGAAAAGAAAAGACTGCTGTTGAGTACCTGAACTTCGGCGCGAAGACGGCCAAGCGCGTGACGTGGGAAGCGTGGTCATTCCGCTTGGTCGGCCCGCTCCAAGTCTTAGTCACGAACGAATCCTACGGGGTCGAGAAGGACGCACACGCCTACGTAGTGGCCGTCGAGGACGTGGGTGGAACGATTGTACCCCGAGAGTGCGAATGCCCTGCTGACCGCTTCAGGGACGACTACGCGTGCAAGCACCGCGCCGCCCTTGCCACCGTAGCTGGCCCGGTGGTGATGAATGCAGCGGCGGAGTTCCCTGAGAAATCACTTGAAGGCCCCGACTCCGTCGACCCCACTCCGGTAACGGATGGTGGACACCGCGAGGATCAGAATTGTGACTGCGAGAGCTTAGGGGATCTCCCCTGCTGGCCTTGCTACCAGTCTGAGCGCAACAAGTAAATCAGCCAACAGAGATAGAACATTATGTGTTTCAACGAACCAAGTGAGAAGGCATTAGCCCTCAATAACGGCTATATCCGTGTGTTCAAGAATGACAAGTCCGAGACTGTGTGGGCATATGACCCTGTTAGAGGAACGTACTGCGGTGAGTTCGATGACGGCTTGCATTCAACTCCCCAATCGGTGCTATGGCCGAGTGAATTTAGCAACAGGACGGGCTGGCTTGACGTTCGAGAGCCACCACATCTGATTTACGAACCAGAGGGTACGTATGATGATTTCATCTCCGGTACGGAAAGGGAGTATCGGACTCACTTAGTCCGTGACGGGAAGATTCTTTGCAAAAATAAGATGACTGTTCCGCACCCCGATTCAGAGGACTTGACTCCGGTGTCTGAATTCTCGGAAGAGGAGCTTCTACGCCTATCCGGACAGATGTGTTCAAACTGTCCGGACATAGACCATATTCTCTCGGAGGAGGAAAAATAGAGTCGGGCTAACGACGGTCGGCGGGCTGGTGGTGATGGAAGTGGCGGCGGGGGTTTCCTGAGCAAATCACTCGTGTCTGCGAATTTGCTTGTGATCAATTAAACCCGTAGGCGTGGAAGGCCCACCGCGTAGTTGCCGGTACGGCTACGATTCTGATTGATCCGCAGGTAGAAGTGTGCGGGTAATTTCAGTTGGAGAATAGATACTACTAATGTATAGTGTCATCCCACCCTCAATTCTCAAAGACAATAATTTGGCCATCGAATTTATTCCAACTGCCGCCGAAAATGCTGGTAGCGCCGAATAAGAACGCGTAACGGCCCCCCGGACGCGATATGCCAGAAACAGGCCGTGGCCGTTCTGGTACTTCGGCGACTAAAAACAATGCAACTGAAACAACTACTTACCGAAGATAGGGCAGTCAGTCCCGTCATCGGCGTGATTCTAATGGTCGCAATAACCGTTATTCTCGCCGCTGTGATCGGGACGTTCGTGCTCGGCCTGGGAGATCAGGTCAGCGAAAGCGCACCGCAAGCCAGCTTCAGCTTCGACTTTTCCTCCGGTGGTACCAATGCCGACGTTTTCGATGGTGAACCAGGTGACAATGTCACAATCACGCACGAGGGTGGCGAGACACTCGAAGCGAGTAATATCGGGGTAGAGGGAAGTATTAGTAGTGGTGGTGTAACCGGCGGAGTGGCTAATGGCAACTGGCCCACCACTATTGAGGCAGGTAGTTCCTCAGAATGGGAAGGTGTCGACGCTGGCGAGACTATTCGTGTGATTTGGACGAATCCGGCCGGTGGCGCGACAAACACAATCGCGAAGGCGACTGCACCGCAGTAACGACTCGCGACGGCGACGACATTTTATCCGAAAAACACACCTACTCAGATGATGGACCGCTGGCCGCTTACTGAACAGTCACTCGCTCGCACCTACCGCTCATCGTATGATGACGCATATGAGGCGATTCTCGACTACCGCAGGGTGCAGTCCTATCAGGAATCTCATCCTGATGCAGGGAGTTACAAAGTCGCAAATGCGTTGGAATTGCCTCGCGGTCGGATTCGAGGATGGATGGATGAGACAACACCAGATGCTCTGAGTGGTGTTCGTCGAGCCCAAAAATTGGGGTGGTTCGACGTTGATTCCAATGATCCTGCTGACCCACTTTTGAGAGCATTCATTCAACTTTTGGCGGGCGTCTACGCAGGGGGATCAATTCGATCTTCGGGATGGATGCCCCATTGGACAATTAACGGGCCAATTAATCGAATTAAACAGTCTCTCGACACACTTGGTATGGAGTACCGACAGATACATATTCAGGATGCACAACGGGCAACCGAACTCGTCCCACGTACTGACGGTAGTCTTCTTGCTCGATCTCTTTCCGTATTGGGCGCTCCAACCCAATCAAAAAACAAATCCTCTATTGATTCCCTTCCCGCATATCTGTTTGAACTCCCACTTGAAATTCGTCGGGAGTTCGCAGGCGTCTACGTTGCATACCGACAGAGCGGCGACAGCCAAACAATCAGTTTGCAAGAAAATAGAGCTGACTCGTATCACCGTAATCTTGCGAAACTCATCACCAGCGTTATTGATGATCCTGATTCTGTGACCGTCGGTGAGAGAGGAATCTATATTTCTGCGGATGTTCGCGATAGTTTATTTCTATAATTACGACTCATCACCAGCAATCAATTTTGCCAAATATCTCTCGGTCTAAGGCTTCTAAGGGATTCAGAACTCGTCCCTGATTACGATTGTTCCGTTCATCCCCCGGCAGATTCTCGTCTTAGATACTCTGATAAATCTCGCACACCCGTCGTGACGCAGTAGTTGCGAATTTGCTCGGCTTCCCACAAGGTCGCGGCCCGTTTTCTCCGGACAACATCCGTGGGAATCACCAAGTCGCCTATTACGACAGCGCGAAATTCTCACAACGAGTGGGACGACTTACTTGGGATCTCGACCGGGCGGGACTGACGAGGTCGCAACCGGAGGGGAACAACTGTAATCACCATTGTCAATAGTTTTATATACAATCTCTGTGTCTCTAAGATAGAGAGAAGAGAATCCGGCTTTTTGCGGTGTAAGTTGCGGTGCTAACGGGTAGAACGACCGATACACATATATAGAATGTATGTGTTTACGAACTGCGGAGAGAGGGTTGTTCTGCAAACTTACTGATTACTGAGCCGGAGGTAACTCTCTCTGATAAAAAGTGGAAGGCGCGAGCGAGTTGTATCACGCGGCGAATAAGGAGCTTGGACACCCGGAAGACCATCGGCGGATTCGGGCGTAACTGAGTGTTGGCGGGCGGCGTTTTCTGAGAGAAGCAACAATGTCTACTGAGAAGTTTAGCCTGTTTAGCGGTGCCTTTGATCGACAGTCGAGTGACGATGATCTGCGAGAGTCGTTAGAGCTTATTGCGAAGCGAGAGACGGATATGGGTCAGGTAGCCCGATGGTGGCTGATAGGACTTAATCACCGCGCTCGTTAAGCATCCCGTAGATAACGTCTTTAATTGACGTAGATTCGTTTTCAGTAAAGTTTCGGAGCATACTTTTCATAGCCGCTCGTTCTTCGTCGCTTAGATCGGGTTCAACAAGTTCTTCAATCATCATATTGTGAACCTGATCTTTGGTAGCTTTCGCGTCGGCGGCGACAAGTTCGCCACAGGCGGAGCAAGCGCGGGCGTTCGGTTTTAGTGTACGACCGCAGACGGGGCATATTCCGGGGGTGATAGGGCTTTCATCGTCTTCGTCTCGGATACCTATTTTTTCCTCGGTGCTTTTAATGTAATCTTCGTTAGAGATGTGCTGGTAGGTAGTTGCCATTACGTTGCTGTCTTTCGAGTGTCCTAACAGGAATTTGATCTCGTCGTCGTCAAACCCGTGGTCGCGCTTCATCACCGTGACAAAGTAGTGGCGCATTTTGTGGGGTTTGACTGATTTTTTGATACCTGCTTGTTCCGCGTATTTCTTGAGTCCCCGGCGGATGCTCCGCTCGGTGATGGGTCGATCAAGACGAGTTTGGCTGTTTGAGGGGTCGCCTATGAACACGTAGGTTTCGGGTTCGTCGCCGCGAGGGTGGTACTGTAACCAGTCCTGGATGTAGCGTCGAGCGCCGAGTAGGGGGCGTTTGAGTCCTCGTTTGTCAGCACCTTTGAGTCCGTATTCTTCGTCGTTGAGGTAGTAGACGCCGTTTTCTGCGTCTATGTCTTTCACGCGAAGCGTGGTGAGGGCGTGTAGGCGCTGTCCGGTGAAGATCAGCATTTCGAGGATAGCCCGCCAGCGTGGGTCGGGCATTTCGTCTCGGAGGGCAGAGATTTCTTCGCGGGTAAACATATCCCGGTCGTCGTAGGCGGGGGTGTTCGCCTTTTTGAACATATCTATGTCGCCGTGTTTGACACCGAGATCGTCGTGGTATTGGTAGAAGCATTTGGCCGCACAGAGGAATTTGTTGACTGTTTGCCGACTGTATCCACCTTCTTTGCTGTTCGGATGAAACCCGGTGTCCATGTCGGCGGCCAGCGTGTTGAGTTGTTCTGCGTCAGCAGTCAGGTAGTCGATGCCGTCAAGGTCACGCCAGCGGAGTAGGACGCTAATGTATTGGTAGATGGTTCCGGGGGCGTACTCTTTGTGTTCGCCGTTGGGTGCGATGTATTTGTCGCGCGGGTTTCTTGAGTCGAGCGCGTTGGCAAGGCCGATAAGTCGTCGTGCGAGGTCGGGATCGAGGTCGCCGTTTTGGGAGTTATCCCGTATTTTTTGGATTTCTCGGTCGAGTCTGACGGCGGGATTGTCGGCGTTGTCGATGACCATTACGATTATTACTTCTGGTCATACCTATTTAAAGAAATCGGTTTTACAGGACGCTTAGGGCTTTAGATACCTTTCTTCACAGGCACGGACCGTTCCGGAGACGCCGCGGACCCACAGACCGATCGGGTGGCCGTTCACCTCGCTCACGCAGGCCAGCGCCGCCCGCGCCGGCCCCACCTCGCCCCGACGGACGCGCACCACCGCCTCGCCGACCCCGGCGCCGAACTCGAAGCGGAGGACTCGGAGGTCGGCGTCGGCGCTCCCCGGATCGCCGAGCAAGTTGCCCGCCGCGTACCACACCGCCCGCTGGAAATCGCCGCGTGTGAGATCCGCGTCCGGCCACGCCTCCAGCCCGACGGCGAGGTAGCGCCACCGCGGCTGCAGGTGTTTGGGCAGGTGTTTCATCCGTCGTGTCGCCCCCGTTCGACGCCCGGCCCGACGAACGACTCGGACTGTCGGTGGCGGTTTCGCTCGGCGAGTTCGCCCCACTCGTGAAGTCCCGTCCGGACCGTCTCGGGGTCGAATCCGACCGCCTCGCCGACGGCGACCAGTTCCCGCGGTGCCCGGAGTTCGAGGTGGGTGGCCGGATTGGCGCTGACGACGAAAGGAGCGTCCGCGTCGGCGACGAGTTCGCGGAGTTTTCGCAGGTCCCGGAGCGCCCGCACGCGCTTCCCGCCCGTGGCTCGGAGGACCGGCCCGAAGTCAAACTCGATCCGGACGCCGTTCTCGGCGGCGCAGTTGGCGAGGACGTGGTTCACGTCGCCGTCGCCCGCCATCGGCCGCGTGAGTACGTCCACACGCTCCTGTTCGACGGCGAAGCGGTTGAGGCGGTCGGTTCCCCCGCGGACCGAGAGGAGGGTGTGCTCGGAGCGCAGGCCGCCGACGGCGCCGCTGGCGCGCTCCGGGTCGGGGGCGACCACCTCGACGGCGTCGACGGCGTCGATGCCCGACGCCTCACGGACCGCGGCGTAGTCGGGCGTCGCGTCCCGCGACCGGATCACGACGCCGTCGTAGCCCGTTCGGGCCGCCGTCGCGGCGAACCGGGCCGCCGTCGTCGAGCCGTCGGGGTGGGCGTGGACCGCCTCGTACATGCTTCGGTCCACTCGCTCCGGGCGCTTGGGGGTTGCGCTTGCGGCCGCCAGTCAGCACTCGTCGAGGACGCCGGCCCCGACGCCCGCCGACGCGTCGACGGCGACGAACAGCGCGTTATCCGTACAGCCGTTCATCGAGAAATCGACGGCCGTCTGCGTCGCGCCGTCGAGGGTCACATCGACCGCGTACTCGCCCGCAGCGACGACGTTCTCGTACTCCCGTTCGGTCCCCGCGGATACCTCGAAGCGCTCCTCGGCGACCAGTTCGCCGTCGGAGAGGAACTCCACGTCGACGGCGTGGCGTCGGTCGTCGCGGTTGTCGATCCGAACGTCGACGTGGCCGGATCGCAGGGCGTCGAGACAGCCCGCGAGGGCGAAGGGCACCGAGCCGACGGCTCGACACAGGGTGCGGCGCGTGGGGACCATACGTCGAGCCAGTGGTGCCAGTAGGAAAAGTTTCAGCCCAGCAACGACCCGAGCGCCGCCGAGAGCGCCGTCGCCGCGCGCTCCACTTCCGCAACGCGGACGTACTCGCGGTCGGCGTGGGCGACGGGACCCTCGTCGTCGGCGAGGACGCCCGGCCCGAAGACGACGGTCGGCGCCGGCGCGAAGTAGGACGCCTCGGTCGCGGCGGTGAAGGGGCGGACGGCGCCGGCCGCGCCGTCGGTGACGCGGTCGGCCGCGGCGGACAGGTGCCGGACGATCGGCTTCTCCGTGTCCGTCGCGAACGCTTCGAGGAAGGGCGTCGGGCGCTCGGTCGGCGCAAAGTCCACGCCGACGGGGTCGGGCGTGGCGTCGTCGACGGCGCGTTCGAGGGCGGCGGCGAAGCCATCGGCCGTCTCCGGCGGGACGCTCCGCCGGTCTACGGTGATCGCACAGTCGGCGGGCACCTGATTGGTCGCCTCGCCGCCGTGGACGACCGTCGGCGTCAGCGTCGCCGGGCCGAGGTCGGGATGGGGGTCGCGGTCCGCGTCGAAATCCCGGATCGCCGCCAGCGCCCCCTCCGCGGCGGCGACGGCGTTGACGCCCGACTCGGGTTCGGCCGCGTGGGCGTTCCGGCCCGAGAGGCGAATCGTCCCCTCGAATCGACCCTTCGCGGCGGTACAGACGTCGAGTCCGGTCGGCTCGCCGACGACGTAGGCGTCGGCGGTCGGTGCCGAGAGGTCGGGGAGGACCGAGAGGTCGAGCGCCGCGGCGCCCGTCGAGTACACCTCCTCGTCGGGCGTGACCGCGAGGGTGAGTCGGCCGTCGTCGCCGTCGAACGAGAGAAACGCCGACAGGATGGCCGCGAGCGGCCCCTTCGCGTCGCAGGAGCCACGGCCGTGGATCACGCCGTCCTCGCGGGCGTAGGGAACCGGCGGGGACACCGTGTCGATGTGGGTGTTGAGCACGACGTGGGGCTTCCCCGACCCTTTCGTGGCGAGCGTGTTGCCCGCGTGGTCGACGATGGGGTCGGCGCCGTGGTCGGCGAGGGTGTCGACCAGGAACTCACGCATCTCCGTCACGTCCGCGTGGGAGTCGATGCGGACGCCGGCGTCGAGGAAGTCGACGGGATCGAACCCTCCGTCGCTCACGGCTGTGGGACCTCCAGATCGATCGCGAACTCGCGTTCGACAGGGCCGGTGAGCGTCGCCGGGGCGTCCGAGGGGACGACGATGACGAGGTCACCGCCGGGCGGCGACACCCGGACTGGTCCCTCTGTGTCGAGGCGGCCGGTGCGCTTCGCGGCGGCGACGACCGCCACCGCCCCCGTCCCGCAGGCGAGCGTCTCCCCCTCGACGCCGCGCTCGAAGGTGCGCTGGCTGAAGGCGGCCGGGTCGCCGGGCGCACCGTCGCGGATGTCGGCCTCGTCGCCCACCTCGACCCGCGCGGCGAGCGTGACGTTCGCCCCCTCGGGGAAGACGGCGGCGTGACGGACCGGCGGTGCGACGGTCCCCAGATCCACGGCGTCCACGTCGTCGACGAACGCGACGGCGTGAGGGACGCCCGTGTTCACGGCGGTGACGGGCAGGCCCGCGACCGACTCCTCGATCAGCGGGCCGTCGCGGTCGGGCGAGAGCGGCACCTCGGCCGGATCGAACGACGGGACCCCCATCTCGACGGTGACGCCCTCGCTCTGGACGACGGCGCGGCGGTCGCCCGCGGGCGTCTCGATCAGGACTTCGCGGGCGCCCGTCTCACGGGCGGCCCAGACGGCGGTGACGCGGGCGCCGTTGCCACACATGGCGGCGGTCGACCCGTCGGGCTGGACGAGCGTCATCGTCACCCGGACGGGCGACGCCGTGGGGTCGAGGTCCAGAAAGAGAACGCCGTCGGCGCCGGTTCGCTCGCCACCGACACCCGTCTCGCGGTCACAGTGAGTGCGCGCGAACGCCGCGCGGTCGACCACCGGCGCACTGGCCGGGAGGACGAGGAAGTCGTTCTCGGTGCCGTGGTACTTCTCGGCCGTGACCGTCGTCATTCGTCCACCTCCAGATCGGTGACGTGTCCGATCGTCTCGCGCTCGCGGGCGATCCGAACGCCGTCGCCGATTCCGCCGGCTTCGCCGTTACCGGACTGCGTCCGGTTGCCCGAGGAGCGTCGCTCCTCGCTGGCTTCGCGAGGCGTCTCCGACGCCTCGCAGACGACTTCGGCGGGTCGTGGCCGGGAGTTGTAGGTGCTCGCCATCTCGTAGCCGTAGGCGCCGGCGTTGCCGATGGCGAGCAAGTCGCCCCGGCGTGGCGTGGGCATCGATCGCTCCTCGCAGAACAGGTCCGCCGTCTCGCAGACGGGGCCGGCGACGGTGACCGGGCGTTCGGGTCGCTCGTCGGTCAGGTTGCGGATGGCGTGGTAGGCGTCGTACATGGCCGGACGCAGGAGCGTCGTCATGCCGGCGTCGACGCCGGCGACGACTGGCACGGTCCCCTCGCCGTCGCCGACGGCCTTGACAGTGTTCACGCGCGTCAGGAGGACACCCGCGTCGGCGACGAGGTAGCGACCGGGTTCGATGGCGAGTCGGGCGTCCACGTCGCCGAGTGCCTCGCGGGTAGCCGCGGCCACCGCGTCGAGGTCGAGGGGCGGTTCGTCCTCACGATACGGGACACCGAAGCCGCCGCCCACGTCGACGAACTCCAGGTCACCCACCTCGCGCGCCAGATCACCCATCCGGGCGACGAGTTCGCGGTGGGCGGCCAGGTCGTCGCCGGAGATTCCGCTCCCGGCGTGGGCGTGGATGCCCACCACGTCGAAGTCGGCTCGGGCGCCCGCGAGGAGTTCCGGGGCGCGGTCGTAGGGCACGCCGAACTTGGCGTGGCCGCCGGTCGTCACCTTCTCGTGGTGGCCGGCGCCGACGCCGGGGTTGACGCGAAGGGCGAGTCGGCCGTCGAAGCCGCGTTCGCGGAGGCGGGAAACGGTGTCCCGGGCGCCGGCGACGACGGTGAGGTCCGTCCCCGCCCGCCAGCGATCGAGGACGACATCGAGATCCTCGGCCGGTGGGTTGACCGCGGTGTACTGCACCGCGTCGTAGCCGGCGTCGATGGCGCGCACCACCTCGCCAGCGGACGCACATTCGGCGCCGAGACCGGCGTCACGGACGGTTTCCAGCACCGCCCGGCCGGTGTGGGCCTTGACGGCGTAGCTCACCGCGGCGTCGGGGAACGCACCGCGGAGGCGCCGTGCGTTCTCCCGCACCCGGTCGAGGTCTGTGACGTAGAGCGGGGTGCCGTACTCGTCGGCCAGATCGGTGAGGTCGGCGGCCGACCAGTCGGCGAGGCGTCGCACGGTCGGGCCGGCCGCCTCGCCGCTCATTCCCGCAGCGCCTCCTCCCGCTTCGTCGCGTCGCGCGTGTCGGCCTCGATGTCCATGGCGACGACCGCGGGCTTGTACGCGCCGCCCGCGAACAGGTCGTGGTCGCCGATCGAGGACTCCACCATCCGGGTGAACGCCCGCCGCTCCGGGGGCAGGTGGCCGTAGCAGACCTCCTCCTCGACGAGGTCGTAGACGGGGATGCGCGGCGAGAGCAGCGTGTTCTCGCCCACGACCGTGTTCTCGCCCACGACGAACCCGCTCGTCACCCGACAGCCAGCACCGAGGGAGGCGCCGTCCTCGACGATCACCGGCGCGTCCTCGACGGGTTCGAGGACGCCACCGATGAGCGTGTTGGCACCGAGTTTGACGTTCGCGCCGATCTGGGCACAGGAGCCGACGGTGTCACAGGAGTCGACGAGGGTGCCGTCGCCGACGTACGCGCCCACGTTGACGAAGGAGGGACTCATCATGATGCAGTCCGAGCCCAGATAGGCGCCCCGGCGGATGGTCGTGCCGTCGGGCGTGTTGCGGGTGCCGCGCTCGCCCAGGTCGGCCGTCTCACGGAGGGGAAGCACGTCGTGGTAGTCGACGCCGCCGTAGGAGCGAGCCTCGGTGGCCCGGAGGCCGAAGTTGAGCAGGATACCCCGCTTTACCCACTCGTTGGCCTCCCAGCCGTCGCGTCCCTTCTCGGCTGCGCGGACCTCGCCCGCCTCTAGCGCGTCGAGGAAGGCATCGAGCGTGTCGTAGTCGTCGGCCGTCGCCGTCTCGGCGTCGACGGCGTCGTCGTCGTAGCGCTGCCACAGATCGGATACGTCGGATTCCAGTGTCATATCGTGTCCTCGAAGTCGTACTCGCCGGCCGGGCGGCCGACGAGCCAGTCGGCGGCATCGAGCGCCCCGGCGGCGAAGACGCCCCGGGATTCCGCGCGATGCGTAAGCGTCAGTACCTCGTGATTCCCTGCAAGTAGTAGTTCGTGTTCGCCGGTCACGTCGCCGGCGCGGCGGGCGTGGACGCCCACCTCACCCTCCTCGCGGGGCTGTTCGCCCTCGCGGCCGTGGACTCGCTCGCTCCCGTCGGACTCCGTCCGACTCCCCGAGGAGCGTTGCTCCTCGCGAATCTCGTCGACGTCCTCCAGAATCGAGAGCGCCGTCCCCGAGGGGGCGTCCCGCTTGCGGTTGTGGTGTGTCTCCGTGAGTTCGGCGTCGTAGTCGGGGAGCGCCCCGACGGCTTCGCGGATCGCCCGCCGGAGCGCCATCACGCCACGCGCGAAGTTCGACGCGCGGAGGACGGGCACCGACTCGGCGGCGTCGGCGAGCACCTCCAACTGTGACTCGGGAAACCCCGTCGTGCCGACGACGGCGGCGACGCCCGCCTCGGCACAGGCCTCGACGTACCGCGTACTGGGGTCGGGGAGGGTAAAATCGACCAGCACGTCGGGGTCGCGGTCGTCGAGCAGACGGGGGAGTTCCGCCTCGTCTTCCACCTCGTGGCCCGCGACGGCGCCGACCGACGTGCGGTTGACCGCGAGGACGACCGCCATCCCCTCGCGGTCGGTGGCGGCCTCGATGACCTCGCGGCCCATGTGGCCGCCGGCGCCCGTGACGGCCACCTCGATCACGCTTCGGCCTCCAGCGGGTCGAGGTCGGCGAGGACGGCTTCGAGGTCCGGCCGAAGCTCCTCCGAGAGGCGCGTAAGTGGCAGGCGGACGTGACCGGGGCCGTAGCCGCGGATCGCCATCGCCTCGTTGACGGGAACCGGGTTGGTCTCCCAGAACAGGGCGCGCATCAGCGGGCCGAGTTCGTGGTGTCGCTCGCGGGCGGTATCGTAGTCGCCGTCGAGCGCCGAGTGGACCAGATCGACCGTCCGCGCGGGTTCGACGTTGGCGACGACGCTGATGGTGCCCGTCCCGCCCACGGAGAGCGTCGGCAGGATGAGACCGTCGTCGCCGGCGAGCACGTAGAACTCCTCGTCACGGGTGCGCTCGACGACTTCCGACACACGGTTCAGGTCGCCGCTAGCGGCCTTGTAGCCCAGGATGTTCGGGTGCGAGGCGAGTTCGACGGTCGTGTCCACCTCGATGTTCCGTCCCGTCCGGCCGGGGACGTTGTAGACGATCTGGGGCAGGTCCACCTCGTCGGCGATGGTTCGGTAGTGGTCGTACATCCCCGCCGGTTCGGGCTTGTTGTAGTACGGCGAGATGAGGAGGAGGGCGTCGGCGCCGGCCTCGGCGGAGCGACGGGAAAGGGAGAGGGCTTCGGCGGTGTTGTTCGATCCGGACCCGGCGATGATGGGCACCTCGTCGCCGACGGCGTCGACGACGGCTTCCACCACCTCGATGTGTTCGTCGTGGCTGAGCGTCGCGCTCTCGCCGGTGGAGCCGACGGGCACGAGGCCGTCGACGCCGCCGTCGACGAGTCGTCGGGCGTCGGCGCGAAGCGTTTCGAAGTCGATGCTGCCGTCCTCGTAAAACGGCGTGGTCATGGCGGGGTAGACTCCGCGGAACTCGGTGAGTGTCATATGCGTGCGTGGGGTATCGGCGCTGTTAGTCGTGTCGGAACGGTGCGACGGACGAGCCGTCCGGTCGGAGTGCGCCCGAGACGGGGTCGCTACCCCCGCCTGGAGCGCCGGTTACCGACCGCGTTTTTTCAGAAAAGTCGCGAGGCCACGCGTCGCTGGCGAGGGGCGGACGCCGCCGGCGACGCGAGGCGCGTTCACAGTTTCCGTCGCGGTGTCGAGCAATTTATACTTTGGGTTTCGGGTCGACGGTACCGTTCGGAGTCGGGCGTCAGCGAGGCTCATAGTGTTTATTGTAACTGGTTACCGGTGGGTCGCCGGACCGTCTTGGTGACTCACCGGTACTGACTTGCGATAAACACTATCAGTGGTCGTCTTCGCGCCACTTGTGTTCGCACTCGGTACAGACGAAAAACCGGGTCTCGGACTCGTCGGCCGCGCGGATCTGTTGCATATACCAGTAGGCCTCGTCGTTGTCACACTCGGGACAGTTTGCACTCGTCGTCGGCAGGCCGCTGGAGCCGCCCCCGGACTCGATGATCTCCGACTCCTCCTGGGCCTGTGTGGTGACCATCTCGGTTTCCGTCGCCGCGTCACGCGGCGTCTCGTGTCCACACTGCGTACAGACCCACACGCCGTCGTCCGTCTGCATCATCGATCCACATTCGTCGCAGAACTTCATGGTGACTCGAAGCCTGACTCCGGACGGTCTTTAACCCACGGATGTGCCGGTTTCGTGTAGGTCAGTCCCGATATCCAAAACGGCGGCTACGCGTCGCCGTCGGACTGCCCGGGTTCGCCCACGGACTCGATCGGGAGGACGTTCTGGAGTTCGGCGAACAGTTCGTCCGGGCCGTGGAGGGCGTCGCTCCCGACTTCGGAGACGAGTTCGCCGAGGTTGGCCTCGCCGTCGGCGAAGGTGACGGTGACGTCGACGTACTCGGCGGCCGCGTCGTCGCGGGTGACGGGGTAGTCGAGTCGCTCGAACAGGGACTCGACCCGACTCAGTTTTACGCGTTCGCTCATGGCCGGGCGTACGACCCCTCGGCACTTAGAGGTGGGCATAGGACGTGCTGGCGGCGTGTACGAACCGTCGAACTGCCGTCTCGCGTCGCCACGTCGGCGATGGCACGGCGGAAGCCGTCTCAGCGAATGGTAAACCGCAGCAGGACGTGGGCGTCTTCGCCGACGAGTTCGCTCGGTTCCCGGCCACCCGCCCCGTCTTTATCCACCTCCGTCGGATTCCAGACGAGACGGATCGTCACCCCCTCCAAGTCGCCGTTCGCCCCGAAGCGGATCGACTCGCCCACGTCCCAAGTGTCGCCGACGCCGACCTGATCGTCACCCTCACTGAGCTTTTCGCCGACGGTTGCGTAGCTGGGGTTCGGTGCGGTGTCGGAACCTCCGAGGTCGACCGGCCTGCTCGCGACGAGCAACAGCCGGTCGGTACGGAGGGAGTCCCCGTGAGCGAGGGTGACGGTGACCACGTCATCCGAGGGCCCGTTCTCCGCTTTTTGATGATCGAACGCGGCCGTCGGCGGTTCGGCGACCACATCGGCGAGTGTTCCGAAAGCGACAAACAGTGTCGTTCCGAGTAGAACGACCAGTGCGACCATCAGAATCGTCGACACACCCGAGGTGACGGCTCGGTCCCTCCCGCCGACCGCGAGCGTCTTCGGTTGGCGTCGGCGGGTCATAGCGTCATTCGAATAACTCGGTATTCCCCGGAAGCGGTCTTAACGATTACGGCCCCGATCCGAGCGGCCACGTTCACAAGGAGCGCCGGCTGTCAGGCGGATTGGCGGTCGAACGTGAGTGGTGCGGCCGCTGCCGGAAGGGCGGAAGGTATCACTCGAAGTCGGGGTCGCGCTTCTCGACGAACGCCGCCATGCCCTCTCGCTGATCGTGGGTGCCGAACAGGCCGCTCCAGGCTCGCCGCTCCACGTTCAGCCCCGATTCGATGCCACCCTCGTGGAAGGCGTTGAGCGACTCCGTGGCGGCGTAGAGGGCGTGTCGGGGTTTCGCTGCCAGCTCGGCCGCCATCTCGTCGACGTAGTCGTAGAGTTCGTCGTGGGCGACCAGGTCGCCGACGAGACCCCGCTCGTGGGCGTCCTGTGCGTCGAGGCGCTCGCCGAAGAGGATCAGCCGGCGTGCCGTCTCGTCGGGGACGAGTCGCTGGAGGAGCTGCGTGCCGCCCCAGCCGGGGATGATACCGAGGTCGATTTCGGTCTGACCGATGACGGCTCGTTCGCTCGCCACCCGGAGGTCACAGGCGAGCGCGAACTCGCAGCCGCCGCCGAAGGCGTAGCCGTTGATGGCCGCGATGGTGACGCCGGGATAGGAGAGGATGTCACGGACGACCTGCTGGCCGCGTTCGGCGTAAGCGAGCGCCTCGGGCGTCGAGAACTCCTTCATGTAGTCGATGTCGGCGCCGGCGATGAACGCGTCGTCGCCCGCCCCCGTCAGGACCAGGACGCGCGCATCCTCGCTCTCGGCCTCGGCGATGGCGTCGCCGATTTCGTCGAGCGTCTCGCTGTTCATGGCGTTCAACGCGTCGGGACGGTCGACCGTGAGTCGGGCGACGCCGTCGGTAACGTCGAGCGTAACGGTGTTCCAAGACACGCCGAGTGCGACGACGGCCAGGAGCGTAAACGTTCGGGGTCGGTCGCGAGGGTACTGTTTAGATTAGCGTACTTGGATTGGGGACACCTCGAAAGCCCCCGGCGTCTCGGCTCCCAGGACTCGCTGCGCTCCTCACTGCGTTGCGGTGCTTGCGTCGTCCGGGTTCGCCGAGACGCCGGCCCCTTTCAGTCCCACCCGCATCGGCTGGCCAACCGGCCGCCGCCGGGCGGGACTGAAAGGGGCGACTCGTCATCGGGCGGCGGAGCCGCCCGATTGCCCGAGGGAGCTTTGCTCCCTCGCTGCTGGAGGAAGGCGGCCAACGCAAGGACCGCAGGCCGGAGGCCGAGGACCGCAGCGAGGCCCCCGACTCCAGCGAGTCGGGGCTTTCGAGGTGTCCCCAATCCAGGTACGCTAATCTAAACAGTACCGTACCGAGCGGACTGAGATATATAGCCGAGGCCGCCGAAGGTGTCGCCATGTCGACGATCAAGGACAGCGTCCACGACCACATCGAGGTGACGGGCGTCGCCGAGGAGTTGCTCGACACGCCGGCGATGCAACGGCTCCGGCGGGTTCGCCAACTCGGAACCGTCTCGTTGGTGTATCCGTCGGCGAATCACACCCGCTTCGAGCACAGCCTCGGCGTCTACCACCTCGCGAGCGAGGCGCTCGATCACCTCGGCGTGGCCGGGCGGACGGCCACGCGGGTCCGCGCGGCCGCCCTCCTCCACGACGTGGGTCACCCTCCCTTCAGCCACAACGTCGAGGAACTCCTCCATCGCCACACGGGGAAGTACCACGACGACGTGGCCGACCTCCTCGCGAGCGGACGAGTGGGCGCCGTCCTCCGCGATCACGACATCGATCCGGACGATATCGCCGAACTCGTCGCCGGCAAGGGTCGGTACGGCCAACTCGTCTCCGGCGAACTCGACGTGGACCGCATGGACTACCTCGTGCGCGACGCTCACCACACTGGCGTTCCCTACGGCACCATCGACCACGGTCGGCTGATCCGGGAACTCGCCTTTGTCGACGGCGAACTCGTCCTCGCCGAAGGGAACGTCCAGACCGCCGAGAGCCTCCTGCTCGCACGCGCGCTGATGAACCCGACCGTCTACCAACACCACGTCGCCCGCATCGGCAAAGCGATGTTGCGCCGGGCCACGGAGCGCCTACTCGACGAGGACGAGTACGACGCCGCGACGATCCGCCGGTGGGACGACGCCGACCTGCTGGTGACGCTTCGACGCACCGACGCGACGGTCGACTTCGCCGATCGACTCTCGACGCGCGACCTGTTCAAGCGGGCTGTGTGGGCCGAACTCCCCGACGTGCCCGAAGCGTTGCTTGACGCCGACCACGAGCGCATCCGGGCCCTCGAAGCCGACGTGGCCGCGGCGGCCGACCTCGACGCCGACTCGGTCGTCGTCGACGTGCCGCCGCCGCCGGAGATCCGCGAATCGTCGTCGCGGGTGGTCGTCAACGGCGAAATCAGGCGCTTGGATCGGCAGTCACCGCTGGTGAGCGCGCTCCGGGTCGCCGGCCGCAACCAGTGGCGCTTCGGCGTCTACGCTCCCGCCGGCGCCGTCGACCGGGTCGGGCGCGCGGCCGTCCGGACCCTCGGTCTCGACGTGGACGGCGCCCCCATCTCGGAGGTTCGGGGCGGCCTCGACGCCACCCTCGACGAGTTCGGGTGAGGGAAGGTACGTTCAAGAGTCGCGCACACCTCAGTTGGTGTATGGAGGTCGAAGGTACCGTCCTTCGTGGCCGCACGCTCGGGCCGATCGAGGGACGTGTCGTCGTCGAGGACGGCCACATCGTCGCCGTCGAGGAGGCGACCACCGAGTCCGACGCCATCGTCTGTCCGGCCTTCGTCAACGCCCACACCCACCTCGGCGATTCCATCGCCAAGGAGGCCGGCGCCGGCCTCTCGCTCGACGACCTCGTCGCGCCGCCGGACGGCCTCAAACACCGACTCCTTCGTACCGCGTCGGCAGACGAGACGGTCGCGGCCATGCGCCGCTCGCTCCGATTCATGGAACGTTCGGGCACCGCGGCGACCGTCGAGTTCCGCGAGGGTGGCGTCGCGGGCGTCGACGCGGTTCGGCGGGCGCTCGACGGGCTAGCTATCGAGGCCATCGTCCTCGGACGGGAGACGACGGCGGCGATGGTGGCCGGGGACGGGTTCGGCGCCAGCGGCGCCCGCGACGACGACTTCACCGCCGAACGCGCCGCGACCCGCGAGGCGGGCAAGCCGTTCGGTATCCACGCTGGCGAGCGTGACGCCGCGGATCTGACCCCCGCCCTCGACCTCGATCCGACCTTCCTCGTCCACGTCGTCCACCCCGAACCCGGTCATCTCGACCGGATCGAACGAGAGGGGATCCCCGTCGTCGTCTGCCCGCGGTCGAACCTCGTCACCGGCGTCGGGGTGCCCCCCATCGCCGACCTGCGGGACCGGACGACGGTGGCGCTCGGCACCGACAACGTCATGCTCAACAGCCCGTCGATGTTCCGCGAGATGGAGTTCGCGTCGAAGGTGGGGGACCTACCGGCCGACGACGTGTTGCGGATGGCGACGGTCAACGGCGCCGAACTGGTGGGCCTGAACTGCGGGGTGATCGAACCCGGTCGAGCGGCGAAACTACTCGTCCTCGACGGCGACTCGGACAACCTCTCGGGGGCTCGGGACCCCGTTCGCGCCGTGGTTCGGCGGGCGGGTGTCGACGACGTGACACGCGTCATCCTGTAGATGCCGCGCTCGTGTGAAGAGTTATACACTGACGTGTGTTACTATCCGACATGGGCACCTACGACCGGATTCTCGTCCCGACCGACGGCTCCGATGGCGTGGAGCGGGCGATCCGACACGCCGCCGAGGTGGCCGCGAGCAACGGCGCCACGCTCCACGGGCTCTACGTCCTGAGCACCGACGCGTACGCGGGACTGGCGATGGAATCCTCGTGGGAGAGCGTCGACCGCCTCCTCCGCGAGGATGCGGAACGAGCGGTCGAACGGGTGCGCGACATCGCTACGGAGGCGGACGCGACCATCCCGGTCGAGACGGCGGTGGTGGAGGGCAAGCCCAGCCACGAAATCGTCCGCTACGCCGAACGCGAGGACTGTGACCTCGTCGTGATGGGCACCCACGGCCGCGGCGGCATCGACCGTCTCCTCCTCGGCAGCGTCGCGGAGTCCGTCATTCGGGCGTCGTCGATTCCGGTGACGGCGGTTCCCGTCGGGGCCGAAGGGGAGGCGTAAGTCAGGCGGGGCGCAGGTGTTCGCAGTCGCCGGCGTGGACGGTCCGGTCCCCGTCGTCAGTGCGGACGACGAGCGCCCCCGGGAACTCGATGTCGACCGCCTCGCCCTCGACGACGCCGCCGGGCGTGTCGACCCGTACCTCACGGCCGAGGGTGACGGCGTACTCGCGCCACGTGGGGAGCACGTCGTCGGGGTCGAGGGCGTGGAACTCCTCGACCATCCGCTGGCAGAAGCGACGACGGTCGGCGCCGTCGGCCGCGGGCCGACTCCCCGAGCGTGGCTCCTCGTCCACTTCCACTCGCACGCTCGTCGCCGTCTCCGGTAGCTCCGCCGCCGGCACGTCGACGTTCGCCCCGATGCCGACGATCAGCCACGAGATGCGGTCGGCCTCGCCTTCCATCTCGGTCAGGATGCCGGCGAGTTTCCGTTCCGATCCGGCCACCAACACGTCGTTCGGCCACTTGATCACGGCGTCGACGCCCGCCTCGCGGAAGGTTTGGGTGACGGCGACGGCCGCCGCGAGCGTGCAGATCGGCGCGTGGGCCGGCGGCCGATCCGGACGGACGAGGAGGCTGGCGTAGACGCCACCGGCGGGCGACGACCACGGACGATCGAGGCGGCCGCGCCCGCCGGTTTGCTCGCCCGCGACGACCAGAACGTCCGTCGCCCTTTCGGCCGCCAGTTCCCGCGCCCGGTCGTTCGTACTCGGGAGTCGGTCGTGGTAGTCGACGGCGTAGGGCGCGTCGAGGCCGAACGCGATGGCGTCGCCGCCGTAGTCGGGGACGGTGCGCACGACGTAGCCGTCGGCGCTGCTCTCGATGTCGAACCCCGCCTCGCGGAGCGCCTCGACGTGTTTCCAGACGGCCGCCCGGGAGACGCCGAGGTCGTCGGCGAGCGTCGGGCCGGAGACCGGCCCCTCGGCGTCGGCGAGCGTTCGGAGGAGCGAGCGACGACGGTCGCTCATTCGAGGACGATCAACGGATCGCCCATGTCGACGCTCTCGCCCTCGCTCACCAGCACCTCGCTGACCGTGCCGCCGCCCTGGGCGACGATGTCGTTTTCCATCTTCATGGCCTCGAGGACGAGCACCACGTCGCCGGCCGCCACCTCGTCGCCGGGAGCCACGTCGACCGAGAGGATCGTGCCCTGCATCTCGGCGGTGATCCGCTCGCCGTCGCCGGCGACGACGGTGCCGCCGTCGTCGTCGCTCGTGGCGGCATCGGGGCGTTGCATCCCGCCGCCCCCGCGTCCGCCGCCGTCACCGCCACCCGTCGGGATGGCGGGCGCGCCGCGTTCCTCCAGGTTCACCTCGAATCGCTTCCCGTTCACCTCGACCGTGAAGTCGCGCTCGGTCACTTCCTCGTCGTCACCACCGTCGTCGGTCTCGTCGGGACCCCAGCGCTCGACTGCCCGTTCGATGCGCTCGGGATCGAGTTCCTCGTCGAGATAGTTCGTCGTGTGGGTGCCCTCGGTGAACCGTTCGTCGGTCACCATCAGCCGGTGGAAGGGGATGACGGTGTGAAAACCCTGAATATCGAACTCGCGGAGGGCGCGTTCGGCGCGGGCGAGACACTCCTCGCGGTCGCTTGCGTCGACGATCAGCTTCGCGATCATGGAGTCGTAGTCGCCGCCGATGTCGTCGCCCTGTCGAACCGCGTCGTCGACGCGGACGCCGATACCCCCGGCGGGATCGTACGTCGTCAGCGTGCCCGTCGCCGGCGCGAAGTCGCGTGCGGCGTTCTCGGCGTTGATCCGGAACTCCATCGCGTGGCCCTCGATCTCGACCTCGTCCTGGCTGAAGCTGATCTCGTTGCCCGCGGCGACGCGAAGCTGTTCTTTCACGATGTCGATGCCCGTGATCTCCTCGGTGACGGGGTGTTCGACCTGGATGCGCGTGTTGACCTCGAGGAAGTAGAACTCGCCATCCTCGACGAGGAACTCGACGGTGCCGGCGTTGGTGTAGTTGGTCTCGCCGACGCCGCGGCGGGCCGCCTGTCCGATCCGGTCGCGCAGGTCGTCCGAGAGCGCCGGGCTCGGTCCCTCCTCGATCACCTTCTGGTGGCGACGCTGGAGCGAGCAGTCCCGTTCACCGAGGTGGCGGACGTTGCCGTGCTGGTCCGCGACGATCTGCACCTCGATGTGGCGCGGCGCTTCGAGGAAGCGTTCGAGGTAGACGGAGTCGTTGTCGAAGTACGCCTCACCCTC
The DNA here is from genome assembly GCF_000427685.1 of Haloplanus natans DSM 17983. Classification (NCBI taxonomy): domain Archaea; kingdom Methanobacteriati; phylum Methanobacteriota; class Halobacteria; order Halobacteriales; family Haloferacaceae; genus Haloplanus; species Haloplanus natans. The sequence continues at coordinate 1,819,526 of NZ_KE386573.1, forward strand.
GCGTTTGGCCGCGGCGAGTTGGTCCTCGATTTCGTCCGGGCTCTCGACTATCTTCATCCCCCGCCCGCCGCCGCCACCTTCGGCCTTGATGGCGATCGGGTAGCCGTTCTCCTCGCCGAAGGCTTCGACTTCGGCGGGGTCCTCGACGGGATCGGTCGTCCCGGGGACGACCGGCACACCGGCGGCGGTCATCACCTTGCGTGCCTTCGTCTTCTCGCCGAGACGCTCCATCGCCTTCGAGGGCGGCCCGATCCACGTGCACTCGCTCTCCTCGACACGCGCCGCGAACTCGGCGTTCTCGGCCATGAATCCGTAGCCGGGGTGGATGGCGTCGGCGTCGGCCTTCCGTGCCGCGTCGAGCACCGCCTCCTGATCGAGATAGGAGTCCGCCGCCCGCGCCGGCCCGACGTTGTACGCCTCGTCGGCGTAGCGGACGTGGCCCGCGTGCTTGTCGGCCTCGCTGTAGATGGCGACGGTTCGAACGCCCAGTTCTTCGCAGGCGCGCATGACACGCACCGCGATCTCGCCCCGGTTGGCGACGAGAACCTTCCTGAACATGTCCCCTTGTACGAACATATGCCCCGTTAGTGTATCGGTCGGTGGGGTGGCTCGGCACGCCCGTCACAAGCCCGTGACGATCCGTCTCCGAGACCCGGTGAGACGATTACGAAGACAACTTTCGGGGCGACGACTGTTCGTCCGGTCAGTTCTCGACGAGCGCCCCCGTGCCACTGAATCCAAACGGCCTTATGCGAGAGAGCCGCACGGCTAAGTAATGTCAGTACGAGTCGGCATCCTCGGTGCGACCGGCGCAGTCGGACAGCGATTCATCCAGCTTCTCGACGGCCACCCGACGTTCGAACTCGCGGCGCTCACCGCCAGCGAGGAGAGCGCGGGCAAGCCATACCGCGAGGCGGCGAAGTGGCGCGTCGATTCGCCCATCCCCGTCGACGTGGCCGAGATGACGGTCCGTCGCACCGACCCCGAGGCGGTGCCGGACGACGTCGATCTGCTCTTCTCGTCGCTCCCCTCGAGCGTCGCCGTCGACGTCGAGGAGGACTTCGCCCGCGCGGGCTATGTCATCTCCTCGAACTCCTCGAACGACCGCCTCGCGGAGGACGTACCGCTGACGATTCCGGAGATCAACCCCGACCACCTCGACCTGATCGAGGTCCAGCGCGACGAACGCGGGTGGGACGGCGCGCTCGTGAAGAACCCGAACTGCTCGACGATCACGATGATTCCGCCGCTGGCGGCGCTGGACGGGTTCGGTCTCGAACGCGTCAACGTCTCCACCCTGCAGGCCGTCTCCGGCGCGGGCTACTCCGGTGTCACCTCCATGGAGATAATCGACAACGTCCTCCCCCACATCGGCGGCGAGGAGGACAAGATGGAGACGGAGTCCCGCAAACTCCTCGGCGAGTTCGACGGCGCGGAGATTGGGTGGCACGACGTGGAGGTCGCGGCGTCCTGTAACCGCGTTCCGACGCTCGACGGCCACCTCGAGAACGCCTTCGTCGACCTCGCGGACGAACCCGACGTGGACGAAGTGGAGGAGGCGATGCGGGAGTTCCCCGGTATCGACCTGCCGAGCGCCCCCAACCAACTCATCCACGTCTTCGACGAACCCGAACGCCCCCAGCCCCGGATGGACCGGATGCGCGGTCAGGGCATGCAGATCTGTGTCGGCGGCGTGCAGTCCACCCGCCGCGGTGTCAAGTTCAACTGCCTCGCGCACAACACCGTCCGCGGCGCCGCGGGCGCCAGCGTCCTGAACGGCGAACTGCTCCACGAGAACGGCTACCTGTAGCGTGGCGCCGTAAACGGGGGATCTCTTTTTCGCTCGCGACGCGTCAATCCATCAGCCGCGCTTCGGTGAAGGAGATATAGGCGAAAAAGGAGAGCGCGAGCAACAGCATCCCCGCCATCATGAACACGCCTTCGTAGATGTACTTCAGGATCAGCAACACGGCGGAGACGAGGATGGTCCGAAAGAGGAGGGCGCTCAACAGGACGTTGAGTTCGGGCACGTTCGTCCCATGTTGGTGTGCGAACAACAAAAAGCCGCCGACGGTCGGCGCAGAAACCAATGGCTCATAACCCCACCGGATCGTGTGTTACCCATGAGCACTGAGGACGGGTCGGACGCGGAGACGGACACAGAGGCGGCGGACACCGACGACGAGCGTCCGCTGTCGGAGGTCGGCGTCGGCGACGGCCGCGAGAAACACCTCCACGTGGTAACCGAGAGCGGCAAGGAGATCGATCACGAGGAGGTGTACCTCCGCCACACCGAGACGGAGTATCTCGTCTCGCCCGACGTCGACTTTCCGCCGGCGGAAACGACCCGCTATCGAAAGGAGAACATCGACCGCGTGAAGGTCACCCAGCACCACTCGAACTGTTTCATCACGACGGCGACGGCGGGCGAGGGGCCGACACTCGACTCGCTCCGAGGCTTCCGGGCCGACGTGATGGCGCCCTCCCGGACCGGACGGGCACTGCTTCGGATCTACGAAGCGACGAGTCCGCCCATCGCGGCGACGCTCGCTCGTCATCCGGAGTCGACGGCGACCCGCCTCGTCCGCGGGCTTGTCGACCGCTGTGGCGGCCTCGCCGACCGGCGGCGAGCGGCGTCGGGAGACGGGGAGCGGGCGGCCCTGTCGCTCGCGCTGATCACGCTCTACGTCGTCGGCGTCTGTCTCGGGGTGCTCGCTCACGGCTGGCTTCGCACCCGCGAACGGTGGCTTAGCTGAAGAAGCGCTGGACGTTCTCCAGCGGGTCGAATCCGGAGCCATTCTCGACGACGACGTCGAAGGGACGGCCCTCGGCGACTTCTCGGAGCGATTCGGCGAGGGCGTCGGGGTCGTCCTCCTCGTGGAGTCTGATCGCGTGTGAGCGCGACCCGTCGGCCGGGTAGACGGTGAGCTTCGGCCGTCCCACGAAGCCGCCGCGATGGAGGAGCACGCGGTCGATCCCCCGGTAGTTCAGCCAGTGGACGGTGTCGGCCTGGAGGAGGACTTCGTCGATGCCGTGGACCTCGTACACGTCCTGCATCGCGCCCGCCTCTCTGCGGTGTTTTTTGAATCCGAGCCCGAACATCGGCGTGATGTAACTGTACTCCACGATGTGGAGGCCGTCGTCCGCGAAGAACATGTCGACGAGCCGAAGGGGGAAGGAGCCGGCCATGCCGAAGTGAACGTGGAGTTCGGTCTCGATGTCGGTCGAGGGCAGGTCGTCGTACTCGTCGTATGCGACATCTTCGACCCCCGGATCCTCGAACTCCACCGTGCCGGTGTCGTCGGTTTCAGACGCCATCCGCGCCCTCCAGTTCGGTTCGATAACCCATGTATGCAAAGAGGAACGCACCGAGTATAAAGAAGGCGCCGGCAGCGCGATTGACTTCGAGGATAGCGTAGATACCGATGGCGAGCCCGAGAACAGCGGTGGCGACGGACGCACGGAGGCGCAGGGAGTACGACTCCGTCGATCCGTCGACGCCGGTACCGGCCTCGGCATGGTCGCGACCGACCCGCCGTTCCCCGATGTAGGTCACGATCATCAGCGCAAGGCTCGCGACGACGATGGCGGTCCGCGCCCCGGGCGAGAGTTCGGTCCCGAGAACCCGTTGAAGGACGAGTGGGATACCGATGGCGATCAGCCCACCGAGATAGACGAAGAGCCGATAGGCCACCAAGAACCGAAAGAGAGTCCCGAAACCACGGTCTGGCGACTGCGTCTGGGATGACATACCGTCCCGTTGACGACGCCAATAAATAAAAACGGTTGGTCGGTGAGCGTTACGAGAGGAAGCCGCGGGCCGCCTCTGCTCCTTCGACGGTCCCCGAGGCGTTCATCTTCGCGGTCGCCGACCGGTACATCGTGTAGATCTGCACGACGAGTGCGAAGACCCACAGCGCGTAGCCGGCCGGGCCACTGCCCACGACGCCGACCGTCGTGTTGAACGCCGGGAAGTTCAGGCCGTAGGCTTCCGGCGAGGTGAGCACGCCACCGATCAGCAGGACGGTGAAGTACCCGAAGAAGCCGGTTGCCCACCACATCGCGACGATGCGACCCCAGCCGGGCTGGGTGTGCTCCGGCAGGCGCGTCGTGTTCAGGATGGTCACGAGCGCGTTGTACGGCCACATCATCGCACCGGCGATGGCGGCACCGATGACTAGCAGGATCCACGGCTGCTGGAACTGCGCGACGATGATGAGGATGCCCCACAGCGTGAACAGCGTGAGCAGGCCGAGGAAGACCCGCGAGAGGTCCCAACCGGCCGCGCGTCCGTAGCCCTCGAAGATGATGTCCACGCTGTTGCGGACGAACGCTTCGAGGATGGCGTACTGCGTGCTGAACAGGGCGATGAAGATCACCACGTACATCAGCTGCTGTTGGATCCCACCGAGTTCCGGGATGATCACGTTGAGCCACATGTTGATGGCTCCCTGATCCGTCCCGGCGGCGTACTCGACGGAGATGGTCATCGCGACCGTCGCGACGACGAGCAGGCCGACGACGAACGTCAGGAAGTGTTCCTGCTGGGTGACCTTCCACCACTGCTTCCAGCGAACGAGGTTCTTCTCGGAGGGTTCGAACGTGTAGCCACCGTGAATCTCTTCGGGCTCGGCACCGCGAAGCGGGTTCTTCACGCGGCCCTGGTAAGAGCCCATGCCGTACCCCTTCTCGCGGGCCCAGACGCCCTGTGCGAGGTTGACGTATCCGCCGGCACCTGCGTACGCGAGGCCGCCGAGGAACGTCGCGATGTCCATGTTCTGCGGGAGCGCGCCGAAGTTGACGGCGCCCGCAGGGATATTGGCGAACTGGCCGATCGAGCCCCCAATGAAGGCCAGGATGACCGCGCCGAGGATGGCGATGACCATCAGGACGATCTGTGCCTTCTCGATGGCGTTGTACACGATGGGCCCCGCCTGGTAACTGAGCCAGATGATGACCATCGTCGCGACGCCGATGGGCGCCCAGTTCTCGGTCGGGAGGATCCCCGTCCATGCGGCGAACACCTTCGATGCGCCGGCCGCCCAGCCGGGCCAGCCGACGTGGAAGAAGCCGGCGACGAGGAAGAACCACGGCCAGAAGCTGTTGAGGCGGTCGAAGCCGCGGAAGATGCTCTCCCCGGTGGCAATCGTCCACCGCTGGAGCTCCGTGTTGATGAAGAACTGGGTGATCACGCCGACCCAGAAGGCCCAGTACAGACCCCAGCCGTTCTGGGCGACGAGCGTCGGCCAGAACATCGTCTCACCGCTCCCGAGCGATGCACCGAGCATAATCGCGCTCGGCCCAACGATGTGAGACACCTTCGGCACTTTGGGCATGTCGTACTTCCGGAAGCCCCATTTGCCGTCGGTGCTCGGATACTCGCTGGTCTCGGGTGCAACTTCGAGCGAGTCGTAGTCGACATCACGATACACCGTCGCACGATACTGTTTCCCGACTTCGGCCGTCGTGAAGATGTCGTCTTCGGTCAGGCCGCCGTCGGTTTCTACTTTTGGTTCGTCGTGGTCGTCTGTCATAATCTCCCCTTGATTCGCGGGATCATACTTCGTGGGTCATGCTACCATCGTCTGTGCGATCCATGTTATCCAGGTTTGTCATATCATAAATAATCATCGATGCGTGACAGAGGTATTACCATTATGACGGGATAGACCGACTCACGGAGGCAAAAACGTCGAATACGCACGACTCAAGGCACGAAAGAGAGCGGCGTCATCAGCCGCAACGTGTCAATCGAATTGTTTTAACTCCGCCCCGGCGACCCATCGGTATCGGCGTTCGCGGGGCCGTCGCGTACGGAGTGCGCTAGCTGTGTATCGGTGACTGCTAACCTGGCTTGACGAACGGGTAGGACTGATCTATGATAAACCCTATGAGCGCTCCACGACACGAACCGTCGCGTCGGTCCCCGAAGGGAGGGCAGACAGGGGGGTCGTGTCGGCGAGGCGCGCGACGACGTTCACGGGCGAAGCCGCCCGCGGCTCCGATCCGGAACTCGCCGGCGTCGGTCCCCAAAACAGGCATAGAGCCGGTCCCTGAGGCCAGTAAGCGACCGTCCCCGGTTCGACTTCGGCGCGGGCGTTCGGTTCGAGGGCCACGTCCACGGGCACGTCGAAATAGAGTTCGTCGCCCCACCGGGCGGCCTGCCCCTCGACGGGCAGGGCACCGGCGAGCGCCCGGCGCGTCTCTGGACTCTCCGAAACCCACGAGGCGCCCATCTCCGTCCCGTCGACCGTGACGACTAGATCCGACATGAGCGTGCCGTCGTCACGAACCGGCATATATCCCGGGGAGACGGTGGGTCGACCGATCAGTTCAGCGCGTCGGCGAGCTTCTCGACCGGATGGGGTGGGTGGTCGTCGTACTCGTCGCCGAGCTGGGAGCGACAGGAGGCGCCGGGGGCGGTCACCACGTCACCCGGGCTCGACTCGACTTCCTCGAACAGGAGGTTCCCGATGGCCTGCGAGATGTCGTAATGCTCCTCGTGGTAGCCGAAGGAGCCGGCCATCCCACAGCAGGTCGTGTTGAGCGTGTCCACCTCGTAGCCCGCACCCTGGAGGGCGCCGACGGCGTGGTGGTCCTTGTTCGTCGCCTTCTGGTTGCAGTGGCCGTGGTACGAGAGCGACTTCCGCGGCGTGCCGAAGTCCGCCACCTCGGACAGTCCCGTTACGTCGGCGTACTCCATGATTCCGTAGGCGGCGTCGGAGACGGCCTCCGCGGCCGGGCCGGAGAGCAGGTCGCGGTACTCGTCCTGGAACATGACGGCGTCGGACGGCTCGATGAACACGACCGACCAGCCGTTCTCGACGTCTTCGCGCAGCGCCGAGACGTTCGCCTCGGCCCGCTCACGGCAGAGGTCGAGCATACCCGACGAGAAGGCCGCGCGCCCGGACGGCGCCACGTCGTCGGGGATGCGGACGAACACGTCCGCGGCCTCGAGCACTTCGATAGCCGCCTTCCCCGCCTCGGGGTAGATGTAGTTCGTGTAGGTGTCCGGAAACAGAAGCACCTGATCGCGCGCGTCGCTCGGGGCGACCTGGCAGCGACCACGGCGCTCGAACCACGCTTCGAGGCTCTCGCCCGCGAAGGTGGGGAGTTCGCGCTCCCGGGAGATGCCGAGTGCCTCCTCCATTACCGCGCGCGCACCCGGAATCTTGGGGGCGACGTTCGAGAGCGGCGCGAACATCGATCCGACCTTCGATAGCGTGTCGATGTTGGCGAAGACACGCTCTCGCAGGCTGATGCCCTCTTCCTGGTGGTACTGGTGTTTGACCTCCGTCTTCAGCTTCGCCATGTCGACGCCGGTCGGACAGTCGCTCTTACAGCCCTTACAGCCGACACAGAGGTCCATGACCTCCTCCTGGAAGCGATCGGAGTAGATTTCGTCCTCGTCGAGTTCGCCGCTGATGGCGGCACGAAGCATGTTCGCGCGGCCGCGCGTCGTCTGAATCTCCTCCTCGGACGCCCGGTAGGTCGGACACATGACCTCCGAGTCGGTCTGTCGGCAGGTCCCACAGCCGTTACACAGTTCGACGAGGTGGGAGAACCCACCCTCGTCCTCGAAGTCGAGCGTCGTCTGGGGCTCGACCGACTGGTACTCCGCGCCGTAGCGGAGGTTCTCGCGCATATCGGCGCCGACGCCGCGATCCGAGTCGGGACCGATATCCTCGGGGCCGTCGCGGTAGACGACGTTGCCCGGATGCATGTGCCAGTCGGGGTCGAACGCCGTCTTCAGCTCCTTGAACGCCGCCCACAGGTCCGGCCCGTACATTTTGGGGTTGAACTCCGTCCGTGCCATGCCGTCGCCGTGTTCGCCGGAAAAGGAGCCGTAATGTTCGAGCACGAGGTCCGTCACGTCCTCCGTGATGGAGTGCATCTTCTCGATGCCCTCGTCGTCTTTGAGGTTGAGGATGGGCCGGATGTGGAGTGTGCCGCTCCCGGCGTGGGCGAAGTAGGCGGCGGAGGTACCGTGATCCTCGAGGACCTCCTCGAACTCGAAGACGTATTCGGCCAGTTCCTCCGGCGGCACCGTCGCGTCCTCGATGAACGGGTACGGCTTGGGGTCGCCTTTCATCCCCATCAGCAGGGGAATAGCGGCCTTCCGGAGCTTCCAGATGTCGGCCTGATCCTCCTCGGTGTAGGCCTCGATGGCGTGGAAGGCGTCGCCGTTCTCGACGAAGTAGTCGTTGGTCTCTCCGATTGCCTCCTCGAAGTCGTCGACGAGTTCGGAGTCGAACTCCAGCATCAGCGCCGCCTTCGTCCCCTCCGGAATCATCTCGACGTACTGGGCGTACTCCGTCGAGTCGGCGGCGAGTTGGAACACCTCGTCGTCCATCAACTCCACGGCACCCACGTCGAACTGGAGGGCCTCCGGGACCGCTTCCATCGTCTCCACGAGGTCGTCGAAACAGTAGAGGACGAGCGCCGTCTCCTCGGGCAGGGTGACGAGGGACACCTCGGCCTCGACGATGACGCCGAGGGTCCCCTCCGCGCCGACGAACAGTTTTGAGAGGTTGATGACCTCCTCGCCGGCCTCGTTCTCGTAGATGACCTTCTGGAGGTTGTAGCCCGACACCGAGCGCTTGAGGTCGGGGTACTTTTCATCGATCTCGTCTTCGTGTTCCTCGACCAGACGGCGGGTCGTCTCGTAGATCCGCGCTTCGAGGTCGTCGCCGTCGACTTTTCGGTCCCACTCGTCGCTGTCGAGGACGATCTCTTCGGTGTGGATGAGCGACCCGTCCGCGAGCACCATGTCCAGTTCCTCCGTGTAGGCGTCGGTGATGCCGTAGCGGACGGAGTGAGCGCCCGTGGAGTTGTTACCGATGCCGCCCACGATCGTCGACCGGTTCGACGAGGCCGGGTCGGGCGCGAACTTCAGCCCGAACTGTTCGAGGTGGTTGTCGAGGTGGTCCTGCACGACGCCGGGCTGGACGACCGCGCGCTGGCCGTCCGGATCCACGTCGACGATGTCGTCCATGTAGCGCGTGAAGTCGACGACGACACAGCCCGGTCCGACCGTCTGCCCGCCGAGCGAGGAGCCGGTCCCACGGGGCAGGATCGGCACGCCGTGTTCGGCGGCCGTCTCGACCGTATGCTGCACGTCCTCGATCGTCTGCGGCAACACGACGCCCGCCGGCTTCGCCTGATAGATGCTCCCGTCCGTCGCGTACAGCACCTGTGCGTACTCGTCGAAGGAGACGTCACCACGGACCCCGGCCCGGAGGTCCTCGGCGAGCGCCTGGTACCCCTCCGCGTCCGGGTGTTCGTGCCCCAGCGAATCCGCGGAGGTCTCTAACCCCGTTGATCGATCATCAATGGCCATGCGTCGCACACCGGACTCGCCGAATATAACTCCTACGTTAGTGGACCGACCCCTCTCCCCGCCGTCCTTCGATTATCATGAACGTTCGGGCGTAATTGTTGCCGGAATCGATAGCAATTGACACGGCCGATCGGCCGCGAATCCACCGACATCGAGGGATGGCTCCGGGGCGTGAGGGGCGCCACGCGACGGCGGGACTGATACGCGCGTCGATCCCGGCCGTGTCGTTCGGATCGGTCACGCCCCCGACTTCGACGGTGTCGTCGGGCGTGCGGTCCGTCAGCCCCGACGTATCAGCATCTATCCGGCGCCACGCCGTCGGCGGACCCCATCAACCATCTTTTTGTCTCCGCGCGGGCGAGCGTGAGACGCAATGAATCTGATTCACGTCTGTCTGAACGTCGCGGACGCGGACGAATCCATCGCGTTCTACGAACAGTTCGGCTTCGAGGAGTCGTGGTCGTTCGAGACGCCCGACGGCGAGACGGAGAACCGCTACGTCGCGGACCCCGACGGCGTCGAACTCCAGCTCTCCGAAACCGAGGGCGAGACCGAGTTCGAACAGGGTACCGCGTGGGACCACCTCGCGCTCGGCGTCGACGACGTTGACGCCACCTTCGAGGAGATCGATCACTACGGCGTCGTTGAGGAACCGGGCGACCAGCCCGCCGCGGGCGCCCGTACGGCGTTCGTTCGGGACCCGGACGGCCACGTCGTCGAACTCGTCGAACCGCTCGAATAAGCTCGACCGGGTCGTGCGCGCGGCGCTCACACCCGGCGAAGCGTCTTTTTGCTTCCGACGCCTCGCTCCTGTATGACAGGCGATCCACTCCCGGCGAGCCGAACGACCCGCCGGGCCGTCCTCGCGAGCGGGGGCGCCCTCCTCGGTACGGGCTGTCTCGGGGGAGCCGGAGGAGACGGGAGCGGAGACGGGACCGACGACGGTGGCGGTGGCGCTCCGCCCCTCGCCGACCACCCCGTCGGTCAGAACCTCGCCGCCCAGCCCCGTCTCGGCCCCGATCCCGCCGAGGCGACCGGTGTCATCGTCGCGTTCGAGGACCCCTCCTGTCCCCGGTGTGCGGCCTTCGAGAGCGTGACCGTCCCGAAGATCAGATCGGAACTCGTCGACCCCGGCGACGCGGCCTACGTCGTCCGGACGGTGCCGCTCGTCTACCCGTGGGGCGAGCCGGCGATCCAGGCGCTCGAAGCGACATACGCGCGCGACGCCGACGCCTTCTGGGCGCTGCTGACCCACTACTTCGACGAACAGGACGCCTTCGACACCGGAAACGTCCTCGACCGGACGGCGACGTTTCTGTCCGCCGAGACGAGCGTCGACGCCGCGGCCGTCGTCGACGACGCCGAAGAGGCGGCGTACGACGACGCCGTCGGGACCGACCTCGCCGCGGCCGAGGCGGCGGGGGTGAGTGGCACGCCCACCGTCTTCCTCTTTCGCGACGGACAGTACCGAACGCGGGTGACGGGATCGGTGAGCTTCAACCTCGTACAGCAGTCGCTGGGGCTGTGATCTCCCTCCCCCTCCGCCGCGACGACTGGCGACTGATGGGTCGCACGGCACGGCTCGTCCTCGGCGTCCCGGCGTACGCCCTCCTTGGCGTCGTCGCCGCCGCCGTCGCGCTCACCGGGTTCGTCCTCTCGCAGAACCTTCCGTTCGTGGGCGACGTGCTCGCCGGTCCCGTGCCGGCGTCGGCGCTGTTGGAACTCTACCCCTTCGTCGGCATCTCCTACGGCCCGGTGACGGGGACGGTCGTCGTGCTCGTCTCCCTCCTCGTCGGCGTCGACATCGCCCTCGTCGCCTACCACGTCCGCGAACACCGGCTCTCCGCGGAGGGGAGCGGCGGGAGCCTGATCGGCGTCCTCCTCGGGACCCTCGGCGCGGGCTGTGCGGCCTGTGGATCGGCCATCCTCGCGGGCGTCCTCTCGCTGTTCGGCGCGGCGGGGCTCGTGACGCTTCTCCCGCTCGACGGTCTGGAGTTCGCCATCCTGGCGCTCGCGGCGCTCGTTCTCTCGATTCACTGGTTGGCCGACGGGATGCGTGGGGGCGAGATCCGTGGCTGTCCGGTCGACCTGCAAAAATGAGGCGTTCGGAGACCGAACTAGAGGATGCCGGCCGCGCGGGCCTTGGCGACGATGTCCTGGGCCATCTTGTTGGTGGCCTCGTCGACCATCTGGCCGTCGACGGAGACGGCGCCCTTCCCTTCTTCCATCGCCTCGGCGTAGGCGTCGACGATGCGCTCGGCGCGGTCGGCGACCTCGGGATCGGGTGCGAACACTTCGTTGCCGATCTCGATCTGGCTCGGGTGGATGGCCCACTTGCCGTCGCAGCCGATCATGTTAGCGCGCTCCGCGGACGTGCGGAAGCCCTCGGGGTCGTCGATGTCGGCGTACGGGCCGTCCATGCAGGGCAGGCCGGCGCTTTTCGCGGCGGAGTTACACTCCGAGAGCGCGTGGTGCCAGTAGTGGCCGGGGTACTCGGGGAACTGCCCGATGTCGAGGCCGGGCGTCCCCATCGCGGCCGAGTAGTCGCCGGGGCCGAAGATGATCGAGGAGAGTCGGTCGGAGGCGTGGGCGATCTCGTAGACGTTGTGGATGCCGTCGCCGTCCTCGATCTGGGGTTCGAGGCCGATCCGTCCGATCTCCAGACCGTTGTTCTCCTCGACCTGTTCGAGCAGGTTCTCCACCGTGTGGATGTCGCTCGGACCCGCGACCTTCGGGATGATGATGTCGTCGATCCCCTCGCCGACGGCGCCGACGACCTCGATGATGTCGTCGTACCACCACTGGGTGTCGATACCGTTCATCCGGTACGACAGGATCTTGTCGGACCAGTCGTGTTCTTCCACCGCTTCGATCAGCGGCTGACGGGCCTCGACTTTCGCGTTGGGCGCGACGGAGTCCTCCAGGTCGAGGAAGACTTCGTCCGCGTCGCTCCGGGAGGCGCTCTCCATGAAGTCGGGATCACTGGCCGGCGTTGCAAGCTGCGTGCGCCGGAGTTCGACGTTGTCAGACATGATTTCTACCACCCACAAAAGCCCCTCGCTGACAAATAAAGATTCCTTAGTATCCGTGTTTTCGGGGGCTGACGTACGCGTTTTCGTTTACTGTCGACAACGGTCGGACCCGCCGGCCGTACCGGCGTCTCGGCGGTCGGCCCACCGGGACGACATCCGACCGTCCGCCGGATCGAACGCGACGACACCCGCTCCCGACTCGCAGACTGAACGCTTTTAGGCTCGCCGGGTAGAGGTACGCCCAATGAGCGAGTACGACTACGAGGCGCTCGGCCTCGTCGCGGGGCTGGAGATCCACCAGCAACTCGACACCGCGACGAAGTTGTTCTGTGCGTGCCCGACCGAGCGTCGGGAGCCCGAGGAGGCGAGTCGGCGGTTTACACGCTATCTCCACCCGACGAAAAGCGAACTCGGCGAACTCGACGAGGCCGCGGTCGAGGAGAGCATGGTCGACCGCGAGTTCGAGTATCTCGCCTTCGACACCACCTGTCTGGTCGAGGAGGACGACGAACCGCCAGGTCGGATCGACGACGAGGCGCTGGACGTGGCCCTCCAGATCGCCGCGCTCCTCGATATGACCGCCGTAGATCAGGCCCACGTCATGCGGAAAATCGTCGTCGACGGCTCGAACACCTCCGGCTTCCAGCGCACGTCGCTGGTGGGTCAGGACGGCGAAATCAGTACGAGCGAGGGACCCGTCGGCATCGAGGACCTCCTTCTGGAAGAGGAGAGCGCCGGCCGCGTCGAAGAAATCGAGGACGGCGTCCGCTTCAGCCTCGATCGACTCGGCATCCCGCTGGTCGAAATCGGCACGAAACCCGACATCTCGTCGCCCGAACAGGCCCGCGAAGCCGCCGAGCGTATCGGGATGCTCCTGCGCTCGACGGGATCGGTCAAACGCGGCCTCGGCACCATCCGCCAGGACGTGAACGTCTCCATCGCCGAGGGTGCCCGCGTCGAGATCAAGGGCGTCCAGGCGCTCGATCAGATCGAGGCGATCGTCCGCCTCGAAGTGGGGCGGCAGGTCGAACTCCTCGACATCGCCGAGGAACTCGACGACCGCGACGCCGCGGTCGGCGACACGCAGGACGTGACCGCGGTGTTCGAGGACACCGAAAGCGGCGTGATCGGCGGCGCACTGTCTTCGGGCGGTCGCGTCACCGCCGTCCCGCTCTACGGCTTCGACGGCCTCGTCGGCCGCGAGATTCAGCCCGATCGCCGCCTCGGTACCGAGTTCTCCGATCACGCCAAACGCCACGGTGCGGGCGGGGTCTTCCACACCGACGAGTTGCCCGCCTACGGCGTCACGGAAGCGGAAGTCGAGGCGCTCCGCGATGCCGTGGGCGCCGGCCCCGACGACGCCGTCGTCCTCGTCGCCGACGACCCCGACACCGCCGAACTCGCTATCGACGCCGTCGCGGACCGCGCCGAGACGGCCATCGAGGGCGTCCCGGAAGAGACCCGGGACGCGACCCAGGAGGGGACGACCCGCTATCTCCGCCCGCTCCCCGGCGCGGCGCGGATGTACCCCGAGACGGACGTGCCCCCAGTCGAACTCGACCCCACCGACGTGGAACTCCCCGAACTCCTCACGGAGAAAGTCGACCGCTACCAGCGGGTGTACGACCTGGACGCCGGCCTCGCCGAACAGGTGGCGTACGGCCGCCGGATGCCGCTGTTCGAATCCGTCGTCGAAGCGGGCGTCGACGCCACCTTCGCCGCGGGCGTACTGGAGGGAACGTTGACCGAACTCCGCCGGGACGACGTGCCGGTCGAAGCCCTCATCGACGACCACTTGCGGGACGTGCTTCTCCTGGTCGAGGACGGCGACCTGGCGAAAGAGGGGGTCGAAGAGGTGCTCACCACCCTCGCCGAGAACCCGGCCCTCACCGCCGAGGCGGCGGTCGAAGAGGCCGGCCTCGCCGGCGTCTCGGAGGACGAAGTGCGCGACGCGGTGGCCGACGTGGTCGAACGCAACGCCGACCAGGTCGAACGCGAGGGGATGGGCGCGTTCTCCGCGCTCATGGGCGAGTGTATGGGCGCGCTCCGCGGCAAGGCCGACGGCGAAATCGTCAGCGACGTACTGCGCGAGGAGATCGGAAAGCGGACGTAACGCGGCCGCGAAACGCTGAAGTTCCCTCGGCAAGAATAACTGTAGAATGACATTTAGAGAATCGTACCACACGATGTCGACGCATCGACCTGGAATCGGCTCGACGGTTCGGGAGCGGTGGTGATCGTGGCGTCCGACAGCCTCGATACGCGGACGGTGGTGCTGTTGCTCGTTGCGGCCCTGATCCTGTTGCCGTTGCTGACGATGGGGCTCGGCGGCGGAATGATGGGCGGTGGTACGTGGGGTGGCCACATGTGGAACGACGGGGGTACCCCCGGATGGTGGCTGCTCGTCGGTCTGTTGGGTCGTGTGCTCACCCTCCTCGTCGTCGTAGGTGTGGGCTACCTCCTCTATCGCGCGCTGACGGAGTCCGGCGACGGGGCCGACGACGCGATGGACGAACTCCGTCTCGCGTACGCCCGCGGCGACCTGAACGACGAGGAGTACGAACGGCGGCGGGAACGGTTGGAGAGCGACGGCGGCTGATCAGGTGGCCTGGGGCGCCGGTGTCTCCCACTCGACTCCCTGTCTCTCGAAGCGGATGCCACCGGACTCGCTTGCGGCTATCGTCACCGATCAGCCGTGGGCGTCGGCGACATCCTCGCTGCCCGCATCGGTGAAGAGAGCCGGCGGTAGATCAGGCGTGTGTCGGCAGACGGTCCGGAGGAGTCGGGACCAGTCCCGCCGTGAGCGTCCGTGGGACCGACATCACGCCCCGTTCGACAACGGCTCGAACGACAGCCACGTCGACGACCCACCGAGAAAGCCCTGCGAACGGAGTTCGGGGCCGTCCTCGCCCTCCCGAACGTCGATGCGGCCGTCACAGAACTGCGAGATGGTTCGGAGTTCCCGTTCGTCGTGCATCGCCGGGTCGACGAGAAAGACACCCAGGCCACCAACCTTGCTCACGCGGCCGACGAGGGTGTGGACGAACCGGGAGACCGTCTGGAGTTCCGTCAGCGACAGCACGGTCGAGATGGAAAAGAGGCCGGTGCGGACGGACTCGATGCCCTCGCTGTGGAAGTCGCTGTACAGCTTCGAGTATCGCATCCCGATGCCGGTCAGGTCCTGGGCACTGGAGACGGTTAGAACGCGGGCGGGAACGCCGCTGTCGTCGCTGTCGAGACAGTCGACGATTCCCATGCGGTCGGGGCTCACCTCGATGCCCACCGCCTCGCACTCCGCCGTGATGTCCGCCGCCGTCGTGTTCGTCGTCAGGATGATGACGCCCTCGTCGTCGTCGCCAGCGAGCATACGGTAGGCGAGTTCCTTGGTACCGACGTGGGACGGGCCGGCGACGAGGATGCTCGTTCCCCGTCGAACCGAGTCGAGCGGCAAGCCGTCGAAGGCGTATTCGGGCTCACTCATCGTCGCCCTCCGTCGCCTCGCGGAGCCGTCGACGCAACTCGAGTCCGTCCATCACCTCGTCGGCCAACAGCGAGAGCAAAGTCCGCTCGCGCGCCGCGAACGACCGCGATTCGCCGTCGAACAGGCAGAAGACGCCGACCGCGTCGCCGTCGTCGGTCCGTATCGGCGCCCCGGCGTAGAACCGAATCCCGGACGCGGAGAGTTCGTCGTTGTCGCGGAACCGCGGGTCCTCGCGCGTGTCGTTGATCACCGTCGGACCCTCGTCGAGGATGGCGTACGTACAGATGGTGTCCTCGCGGTCCAGACGGTCGACATCCGTCCCCTGACAGGCGAGGAAGCGTTCGTGGTGGTCCTCGACGAAGCCGACGGTGGCCGCATCCACGTCGAACAGGGCGCGTGCGACCTGCGTAAGTCGGTCGAGGCTGGCGTCGAGGGCGTCCGTGTCGTCGACGTACGCTTCGACGGCGTCGAGGCGGCGGTCCTCGTCGTCCGGAAGCGGATACGCCGTCTGGCTCCGGTTGTCGATGCTGAACGACAGGAGGTCGACGAGTTCGTCGTGGGCGCTGGCGGTGTCCTTGTCGACGTACTCGACGACGGTGCCGGAGAGCGCGTCGGTGTCGATGGCCGCGAAGTCGGCGTCGGTAAACAGGACGCCGGTAACGTCGGGGTGGATCTCGCGTGCGTACGCGACGAGTTCCAGCCCCGTCCCGTCGGGGAGATCGTACTCGGTGATCACCCCGGAGACGGCGTCGGCGGCGAGGACGCCCCGCGCCTCGTCGAGCGACCCGCAGATCGTGGCGTCGAAGCCGGCGTCGACGAGGATATCCCGCGTCTCCTGCCGTTCGTCCGCCGCCGGATCGACACAGAGAACCTTCATACCCCACTCTAACCGGCTCGGAGTATAAATCCGCGACATCGACGCGAGTCGCTCCCGAGACAGCAACGCACTTGTCCCCGGCCGACGACGCTCGATCGATGACGGTCTTCCTCGACGACATCGGACGCTGGGATGGCGACTCGCACGGCTCCTACGAAGTGACGGCGGCGGAGATCGTCGAGTTCGCCGAGCAGTACGACCCGCAGTGGTTCCACACCGACCCCGACCGCGCGGCCGACTCCATCTACGGCGACCTGATCGCCAGCGGCTGGCACACCGCATCGATGTCGATGCGGCTGTTCGTCGACGGCTTCCTCGCCGAGACGGCGACACTCGGGGCCAAGGGGTTGGACCACCTCCGCTGGCCCCGACCGGTCGTCCCGGGCGACGAACTCACGATTCACTCGGCGATCCACGGCATCGAGGAAGGCGACGGAACCGACGACTACGGCGTCGTCCGCTGGGGCGTCGAAACGACCGCCAACGACGGCGCGAAGACCGTCCTCGACATCGAAGCGCTCGTACTGGTCGCGAGGGAGTAGGCGCCGATTCCCGCTCGCTGGGAACGGGTATCGCCGATTCCGAGTATCGTGGAATCGGCGTCGTCACTACGTCCTCCCCGTTCCCACCTCCAGACGAGGTGACACAGGATGAGCGTTCGTTCCCTCGAAGCGCAGACGTTCGGCGAACCGCTAACCGCTTCCGAGCGCGTCGCCGCCGGCCTCGCGGCACTCGTCGGCGCTGCCGGCCACCTCGCGCTCGTGACGGCCGCACTACTGTTTTTCGCCGTCGTCCTCGGCGTCCTCTGATACGGATCATCGTAACGGTTCATCGGTGGCTCGCCGGCTCGTCCCGTCGACCCACCGATGCTGACTTACAATAAACCGTACGACGCCGCCGGCTCACCACCGATCCGGCTCGTCGTACTCGGCCAGGAGCTCCGACCGATGTTCGAGTTGTTCCGTCGCCCGTCGTAACACGCCGAGCAGCGTGTGTATCTCCCGATCCGTCGGGTGGGCCCGTCCCACGAGCCGGCGGATCAGCCGCCGTGTCTTCTCCCGTTTTACCTCCTTGTAGCCGCTGGACTCTAGGAACGCCCCGACGTAGTCGTGGAAGCGCTCGATATCCGGCTCCGCCGCCCGCTCGTGTTCCACGTCCGGGAGTTGCGTCTCCTCGACGGTCAGCTCCCGGAGTTCGTAGCAGAGGATGGTGGCCGCCTGTCCGAGGTTCAAGACCGGATAGTCCGCGCTCGCAGGGATCGAACACACCTCGTCCAGCCGGGCGAGTTCCGCGTTGTCGAGGCCGCGGCCCTCGCGCCCGAACACCAGCGCCGTCGGCGCGTCGACGGTTCGCAGACTCTCCGCCAGTTCCCGCGGCGTCTTGAACGGGAACCGGACGTGTCGGCGGCTGTCCTCGCCGGTGATGGCCGTACAGCCGACGGTGTGGTACGTCTCGACGACCTCGTCGAAGGTTACTTCTTCGGCGTTCGGGAGCACGTCCTCGCGGGCGTGGCCGGCGAAGCCGTACGCCTCGCCGTCCGGGTCGAGTTCGGGCGGATCGACGAGTTTGAGATCGGTCAGTCCGAAGTTCTTCATCGCGCGAGCGATAGTGCCGACGTTACCCGGCGTCTCGGCGTCGACGACGACCACGACCGGCCGTTCGCGGCTCATCGTGACGGGTAGTCCGTCCCGAGGTCGACGCCGTCGAGGTCGATCTCCTCGACGTCCTCGACATCCTCGTTCTCCCGCATACTGATCCGGCGACCCTCGAAGTTCTCGTTCAGGCGTCGGTGGATCTCCTCCGGATCCGGCAGGTCCGGCATGTTTTCGGGGTCCGTCTCGACGTGATCCAGGCCCCCGTATCCGTCCGGGGCGCGCCCGCCGTCGGCGAACCACTGGTGAAAGCGGTCGCGGAAGGTCGCCTCGCCACGGTAGGCGGTGCCGCCGGCCTCGCGGTACCAGTAGAGAAAGTCGGCTTCGTGGGTGCCACACAGGAGGAGTTCGTCCCCGGGTTCGCCGTAGACGATGGCCGCCTGTCGGCACTGCTCGACCGCCTCTTCGCCGTGGACCAGATAACAGGCGTCACAGGGCTCCTCGACGAGGTAGGTGAGCCGGACGAGGCGGTCCCGTGGCTCCTCGGGAATCTCGTCGAGGGGCTTGAATTCGCCGTCCTCGGTGAACACCTCGGACTCCTCGAAGCGCCAGCCACGAAGCCCGATGCTGACCTTAGCCATTGTCGCTCGGTAGCGACCGAGCGGATAAAAAGAGCGTGTTACCGGTCGGCGCCACCCGTCCGACCGGCACACCGTTCGGAGTTCGGTCGTTCTACCGACCGGTCCGCATATAGTCGTCGCGTCCCCAGAGAGACCATGCGCAACGTGGACGCCGCTGGCCTCGGCATCGGCGACGACTACCCCCCACGGATCATGGGGGTGTTGAACGTGAGCAAGGAGTCGCCGTACTCGCCGAGCGTGTTCGACGATCCGGGCGAGGCGGCGACGTACGTCGACGAGGAACTCATCGACGAGGGCGCAGACATCGTCGACGTGGGTCTGGAGTCCGCGAACAAGCGCTTCGAGGTGCTCACCGCCCAGGAGGAACTCGACCGCCTCGACACCGCCGTCGCGGCGATGGAGAGCGTCTCCGGCGACGCCGTCTTCTCCATCGAGACGCGCTATCACGAAGTGGCCGAGGCGGCCCTCGACGCCGGCTTCGACATGGTCAACGACATCTGCGGGTTCGCCGACCCCGAGATGCCGCGGGTCTGTGCCGAACGCGACGTGGCCGTCGCGAAGATGGCGAGCCCACCCGATCTCGAACGTCCCGGCGCCGTCGAGGCCGTCGACGACATCTACGACGCCCTGCAACGCGAGGGACTCACCGACAAGACCATCGTCGATCCCGCCTTCGGCGGGTGGAGCGAGGCGAAGACGCTCGAAGACGACCGCGAGACGTTCCGTCGACTCCGGGAGTTTCGCGCCCTCGACCGCCCGATCCTCGTCTCGATCAACCGGAAGAACTTCCTTCGGGACCTCGCCGGGCGGTCGACCGAGGCGGCTCTCCCCGTCAGCCTCGCCGCCACGGCGATGGCCGTCGAACGCGGTGCGCACGTGGTCCGCACCCACGACGTGGCCGAGACGCGGGACGCCGCCCTGATCGGCAAGGCGTTCACGCGCGACCGCTTGAAGACGGCCGATGGCGTGGCTGTGGAAGAACTCGACGTGACGAGCGTCGGGGAGATGCGCCGACACCTCGACCGAGTCGGTGGCGAGGCGTCGGCCGCGGGCCGGGGCGTCGTGCGAACCTTCGAGCTCTCGGGGCTCTCGCCCGGCGAACGCGAGACGGTCACCGACGCCGCCCGGTCGACACCCGTCGTCGTCGCCGGCGACGGCGCGACCCGACTGCTCGCCGGAACGCCCGCGGACCTGTCGGCCGTCGTCGAGGCGGCGGCCGGCCGGTCCGATGCACTCGACGCCGCCCTATCCGTCATCGCGGACGGCGTGGCGTAACCGAGTCGGCGTGGGAGTGACTCCTACAACCGACGGTATCGGTGGCGGATGGGTGTCGATGTCCGAACCCATCGCCGTCCAGTCGGGCGTCTCTCGCCCTACGGTCCTCCTGTAGAGTAAGAGAAAGCTTATGCCGGACGCCTCGCAAGTGCCGCCGTGGAAGCCGGGGCGGCACTCGGGTAGGGGTACTTGGTGTCGTGCCGGCTACTGTGGTCTCATTGATGAACTATCGGACCTGGCGCCCGGTGTACGAACGGATCCTGAGTGACTTCGGTTACGGCCGGGTGGCGGACGAACAGGCCCGCGACCGACTCGCCGACCTCGTGACCGCTTTCGACGAGTCGCGACTCCCCCGGATCGACGACGCAACCGTCGCCGTCGCCGGCGCGGCCCCGTCGCTCGAAGCCGAGGTCGATGTCGCCGCCGACGCGGACGTCGTCGTCGCCGCCTCGGCGGCGGCCGCCCGCCTCCCAGAGGTCGGCGTCACCGTCGATCTGATGGTGACCGACCTCGATAAGACGCCCGACACCGCCCGCGCGCTGACCCAGGCGGGCGTCCCCGTCGCGGTCCACGCCCACGGCGACAACGTCCCCGCCGTCGAGCGGTGGGTGCCGCGGTTCGACGGCGCGTACGTCCTGCCGACGACGCAGGCCGAACCTCGCGGCCCCGTCCGTAACTACGGCGGGTTCACCGACGGCGACCGAGCCGCGTTCCTCGCCGACGCCTTCGGTGCCGCAACCCTCCGATTTCCAGGGTGGGACTTCGACGACGGGAGCGTCGGCGCGGAGAAACGGTCGAAACTCGTGTGGGCCGAGCGGCTGCTCCACTGGCTCGAACGTCGCCGTGGCGAGCGATTCGACGTGCTCGACGGTCGACGGAATCGGATCGACCCGCTCTAACTAGGCTATCGGAGCGGGCCGACGGACGCCCCGATCAGTTGGAAGTCGCGTCGCCGCTGGAGCTACCGCCGGATTCGCTACCGCTGGAATCGCTGCTTTCGGAGTCGCCATCGCCGGAATCGCTGCTTCCGGAACCGGTACCGCCGGAATCTCCATCGTTCGAACTCCCGCCGTCCGAGTCACCGTCGCTCGATCCACCGGCGGCGTCACTGCCGCTGGAATCGCTTCCGGAGCTGTCCGATCCACCGTCACTCGAACTGTCCCCGTCCGATCCGCCGTCGCTCGATCCACCGGCGTCACCGCTGGAGTCACTGGCATCCGAGCCACCGGACGCGTCGCCGCCATCGCTGGAACTATCCCCGGCGTCGCTTCCGTCGGGACCGGTCGTGCTGTCGCCGGCGTCGCCGTCCGAACCGCCGGTGTCGGCGCCACTACGGTCGCCCGATCCGTCCGCGTCACTGGATTCGGAACCGTCGTCCGATCCGCCGGCGTCGCCGTCGCCGTTCGACGGGTCGGCGTCGGCGCCCGAGTCGTCCGTCCCGCCGGTATCGCTCGACGCGTCGGTGCCGGTACCGTCGCCGTCGTTCGGGGCGTCGGGAGCGTCGCCGGTGTCGTCACCGCTCGCGCCGTCCGATTCGCCGTCGGTGTCGCCGCTCCCGCCAGCGTTGGAGGAATCGTCGGTCGACGCGTCGTCGACGACACCCTGGCTGGTGTCGACATCGTCGTCCGATCCACCAGCGTCGGGGCCATCAGCCCCCTCGGCACTCGCCGGGACTGGCCCGCCGGTAGCCGTCGGCCCCGGTTCGGTGCCGTCGACCGAGCCGCTGCCCTTGGAATTCGACGACCCCGGTCGAGGCGCCTCCACCGCGGTGGCGTCACCACTGCCGGCCGCCGTGACGGCTGTCGCTTTACCGGGGACGGCGGAGCCGTTCCCGGTCGTGCCGGCGACGGAGACGGGTGCGGGTGGCGCGACGACCGGTTCGATCACCGGCAGGTCGGAAACGTCGACGGTGGCGTCGACACTACCCGTATCGCTGAACACCGC
The DNA here is from genome assembly GCF_000427685.1 of Haloplanus natans DSM 17983. Taxonomy (NCBI): domain Archaea; kingdom Methanobacteriati; phylum Methanobacteriota; class Halobacteria; order Halobacteriales; family Haloferacaceae; genus Haloplanus; species Haloplanus natans. Next base: position 1,841,708 of record NZ_KE386573.1, read on the forward strand.
GACGGTGTAGACGCCGCCGAACGCGGCCGCGAACGTCAGCCAGCAGACGACCACGACGGACAGGGCGGCGCGACGCTCGGGTGTCATCGACTCGCTCCGCTCGGCTCCGTGGCGGTTGGCGTGAGCGACTCCGGGGCCAGCGCGGCGTCGGTGTGCTCATCAGCGTCGGTCGTCGCGTCGCTCTCGGCCGGCGCCTCACAGGCGTACGTCACCGATCCGTCGAGGACGACGTACCGGTCGCGGTCGTCGCGCAGGACGGGCCGACCGAGCGTCGCGGCGATGCCACTCAGGTCACCGGGCGACGGTACCTCGACGGTCGGGCCGGGCGACCGGCCGGCGTCGACGTGCACCGTGGGTGCGGACGCCAACCGGTCGGCCGCCGACTCGTCGGCGGATGCGAACAGTCGGATACCGACCGCGAGGGCGAACAGCGCCGCGCCGGCGACGGCGAGTGTCACGGAGAGGGTCGTCGTCGTCTGAAAGGCGGCGTAGCCGGCGTAGACGGTGAACGCGCCGAGCGCGATGCTCGTCAACGTCAGATCCGCCGGCGTGACGACGACCTGATCGTCGGGGGCCGGGTCGGTCGCTGCGTCGTCGGCTTCGGCGGCCGCCGAGGCGCTCGGGGCGGCCGGGTCGTTCGCGTCCGCCGTCGGCGCTGCCGTCACCTCGTCGGGTCGCCCCGCCCGAAGCAGGCTGGTGACCTCGGAGGCGACCAGCAGTCCGAGTGGGAGCACCACGAGGGTGACGAAGCCGGCGGGCGTTCCGACGAACTGGACGACGTGCCCGATCAGGGGGATGGTGAAGACGACCCGGCCGACCAGCCGGTCGGGGGTCACGGGCGTCAGATCGGCGTCCTCGTTCGCGTCACCTTTGGTGCGGAACGATGGCGGAGCGTCCGCCGGTCGCTCCACGTCGATCACCCGGTGGGTGATCGGGATGGCGTCGCCGGACCGCTGTTCGAAGACGATCACGTCGCCGACGGCGACCGAGCGGGCCGGAACGCTGTCGACGATGACCACGTCACCCGGCGCGATGGCCGGCGTCATGCTCGCCGTCAGGACCACGTAACTCGCCTCGGCGCCCACGGTCGCAGGGACCGCGTACACGACGAAGGGGGCGATCAGGGCCAACAGGACGACGACGAGCAGCGCTCGTCCAACCGTCGGGGGGCGCACGATCTGCCGCATATCGTATTTCATGATTCCTCGTTCCGCGTCGGTTCGGGGGCGTCGCCCCCGTTCGATTCGTTCACGGCCGGCACGCCGGCACTCGGACCCGGTGGGCCGCGTTCGGGTGGCACACCGGCGGGCGGGCCGTCGGCCTCATCGCCCTCGTCGTCGCCACACGCGAGCGCGACGACGGCGTCGAAGGTGCCAGTCGAGTCGTTCCAGTCGTCGAGTTTGGCGCCCACGCCCTCGCAGGCACACCCGGCGAAGTTCTGGGGCACGTCGAGGAGTGTCCCGCCCGCCGAGGAGACGGTGACTGTCGTCGCGCCGCCGGCGTCGAACCGCCGGAACTCCGGACCCGCCTTGACGACGACGTACTGGATCGGCTCGGGCGACGTGACCGTCACGACGAACGCCTCGTCGACGGTTCCGGTCACGTCCGCGTCCGTTTCGGGGTCGCGGACCATCCAGGTGATCGCGTCGGGGGCGACTGGCGTCGACGTACACAGCGAGACGTTGCTGATGGCGAAGCCCTCGCCGTCCTCGTCACCCTCGTCCCCGCCCGTCGGCTCGCAGGCCGGGAACGCGAACGAGGGGTTCTCGCCCGCCACCGGGCGCCGCGGCGTCGGGACGTGGCGCGTCTGTTCGGCGTAGGCGTCGATGGTGACGGCCAGCGGCGACGCCGCTTTCAGCGCCCGGACCGTGCCGGGGTCGTCGGCGAGCGCCCTCGGTGCCCAGACGGCGACGGTGAGACAGACCGCACCCTCGGCGCCGGGAGTCACGGGCTCGCCGTCGCCGACGAGGTCCGTGAGGAGGACCCCGCCCCCGTCGGTGCCGGAGAGGTAGTCGAGCAGGCCGCCGAGCGAGCCGGCGTACGCCCTCTCGCCGTCGACGGTCAGGCGCGCGTCGAGGGCGTCCTGGCGCGGGTCACCGGGGCAGGCCCGGATCCACACCCAGGCGGGGTTGGACTCGTCGCCGAGGCCGAGACAGACCGTCTCCTCGTCGCGGTGTTCGAAGCCGTAGCCGTCGACGCTGAACGCGAGCGCCGTCCGCCGGGCGTCGGCGTCGTCGAGTGCGAGCGTCACGGAACCAGCAGTCATGCGGTTGTCCGCGAGGGTTTCGCGGTCGGTCAGGAACGCGGCGGCGCCGCGACCGGTCAGCGCCCCGACGGCCCCGACGGTCGAGATGGCGGCCAGAAGGCGCCGGCGGTTCAGCCGGACGCCCCCGTCACGGTCGCTCATGCGCCGCCTCCGAAGGGGTTCGCCGTGTCGTCACACGTCGTCGCCGCGAAGGCGATGTCGAGGCGGGCGGCGTCGCTCTGGATGACGTTCGCCACCGACGGATCGATACGCCAGCGGAGCGCGAGACACCGCTGCGTGCCCGCGTCGATGCAGGCGTCGTCGACGAGGCCGAAATTGAGGGCGACACCGTCGGCGAGCGCGTCGCTCACCTCGGCAAGCGTGCCGGCGGCGACGACGGCCTCCTCGGTGAAATCGCGGCGGCCGTTGCAGCCGCCGACGCCGAGCCGACCGGTGTCGTACCAGCATTCTACGTCGATGTGGTGTTGGAGTTCGCCGGCGTCCGCAGTCGTGTCGTCGGTCGTGGTGTCGCCCGCGACCCGCTCTGGCTCGACCAGCGAGTTCTCCGCGAAGTCGTAGGCGGAGATGCTGAGCCAGACGCGCGCGGCGGCGTCCTCGGCCCGCAGACCGACCAACAGGAGGCCGTCGTCGCCCGGCTGAGCGTCGGGGATGGAGAGCACCGGTCCCGTGGCGACGGCGTCCGAGCCGGTCACGTTCACGAACCGACTCGCGTCGCCCGATTCGTTGAACGAGTCCGAGGAGTTTGTCAGCGGCGGTGCGCCGGCGAAGCGGTTACTCTCCTCGAGGAGCGAACCGTTGTACCGCTCGTACCACGCCACCCGTAGGTCCGGCCCGGTCGACTGGGCGTACGTGTACTGTGTGAACGACGGGTCTTGGCCGAGGGCGCCGGCGACCCGCGGCGTGGCCGCGAGGAGGCCAGCGCCACCGATGGCGGCCAGGAGCTTCCGTCGTGTGAATCGTGAATCGTGTGTCATTGTGTCTGTCCGTGGGGAGTCGAACCGCCGTACGCCGTGTGGGTTCGTCGCTGTATGCGCGGCGATAGGGGTTAGGTATAGCTTCCGTACCCGGTGCCCGCGGGTGGTAGGATCACCCTACCCACCCGAATCGACCGACTGCGACGTGGTGTTCGCGGTCGGCGTCTGGCCCTCGTCGTCGAACGGGTTCCAGGCGTCGGGGTCGTGGCGACACTGGACGGCCCCGAACCGGCTGGCGAAGGCGACGCTGTCGGTGATCGCGCGGTTGTGATTCGGGCCGTCGAGCGGCAGGCACCAGTCGAGGACGACGGTCAGCGTCGTCCCCGTGTCGGCGCAGGTCGGCCCGTCGTCGTCACGGGTCAGGAGTACGCCCGTCGCGGCCGTCGTCGCCAGTCCCGCGAGCGTCCCCTCGTAGACGACGCGGTCGCCGTCAGGGGAATCCCGTTCCTCGCCGTCGATTCGGACCGTCACCGAAACGAGGTCCTGCAGTTCGCCCGCGTCGGCCGTCCCGTCACCCGCCGCGATCTCTTCCGGACGGCGGTCGTTCTCCGCCGCGCCGAGGAGATCGACCGCGAGCCAGAGCCGCGAGGGGTTCTCGCAGACGTACAGCGTCGTGGTGATCGTTCCGCAGTCGCCGGGTTTCACGTCCGCGAGGTCGACGACCGGGACGGCCGACCCGTCGACGAGGCCCGGGGTGTCACAGTCGACGGGATCGTCCCCGCCCGGCGCGGCGCCGAGAACCGTGTCGTTGTACGTCGACGTGTAGCCGAGTTTGAGGTCGAGGCTGCCGGCGGTCGTGACGTTGGGGACGCGTTCGCGGTCGCTGATGTAGCCGACCGAACCGAGGCCGGCCCCGGCGCTGCCCACTCCGACGGCGCCGAGGGCAAACAGTATCTGTCGCCGCGACAGCGGCGGAGAGAGAGGACTCATCGTCACTCCAGAGCGAGCGATCGGCACCGATGCCGATCACCCGACGACCGTCACGACCTCCGTTCCGGTCTGCCCGCTCGTCTCGCCACGGTAGGTGAGGGTGATGGTGATCGACCGACCGCTCATGTCGACGCCCGCGCCGCCCGCGTCGCGGAACCCGGTCAGCGTAGCGGCCGCGACCTCACCGGCGGCCAGGATCGGCTCCTGGTCCGCGCCGTCGTTGTATCCGTCGCTCCCGAGGGCGATGGTGCCAGGGAGCGCGACGCCGCCGGCCACGTCCGTGTAGCCGGGTGTCGAGGCGGCGACGTACACCTCGTAGCCGTACGGACTCCCGGTGTCGGCCACGTCGTCGCTCAACAGCGTGAGCGACGGATCGGCGGGTGCGACGGTGATCCCCGTCAGCGCGACCGACTCGGCGAGGCCGTTCTCCACGTCGAACCCGATGGCAGTGGGGGCCGTTCCGGCGGAGTCGGTCGTCGACGAGTCGAGCAGGCTGATGGCCGCCGCGTTCCGAATCTCGACGGCCGCGCCCGTGTCGCTGCCGTCGTTGTGGCGGCACTGTTCGGCGTAGAAGCCCACGTCGAAGGTGAGGCCGTCGCTCTGGATCTGGTTCGCGTGGTCGACGGGGAGTTCCCACCGGACCCCCAGGTAGTACGTCGTCGAGTTCTCGAAACAGGCTCGACCGACGGCGCCGCCGTCGATCGCCCCTTCGCCGTCGAGGGGTATCCCGTTCCCCGTCGACAGGAGCGCGAGCACCTGTCCGAGGGTCGGGTTCGCCGTCGGATCGGCGTTGCCGCCGAGCAGGACGGGTTCGTCGGCGTCGATTTCGGCGTCGCCGTCGACGTCGTACCAGACGGTGACCCGAATCTCGTCGAGGAGTTCCACGTCGTTGTCGAGGTCGGTCGCCACTTCGTCGGCGGGGCCGATGGTGTCGGGGTCCGACCCTTCGGGTTCGGTGTGGCCGTTCTCCCGGGCCTCGATCAGGCCACCGTTCAGCCAGATGTAGCCGGGGTTGTCGAACAGGTGGAGGCTGAACGAAATCGCCCCCTGGTCGCCGGGTTTCACGTCCGCGAGGTCGAGTACCGGCCCGTCGAGGTCCTGGGGAACGTCGGCGAACTGCGAGCGGAACGACGCCTCGACGATGGCGGCCTCCGTGTCGGAGAGCTCCTCGAAATGGTCGCCGAACGCTCGGTTCGCGATGGCGTCGCGGGAATCGACGGGATCACGGATGCCGTCCGCCTCCGAAATCGTCCGGAACAGCCCGTCCCGCGCGAGCGTGTTCAGGTCCTCGTTCCGGTACTGGTCCGGCGACGCGGTGACGTACTCGAACCCGTTCGGGCCGGCGTAGGTCACCTGCCAGTCCATCTTGAGGTCGAACTCGCCGGCGGTGAGTTCGTTGTTCCGGAACGTCTCCTGATCGGAGAAGTAGGCCGTCGTGCCGAGGCCGGCGCCCGCGGAGGCGATGCCGACGGTGCCGAGGCCGGCGAGCAGGCGGCGTCGAGTGAGTGTGAGTTCGGTCATGGTATGGGGGGAAACCCATCGGCGGAATCGAACCGCCGGATGGCCGCCGTCGCGGTGACGGTCCGGATGGGCGATGGTGAGCGGATACATGGATCAGCGAACGAAGACGGGGGCGCTCACCGGGTCGGAGGGGTTACTCCTGGGTCGGCGCCACGGGTGTTCCGTTCTGTGCGCTCCCGTTTTCGGGGGTCTGGCCGGCGCCGTCGTTGTGCCGGCTCTGTTCCGCGTAGAACCCGACGTCGAAGGCGACGGTGTCGCCCTGAATCTGGTTCGCGTGGTCGACGGGGAGCCACCACTGGAAGCCCAGGCAGTGGGTGACGCCCTGGCCCGTGAACGCGTCGCGGTCCGGGTCGTTCTCGGGGTCGGACACCTCGTCGAAGCCGGTCGTGCGGTCGCCGTCGAGCGGGATACCGCGGCCGTCGTTGGCCATCATCGCGTCGAGTGCGGCGCGGAGGGTGCCGTTGAAGAAGACCTCTTCCTCGACGGTGACCTCGTTCGCGATGTCGTCGGCGACGTCCGGGAAGTTGCTGACGGGGGTCTCGCGGTAGAACCCGGAGCTGGCGATTTCGGTCTGCAGGTAGACGCTCAGGTCCGTCCCGTCGCCCAGATCCGCGTTCGGGTCGTCGCCGATGTTGAGGACGGCGATCCGGGAGCCACCGGCGCCGGCCTTGACGAGGTCCGCGACCACCGCTGTCTCGTCCTGTTCGGCCGCGTTGACCGAGGAGTCGGTGGACCCGCCGTCGTAGCCGACCGTCCCGTCGTTCGCCGAGAAGCCGGAGTCGGTGCGGGGGGCCGTGTACGAGGAGCCACCGACCGTCGCCGAGTAGGTCAGGGTGGTGTCGTCGCTGTAGTTCGGGCCGCCGTCGGAGATGACGACGATGACGGGCAGGGCGTCGGGCCGACCCTGATCGTCGAGCACCTGATCCGCGATGTCGATGGCCGCGGGTAGGGGTGTGTTACCACCGTAGCTCAGGCTCGGGAGGCTGAAGGAGCCGGGCGCTGCGAGCCCGGAGAGGCCGGTCACGTTGCCGCCGCCGAAGCTCACGGCACCCACTTGAGCGGAGCCGTCGGTCGGCAGCGCGGCGACGAACTGCCCGATACCGGCTTCGAGGTCGGTCTGTTCCTGCCCCTGGATCGAGCCGGACGTGTCGATGGCGAGCATGACGTCCACGTCGCCGGTCCGCTCGGCCTGGTTGTCACAGTCCGGGTCGTACCACATCCGCACTTGCAGCTCGTCGAGGAGTTCGACGACGCCGTCGACCTCCTGGGGGTCGTTGCGCTCGGGTTCGGTGATGACGCCTTCGCCCGTCAGTTCCTCGTCGAGCATGCCGTTGACCCAGACGTAGCCCGGGTTGTCACAGAGGTGGAAGCTGAAGGTTACCTCGCCGAAGTCGCCGGGCTTCACGTCGCCCAGATTGATGAGCGGGTCGCCCGCGCTGGTGTGGTCGTTGCTGGTGCGGTTGCTCTGGTAGAGCCCCTCGCTGCGCTCCTCGGCGTCCTCGTTGCCGACGTTGGCCAGTCGGAGGCCGTCTTCGGGGCCGAGCGCACACACGTCGACGTTGTCGAGGGAGTCCTGAATGCCGTCGTTGTCGGGGTCCGGGAGCGCCTCGATGGAGGTTGCGTCCCAGAAGGCGTCCTTGTTCTCCTGGTCGGTACCGTCACCCACGAAACGCACCGCGATGGCGCGGGCGTCGGGGTTCTCGACTGCGGGGAGGACGTACGCGCCCTCGTCCGTGGGGTCGACGTACTCGACGTACTCCATTCCCGCGGAGCCGTCGAAGTAGTGTTCTTCCCAGTCGACGAGCAGGTCGAGCGTGCCGGCCGTCAACTGGTTGTTCTGGAACGTCTCCTGGTCGCTGAAGTACGCAGTCGTGCCGAGGCCCGCGCCCGCGGAGGCGATACCGATCGTGCCGAGGCCTGCGAGTACTTTGCGCCGGGAAACGCTGAATTGTCGGTCGTTAGTCATGGTGGTTGAGTGCCCGCCGCAGCCGACGGTCGCCGGCTTTCCGGTTCGGGACAACTTCCCCTGGGTGGCCAGGGTACATAGGTAATCACCGCCGCCCGCGTTCCAAACGGTAGCTTAGGACCTTCTATGGGTGCTATAGCGGTTTCTACGGACTCGTTGGGAGCTGGCAGGGCGGTCCTGACTCCGTGGATCGGCCGGCCTGCCGGTGCTTAACGATCAGTTTCGCGGGCCGTCGATCCGGGGATGCTGATCATACCTATAGCCGTCTCGCGCCTCGATGTCGATCAGTGATGACTTGGGGGATTTCGCGACGACACATGACGGAGTGCCAGATTCACGGACTGCTCGCAAACGAGCGACGCCGGGCAGTGATCGAACGGCTCGACGCCTCGCCCGGCACCGTCACCGTGCGTGACCTATCGACGGCCATCGCCGAGACGGAGACGGGGCAGTCGCCGCCGCCGGCCCGGGTCCGCGAGAGCGTCTACACGTCGCTTCACCAGACACACCTCCCGAAACTGCAGGCGTTGGGCGTGGTCGAGTACGACCGCGAACGAAGCCTCGTCCACGTTCGGCCCGCCGTCCGCGTCGTTGGCCGGCATATGGACGTGCTGAACGGGTTGGGAGTCACGTGGGGCGAGTACTACCGTGGGCTCGGGGTCTTCGGCCTGGTGCTAGTGATCGGGTCGCTGACCGGCCTCCCGGTCGTCGGCGCGCTCGACCCCCTGCTCTGGGCGAGCGGCACGCTCGCGACGTTCGCCGTCTCCGGAGCGGTCCAACTCTGGGACGGCCGCTGGCGCGTCCGACGGACGGTCGAGCGCCTGTTCCGACGGCGGTGACCGCACCCGCTCCGGCCGGCAAGGCGGCCATACCTATACCCGAATCGCGCGTTTCGACCGTCACCGACGCCGCCTTCGGACGGCGGCCCGCAATCATGAGATCCATCACCAGATACCAGAACCCCGAGTACACCGGCGCGAACCGGTGTCTCCCCTGTACGATCACGAACGTGGCCGTCGCAGCCGTCGGCGCGCTAGCGCTCGGTCTCGTCACCCCACCGCTCGGCGCCCTCGCCTTCCTCGGTGCGCTGCTCACCATCTATCTCCGGGGCTACCTCGTCCCGGGGACGCCGACGGTCACCCGTCGGTACTTCCCCGACTGGCTCCTGGCGGTCTTCGACAAGATGGAACCGGCTGCCACCGACGTCGACGTAGAGGAGACGCTCGTCGCCGCGGGCGTCCTCGAAGACGGCGACGACGACCTGGTTCTGGCGCCGGCCTTCGCGGCGGCGTGGACCGAGCGCATGGCCGACGCCGAACGGGTCGGGCTGAGCGAGGCCGAGAGCGAACGCCTCGACGCGATGGAACTCGGTGCGTTGACCGACCTCGACGCCCACAGTCTCGACATCCAGCGCTACGGCGACGCGGTCGTCGCCAACCTCGACGGCGAGCGGATCGGCCGTTGGGAATCGCGGGCGGCCTTCGTCGCCGACGTGGCCGCCGCGCGCGAACTCGACGACTGGGTGCCACGCTGGCGCGCCATCCCGCTGGCCGCCCGGAGCGAACTCCTCGGCGCGCTTCGCCTCTTTCTGGAACGCTGTCCGGCGTGTGATGCCCCCGTCGAACTCGGCCAGGAGGTCGTTCGCTCCTGCTGTCGGAACTACGACGTGATCGCGGTGTCGTGTTCCGACTGTGGCGCACGCCTGCTCGAAGCCGACTTCGACGTGCGCGTACTGGAAGCGGGCGACACGCCCGCCGACGGCGCCGCCCCCGCGGCCTGACCGCGGTCGAAACCCACTAACCCTCCCCCCGCGAATCCCCGTCGATGACTCCGCTGGAGCGGTACGAATCGCTCGTCGACGAACCCGACGCCTTCCGGGCGGCCTGTGATCGGCCCCTGCCGTCGGTCGTCCGCGTCAACACGATCAAAGCGACCGTCGAGCGGGTGCGCGACGCCCTCGACGCCGAGGGTATCTATCACGTCCCGACCGACTGGCACCCCGGCGTTTTCCGCCTGCCCGGGGACTCCCCCGGCCGCAACTGGCCCCACGCCCACGGCTGGATTCACGGCCAGGAGGAGGTGTCGAACCTGCCGGCCCTGCTTCTCGACCCGCAACCCGGCGACCGGGTGTGGGACGCCTGCGCCGCCCCGGGCAGCAAGACCACGCAACTCGCGGCGCTCGTGGACGACGACGGCCTCCTCGTCGGCAACGACAACAACCTCGGTCGCCTCTCCGCGCTCCGCCACAACGCCGAACGCCTCGGAGTGACGAACCTCGTCGTCACCAACCAAGACGCGCGCAACTTCTCGCTGAAGCCGCTCGGGGAGGCACGCGGCGGCGTCGACGCCTTCGACCGCGTCCTCGTCGACGCGCCCTGTTCCTGCGAGGGGACGATCCGCAAGAACCCCGACGCCTTCGACACCTGGAGCCTGGACCACGTCCACAGCGTCGCCGGCGTCCAGAAGGGAATCCTCCGGCGGGCGGTCCAGGCGACCCGCCCCGGCGGGACCGTCGTCTACTCCACCTGTACGTTCGCGCCCGAGGAGAACGAGGCGGTGCTTGATCACGTCCTCGACGCCGAGGACTGCCGTCTCGTCGAGGTCGATTCGCCGCTCGACGGCGTCCCCGGCGTCACCGAGTGGGACGGCGAGGAGTACGATCCGAGCGTCGCGAAGGCGCTCCGAATCTACCCACACCACAACGACACGGGCGGGTTCTTCTGTGCGAAAGTGGAGGTAGGAGGATGAAAAACGACGGCCAGCGCTTCGACCGCCTGCCCGCCACGGCCGCCGACCGCGAGGTAGCGGGGCGAGCGACCCGGCGCGAGGTGATCGAGTGGTGGGTCGACCGATTCGGCGTGCCCGCAGACACGTTCGACGGCGACACCTTCTGGGAGAAGGGCGCGGGGAAGGTGTGGATCTTCGCCGCCGATCTGCCTACCCCCACCGCTGTGGAGGGTCTCGGCATGACGTTCCTGCGCACCCGACAGGAACACTGGAAGCCGACGACCAACGCCGTCCAGCGGTTCGGACGGGAAGCGACACGGAACGTCATCACGCTCGAGGAAGCCGACGCCCGGCGCTTTCTCGCCGGCGATGACCTCGAACCCGAGTGGGACGGCGACTGGGGCTATCTGATCGTCGCTCACGAACTCGCGGGCGGCGCCGAACCCATCGGCGTCGGCCTCTACGTCCACGACGAGTTGCGGTCGGTGGTGCCGAAAGGGCGGCGTGCGTCGTTGTCGCCGCCGGAGTAAGGGCGGCGTGCGTCGTCGCCGTCACGGGGGTAGGTATAACACCCCACCTGTCGTTTCCCTGAACGGTGTTTCAGGATGGCGTATTTCGAAGCTACCGACGGCGTACCGATCTACTACACCGACCGCGGTGAAGGCGACCCAGTTCTCCTGATTCACGGGTGGACGATGAACTCGACGTACTGGTGGCAGCGCAACGTCGACGCCCTCGCCGAGGAGCACCGGGTCGTCGCGATGGACCTCCGGGGTCACGGCAAGTCGGGGAAGACGGACGCGGGGCATACGCTCGCGGGGTACGCCCGCGACGTACGCGGGTTGATCGACCACCTCGACCTCGACGGCGTGACGCCCGTCGGGTGGTCGATGGGAACGGCGGTGATCCTCAACTACGTCGACCAGTTCGGGACCGACGGGCTGTCGAAGGTTGTCTTCGTCGACCAGAGCCCGAAGTTCCACACCGACGACGGGTGGGAGCACGGCCTGTTGGGCGAGTTCTCGGGGGAGGCGGCGACGGAACTCGCGACCAACTTGGAGTACAACCGGCCGTCGGCCGGCAAGCCGTTCGTGCAGGCGATGTTCGCCGACACGATCGACGACCGCCTCGTCGACGAGATGTACGCCGAGACGACGAAGACGCCGACGGGCGTCACCGTCGATATCTTCCTCGATATGACGTACTCGGATCTCCGGCCCGTGGTGAGCGAGGTGGACGTGCCCGCGCTCCTGATCTACGGCGAGCAAAGCGACATCTTTCCGACGGACGTGGGTGCGTGGCTCGAAGACGCGATGCCGAACGCGACCCACGTCCCCTTCACGGACAGCGGCCACTGCCCGTTCTGGGAGGAAGCGGAACGGTTCAACGAGGAGGTCGCCCGGTTCGTCTAGCGGACGACGACGCGACCGGTCATGCCCGACCCCTCGTGTGGGACACAGAAGTAGTCGTAGGTGCCGGCGGTGGCGAACGTGTGTTCGTAGGCGTCGTCCGGGGCGACGACGCCGCCGGTGATGTCGTTTCGCGCGGCGCGTTCGGACTCGAACCCGCCGCTGGCGAAGTAAGCGTCGTCGGCCGGAACCTTCCCGCCGTAGGCTGTCACCGTGTGTCCCACGTCGTCGTGGTTGACCCAACGGACGGTCGTCCCGGCGTCGACGCCGAGGCGTTCCGGGTCGTACGTGAAGTCGCCGGCCATCGAGACGCGCTTCGCGTCGGCCGATCCGCCGACGGACGAACAGCCGGCGAGGGCGACGAGCCCCGCCCCGCCGAGTCGAAGGACGCCTCGGCGTCTCATAGCGCGACGAGGAGGTCGGTGGCGTACATCACGACGAGACCGACGAGGAAGGCGACGAGGTTGAGCGCCGTCCCAGTGCGGCCACGGCGGCCGATCATCCCGCGGAGTTCCCAGACGACCTGCAGGATGGCGCCGACGCCGACGGCGAGAAAGAGCGCCCCGAGCGTCGGCGAGTAGGCCAGACTGCCCAGCCACCCGCCGAGGATGACGGGCGCTCCTGCGAGGGCACCCAGAGCGGCGAACTGCGACAGCGGTGGGCGCTCGCCGCGGGCGACGGGCGCCACCACGGCAGGACCCTCCGTCACGTTGTGGATCATGAACCCGATGACGAGGAAGGCGCCGAGCGAGACGCGGCCGAGGGCGAACGAACTCCCGATGGCGAGACCCTCCGCGAGGTTGTGGAGGCCGATGCCGAGAGCGACGAGATAGGCGATCCAGAGCCCGCTCCGTGCGCGTTCGTCGCCGTCCGCCGCCCGCCCCTCACGCCACGCGCTGACCGACTGCACCGCGAGGAGGGCACCGAGGATGCCGAGGGCAACGAGCGCCGGCCCCTCGAACGCGCCGGGCACCCGGTCGGCGAGTTCGAACGCCTCGAATCCGGCGTCGAACGCGAGGAAGACGAGGATGCCGGCTGAAAAGGCGAGGATGGCGTGGAGCCAGCGGTCGCTCATCGACTGCAGGAAGGGGAACCACAGCATCCCCAGGGCGACGGGGATGACGCCGACGAACAGGCCGATGACGACCATCGTCACGAGGAGGTCGGTCGTCAGCCCCGGCGACTCGCTGGGCGCGACGAGGGAGTGGTGGACCGTCGACCCGTCCGAGAGGACGAGCGCGAACTCGAGGTCCCAGCCGGGGTTCCAGTGGTACGGAACGACCACCCGCGCGCTCTGCCGGGGGGCGAGCGTGGCGTCCCCGCCCGCGCCCCGCACGTCGAAGTTCCAGTACGCCTCGGCGACGAGCACCTGCGAAATCGTCACCGAGTCGGGGCCGTTGTTCGTGACGTGGAGAACGACCGTCTCGTCGTCCGGCAGGGTGGTGTGGGTCACCGTCACGTCGGGCAGGGGGTCGCCGCCGGCATCGAGCGACGCGAACGGGCTTGTGACGACGAAACCGACGACGATGAGCGCCAGTAAGACGACGGGGAGGGCGGCCGCGACCCAGCGCGGCAGGCCAAGCGGCCGGTCGGCTCGGTGTAGCGTTCCGCCGTCGGTGGATTTGCTCATCTCAGACCACCTCGAAGAAGCTCATCCACCCGAGTTCGGCGAACTCGGACTGGTGGGCGTGGAACATATACAGGCCGGGGTCGTGGGTCGAGTAGTCCAGTTCGAGGATGCCTCGCTGTGCCTGACACTGCATGATCGTATCGATCGTCTCGTGGGTCGGTCGCAACGTGGTCCCGTGGTCGTAGTAGTCGAAGAACTGCGAGTGGGTGTGAAAGGAGTTGACGAGGTCGAACTCGATGGCGTTGATGAGATACACCCGCTGGCGACGTGTCCGGTCGATCTGGATGGGGTGTTTCGTCTCGCCGGCCGCCCAGTTGCCCTCGCCGTCAGTCTCGCCGACGCCGTAGGCGAACGCGCGGGTGTTGACCGCGTACACCTCGTTACCCCCGTCGAAGTTCGTGTCGAAGCCGTTCATCACCATCACCATCTCGTCGACGGCGTCGTTTGCGGCGGACTCGTGGTTCCGCGACTCCGCCTCGCTGACGAGGTCGGCGCGGAGTTCCTCGGTGATCTGTGAGGAGTGGAAATCGCAGTACTCCGCGGGTCGCTCGGCGACCCGTACGGGGTCGGGATCGACGACGATCGCGCCGTAGAGGCCGCGGTGGATGTGCTCCTTGAGCGGGAGCGAGTGGCAGTGATAGAAGTGACAGCCCGCGGGCTGGGCGATCCACTCGTAGGTGTAGGACTCGCCGGTGTCGAGGACGCCGGGGCCGTTGGTCGGAACCCCGTCCATCGCTGGGTTCGGGTTCCGCAGATGCGGGTGGATGGTGTGGGCGTGGCGCCCGAGGTTCTCGAAGTGGACGCGGATCAGGTCGCCCTCGACGGCGCGGAGCGTGGGACCGGGCACCTGCCCGTTGTACGCCCACGCCGAGAACTCGATGCCCGGCGCGATAGCGACGGACGTATCGATGGCGGTGAGCGTGAACTCCCGGACCGTCCGGCCGTCCTCCTCGTAGACGTCCTGCGGGACGTTCTCGCTCTCGCCGTTCCCGGTGTTGAACCGCCTGAGGTAGTCGTGCGGATCGAAATCGAGGTCGCGGTACTCGCCGACGGCGCCGAAGTTGCCGTGGCGGTGGTCGTCCTCGTCGTGGCCCGCCGAGGCGTCGTGGCGATCCGCCCGGCCGACGCCGGCCAGGGCCGACCCGCCGGCGAGTCCGAGGCCGCCGAGGACCGCCCGTCGAGTGGTCGTCAACTCCGATTCGAGCGAATCGGCCAACCGCGTCTCGAGTCGTTCGGTGAGCGCCCGTGCACGCCCGTACGTCGTCGAGGGCATCACGGCCCCATCCCCGAAATCGACGCCGAAAGCGTCCCCAGTGGACGCGAATTCATCTTGGTACTTGATGACATCATGATTATAAATTAGATGTGTCTAAATATAAACTTTGGCAACGTCCGTCGCGTTCGCTACGCGGTCACGGCGTCGGCGCTGTCGAGGCAGTGAACCAGGCGTCGCCTACTCCGCCCGTCGGAGCGTTCCACCGCTCAAGCCTTCCCACTCGACGCGGAGATCGAGCGCCGAGAGGACGGCGCTTGCGTCGTCGAGTCCGTACTCGTCGAGGATCGCTTCCGCTTCCGCCAGTGTTCGGCCGGGTTCGAGACGGTCGCCCACCGCGTCAAGGACGCCGGGGCGGACGAGCGTCCGCCCGACGCGTTCGTGATCGGGGAACGCCACCGAATCGAGAGCGTCCGCGCTCACCCCGTGGTCGGCGGCCAGAGCGTCGAGACCGATCACGTCCGCCTCGGGCCGGAGTTCGTCCGGCAGGGTGGCGCGGTTTTCCGTCACCAACTCCTCCTCGTACGCCCGAAGCGCGTCGACAACGTCCTTTACCCGCACCGATCCGGAGTAAGTGATCGCGCGGTGATCGCGTGTCTCTATCTCCTCCCCGACGCCGAGGCTCTCGTCGACGGCGACGAGCAGCTCAACGTCCTCGACATCGGCGAGTTGCCCGAGTTTCTTCTCGACGTATTCGGGCGTCCAGAAGCCCATGATCTCGAAGAAGACGGTGAAGTCGGCGAAGCGGTAGTCGAAGGCGAAGTCGGGGATCATCACCCGCGCGCCGGCGGCGAGGGGTTCGGGTTCGCGGGCGAGCTCCCAGTCGAGATCCAGTGCTCCGAATCGGGCGGCGAAGTCGGCCTCGACGCCGCTGTCGTAAGTCGGCTCCGCGACCGGTTCGACCCCCGGCACCGACACGTCGGCGTCGGTGAGGACGAGTTCGCGGTCGGTGCCCCGGTCGTCGACCGTCGCTTCGAGACGCCACTCCGAACTCTTTGCGACCGAGCGAAGCAGGCGGGCGAACGCGGTGCCGTAACGGCGGGTGCGCCGAAAGAGATGATCGGGGCCGGTGACGACCACCTCCCGACCCGTGTCGGTCCGGCGCACCTCGTACATGAGGCCGAGGCGCTTCACGGCCGAGATCAGCGCCTTCGGATCCGAGCTCCGGATTCGCACCTCGACGGCGTCGAACAGCGCCGTTTGCGCGAGCGAGAGGTTGTACTGGGTGAGCAGGCCGTCCGGACCCCACCGCGGATCGAAGGCGGCGAGGACCTGTCGGGGGTCGCGGTCGGCGTAGAGCGAGTCCGCCAGGGCGTCGGCGTCGACGCCGAGGCGGTCGGCCGCGCGGGAAAGCGCCCGGTCGCGGTCCGCCTCGCTGACGACGCCCACCGTCTCACCGGCCTCGAAGGCGACCCGTCGCGCGCGCTCCGGCGGCACCGCTGCCCGCGTCTCGAAGGCGGCGTCGCGTTCACACAGCGCCGCGAACCCGCGGACGAGTTTGAAGTGATCGGCCTCGGGTTCCAGATCGGCGAGGGCGGCCTCCAGATCCGCCCGCGGCCGGCCGACGTATGACTCGAAGAGTCCCATCACGCGTGCGGCCAGCGGCCGGTGGCTCCGGTCGGCGAACTGCGGGTGGTAGCCGCCGCCCGCCCGCGACACGCGGAGGAGGTCCTTCGTGAGCACGGTCGGGTCTGGGGGTGGTGGAAGTAAAGACCCGCCGCTCGGGACGGGGGCCGACGCGGCCGTCGTGGGAAACGCTCTTGTCCGTCGCGGGGGAGCCGTCGGGTATGAAGCGGCGTCGCCTCCTCGCTCTCGGCATCGCCCTCCTCGGCGGCTGTTCTGATCTGCCGGGAGCGACCGGACCGCGAACCCCGCCGACGCCGAGCGAACCGACCGCCGCACCGACTCGATCGCTGCGCGTCACCGATCTGGCCGTCGAGGAGGCCGAGGACGGCCATCTGCGGGTCGTCGCGACGGTCCGTAACGAGACGACCACCCAGCGGACGCGGACGCTCCGCATCCGCGTCCGCGCTGGGGACATGCGCACCGAAAAGCGCCAGACGGTGACCGTCGCGGCCAACACGGAACGCGGCGTAGTCTTCGACTTTATCGACGTGGCCTACGACGACTTCTCGGGTAACGGTTCGCTGAACTCGACGTGGGTGTAGGGCCGGCGCCCCCGGCTACGACTCCCCGTCCGACGGCGGTCGTTCGGACAGGCGGTCGAACCGATCCTGGGCTCGTTCGGCCCGGTCAGCCGTCCGCTCGGCGTCGTACTCGCTCTCGACCAGTGCCCCGTCGACGACCGTGACCCGCAGTATAGCGTCGGCGTGCCGTGCCGCCTCGGGCAGCGCCGAGGCATCGAGTACCGCGTTCCCGACTTCTTCGCCGTCGTCCTCGAAGAATACGGTCGCGAAACCGTCCTCGACGGAATCGACGACCGCCGTGTAACGGCCGTCCGCCAGCGCGTCGATATCGGTCATGGATACGTCTCCCGTAACACCGGGTCACCGTCACTGTTGCGGACGATCACCGTGTCGCCGTCGTTGTTCCAGATAGCCGATCCCGACCCCCAGTACATATCGGCGTCGGTGTCGGTTCCGGTGCCGGTCCGCAGCGTCACCGTCCCCCCGGCGTCGAGGACGTACCCGTCGGGGACGGTGTACGTCCGACCGGCCCCGTCCTCGACCGTCCAGCCGGAGAGATCCAGGGGTTCGTCACCCGCGTTCTCGAAGACCACGTACTCGTCGTCGAGGTTCTCCCGGTCGGAGCCGTCGGGGTCGGGGACGATTTCCCCGACGACCAGCGTCCCGTCGGTCCGGGTGCCGCCGTCGGTCACGGTCGGCGCCGCCGTCCGGGCCGTCACCGCACTGCCCCCGAGACGGGCGCGGTCGGCGACAATGCTCTGGTTTCCGGGGTCCACGTCGTCGGCGTCGCGGAGGGCGAGCGGATCGGTGGGGGCCGCCGCCTGCGTCCGGACGGTGATCCCGCGTCCGTCGCTGACGAAGACGATGTCGCCGTGGGTCGCCGTCCAGTAAGTCGGCAGCGAGCGGTCGGACAACCGCCCAAGCACCGCCTCGGTCGGGTGGCCATACTGGGAGTCGTAGGCGCTCGACACGACGACGGCGCTCGGCCGAACCGCGTCCAGGAGGGCGCCGCTGGAGGAACTCGACGAGCCGTGATGGCCGGCCTTCAGTACGGTCGATCGGAGCCGGTCGCCGTACCGATCGACGAGGTAGGCCTCCTGGTCGTCCTCGGCGTCACCGGTGAGGAGGAAACTCGTCTCGCCGTGGGTGAGTTTGAGGACGATGCTGTTATCGTTTCGAGCACCGTCTTCCAGGTAGGGTTCGGGAGGTCCAAACACCGCCACGCCGACGCCCTCGAACCGGATCTCGTCACCTTGACGCGTCTCGTACAGCGTCACGTCGTGTGTCTCGACGGCGTCGAGGTAGCGTTCGTACGTCCGGGTGCTCGCCGCGATGCCCGGGTCGTAGACGGCGCCGATACCGCCGGCCTCCGTCTCGTAGTGGTCGATGATCGCCGCGTTGCCGCCGATGTGGTCCGCGTCGTTGTGCGAGACGACGAGGTGGTCGATGCGGTCGATGCCCCGGCGCTCCAGATACGTCAGCACGTACGCGCCGTCGTCGTTGTAGTGGCCCGTATCGATCAGCATCGTCTCGCCGGTCGGTCCGACGACGAGCGTGCTCACCGACTGCCCGACGTTGATGGAGTGTACTTCGAGCGTCCCGTCGGCGCCCGCCGTCGCCGTCGGTGCCGAAGTCTCGGCGAGTTCGTCGGTCGACCCGGCGCCGCCACACCCCGCGAGGACGACGACGAGAGCGAGTAGGGCCACCCGGGCCGTTCGCGACATGGTTCGGCTACGGCGTGCCACGTCAAAGGTGGTTCGCCCGTCGGCACAGCGCACTCGACGCCTACCGCCTGCGTTCGGCCACCCGTTCTTCGGCCGTCTCGGCGCTCACGACTTCGTAACAGAGCGCCCGCCCGCCGTCCGATTTGGGGCGCAGGACACGGCCCAGCCGTTGCGTGAACTCGCGTTCGCTCCCGCTCCCCGAGAGGACGACGGCGACGTTGGCGTCGGGCACGTCGATCCCCTCGTCGAGGACGTTCGCGGTCACGATACGGCCGTAGGTCCCCTCGCGAAAGCGGTCGAGGACCGCCCGACGCTCGCTCGCCCCCGTCTCGCCCGTGATCGCCGGGAGCAGGAAGCGTTCGGAGAGGCGGTAGACGAGGTCGGTGTGAGCGGTGAAGACGATGACCCGGTCGTCGCGGTGGCGATCCAGCAGGCGAGCCAGCGCGTCGACTTTCGCGTCCGCGTTCATCATGATCTCGCGAGCCTCCTGCTTGGCCAGGAGGGCTTCTCGCGCCCGCGGGTCCGACCCCGACCGCATCACGAGTTCCTGATAGTCGCTGCCGGAGGAGAGGGAGAGCCCCGACGTTTTGAGGTAGTCGACGAAGGTTCCCTGTGCCGCCTCGTAGGCCTCGCGTTCCGCGTCCGTGAGGTCGACCTCGATCCGCCGGAGTTCGTAGTCGGCGAGATGTTCGCCCGCTAGGTCGTCCACGTCGAGGTCGTAGACGACGGGGCCGACCAGTTCCGCGATCACCTCGTGGGCGCCGTCCGGGCGTTCGAACGTCGCCGTGAGGCCGAGACGGGCAGGTGCGGCCAGGAGCCGCGCGATGTCGCGGTAGCCCTCGGCGCCGAGGTGGTGTACCTCGTCGAAAACGACGAACTCGAAGCGGTCGCCGACCTCGTCGGCGCGGAGATACGCGGAGTCGTAGGTGGCGACGGTCAGGTCCTCGATGCGTTGCTCGCCGCCCCCGAGTTGTCCCACGTCGACGCCGAACTCCGTCTCCACCTCGCGGCGCCACTGGGTGAGGAGGTCGACGGTAGGGACGACGACGAGCGTCGGCGCTCCGAGCGCGGCCATCGCGGCGACGGCGACGACCGTCTTGCCGCTCCCCGTCGGGAGTTCGAGGACGCCCCGACGGCCGTTGGCCGCCCAGGCGTCGAGCGCCGCGGACTGGTAGTCACGGAGGTCGTAGTCGGTCGCGAGCGAGAGGCGGTCGGAGTCGAACACCCGGTCCTCGTAGTCGAGGCCGGCCGCATCGAGGGCGTCTCGGAGGTCGGCGTAGCGGTGGGCGGGAGCACGGAGCGTCTCGCTGCGGTCGTCGACGGTCAGCGAGAGGGCGTCGCGAAGGCGTTGCGACCGCTCTCCACGGAGGACGATCGCACCGTCGGCGAACCGGAGGCGAAGCGTCACGCCGCCGGCTTCGAGGGGTGGAAATATATGCCCTCCGCCCCGCCGATGGGGTATGACCGACGACCTCGATACGGCGGTGGCGGACTTTCTCGACGCTGCCGAACGCGTCTACGACGAGTACGACGACGGTTACGTCGACGCCGACGCCGCGCTCTCGCGACTGGGCGATCACGTCTCGACCCTCCGCGACACCTACGAGGGCGAGGAATGAGCGGCGACGGCGAGTTCGCCGCCCGCGTCGAAGCCATCTCCATCAGCGGCATCCGCGAGGTGTTCGAGGCTGCCGGCGACGACGCCATCAACCTCGGTCTCGGCCAACCGGACTTCCCGGCGCCGACCCACGCCCGGCAGGCGGCCGTCGAGGCAATCGAGGCCGGGAAGGCCGACGCCTACACGAGCAACAAGGGGATCGAGTCCCTGCGCGAGGCCATCGCCGCGAAACACCGACGCGATCAGGGGATCGACGTCGACCCCGGCGATATCGTCGCGACGGCCGGCGGGAGCGAGGCGCTCCACCTCGCCATCGAGGCGCACGTCGACCCCGGCGAGGAGGTCATCTTCCCCGATCCGGGCTTCGTCTCCTACGACGCGCTGACCAAGGTGGCCGGCGGGACGCCCAAGCCCGTCCCCCTGCGTGACGACCTGACGCTCGATCCGGCGACGGTCGAGGAGGCCATCACCGACGACACGGCGATGTTCGTCGTCAACAGCCCCGGCAACCCGACGGGTGCGGTGTCGCCCGAAGCCGACATCCGCGAGTTCGCCCGCATCGCCGACGAACACGACGTGGTCTGTCTCTCCGACGAAGTGTACGAACCCTTCGTCTTCGAGGGCGCCCACCACTCCCCCATCTCCTACGCCGACACCGACAGCGTGGTCGTCGTCAACGGCTGTTCGAAGACCTACTCGATGACCGGGTGGCGACTGGGGTGGGTGGTCGCCTCCACCCGTCGGATCGAGCGGATGCTCCGCGTCCACCAGTACGTGCAGGCCTGCGCGTCGGCGCCGGCGCAGTACGCCGCCGAGGCCGCCCTCACCGGCCCACAGGGCGTCATCGACGAGATGCGCGAGACGTTCGAGGAGCGCCGGAACCTCCTTTTGAGTCGCTTCGAGGAGATGGGCGTCGAAGTGCCGAGACCGAAGGGCGCGTTCTACGCGATGCCGAAGGTGCCCGAGGGGTTCGTCGACGCCTGCATCGACCGCGGCGTCGTCGTCGTCCCCGGCGAGGCGTTCGGCGACGGGGGGGCTGGACACGCGCGCCTCTCCTACGCCAACGACACCGAGTCGCTCCGCGAGGCGCTTGACGTGATGGAGCGAGTGCTGACCGACCTGCGCGCGTAGCGCCGTCTTTGCGGTAGGCCGATCACTTAGGCGACGACCCGCCACGGTCACCGTCGAGGCGTTCGCCCTCGACGGGAGAATAAACTCGAATAAACTGGTCCGAGTGGCACGAACGCTACGTTAAACTATCCACGCGTCGTAAGTTTCTTCGCCCGCTGACGATTCGGGCGGCAACCCCCTCCCTCACTTCGCGGTGCTGACGATTTTGATGACGTCGCCTTCGGACAGGTCGTGGTCTTCGCCGATCCGGCGGTCCGACCGGGCGTCGACAGCGTGGAGGTAGCCCTCCCCGATGTCGGTGTGGATGGCGTAGGCGAGATCCGGCGGCGTCGACTCGCGGGGCAGGAGGACGGCGTCGGGCAGGACATTCCCGCTTCCGTCGGTCCATTTCGTCTCGTTTTGCACCGGAAAGACGGTGATGCGATCGAGCAGGTCGTAGACGGCGTGGTCGATGGCGGCCTGCACGCCCGTGCCGCCGTACGTCTCCATCACGTCACGGATGCGGTTCAGGCCCTCGCGCTGGGCGTCGGTCACGTCGCCGATGATTTCGAAGTCCGTGTCCCCGGGGTCGTAGTCGACGACGCCGGCTTCCGCCGCGGTGCGCAGGGCGAGTTCGCCGTCCGCCGTCGCGGGGATCACGGGTTTGTCCGTCTCGCGGAGGCGCCGCATGTTCTCCGGCGGCGCCACGTCGGCCTTGTTGGCGACGACGACGAGGGGTTTGGTGCGCGCGCGAATCTCGCGGGCGAGTTCGGCGCGATTCTCGTCGGTCCACTGGATCGGGTCCTCGGGGTAGTCGAGCGTACGGAGGCTGGCAGCCACGTCGGCAACTGTCGCTCCGAACCCCGTGAGCAGTTCCGTCAGCGCCTCGTCGATGTCGAACTCCGGTGATCGGGACTTTCGCTCGACGGACTCCCAGTTGCGGGAAATGATCCCCGCGAGCCACTGGTCCATCTCGCGTTCGACGAAGTCGACTTCCTCGACGGGGTCGTACGTGCCGACTTCGACGGGGTCGCCCTCGGCGTTCGTCCCGCCGGAGGCGTCGACGACGTTCAGGATGGCGTCCGCGTTCGTGAGTTCGTCGAGAAACTGGTTGCCGAGCCCCTTCCCCTCGTGGGCGCCCGGCACTAGCCCCGCCACGTCGAGGAGTTCGACGGGGACGTACCGCTTCCCGTCGTGACAGCGCTCGTTGCCACACCGCTCGTCGCGGGCGAGACAGGGACACTCCGTGCGGGCGTGGGTGACGCCGCGGTTGGCGTCGATGGTGGTGAAGGGGTAGTTCGCCACGTCGACGTCCGCGCGCGTCGCCGCCTTGAAAACCGTAGACTTGCCCGCGTTGGGCTTGCCCGCGAGCGCGAGAGAGAGCATAGTGGACTCTGGTCGGTCGCGGGGAATTTAGTTTCGGTCGACTCGACGCGGGATCGGTGTTGGTGGTAACATTTACGCAGTAGAAGATACTACCGACCGTATGGCCACGTCGGTGAAGATGGACGACGACACCAAGGCCCGTCTCGAACGGCTACAGGCCGAAATTCGGCTGCAAACGGGGAGAAGAGTCACCCAGCAGGAACTGCTGGCGCGACTCGTCGAGGAGGCAATCGAGTCCAAGGCCGACCTCGTCGACTCGTTCCGCGAGGAGCGCGTACCCCTCGCTGACGCCGAACGCGAAGCGTTTCACGAGGGGATGGTCTCCTCCGGGACTACGACGAGCGAGGAGGACATCGACGACGTGCTGTACGGATGAGCGTCCTCGTCGACACGGGCGTGTTCTTCGCGCATCACGATACGGACGCGGAGCGACACGAGGCGGCCGTCGACGCGTTCGACGAACTGCTCGACGGGGCGTACGGCCAGCCCTACACGAACGATTACGTACTGGACGAGACGGTGACGCTCACGCGGACGCGAACGGGATCGTTCGGGGCGGCGAACACCGTCGCCAAGCGAATCCTCGGCGACGGATCGTTTCCACAGACCGTCGAGACCTTACACGTCGAACCGGACGACGTTCGGGCGTCGCTCGCTGTCTTTCGTCGGTACGACGATCACGACCTGAGTTTCACCGACGCGACGATCGTCGCGCAGTGTGAGTCGCGGGGCATCGACGCCGTGTTGAGTTTCGACACCGACTTCGACGGACTCGTCGACCGCATCGAACCGGGACGGTAAACGGCTCGTCGACTCTCAGTCACTCGATCTCCCGTTTCGCCTCGGGCCGAACGATCCGCATCTCGCCACGCGACCGAATCGAGCCGTCGACCACCGCGTCCTCGTGGAGTTCGAGGTCGGTACAGGAGACGTCGCCGAGGACGCGCACGCCGTCGGCCAGTTCGACGGTGCCGCCGCGGGTGGTCACGTCGCCGTGGATACGGGTGCCCGACTCGACGGCGATGTCGCCGCGGGCGCGCAAACTCCCGAAGACGTTGTTGTCGGCGCCCATGTCGATGGATTTCGCGCGGACGTTGCCGTGGAGCCGACAGCCGTCGCCGACGTGGGCGGGCGTCGACACCTGCCACGAGTCGTCGGAGACGTCGCCGCCGCGGGGGATCACCAGCGGGTCGTCGGGGGCGTCGCCGCCGAGAGCCTCCGCGATTTCGTCGGCGGCGTCCG
Organism: Haloplanus natans DSM 17983; assembly: GCF_000427685.1. Taxonomy (NCBI): domain Archaea; kingdom Methanobacteriati; phylum Methanobacteriota; class Halobacteria; order Halobacteriales; family Haloferacaceae; genus Haloplanus; species Haloplanus natans. Next base: position 1,865,631 of record NZ_KE386573.1, read on the forward strand.
TCTCCCCCACCCGCAGGAGTTGCGAGAGGACGATGAAATAGAAGACGAGCGTCGGGACGGGGTTCCGGATGACGATCCAGCCGTTGGCCTCGAACCCCTCCTCTATCTCCACGTCGTCGCCGATGTCCAGGTCGCCCGAGACCATCAGCTGTCCGCCGACGTGGACGCGTTCGCCGAGGTAGGCGTCGTCGCCGACGAGGACGTTCCCGGCCACGTCACACCACATATCGAGCCGGCAGTCGCCCTCGGCCTCGATGTCGCCGCCGAAGCGGACGCGCTCGCCCGCGACGACGTTGCGGCCGCGGACGCCGAACTCGACGGTGCTCTGCCCGCCGACGATCACGTCCCCATCGACGACCAGGTCGTGCTCCTCGACGGTCGTCCCGTCCGGAATCTCCAGCGCATCGAGGGGGTCCCTCCCGAGTGCCACGCGGGTTCTTTCGCACTTCTCGTATTAAAACGGCCGTCAGACGCAAGGCTGACGGTGTGGCCGTCGACGGCGAGGAGCCACGCTCCGTGGCCACGGACGCCGCCGACGCCCGCGTGACGGCAGGGTTTTTTGCGGCCGTCGACTACGGCCCGCCATGACCGCGCTCTCCTTCGACGAGAACGGCGTCGACGTCGTCTACGAGGGAACCGAATTCCGACTGGAGAAGTCCCTGATCGAGGAGGCGGTCGGGAAGTCGTACCCGGACGTGACCGACCACGAGGTGTTACAGATGGTCGAGAAAAGCCCCGCACTCAGCGGCGAACCGCGGCGGATCGGCGATATTATCCGCTAGGTACGCTCCACGCGGTCGGTCGTCGTCACCGAATCGAGCGAGGTGCCGAAGCGTTCCTCGATACCGATTCGGAGGATGGATTTCGCGATGGCGGCGCCGCCGCGGAACGGATCGAGTTTCGTCTCGCCCGCTCGCTCGTCGTAGTCGATGGGCACCTCCGTCACTCGGTCGTTGCGGGCGACGGGACGCATCAGGAGTTCCGCCGAGAGGCCCGTATTCTCGGTCCACTCGATGCGGTGGAGCAGGTCGCGCCGGTAGGCGCGCATCCCCGTCGTCACGTCGTGGAGTCGGCGACCGAGGAGGACGCTGGCGAGACCCGCGAACGCGCGGTTCCCGAGTCGGTTGAGCGCCGGCATCGTCTCCGGGCCGGGCGTGATCCGGTCGCCGCTCACCACGTCGTACCCCTCGTTGATGCGGTCGAGAAAGTCCGGAATCCGCTCCATCGGGTAGGTGTCGTCACAGTCGGTGGTGACGATCACCGGCCGATCCGGCGTGAGGACGGCCTCACGGACGGCGACGCCGTAGCCCTGTGGCTCCTGTTCGATCACTCGGGCACCCATCCCGCGCGCAATCGCCGGCGTCCGGTCGCTCGATCCGTCGACACAGACCACCTCGGCCCGGCCGTCGGTCACCCGGTCGATGTCCGCGAGTACGCTCCCGATGGCCTCCTCCTCGTTGTACGTCCCCATGACGACGGCCACGTCGTCGACGGTGTACTCGTCCATATCCGTACCAACGAGTCCCCGTACTTGAGCGTTTAGGTTTGCCTAAAACGTCGCGTCGGCGGGACAGCAGGTGTCGTGGAGGCGTGTCGTGACCAGATCGGCGAGTCGTTCGAGGTTCTCCGTGTCCTCGCGGTTGTACGAGACGAGCGTATCGAGGGCGTCGTCGTCGCCGCGTTCGTACTCCCGCCAGAGGCGGACGGCGTCCTCGCCGGAGATGTCGGGGCGGTCGCGGTCTATTCCCACAGCCGTCTCGATGCGCTTGAGGCCGCCGGTCAGGTCGAGGCGCCGACAGGGGTACATCAAGTCGAGGTGGGGGGCATCGATGGAGAGCGGGAACGACTCCTCGAGGAAGGGCACGTCGAAGCGGGCGCCGTTGAACGAGACGATCAGCGGGGCGTCCGCGAACTGCTCGCGGAGCGCCCCGGCGGTGAGGTTGTCGCCGCGGACGAGCGTCGTCGTCTCGCCGTCGCGGTAGCAACTGACCGTCGTCACGTCGTTGCGCGCGGCGTCGAGGCCGGTGGTCTCGATGTCGAAGAAACAGGCATCGTCGCGGAAGTTCTCGTAGAGACGCCAGCGCTCGCCGGCGGGGAAGGCCTCGTCGAAAAAGCGGGCGTCGCCCCGTCGGAGGTGGTCGGTCGCCACGTCGACGAAGTCGTGGATACGGTCGGCGGTCGTCGGACCGACGACGGAGCCGTCGAACGCGTCCCAGTGGGTGACGCCGGCCTCCCAGAGGCGGCGCTCGGTCGTCTCGCCGACGCCCCGGATCGGGATGAAACTGTTCTCGATGCGCACACCGGTAGTGGTGAGCCGGGGGTCAAAAACGTCGCGTTTACGCGAACGGCGAGGGCGAACCCAGCCCGGGCGACCAGCCGTCGGGTTTCAACTGAACGTACGCCCGCGCGCCGATGGCGACACCGATCAGGCCCGCCACGGCGCCGAGGGCGACGCTGACCGCGGTGACGACGAGCGTCGGCGCGCCGACGAATCCGAGCAGGATGCCGGGGACGGCACTCGCCAGTCCGATGGCGAAGATGACGAGCAAGAGGAGAAAGACGGCGAGTCGGTCCCCCTTCGTCAGCTCCCAGCCGGTCCGCAGGGCGTCGATGGCGTTTCTCTCCTCGACGATCACCTCGAACTGGACGAAATAGAGCGCCACGGCGAGGTAGATGCCCGGGATGACGAGCAGGATTGCACCGAGGCCGATCAACACGTTGACGACGAAGCCGGCGACGAGGGCGTTGAGCACCACCCACGGCAGGTGGCTGGTCAGCCCCGTCGGGAACGACGCCCGGGCGTCGCTGACGAACGTCCGGATGGCGACGACGCCGACGACCTGTGCGAGCACGACCTGTGCCAGAAAGAGGGCAACCGCGACGGGGAGGCTCACGTCGAGGGCGAATGCGCCTCCGCCCATCCCGGGCGTCGTCGGCGCGGTGGCGTCGGCGGGTATCGTCGTCTGGAGGGCGTCGACGACGGCGCGGCTGAGTGTACTCCCGATGACGGTCGATATCGTGCCGATGGCGAGGTACACCGCGAACAGGATGGCCGCGACGCGAGTCGGGAGGCGGGCGAGTCCGTCCTCGAGGGCAGCGGGGATGTCGAGCGACATGAGGGCAGGTCGACGGACTCGGCCGACGGACAAATAGGTGCGGGACACGGCGCCGTCGTCGCTCGCGACGCCGGCGTGTGCCAGGGGCACACGGCGGCCGGGACGGCCGACGCTTAATACCCTCGCTACGGAAAGGGGGACGAATGCTGGCAGACACCAACGTCGCCCTGGGCGTCACCGGGAGTATCGCGACGGTGAAGACGGTGGAACTCGCCCACGAACTCCGCCGGGAGGGGGCGAGCGTCCGCGCCGTCACGACGCCGAGTGCGACGGGCATCGTCCATCCCTGGGCACTGGAGTTCGCGACGGAGCGCCCGCCGGTGACGGAGATCACGGGCGCGGTCGAACACGTCGCCCTCTGCGGGCGCGAGGGCTGGGCCGACGTGCTCCTGATCGCGCCCGCGACGGCGAACACGGTGGGAAAGATCGCCGCCGCCGTCGACGATACGCCCGTGACGACGTGTGCGACGACCGCCCTCGGCGCCGGGGTGCCGGTCGTGATCGCTCCCGCGATGCACGAACCGATGTACGACCATCCCGGCGTGCTAGAGGCCATCGACGCCGTCGAATCCTGGGGCGTCGACTTCGTCGACCCGCGGATCGAGGAGGGGAAAGCGAAGATAGCGAGCGAGGACGCCATCGTGACCGCGACGGCGCGGGCGACGACGCCAGCGACGCTTTCGGGCCAACACGTCGTCGTCACCAGCGGCGCGACGACGGAGTCGATCGACCCCATCCGGACGCTCTCGAACCGCGCCTCCGGGCGGACCGGCCGCGCCGTCGCCCGCGCCTGCTACGTCCGGGGCGCCGACGTGACGCTCGTCCACGACGGCCCGGACGTGCCCTACGCCGACGTGCGCCGCGCCGAGAGCGCGGCCGCGATGCTCGACGCCGTGAAGTTGGCGGTCGGCGGCGACGGTGTCGCCCCCGCGGACGCCCTCGTCTCCGCCGCCGCCATCTCCGATTTCACGGTCGAGACGGCACCCGAGAAGATCCGGTCGGGCAAGCCCCGGACCCTCGATCTGGAGCCGACGCCGAAACTGCTCGATACCGTTCGCGACGCCCATCCCGACCTCACGATGGTCGGGTTCAAAGCCGAGACGAGCGGCGACGACGACGCGATGGTCGCGCAAGCACGCGCGCTCCGGGACCGGGTGGGTCTCGCCTTCGTCGTCGCCAACGACGCCACGGCCGTGATGGGCGGGTCGGGGACGCGGGCGCTCGTCGTCGATGACGGGGTCGAGACGTACGCGGGATCGAAAGCCGGCCTCGGCGACCGCGTCGCGGACGGGGTCGCGGCGGCACTGGAGTGATACGGTTTGCTGTGAGTCCGCACTGGTGGCTCGCCACGGCGGGCGAACCACCAGTAACTACGTACAGAAATCCGTCTGCGGAATTCGTCGGTCCCGGGCGGTGTCACGGCCCCGACGGGTGTTGTATAGCAATAGTTATCAAACCGGAACCGAACGCTACAGAGTGACAAGAATGAACGGGGGAGCCACCGCTAGAATCGCCGGAGGTCGACCGCCAGATGGCGGCTGACGCGCGCGACGTGCTCGTCCCCGTCGGCGACTCGGAGACGCTCCGACGGTCGGTCACGTACGCGGTCGAGCAGGCACACGAGACGGCAGTCGAGTCCGGCGAACCGACGACGGTACATTTCGTCTTTCCCGCCCGGTGGCGCATCTTCGAGACCGACCGATCGGCGGTCGACGCCGCAACGTCGCTACTGGATCGGGTCGTCGCGTGGGCCGAGGAGGACCTCGACGACCTGATCGGCGAGGACGAACCGCCGACCGTCACGTTCGACGCGGGAACCGTCGGAACGGGCGAGTACGTCTTTAGCCCCGCCGACTTCGCGGACGTGGTCGGCCGGTACGCCGACGCGAACGGCGTCGGACGGATCGTCGTCGACCCCTCCTTTCGCCCCGGCGGGAGCGTCCCGATCCTCCGGTCGTTCGAGGAGGAACTCGTCCAGCGGGGGTTCGACGTACTGGAGGCACCGGTCACGCGTCGCACCCGCCGCCGCCTCCCCTTTACCGAGATCGGACTCCCGGAGTTCGCGCTGATATACAGCGTCTCCTTTCTGTTCTATCTCGCCCTCGGTGGCTGGAAGATCACCGACCCGTACGAACTGATCACCGGCGTCGTCACCGCGAGCGTGGTCACGCTGACGCTGTCCCGCATCGCGCTCAAAAGCGAACTGCCGAAGCTCCGGTTCGTCGGCGTCTCGGTCCTTCGGCTGGCGGCGTATACGCCGATCCTGCTCTGGGAGATCGCGAAGGCGAACGTCGCGCTCGCGTACGTGGTGTTGCATCCACGCCTCCCAATCGACCCGCGGATCGTCGAGTTCGACGCCGCGGTCTGGGGCGATATGCCCGTCACGACGCTCGCCAACTCGATCACGCTGACGCCGGGGACGCTGACGATAGACGTATCCCGTCAGCATTTCCTCGTCCACGCCCTGATCCCCGACGCCGAGGACGACTTACTGGAGGGGACACTCGAACGACTCGTGCGCTTTGTCTTCTACGGCCGCGAGTCGGCGCGTATCGCCACGCCACGGGAGCGACTCGAAGATCAGGAGGGGGACGCGTGATCGCCTCGCTCCCCCTCGTCGCCGCCGGTGGCCCGGACGTGACCATCTCGTCGACGTTCTCGGCCGTTCTGCTGGCCGCCGCGGGGGCCTTCGCCCTCTTCGCGGTCGTCCTCCTCTACCGGGTGGTCCGGGGGCCGACCACACAGGATCGCATCGTCGCGATCAACGTCGTCGGGACGAACACCGTCATCGTCATCGCCCTGTTGAGTGTCGCCTTCGGCGAGTACGGCTACCTCGACGTGGCGCTAGTGTATGCCCTGCTCAACTTCGTCATGAGCATCGCCGTCTCGAAGTTCACCGTCGAGTGGGGAGGCGTCATATGACGCCGCTGGAACTCGTCGCGACGGCCTTCATCGTCGTCGGGACCTTCTTTGGCCTCGTCGCAACCATCGGGATCATCCGCCTGCCCGATCTCTACTCGCGCCTGCACGCGGCGTCGAAAAGCGACACGCTCGGCTCCGTCCTCTCGCTCGCCGGGCTCGCCGTCGTCCTCGGCCTCTCCACCGAGTCGGTGAAGCTCGTCTTCCTGCTCGTCTTCCTGTTCGTGACGAGCCCGACCGCCGCCCACGCCATCGCCCGCGCCGCGAAAGAACAGGAGGTCGAACCGATCGGAGAGGGGTCGGTGCCGTGGATCGACGACACGGAGGAGGGCGACGGATGAGCCTCTCGCTTCCCGTCGCGGCCGTCCTCCTGTTCATGCTCGGGAGCGCGCTCGCGGCCGCCGTCCTGCGCGACGTGGTCGGCAGCATCGTCGCCTTCGCCGGCTACAGCTTCGGCGTCGCCGTCCTCTGGGCGTTCCTCCGTGCCCCCGACGTGGCGCTCACCGAGGCGGCCGTCGGGGCGGGCATCACGACCGTCCTCTTTTTGCTCACCATCGCCCGAACGAGCGTCTCGCGCTCCGAACGGTTCGAGGGCATCAGTCTCCGCTCCGGGCTCGCCGTCGTCGCCATCGTCGTCACCGTCGGCGCGACGGTACCGGCGCTCCCCCCGGTCGGCGCCGCGGGCACCCCGATCCTCTCGGGCGACGTGAGCCAGTACTACCTGGACAACGCGTACGAACAGACCGGCGTGACGAACGTCGTGACTGCCGTGCTCGTCGGCTACCGCGGGTTCGACACACTCGGCGAGGTGGCCGTCGTCTTCGCCGCCGGCATCGCGATGTTGCTCGTCCTCCGGCGGGAGGCGTTCGTATGAGCGAACGCGACGCCGACGCCCCGACCGATCGCGGGGGGACGCTCACCCGTCCCGCCGCCGAGCGCCCGCCCTACGTCGAGAGCACGATCATCATGACGACCGTCCGGGTGATCGCCCCCTTCGTGTTGACCCTCGGCGCCTTCGTGATGCTCCACGGCGCGAGTTCGGCCGGCGGTGGCTTCCAGGGCGGCGTCATCGCCGCGACGACCGTCGTCATGCTCGGGTTCGCGTTCGGGATCGAACCCATCGCCGCCCACCTGCGCAACGAGCATCTCGCCCTCCTCGTTCTCTCCGGAGTCGGCACCTTCCTGCTCATCGGATTCGGCGGCTATCTCGTCGGCGGCAACTTCCTCCAGGTGTCCGGATACGAGCGCCTGTTCCATCATGGTAGCAAGTACAGCATCGAACTCGTCGAAGTCGGCATCGGCGTCGTCGTCTCGGGGGTCATCACCGGCCTCTTTTTCCTGCTCGGGACGGGCGTCGACGTCTCCCGTGACGCGAACGAACCCGAGAGGGAGGAGGAGTCGTAGATGATCGACCTGATCACGACGAAGTACACGTACCTCGTCGTCGTGGCGCTGCTCGCCATCGGCGCGTACGTGATGATCGAGAGCGACAACTTCGTGAAAAAGATCATCGGCCTGAACGTGTTTCAGACCGGCATCTTCGTCTTCTTCATCTCCGCCGCCTTCCGCACGAGCGGGAAGTCACCCGTCGTCCAGTCCGGCGGCGGTGGCGGCCCGTTCGTCTCGCCGCTTCCCCACGTCCTGATCCTGACGGCCATCGTCGTCGGCGTGAGCCTGACCGCCGTGGCCCTCGGCCTCGTCGTCCGCGTCTACGAGAGCTACGGCACGGTCAACGAGGACACCTTAGAGGAGGTGCTGGCGAATGACTGACGCGCTCGTCCCCCTCCTGGTCGCGGTGCCGCTTCTCGGCGCCCTGTTCGTCGTCGCGGCGGGGCTGGTGAGCGAACGCGGCCCGCCGGCGGTCACCGCGCTCGTCCTCGTCGCCCAGACGGCGCTCGCGGGCTGGATCGGCTCGCGAGCCCTCCTGACCGGCGAACTGTCGAACGCGGTCGGCGGCTTCGTCGCTCCGTACGGGATCGAACTCGTCGTCGACGGCCTCTCGGCGGTCGTGGTCGTCCTCGTCGCCGTCGTCTCGCTCGCGGTCCTCGTCTACACCGTCCACGACGACCCCGGCGGCACCGCCTTCTACACCGAGTATCTCCTCCTCGTCACCGGCCTGACGGGGATGTCAGTCACCGGCGACGTGTTCAACCTGTACGTCTTCCTCGAAATCTCGGGACTAGCGACCTACGCACTCGTCGCGAGCGCCGGCACGGGTCGCTCCGCGGTGTCGGCGCTCAAATACCTGCTCTTCGGCACCGTCGCCGCCTCCCTGTACCTGCTCGGCGTCGGCTACGCGCTGGTGGCGACGGGAACGCTCAACATGGCCGACCTCTCGGTCAAGCTCGCCCAAGTGGGCTACGACTCGCCGCTCGTGCTCGCCTCTTTCGGCTTCGTCGTCGTCGGCCTCGCGACCAAGACGGCGCTCTTTCCGCTGCACACCTGGCAGCCCGACGCCTACAACGACTCGCCGGACAGCGTGAGCGCGCTTATTTCGGCGCTCGTCTCGACGGTGGCCGCCTACGCCCTCCTGCGGATCGTCTACACCGTCTACACGCCTGCGTTCTTCGAGGCCGTCCCCGTCGCCCGTGATGCGCTCGTCCTCTTCGCGTGCGTGAGCATCGTCGTCGGGAGCATCCTCGCCGTTGCCCAGTCCGAGGTGAAGCGGATGCTCGCGTACTCCTCGGTGTCGCAGTACGGCCTGGTCGTCGTCGGACTAGCTATCGGGACGCGGGCGGCGGTGTTTGGCGCCATCGTCCACCTCGTCGGCCACGCGATCATGAAGGGTGGCCTGTTCGTCGCCGCGGGCACCGTCGACGACCTGACTGGCGCGACGACGGTCGAGGGGTACGCCGGCCTCGCCGATCGCTTCCCCGTTCTCGGCGGGGCGAGCGCCGTCCTCATGCTCGCGATGGTGGGCGTCCCGCCCGCCGTCGGCTTCGCCGGGAAGTGGTATATCGCGCTCGGCGCCGTCCGCGCGGGCGTCTGGCCCGTCGCGGTCGTTATCTTCGCGTCGACGCTCCTGACGCTCGCGTACTTCGCCATCCTCGTCGAGCGGATGTTCGTCGCGCCGGCGTCGCCGAGCGTCCGGGCCGCCACCGACGGCGGCGCCGAACGCCTCGGCGGCGCGGCCACCCCGCCACGCCGCCTTCTCGTGCTCGTCGTCGGCGCCGCCGTCGTCGCCGTCGCCCTCGGGTTCGCCGTGACCGGCCTCGAAACCGCGCTCGAACCGACACTCGATACGCTCCTCTCATGACCGACATCGCCTCACTCAGACCGGCTCTGGCCGTCGCCATCGCGGCGGTCGCCGTCGTACCGATCCTCGCCTCCGGCCGCCGGCCGAACGTCCGCGAGGGCTGGACCGTCCTCGCGGCGGCGGGCGCCTTCGCCGTCGTCGCCAGCATGCTCCCCGCCGCCATCTCCGGCACCACGTACGTCTCCACGTTCGGCACCTTAGTGGCCGGCGTCGAACTCTCACTGCAGGCCGACCCGCTCGGCCTCCTCTTCGGGACCGTCGCGAGCCTCCTCTGGCTCATCACGAGTTTCTACAGCATCGGCTACATGCGCGGGCTCTCCGAACACGCCCAGACCCGCTACTTCGCGGCCTTCGCCGCGTCCGTCGCCGCCGCCCTCGGCGTCGCCTTCGCCGACAACCTCGTCACCATCTTCGTCTTCTACGAACTCCTGACGGTGGCGACGTACCCGCTCGTTACCCACGACGAGACGGCCGAAGCGCGGGCCGCCGGTCGCAAATACCTGGCCTACACCTTCGGGGGCGGCGTCGCCGTCCTCGCGGGGACGGTCATGATCGCCACGATGACCGGCACCACCGCCTTCTCCCCCGGCGGCATCGCCGGCCTCGCGAACGCCGACCCCGTCCTCGCGCGGGCGGCCTTCGTCCTCCTCGTCTCCGGTTTCGGCGTCAAGGCGGCGCTCATGCCCCTGCACTCCTGGCTCCCCGACGCGATGGTGGCGCCGACGCCCGTCTCGGGCCTCCTCCATGCCGTCGCCGTCGTCAAAAGCGGGGTGTTCGGCATCGCGCGCGTCCTGCTGGACGTCTACGGCGTCGACCTCACCGCCTCGCTCGGGATGGGCCTCCCGCTCGCCATCGTCGCCGCCGCGACGCTCCTCCTCGCCAGCATCATCGCGCTCAGACAGGACAACCTCAAGCGACGGCTGGCGTACTCGACGGTGTCACAGCTCTCTTACATCGTCCTCGGCCTCGCCATCCTCGATCCCACCTCCATCGTCGGCGGCTTGCTGCACATCCCTGCTCACGCGTTCATGAAGCTCACCCTCTTCTTTACCGCCGGCGCCATCCACGTCGAGACCCACACCGACGACATCAGCGAGATGGCCGGCATCGGAAAACGGATGCCGCTGACCATGCTCGCTTTCGGTGTCGCCGCGGCGGGCATGGCGGGTATCCCCCTCGTCGCCGGCTTCGTCAGCAAGTGGTATCTCCTGATCGGGAGCGTCGACGCCGGCCAGTCGGTGTTCGCCGTCGTCCTCCTGCTCTCCGGCGTCCTCAACATCGCGTACTTCTGGCCCGTCTTCTACCAGGCCTTCTTCGAGAGCGAGGACGCCGCCGACGCCAAGCCACTGATCGAGTTCCCCCTCGGCGGCCAGGAGTGGTCGATCCGGCCCGAGGAACCGACGTACGACCCCGACCCGGTGACCGACGGGGGCCCCGCGAGCGACGCGAGCGGGGAGTCGTCGGAACATCGGTCCGACGGAAGTCCCGCGAGCGACGCGAGCGGGGAGTCGTCGGAGCATCGGTCCGAGGGTGACGAGGTGGTCGAAGAAGCGCCTCACGGCGGGCAGGAGAGCCACCACGGCGGCCCGCCCGCCGAGGGCTGGGAGCGCCGCGGCTGGCGCGGCGGCGAGAGCACGTGGTTCATGCTCGGCCCCATCCTCGCCGCCATGACGGGCGCCGTCGTGCTCGGGGTGATTCCGCGGACCGCCGTCTTCCTCCGCCTGATCGAGGTCATCGTCGCCGCGGCCACGGGGGTGAGCGTCTGATGGCCAGCCCACTGACTGCCGTGCCGCCCGTCGTCCTCGTCCTCGCAGCGGCGCTCGTGGCCGGCGTCGCCGGGGATCGGCGGCGACTCGGCCACCTCGTCGGTGGCGGCGTCACGGCCATCGTCACCGTCTGGATCTGGCTCGTCCCGGCGGGCACCCACCTCACCGGCCAACTGTTCGGCTTCGACGCCGTCTTCTTCGCCGTCGATCCCTTCTCGCGGCTCGTCGGTCTCGTCTTCGCCTTCATCGCCACCGTCGCCGTTATTTACTCGTGGGCGACGGGCGCGGAGTGCAAGCAAACGGCATATGCCCTCACCTACGTCGGCTCCAGCCTTGGCGCCGTCTTCGCCGGCGACTGGCTGACGATGGTCGTCTGGTGGGAGCTGATGGCCGTGACGAGTACGATCCTCGTCTGGGACTACGGCGGCGAGGCCGTCCGGGCGGGCTTTCGCTACGCCGTCCTGCACGGCATCGGCGGCAGCCTCGTCCTCGCGGCCATCGCGTGGCACTACGTCGAAGTCGGCTCGTTCCTCTTTACCGCCGCCGACGGCATGGTGGGGACGGTGCCACAGCTTCTGGCGGCGATCGGCATCGGCGTCAACGTCGGCTTCATCGGCCTGCACGCGTGGCTCCCCGACACCTACCCCCGGCCACACATCGCTGCCAGCGTCTTTCTCTGTGTCTACACCACGAAGACCGGCGTCTACGCCATGTATCGGGCGTTCCCCGAGGGCAACCTCTGGATCGCCTACATGGGCGGGGCGATGGCCGTCTTCGGCGCCGCCGCCGCCCTCCTCCAGAACGATATGCGCCGCCTCCTCTCCTATCATATCCAGTCACAGGTTGGCTATATGGTCGCCGGCGTCGGCATCGGCAGCGCGCTGGCACAAGCAGGCGCATTCGGCCACGTCTTCAACCACATCCTCTATAAGAGCCTTCTGTTCATGACGGCTGGCGCAGTGGTCTACCGCACCGGCGAGGAGAACCTGAAGTATCTCGGCGGCCTCGCACGGAAGATGCCCGTCACCTGTGTGGCCTTCACCGTCGCCGCGCTCTCTATCGCCGGCTTCCCGGGCTTCAACGGGTTCGTCAGCAAGGGAATCGTCATCTCCGCCAGCCACTACACGTTCGTGAAAGGGCCACTCGTCGTCGGCGACTTCTACACGCTGGAGATACTGCTCCTGATCGGCGGCGTCGGAACCTTCCTCTCCTTCATCAAGTTCGGCTACTACGCCTTCCTCCACGGGCCGTACGAGGGCGGCACCGTGACGCCGGCGCCGCGGACACAGCAGGTCGCGATGACCCTCGTCGCGGGGCTGTGTGTGTTCTACGGCGTCTTCGACGGGGCGCTGTTCGGTCTGCTACCGTTCGACGTGACCGACGGGGCCGTCGTCGACCACGTCTATCACACCTACACGGTCGTTCACATCCTCGAGGGCCTCGCGCTCGCCGCGGCGGGCGTCGTCGGCTTCGCCCTGTTGAGAAAGCCGCTGTCGAAGGTGGGACGCGTGCCCGACGTGGACGCCGCGTACAACCCGCTGGCGTTCTACGGGACGCGCGTCCTCGTCCGTGGCGTGACGGAGACGTACGCCGCGGTGGACCGGGTCGCCGTCGTCGCCGCGGACGCCGCCGCCGACGTTCGCACCGACCCCGAGATGCTCTCGCGGTACCGCGCGAACATCGGAGGAAGCATCTTCATCCTGATGATCGTCCTCGGCGGCGTGCTGGCGTGGTTGGGGATCGTCTGAGAGGTCACGCTCCGTCCTGCCAGTCGACGTAGACGCTCACGGCCCGCCGAATCAGGGCGTCGTGTGGATCGACCGCGTCCCGGCACGCCCGGACGCGCCGAAACGCCTCGTCGAGACCGATCCCCTCCGAGAGCGCGAACGCCGTCGCGGCGACGGTGGGGCTTCGAGACGCGCCGGCCGAACAGTGGACGAGGACGGTGTGGTCGTCGAGTCGTGACGACACCGCCGTCACCGCCCGATCGAACGCGGCTCGGTCGTTTCGCGGCCCGTCGATCATCGGCACGTCGACGACGGTCGTCCGGACGAACAATCCGCTCACGACTTCGTCCATGGCCACTGATGGATCGAACGCGCCATCAAAAGCCGTCAGACGGACGTACATCCGCACGAATCGCCAGCTTTTATTCTCGACCCACAGTACGGTCGACATGGACCAGTTGCGGCAGTCGCTTCTCGACGCGCCGATCATCCAGAAAGGCGATTACGAGTACTTCGTTCATCCCGTCAGCGACGGCGTCCCGATGCTCCGACCCGAACTCCTGCGGGAAATCGTCATCAAGATCATCCGCAAGGCGGATCTGGAGGACATCGACAAGATCGTCACGCCGGCCGCGATGGGGATTCACATCTCTACGGCCGTCTCGTTGATGACCGACATCCCCCTCGTCGTCATCCGTAAGCGCCAGTACGGCCTGGACGGCGAGGTGTCGCTCGCGGCCCAGACCGGCTACTCCGAGAGCGAGATGTACATCAACGACGTAGAAGAGGGCGACCGGGTCCTCGTCCTCGACGACGTGCTATCGACGGGCGGGACGATGAAGGCCATCCTCGACGCCCTCGAACACATCGGGGCGGAGGTGATCGACGTGGTCGCGGTGATCAAGAAGGCGGGGCCGAACGAACTCGACGACGCGGGCTACAGCGTCAAGACGCTGATCAACGTCACCGTCGAGGACGGCGAAGTCGTCATCACCGACGCACACGGCGACGGCTAGCGGCGAACGTCGCCGTCGTCTGCCGATTCTGGGTGACCGATGGCTATTAGTGCGCACCGCCGTTTTGAACAGGTATGCCGTCTGGTAACGACCGCCGAAGCGACTCGGGCACGGCGGGTCGTCGGGGACGACGCGACGTGTTGAAACTCATCGGAGCGACGGGGGTCGCCGGACTCGCTGGCTGCTCGGGGAACGGAAGCAGCGACGGTAACGGGAGTGCCACTCCCGGTGCCGGCAGCCGAAACCTCCAGGGAACGTACGTCTCGGCGTCCAGCGTCGACGCGCAGTCGCTCAACTGGCTGACCATCGCCGACGCCACCTCGGGGTCGTACGTCACCGCTACGCTCGACGGGACGTGGGCGATCAAGCCGAACCGCGAAATCTTCCCGCTGTGGGCCGACTACTCGACCGACGACGGTCGGGTCTACGAGATAGAGCTCCGGGAGAACCTGGAGTGGGGGGCGGGCTACGGGCAGATGACCGCCGAGGACTGGGTGTACATGATCGAGAACGTCTTCCAGGCCCAGCCCAACTGGAGCGGCTACCCCAACGCCGACGCGTGGTTCCGGACGAATCCGGACTCCGGGCAGCGCGAACCCCTCCCAGTCGAACGGACGGGGACCCGAACCTTCGAGATCAGCCTGTTCGAGGTCGACCCCTCGTTCCCGTTCAAACCGATCCTGTGGCGCCAGCAGTGTATTCCCAAGGAGATTCTGGAGAAGTACGTCCCGGATCAGGACACCGAGGGCCTCCAACAGGACGAGGAACTCAACACGCTGGCTTACACCGGGAACCTGGGGCCGTACTCCTACGACACGTGGGAGCGGTCGGCCCGCTACACCGTCACGCGAAACGAGGACTACTACCTCAGAGACGTCGAGGGCGTCCCCGAGCGGTTCCGGGAGGCACCGTATTTCGAGAAACAGACCGTTCGCGTTATCAAAGAGGAGAGTACGCGCCTGGGCGCTCTGCAGTCGGGCGAGGTGGACTCCTCGGGCATCCCGCCGGATAAGGCCACCCGCTTCGAGAACCTGCCGAACGTCAACGTCAACGTCACCCCCCAGCCATACGCCCGTATCATCGTTTACAACATGCGGGCGAACGGGTGGGAACCGTTCCGCTCGAAGGCGGTGCGACAGGCCCTCGGCTTCGCCGTCGACAAGGAGACGGTGGTCGGAAACGTGTTGCGTGGCTACGGACAGATCGCCCAGACCATGCAGCCGAAGTGGTCGCAGTGGTACGACGACAGCCAGGTGATGGAGTTCGGCGTCGGCGACCGGTACGGACCGGAGCGGACCCGGTCGGCGCTGGAGTCGGCGCTCTCGGACACCGAATACGGCTACGACGGCGACCGACTCGTCGACGGGTCGGGCGAGCAGGTGACCCTCTCGATCTACTACGACTCCGGCCAGCCCACCGAGGGGACCATCGCCGAGTTCGTCGCCCAGGAGTTCTCCGAGAACGCCGGCATCGACGTCCAGCCCGAAGCCGTCTCGTCGTCGACGTTCCAGAGCAACTACGTCCAGACCTCGGCTCCGGAGGGAACGCAGCCGGAGTGGACCGCCGGCGTCTTCAACGGCGGCCCGCGCGACGTGGCGACCAGCGCCGAGCCGTGGGACATGTCGATCAACCTCCAGTTCAACACCTATCCCTTCACGCCCGCCTCCAGCAAGGGCTTTTTCGAGAAGCGCGGCGGGATCAACTTCTACGGCTACTACCCCGAGGAGGACATCGCGTCGCTGTACGAGCAGGCGTCGGCGACGACGGACGAGACGCGTCGACAGGAACTGTTCGGTGAGGCGTTCGGCCTCATCAGCGAGGAACAGCCCTTCGGCTTCCTGGCGATGCCGTCGAGCGTGAGCGGCTACGCCCGGAACGTCCGCGGCTACGACGAAGAGTTCAACACGGGGTGGGACTCCCAGACATGGTACTTCGCGTGAGCGGGAGTGTCGTCGCGACCGTACGAACTGGCGACCCGCCGTCGACGGTCACAGTGCGTAGCGGGGGTCGAACGGACCGGTGAGCATGCGCTGGTACGTGGTTCGGCGGGTCGTATGGGCCGTCGTCGCCACGTTTCTCATCCTCTCGATCACGTGGGGGTTGCTCGCGATCACGCCGAACCCCGCGGCCGAGCAGATGCAGTTCCGGGCGGCCGCGAGCGGCGGGTCGGCGGAGGCGGCCCAGGAGGCGTTCGAGGCGCGGCGCGGCCTCGACCGCTCCCCCTGGGTCCGGTACCGCGAGTACATGACGAATATGGTGACGCTCAACTGGGGGTGGTCACAGAGCCGCTCACAGCCCGTGACCGACGCCATCGCCAGCGCGCTCCCCTACACCGCCATCTACTCCGTCCCGACGACGATACTCTCGATTCTGGTCGGGCTCTCTATCGGCCTCTACTCCGCGACCCATCAGTACACACGAACCGACTACGCCGCCACCTTCTTCGCCTTCTTCGGTTACGCCATCCCAAACTTCTGGTTCGGGATCATCCTCCTGCTCGTCTTCGGCGTGCAACTCGGCTGGTTCCCCGTCGTCTTCGACTCGGACGTCCCGTTTCTCAGCCTCGCGATGGCCCGACAACTCGTCCTGCCCGTCGTCGTCCTCGTGACGGGCACCATCGCGGGCATCATGCGCTACTCGCGGGCGGAGGCGCTGGAGTACGTCGAGGCCGAGTTCGTCAAGACCGCGAAATCGAAGGGTGCGGACGGCTACCGCATCCTCACCCGACACGTCCTCCGGCCGGCGGCGGTGCCGCTGATGACGATTCTCGTCGGCGACATCCTCGGCATCTTCCTCGCGGCCTCCTATCTGGTCGAAGTCGTCTTCGGCATCCCCGGGCTCGGCCAACTGTCGTACAACGCCATCATCGCTCAGGACACGTCGCTCGTGTTGGGGACGACGCTCATCTTCACCTTCATTTCGGTGATCGGCAACCTGATACAGGACGTGGCCTACACCGTCTTGGACCCGCGGATCGACTACGGTGATCGCTGATGGCGGGTGAGGACACCTTCGAATCGGTCGACTGGGACGAGACGGGGAGCCGACTGTCGACGCTCTCGCGGCGCGACTGGGGGGCGCTCCTGTCGGGACTCGCGGTCGTCGTCGTCTTCCTCTACGACTACCTCGTCCTGCCCGCGAGTCGGCCGACGATCACGGTCCCCGTCGGGTGGAACGTCACGCAACTCGACTGGCTGTTCGTGGCGACGCTGCTCGCCATCGTCTTCTACGTCGCCGTCCCGCTCTACGACAACCGCCGACTCACCGCCTACTACTGGCGGGAGTTCCGCAAGAACCGGATGGCCGTGGTGAGTCTGGGCTACCTGCTCGTCGTCTTCTGTATCGGCGTCGTCGGCCCCATCCTGCTCGAGAAGCCGACGCTCGCCCTCGATCAGGCCTACCAGCCGCCGGCCTACATGAGCGTCGACTCGACGGTGCCGGTGAACTGCCTCGGCGAGGTGGTCGACGGTCGGTGTCGGGGGACGATGGCCCATCCCCTCGGCACCACCGGCGACGGCAAGGACATCCTCGTCCTCGTCGTCTACGGGATGCAGGTGAGCATGAAAGTCGGTCTCATCTCCACCCTGCTGGTGGTGACCATCGGGACGGCCGTCGGCACCGTCGCCGCCTACGGGAGCGGCCTCGTCGACGAACTCCTGATGCGCTACGTCGACATCCAACTCGTCTTCCCCGCCTTCTTTCTCTATCTCCTGCTCACCTACCTCTTCGGCGGGAGCCTGTTCATGTTCATCGTCATCTTCGGGCTGACGGGGTGGGGCTCTATCGCACGGCTCGTCCGCTCGGAGGCCCTCCAGCGGGCCGAGGAGGAGTACATCACTGCCGCCCGGAGCGCCGGCGCGGGGACGCTCTACGTGATTCGGCGCCACCTCGTCCCCAACGTCTCGAACAGCGTCATCACCGCCGCGACCCTGTTGATTCCCGGCTTCATTCTCTTCGAGGCGTCGCTCTCTTTCCTCTCGCTCGGCGATCCGACCGTCCCGTCGTGGGGGCAGGTGATCGCCAACGGGCGGAGCGACCTCTCGACTGCGTGGTGGGTCTCCACCGTCCCCGGCGTGTTCCTCTTTACCACCATCCTCGCGTTCAACTTCATGGGCGACGCGCTCCGAGACGCGTTAGACCCGCGACAGGAGACATGACAGGACCACTACTCTCGATCCGCGATCTGCGCACCGTCTTCCACACCGACGAGGGGCTCGTCCGCGCCGTCGACGGCGTGAGTTTCGACGTGGGGCGGGGCGAGACGGTCTGTCTGGTCGGCGAGTCCGGCAGCGGCAAGACCGTCACCGGCGAGTCGATCACCCGTCTCATCCGAACCCCGCCGGGCGAAATCGCGGGGGGCGAAATCGTCTTCGACGGCCGGGATCTGACGACGCTCTCGGACCGCGACCTGCGCGACCTCCGGGGCGACCGCATCGCCCACGTCTTCCAGAACCCCCAGGGCGCGCTCAACCCGGTCTACACCGTCGGCTGGCAGATCGTCGAGGCGATCCAACTCCACGCGGACGTGTCCCGGGCGGAAGCACGGGCGCGCGGGGTCGACCTGCTGGACCGGGTCGGCATCCCCGAGGCCACCCGCCGGTTCGACGACTACCCACACGAGTTCTCGGGCGGCATGAAACAGCGCGTCGCGCTGGCGATGGCGCTCGCCACCAACCCCGACCTCCTGATCGCGGACGAGCCGACGACGGCGCTCGACGTGACGATCCAGAACCAGATCCTCGGCCTCCTCGACGAACTGCAGGAGGAGTTCGACATGAGCATCCTGCTCATCACACACGACCTCGGCGTCGTCGCGGAGGTGGCCGACCGCGTCGTCGTCATGTACGCGGGCAAGGTGATGGAGCGCGGCGGCGTCTTCGACGTGTTCGAACGGCCATCCCACCCCTACACCCGCGCCTTGCTCGAGTGCCTGCCGGGACGCGGCGACGGCGCACGATCCATCGGCGGCAAACTCCCGCCCCCGACCGACCCGCCCGACGGCTGCCGGTTCCACCCGCGGTGTGCGTACGCCGTCGACGCCTGCAAGCGTGGCGACCAACCCCCCGACTACGCCGTCGACGGCGACGACGACCACGTCGTCTCGTGTGTTCACTACGAACCCGGCGGCGATCCGTCGGTGGTTCGAGCGGACCGCCGCGAACCCGGCGACGAACCGGTCACCGACGACGACCACAGTCCGGGCACGGTCGGCACCCCACCGGCGGATCGGACGATCCACGCCGATGCGATGCAGGAGCGCCGCGACGAGACCGACGCCGACGCGGACGAGGAGGACACGTGACCCGGCCGCTCCTGGACGTTGAGGGGCTGGTCAAACATTACCCGGTGACCGAGGGCCTCCTCCGGAACGAGGTGGGTCGGGTCCGCGCCGTCGACGGCGTGAGCTTCACCGTCGACCGCGGCGAGACGCTGGGACTGGTCGGCGAGTCGGGATGTGGCAAGTCGACGGCCGCCACCACCGCGCTGCGACTGGAGGAGCCGACCGAGGGCCACGTCGTCTTCGACGGCGAGGACGTGACCGAGTACGACGACAGGGCGCTCAAGCGGTTCCGGCGCCGCGCGCAGATGGTGTTTCAGGACCCCACGTCGAGTTTCGACCCGCGCATGAGCATCGGCGAGTCGGTGGCCGAACCCCTCCGGGTCCACGGGATGCGAGACCGGGAGCGCCGGCGGCGGATCGTCGGCGACCTCTTGGAGCGGGTGGGCCTCGACGCCGCCGACATGGATCGCTACCCCCACGAGTTCTCGGGCGGGCAGAAACAGCGCGTGGGGTTGGCACGGGCCTTGGTCATCAACCCCGACCTGATCGTCGCCGACGAACCCGTGAGTGCCCTCGACGTGAGCGTGCAGGCGGATATCCTCGATTTGATCGAGGAGATTCAGGCGGCGTTCGGCCTCGCCATCGTCGTCATCAGTCACGACATGGGCGTCGTCCGGGAGGTGTGTGACCGCGTCGCGGTGATGTATCTCGGCGAAATCGTCGAGACGGCACCGACCGAGGAACTGTTCGAGGACCCACAGCACCCGTACACCCGCGCGTTGCTGGGGTCGACGCCGATAGCCGACCCGCGCCGTCGGGGACAGGGGACGACTCTCACCGGCGACGTGCCGAGCCCGTCGGACCCGCCGCCGGGCTGTCGGTTCCACACGCGGTGTCCGGAGGTGATTCCCGACGAGGCGTACGACATCGATGCCGGGACGTGGCGGGCGGTGTTGAACCTCCGTCTGCGCGCGGCGTCGGGGGGGATCGACGTCGAGGCGGTGCGAACCTACGCCGCCGGGGGCGCCGACCCCGGGGGCGCCGACCCGGAGGCGGTACGGGCGGCGATCCGCGAGGAGTTCGACCTGCCCGCCGAACTCCCCGACCGGCGCGCCGAGGAGGCGTTGTCGGGGGCGCTCGACCGGATCGTCGTCGGCGACACCGAGAGTGCCGCCGAGCGCCTCGCCGACGCCTTTCCCACCGTCTGCCGGCGCGAGCGCCCCGGCCTCGTCCCCGAGGAGACCGATCTGTCGGCGGACGAGTGGGCGGCGATCAAGCGCTTCCGGACGTGGCTCGCGACCCTCGTCGACGCGGACGCCGACCGGGTGACCGACCGCCTCGACCGACGGTGTGCCGCGGAGACGGACCGCGAGGGCGGGGTCGACCGCCTCGCCGTCCGGGCGGCCTTCCGTCTCCCCGAACCGCTGTCGGATTCGGACGCCGAGCGGTCGGTCGGCGCGGCCATCGACGCCTTGCTCGCCGGCAAGGCGGCCGACGCCGCCGACGAACTCTACGACACCTTCGGCCCGCTCCGGGAGAGCGCCTGCCACCTGAACCGCCGGGACTGAGACGGGCTATCGTAACGGTGTCCCGGTGGTTCGCCGGACCGTCTCGGCGGACGACCCGCCGCCCACGCAGGACGACGCTCAGTCGATCAGAAACGCGGGTTCGGCGACACTCTCGCTTCGGCACTCGGGGCAGGTTGACGGATGGTTGATCGGATCGTCGAAGCGGTCGAACCCACAGTCCCGACAGGTCGGCGGCGAGACCAGCACTTGCTCGTCGCCGTCGCCGCGGAGCGACCGGGCGACGTGTCGGACGTGATCGTAGACGGCGGACCGGGAGGTGCCGACGCGGGCCGAGAGGTCGCTCGCCGTCGCCGGCGACTCACGGAGTGCCGCGGCGATGCGTTCCCGTGTCGTCGATTCCATGACCGCCGTTGGCGGGGTGGGGTGAAATCCCTTTCCTCCGGGGGCGACCATTTATGCCCGTGCCGGCCGGCCACCGACGCATGCATCCCGATCCGCGGAGGCGACGATGACCGACCGCGCGCCCGAACTCCACCCCGAGGCGGCGACGATTCTCGACCGGGTCGACCTCCCGCCGACCCACGCGCTATCCGTCGCGGGCGCCCGCGAGGCGCTCCGGGACCTGCTGGTGGACGACGACCTGACGGTTCGTGACCTGTCGATTCCGGGGCCGGAGGGGCCGACGACGCCGCTTTCGGTGCGGGCGTACACGCCGGCCGAGGCGTCGGAGGCCCCCGGCGACGGCGGCGAGCGCCCCGTCCTCGTCTACTTCCACGGCGGTGGCTGGGTGCGCGGCGACCTAGACACCCACGACGGCCTCTGTCGACTGCTTGCCGAGGCGGCCGACTGCGTCGTCGTCTCGGCCGACTACCGGCGCGCACCGGAGCACCCGTTCCCGACACCGGTCCACGACGCCTACGCGGCGACGGCGTGGGCCGCGGAGCACGCGGACATCGTCGGCGGCGACCCGGATCGGATCGCGGTCGGCGGCGACAGCGCCGGCGGCAACCTCGCGGCGGTGGTGACGCTTCTCGCGCGGGAGCGCGGCGGCCCCGAACTCTCCCATCAGGTGCTTCTCTACCCGGTGACGGACTTCGACCTTGACACCGACTCCTACCACGAGAACGCGTCGGGCTACCTGCTCTCGCGGGCGAGCATGCGCTGGTACTGGGACCGGTATCTCGACGACGCGGTGGATGGCGCCAACCCCTACGCGTCGCCGCTTCGGGCGCCCGATCTCTCCGGCCTGCCGTCGGCGACGGTCGTGACGGCGGGGTACGACCCCCTGCGGGACGAGGGGGCGGCGTACGCGGACCGCCTGCGTGAGGCGGCCGTGCCGGTCACGCACGCGAACTACCCGGGGATGGTGCACGTCTTCGCCTCGTTCCCGGAGCTAGAGCGGGCGCGGGACGCACGGGAGACGATCGCGGAGAATCTGGACGCCGCGTTCGCTCGGTGACGGTTCTCGCGGGGGTGTTTTATCTCGGGCGCTCGTATCGGTGGAATATGCTACTGATCCGCGGCACCGGCGGCGACACGACGCTCACCGGCACCGTCTTCGAACGGGGTGAGCGCGCGCCGTCGTTCCAGGGTGCGCCCGACGAGGACGCGCCCTACGTCTGGGTCTGCGACGAGTTCTACGAGGTCGAGAGCGGCGGGTCGACCACCCTGATCGACGGCGAGGAGAAACGGATCGCCTTCGAATCGCCGATGCCCCGCGGATTCGACACGCGCGAGCAGGCAGTCGAGGCGGCGAAAGAACACCTCCGGACCCAGTTCGCCCGCGTCGGCGTCCCCGAGTCGACGGTCGTCATCGAGGTCGAGAAGGCCGACCCGATCGACTGATCGCGGCGACGAACACCACCTCGGACGGCAGTCGCCGCTCCCGCCGCCCGGTGACGATCCACGCCGGCGACCCGCCCTGGCCCGTCGCCTACTACCTCAGAACTCCGCGTCCCACCGCACGTCGTCGTAGGTGCGGACGAACGGCGAATCGAGACGCTCCTCGAACTTTCGGCGGAGCGCCGCCTTCTCGTCGACGCCGATACGCGCCAGCGCGTCGGCTCGCTCGACGACCGTCGGCGGGCCGCGCGAGACGGCCACGTCGCGGAGGATCTGTCGGGTGAGGCGGTCCCGCGCGTCGGCGTCGCGCGTGAGGCCGGCCGGCGCCTCGACGCGGAAACACAGGTCCTCGCGGGGGTCGTAGACGACGAAAAACGTCACCTCGTAGTCGGCGGGGTCGCGCCGTCGCTCGACGCCGAGGGCGTCGCCGTCGGCCGCGAGAGTGCGGTCCGATCCCCCGCGGGATCGAAACCAGTTGGTGAAGGTGAGACGGTGGCCGTCCGCGTCGCCGTCGCTCGGCTCCAACAGCCGCGTGAAGAAGGCGGTGTCGTCGACCCACGGGGCGTCGACGCCGTTCTCGCGCAGCGTCCGGGTGACGAGTTTCGACGAGGGGTTCTTCACGAAGCCCGCGACGGCCACGTCCCGATCCAGCAGCCGTTCGACGAGGCGGACGTAGTTCTCGACGATAGCTCGGGGTTTGGCCTCCGTCGTCAGCGCGCCGAGTTCGGCGTCCCGATCCTGCCAGTTGAGAAGTTCCTTCGGGTACAGCGGGCCGTCGAGGAGGAGGCAGTCCGAGACGGCGTCGGCGTGTTCGAGAGCGTGGGAGCTCTCTGCGAGATAGAGCGCGAGGGCGTGGACCACCCCCTCGGCGTAGCGGTTCACGCGCGGGGCATGGAGGATCTTCCGCCGGAAGTAGCCCTCGTCGCGACGCACCCAGTCGAAATCGAGCGAGAGGGTCGGATCGTTCGCGTGGACGGTCGTCACCAAGCTCCGCGCGCGGTGGAGGTCCAGATCCGAGGGATCGGACGCCATCGCGGCGTGGGCCACGTCGAGGACGAGCCCGTTTTTGAACGTGGTGGGGTTGATCGTCCCCGAGTCGAGGCCGTGGACGGTCGAATACGGAGCGTCGACGAGGGCCACGTCGTCGACGGCGGCGGCGCTGCAGCGACGCTCGCCCAGCGGTTCGAGCACCGTTCGCCCGTCGACGGTGAGGGGATCGAGCCACTCCTCGAACGCCGTCCGCGCCAGGTCGTCGTGATCCCGGTCGTCGACGCGGCCGCCGAGCAGCCCCGCGAGGTCGGCCACCTCGTCGACGTGGACCGGATCGAGTGTCATACTCCTCCCTCCCGGCCGACGCACAAATACAGTAGCGGTTGTCGGCCATCACACACCCGAACGACCGGCCTGTGAACGGTCACGAACGCTACGGTCGGCGTCGCCGTCGACCGAAGCCGGGGATTCCCGCCGGAAGGCGCCATGCTCATACCTGTCGATCGGCTACGGGTGGTATGGATACGGCCGCGGTGGCGTTCGACCTCGACGATACCCTCGCAGTCACGCGGGTCGATCGCGCGACGCTCCTGACGGAGGCGCTCCGCGAGGCGGGGGCCCCCCAGCGCTCGCGGGAGGCGTATCTCCAGGCCCACGCCGAGAACCTGACGGCGCGGAGCCGGGAGCCGGTGTTCGAGCGACTGTTCGCCGGCGTGGACGATGTCGACCCCGCCGCCGTCGCCGAGGCGTACCGGAACCGGGTGAACGCGGCGCTCGAACCCGTGCCGGGAGTCGAGGCGATGCTCTCCGATCTGCGAGAGCGGTACCGGCTCGGACTGCTGACGAACGGGCCGGTGGTCGCCCAGCGGTCGAAACTCGAGGCGCTCGGCTGGACCGACGCCTTCGACGCCGCCCTCGTGACGGGCGAACTCGCCGCCGGCAAACCCGAACCGGCGGCATTCGAGTCGCTGCTCGCCGAACTCGGCACCGACGCGTCGGCGACGGTGTTCGTCGGCAACGACGTGACCGCCGACGTACAGGGGGCGGTCGCCGCCGGTATCGACGCGGTACAGGTCTGCTATCCGGGCGGCCCGGGGCGCGACCCCGACGCGTTCGCCCATATCGAGCGCGACGAACTGGCCCCCGAACTACCGCGGCTTCTCGCGACGCGTTAGTCCCGGCTCTCGACTACGGCCTCGACGACGCCGAGCGCCCGCTTCACCTCGGCGCCGTTCTCGACGAAGATGACGGTCCGGGGCGGGTCGACCAGTTTGGGACGGACCCGGAGGCCGGCCTCGCGGGCGGCGTCGAGGGCGGCCTCCTGGCCCGCCTCGAACTCGATGCGGGCGCGGTCGGGGTGGACGAAGACGCTCGCGAGCGGTCGGTCCGCGGCGCGAACGCGGTAGGCCCGTGTGCCGTCTGCCGTCGGCTCCACCTCCGGGTCGGCGTCGGTCACCGTCACGGCCGCGAGGCCGTCCTCGTGGCCGACGAGGTCAGAGGCGAGCAGTTGGGCGATGCGCACGCCGTCGTCGAGTT
Organism: Haloplanus natans DSM 17983; assembly: GCF_000427685.1. Lineage (NCBI taxonomy): Archaea > Methanobacteriati > Methanobacteriota > Halobacteria > Halobacteriales > Haloferacaceae > Haloplanus > Haloplanus natans. The sequence continues at coordinate 1,890,609 of NZ_KE386573.1, forward strand.
CGTGGGAGACCATATCCGTGGTAGGGTCGGCCGGGATTTCAAGGCTCCCCGTCCGAGGGCTGGCCTGTCTCTCCCCGTCGGTCCTCGAGGTCGGCCAGCGCACGGTCGGCGGCGTCCGCGACGGCGACGTTCCGCCGGCGGGCATAGAGGACGGCGGCGGCCTCGATGGTGACGCCGAGTTCCCGCTGGCGTTCGTTGATGGCGGCGACGGCGTCCTGTTTCTCGACGCCGGCGTCGGTCAGCGCCGAGAGGACACGCTCGAAGGTGGACTGCTCGCGGAGAACGGACTCGTCGGGGACGAAGCCGTCGGGGATGGTGACGTCCGCGGGGTCGAAGTCGGCGACGAGGTCGTCGCCCTCGCGGGAGAGGAGGCCCCGGCCGGCGGCCACGTCGACGAGGCGTTTGGCCTGGTCGGGCGTGAACCAGTCGCGGTCGAGCGACAGGGCAACGACGAACTCCCCCTCGCCGAGGCGCTCACGCCCCCGGTCGCGGAAGGGCGCCGCCACGGCGGCCTCGAGACTCATGACACACAGACCGGCGACCCGCCCACTAAATCCTGTCGTGTTCGGAGGCTCCGTTTCGAGCCATTCAAGTACCTGCTGAGACTGGATAGGCGTATGCAAGATCAGGGACGCTCTACGCGGAAGCGTACTGGGGGCCGCCTTCGGCCCTTCCGAAACAAGAAGCGATACCAGCTGGGCCGCCAACCGGCCGAGACGACGGTCGGCGAACCCCGGTTTCAGACCGTCGACTCCCGCGGCAACGGGACGAAGATGCGGGCGCTCGCGACGAACGTCGCCCACGTCGCCGTCGACGGCGAGACGGTCGAGGCCGACATCGAGAACGTCGTCGACAACCCCTCGAACACCAACTACGCCCGCCGAAACATCATCACGAAGGGTGCCATCCTCGAGACGAGCGAGGGTCGTGCCCGCGTCACGTCCCGACCTGGCCAGAGCGGCCAGGTCAACGCGGTGTTGATCGACGAGTAAGCGTCTCCACTGTTCTTTCGCGTACCGTCGGTCGGTCCTACGGCGTCGGTGCCGCCTTCTGTAGCGCCGTTTCGGCGATGTTGCCCCCGTAGTCGGCGCTCCGGGAGAGCGAGTCGACGACGAGGCCGAGCAGTTGCGCGCGCGTCGGATCGAGTTCGCGGAGGAGTTCGTCGATGGAGCGGGCGTGGCTGTCGATGCCCTGGACGGACTCGCGGGCCTCGTTGGCCTGGCGGGTCGCCTCGTCGCTCTCGTCGAGAAAGAGCGCGTCCATCCCCACGTCGATGACCTTCGCGGCGTCGGCGTGGAGGCCGTTGAGCGCGTCGACCACGTCCTCGGGAAGCGGCTCGTCGAAGTTGAGGGAGAGGTGGGCGATTTTGGTCGCGTGGTCGGCGACGCGTTCGAGCTGTCGGGCCGCGGACTGGTAGTCGAAACACACCTCGCGGGTGACGCCGAGTTCCTCGGCCGCACGCGGACTCCGGAGCGTCGCCCGGAAGATTCGCGAGACGACCATCCACAGGCGGTCCACGTCGTCGTCGCGCTGGATCACGTCGCGCGCGAGATCCTCGTCGAGATCGATCAGTGCCGTCACGGCGTCCTCGAGCATCGAGAGGGCGATCAGTCGCATCCGCGTGACCGCGTTGTTGATCGACAGCTCGGAGGAGTCGAGCAGGTCCCGGATGACGACCCGGTCGCGGGTCTCTTCCAGCACTTCGAGACCCACGAGGCTCTGGGTCGCCTGCCTGATCGTGCGGCGCTGATCGGTCGTGATCCGCGCGCTCTCCAGAGCGATGATGTCGAACCCGCTGACGTACATCGTCATGACGGCGCGGACGAGCTCCTCGCCGGCCAGGTCGCCGATGTCGAGCGTGCCTTCGGTCCGGTCGTCGCCGGTCCGGGGCGTCATGAAAAGCGAGTCGCCCTCGGGGTAGAAGGCCACCTCGCTGCCAGCCGATACGTCGTTGTCGGTTGCCCAGTCTTTCGGAATCGACACCGTATACGTCGATCCACCCGTCACCTGCACCTTTCGGGTCTCGACCATACGCGGAGAGAACGGGCTCGCCGAAATAAAACCTCGTATATCTATATACTATTGCCGGAGTGCCGCATCGTGCGAGCCAGCGCGAGACGATCGACCGCCGATTCGCGCCCGATTTCGACGGGTCACCATCACCCGGCGGCATTGAATTACGCTTGTAAAAGCCAGTATGAGCGCCCTTTACGGCTCTATAGTCGATTCCGATGTCCACGCTCGGCGTGCCGTCCGCCCCTGATGTATCCGAATACCACGTTATCTGTTGTCGTACAAAATTCTATATAGTTATCATAGAAGTCTACTTACGTCACAGTCGACCAAAACCGAGTGATGACTGAGGGATCCACGAGTGGACGTGTGTCGCGTCGGAAGTTCCTCGCGGCGACCGGGACGGTCGGCGCGGCCGGTCTCGCCGGGTGTACGCAGAGCGGGTCCGGCGGTGGCGGCGGTGGAGACGGTCTCTCCGGCACCATCGATATCGCGGGCAGTTCCACGGTGTTCCCGCTGGCGACGGCGATGGCGGAGCGATTCCAGGAGGAGCATTCGGGCGTCAACATCAACATCCAGTCGACGGGCTCCGGTGGCGGCTTCGCCAACCACTTCTGTCCCGGCCGCACCGACTTCAACAACGCCTCGCGTCCCATCCAACCCGAAGAGGAGCAGGCGTGCTCGGAGAACAACATCACCCCGGTCGAACTCACCGTCGCGACGGACGCGCTGACGGTCATCGTCAACAACGACGCGGACTGGGTCGACTGCATCACCGTCGAGGAACTCCGACAGATCTGGTCGGCCGAGGAGCCGCCGTCGACGTGGAGCGAGGTGAACTCCGACTGGCCGGATCGGGAACTCGAACTCTACGGCCCGACCGACGCCTCGGGGACTTACGACTACTTCATCGAGGCGATCCTGGGCGAGGAGGGACCGGGCCACCGCCAGGACTACTCCGCGACCGAACAGGACCGCACGATCATCCAGGGTGTCGAAGGGTCGGCGAACGCGATGGGCTATCTCGGCTTCGCGTACTACTCCCAGAACCAGGACCGCGTGAAGGCACTCGGCGTCGACGACGGGAGCGGGTGCACCGAGCCATCGCTCGAAACCGCGCGTGCCGGCGAGTACACCCCCCTCGCTCGCCCCCTGTTCACCTACGCCAAACAGGAGTCGCTGGCGGAGGACCACGTCGCGGAGTTCGCCCGCTACTGGATCGAGAACGCCACGAGCCAAGAAATCGTCGCCAACGAGGTCGGCTACGTTCCCCTGAGCGACGCGGACCAACAGGAAGCGATGGATGCGCTGGAATCGGCTATCGAGAACGCCCAGGGCTGATACGGATTAGTGTAACTGTTCACCGGTGGGTCGCCAGGACGGGTCGGCGACCCACCGGTAATGACTTACACTAAACCGTATGAATCGGAGCCGAACGAAGAGCTTTTTCCACCGAGCGCAGAATCGACCCACGTTAGATGAGCACGGACGACCTACAACGGGATCTCACCCGTCGAACGGAGAACTCGCCACAGGAGCTCCTGACGCGCTCGTTTTTCTTCCTGTGTGCGGTGCTGTCCATCGTCACGACGGTCAGCATCATCCTCATGCTGACCACGGAGGCGGCGAAGTTCTTCACCATCACCGCGCCGTTGATGGGCATCGAGGGACCGACCGCGTCGGTCGTCGACTTCCTCACCGGAACGGAGTGGATCATCAACAACGAACAGTTCGGCGTCCTGCCGCTGGTGTCGGCGACGTTCGCCATCACCATCGGGTCGGCCGTCGTCGCCCTGCCGCTCGGCGTCGCGACGGCGATCTATTTGAGCGAGTACGCGACACCGCGCGCCCAGCGCGTGTTGAAACCCGCACTGGAGGTGCTCGCGGGCGTCCCGACGGTCGTCTACGGCTTCTTCGCCGTCGTCTACATTACGCCCGCCCTCCGGACGATCATCCCCGGCCTCGGCACGTTCAACATGCTCTCGGCGAGCATCGTCGTCGGCATCATGATCATTCCAATGGTCGCCTCGATCAGCGAGGACGCGATGTCGGCCGTCCCCGACTCGCTCCGACAGGCCGGCTACGGCATGGGCGCGACGAAGTTCGATGTCTCCGTCGGCATCGTCGTCCCCGCCTCCCTCTCCGGCATCTTCTCCTCTTTTATTCTCGCGCTCTCGCGAGCCATCGGCGAGACGATGGCCGTCACCGTCGCCGCGGGGTCACAGGCAAACCTGCTCAACCCCCTGAACCCGGCGTCGTATCTGGAGGGCGCGCTCCCGATGACCGCCGCGATGGTGAACCTCCTGACCGGCGACGTCACCGGCGGCGGCGTCGCCTACCGCAGCCTCTTCGCCATCGGCCTCACGCTTTTCATCATCACGCTCATCATGAACATCATCAGCGACCTCGTCGCACAGCGGTACCGGGAGGAGTACTGAGATGGCGACGAGCGACCGGGTGATCGAGGACTTCGGCAACGTCAGCCGGACCGTCGGCACCGTCTTCCGCTATCTCCTCCTCGCGGCGACGCTCTTTGGCATCGTCGCGCTGGTGATCCTCCTCGTCTACGTCGCCAACGACGCGATCCAGCCGCTGACGGCCGATCCGCGCTGGCATCTCACCTTCTTTCTGACGCTCGTTCTCCCGACGCTCGCCGTCGGGGGCTACCTCTTCCGGACCGACCCCGACTCGTTCAAGTTCGGCGCGAGCGTCGTCGGCCTCCTGGCCGTCAGCACCATGTTCGGCGGCGGCGCCGCGATGATCTTCGTCGACATCGTGCCGCCGGTCGTCTGGTTCAGCTACGTCCTCGCGCTCGGCCTCGCTCTCGCCGGCGTCGTCGGGATCGAACGCTTCGACCGACAACTCCCCTTCCTCGCACGCTTCGCGGGGGCGGCCGCAGCCATCGTCGGATCATTCCTGCTCATCCCCGGTCTCGTGCAGGGGCTGCCGGTCTACCCGGCCGACGGGATCATGCTCACCGCCTCGCTCGGCGCACCGGTCGCGCTCGTCGTCGGCCGGTACGCCGCCGCCGAGGCAGGACGGCGAGGAACGATTCTCGCGGTCCTCGCAGGTGTCGCCGCCGTCGGCGCCGGCGAGGTGCTTGGCCCAGCCCTCGCCCTCGGGGCGGTGCCCGCGACGGTGTTGCTCTCCGTCGCCGTGGTGCCCACCGCGGGATACGCCGTCGGAGCAACCCGCCGGAATCCGGCCGTCCGGTCCGGGCTGCTTTTTACTGCCGTGATCCTCGGTGGCGCCGTCGTCGGTGCCGCCGCGGTGGAGGCCCTCGGCTTCGCCGGGCCGCAGTCGTGGGTCGACTGGCAGTTCCTCACCAGCGCCCACAGCGGGACGGCGGCCGACGCCGGCCTCTACCCCGCCATCGGCGGTTCGATCCTCCTGATGGTCACCGTCGCCGCCCTCTCGTTCCCGCTCGGCGTCGGCGCCGCGGTGTATCTGGAGGAGTACGCCCCGAACAACCGCTTCACCCGCTTCATCGACGTGAACATCTCCAACCTCGCGGGCGTCCCCTCCGTCGTCTACGGGTTACTCGGTCTCGGCGTGTTCGTCACGTATCTCGGCCAGCCGACCGGGACCGTCCTCATCGGCGGCGGGACCCTCGCCTTGCTCATCCTGCCCATCGTCATCATCTCCGCCCGCGAGGCGCTCCGGAGCGTCCCGAACGAGATGCGCCAGGCCTCCTACGGCATGGGCGCGACGCGGTGGCAGACGATCAGAAACGTCGTCCTCCCGCGGGCGTTCCCCGGGATTCTGACGGGGACGATCCTGGCGCTCGGTCGCGCCATCGGCGAGACGGCACCGCTCATCATGATCGGCGCGCCGAACGTCCTCTTCTCCCTGCCGACGGCCCTCTCCTCGAAAGTGAGCGCGATGCCTCTGCAGGTGTACGCCTGGGCGAGCCTCTTCGCCAGCGATCCCTTCTATCAGGCGGCCGTCCCCGCGGGCGTCGTCGTCTTGCTCATCGTCCTGCTCAGCATGAACTCCGTCGCCATCGTGTTGCGCAACAAATACCAGAACCAGCAGTGATTCCCCATGTCAGATAACCCAGATCAAGAGTACGCGACCGACGAATCGACCGACGACCCGACCATCAACGACATGGCAATCGAGACCGACGTGAGCGCGAGCGTGGACTCGTCGGGGCCGACGATGGCCGCAAACACCGTCGTCCGCGCCGAACACGTCGACGTCTGGTACAACGACGAGCAGGCCCTCCAAGACATCTCGCTGGAGATCCCCGAGAACCAGGTGACCGCCATGATCGGGCCGTCGGGCTGTGGGAAATCCACGTTCCTCCGGTGTATCAACCGAATGAACGACCTGATCGACGCCGCACGTGTCGAGGGCGACCTCTATCTCCGTGGGAAGAACGTCTACGACGACGACGTAGACCCCGTGGCGCTCCGTCGGCGGGTCGGCATGGTGTTCCAGTCGCCGAACCCCTTCCCCAAGAGCATCTACGACAACGTCGCGTACGGGCTGAAGATCCAGAACAAGGAGGGCGACTACGACGAAATCGTCGAGGAGTCGCTGAAGCGGGCGGCGCTGTGGGACGAGGTGAAAGATCAACTCGACCAGTCCGGCCTCGAACTCTCCGGCGGACAACAACAGCGCCTCTGTATCGCCCGGGCCATCGCTCCCGACCCCGAAGTCATCCTGATGGACGAACCCGCATCCGCGCTCGACCCCGTCGCCACCTCCCAGATCGAGGACCTCATCTCCGAACTCGCCGAGGAGTACACCGTCGTCATCGTCACCCACAACATGCAGCAGGCGGCGCGCATCTCCAATAAGACGGCCGTGTTTCTCACCGGCGGCGAGCTCGTCGAGTTCGACGACACCGAGAAAATCTTCGAGAATCCCGAGAGCCAGCGCGTCGAGGACTACATCACCGGCAAGTTCGGATAGCAGCTACGGACTTCGCGCCGGTGAACTATAGAATTCTATATAGGCAACAGTAGACATGGGAAAACGTTTTAGGCCGACCGCGTCGAGGCGTAGGTATGGCGCGAACGGATTATCAGTCGTCGCTGGAGGAGCTTCGCGACGACGTTCTCTACATGAGCGAACTGGTTGCGGAGCGGCTCCGGACGGGGCTCGACGCCCTCGAACGGAAGGACGAACGACTCGCACGGGAGGTTATCGAGGGCGACGACGAAATCAACGAGATGTATCTCGAACTCGAAGGCGAGTGCGTCGACCTGATCGCCCTGCAGCAACCCGTCGCCAGCGACCTGCGCTTCATCGCGGCGTCGTTCAAGATCATCACCGACCTCGAACGCATCGGTGACCTGGCGGTCAATCTCGGTGGCTACACCCTCGACGCCGAGCGCGACCTCTTTCCCGACGTCGACATGCAACGTATCGGAATGACGACGCTCGATATGCTGGAGGACGCGATGGACGCCTACGCCAACGAGGACGTAGAGCGGTGTTACGCGGTCGCCGACCGTGACGACGAGGTGGACGCGATGTGCGAGGCCGCAAGCGAAGTCGTGGTCCGCGACCTCATCGAGGGCGACTACCTCGCCGACGAGGGGGGCGACGCCGAGACGAAGTCGTTGATGCAGGACGTGTCCCGTCTCCTGCTCACCATCCGCGACCTGGAGCGGGTTGGCGACCACGCCGTCAATATCGCCGCCCGGACGCTCTACATGGTCGAGAACGACGACGAACTACTCTACTAATCGGGCCATCACCCTCGCCTCCGCCTTCCGGAGGTGTTCGGCCGCCGTCCCCGGCGCGACACCCAACGCGTCGGCCACATCCTCGACCGTCCCCGCCCGCGGCGAGTCGTAGTACCCGCAGTCGACGGCGGCGGCGACGGCCGCTCGTTGTCGGTCGGTGAGCCGAACCGCGTCCGCCCCCGCCCGCCGACGGTACGGGCCGACCGACCGAACGGTCGCCCGCAAGCCGTCGGGCAGCCCCGAGACGGCCGCGTCGACGTCCGCCGGCGTTCCGACCAGCGTCAGATCGGTCGTCCCGTCGGGGTTGAACGCGACGGGCGGCACCACGACGAGCGTACCACGAGCGACGGCTTCGATGTAGTTCCGGTCGGCGTCGATCGCGCGGTCACGGACACAGCAGTAGAAGGTGCCCTCGACCGCCTCCGTGAGGCTGTACTCCACCGTCGCCGTCCGAGCGTCGAGTTTCGCCCGGAACGGCTCGGGGTCGCCCCGAACCCGGAACACCATCGTGTTCGTCCCGTCGAGCACCGTGTTCCAGTGCAACAGCGCCGCGCGCTCGATGGCCTCGTGGCGCATCTCGAACGCGTGCATAGGGTGGAGACTCCCCGACTCGTGGTAGATGCGCAGTTCGACGTATTTCATCGAGTCGACGGTTTCGGCGCTTAAATAAAAGCCTCGGGGGTGAGGCAGTTCGGACTCGGGCGCTCGCCGACAAGGCCACGCCGTATGACACCGACACGACTCGCGTTCGGGGGCGGCCTCCTCGCCGCCGCGGGCGTCTACGGTATCGTCCTCGGAACGCTCCTGACCGACCACGAGTGGTGGCCGCCCGGCGACCGGACGCCCGCGTACTACGTCCACTGGACGCTCGTGGGCGTCTTCGACCTCTCGCTGATCGCCACCGCAGTGCTGGACTTCGGCGGGTGGGGCCTCCCACTTCCGGCCGCCGTCGTCGGCGTCGTCCTCGCCTCTCTCGGAACCGCCCTGTTCGTCCGGGGCGCGCGGACGATGCAGTCCGCGGAGACGATGGGCGTGACCGGCCACCTCCACACTGACGGCCCGTACGCCTACACGCGCAATCCGCAGTACGTCGGCATGATCGTCGGCGTGATGGGGTTCGCGCTCGCCGTCGATTCGGCGTTCGTGGCCGGCCTCGCCGCCGCCCACGTCGGTTGGGTGTGGCTCCTCCCCCGTGCCGAGGAGCCACACCTTCGCGCCGAGTTCGGCGACGCCTACGACCGCTACGCCGCCCGCGTCCCACGGTTCGTCGGCATCGCGACGCTCCGCCGCGCCGTCGCCCCTGAAAACAGTTAACCGCCGTCGGGGAGACGATGGCGTATGAACGCGGCGGCGACCATCCGCGAGTACTACGAGGCGCTCCGGCGGGGCGAACCGCTCTATCCCTACTTCGCGGAGCGCCCGGACGTGGTGAAGTTCGGCGTCGGCGAGCGACTCGTCGGCTACGACGCCGTCGCCGAGGGGCTGCGCGAACAGAGCCGAACGACGGAAGACTGGACCGTAGAGAGTCAGGACCTCCGGGTCTCCGAACGCGACGGCTACGCCTACTTTTCCGACTCGGTGTTCCTGTCGTGGACCGACCGCGAGGCCGACCACGAGTACGCCGTCCCGACGCGGTGGAGCGGGACGATGGAACGCCGTGGGGTGGAGGACGACGAGGTCGAGTGGCTCTTCGTCGGGATGCACGTCAGTACGCCACACGTCGAGTGATGGTGGGGCCGAGCCTCAGTGAGGCGGACCGAGCCGTCGCCTCCCGCCGGCTCAAATACGGCTTCGTCGTCCTCATCGGCTGTTCGGGAGGGCTCGTCGCCCTCGCCGCCGACGCCACGGCCGTGCAGGCACTCGGCGCCGTCGTCGCCGGCCTCCTCGTCGGCGGGGCGCTGCTTTCCTATCTCGGGTACGTCGGCCGGCAGTGGCGCGAGAAACGCCGGCGCTAGATCCGCGCCAACCACCGCTCGGGGTGGTCGAGTTCCGCGTCCGTCGGGAGGTTCTCCGGCCGCTCCCACACCGCGCTCGCGCCCTCTAGCCCCCGCGCGTCGGCGACGGCCCGGAAGAAGGCCGCCCCGCGTTCGTACTGTCGGCGTTTCAACCCCAGTCCGAGGAGCCGGCGGGCCAGCCGAGCGACCGGGCCGCCGCCCTGTCGCCGTGCGTCGAGTTTCGCCCGCAAGTCGGCGTAGTCGTCGTCGAACGCCCGGTCCATCAGGAGTTCGGCGTACCCCTCGACGGCCGTCATCGCGGTGTCGAGTTCGGCGAAGGCCTCCCGATCCAACTCGCCCGTCGCGAGCGCGTCGACACCGCGTTCGAGGCGGGTTTCGAGGTGGTCCGAGAGCCACGGGGCGGCGCCGAACTCCGCGGCGTGGGACACCTCGTGGAACGCGATCCATCGCCGGAATCGAGCGGTGTCCACGGACAGCGTCTCGGCCACGTCGACGATGTTCGGGTGGACGAAATAGAGGGCGTGATCCCGGTCCGCGGGCGCCGCCTCGGCGAGGAGCAGCGGGTCGTACTGCCCGAGGACGTTCCGGCCGAGGAAGGCGAGCATGAAAGAGAGCGAGCCGGTGTTGACGACGCGGGTGAGGTCGGGAAAGAGCGCGCGCGGCGCTTCGCGTTCGACGGGCGCCATCACCCGTCGGAAGGTGTCGACGTTGGCGTCGATCCAGTGGTGCCGGTTCTGGATTTCGACCGTCTCCGGCAGGTCGAACGTGACACCGCCGAGGGCGTGGAGGCGGTCGCGCGCGTCGCGCACGTCGGTCGCGTACCCCTCGCGTTCCGTGTCGCTCAGGTCGAGCGCGCCGGCGTCCGTGCTGGCTTTGGCCGCCTCTCCGACGGCTGGCCAGTCCACGTAGCCGTCGCCGGAGGCCGTGGTGACGGTCCGGACGCTCCGAAACAGATCCATACCAAACCGTGTCGGTACCGACTAAAAACGCTTCCGTGCGCCGCAGTCGTGAAACGGGTCCGTTGCTCTAGATGCCCGCCTCGAAGTCGTCGAGTGCGTAGGCGGGTTCGGCGCCGCGGCGGTCGAGCGTCTCGTTGGCGAGCAGCCAGTAGACGACCGACAGGGCGCGTCGACCCTTGTTGTTCGTCGGGATGACCAGGTCGACGTTGCTGAGTTGGTTGTTCGAGTCGCACATGGCGATGACGGGGATGCCGACAGTGATGGCCTCCTTGACCGCCTGCGAGTCGCCGATGGGGTCGGTGACGACCACCACGTCCGGCTCGATGTAGCCGTCGTAGTCCGGGTTGGTGAGGGTCCCGGGGATGAACCGTCCCGTCCGGGCGCGGGCGCCGATGGCCTCCGCGAACTTCTCGGCCGGGAACCGGCCGTACTGGCGCGAGGAGGTCACGAGGATCTGCTCGGGCGCGTAGTTCGCGAGGAAGTCCGCGGCCGTGCGGATGCGCTTGTCCGTCTGGCTCACGTCCAGTACGTACAGGCCGTCGTCACGGACGCGGTGGATGAACCGCTCCATGTCCTCGGTCTTTTGCTGGGTCCCGATGTGGACGCCGGCGCCGAGATAGTCCTCGACCGGGATGAGGAGGTCCGCCTCGTCGTCGGGCATCACGTCGTCGTCGAACGGGGTGGCCTCCTCCTCGGCCTCCACGTCTTCGGCTTCTTCTGCCTCTGCCTCGGCCGCCTCCGTGGCCGCCTCGGCGGTCGGTTCCTCAGTGTCCGCGGGCTCGGCGTCTTCGGGAGCGTCGGCCTCGTCGGCCGCCGCCTCGTCGCCGTCCGGGGTTTCGAGTTCGTTGTCGTTGTCTGTCATACTGCGTCCTCCGCGATGCGGATGAGTTCGTTGAGTTTGGCGGTTCGCTCGCCCCCGACCGTCCCCGTCTTGATGAACGGGGCGTCGGCCGCCACGGCGAGGTGTGCGATGGTCGTGTCTTCTGTCTCGCCCGATCGGTGCGAGACGACGGCCTGTAGGCCGTTCCGGGTCGCGAGCTCTACCGCGTCCACGGCGTCGGAGAGCGTCCCGATCTGGTTAGGCTTGACCAGGATGGCGTTGCCCGCTCCCTCGTCGATGCCACGTCGCAGGCGCTCGACGTTCGTGACGAACAGGTCGTCGCCACAGAGTATCGTCCGGTCGCCGACCCGGTCGGTCAGATCGGCGAAGCCGGCGAAGTCGTCCTCGTCGACGGGGTCCTCGACGTACGCGAGGTCGTACTCGGAGACGAGGCCGGCGATGTAGTCGACCTGCTCGTCCGGCGTCCGCTCGACATCGCCGTAGCGGTACACCCCGTCGTCGGGGTCGTAGAGCTCCGACGCCGCCACGTCGAGGCCGATTCCGACCTCGAAGCCGACGTCGGCGGCCACGTCGTCGGTCGCCTCCGCGACGAGTTCGAACGCCACTGCGTCCTCGACCGGGGGCGCCCACGCGCCCTCGTCGCCCTTGCCGGCGGCGATGCCACGCTCGTCCAACAGGTCGCCGATTCGGTCGTGGACGGCGGCGTTGGCGAAGACGGCTTCGACGACGCTCGGCGCGCCCACGGGCGCGGCCAGGAACTCCTGGATGTGGGTGGCGTCCGTGGCGTGTTCGCCGCCGCCGACGACGTTCCCGAGCGGAACCGGGAAGTTGTCGCCGCGGAAGGCGCCGCCCAGGTGTTGATACAGCGGCGCACCGAGCACGTCGGCACCGGCCTTCGCGGCCGCCATCGAGATGGCGACGGCGCTGTTGGCGCCGATGGCCGAGAAGTCGTCGGTGCCGTCCGCGGCGTGCAAGGCGGCGTCGACTTCCCGCTGGTTGCCCGCGTGCACCTCGTCGACCAGTCGCGGGACGGCGTGCTGTCGGGCGGCGGCGATGGCCTCGCCCGTCGGCAGTTCGATCGCCTCGTACTCGCCGGTCGACGCACCGCTCGGTGCGGCCGCGCGGCCGAAGCCGCCCGACTCGGTCAACACGTCCGCCTCGACGGTCGCCGACCCACGCGAGTCGAGGACCCGACGCAGGCTCACCGAGCGAATCAGCGTCATTTGCCCTCCCGCCTCACCGTGAAGGGGAGTACACCGGCGTCGTACTCCTCGGCCGCGACCAGGATCGGTTCGCTCTGCTCCGTCTCGACGAGCACCGGCGCCCCGTAGGACACCTGCAGGGCTCGCGCCCCGAGGATGCGCGCCTTCTCGTAGCGGTTGTAGCGACCCTGACTCATTGGTAGGGTGAGACGACGTCCACGAGGTCCTTATGCGAGACGAACATCCGTCGACAGCAGTGCCGGGTCACGCCCAGGTCGTCGAGCACCTCCGCGGGGTCCTCGCCGTCGTCGAGGCGAGCCTGGTACTCCTCCCAGTGCTCGCCGATGACTTTCCCGCACGTGAAACACCGGACTGGGATCATCATGGGTGGATCACCTCAGCGGTAGGACTTCTGGTAGCGGGCCCGAGCGCCGGGACCGCCCCACTTCTTGGGTTCGGACTGCCGGACGTCGTTGACCAGCAGCGACCGATCGAACTCCATGAACGCGTCGCGGAGTTCGGCATCGTTGTGATGCTGTACCAGCCCGCGAGCGATGGCGGTCCGGACGGCGTCGGCCTGTCCGGCGAAGCCGCCACCCGAGACGCTCACGTCGATGTCGACGGTGTCCCGAAGCTCCTCGTCGGCGATGCGGAACGGCTCCAGCATCTTCAGCTTCGCGAGCTCCGGTTCGACCAGTTCGACGGGCTGGGAGTTGATACGCACGCGTCCCTCGCCCTCGCGCACCGTGGCGCGGGCGACGGCCGTCTTCTTCTTGCCGCTCGTGTTGGTTACCATGTGACGTTCGCACCCAGTTGTTCGGAGACGTCTCCGAGGGAGACGAATTTGATATTCGAGAGGCGATCCAGCGACGTGCCTTCGAGCACGTCGCCGTCCTCGTCGAAGGGGTTGCCGACGTAGATACGGACGTTCTCGAAGGCCTCGCGGCCCCGCGGCTTCTTGTAAGGGACCATCCCGCGGACGGCCCGCTTGAAGATGCGGTCCGGACGCTTGGGGTAGTACGGCCCGCTGTCGGAGCCGAGTTCCGCACGCTTGCGGTAGGTCTCCATCGTCGATTCCTCGTTGCCAGTGATGACCGCGTCCTCGGCGTTGATGACGGCGACCGTCTCGCCACCGAGGGCGCGCTGGGCCACCTCGCTGGCGACCCGGCCCATGATACAATCACGGGCGTCGACAACCACGTCGGCATCGAACTCTGCGAGACTCATCGAATCACCCGGACGTTGGATCCTTCGGGGTTCTCCTCGGCGACCCGTGCTAGCTGCTCGGCGTCGCCGACCTGTTCGATCTTCGTGCGCGCCGTCGACGAGAAGTCGACCGCGGCGACCGTTACCTCTTTTTCGAGCACACCGCTTCCCAGCACCTTGCCGGGTACGACGACGGTCTCGTCCTCGCGGGCATACCGTTCGATCTGCCCGAGGTTGACCTCCGCGTGGGTGCGCCGTGGCTTCTCCAGGCGGTCCGCGACGTCCTGCCAGACACCGGCACCGGACTCGCGAGACACCGCCTTCAACTCGGCGATGAGACTATTCAGTCTCGGATTCGTCTTACTCATTGTCTTCCTCCAAAAGGGAGTGCAGGGAGCAGGATTTGAACCTGCGGACCCCTATGGGACAGCGCCCTGAACGCTGCGCCGTTGGCCTGACTTGGCTATCCCTGCACGCATAGCGCAGTATCCGTCGCCCCTTCAAACCACTTTCGGTCCCCATCCCGTGTCGGATCGAGCCGGGGGCGTCGCTCGCGGCCGCGGCGAGCGTCGGCGTGGGTGGGGTTCGGGGCATCGTGGGGTCTAAACGGCGACTTTCGATTCCAGTTCCGCCGCGCGGTCGCCGATGGACTCGACGGCGCGCGTGACCAGTTCCTCGACGCTGAACGACCCGTCCGTCTCCACGTGGAAGACGAACGCGCCGGGCACGTCCGTTACCTCGAGTTCCTTGCCGGGGTATCGCTCGGTGAGGTCGTGGTCGAACTCGCCCGTCGCCACGAGTTCGCCGTCGGCCGTCTCGATGACCCCGCGAAGGATGTTCGGCTCCTGTTCGTCGAACTCGCCGGCGTCGTCGACGACCTCGACACGCTGGAGGTGACGGTAGCCGACGGCCACGCCGCCCTGATGTTTGGCGTGGTCGCGGCCACGGTCCAGCACGGCGTCGGCCTCGAGTTCGATCCGCTGTTGCTCTTTGAGTTCGATGATCGGGATGTTGTCGTCGGCCGGCTGAACCAGCGCGTCGGACGACTCGATGTCGCCCGAGTAGGCCGTCGCCGGCCCCTCCACGTCCAGCGCCAGCGTCACTTCGTCGCCCACCTCGAAGTCGTCGAGAGGGGTCGAAAGCGGCACCAGTCCCAGACGGAGGCCGATCATCTCGTCGAACATGACCGACGAGTTCTCGACGAACCGGACGGTGTCGATGGAGAACGTCGGCACGTCGGCGATCATCGCCCGGCGGATGCCGTTGGCGAAGGCCGGCGTCGCTCCACGGACCAGAAATCGTGCGTTCCGGTCGTCGCGTTCGATGAACTCGATGTCGAAGTCGGCTACCATGATGTTAGAGGCGGCTGTTCTTCGGCGCGCGCGTCCCGTCGTGCGGGATCGGGGTCACGTCCTCGATACGACCGATCTCGAGACCGGCACGGGCCAGCGCCCGGATCGTCGCCTGGGCACCGGGGCCGGGCGACTTGTTGCCGTTGCCACCGGGGCCACGCACGCGAACGTGCACGCCCTCGACGCCGGCCGCGAGGACTTCCTCGGCGACCACTTCGGCCATCTGCATCGCCGCGTACGGCGACGCCTCGTCGCGGTTCTGTTTCACGACCGTCCCGCCGCTCGACTTCGCGATCGTCTCCGCCCCCGTCTGATCCGTGATCGTGATGAGGGTGTTGTTGAACGACGCGTGGACGTGGGCGATACCCCATTTCTCCTCTTCTTCGGCGCTCATTCCTGGGCCTCCGCGCGTTCGGGATGGAGGTCATCGGCGAGCGGACTCGTCTCGTCGAAGGCGACGGACGCCTGCTCGTCGGCCTCCACTTTTTTCGACGGCGTCTGCACGCGCGCGCCGTCGACCGTGACGTGTCCGTGCGAGACGAACTGGCGGGCCTGCTGGGGCGTGTGTGCCAGCCCCTTCCGGTAGACGACCGTCTGCAGTCGCCGTTCGAGCAGGTCCGTCACTTCCAGCGACAGCACGTCGCTGATGTCGTCCTCGCCCCCGAGGATGCCGAGTCGCTGGAGCCGAGCGACGAACTCGCCGCCCGCGTCCGCGGCAACCTCGACGTCACCCTGTGCGTCGCCGAGCAGTCGCCGCGCCTCGCGGCGCATCTCGCGTAGTTCGGACTGGGCGCGCCAGAGCTCTTCTTTGTTTTTCAGACCGTAACGCCCGAGGAGATCGGCCTCTTCGGCGATGCGCTCGCCCTGGTACGGGTGGTTCGGGGTCTCGTAGAACTTGGTGTTCTTGCCGGTGGTCATCTATCCGTCCTCCTCCTCTTCGGCGGCTTCCTCGGCCATGTCTTCCTTGATCGCCTCGACGTTGACGCCGATGGTGCCTTCGGTGCGGCCCGTGGACTTCGTCCGCTGGCCGCGCACCTTCTGTCCACGCTTGTGTCGGACGCCACGGTAGGAGTCGATCATCTTCATCCGGTTGATGTCCTGCGTGCGCGTCTGTCCGAGGTTGGAGCCGACGATGTGGTCGTTCTCGCCGGTGTAGAAGTCGTTTCGCCGGTTGACCATCCACTCGGGGACTTCGTCGGCGAAGTTCTCCACCGCCTCGATCACGCGGTCGATTTCGTCGTCGCTGAGGCGTCCGAACGTGGCCGTTCGGTCCACGTCGGCCGCGTCGGCGACGATGCGCGCCGTGCGCTTGCCGATGCCGTTCATGTCGGTGAGGCTCCGCTCGACGGCTTTCGTCCCGTCGAGGTCGGTCTGGCCGATTCGGACGAAGTACCGAAGGTCTTCGTCGTCATCGGGGGAGCCGTCCTGTGGTTCTTCTGCACTCATTGGTATGGGTGTGAGCGTTGCGGCGGGGATTCGAACCCCGGAGGCTTGACGCCACAGAGTTAGCAACCCTGCGCCTTGGGCCAGGCTTGGCTACCGCAACACTCGCGTTCTGTATCGTCGCCCTCACAAATCCACGCGGATTTGTTGGCAGATGATTCGCCGTCCGAATCATCGCGCTTGCGGACTCGGGGCCGAGCGCCCCTGCAGCATGCATCCGAAGGAACCCGGGGCCGATACTTAAACATCACGAAAGGCCGGGGGCGTGCGACCTGCTCCCATACGGACCGTTCGAGTTCGAAGCCGGCACTGGTCGTCAACGGTGGACGGAAGATGCGGTTCGCGTGAAAAACGCCCGCCTACGCCGTCGGCGCGCCGATGTACTCCTCGTTGATCTCCCACTCGTCGTCGTCGTTTTTGATCATGTACTCGCCGTAGTAGGGCACGCGGTTGGCGACGGTCTCGCGAAAGGTCTCGCGGATCTCCGGCTTGGTCATCTCGCCCATCGATCGGAGGTCGTCGTTACGGTTGAGACAGCCTTTCAGGTAACCCTCGTGAGTGACCCGAACCCGGTGGCAGTTGGCACAGAAGGTGGCGTTCTCGACGGGGTCGACGATTTCGACCATGCCGCCGTCGACCCAGTAGCGCTTGCGGTCGTGCATCTCTCGGTGCTCCACCTCGTCGGCGATGTCGGCCAGCCAGTCGTGGACACGCCCGATGTCGATGTTCCACTCGGGCTTGCCCGTCAGTTCGGGCATATATTCGATCAACTGGAGCTGGAGCCCGTCGTTCTCGGCGACGTGGTTCACCATCCCCTCGACGTAGCCCGCGGTGTGCTCGAAGACGACCATGTTCAGCTTGACGGGATCGAGCCCCGCGTCGAGCGCCGCCTCGACGCCCTCCATCACCTTCTCGTAGGCGCCGGATTTCGTGATCTCCGCGAACGCCTCGGGGTCGAGCGCGTCCTGCGAGACGTTGACGCGTTCGAGGCCGGCGTCGACGAGATCGCCCGCCCGCCCCGGCAGATAGGTGCCGTTGGTCGTCATGGACACTTCCATCGAGTCCGGCGTCCGGCGGATGATCTCCTCCAAGTCGCCGCGGAGCATCGGCTCGCCGCCGGTGAACTTCACGCTGTCGACGCCGAACTCCGCGGCCACCTCCAGAAACCGAACCACGTCGTCCGCCGACATCTCGTCGTCTTGGGCCTCCATCGGGCCGCGTGTATCACCGAGCCCCTCGTTGTGACAGTAAACACAGTCGAAGTTACACCGGTCGGTGAGGGACACGCGAACCCCCGTCACCTCTCGACCGAAATCGTCCTCCAGCATACTATCGGATCGTTCGTCCCGAGACGCTTAAATTGGGGCCATCGGAACCGGGCGAAGTAACTGAAATTGATTACGCAACGCCCCTCGAAGTGTGTCACTGTGGTTGCATTCGGTGTGGGTGCGACAAAACCCTTATGCGGCCCTCACACCCACGCTACGCCATGGACGAAGCCGACGTACGGGAGTTGCTCGGCCGGGTCGAGGATTCGGACCTCGGCGACGACATCGTGTCGCTCGGACTGGTCAACGGCGTCGATGTCGCCGACGGCGTGGCGAAGGTGTCGCTCGCGCTCGGCGCGCCGTACGCGCCAACCGAAAGCGCCATCGCCGCGGACGTTCGGGAGGTGCTCACCGAGGCCGGACTGGAGGTCGAACTCACGGCCAAACGGCCGGCGTCGATCCGTGACGACGAGGTGCTGCCCGGAGTGAAAAACGTCGTCGCCGTCGCCTCCGGGAAAGGTGGCGTTGGCAAGTCGACCGTCGCGGTCAACCTCGCCGCTGGCCTGTCGAAACTCGGCGCGAAGGTTGGGCTGTTCGACACCGACGTCTACGGGCCGAACGTCCCCCGGATGCTCGACTCCGAGGACCCACCCACGGCGACGGACGACGACACCATCATCCCCCCCGAGCGCTACGGCGTGAAACTCATCAGCATGGCGTTCATGGTCGGCGAGGACGACCCCGTCATCTGGCGGGGGCCGATGGTCCACCAGGTGCTCACCCAACTCGTCGAGGACGTGGAGTGGGGCGAACTCGACTACCTGATCCTCGATATGCCGCCGGGAACGGGCGATACGCAGTTGACCATCCTCCAGACGCTCCCGCTCGCCGGCGCCGTCATCGTCACGACGCCCGAAGAAGTGGCCGTCGACGACGCCCGGAAGGGCATCCGGATGTTCGGCCGCCACGACACGAACGTCCTCGGCCTCGTCGAGAACATGAGTTCCTTCGTCTGCCCGGACTGTGGCGGCCAACACGACATCTTCGGCTCCGGTGGCGGGCGCGAACTCGCCGAGGCGAACAACCTCCCCTACCTCGGGGGCGTCCCCCTCGACCCGTCGATCAGAACCGGCGAGGAGCCGATGGTGCTGAAAGAGGACAACCCGACCGCCGACGCCTTCCGCGTCATCACCGAAGACGTCGCAAACAACGTCGGCGTCGTCAACCGGCGCCGCGTCTCGAACGACTGATAGTGTTTGTCGACCGGCGGGTCGCCGATCCGTTCTGGCGACCCACCGGTGAAGACTCACAATAATCAGTATGACACCGTCGGCTGTCCCCCGTTTCGGGAGTGTCTCCAGTTCGGGTAACGACGCTCTCGAGGGCCCTACAGCCGCCAGTACGACCGACCGCTTTTGTGGACGGGGCGCCTCGGTGGCGTGTGGACCCAGCACAGGATCACCCCGACAACCCGTTCGGTATGGACGAGGACTGCCGGAACTGTCCGAACCTCTGTGACGCCCGGACGAGCGTCGTCCACGGGTACGGCGACGTGGGCGCGGACTTCCTGTTCGTGGGCGGCCGCCCGGGATCCGGTGCGGACCGCACCGGCATCCCCTTCACCGGCGACGACGCCGGCTGTCGTCTCCAGCGTATCCTCGGCGACCTCGAGCTCTCGAACTCGCCGCCCGACGCCGACCGGCCCGAACTCGACGGCGCGTACTGCACCTACCTCACCCGGTGTCGCCACCCGGACCGCGACCCGACCGACGAGGAGATAACGACCTGTGACCCCTACCTGACCGCCGACTTGCGGATGATCAACCCGGAGATCATCGTCCCCGTGGGGACGCTGGCGCTCCGGGGCGTCGCCGTCGAGCATACGACCCGTAACCCCGAGGAACTCGACGCCGACGACCTGCACGCGACGACGATCCGCGGCCGCGGCTTCGAACTCGTCCCCATGCGCGCCCTCGAGGACCAGACCGACGAGGAGACCGAGGCGTTCGTCGAGTATTTCGCGGAGTCGGTACTCGGCCGGGACTACCGCCAGACGAAAGGACGGAGCGGCGCCCACGATTAGGGACGGACCGGCGCGTTCAAGGGCGCGCCGCCACGAACCGGAGATATGACCACCATCGCCGTACTGGCGGACCCCCCGCGGGAGGGCCTCGTAGCGACCGACCTCGCGGCGACGAGTCCGCTGACCGAAGCCGAGGCCGCGGAGTGGTACGCCGCGGTCCTCAAGGACGTCCTCGTCGCCATCGACCGCTCCGGCGGTGACCTGCTCGTCAACTACCGCCCCGACGACCTCCTGCCCAACGAGGGCGTCACCGAGACGGCGTCGGAGGCGGCGGTCCGGGCGGTGGCCGCGTCGGCGCTCGAGGACCCGAGCGACGTACGCTTCGAACCACAGGTCGGCTCGTCGCTCGCCGCCCGCGCCGGCAACACCGTCACCCACCTCCTCCGCGAGGAGGGGGTCGTCTCCGCGGCCGTCGTCGAACCGACGATTCCCTTCCTCACCCGGCCGCTCGTCGACAACGCGGCGATGAAACTCCGCCGATCGGAGGTGGTACTCGGCGCCTCGACCCGCGGCCGCGTCTACTACGCCGGCTTCACCGAACCGATCGACTTCACCGACGCCTTCGCCGAACCGGCGCTGGAGACGCTGACGACGCGGGGTCGTGACGACGGACACGAGGTCGATTTCCTGCCGCTCCAGCCGGTCATCGAGACGGGCGACGACCTGCTCGATGCCCTTCCCCTCCTGAACGCACGGGTTGACGCCGAACGGATCGTCCCCGTCCACACCGCCACCGTCGCAGACGAACTCGGTTTGCGGGTGGACTACGACGGGGCGGAACCGCACGTGGTGCGGGACTGACGGGACTCGTCGCACTCGACACGTCCGTCGTCAGGGCGGTGTGGTGGCCGGAATCGGTCCTTCGGAGCCACCTACAGCACCGATCCGCTCTTTTTTGGCGTTTCTCGGCGGCACCTCCCTGTTGGACTGGTGTCTCCCGGCGGCGCCCGGAGGTGACTCCGACCGGACCAGCATATCAAACACTCGATTATTTCTTCTCGTCATTCGGATCGGTAGTCGGTGACCGCTATGAGCGGCATTCAGAATTGGGTGGCGATCGTAACGGGGGCGAGCAGCGGCATCGGTCGGGCGGACGCACGACGATTCGCCGAGGAGGGCGCACGCGTGGTCGCCGCGGACGTGGACGCGGACGGCGGATCGGGGACCGTCGAGGCCATCCGCGACGCCGGCGGCGAGGCGACGTTCGTCGAGACGGCCGTCGACCGCTACGGCGGCCTCGATTTCGCATTCAACAACGCCGGTATCGAGGGGCACAACGACTCGCTGGCCGATCAGGCAGACGACAACTGGGAGCGTGTCATCGACATCAACCTCAAGGGCGTCTTCCTGGGGCTCCGGGCCGAGATTCCCGCGATGCTCGACGACGGCGGCGGGGTGATCGTTAACACCTCCTCTATCGCCGGCGTCGTCGGCTTCCAAGGCGTGAGTCCGTACGTCGCGAGCAAACACGGCGTGATCGGATTGACCAAGGCCGCCGCCTTGGAGTACGGCCGCGAGGGAGTGCGGGTGAACGCCATCTGGCCGGGCGTGATCGAGACGCCGATGGTCGATCGGGCGGCAGCGGCCAATCCGGAGATGATCGAAGCGGTCAGCGAAGCGACGCCGATGGGTCGGGTCGGCGACCCCGAGGAAATCGGCGACGCCGCGCTGTGGCTCTGTTCCGACGACGCGTCGTTCGTGACCGGCGAGACGTTGGTGATCGATGGGGGGTACGTGAGCCAGTGACGCGACCCCCCAGAACCGACAGGCCTTAGCCCGACGCGACTGAACGTGCGGACGCGGTGGGATGGCAGAGCGGCCTATTGCGCCTGCCTCCCGATACAGGAACCCTGAGAGCGGCTAACCCCCGGCGAACCCATCCATCGACAGCATCTAACTTGAGCTGAGGTAATAAAATACGTGGCTCGATAAGACAATCTAAAGTCCGCCTCGGTTTAATTAAGAGGAGGTAAAGCCGGTTTTGAGTTGGGTTAACTCTACAACTGGAATTTTTATTGTCAGACTCTCTATTGAATCCATCTCGTATCCACTCATTACGAAGATAGTTGAATCAGAGTAGGTTATTTTAGCAAATGTGTATATATTGACTCCATGCCCCAGATACCTGAGGAATACTTAAGGATATTTGATGAATTCGATATTGACGAAAAATACCAGCGGAGAATCGCAGCACGCTCTTTATTTGACTTCTACGGAGATCTTTTGACCCAAGCTGGTCAGGAATACTTGGAATTTCAATCTCATCAAATACATGATGCATCACTTGGAAGGAAGTGGAATATTGCTAAATCGAGGCTCCAATCCGTTGGCGGGGTTGAAATCGATGAAAATTACAGTCGTGTGTTAAATCGCCTTGGAGACGTACGTAATGACGTTTCGCATAATCCACATTTAAATCCAGAACGTGAGATATTGGTTGAATCCCGGGAGATGGCTTTAGAATGGGCTACATGGTTTTCTCAAGCGACACAAGAGTACGACAGACGGATCGGTGAGCTGAGTGCGAAAGAAACGCTGATTAGAATTGTTCGGGATACGGTGAACAGAGTAAGCGAAGACCTATCAGATGTAGAATATGACGAATTTGTTGGGGAACAGGAAAGCCTTAATCAAGAAGCCGAAGCCATAATAGAGCGGCTTGAAGACGCAGTTGATAGTGATGAAGGGATAACAAATGAGCTTATTTTTATTCTATCTGATTCGAAATCGTTAGAGCAAAAAAATGGAACTTAGATAGTCGCATACACGACCGTTTTGTAACTGAGCGAGAAGCAAGGAGGGCAGAAGAATGGAGACGGTATCGAAACACTTACCATTGTGTTGTGACTGAGCCGTATGATCCCGACTGGCCTGGAATGATAACGGTGGTTACTGTTAGCGCATGGCGAGAAGATGAAACAATTTCATTTGATCCCCACCATCCACAGACGCCAGACGACGTGAGAGAGAAGCTAATTGAAATGGACGGTAATGACGAGGTGACTCTAACATTCGCCTACGACGAGGATCACGACATATTCGTTGAAGATTTTGAGTTAGGTGCATCCGCATACTGACTTCCTAAGTGAATTACCGCTCTAACCTATTGGAAGTTTATTTGTTGTGTCCTCAGAAACCACGTGGAGTTGCCTGCATAGTAGACTGATATTCTCGCTTCTGCTACATACCGGGAACAGACGGGTTTCTCTGGATTACTCCTTGACTGGACAAAATTTTTAATCACTTGTCCACAAAAATGCTCATGCACGCTTTAGAAGAGGTGAAGCGGTGGTTACAGACCGCCCTTACATGGCTATTCGTCCGTCTCCTAAAGCGTTCAAGATTAGAGGGGACTGAGGAACTTACGTTGCTTGATGATCCCGTTACAGTCTATACATTCCGTAAGGACAGCGACATCTACGCACAGGCGACACCCTTCGGAACAATAATTTGGAACAAGACCAGAACGGAAGAGCTATCGACAGATGGGAAGCGGTTTGTCCTCCATCACGAATTGAGTCATAAGAACCGTAACAGCATCTACAAAGGACTTCTGTACGGCATGGCAGTTTCGGGTGCTAGCGGGATCGTGATCCTGTTCTACTCTGGAATTTTCTTCTTCCTTGGATCTTCTCTCGCTGAACTGGCTGAACCAGCTACAACGGGACTTGTTATGACCGTAGCATTTGCGGCGCTATTCCGAATTGAAGAGACGTGGGCAGACTACGATGCGATTTGTGAATTGGGCGAAGAAAAATTCAGAAGCGCCTACGACGAGATTGGAGGCGATCACGAACCAGCAATCCGTTCTCGAATTTTCCGGAGGCTGTTTTATACACATCCTGACCAGACTGTTCAGCTCTATCAACACCTACATCAGAGGTAGAGATAGCAGAGAACTAACTTATTCGCTCATAAGTTGTTCTGATTATGGAAGAAATTCAAGTGGAATCAATATTTGGGACCAGTTCAGACACCGCTGTTGATTTTGAAATCACAATTGCCGCGTTTCTCAGCACAATGATTTTGGCTTATCCAGACGCATATTGGCTATTTGTTCCCGTGAATTATTTTGTACCATTCTTGTTACTGTTTTTAACTCTCGTTCGTAGGATCGCAATAATCAACTCGTTCTACGATAGTAAAGGCGTATTCACAGCCACGAAACCTTTTCTTGTCCTCTCAACCATTTATTCGCTATTCTATTTTAGCGTTCAACTTTCGGAGATTGTTGTAGGGTTGATTAGCGTACCCAACGGAGTACTATCATTAGTGTTTCTGTGCATCTTGAGTTTCGTTCCAATACTGCTATACGAGTTAGTTTTCGAGGATCTATTCTATTTTATTGCGGCTGTCTCGCATAATATGATACTTAGCGGCATTCAGAACACAAGATTCAGAAAAGAATTTGGACGTATTGTCAACCAATGCCTTCAGTCTACAACTGTACCGCGTAGTGACTGGCCGGATCAACTCGTTGAGGCATATCAAGGAGAATATACTCGTGATGACGATGCAAGTCTGGGAGAACGGATTGGCGGAACCTTGGGCGTGATAGCCGCATTTGCTTTCTTTCTCTTAATTGCAGTACTGCTCTTCTTCACCGGTTATTCTTTGGACCCCTCGAATTCAGTTCTATCAATCCTATCAGCTATACTACTATTCATCTCTGTCTTCTTTACTGATGGCTTTACCCGCATCTTATATGCCAGATATGGCTATCATCATCCAGAGCAAAGTTATTTTTCTGCCAAACAGACTGTAATAGCAATATGTGTTATCTATTTTTCTTGGGTTTCCTATGCAGGACTCCTTGGTTTAGAGACAATTCTATAAACAAACACGCCATAGGACTATATAAACAAGAAATCTTTCTCGTAATCAGGCTGTGGCACCGGGAAGGCGAGGAGGGCATACCCCGCCGTTCGGAGGAATCCCTCAAAAGAATCGCGGCCAGTTCGACGAACCCACCGCCAGCACCACAGCACATAACTCAGTCCAATCAGTTGAGCCTACCATGTCCCTCTCGCTGGAAGACCTCGATTCCCACCTCTTCAAATGCGCCGACATCATCCGCGACGCGGTTGACCCTACCGACTACAAGGAGTACATCCTCCCGCTCGTCTACTACAAGACCATCTCCGACGAGTTCGAGAAGCAGTACGAGGCGAACGTCGAAGAGTACGGCGAGGAGTTCGCCCGCCGACCGAACCTCTACGACATCCCGGTCGTTCCGGAGGGCTACCTGTGGGACGACCTCCGCTCCGTCAACGACAACGTCGATCAGGCTCTGAACGAGGCCTTCGACGCCCTTACCGAGGAAAACCCCGAACTGCAAGGCCTCTTTCGCGCCGACTACATCGACGCCGACGCCCTCAACGACGACCGCCTCGGGAAGCTCGTCGAACACCTGAACAAGTACGATCTCGACCGCGACAGCATCCCACCGGATATGCTCGGCGAGGCGTACATGGACCTCGTCCGGCACTTCGCCGAAGAAGAAGGCAAATCCGGGGGTCAGTTCTTCACACCGCCCCACATCGTCAACCTCTGTGTCCGTCTCGTGGACGAGTTCGAGGACGGCATGACCTTCCACGACCCGACCGTCGGCTCCGGCGGGATGCTCATCGAGGCCGCTCGCTACTACCGCGAAGCGCAGGGCGGCGACCCCGAGAAACTCACCTTCACCGGGCAGGAGATCAACCCCGACATCGCCGCGATTGCGAAGATGAACCTCTCCATCCACGGGCTGAACGGGGAGATCGAACGCGAGGACTCGCTGTCGAATCCGGCGTTCACCGACGAGGAGGAGAACGAACTGACGCGCTTCGACCGCGTTCTCGCCAATTTCCCCTTCTCGGCTGACTGGGCGAAGGACGACCTTCAGGACGATCCCTACGAACGCTTTGACTGGCACGACAAACTCCCGCGTGCCGACCGGGGCGACTACGCCTTCATCATGCACATGGCGAAGCAACTGAAGCGCCCCGACCGCGATGGAAGCGGCGGGAAGGCGGCCATCGTCATCCCCCACGGCGTGCTGTTCCGAAAGCACGAGCAACGGTATCGAGAGCCGATGCTTGAGGACGATCTGGTTGAGGCCATCGTCGGCCTTCCCGAGAACCTCTTCCAGAACAATTCGATCCCGTCGGCGGTCCTCGTGTTGAACGCGGATAAGCCCGCGGAGCGAGAGGACGAAGTGCAGTTCATCCACGCCGCCGACGAGGACTTCTATCGGGAGCTGTCGAATCAGAACGAACTGACTGAGGAGGGGCTGGATCACATCGTCGAGAACTTCCGCGAGTGGGCGACCGAGGAGCGCGTGAGTCGGACGGTGTCGCTGGACGAGATTCGAGAGAACGACTACAATCTGAATATCGCGCTGTACGTCGATACGACCGAACCTGAAGAAGACATCGACGTGGCGGAGGAGTTGGCAAAGTTACGCGAGTTGCAGGCCGAACGGGACGAGATCGAGGCGACGATGGATCAGCACATGGAGGCGCTGAACTATGAGTGAGGAGGCGACGCTGGACGAATTTGCTGATTCATCGGAGGAACAACAAAAGAAACCACAGCAACCCGAAAGTCGGTTTTGGGGCGAGATTCCGGAGGGCTGGGAACTCGTCAACGGCTCCGAGGTGTACGACGTAAATCCGAATCCGAAGCCTTCCGAGGAGCCAAACACGTATATCGAGATGGACGCCCTCGATACGGAACTTCCGTGGCCCAAGTACTTCGGGGAACGGAACGCCTCGGAGTACAGCGGCAAGACGTTCAGCGAGGGCGACACTCTCTTTGCTCGGATCACTCCGTGTACCGAGAACGGAAAGGCCGCCTTCGTCCCCGAGATGGAAACGGAGGTCGGCATCGGATCGACGGAGTACGCTGTCCTCTCTCCGAAGATAGACCGAATCCATCCGTGGCTTCTGTACTACCTCGGCAAATCGTATCCGGTACACAACTATGCTGTGTCTCGGATGCGTGGCTCGACAGGTCGCCAGCGTGTCCCGTTCAGCGTCTTCCGCCGTGAGTTGGATATCGCCCTTCCACCAGTTGAAGAACAGCGCAAAATCGCCACCGTACTCTACACGATTGACCGGGCGATTGAGAAGACCGAGGAAACCATAGAACAGAGGACTCGGGTGAAGAAAGGGCTGATGCAAGACCTATTCCGGTATGGGTTAGATGAGGATGGAAAACTCCGTAGTTCGGACAGTAATTCTGAGCCGTACCGGAAGACGAAGTACGGCGAAATTCCCGAGAGTTGGGACATTGTTCCGTTGAACCAACTTGTCCCTGAAGACGCCCCTATCGTCTACGGAATATTGAAGCCGGGCGATCATCAGCCAGACGGCGTTCCTGTTGTGAAGGTGAAAGATATCCACGATGGGGAAGTAAAGCAAGGCGACCTTCTTCACACATCTCATGAAATACATGAAGATTTCAAACGAGCCGAATTGAGGGAAGGCGACCTGTTGTTTACCATCCGTGGAACGGTCGGCAGAATGGCCTTTGTTCCGGAAAGTTTGGACGGGGGGAACATTACCCAGGACACGGCCCGTATCCGGGTTACGGAGGCAAATCCCCGTTTCATTCGGTACTTCTTCGAGACGGAAACGCCAAACAACTACTTCGAGAGGAACACTATCGGTCAGGCTGTTCAGGGAATCAATCTGGAAGACCTTCGAGAGGTACCCGTTCACCTCCCCTCCGAAGAAGAACAAGCCCGAATTGTTGAGATAATTGACCAGCATTCTGAGTCACTCAGAAACGAGCGTGAATACAGACAGAGCCTCCAGCGCCTCAAGCAAGGCCTCATGCAAGACCTCCTCTCCGGAACAGTCCGAACGACCGACACTAACATAGCGGTCCCCGAAGAAATCGCCCAACATGGTTAATATCCCATCCGAGGGCGGCGTCGAGCTATCGCTTCTCTCGTGGCTCGATGGCCTCGGATGGGAAACCCACGGACAGGATGGCGACCGTGGCGCGAACGTTCTCGACGACACCTACGACCGGACATCTCACGAAGTCATCTACTGGGACCTACTGGCCGAGCAAGTCGTCGCACTCAACGACGACGTGACCGAGGAGAACGTCGAGAAGTTCGTCTCGTCGCTGAAACGCGATCTCGACACCGAGAACCTGATCGACGGCAACCGAGCGTTCCACCAACTCCTCACCAAGGGCAAGACCTTCTCCGTTCAGCGTCCGGACGGATCAAGCGAGACGATCTACGTCGATCTGATCGACTTCGAGAACCCGGAGAACAATCGCTTTCACGCCGTCAATCAGTTTGCCGTCGCCCGCGAGACGACCATCCGCCCCGACGTGTCCCTGTTCGTCAACGGGATTCCGCTGGTGACGATGGAACTCAAGAGCGTCGCACAGGACAACGACTGGCACGACGCCGTGAGCGACCTACTGGACTACGAGGAGGACGTTCCTCGGCTGTTCGTCCCCGGCCTGTTCAACGTCGCCGCCGACACGATGGAACTCCGCTACGGCGCGGTCGGCGCTCCCCGCGAGTTCTACGAACCGTGGAACGACGCGCCGCCGCAGTTCGAGGACGACAACGAGATGAAGCAGGCGGTGCAGGCGCTCTGCAATCGCCGGACGATTCTCGACCTGCTGAAGCACTTCGTCTTCTACGAACGGCGGGCGGGGGGCGACGCGAAGATCGTGCCGCGGTATATGCAGTACTACGCGGTAAATCGAATCCTCGACCGCGTCGGGACGGGCGCCGAAAAGCGCGGCTTGATCTGGCACACGCAGGGATCGGGGAAGTCCTTCACCATGCTTTACGCCGCCGAGAATCTCCTCTCCCGCGACGTGGCCCGCAACCCGCAGGTCTTCATCATCGTCGATACGGACAAGCTCAACAGCCAGATGCGGGATCAGTTAGCGAACCTCTCCTTGGAGCAATGGACGGAAGCCGAGAGCATCGACGACCTCCAGCGACTTATCGAGGAGGGGCAGAGCCAACTCGTCCTGACGACCATCCAGAAGTTCCAAGACGTGGAGCCGGACGTGCAGGGCAACGACGAGGTGATCGTCATGTCCGACGAGGCCCACCGCTTCATGGAGGCCGATCTCGGCAGTCGGCTCGACGCCGCGCTTCCCGAGTGCTATCACTTCGGATTCACCGGAACTCCGGTGCGTGAAGGCGAGCGCCACGAGGACCGGAACACGTTCCGCGAGTTCTCCCCCGAGGGCGAGGACTACCTCCACCGCTATTCGGTCAAGCAGGGGATCGAGGACGGGCTGATTCTCCCCGTCTACTTCACGCTCCGCCACGAGATGGAGTGGGAGATCGACGAGGCCGGACTCGACGAGGAGTTCGAACAGGAGTTCCGGGGGCTGAGTACGGACGAAAAACGCGATTTGATCCGCGAGAAGGTGACGGCGAGGACGCTGGCCGAAATCGAACCCCGCGTGGATCGCGCCGTCGAAGAGATCGACCGGCACTACGACGACCACGTCGATCCGAACGGCTGGAAGGGGATGGTCGTCACGCCAAGCCGCCGATCCGCCGCGATGTACGGCGAGCGACTCGTGGACCGTCGCGGCGAGGACGAGGTCGAAGTCCTCTACACGGCGACCAACGACGACCCCGAACTGATCCGGCAGTTCCACACGGACTCCGAGGAACGCGATAGCATCGTCAAGAGATTCAAAGGAGAAGACGAGCCGAAGCTCCTCGTGGTTCACAATATGCTCCTGACGGGCTTCGACGCGCCGGTGCTGAAGACGATGTATCTGGATCGGAACCTGAAGAATCACAACCTCATGCAGGCCATCGCCCGGACGAATCGGCCTGCCGAGGGCAAGGAGAACGGCGAGATCGTGGACTTCCAAGGCGTCTTCGAGAACATCGACGAGGCGCTGGACTACGACGCCGAGACGAAGGCCTACGCCGCCCGCGACAAGGACGAGCTTTTCGACGAACTCGTCGATCACGTAGAGACGGTCCTGGAGATCTTCGACGGCATCCCGAAGACCGACACGCAGGAAGCGACCTACGAGGCCGTCGAACGGGTTAGCACGCACCCGGAACGGCGCGAGTTCAAACAGGGCTTCCGGCGACTCCAGAATCTCTACGAAGCGGTCGCCCCCGACAAGCGTCTCGTCACTGAAAACATCGACCGGAAGTACAAGTGGCTCAGTCGTGTCCACGTCGCGTTCAAGCGAACGACCTCCGGGGACGACGACCCCGAAGAGGAGATGCGCGAGAAGACGCGAGAGATCATCGACAAACACGTCGAAATCGGCGAGATCAAACGCGACTTCCCGACGTACAAGCTCGGCGAGGAGTATCTCGAAGACGTTGAGGGCCTCGATAACCCCGGCGTGAAGGCGTCACAGATCGCCCACGCGACCAAAGAGCATCTGCACCCCCGAGAGAATCAGAATCCCCGATACAAGCGACTGAGTGAACGCGTCACGGACATCGTGGAGCGATGGCAGGGCAACGAAGTGAGCGATCCCGAAGCCGTCGAAGCCCTGCAAGCCGTCGAAGCGGAGATTCTGGACGTGCAGGAAGAGGCCGAAGAGCAGGGGATGGACGACGCCGAGTTCGCGGTCTACACCCATCTCACCGAGGAGACGGACGCGGGACTCTCGGAGAACGAAGCCGAAGCCGTTGCCCGAGAAATCGTCTCCCAGTTCCACGAGCGGGTGGATCGGAACTATCCCGGCTGGAAGACGAACCAGCAGACGATTAGCGAAATCGAGCGCATCCTCCTCGACGTGCTGGTCGTCGAACGTGATCTGGGATACCTCATTCAGGACGATGACGAGTTCGTGGATTCGATTCGGGAGTACCTGATTCAGAACCATGGCTAAGTCCCAACGTCGAAAGATCGACCTGCTGGGCGACACCGTGGAGTACGACGTTCGACGGAGTGCCGACGCCACGAAGCCCCGGATCGACGTGGACATCCACGGTGTTACGGTCGTCCTGCCCGAGACTGAAGCGACTTCGCCGACGAAGATACTCCAAGAGAACGCGGCGTGGGTTATCGAGAAGAAGCGGAAGTACGACACCTACCGGGAGCAGATCCCAGAGCGTAGCTTCGATAAGGGCGCGGTGTTCCCGTACCTTGGAGAGCCGCACGAAATCGTCGTGGAACGTCGCCCATCCTCCAGCGTCGTTGACGACACGTTCCGGCTCGCAGAACATCACGTCGAAGAGACTTCGGTGAAGCGAGCCTTGGAAACCCTCTATCGGCGAAAGGCGAGGGAGCGATTCGAACGGCGAGCAGATCACTTCGCGGCGACGATGAACGTGGACTACGAGCAGATCGAAATCAGAAACCAGCGAACCAAGTGGGGAAGTTGTTCCTCAACCGGGACGCTCGGGCTGAATTGGCGATTGATGATGGCTCCGCCCGACGTTCTGGACTACGTCGTCATCCACGAACTCGCGCATCTTCGAGAACCGAATCACACCGACGCGTTCTGGTCACTCGTCGCGGAGCATGATCCCGATTACGAGGGTCACGCCCAATGGCTCGATGAGCATAGCGTCCAGCTTATCTTCTCGGAGGACGACCTCTGAGATCTGGGAAACCGATGTGGTCAGCTGGAAGGCGGCGAGTTGAATCCGCCGATATGTAGAAATTGTTAATTTAACCTAATTGGATAAAAACTAAACATTCGTAATATTCTTTTTCAAGAAGAGCGACTGGCGTCGGTCGATCTCAGCGTGCATCAGATAGCTCTTAGCGAGTGATAGAGCCGAGTTTTATTGAGATAATGGAAACCACTCGCAGATTATTTCTCGGAGACACAAGCCAATTTTGGGCGTTAGAGCGGCAGGTGTCCTTACTTCACCGTGGCCTGCTCGTAAAGTACGGCTTCTACTTGCTAAGCCTCTACTTGGACAGTCGGTCAGCGTCAATTGTCGCCGTCTCAGGCAGTACAAACACCCATCTATCGATACATCAGCCAGAGATTGACCAAACTTGAAGCTGAGATTCAATTATTCCACCACAAAATCGGGATACACCGTCTGTAAAGAGGATTTTATCATTAGTGATCTCAATATCTTCTTTTTAGATATTATGTAGTCTACTCGCCGACCTTCCCGAGGTAGATATTTGAACTCAGATATTTGCTTCTAATAACTTAGTTCTAAAAGTTGAAGTTAACGTCGTAGTACTATAATATAATAATATATACTACGATAGTTACGTCTTGCTTGATTCTTATCCCCTGTCCCTACACTCAATTGGAATGCTGTACCTGATCGACTCTCTGACTGATCCTTCGGGAGACGTGGCCCAACCGTCTATCAGCGGAGCTGGATATAGTTCGACGAAATACTATATTAAGAATTTTTTCTATTCCTTTTATTTCTAATCAAACGTTTGATTTGGCTATTCGCCGATGATCTCCGCTAAGCGAACTTCGTCATCGACAGATCGGGATATGTCGCTTCGGAGTTCTCGAATCTGCACAGCATCACATTTTTGGAACGGATCGCCATGGAGTGGCCCAACCTGAATGCAGACGCCGTTCGGCGTAAAACGCCGACTGAACGAAGAGAAGAGGTGGCGAGGGGGAGTTGTTACACCAGTCGGAGGGTCGAAGCGTCTCATTGGTAACCCCGACCGCGTGGATTGAGTGATTTTGGTCAGAATTCAGGGGTCAATTTCACGGTGATCTGAATTCAGATTGTGTTCACCGTATCATAGAAATCGAGGTAAGTTCAGATAGAATCGATATACAATTCTTTGCTTTTCTACATCAGAACTTCGATAGATTTACACACGTGGATCTTGTAACCCAAATATAGGTTCTCTCGGGCGATCACCTCCCGACGAGGGCCAGCTCAACCACCTATGCTACTCACCAGTCCATCACTTCGGCACAACGTCCGGCCTTCCAGCTGTCGAACACTCTCGATCCTCAAAGACGGACTCGTTCGTGACGAGTCATTATTTGAGCGAGTCCATCCCGATGACCCAACGTCGATAATCGGAGAATGAGCGCGGAACAAGATGGATCGGTAGACGATCCTACCGCCTTTGACTCCGAGGACAGCTCGCCAGTCATCACGCTCCTCAACAATCGCTATCCAAACTCCACGCCGGTCGTCCGGTATGCATTCCCACGCGACGACGGTAGTCCGAAACAAGAACCGAGACTCCGTAGCATCCATGCCCCTGTTCCCGACGAAGCTACGTGGGTTAGCGCGATCTATTTCGCTACTGATCTTCAAATCAACCGGCTCAACGAATACGCTGACAATCCATACGAGAACCTCTCTCCTGATAACATCGCCAAAACGATTCAGGATGAGTGTGAGGATGCTGATCGCGTACTCTATCCCATCCATGCCGAAAGTGATGCTCACGAAGATAACAGCGATCACGTGCCTCTCCCGACAATGGTCAGCTGGCTCCGAGAGTACGCCCGAGAAGTCCTTAACATCCCTCCCGGTGACTGTTCCTTCTACTACTCCGGGAACCGATCTATCCACATCCATAGCCCGCTGTTCGTGACTGGGGAGAACCTCGGCTGGCTCAAGGAACGAACCGAACAGTTCTGTTCCGAGACTGGTGCAGATCTCGACGCCAGCGTGTATAAACAGAAACAGCAGTTCCGCATTCCTGGAGCGGATCATCATCGTAATCCTCCCCTCCAGAAGGCAGAAATAGACCCAGACTGGGACCATACTGAGATTATTAGTGCCGCGGCTACTGATGTCGCCCGGCCCAACACCTACGCCGAGATACTCACACGCATATTCGATCTCGATGGAACAGCAACTTTCTCAGATCTATTGCTCTCATCAACGGCCTCCGACTCAGACTCACAGACCTCCCCACTAACCACATGGGAGAGTCGCGTCAATCGCTACGATACCGATCAGCGACGCGCTCATACCGCGCCGGAATTCTATCCCTACCCCACGGGTGACAATCACGACGGTCGAAGTGTCGCCTCAGTACGGGTCGAGAACAAACCGTTCCAGCGTCGTACAGCAGGAGGAAATCGAACCTTTGTCCCGTGCTACTTCTATGGCGCTCACTCCTGCAATGGACGCGAGTACACGAAAGACGAACACTATGCGCCCCTCCAACTGTCGAAGGCTGACGCCACAAAGTGGACCTACGAACCGGGAGAGACGCTCGTCATCATCGGCGGCGGGAACTATCAATCACTCATCCACGTTGTTGACGAGGAGTTAGCGGAACATATTGGCGACCTGCTCGACCCTGATGAAGGCCGCAGAGCGGACGCGCTGGAGGCTCTACAAGACCACGGGTACGATGTCGGATCAGCCGGGACAAGCCGCTCTACGAACGCTGAAACGGGGGCACAGGGCCATGAGAGTCCGCAAGAGGAAACCAGTCCAGACCAGAAATCCGAGGCCCTGCGTTGCAAAGAACGCGCTGAACAGGGCGACATCGAAGCATCGTTGTCCCATGGCGAACGCCGGAAAGTCGCCAACCGACTGCTCACGCTGTACGGCTGGGACTCGGCGTGGAACTGGTTTCAGGAACAGTACGGTGAGGACTTCAACCCAAAGCGGACGTGGAAAGGATTCAAGAGCATTATCAATACGCACTCTTACGACGACGATCTTGCCGAGATCACCGTGCCACCTTCCCCGTAAACCACACCCAGAAGCACGGTGACCGTGTGTCGATTGTTGCTCCTTCTTTGATAGGACCCAGACGTAGTACGCATCCCCACTACACCACATGGGAACACCAACACGGATGGAAACCAAGAGGGAGGAAACCACAGAAGAATAATAACAAAGGAAGAACCAGACAGAGTAGTATGTTATGTTGCGAGAATCGCAAGACATGAACGGGGTAGCGATCACACTCCGCGACAAATACTTATAAAGAATTATTGATAGAGTCTTGACTCTTGGAGCCGACTACTCCATCTTGAAACATAGCGTGTGTCTCTGCAACCCCGCTCCTTCCAGCGGCGAAAATCGAAGGATTACTCGTAGTAACTCAACCGCTCAACTACGTCAGCGAAGGCAACGTTCTGCCGCACGTCCGTAATCTCAATTGTGACTCGCTCACTCTCTTTCGTATCGGGGACGATCACGACGTAGCCACGTTCGACCCGAGTGATCCCGTCGCCCTGCTCGCCGATGTCCTCGATCTCGACTTCCCGCGTCTCACCTTTTTCGACTGGTGGCTCTGGTGGCTCGCTTTCTCGCCGTGACTCCGTTTCAGCCTGCTCAGTTTCTTCTGACTTGCTCTGTGTCGGAGACGACACGAGTGCGACGCGATACGTTTCTCCTTGCTGGAGATCACCCAGTTGCAGTTCGCGCTCGGGAACGTCGATCACATACGAGCCGTCCTGTTCCGTAATCGAAGCCGAGAACAGACATTCAAGTTCTTCAGAGATCTCCATGAGTTAGCCTCTCAGCAGGATAGCGTAGCTGACCACTTGATTCTGCTGTCGTGTTGTTGCTCTGATTCACTCAGGACTCACGACATCGTCGCAGGCTGGACACTCTGCCCAGACACCAGTCGTCCCGTCTTCTTTCTCGTATTCGACCAAGACGTATGCGGCAGAAATGTCCTCATCACACTCCGGACATCGCCCGTGGTTCGGAGTATCGCTGGTCATCAGGGGAGAGGAAGGGAGCGTGTGACAATTTCCCTTCCAATCGCCAGTAGGACGATACTCGGGGGTAAGCTTTGTGCGAAATCGTATGGCGGGTGAACGGTCGCCAATACTAATTCGCTCGCCTCCCGATTCCCGGTGATGAGCCTTCGGACAGCACTCACTCGACTACTCGGCGATGCCGGGCCAACGATCATCGTCGAGTGCCGTCAATGCGGGATGACGGTTACACCCGAGACGGAAACCTGTCCCGAGTGCGGTGCGACCGAGTTCTGCTGGTACGAGATTCCGGAATAGGGAACCCCCGTCAAAATACCTGATTCCGCGGATAGAGACCTGTCACAGGGTGAACTGCCCCGACGTTACTCGATTGGAGGGCGTAAATCGCGCCGTCGGAAGTCGGCCTCACTACCGGACTCCAGTTCTACCCTAACGAGAGCTGAATCCTGCTCGTCTCCCGTGACCTTCCCGGCGTGGTCCTCGATGATCGAGACGATGGTCCCGTGTTTTCCGTGGTACTGCGAATGATCCGGGTCTGTCTCATCAAGGATGTCGATCCGAACGCGGTCGCCTTCTGAGAATTGGTCCATCGGCGTGATCCGCGATAACGAGCGGAGTGAGTTAGTCCTGTCTCAGTTCGGTCCACTCACAGCCGCACATTTCGCAGGAGTAGTGTTCCTTCGTCAACGTCGCCTCGGCCTTTTCGAAGACCCACACGTCGCTGTCGTCCCCACAGCGAGGACACGGTTCGGAGACGCGGCGAGCGACTGGAGTCCCACTCATCGCCACTCCTCCAGCGAGTCGTCGATCATCCAATCCTGTGGCTCTCGTTCGAGGGTGTTCGCACTCGATCTGAGGAAGTCCCAGAGCGCGTAGATCTCGTCATCGCGCCACTCCTCTTCGAGAGCAATCCGTTCGATCCGTGACGCGAGATCTCGCGCTTCCGTCGCGGTGAGACACGCTGTTTCGCCACGACATGTGACGGTAATCCCATCGGCGCTCAGTTCGGCTGTGATGCGCTCTTGGGGCTTCCACGTCCGACCCTGTTCGACGATCTTCTCGTACAGCTCCGGATAGTGTGGTTCGTCCTTGTTCGGGCCGATGTCGTCGTCGGTGCCGAGAAGTTCTCGTCGAACGCGATGAGCGGCTCGCATCTGGCCGTCAGCGAGGAGTTCGCCGATAACGTGGTAGACCTGAGAGTACGCAATATATCCTCCATCATTGCCGTAGTCGGATTCTCGCCACGGGTCACTCAGGGTGCGAACGATGTTTCCCTCGTCGTCGATCTCTACCTCGGGGAAATCAACCGAGGCGTGTTTCTCGGCTCCGTCGTCGGGATGGTTCTTCCGGCCAGCGACCTGCCCGAGATGGATCAGAACGCCGTTCGCTCCCTTGAACGGCTGGAGACAGTAGGGACAGAGACGAGCGACGTTCTCGGTGTCGCGCTCCTCGGGATACTCCATCTCGACTTCTTCCGCACCGACGGTTTCGAGATCGTCGAAGGTGATACCCTCGGGCACCTCACCCTGTGGCCCGTGGCCGTTCCCAGAGCTTTGCCGAACGTGTAGGTGAATCCCACGGGCGAGCTTCTCGGCGTCACAGCCCTCGATGGGACAACGAACGGTTCGCTCGTCGTTGCGGTGCTTGTCACTCATTCGCCCTCACCCGCCTTCCCGCTGTCAATAATGCGAGGGAGAACGCTGTCGATACTCTCGGCTGACGGTTCGTCACTCTCAAGTCGGACGGTAGTTGAGGCGTACATGGTCTTTGGCTACCCCGAAGACCACCCGCCTGAGTGTTCCAGCACTCGGGCGTTCTCTCGACGAGTCCACCCCGAAGGGCGGGCGACCTTCTCACCTGTAGCCACGTGGCCATAGGTAAAAAGTGTTACCCAATCACTTCGTGACCACAGGGATTTTGCCGGTTCACTCCGAAAGAGTACCATGTCCCGCGAGCGCGATGAATCCGGTCAATACGTGGAGGAGGTCACGCCCGAGCGTGTCCTGAAGGTCTTTGAGGAGTCTGATGCTCCTGTGCTGACGGCAAACGAAGTGGCGGAGTGGTTGGACTGCTCGCGTTCAGCCGCGTACAACAAACTGGAGATGCTGGTTGATAACGAGCAGTTAGAAAAGAAAAAAGTCGGAGCGCGGGCGGTAGTCTACATCTGGATGGATAAGGTGTAGGGAGAAAACTTGTGGCCGTCCTGCGCCTTCCCGAGGCCGACCGTCCGAAGAGTCGTTTATTAAATAATTCATGCCAAATCGTATTCTCTGGTCTTGTCAGTATCTTGTATGTTATGCAAAAGTTTCGCACACCCTAATAGAATTATCAAAGTTTCACTAACATCTGGAACTCTCCCTACTTCGTGCGTGTAGACATCTCGATAAGATTTTATCGAATCTGTGATTTTGCCTTCTCTGGAATCCACTATTCCGTTTTCTTCTAAATGGTCAAGGACTTCTTCTGGACCACCAAGGCGCTGACTTGATTTGATTTGATCAATAGTGTGATCAATCACCCTTCCCGTTATCATCGTAGATGCGAGAAGATGATTATTCCTTAGTTCTTCCAGACTTTGTTCG
The DNA here is from genome assembly GCF_000427685.1 of Haloplanus natans DSM 17983. Taxonomy (NCBI): domain Archaea; kingdom Methanobacteriati; phylum Methanobacteriota; class Halobacteria; order Halobacteriales; family Haloferacaceae; genus Haloplanus; species Haloplanus natans. The sequence goes on from NZ_KE386573.1 coordinate 1,928,821, forward strand.
AGATCGTTTGCATAAAGCGGTAATTCTCTATTTATTTCAGCTATTTCCTCCTCAATCTCTTTGTACCTCCTATCTTCGGTATCACCTTCCAAGTCAGCTCCCTCTTCAAGTTCAATTTGTTCTTTCCATGCCTCTAACTGCCGTCTTTTTCTCTTTAGATCCTCTTCATACTCTTTTTGTTTTTTCGTTGGTGATTTTTTGCCAAATGTGGATACGACAGCGGTGGGATGTAATGAGTTCTTCTTTTCTTTACCATTTGAAAAAGCGACTTCTGCAAAATTATCTAACTTCGTACCCATCGTTCGTTTTTCCTCTTCCCCCTCATCATAACGCATTTCCAGCAGTTCCGCAATTTGATCCAAAAAATCATCAATCCGCTCTTCGGCTTTATTTGGATCAATCTGTAAACTCATTTCGACAGGATAGTGTGTCGATCAACTTATGATATTGGATTATCCTGTTTCGGAATTCGCGACCTGTATTCAGCACGAATCTCGAAATATCTCACCATTAGAGGCTCTCAACGAGATCGTAAATCACGAAGCTACCCGATGTCTTCAAGCGCGTCTTGCCGATCTTCCGGTGGCGCTTGGTCGTAGCGCATCGTCGTCTGCTTTCGCTTGTGACGGAGTTGCGCCTGCGTCGCGGCGAGTCCCCGCTCCTGCGTCACATACGTCCCGGTGGAATGGCGAAGCGCGTACCACGTCAGATCGCGCTCGATCCCGGCTATCTCGCGCAGGTTATCGAGGAGCAGATTGAGCGATTTCGACCGATAGGGATTGCCGTGGCGAGTCAGCCAGAGGGCGTCCGTGTCGTCGTATTTGTCGTACAGCTCGCGTTCTTCCAACCACCGGGCGAGATACTCCGTCGTCGTCTCGGTGAGGCTCACGCGCCAGTTATCGGTGTTCTTCGACGATTCGTCCTCGGGTATCCGGAGAACGCAGTTGTCGAGATCGACCCAATCGACGGTTGCGCGACCGACTTCGACCGGGCGGAGTCCACCGTCGAGGGATACGTTGACGATAGAGACGTATTTGAAGCCGTTCGCCCGTTCCCAGTCGTCCTGACCGATGTCTCTCACCGCCTTCCCGAAGCGTTGCGCGAGGTGTATCTTCCACTCTCGTCGTTTCTCTGGAGTGAGGGCGGCGTAGGACGGGACGCTTCCGTATTCGAGGACAGCATCCCTGATCATCTGGCGCTCCGGTTTAGTCAGGTAGTCCTTCGGCTGTGAGACGCCCGACTTTCCGCCTTCAATCTTGATGTCGGTATCCCACGGATCGCCTTTCCACTCGAAGTAGGATTTGATGGCGAGCTTGATGTTGTCGAGATACGAGGTGGAGTAGTCCTCGTCGCTCTCTTTCCGTTTGGTGAGGAAGTCGTCGGCGTGGTCGTGGGTGATGTCGGTCGTGAACCCACCCTCGTTGACCCAGATGTAGCGGTGGAGTTGATCAAGGATACTGGCGTAGACCTTCCGGGTGTCTTCGGCGTAGTTTTCAACCAGCCATTTTACATATTTGCGGCGGTGTTCCCGGTAGGAGATCTGTTGGCGCTCAGTCAGTGCGTTGAGGGCTGGCTCGCTAATAAGAACGACACCTTCAACTGATTCCCGGTCAGACATCCGTGTACCTGCCATGATCCGGCGTGTGAGTGGTTTGGAGTCGGTTCAACTCAGGTTCGATGGGTTGAGCGGATTTCATGCTGGATTGACCGATGGATCGAGATGATCGCCGGACGGCGCAGGGTTACGACCGACAGGTCGTGGTGGGATGGCAGAGCGGCCTATTGCGCCTGCCTTGAAAGCAGGTAGCCTCACGGCTTCCTGGGTTCGAATCCCAGTCCCACCGACTTCTCTCGACTCCCTTCGGTCGTCTCGGTCAGTCGGTAACCTCCCGCTTCCCCCGACGACGCGGACATCCAACCGCGAAGCCCGGCCATAGCGCGCGAACCGTTATCACGACTCACGTCAGCGCACAGCAATAATAATCATTATACATCTGCACGCGAACCGTACGTGTATGTCGACACACCAACCGTCGGCGGCGGATTCACACCGGTGTGGATGCGGTGAAACGTTCGAGTCGACGGAGGCGCTTCTCGAGCACGCACGGAACGTGCACCGATTCTCCCCGCTGTAGACGGTGAGGCGCGTGTCGGAGTCCGATTTCGAGCGTAACGGCTTTGAGCCACGCGGCTAACGGATCGGTATGGACTGGCCACACGACCCGGACGGCGAGGAGGGAAGCGAGGGCGGCCGCAAGTACGGCCACGCCGTCATCGCGAAGAAGGTGGACGAGGACGAGGATTTCCCCCTCGACGTCGCGGCGTTCGTCGACGAGTACGGCGACGACCCCGTTCGAATCGACCACGAGACAGTCGTCTCGCTACGGGATATCTTCGAGGGCGTCGACGCCGAGGAGTTCGCGGACTTCGTCGAGATGCATCGGGCGCTGGGTGAGGCGATGCGGGCGAACGGCTACTGGTTCTACGAGGGTGCCGACGCGTTCGTCGGCGACGCCTGATACTGTTCACCGGGGAGTCGCCGGAACGAGTCGACGAATCTTCTGGAATGACTTACAATAATCACTATGAGAGACGGAACTTCCGATTCCTCGGAAGAGTTTATAAATTCGCCAGCCGTTCGTGTGTGTATGGTACGCGATATCGGACGACGCGAGTTCCTCGTGGGAACGGGTACGGCCGGCACCGTCGGACTGGCGGGTTGCATCGGTGGCGGCGGAAGCGGAGGGGAAGGCGGAAGCGAGAGCGGGACCGGGACCGGTAGCGGCGGCAGCGGCCCCGACATGCTCGTCGTCATCGGCTACCCCCAGAGTGGTATCCAACTGTTCCGCGACTACTACTCGATGACCGACGGGCAACACGACATACTGGTGCCGGACGGCCTCCGCGACGGCGCCATGCCCGGCCAGGTCGGCAACGACATGGCGAACGTCATCGGGACGGCGCCGGCCGCGGGCGGCCCGAATCAGGAGGCGTTCAACCAGTTGTATCAAGACGAGTACGGCTCCTCGCCCGGCGTGTTCACCTCGCAGTCGTACGACTCGGTCGCGATCCAGATACTCGCGAACGCGGCGGCCGGGGCCAACGACGGCACGGCCATCCGCGACCAGATGCGCCGCATCGCCAACCCCGAGGGCACCGAGTACGGCCCGCAGAACTTCCTCGGCGCCGTCGAGGCGGCGGCCAACGGCGAGGACATCAACTACCAGGGCGCCTCCAGTGCGACCAACTTCAACCAAGCCGGCGACCCGGCGTCCGCGGCGTACGCCATCTGGGAGTTCCAAGGCACCGATCAGCAGAGCACGACCCAGATCGAGGTCCAGAACTTCCAGGGTGAGAACCCCTCCGGCGGCGGGCCGAGCGCCGACAGCGGTCCCGGCGGTATGGGCCGCACCATCGACGTGGGTATCCTCCTCCCCGAGACGGGTGATCTCGCGTCCGTCGGCGGCCCGATGATCCAGGCGGCGCAGCTGCCGGCGATGCAGGTCAACGACTCCGACCTCGACCTCGAAGTGAACGCACAGGTCGAGGACACCCAGACCTCGCCCTCCGCAGGCGTCGCGGCCGCCGAAACGCTTGTCAACGCCGGGATGCCGAGCGTCTGTGGCTCCGCCTCTTCCGGCGTGAACATCCCGGTCTCGCAGGAGGTGTTCATCCCCAATCAGATCGTCGGCTGTTCGCCGTCCAGCACGGCGCTGTCGGTCACCAATCTCGAAGACGACGACTACATCTTCCGGACGGCGCCGTCGGACCAGCTTCAGGGTCGCGTGATGGCCCAAGTCGCATCCGAACGCCTCGGGAACACCACCGCGGCGACGCTCTACGTCAACAACGACTACGGACAACAGCTCTCGAACCGGTACACTGAGGTCTTCGAGAACACCTTCGGTGGGACGGTGACGAATCAGGTCGCGTTCAACAAGGGTGCGTCGTCGTACACGTCGGTCATCGAGACGGCGCTGTCCGGCTAGCCGCCGAGGAACTGCTGGCGGACCTCCTCGTCATCGAGGAGCGTCCGTCCCTCGCCCTCGTACCGGTTCTGTCCGTTGGCGAGGACGTACCCCCGATCACAGCGCCGGAGCGCCTCTTTCGCGTTCTGCTCGACCATCAGGATCGCGGTGCCGGCGTCGTTGATCTCGTCGATCCGGTCGAACATCTCGTCGACGAGGTCGGGGGCGAGGCCGGCGCTCGGTTCGTCCAAGAGGAGGAGTGCGGGATCGAGCATGAGCGCCCGCCCCATCGCGAGCATCTGTCGCTGCCCGCCGCTCATCGTCCCCGCCGCCTGGGTCTGTCGCTCCTCGAGGACGGGAAACCGTTCGAACACTTCGGCGACCCGTTCCTCGGGCATGTCGTCGAGAATGTACGCCCCCATCTCCAGGTTCTCCCGAACCGATAGCGACGCGAACACGTTGTCGGACTGGGGGACGTAGCCGATCCCTTCGTGGATGATCTCCTCGGGCGGTCGGCCGGTGATGTCCCGGCCGTCGAAGGTGATCTCCCCACCCATGTACGTCGTGAGGCCGAACACCGACTTCATCACCGTCGACTTGCCGGCGCCGTTCGGACCGACGATGGTGACGTACTCCTCGTCGCCCACGTCCATGTCGACGCAGTCGAGAATCTGGAGGTCGCCGTAGCCGGCGTCTAAGTCGCGGACGGTCAGGAGGGTATCGCTCATACGTCGCCTCCCAGGTAGGCTTCGATGACTTCCTCGTTCGCTTTGATCTCCTCGGGTGTCCCCTCGGTCAGGATCTGTCCCTGATGCATCACGATCACGTGCCGACAGTTGTTCATGATGAGGTCCATGTCGTGTTCGACCAGCAGGAAGGTGTAGCCCTGATCGCGGAGTTCGTGGATGTGTTCGAGGAGCCGTTGCTCCAGTGTCGGGTTGACCCCGGCGAACGGTTCGTCGAGGAGGAGCATGTCGGGATCGGTCAGGAGCGCCCGCGCCATCTCCAGGAGTTTGCGCTGGCCGCCGGAGAGGTTGCCCGCGTACTCCTCCGCGAGATGTTCGATGTCGAAAAACTCCAGGGTTTCCCACACCCGGTCGAGGAGTTCGGCCTCCTGTGTGCGGACGCTCCCACGGGCACCGGGGAGGACCGACCGCCAGAGGTGCTCGCCGCGCTGGGCCTTCGGCGCGAGCATCATGTTCTCCAGGACGGTCATCTCGCCGAGTTCGCGGGCGATCTGGAAGGTCCGGACCAGCCCCCGATCCGCGATTTCGTAGGGTTCGCGGCCGGTGATATCCTCGTCGTCGAAGGTGACCGTCCCGGCGTCGGGCGAGAGCATCCCCGTGATGAGGTTGAACGTGGTCGACTTGCCGGCGCCGTTCGGGCCGATCAGCCCCGTGAGCGTGCCGCGTTCGACCTCGAAGCTCGCACTGTCGACGGCGGTGATCCCGCCGAAGCTTTTCGTCAGGCCCTCGACTCGGAGCGGCGTCTCGGCCACGTCCGGACGCGACTCCGTGATGGATTTACTCACGCCGTTCACCTCCGCTACCGTCGCCGTCCGCTTTCGGTGTCGGTTCGGCGTCGGCGTCGGTGTCGGAACCGCCGCTCCGACCCGCGTCGCCGCCCGGTCGGCCGAGCGGGATGGCCGCCGCCGTCTCCTTGCGGTGGCCGAGCATCCCCTGTGGCCGGTTGTGCATCAGCCAGACGAGCGCGACACCCATGATGACCAGTTGGAGTTGGCGCACCGAATCGAGCGTATAAAGCAGGAAGGGCATCGGATCGAACCCCGAGATGAGCGGCGAGACCGCCGGGCCGAAACTGCTCGGCGCTTCGCCGGGCTGGAAGACGGAGGTGACGACGTTCTGGAAGTAGAGCGGGCCCTGGTAGAGGACGGCGGCGAAGACGGCACCGCCCAAGACGCTCCCGGTGTTCGAGCCGGCGCCGCCGATGATGAGGGCGATCCAGACGAAGAAGGTGAGCCGCGGGCGGAAGAAGTTGGGCGTGACGGCGCCCTGCCCCATCAGCCAGAGGATGCCGGCCAACCCCATCAGCGCACAGCCGAGCATGAACGAGACGACCTTGAAGCGGTCGGTGTTCTTGCCGAGGGCGCGGGCCACGTCCTCGTCTTCACGGATAGCTTTCAGCACCCGGCCGAACGGTGACTCGCCGGTCCGTTTGAGAAGCCAGAAGTAGCCGGCGACGACCAGCAAGAGGACCACGCCGTAGACGAGGCTGTGGACGATGGGATCGGGGTTGTTCGCGACGACCTGTCCCACGAGAGCGACGAGGCCGTCGTACGCGCCCGAGAGGCCGACGACATCGATGAACGCGAGCAGGGGGTCGGGGAAATCAAGGATGAGGCCGCTCCCGCCGCCGAAGCCGACGCGGGTGGTGTCGCCGGCGAGGGTGTGAGGGAACTGGAACTGCTGGAAGGTAGAGGAGAGGAAGGTAAAGCGGACGATTTCGGACATGGCGATGGTGACGATGGCGAGGTAGTCCGCACGGAGTCGAAGGGCGGGGAGAGCAACGACGAAGCCAAGTGCCGCGGCGGCGAGCATCCCGACGAGAATGCCGACGGGGATCGGCAGGCCGAGGCCGCCGACCTGTGCGGCGCCTGTGGTTCCGTACAGCGGTTTCGAGACGAATGCCATCACGTAGATGCCGACGGCCATGAAGCCGACGACGCCGATGTTGAACAGGCCGGTGTAGCCCCAGTGGAGGTTCAAAGCGAGCGCGAGCGTGGCGAAGACGCCGATGTAGAAGGTGAGCGAGGCCAAGGAGTTGAGCTGTCCACGGATGCTGTACCCGAGGATGAGGCCGCTGACGAGGTAGGCACCGTAGATGACGACGAGGAGTGCGACGATTTTGGCCGCGTCCTGCTCCCAGAGTCGACGGAGCGAGCCGGCAGTGTCGCTCATGCGGTCGACCTCCCGGAGAACAGCCCCTGCGGACGAACGAGCAGGATGACGATCATGACGACGAACGCGGCCGCGCGCGAGAACGCGGCGGGGATCCAGATGACCGAGATGGAGGCCGCGATGCCGATGACGAGACCGCCCGCGATGGCGCCGTAGATGGAGCCGATACCGCCGAGGATGACGGCCGCGAAGATGAGCAGGAGGAGGAGCCAGCCGTCGTTGAAGCCGAGCGTGCCCTTCCAGAGGATGAACACGTAGCCGGCGACGCCGGTGAGACCGCCGCCGATGATCCACGTCGCGCGGACGACCCGTTCGGTCGGAATCCCGGTGATGCGAGCCAGATCCTCGTTGTCGGACATGGCGCGCATCGCCTTGCCGAGTTTCGTCGTCTGGAGGAGGAGGTGAACGCCGAGCATGAGGCCGCCGGCGACGACGAGAAGCGTGGCGTCGTGGGCGTCGATCCGGACGACGCCGTCGACGAAGTAGAGCGACGCCTGTGGGATCGACCCCGCGGCCGTCGTCCCGCGGACGCTGGAGCCGAAGACGAACTGGATCAGGTACCGAAGCGCGAACGCGACCCCGATACTGGTGATCAGCAGGGTGATTCCGCTCTCGGCGCGGATGGGTTTGTAGACGACGCGGTCGACTCCGAGCGCGAGCAGCACTGTCGTGACGCCGGCGACGACGATGCCGGCGACGACGGCGACGGGCGTCGTCGTCACGCCGATGCCGAGCGCCCCACCGAAGACGGAGCCGCCGGCGCCGACGAGGAGAAGCGACCCGATGTCGGCCCGGCCGAAGCCGGCGATGGCGTACGTCGTTGCCCAGCCGGCGAAGGCCCCGCTCGTGATGTAGTCACCGTGCGAGAAGTTCGCGAAATTCAGGATGCTGTAGGTCATCGACAGGCCGATGCCGGCCAGTCCGATCACGAGGCCGCGCATCACGCCGTCCCAGACGAGCGATCCGAGGCGCGCGAACGTGACCGACCCGGAAACCAGCAGTCCCCAGACGAGCGATCCGAGAAGTACCAGCCCGATCACGGCCAAGACCATCGTCAGCGGTCGGTCGACCGCGAACTCCAGCCACCGCCCCGGCCTTTCCGTAACTCCAGCTTCAGTTCCCGATGCCATTGTACCTTCGTGCTGTGTGCGGACGTGACGCAGGCATAAACCTTTCTTCCCCCGCTCGCCACGCTGACCGGACGGATATCGGGCTCCCGTCGGTCACGCACCCCGGATCAGTTCGTCGAGAGGCGTTCGGAGCTGACCTCGGCGACGAACTCGATGAAGTTGTCGAACAGCCGACTCGCCTCCTGCGCGGACCGATAGTTGTCCTCGTGGATGCCGTCGAGTATCTCGGCGATTCGGTCCGCCGACAGCTGATCGTCCTTCCCCTTGGTCACCGACTCGGCGGTGGCCATGTCGTACTCGGGGTGGAACTGGACGGCGAACACACGATCCTTCCGGAACCCGTGGATTCCGTAATCGTTCCGGGCGAATACTGTCGCTCCCGGCGGCGCGTCGCTGACGCGGTCGGAGTGGCTCGTAAAGACCGTGAACTCCTCGTCGAGCCCGTCGAGGAGCCGGTTGTGGCCGTCCTGTTCGACGGTCCGGTAGCCGAGTTCGTACTCGTCCATCGCCTCGACGCGGCCGCCGAGGACGTCCGCGAGAAGCTGGTGGCCGTAACAGACGCCGAGCGCCGGGAGCCCAGCTTCGATGGCGTCGCCGGCCCACCGCCGTAGCCGGGTGATCCACTCCCGGTCCCAGTAGACCGACGCGAACGAGCCGGTAACCACGAACGCGTCGTATCGGAAATCGTCGGGGAGTTCACCGGCCAGACAGTCGAACTCCACGACGTCGGCGTCGAGTCCCCGACGGAAGTTGCGCCGGGTGTCGGCGGCCATCCGTGCGGCGTTCAACAGGGCGATGCGTGGTTCGTCGCTCGTCACAGCACTCCGTCCTCGGTGACGGCACCCGTTCGGCCCTCGATCCGAAGTCCGGAGTCGCAGACAGTGTCGACGACGCGAGCGACGCCGTCGGCGAGGCTGACGATCTGACTCGGCAGGGCGTTGTCGGGCGAACGCCACTCGACCGTCCCGAATCGTTCCCGGAGTTGGACCGGCGTCCACACCGCGCTTTCCGGGGAGAAACAGGACTCGACCGTCGCCCGCTCGACGCCCGCATCCATCGCCGCCGTCACGAACTCCTCGTACCGGCGTTCGAGTCGACGGGTCCACTCGTCCACGTCGGAGACGTAGCGCCACAGCCGCCCCTGATGCGGCAGACTGTCGTACGCGCGTCGACGGTAGAGCGTCGACCGTGCCCCGTCAGTCACGCGTTCTCCCCGGAAGTACGGGGAGGAGTTGACGAGCGCCAGCGCGGGGTCGAGTGCGACGAGCGCGTTCAACTGATCGACTTCCCGACCTGGCTCCTGCTCGACGTGGATGTGTGTCCGCGCAGTGGCGGACGTATTCGAAATCCTCACCGAGAACGCGGGCCTGCACTCGCGTCCGGTCGGCGGGACGGTCCCGAATCGTTTCGGTATTCACCGGCGTCGAGAGTGGAACCAGATGCAGATCCTGCGCCTCCGCTCGCTGGATGACGCGGTGAAGTCGGTCGAACAGTTCACTGCGGAGTTCCGCCGTCGTCGCACACGGCGTCGTTTTGACCTCGAGCAGCGGCCGGACGAACTCCCGTTCGACGCCCGCGGCCGCGTCGACTAGGTCGTCCGGTTCGGCCAACTGCCCCCGGTCGTCCACCACCCAGTATTCGACTTCGACGCTCCGCCGTGTCGGCTTCGCCTCGCGTGTCGGCACGGTCGTCAGCGGATCCCTGCAGTCGGTCCGTTCGCCTCGCCTCCCGTCGACCGGGGAGTCGGGGGCCTGCTACCCTGCCACGGACGATCCGTGGCCGCCGTTTCGCTCCGACAGTGAGAGTGAATACCAATCACGGTTGCTCGGTACAGCCGAGGCTACTATATATTGTTGGACGAAAACGTTATTTTGACTGTTATTCCAACTGCTTCAGTATAGTATATCCGTTTTTATTTCGTATATGGGATTTCTAACCCATCAGAAAACGATATTCGTAATTCGAATGTTCTACCGCCGGGACGGAACTGATTTGCGGCGTGTCCATCAACGATGGGCATGGTCACGGTCGAACCGGCCGCCCCCGGCGACGCCGACGCCGTCGTCGACCTGTGGGTCGCGCTCGCGGCGGAGCAGCGTCGCCACGGGTCCCACATCCGGGCCGACACGAACCGCGATGCAATCAGAGAATCGCTGGCGCGACACGCCGCCGACGACGGGCTGACGGTCGCCCGCGACGACGGCGCTATCGTGGGGTTCGTACGGTTCGCCGTCGAACGCGGCCCGCTGACCCAAGACCGGACTCGTGGCGTCGTCCGTGACCTGTATGTCGTCCCCGAGCGGCGTGACGAGGGTGTCGGGGGACGGCTCCTCGACGCCGCCGAGGCGGCGCTCCGGGACCGCGGCGTCGCCGTCGTCGCCGTCGAGGCACTGGCCCGTAACGACGACGCGATCCGGTTCTACGAGCGCCGTGGGTACCGGCCCCACCGGATCGAGTTCGAGCGGGAGGTCGAAAACGATAAACGCCCGCGCAGGGACCGATAAGCTGCCGGCGCGCCAGGGGAGCATGGGCGGTTCATGCACTCGACTTGTAATCGAGACTTCGTGGGTTCGAATCCCACCCCTGGCTCATAACAAATTGTCGACTCAATCCCCTGAGCGCCGAGAAGACCCTGCCCGACGGACGCGTCCAGGTCGCGACCCTAGTGTATCGTGGCCCCGACGTCAAGGAGCGGATGCAGGTCGACATCATGCTGTTCCGGGCGGCCGGCGGGCGGACCGCCGTCCCGGCCCACAAGGAGCTCTCCTCGGCGCTGTCCTGGCTGTGGCGTGACCTGTCGGTGTAGGCCCACTACGACGGCGTGGTCTACGAGCCCAATCTGGGCGAGGCGATCCTTGTCGAGGACATTCTCCCGGACGTGCGGTGGATCGAGTAGCCGTCGCGCTTATCTATCAAACTGCTGTAGTGATGGGCGTGGGCGCAGCGTTCAACCCGACCTACGCTCTGCTGTTCGGCGTCGCTTGCGGTGCCGTGGCTATCGTTATCTGGTTTTTATTTGATTAGCTCACCGCCGGCGATTCTGGCGGTGAGCGATTACACTTTGATAGCGGAGTGTGTAGTGGCGACACTCGCGAGTGGTGGGAGAGGGGAGAAGGGGGATGGTGATGGTCGCGCGGGGGACCGATCGGCAAGCGGGTGCTCGACTGTGGGCGTCTGATACCAGAACTGATACCAGTATAAACCCCTGTCAGACAGGCGTCGGCGTACAGTCGAAACGGAGGGGTATGAATACACATCGATAGCAGGCTGGGTAGGCGACAGCTGTCGGTCAAGTTGGGATGGCTTGGTGCCCGCATTTATGTATTATATCTGTGATTACTATGTATGGACGAGATTGCCCTCTGGGCCGCAGTCGGCATCATCGCGGGGTTCTTAACTTACGTGACGTTGGTCGACACCGTCGGGATTATTCCCTCGTTTATTACTGCCGTGGTCGTGCTCTTCGTCGCCATGGGAACAACGGCAGCGGTAACGTGACCAGCCAACGTACTCAAACTCGACGACGGCCACGACCTTTTCATACTCCCACGCTCCGTCGCCGCAGATGGTCCCGTAGCCCTCAATAAATTCATCGATGAGGGTGTACAGTCCAGTTTCGTACAGACTCTATCGTGCGCTTTTCGAGCCGAACGGGCCGCTCTTGGACATACCCCGCTAATCATCGCCAGGGTTACTCTTGACGAGCCAAGCGTGGGCAGTTACGCTACAGTAGTGCTAGAACGCCACGAACTGAAAACTAGCTGAGGCCAAGTTCGCAGCGGGTACCCATCGCATCATATTTTCCAGCACTTGCATCAGGGTGTATCCGACTACTCCCCTCACGAACTGCGCGCCGCAGATCATATGGAGATGCTTCCTCACCTGTTTCCGATTGGTGTTCGCATAGAATACATGCAAGAGATCCAGTAACCAGTGGCGTAGCAAAACTTGTCCCCGGTTCCAGATACCAACCATCACTACTGTCTCGCAGCACGTGCATTGGTGCAAGTATATCTGGGTTACTACCCGTCGGAACCGGGTTCCATTTCCATTCTTTTTCTTGCTGATTGGGGATACAGTTCTGACCGTTGGTGCAGTCCTGTTCACTACAAAATGTTCCGTTAGCTGGAGTGACATCTGATTCAGGAGCGACATCCTCGTTCACCCAGTAATATGGTCCAGCTCTTCGGTTCGCTGGTTCATCGCCCGGCTCACATGGACAATGGGTCACCATTCCTCCAACAGAGATTACATCCTCGAATGCACCTGGACAGTGAACTGGCGGACGTCTCTCCTGTTTATTAGGTAAATAATTACCTGCTGCAGCAACAACAGTAATACCAGCATTAATTAATCGCTTTGTTACCTTCACATCCGGATTCAACGCGACAGGAGCGCGCCATGGACGTCCGGAAGATAAATTGAGAATGTCGATATCATCCTCAATTGCTTTGGTAACAACATCGGAGTATGGCTCAACAGGCACCCTTTTATCAGCGTTCATCGCCTGATAGAGAGAGAATTCCGCGTCAGGCGCGTATGCACAGAGACGGTCAAACACCGCCCTACAGTGTTGACTTGTCTCTTCTTCAGACGTATTGAGAAATGAGTTCTCCCTCCGCTCATGGACAGTATATCCATCCGTGTACTCTGACGGCAACTGCCAAGCCGAGTCAACGACCCCAATGTGGATGCCGTCTGCACGCTCTCCCGTTCTGGGAACGTTCGTTGATAAGCCATGCGCGCGGATTATATAATCCCTAGTCTGCTTGACGGACGTACTCCATAAGGGCCCGCGCTCGGTGGTCACTGTTGGGCAGTCATACCGTCAGTCACAGAAACGGACTGAATAGAAGCTGTGTCGACAAACTCACCGAAGCTACCCGCACTTGCAGTTATAAGAATAACCCCGGAGGGGAGGATGCGGTCAACGGTAACGCCGTAGCTATCGGCCCGTGATTCAATTTCGGGAGCCGCCCCCTCCTTCGGAACGAGAGCAAACTGTCTCTCGTCCTCGGGGGAAGACTGGTTAATCCAGTCGGACACGCTCGGCTCAATGTACTGGTCCATACCACTATTTTCTACGGGACCTGACACAAATAAGTTGTGCATGCAGCACACTTGGCCTCTGCTTACAGCTCTTCCATCACGACCTCGGCCTGTTCACGCGACCGGGAGCGACCGACGTATTCGAACTCAACGACGGTGACAACCTTCTCGGGGTCCCACGCCCCCTCGCCGTAGACATCCTCGTACCCCCGGATGAACTCGTCAACGCCGTCGTAGTCACCCTCACGGCGGGCGCTCGCCGGCGTGATCGTGCCGAGTGCCTCCTCACGTGTCTCGGTGATGCGGATGAAACAGTCGCACTCCGCACCGGGTTTGAGAAGGTCCGTCTTCGCGGCGACAACGGTGCCGACGTTCGGGCCGGCGTAGTTGTCGGCCCACTCCCGGCGTGTCACCGTCTTCGACCCCGAGCGGATCACCGGAATGTGGTAGTTCTTAAATAGCACCGTCGGCCTCCCGGAGGCCGGCGACGGTTAGACGGTCACTCATCGATGTCCTTTGCCCACTCCAGTAACCATTTGGCCTCACCGAGAGCGCCGAGAATCTCTTCGAGCGTGACGCTCCCCTCTGGTGTCTGCGCGACGACTGTTTTCCACACCAACCCACTTGCCAACTCATCACCCGACTCAAGCGCGCCCAGAACGTACTCCAGTCGCTCGGCTGAATACGGACCGACCGGACGAAGCTTCTCCCAATCCAGCTCTTCCCCAATCTGGACATACCCCTCTCGGCCTCGTGGATCGTCGACGAGTTCGTAGAGCGCAGTCGAGTCGTGGATGCACTTGATCACGTCGCCGGCTTCGAGGACATCAAGTCGGTTCCCTACCGTGTTGCGGTGGAGACCCGTGGCGTCGACGACGGCCTTCTTCGTCCGCGCACCGGCGTGTAATTCGTCGAGGATCGCCTCATCGGCCTCCGTCAAATCGACTTCATCTATCACGCGTTGCTGTCGTTGCGCCATGCCGGTATGTATTTCGACCATGCACTTAGCACTTATGCTGATAGCATAGTTATATCTACTATGCTGTTTGCACAAATACCAAGTGTCCACATCCCGTATCTGTAGATGAGCACAGGACGGGTGTCTTCACAGAAGGCGCCCGGCGGTGCTGGAACTCCGCCGTACTGTACTCTCGGAGTGAGAGCATGAGCAAATCTAACCGCGCCGGAGAAGTCAGTTCCGGCCCCGATCGACAGTTTCGCACCGTTGGCCAGCACGCCTACCTCGGCGTCGACGGCGAAGGCTACTACCACCACGTCGACCGCGACGCCCGACTCGTCTACCGCTTCGACGACGCCGGCCAAGTCGAGCGGGCTCCGTGAGGTTCGAAAGGGAGTGGGCGTGTACACTGCGAGGCGAGCCGCCACGGGATATCCTACCCAATCGCTGCCGTCCGGAGGTACTCGAAGCAGTCTTCCAGATCCGCCATCGTCACGCCGTTGTCACGGTCGAACGTGACGAGATAGCCCGACTTTCGGGAGGCAGAATCCGCCTGAACGACGACGAGTGCCTCGTCGAAGACGTGAACCGTCCCGGTGAGGCGACCGCATTTGAATCCGTCTTCGAGTCGTTCGGAGCGGAGTTGTTCGAGAACGATTTCGTCGACGACGCGCTGGTCCCATAGGTCGGTGTAGCGGGTACGTACGTCCTCCCGCATCCGCGTCTCGAAGGTGCCGCTCCGGAATCTCGTGACCGCACGCAAGGCGTCCCCGTACTGCGTGACTGGATGGGTCCGGTCTTCGTCGACCGGAATCATACCGTCACCGACGGCGGAACAGGGTGGCAAGTGAATTGGGGGTCGAACCGATCAAAAAGCGCGACGATGCCGCAGGAGTCGCCGGGCTATCCTTTCGCCGACACCACCTCGAATCCCTCGTCGACCCGCGTCACGTACAGCAAGGCGTCCTCCGGGCCGGCGTCGGCCACCTCGTCCAGTTCCGGCGCACACCCCAGCATTCCCACCTCGTTGAACCCGCAGGGGCCACAGACGGCGGCGTCGGGGTGTGGGCGGTAGGCGCCGTCCTCCTCGGTCGCGGGGAGATAGCCCGCGTCGTCGACTTCCTCGCCACAGACTGCACAGGTGAGCGACAGCGGGGCCGGATCGAGCGACGCGTCAGGCATCGTGGCTACCGCGGAGTTGCGCGAGCACCTCGTCGACGACTTCGTGGTCGGCGGCGACGATGTAGCGCCGCCCCGCGACGAGCGTCGTCGAGTGCTGGACGGCCACGTCCCCGCTGGTCTGTGAGACGACGAGCGAGCCCTCGGGGAGGGCGTCGGCGACGACTTCCCCCGCGGCGGGGGCGTCGTAGTCGACCCGTACGTCGAACAGTTCGAGGTCGCCGGTCACGCCCTCGAGCGTCCGGATGTCGCTGCCCGAGAGAGCGTTGACAGCCGCCTTGATGCTCGCTCGTTCGGGGAAGTACACTCGGTCGACGAACTCGGTGTACTCGTCGCCGTCCTCGACCTGGATGCGGGCGACGGTTTCGATGTCGGGGTAGAGCTGCTTGGCCGCCATGCAGACGGCGAGATTGGTGGATTGGTCACCCGTCAGCGCGCCGATCACGTCGGTTTCGTCCCGTATCGCCTCCCTGAGCATCGACGGTCGCGTGGCGTCGCCTTGCAGGTAGGTGACGCGTTCGTCCACCTCGGTGGCGTCGATTCGGTTCGGATCGCGTTCGACGACGGTCACGTCGGTCCCGCGGTTGACGAAATCCTCCGCCACCCGCCGCCCGACGCGGCCGCCGCCGGCGACGACGATGTGATCGCGTTCGGCCATACGCCGTGCTACTACGCCTCGAACGTTAAGTGTGGGGACGGCGAGAAATCCGGCCGCGCGATCAGTCGGCGGTCCGGCGGCCGACGACGCTCCCCATATCGAGTTCGTACAGGGTGAACTCGACATCTTCGACCGACTCGTCGAACAGTCGGAAGGGTGGGAACCACTCGTTGAGGGTCGCCTCGTCGACGGTGCCGTCCCACGGCGCGACCGAGCCGCGGACGTGGATGCTCCAGGAGCTGTCGGCGGCGAAACAGACGAACGTGGCCGTGTCGGTCGTATCGAGGTAGCGTCGCTTCTCGCTGCCGGTGTCGTCGTGCGTGCTCACGCGGAGGAGGAACCGCTCGCCGTCGTAGTGGTAGCTGAGCGGGACGGCGTACGCGTCGTCGCCGTCGGCGAGAGCGAGAACGCCGTGGGAGCCGGAACGGAGGTAATCGTCGATGTCGGCGGCGTCCATCCCGACCGTGTAGACGTACTCGACGTGGTCCATGGCCAACCTACGTCACGACGGGGCATATATCCGGTCGTCGCGTGGCCGGTCGTAACGCAGCGCTGGTGAGTCGTCGGACCGTCGAGACTGGGGACGCCGGTCCGTCTCATAGTGTTTATTATAAGTCAGTACCGGTGGGTCGCCAAGCCGGTCCGGCGACCCACTGGTAACCAGTTCCAATAAACACTATCAGTCGGCCTCGATGCCACAGGGACCGTCCATCGCGTCGGTCGTGGAGCCGTCGGACTCGTCGGTCACGGCCGGGAACCGGCCGCGAAGGGCACGGAGGCGTCTGCGTACGTCGACCGACTCGCTCCCGATGACCGCGAAGCCGGCGAAAATGGTCACGAAGCCGCCGACGGCCAGCGTGGAGACGAGTTCGCCGAGCAGCGCCCACCCGCCCAGCGCGGCGACGACGGGGACGGCGTAGAACACGAGGTTCGCGCGGATGGCGCCGGCGGTGTCGAGGAGGCCGAAGTAGGCGATGTAGGCGACGGCACCGGCCAGCAGACCGACGTAGGCCAGCGCGAGAAAGGCCTCGGGGTGCCAGACGACGGCGTCGACGGATTCGCCGGTCCACCAACTGAGCAGGTGTGAGAGTCCGGCCGCGAAGGGAAGCCCCCACGCGGTGCGGGCCGTACTCGACAGGGAGCCGCCGGCCCAGCGGATGAGGACGCTCCCGATCGCCCCGGTGATCGCCCCGCCGAGCAGGATGGCCTTGCCGACGCCGGGATCGAACAGGGTCGCAGGGTCGGGGTTGACCACGAGGGCGACGCCGAGGAACCCGAGGGCCATCCCCGCGACGCCGCGTCGGGAGAGCTGTTCGTCGGCCAACAGGAGCGCGGCGAAGACGGGCGTCAGAATGGGGTTGAGGCTGAAGACGATGGCGGCGACGGCACTGCTGGTGTACCCCTGCCCCACGAACAGGAGGGCGTTCGTCAGGCCAATAGCGAGGACACCTGTGGCGAGAATCCCGGCGGCGTCACGCCAGGTGCTGGGGAGGAGTTGGTCGCGCGGCGTCGTCACGGCCGCGTAGGCGATGAGGGCGACCGCCGCCACGTCGAAACGGAGCGCGACGAACAGGAGCGGCGGGAAGTAGGCGAGGCCTGCCTTCGCGGCGACGAAAGTCCCGCCGAAGAGGACTCCCGCGACCACGAAAGCGACCAGCGCGCGGCGATCCGCCGCGATCACTCCGCACCCTCGCCGACGTGCCGTTCGCAACCCGATCCGAGTGCCGAAATTCGCAAAGTGTAACGCATCGACCGAACAGAGGGGCCGCAGCCGTTTAGTTTAATTCGTAAAATTTTGCACGGTACAAAACGCGTGCGCTCCGGGTCGCGACCTTCGCGGTGTGCAACGCTTTCACGGTGCGAAAGTGGTTTCCGGTCACGGGGAGCAGGGAGTGGCATGGAGTCCGCACTGGCGGAAATCGAGTTCCTCGCGCTCTCGACGAACCGGGTAGAAGTGCTCCGGCTACTCGCCGAGGACCGCCACACGCGCACCGACCTCGCGGTGGCGACCGGCGCGTCGCAGGCGACGCTCGGACGGATTCTACGCGACTTCGACGACCGCTCGTGGATCAGACGGGTCGACGGCGCCTACGTCGCCACGGCGACCGGCGAACTCGTCGCCGACGGCTTCCTCGACCTGCTGGACATCGTGGAGACGGAGGTCGATCTCCGCCCAATCGTCGACTACCTCCCGGACGCCATCGACTTCGACCTGCGGCGGCTAGACGACGCGACCATCACCGTCCCGTCGGGGACGCGACCGAACGCGCCGGTCGGGCGCGTCCTCGGCCTCCTCCGGGGCGCGTCGTCGATCCGCGTGTTCTCACACGCCTTCAACGAAGGGAGCCTCGACGCCATCGAACGCCGCGTGACGGCCGGCGAGACGACGTTCGAGGGGGTTTTCTCCCAGCACGCCATCGACGCGGTGGCCGACGACGAGGGGTTGCGACGCCGCCTCGAATCCCTCCTCGACGCCCCGGGTGCGACCCTCCGGGTCCGGGACGGGGATATTCCGCTGGCGGTGACCGTCGTGGACGGGACGGTCCACCTCCTGATTCGGGACACCAACGGCGTCCTGCAGGCCTCCATCGACACCGACGATCCGGTCGTTCGCGACTGTGCTCGCGAGCGGTTCGATGGATACTGGGCGGAAGCGTCCGCGCTCGACTCCGGTGACCTCGGGTGAGGGGGTATCCGAAAGCAGCAGGGATGCTCGCCGGCGGGATCGATAGATAGGGGCGGAGCCCCCGAGAGGACGCGGGCGCTACGTCAGGACCGGGAGCGTCGATAGTTCGCGAGCCGGCCACCACAGGTTGGGCAAGTCATCCGGAACGGCCCCGCTTCGAGCGTCCGGTCACAGCCGGGACAAACGTAGCGCGCCATCACGTTTCCACAATCGACCGGGACCTAATTAAATATTTTTGTCGAAGAACCCTTCGAACGTTTTCTTATCTCCGATATTCGTCTATTCATAAAAATTCTGTCGCGCCGCTCCCGAGGCAAAACACTTAGCGGGTGCCCGCCACACCATCGGATATGCCTCAGTTGCGGTCCTGTTACTTCTGCAGTGCCGTCGGCGACTCGCTGCAGGAGTACGAAGTCGTGCCCGACCGCCTGGTCGCGTCCGGCGAGTCGCGGTCGGCGGTGCTGTGTTCGTCCTGTCAGGAGAAACTCCGCCGCGTACTCGAACCGCTGGTCGAGGCGGCGGAGTCCACGGGGTCGACGGATGGTCCCGATCCAGGCGTGTCGGGTGTCGGCGAAGTCACCTTCGGGTCGGCCTCGCCGACATCCGAGGACGCATCGGCCGCGACCGACGGTCGGGACGCGGACGACGAGACGAGCGAGACGGGCGGGGACGAGGGAGTCACTCCCGACGACGACGCCGATGCCAGCCCGGACGAGGACGTGCCGGATGGCTACTACAAAGTCCTCCGTCTGCTCCAGAATCGCGAGTTCCCAATGGAACGGGCCGATCTGACCGCACTGGTCACGGGCGCGTACGACGTGTCCGAACCGCAGTGTGAGCGAATCCTCGAGACGGCAATCGAACGCGGCGTGTTGGTCGAGGATGGCTCGACACTCGACATCGGCGGTGACTGACGGAGGAGACGGCACCCCCGTCTCGAAGACACGAACAATTATGAACGAGAAATGATAACGTGGGGTCGGTGGTAGTACATGAGCCTCATGGACAAGGTGAAGGAGCTACTGGCACCGGACGAGAGTGAGACGGTCCTGTACGACTACGAGTGTCAGGACTGTGAAAAAACGATCACGTCGAGCGATCCGCCCGAGAGCGCGACGTGTCGGAACTGTGGCTCGTCGAACCTGGAGGAAGTCGGAAAGATGTACGCCGGCGGCGGTGGCGGCGGTGCGGGGTAGGAACGAACCGCATCGGTGGTCCCTTCATCGATTCTCGTCGGCTCGGCCCGGCGGGAATCCCCGTTGACTTCGGATAGCCCGATCAGTGGTCCGCGCCGCCCGGCAGCCGCTCCGGTTCGCCGGATCGGAGGATGTACTCGATGGCGATGCCGTTGAGCGGCGAGTCCGCCGCCTCGGCGTGTGCCCGAGCCAGGTCGAAGTAGTCCATCGTGATCGAGACGACGTTCTCGTAGGCCGCCGCGTCGTCCGCGGCGAGGACGTACTCGGCGGTGACGGGGGTGAGTTGCCCCTCGGCCACGTCGTCGTGGTAGTCGTCCACGTCGTCCAGCCAGATCTGGGCGCCGATGATGGCGAGGATGATCGACGCGCCGAACGCGTCGGGGATGTCGAAGCCGACACCGCGGTAGGCGTCGAGCATTCCCTTGTAGATGACGCCCACGCGGTCGTACTGCGTCTTGAGGTACGGGAGGCCGCGTTCCTGTTCGCCGAAGGGTGCATCGTCGGGGACGGGTGCGGACTTGTACTCGTCCTCGATGCCCGCTTTCGCCGTGTCGCCGTTATCGGCGTGTGATTCCGCGAGCAACTCGCGGAACCGGTCGTCCCGATCCTGGTGGGCCTCGGAAATCTCGACGGCCTCGTCGTAGGCGTCGCGAACCGTGTCGGGCGCTCGGTCGAAGGCGTCCTCGACGACACCCTGGAGATACGACTGGGCGCATTCGGCGACGGTGCGCCGGTCCGGATCGGGGTCGCCGACGAGTGTCACCTCGAAATCCTCGAACTCGTCGTCGTTGATCGCGTCGCGCATGTCGCCGTCGAGCAGCGCTTGCACGATTATCGCCGTCGTCTTCTCGGCCATCTCGACGTACTCGCGGGCCTCGCGGTTGGCCGGCGTGGAGGGATCGCCGCGGCCGAGGGCGACCAGCCGACCCGCCTCGTCGGTAATCGGATCGTACCCGCCCGTCGCCCGCGCGAGCGCCCGGCGGTAGAGATAGCCGAGCGTCAGTTCCGCGGGGAGCGTGAGCTTCGTCTCGTACTCGAACGTGGCGTCGTCGACGCCGAGTTCGGCTTCGAGTTCGGCCTCGATGTCGCCGTACACCTCGCCCAGGATGCGGTCGAGCGTGTCGTCGACAGCGGACTTGATCCGGAGCGCCCGGTAGTCCAGGCGGCCGGTCTCGGCGTAGTAGCCAAGGATCGCCCGCTGCGCAGTGGGGAGGCGGTCGAACGCGGCGAGGCGGTCGGCGGCGGCCCGCGGCAGTGACCGGGTCACCGGTGTCGACGGCCATCCGCGGCCGTCGCTCTCACCTCCGGGCGAGGATCTCGGGGTCGCATTGGGGGGAGGTGCCCGGCGACGGCTATCAACCTTGCCATCGTCCCCAACGCCGATGAGTTAGACTTTCGGTCGTGGACCACCCACTCCGTTCCATGCAGGTCCATACGGTCGGTGAGGGGACCCCCGAGGTAGCGGTCGTCGGCGCGGTCCACGGGGACGAACCCTGTGGCGCGCGCGCTATCGAGCGCTTTCTCGCGTCCGATCCCGAAGTCGACCGCCCCGCGAAGCTGATTATCGCCAACGAACGCGCCCTCGAACGGGGCGTCCGGTACATCGAGACGGATCTGAACCGGGCGCTCCCCGGCGACCCCGAGAGCGACCTGTACGAGGAACGGCTCGCACACGACCTGGCGACCGAAGTCGAGGGCTGTCTCTCGCTCGGTATCCACTCGACCGTCTCCTACGACGAGGCCTTCGCCAACGTGGCGTATCTGAACGAGCGCAAACGCGAGATTGCGGCCCACCTCCCCGTCACCGGCATCGTCGATTTCACCGCCGTCTCCGACGGCCGGTCGGTCGAACTCCCCGGTTTCGTCGACATCGAGGCCGGCTATCAGGGGAGCGAAGCGGCCGTCGACAACGCCTACGACTGTATCGTCGCGTTCCTGCAGACGACGGGCGTCCTTCCCGGCGACCCCCCGGCACAGGACCCCGGCTTCTACGAGGTGAGCGAGGCGCTATACAAGGAACCCGGACGGGAGTACGAGTTCCGCGGCGAGAACTTCGAACGCGTCGACGCCGGGGAGGTCTTCGCCACCGTCGACGGCGAGCCACTGACCGCGGACGAGGCGTTCTGGCCCGTCCTCATGTCCAGCCACGGCCACGACGTGTTGCTCGGCTACCGCTCGACCTACCACGGTCCCTTCTCGTCGGTGCCGGCGGCGAGCGTCGACGCCGACGACTAGTCCTCGACGAGCCGTAGATACGTCGAGGGCACCCGATCGACCGTGTACGTCTCCTGCCCACGCTTCGTGAGTCGGTACGCCTCCGAGAGCGACGCCGCGTCGACGGCAAACACCACGGGGTCGTCCCCGTCGGTGTGGCGCCGTCCGACCGCCTCGGCGTCGGCGACGGACGCCGACAGATGCACCTGCTGGCGCCCCATCGGTTTCAGCCCCGCACGCTCGATGGCGTCGGCGTTCCCGGGTGCGGTGCCGTGGTACAGTTCGTCGGGCACCGGTGCGTCGGTTGGTTCGAGGGTCACGTCGACTGATGGTGTTTATTCGAACTGGTTACCGGTAGATCGCTGGACCCTCTTGGCGACCCACCGGTACTGACTTACAACTATGAGTGGCCGTAGGCGGCGCGGACGCGAGCGTCACTCCCGTCGCCCTCGTCCGCCCACGGATACCGACCGGTCGCCACGGCGACGAAGTCGGTCCACGGAGTCCATCCCGACTCGTCGAGCGAGAGGCCGGCGTCCCCGGGGAAATGCCGAAGCGCACCGCTCAGGAATTTCGAGAGGCGGGTTCGGCGTTCGGCCGTCAGGACGGCGTCGTCGACGGCGCCACAGTCGGGACAGGCACCGGCGACGACGCCGTGATCCGGACAGCGACGAACGGGATGAGTCACGGGCCGAGGGAGGCGGCCCGGTCGGAAGAACCTACAGGAAGCCTTCGATGTGGTCGGCGACTTCCTCGGGCGTGTCACCGACGGGGACGCCCGCGTTGTTGAGCGCCTCGATCTTGCTTTCGGCCGTGCCCGTACCGCTCCCGGAGACGATGGCGCCGGCGTGGCCCATGCGCTTGCCCGGCGGGGCGGTCCGGCCGGCGATGAAGCCGGCGACGGGCGTGTCCATCTCGGTGGCGATGAAGTCCGCCGCGTCCTCCTCGTCCTCGCCGCCGATTTCGCCGCACATGGCGACCGCTTCGGTCTCCGGATCGGCTTCGAAGAGTTCGAGAGCGTCGATGAAGGAGGTGCCGATGATGGGGTCGCCGCCGATGCCGATGGCGGTCGTCTGCCCGATACCACGCTGGGTCAGGTTGTCGACCACCTGGTAGGTGAGCGTGCCCGACCGGGAGACGAGGCCCACGTTACCCGACGAGAAGATGTTGCCCGGCAGGATGCCGAGTTTCGCCTCGCCGGGCGTGATGACGCCGGGGCAGTTCGGTCCGACGAGATACGTGTCCGTCTCCCGGAGCCGCCGGTTCACCGTCGTCATGTCCTGGGTCGGGATGCCCTCGGTGATGGCGACGACGAGGTCGAGCGACGTATCGAGCGCCTCGAAGAGGGCGTCGGCGGCGAACGCGGGCGGCACGAAGACGACGGAGGCGTCCGCGTCCTCGCGGCGGACCGCCTCGTGGACCGTATCGTAGACGGGGACGCCGTGGACCTCCTGACCCCCTTTGCCCGGCACCGCGCCGGCGACGACGTTCGTCCCGTACTCGATCATCTGTTCGGCGTGGAAGTTGCCCTCGCCGCCGGTGATGCCCTGGACGACGACGCGGGTATCCTCGTCGACGAGTACGCTCATTGGTTCACCTCCTCGGCGTTCGCGACCGCACGTTGCACCGCGTCCTCCAGGGTCCCTTCGACCTGCACCAGTTCCGTGTTCAGGATCTCCATGCCCTCCGCGGCGTTCGTGCCGGCGAGGCGGACGACGACGGGTTTCGGTATCTCGTCGAACTGCGAGAGCGCGTCGTTGATGCCGCGAGCCACCTCGTCGCCGCGAGTGATGCCGCCGAAGATGTTGAACACCACGGAGTCGACGTTGGGATCGGAAAACACCATATCGAGGGCGTTGGCGACTCGTTCGGCCTTGGCGCCGCCGCCGATGTCGAGGAAGTTCGCGGGGTCGCCGCCGTAGTAGTCCACCAAGTCGAGTGTCGTCATCACGAGGCCCGCACCGTTGCCGATGATGCCGACGTTGCCCGAGAGGCGGACGTAATCGAAGCCGTACTCGCCGGCCTTGCGCTCGAGGTCGTCGGTGTAGGACTCCTCTTCCATCTCGGCGAGGTTCGGATGGCGAAAGAGCGCGTCGTCGTCGACGTTCATGACGGCGTCGGCGGCGACCACGTCGCCCCCGTCGGTCACCATCAGCGGGTTGATCTCCGCCTCGCTGGCGTCGTTGGCTTCCCAGAGATCGTACAGCGTTTCGACGACACTCGCCACCGCGCGGGAGACGTCCCGCGGGACGCCGGCCTCGGACACCGCCTTTCGCGCCTGGAAGGAGTGGAGGCCGTACGCGGGATCGACACGCTCGCGGGCGATGGCGTCGGGGTTCGTCTCCGCCACCTCCTCGATGTCGACGCCGCCTTCCGAGGAGACCATGACGACGGGTTCGCCCTCGCCGCGGTCGAGGGTCACGCCCAGATAGAGTTCGTCCGTGAAGTCGACCGCCGCCTCGACGAGAACGCGGTCGACGTGGTAACCCTTGAGATCCATCCCGATGATGGTCTCGGCGGCCTCGCGGAGTTCGTCTTCGTCGCTCGCGATTTCGATACCGCCGGCCTTGCCGCGGCCGCCGACGTGGACCTGTGCCTTGACCGCGAGGGGGTAGCCCAGATCGCGGCCGGCGTCGACCGCCTCGTCGACGCTCGTCGCAAGCCGGGAGTCGGGAGTTGGAATCCCGGCGTCGGCGAAGACACCCTTCGCCTGATACTCGTGAAGTCTCATCGTCCGGGCTTCTGTCGAACGGGAGTTAGTAGTATCGGTCGGAGCGCTCGGCGCCACGAATCTCCGGGCAGCTTTATTCGCCCCCTGCTCGTACTTCCCCCTATGCGCGCAGTCCGCTATCACGACTACGGCGGGAGTGGGGTACTGCAAGTCGACGACATCGACCGGCCCGACCCGGCCGACGACGAGGTGCTGATCGAGGTGGCGGCCGCGGGGGTCAACCCCGTCGACACCTACTTGATCGCGGGGTCGTACGAGCCGTTCACGCTGCCGATGATCCCCGGCGTGGACGCCGCCGGGGAAGCGGCCGAAGTGGGGACGGCCGTCGAGGGCGTAAGCGAGGGCGACGCCGTCATCGCGACGGGACTGAGCAAGGACCACTACGGCGCCTGTGCGGAGTACGTCGCGGTGCCGGACGATCGTCTCGCGGTCCTTCCGGCGGGCGTCGACCTCGTCGAAGCGGGCGCCGCGGGCGTCGCCGCCGTGACGGCGTGGCGCGCGCTGATCGATCACGCCGGACTGGAGCCGGCGGAGACGGCGCTGATCCACGGCGGAAGCGGCGGCGTCGGCCACGCGGCCGTCCAGATCGCCGACGCGGCTGGCGCGCGGGTCGTCACCACCGCTGCCCCGCAGTACCACGACCGCCTCGAATCCTTCGGCGCCGACGCCGTCCTCGACTACGGCCGTGACGACCTCCGGGACGCCGTGACCGCGGCGAGTTCGGGTGGCCCGGACGTGATCCTCGATCACCGACTCGACGACTACCTGCAGTTCGACGCGGACGTGGCCGCCCACGACGCCCGGATCGTCGGCATCGGCGAGAACGACCCCGCGATTGGCTTCACGAACGACGGCGTCGCACGCGGGAAAGACCTCACGTATCAGTTCATGAGTATGTTCAACACGCCGCGGCTGGCCGACCCGCTCGACGCCGTCGCGTACCTGCTCGGCGAGGGCGAACTCGAAATCGAGGTGGCCCCGACCTACGACTTAGAGGAGGTGGCCGACGCCCACGAGGACGTGATGGCCGACAGCTTCCTCGGGAAACTCGTCGTCACACCGTAGCGTCCCGGTCGAACGGCACCGCACAGCCGGTCGCACTCGTACTCGATCGGGGTCGATCGCTCCGCTACGCTTCGCCGTAGACGGGGACGGCGGCGCCGCTGGTCACCGTCGCGGCGTCCGAACAGAGGAACAGGACCACGTCGGCGATGTCGGCCGGATCGACCCACGACTCGTCGGGCGTCATCATCTCGCGGTTCATCGGCGTGTCGATGACACTCGGCATGACGGCGTTCGCTCGCACCGTCCCCAGGTTCTCCTCGGCGATGGTCTCGGTCAGCAGGCGGACGCCCGCCTTGCTCGCGCGGTAGATGCCGTCGCCCTCGCCGCCCTCCAAGGACGACCGGGCGGATACCGAGACGACCGCCCCCTCCGCCTCTCGGAGGTGGGGCAGGGCGTGTTTCGAGGCGAGAAACATCGTCTTCAGGTTCACGTCGAACAGGAAGTCGAACAGGTCGGCGTCCGTCTCGTGGATCGGGTCACCGCCACGCCACGTCCCGGCGACGTTCACCAGCGCGTCCAGTCGGCCGTGGTCGTCGATCACCGCGTCGACGACCCGTTCCACGTCGCCCTCGTCGGTGAAGTCACCCTGATAGTAGTCGATGCGTTCCGCGTCGACCTGTGCGTCCTCGTCGTCGGGGGCGACGATGTCGGTGCCACAGACCGTCGCGCCGGCGGCGTCGAACGCTTCGGCGACGGCGCTGCCGAGTGCGCCACAGGCTCCCGTCACGAGCACTACGTCACCCGAGAAGTCGAACGTCGTGTCCATGCCCCCAAATCGGGCGGAAGTCGCATAAGCGTACGGCCGGTCACGGTACGGTCTGGGGCGCCGTTTCACGGCGCCGACAGCGTGCGTCGCGGTGCCGATTCACACGGCCATAGACGGATCGTGACCCTTTTTTTCTGGCTGGAGGTAGCCGGGTCATGGCCCAACAACAGCGCGAGACGTGGGCGACGCGGCTCGGGTTCATCCTCGCCGCCGTCGGGAGCGCGGTCGGTCTGGGGAACGTCTGGCAGTTCCCGTTCCAGACGGGCGCGAACGGCGGCGCGGCGTTCATCGTCGTCTACCTCCTCGCAGTCTTCCTGATCGGCTTCCCCGCGATGCTCTCCGAGTTCGTCGTCGGCCGGCGCGCCGAGCGCAATCCGATCGACGCCTTCGCCCGCCTCGGCCGTCGGAACTGGAAGGTCGTCGGCGTCCTCGGGACGATTTCGGCGTTCTGGATCCTATCCTTTTATAGCGTCGTCGGCGGCTGGGTGATCCGGTACGTCGTCGGCAGCGCCACCGGAGCGTACTTCGGCGGCTCCGAGGCGTACTTCGGCGCCATCGCCGCCGGTCCCGAGGCGATCGGGTTCCACGCCGTCTTCATGGCGCTGACCGTCGGCGTCGTCGCCTTCGGCGTCACGGACGGTATCGAGCGATCGACCAAGCTGATGGTGCCGAGCATCGTCCTCCTTCTGGGTGGCCTCGCCGTCTGGGCGAGCACCCTCGACGGTGGCGCCGCCGGCTACGCCTACTACCTCTCGCCCGATATCGGCGCCCTCCGTGCCAACCTCGGGACGATCCTTCCCGCCGCGGTGGGGCAGGCCTTCTTCACCCTCTCGCTCGGGATGGGGGCGATGATCACCTACGCGTCCTATCTGGGCCGCGACGACTCCCTGCCGGTCGACGGCGCGACCATTGTGGTACTCAACACGTTCGTCGGCCTGCTGGCGGGGCTGGTGGTCTTCCCCATCCTCTTCTCGCTCGGCGTGAAGCCCGGAACCGGCGGTCTCGGTGCCGCGTTCATCACCCTCGCGGGCGCGTTCGCGCAGTTGCCAGCCGGGCGCTTTCTCGGCGTCGCCTTCTTCGTCGTCCTCCTGCTCGCGGCGCTGTCGTCCGCGATCAGCCTGCTGGAGGTCGTGACGTCGTATCTGGTCGACAACACCGACCGCTCGCGGTCGACGCTCGCCGTCGCGCTGGGGGGTGGCATCTTCCTGCTGGGCGTGCCGAGCGCGTTCGGCCTGTCGATCCTTGGATGGTACAACGCCATCGCCTACAACCTCCTGCTCCCGCTCTCGGTGCTCTCCTTGCTCCTGTTCGTCGGGTGGGTCGACGCCGACGAGGCGGTGGCCGAACTCCGACGGGGCACGGGTCTGAGCGAATCCGGCGCCGTCGCGTGGCTCTGGTTCGTCCGCACCGTCGTCCCGTTCGGCGTTCTGGTGACGCTGCTGCTCGGCCTCCAGACCCTCGCCGTCGACGCCGGACTGCTGGCCGAGGCCATCGTGTAGCTTCCCCGAAAGACTGCCGGCGACTCGAAACCCACTTGAGCCGGGTTCGCCGAGTCGAAGCCGATGACACGAGAGACGTGGGCGACGCGCACCGGCTTCATCCTCGCCGCTGCCGGAAGCGCCGTTGGCCTCGGGAACATCTGGAGGTTCCCCTGGATGACCGCCGAGAACGGCGGTAGCGCCTTCCTGCTCGTCTATCTGTGTATCGTGTTGGCGGTGGGCGTCCCCGGCCTCCTCGGGGAGTTCGTCATCGGGCGGCGGGCGCGGCGGAACCCGGTCGGTGCGTTGCGAACCCTCTCCGGGTCGCGGGCGTGGGCGGCCGTCGGCGGCGTCTCAGCGATCACCGGCGTTGCGCTCCTCTCGTTTTACAGCGTCGTCGGCGGCTGGATCCTGCGATACCTGCTGGTCTCGTTGACCGGCCCCTTCACCGGCGGCGCGGCCTACCTCGCCGATCCGGGCGCGTACTTCGGGAGCGTCTCCTTCGGCGCCGGCGCCGCGGGCTATCACCTCCTCTTTCTGGCACTCACCGGCCTGATCGTCCTCGGCGGCGTGCGCCGCGGCATCGAGTTAGGGACGAAAGTGATGATGCCGGCCGTCCTCGCCTTGCTCGTCGGGATGGCCGTCTGGGTCTCCACGCGGTCGGGGGCGAGCGCCGGCTACGACTTCTTTCTCACCTTCGATCCGGCCACGATCCGCGCGGACTTCTTCTCGATCCTCGGGCCGGCCGCCGGGCAGGCGCTCTTTACCCTCTCGGTCGGCGCCGGCACCATGATCACCTACGCCTCCTACATCGACGAGGATCGATCGCTCCCGTTCGACGGGGCGGTCATCGCCCTGCTCAACACGGGCGTGGGCGTCCTCGCCGGCCTCGTCGTCTTCCCGCTCCTGTTCTCGCAGGGCATCGACCCCGGCAGCGGCGGGCCGGGGGCGCTTTTCGTCGGTATCGCGGCCGCGTTCGGCGCCCTGCCCGGTGGGAGCGTCCTGGCCGTCCTGTTTTTCGGCGTCGTCGCCTTCGCCGCGCTGTCGAGTTCGATCAGCATGCTCGAAATCCCGGTCTCCATCCTCGTCGACGAGCGCGGCTGGTCGCGACGGAAGGCCGTCGGGGTGCTTCTCGCGCTCATCGCGACCACGGGGACCATAACCGCGTTCCGGCCCCCGCTGTTCGACTTCGTCGCCGGGACGCTCGTCGATCTCCTGCTCACCGGCGGCCTCCTCGCCTTCCTGCTCTTTGCGGGCTGGGTGCTCGGCCGCGAGGCGATAGACGAGTACGCCACCGGCGCCGGGCCGGTAGCGATCCGGCTGGCGACGCCGTGGCTGTTCGCTATCGGCGTCGTCGTCCCCGTCTTCCTCACCTTCACGCTGCTGACGACGGCGGGCGTCGACGCGCGCGTCGGGTTCTGGCCGACCGTCGTCGCCGTCGCCGTCGTCCTCGCCGGGCTTCGGCGGCGGGCGACCGCCTGATATCGGCGGAATCCTTTTGCCGGTGCTCGAACCTTGTTAGTGGACGATGACAGGTGGTCGGCCATGACCATGGAGGACCGAATCGAGGAGCTCCGGGAGAAGCGGGAGCGAGCGCTCCTCGGTGGGGGCGAGGACCGGATCGAATCCCAGCACTCGAAAGGGAAGATGACCGCCAGAGAGCGGATCGACTACTTCCTCGACGACGGGACCTTTCGCGAATTCGATCAGTTCCGCACCCACCGAACCAGCAAGTTCGGCATGGAGGAGCGAAAGCTCCCCGGCGACGGCGTGGTGACGGGGTACGGCGACGTGAACGGGCGCAAGACGTTCGTCTTCGCCCACGACTTCACCGTCTTCGGCGGGTCGCTCGGCGAGGTGATGTCCGAGAAGATCTGTAAGGTGATGGATAAGGCGATGGACGTGGGGGCGCCAATCGTGGGCCTGAACGACTCGGCGGGCGCGCGTATCCAGGAGGGCGTGCGGAGCCTCGCCGGCTTCACCGACATCTTCCACCGCAACGAGCAGGCCAGCGGCGTCGTGCCCCAGATTTCGGGCATCATGGGCCCCTGTGCCGGCGGCGCGGTCTACTCCCCCGCAATCACCGACTTCATCTTCATGGTGAAAGACACGAGTCACATGTTCATCACCGGCCCGGACGTGATCAAGACCGTCACGGGCGAGGAGGTGAGCTTCGAGGAACTCGGCGGCGCGACGACCCACGCCTCGCGGACCGGCGTTGCCCACCGCGCCTTCGAGGACGAGGAGACGGCACTCGACAACATCCGCCGCCTGCTCTCCTATCTCCCGCAGAACAACGTCGAGGACCCGCCGCGGATCGACCCCTGGGACGACCCGAAGCGGTCGGCAGAGGAGCTAAAAACCGTCGTCCCGGATCAGCCCCAGAAGCCCTACGACATGGCCGACGTGATCGGCGGCACCGTCGACGAGGGCTCCTTCTTCGAGGTGCACGACGGCTGGGCGAAAAACGTCGTCGTTGGCTTCGCCCGCCTCGACGGTCACTCGGTCGGCGTCGTCGCCAATCAACCCCGATCGAACGCCGGGACGCTGACCGTCGACGCGAGCATGAAGGCCTCGCGGTTCGTCCGCTTCTGTGACGCCTTCAACGTCCCAATCCTCACCTTCGTGGACGTGCCCGGCTACATGCCGGGGACGGAGCAGGAACACCGAGGGATCATCCGCCACGGCGCGAAACTGCTCTACGCCTACTCCGAGGCGACCGTCCCGCTCCTGACGGTTATCACGCGGAAAGCCTACGGCGGCGCCTACTGCGTCATGGCGTCGAAACATCTCGGCGCCGACGTGAACTACGCGTGGCCGACCGCCGAACTCGCCGTCATGGGGCCGGAAGGCGCCGTGAACGTCCTCTACAGCGACGAACTGGACGCGGCCGACGACGCCGACGCCCGCCGCGCCGACCTCGTCGAAGAGTACCGCGAGGAGT
The DNA here is from genome assembly GCF_000427685.1 of Haloplanus natans DSM 17983. Lineage (NCBI taxonomy): Archaea > Methanobacteriati > Methanobacteriota > Halobacteria > Halobacteriales > Haloferacaceae > Haloplanus > Haloplanus natans. The sequence continues at coordinate 1,959,761 of NZ_KE386573.1, forward strand.
TCGCCAACCCCTACACCGCCGCCGACCGCGGATTCATCGACGACGTGATCGAACCCCAAGAGACCCGGGCGCGCCTCGTCGACGACCTGCACATGCTGAAGACCAAACGCGAGAGCAACCCCGAGAAGAAACACGGCAACATTCCGATCTGAGATGTCGGCCAACGAACTCGACATCCCCGACGACGCCGACGACGCGGAGGCGGCCGCCATCGCCGCCGCGGTCGGCGCACACGTAAACGATCAGGCCCGCGCCGCGGCCGCCGCGGCCGCGGGCGGTGACGACGACGCCTGGCGGGGCCGCAAGTGGACCTTCGCCGGCCGGATCGACGGACTGCAAGGCCGCTCGATCCGCGTCCCGGAGACGGCGCCGACCGACGCTTGGACCGCCGCCGGCCGGACGGACCGTTTCTAACCGGTCGGCCCTCCAGTAGGCATATACGCCCACCGTGTCAACGAACGCTCCGTGAGCGGAGAACACGGCGGCTCCGATGGGATGGCGGTCGGCACCGCCGTCGGCTCGGACGACGACTTTCTCGGGGACCGAATGGGCACCGCACGGACGGGGTTGGTCGGCTGGATCGACACCGTCGGCGCTCGGCTCCCGCCAGTCTGGCGACGGCGGCTCGGAAGCGGCGTCGTCGCGGGCGTCGGCGCGTTGCTGGTCGGGACGCCGCTCTATCACCTACTCCAACACGGCGTCTCGGTCGACGCCCTCGTCGGCGACGCGCTCCCCCTCGGGTTCGGGATCATCCTCCTCGGGGCAGGAGCGTGGCTCGGCTGGCCGAACGACGACGATCTGGCGCCGCTGGTGACGGCGTTCTGGGTCGCCGTCTCCCTCGTCGTCACGAGCCTCGTTACGCTCTACTTTCTCACGCTGCATATCGCGCACGGCCACACCGTCGAATCGGCCTGGTTTCTTGTCTACGACATCGGCGCCACCGGCGCGATTGCCGGCCTGCTCATCAGCCGCTACGACGTTCGCTCGCGGCGTCGTCACCGGCGGTTGAGCGAGCAGGAAGGTCGCTTTCGGGCGGTGTTCGAGGGGACACTCGACGCCCTCGTCGTCCTCGACGACGAGGGACGGTATCTGGAGGCAAACCCCGCGGCTGCGGAGCTGTTCGGCCTGCCACGGGCGGAGCTGATCGGAAAACGCATCGCCGACTTCGCGCCCGACGACCTGCGAGTCGAGACGGACTGGTCGCAGTTTCTCGCCGGCTCCAGCCGGCGCGACGAGTACGAACTCGTCCGGCCGGACGGCGAGACACGCACCGTCGCCGCCGCCGCCACGCCGAACGTCCGCCCCGGCCGTCACCTGGCAGTGCTCCGGGACGTGACCGACCGGGTGGAACGCGAGGCGGACCTCGACCGGGAGCGCGCCCGCGTCGAGTTCCTGAACCGCCTCCTCAGACACAACGTGCTCAACGGGATGAACCTCGTGCTGGCGAAAATCGACGCCGTGGAGCCGTCGGTTCCGGACGAGCGCCACGACGACATCGAGGCGGCCCGTCACCGGGGGGAGGAAATCGTGGACCTCATCCAGACGGCTCGCCGACTCGCGACGGACGTCGAGACGGCGGCCACGGAGCAGTCGGTCGACGTGCGCGACCCGCTGGCCGACGCCGTCGCGTCGCTCCGGGCGACCTGTCCCGAAGCGACGGTCGAGTGTGACACGCCCGACGATCCGGTGGTGGTCCACGCCGACGAGATGTTGGAGACGGTGTTCGATCACCTCCTGACGAACGCGGTCCAGCACAACGATCCGCCCGTCCACGTCTCGGTGACCGTCGCCGTCGGCTCCGAGATGGTCACGGTGACCGTCGCCGACGACGGCGACGGCATCCCGGCCGATCGGCTGGCACAACTGTTCGCCGACGACGAGTTCGACCACAAGCGCGCCTGGGGCGGGTTCGGCCTCTCCATCGCCCACGCGCTCGTCCGGGAGTACGACGGCCGCGTGTGGGCCGAGGCGAACGATCCGGACGGGACGGCCGTCCACGTCGAACTCCGGCGCGACGACGACGAGCGTCGCCACTAGGCGGTCGAGAACACGGAAAACCGAACCCGATCAGGCGTTGGCGGCCGCGCTCGCCTTCTTTCGCGTGATGTAGCCCGCGATGCGGTTGCGGACACCCTTCGACTCCACGTTGGTCAACTGGGTGACGCTGTCCTTGTTGGTCTCGAAGTCGGTGTTGAACGCCTCCGGATACCGCTCCAGGAGGATACCCCCAAGCTGTTTGACGTATTTGGGTTTGATCGCCATGTGCGTACGTTCCGCCGCTAGGCCACTAAAACGATTCGTTCCGTCGGTCCCGCCACCCGGTCAGGTCGTCGATCCGGTCGAACGCCTCGCGCTCGGCCGGTCCGCCACAGCGCTCGACGGTCTCGGCGAAGTAGTCGAGGCGGTCCAGGAGCGTTTCGGTGTCGAAGGCGGGCACGTCCAGTCGCGACGCGGCGACCGTCGCGTCGACCACGGCGTAGAAGCCGCGGTTGATCGTCGGGACGGTGCGCTCGCGGACGGTCGCCGACCGCGGCGTGAGCGCCCAGCGAACCCACTCGGTGCCCTCGTCGACCCCCTCCTCGATCCGTCGGGCGTCCACGTCGACCCAGGCGGCCGCACCGTCCCGAACCGGATCGTTCGTCTCCGTCACGTCGAGGGCCGCGTCGACGAACTCGCGGGGGTCGGTCGTGAACTGGATCACACCCCCGCCCCGCCGCCCGAAGTTGCCGCGGGTCCGGGTCGTCCCCCAGGTCACGGCCGTCACGGGGTCGCCGTCGTCGTCGGGCGCGTGCAAGCCGAGCGCCGCCTGGTTCCAGCGGTCGTTCGGACCGAGCGTCGCCACGACCGATTCGGTGACGCCGCGGAGGGTGACGGGCCAGTCGGCCCCCTCTCCGTCGCTTCCGTTCACACTGGCACCCCCCGTTCGAGCGCGACGAAGGCCGTCGCGGCGGTGAGGTCCGCGGTCGTTCCCGGGTTGATCCCCTCGTCGAGAAAGCGGTCTGCCAGCGTCTCGGCCGCGTCGAGGTCCCCCCGGACCGCGTCGGCCTCGCGGCTCACCGCCCGCGCCCGGTCCGTGCCGTGGTCGATAGCGACGAGCGTGTCGGGGCGCTCGGCCAACAGATCGAGGAAGGCGCGGGCGAGGCGGTCGGTAACCGGACCGTCGTCGTCGAGGACCCGATCGGCGGCGTCGAAGACCCGCCCGAAGCCGCCCGTCCACTCGGCCGCGTTGGCGTCGTGGTCGGCGCTCATCTCCATCACGTCGGCGAGTGTCAGTCCCCGATCACGGAGCGCGGGCACGGCGTCGGCGCCGCGACGTACGTCGAGGTCCGGTGCTTCGTCAGGCGGGTCGTCGACCGCCACGTCGACGTACTCGAAGGCACGGTAGAACGCGGCGGCGTCGTCGACGGTCGTCGCCCCGGTGACATCCCGCAGGCCGTCCGGCGAGAGGCGATCGGTCGCGGCGGCGCGAACCAGCGGCACGAGGAGGAGCAGACAGCCGAACTGCGTGTTGCCGCCGGACTGCTGGCTCATCCCCCGGACCGCGCGCTCGAAGGCGTCGCCGAGGCCGGCGTCGCCGGCGGCCAGTTCCAGTCCCGGCCGCGACCCCACCGCCCCGGCTAGGAACTGTTCGAAGCGCAGGTCGTCGTGGTCGCGGTGGCGGTCGACGTTGCCCGGTTTGGGCGTACTCGCCACCTCCAGCGTGAGGGCGAGTTCGGCGTGGTCGGCGGAGGACATGTGCGGGCGAGGATGAGAGCGCCCGGTCATCCCGGAACCACCCCGTCGCGATGGTCGCCGTCCTGCCCACGACGCTTCCAGTCGTCGACGGCGCGGGCGACCCGTTCGAGAACCGCCGGGTCGTCGCTCGGGCGCCCGACGCTGACGCCGTCGGCGCCGTACGCGAGATACTCCCACGCCGTCTCTCGGTCGCGAACGCCGTTGTTGGCGAGGAGGTAGGCGTCGCTCGCGGCAGCCACGTCGGCGATCACGGGTTCGGAATCCATCGCGTCGACGTGGACGGCGTCGGCGCCGGCGTCGGCGACGGCGTGGGCAGTGGCGGGCAGGTCGACCCCCGACACTTCCGTCCGCATCTTCACGCTCACCGTCGCGCCCGCGTCGCTCGCGGCCGAGACGTACGTCGCGAGACGCGCCGTATCGCGGAGGAGTGTCTCGCCACAGCCGACAGCACACAGTTCGTCCTGCCGGCAGTGGGCGTTGATCTCCAGGATTGCGCCGTGATCGGCACAGACCGCCGCGGCCTCGCGGATCGGATCGAGCGTCGCGCTCCGGACGTTCACGCCGGCGCGGACGGGGGCGTCGTCCAGAGCCGAGAGTTGGGACTCGACGAACGAGAGGGGGTCGGCGGTGAGGAACTCCTCGCGCCCGCGGGCGACGAGTTTGCGGGCGGCGGCCCGCGAGTCGGCGTCGAGGGCGACGCCGCCGAGGAGAGCGAGGTCGGCGTACTCGGCGCCCGAGCGCGCCCACTCGGCGTCGGCCGCGCCGCTGAGGCTGGCGAGCGCGAGCATCAGGTCACCTCCGCCAGCGCCGTCGCGACGGCGTCGACGACCCGGCGGGCGTCCGCCGCGCCGTCGATCCGGGTGTCCGTGTGGACGACCGGGCGGTCGAGGTCGGTGCCATCGTCGGTGTCGAGGACGAACGCGTCGACGAAGGGGTAGGCGTCGGCGACGCCGGCGGTCGAAGGGTCGAGGCCGACGCCGCGCATGAGGGCGGCCACGGGGCCGGAGAACGCCTCGTCCTCGATAAAGGGGGAGACGGCGACCACGGGCGTCTCGGCGAGGGCGTCGTCGACGCCGGGGAGCGCGCGGATCGGGCCGACGCTCGTCACCGGGTTCGAGGGGCCGATTACGACCGGCGCGTCGAGGGCGTCGCGGACGGCGACCGTCGGCTCGGCCGTCTTCGATCCTCTAAACTCCACGTCCTCGACGGGCGGGTCGGCGCGGCGGGCGACCCAGTACTCCTGGAAATGCATCGCGCCCGCGTCGGTGTGGACGATGGTGGCGACGGGGTCGTCGCTCATCGGAAGGAGGTCGACGGCGAGGTCGAACGCGTCGGCGAGGGTTCGTGTCGCCTCGGTCAACGTCGCCCCTTCGTCGAGGAGGCTCGTGCGCGTGACGTGGACGGCCCGGTCGCGGTCACCGATCTCCATGAACTCCGCGACGCCGGAGAACCGGCGCCAGCGGGCGATCCGACGGCCGGTCGTCTGTCGGGCGTCGGGGAGATAGCGCGGGCCGGACTCCAGTCCGGCGGCGTCGGCCAGTCGCCCGAGTTCGTCGTGGGTTGCGGTCGTGTCGCCGTCGATCCCCCACCACGTCTCGCGGTCGAGGGTGCCGCCGCCGGCAAAGAGCACCGTATCGAGGTCGGGACAGACGAGGTGCCCGCCGAGTTCCACGTCGTCGCCGGTGTTTCCGACGACGGTCACCTCGGCGGGATCGAACGCGGCGTCGACGCCATCGAGGAGTTTCGGCGTACCCGTTCCGCCGGCGAGGAACGTAACCATGTGCCGGGTAGCGGGCGGGTGGATTTGTGCCTTTGGGAGCGTCGTGCGTGCGGGTTCGACACACGACTCGCGAGCGTTTACCCACGTGCTCCGCTAACGGGACTCATGATCGGAATCGACGTGCTCACCGACGACGTACGGCTGAACGAACCGACGCTGGTCGAGGGGTTGCCGGGCGTTGGCCTGGTGGGAAAACTCGCGGCCGACCATCTGGTCGAGACGTTCGGGATGGTCCACTACGCCAACGTCCACTGTGACGGGCTGGCGCCGGTGACGACGTACGCGACCGGCGACCGATCGCTGACGACGCCGGTTCGGCTGTACGCCGACGCGGAACGGGACTTGCTGGTCCTCCAGAGCGACGTGCCCGTCTCGCCGGCGGCGGCACTGGAGTTCGCGGAGTGTCTGGGCGGGTGGAGCGTGGACGCCGAGGTGGCGTCCATCTATCTCAGCGGGATCGGACGGGAACGCGACGAGGAGGCGACGCCGGCGCTTTACGGCGTCACGGCCGGTGGCGGGGGCGAGCGACTGACCGACGCCGGCATCGATCCGCCGACGGAGTCGGGGCTGATCTCGGGGCCGACGGGCGCGCTCCTGAGCCACGCGCTCCGCACCGACGCCGTGGCCGTCGGCCTCGTCGTCGAGGCCACGCCGGGGTTCCCGGACCCGGAGGCGTCGGCCCACCTCCTCGAAAACGGCGTCGGCCCGTTGCTCGGAACCGAAATTCCGGTGGCCGAACTCGTCGACCACGCGGGGGAGATCCGGGCGGCCAAGCGCCGCCTCGCCGAACGGATGGAAGGAACGGAGGAGACGAGTTCGCAGGCTCGCCCGCTCGGAATGTATCAGTGAGTGCGTTCTGCAAGCCTTAAGCGACCCGAGGCGTTTCTGTCGACTATGCACGAGGATGCGGCCGAAGAGCCGACGGCGGACTCGCAGGGTGAGGAACCGGGCGAGAACGAGGGGAGGACCCTCGCCGACCGAGTCGCGGACTACGACGCCGAACTCGGCGACGCCGTCGCGGACCTCGAAGCGCGGATCGACGAACTCGAAGCCGAACTGGCGGCGACGGAGGAGCGTGCCGACGACGCCGAATCCCGGCTGAAGCGCACACAGGCCGACTTTCAGAACTACAAGAAACGCGCGGAGAAGCGCCGAGAAGAGATCAAAGAGCGCGCGACGGAGGACTTCGTGACGCGTCTGGTGCCGGTGCGCGACGATCTGGTTCGCGCGCTCGATCAGGAGGAAGGCGTCGACATCCGCGACGGCGTCGAGTCGACGCTCTCGTCGTTCGACCGGGTCCTCGAAGAGGAGAACGTCGTCCCGATTCGGCCCGCGGCCGGCGACGAGGTGGACCCGACCCGCCACCAGGTGATGATGCGCGTCGAGAGCGACCAACCCGAGGGGACCGTCGTCGACGTCTACCGCCCCGGCTACGAGATGGCGGGGACGGTCATCCAGGAAGCGCAGGTGACAGTCAGCGAGGGGAACTGATAGGGATTATCGTCGCTGTTCATAGGTTCGGCTTCGCCCGAATCGGAGACAACGGCCAGTCGAGGATCGCTGGACTTCCGGGTAGCTACGATACTCCCTATGATTCGGGGGCCGATGGATTGCAGTTCTATATAAACATGAGTGGTGTGAACCGTTCACACGATCTCTAATCACCGGACGGCAATGCGTCGGATTGGACCGGCCCCTCACCCCGTCTAGTAACCTTTAACCGACCAAAACCGATAATCACCGACAAGATGGCGAGCAACAAAATTCTGGGTATCGACCTCGGGACCACGAACAGCGCGTTCGCGGTGATGGAGGGAGGCGACCCGGAGATCATCGTGAACGGTGAGGGCGACCGAACCACGCCGTCCGTCGTCGCCTTTACCGACGACGACGAGCGGCTCGTCGGCAAACCGGCGAAGAATCAGGCCGTCCAGAACCCCGAGCGCACGATCCAATCGATCAAGCGCCACATGGGAGAGGAGAACTACACCGTCGACGTCGGCGACGACGAGTACACGCCGGAGCAGATTTCGGCGATGATCCTCCAGAAGATCAAGCGGGACGCGGAGGAGTACCTCGGCGACGACGTGGAGAAGGCCGTCATCACCGTCCCGGCGTACTTCAACGACCGCCAGCGGCAGGCGACGAAGGACGCGGGCGAGATCGCGGGCTTCGAGGTCGAGCGCATCGTCAACGAGCCGACGGCGGCGTCGATGGCCTACGGCCTCGACGACGAGTCCGACCAGACCGTCCTCGTCTTCGACCTCGGGGGCGGGACGTTCGACGTGAGCGTCCTCGACCTCGGGGGCGGCGTCTACGAAGTCGTCGCCACGAACGGGGACAACGACCTCGGGGGCGACGACTGGGACCAGGCGATCATCGACCACCTCGCCGAGGAGTTCGAGAGCGACCACGGCGTCGACCTCCGCGAGGACCGACAGGCGCTCCAGCGGCTGAAAGACGCCGCCGAAGAGGCCAAGGTCGAACTCTCCTCGCGCAAGGAGACGGACATCAACCTGCCCTTCATCACCGCGACCGACAGCGGGCCGATCCACCTCGAAACGTCGCTCACCCGCGCGAAGTTCGAGTCGCTGACGAGTGACCTCGTCGAGCGCACCGTCGCGCCGACGGAACAGGCCCTCGAGGACGCGGGCTATACGAGAGACGACATCGACGAGGTGATCCTCGTCGGCGGGTCGACCCGGATGCCTCAGATCCAGGAGAAAGTCGAGGATCTCGTGGGGCAGTCGCCGAAGAAAAACGTCAACCCGGACGAGGCGGTCGCGCTGGGCGCGGCGATCCAGGGTGGCGTTCTCGGCGGCGAAGTCGACGACATCGTCCTGCTGGACGTGACGCCGCTCTCGCTCGGTATCGAGGTCAAGGGCGGCCTGTTCGAGCGGCTGATCGAGAAAAACACCACGATCCCGACCGAGGAGTCGAAGATATTCACGACCGCCGCGGACAACCAGACGATGGTGCAGGTCCGGGTGTTCCAGGGCGAGCGTGAAATCGCGGAGGAAAACGAGCTGCTCGGCGAGTTCCAGCTGACGGGCATCCCGCCCGCACCGGCCGGAACACCGCAGATCGAAGTCGGCTTCAACATCGACGAGAACGGCATCGTCAACGTCGAGGCCGAGGACAAGGGGTCGGGCAACGCCGAATCCATCACCATCGAGGGTGGCGCCGGCCTCTCCGACGAGCAGATCGAGCAGATGCAGGAGGAAGCCGAGGAACACGCCGAAGAAGACCAGCAGCGCCGCGAGCGGATCGAGGCGCGAAACGAGGCCGAGAGTTCGATCCAGCGGGCCGAAACCCTGCTGGAAGAAAACGAGGAAAACGTCGACGACGACCTCCAGGAGTCCATCGAGGACGCCATCGCGGAAGTCGAGGAGACGCTCGACGACGACGACGCGACGACCGAGGACCTCCAGGGCGTCACCGAGGCGCTCACCGAGGAGCTCCAGGAGATCGGCAAGCAGATGTACCAGCAACAGGCCCAGGCCGGTGCGGGCGGCGCAGGTGCCGACCCCGGCGGCATGGGTGGCATGGGCGGTGCCGGTCCGGGCGGTGCGGGCCCCGGCGGCGCCGATGCCGCGGACGACGAGTACGTCGACGCCGACTTCGAGGAGAAAGACGACGAGGACGACGCGTAATCGCTACCGAGCCGGACTTTACAACTACGGACCCACAGTAAATCACATCAAATGACGGAGGACTTCTACGACGTGCTCGGGGTGTCTCGGGACGCCGACGAGGACGAGATCAAACGGGCGTACCGAAAGAAGGCATCGGAGTACCATCCGGACGTGAGCGACGACCCCGACGCCGAGGAGAAGTTCAAGAAAATCCAGAAGGCAAAGGAGGTGCTCACGGACGAGGAGAAACGGCAGGCGTACGACCAGGTGGGCCACGAGCGGTTCGAACAGGCCGAGAAGCGCGGCGGGTTCGACGGCGGTGGCGGCGGCGCCGGCGCGCAGGGCAACCCCTTCGGCGGCGGTGGCGGCGGCTTCGGCGACATCTTCGAGCAGTTCTTCGGCGGCGGTGGCGGCCGTGGCGGCAACCGGCCGCGGCAGGGCCAGGACCTCCGAACGTCGCTCCAACTCGACTTAGAGGAGGCGTTCGAGGGTGTCGAGCGCGAGTTCACGGTCACGCGACCGATGCGGTGTTCGGACTGCGGCGGCCGCGGCCACCCGCCGGACGCCGACAGCGAGACGTGCCCGGAGTGTAACGGTCAGGGACAGACCACCCAGGTCCAGCAGACGCCGTTCGGCCGGATGCAACAGACCACCACCTGTCGCCGCTGTGAGGGGGAGGGGACCCTCTACAGCGAGACGTGTTCGACCTGTGGCGGCGACGGGCAGGTGCGCGAGGAGTCGACGCTCTCGGTCGAGATTCCCCCGGGGATTCGCGACGGCCAGACCCTCCGGATGGAAGGCGAGGGCGCGCCGGGAGCGAACCGCGGCCCGAACGGCGACCTACTGATCGAGATATCGGTCGCGGACCATCCCGACTTCGACCGTGACGGCGACGACCTGCACCACCAGCATCCCATCTCCTTCCCGCAGGCGACGTTCGGCGACACGGTCGAGGTGCCGACCCTCGAGGGCACCGTCGAGATGGACGTGCCCGAAGGCACCCAGAGCGGCGAGACGTTCCGCCTCAAGGGCAAGGGGATGCCGCGGCTCCGACGGCGCGGTCGGGGCGACCTCTTCGTACAGGTTCAGGTCGTTACGCCCGACAGCCTGAACAGCGAACAGCGCGAGGCGCTGGAGCAGTTCGCCGAGGCGGGCGGCGAGGAAGTCGAGGTGAACGAGGGCTTCTTCGAGCGGATCAAGAGCAGTTTCTGATGGCCGCTGACGTTCTCGGTGACCTCGTCGCACGCGACCGGCGAAGCGACGCGGTGGCGCTCCGTGTCGACGCGACCGGCCGCGAGATCAGCTATCGCGACTTCTGTACCACCGCGTGGAAGGCGGGTCACGCGCTCAGTCACTGCGGTGTCCATCCGGGGGCACGCGTGGCGCTCGCGCCCGACCCGGCGCCACAGCCGTTGTCGACGCTGTTCGGCGCCGCGTGCCTCGGTGCGCGTGTGACCTTCGACGCCGAGGCGGCGGCCCGGGCCGTCCTCGTCCCCGCCGACCGCGAGTGCGACCTGGAACGTCGCCCGGGGCGGGCGGTCGTCGTCTACGGCGACGCGCCCGAAGACCCGGGAATCACCCACTGGGAGCGGACGGTCTGGAGCGAGAACCCCGTGCGACCGCCCGGCGAACGCGACGCCGACGAGGTGGTCCTCGACGGCGCGGAACCACGTTCCGCGAGCAACCGGACGCAGTCCGGTAACCCCGGATCGACGGCGTACACGCACCGCGAGGTGTTGGCCGCGGCGGCGCGCGTCGTCGACGTGGCGGGCCTCGACGCCGATACGTCGGTGGGGCTCCGGGCGCCCCTGACCGATCCGCGAGCGGTCGTCGCGGGCGTGGTCGCCCCGCTTTCGGTCGGCGGGACGGTCGTGCTTCCGGAGGGAGCGTCGGACGCGGACGTATTCGTGGGCGACGGGAGTGAGTGGGGCTTCGACGTGGCCGACGTGTCACTCTAAGCCTAACGATCGGCCGACGGCAGTCCATGTCTCCGGCGGGAACAGGTTTATACCACAGTGCCGTGGTGTGTGTGAACGTCCATGACAGCTAGACAGCGCGTGCAGTCGTTCGGCCGGGCGATGGCGGACTGGTCGGAGAAGTGGGTCCCGAGCCCGTTCCTCTTCGCGGTGATCCTGACGCTCATCGCGTACGGGGCGGCGATCGCGTTCACGCCGGACGGGCCGTATCAGAACATCGTGAACTGGTACGACGGGTTCTGGACGCTGTTGACGTTCGCGATGCAGATGGTGCTCATCCTGGTGACGGGCTACGCCGTTGCCGACTCCGACTTCGTGAGCGGCTATCTGAACAAACTCGCGTCGGTTCCGAACGACAACACGCAGGCGGCGTCGCTGGTGGCCGCCGTCTCGCTCGTCTTCGGATATTTCCACTGGGGGATCGGCCTCATCGTCGGGGCCATCTTCGCCATCTTCGTCGCGCGGGCGGGCCACGAACGCGGGAAGACGTTCCACTATCCGATCCTGTGTGCCGCCGGCTACACGAGCCAGACCATCTGGCACGTCGGCCCGTCGACGAGTGCGGGATTGCTCTCCGCGACGGAGGGCCACCCGTTTCAGGACATCATCGGCATCGTCCCGCTCAGCGAGAGCGTCTTCACCATCTACGCGTTCGGCATCGCCGTCCTCGTGTTTCTGACGGTGATTCCGGTGCTCGCCTTCCTCGCACCGGAGGAGAGTGACGCGACGGGAATCGACGAGTACGCCCCGAGCCTGCTGAAAGGCGACGCCGAGGAGGCCATCTCGGACGGTGGGACGACGACCACCGGGGCGGAACAGGTGAGGCGGTCGCCGGCCGACCGCCTCAACGACAGTCGGGCCATCGCGTACCTGATCGCCGCCGGCATGCTGGTGTATGTCGTCCAGTACTTCGTCAACGCGGGCGGCATCGGCGAGGCACTCGACCTGAACGTCTTCAACTTCACGTTCATCGCACTCGGCCTACTCTTGCACAAGACGCCGGCGGCGTACATGGAGACGATCCGTGACGCGACGGAGGGGGCGGCGGGCATCATCCTGCAGTTCCCCTTCTACGCGGGCATCCTCGGCATCATCAGCAACTCCGGGCTCTCGGACCTGATCGCGGAGGGACTGCTCGCGGTGGCGACGCCACAGACGTTCCCGGTGATCGCGTGGCTCCTCGGCGGCGTCATGAACCTGTTCGTCCCGAGCGGCGGCGGCGAGTGGGGGATCATCGGTGGCGTCGTCGGGAGCGCGGCGGTCGAACTCGGCGTGGCGCCGGGGAAAGCCATCGTCGCCTACGGCGTCGGCGACATGTGGACGAACATGTTCCAGCCGTTCTGGGCCATCCCGCTGCTGGGCCTGACCAAGGTTCGCGCCCGCGACATCCTCGGTTACACCATGATCGTCATGGTGGTGCTGTTCCCTGTGTTCGCCCTCGGGCTGTACTTCCTGCCGTACTGAGGCCCGCGTTCGTTTTTTCCGACGACCGAAATACGGCGCACGCGGCCCTCGGCCATCGTCGCCGGGAGGTCGACCGCGGTGGCGTCCCGGTGGACCGTCGTCGTCGCGCGCCACCGCGGGCGCGATGTCGCGGTCGGTGACGATTCAGTTCTATTGGCAGATATGTCGCCGAGCTTACCAGTCGGTGAGAATCGGCGGTCGGGCCGGCAAATCCTTTTTATGTCGCGTCTACTACCTCGGGGCATGTACGTCCGGGATGCCAAGAACCGCGACGAGGTCTGGTTGCTCGACCACATCGAGGAGATGGGCCTGGACGACGCCGCCTTTCGGTCCCGCGATTACGTCATCGCCGTCGACGAGGAGTCGAACGAGCGGGCGGGGTTCGGCCGCGTCCGCATCCACAAGACGGACGCCGGCGACTACTGCGAACTCACGGGCGTGGGCGTCCTGCCCGAGTGGCGCGGGCAGGGGGTCGGCGCGCACGTGGTCGAGCGATTGATCGAGACGGCGACGACCGAGGGGTTCGAGACGGTGTACTCGCTGACCGACGAGCCGGGGTATCTGACCCAGTTCGGCTTCGACCCCGTCGAATCGAGCGCGCTCCCGGCGAAGATGCGCGAGCGACTGGCGACCAAGCGGGAGTCGGTTCAGGCCGACGCCGTCGCGACGAGCATCGCCGTCGACGACTTCGCCATGCCCGAGAGTCTGCGCGAGGCGTTCAAGAACGCGGCGCCACACGACCCCAACGAGGGGTCCGTCGTCGAGGACGCCGAGGATTTCGGCATCGACCCCGACAGCGCCACCTACAAGTACGACACCGGGCGTTAAGTCCGATCCTCGAGGAAGTCGGTGCTGAACGCGAGCCACGCGAGCACCGTACAGAAGACGATGGGCGGAAGGATGGCGAACGCCCAGAGTGGTTCGATTCCCCAGAACAGAAGCAAGAGCACGTCGGCGAGGCCGAGCAGGAGAAACGGCGTCACCGCGAGGAGCGCTCGCCGCCGGTTTGGGCTCGAATCCCGGGAGAGTGCCATACGACTCCTCGGCGTTCGGTCGTCAAAAGCCCCGCGGATGGTCACCGATCCGCGATTCGATACACCAGTGCGCTGCCGGCGACCATCAGGAGGCCGAGAAGCCGGACGCGGCGGGTCGCGTTCGGGCGCGGGACGAATTCGACGGCGAGGACGCGGTCGTACCCCCACCGAGCGGTCGCGAGCAGTCGCGCCGGCACGAGCAAGTGGACGACGCCAGCGAGGACGCCGAGCAGTGACAGCCATCGAACGCGGGTTCGAAACGCGGGCATGGGGCGACATTGGGCCGGCGTGGATTATAGATATTAGGCGAGAAAACCCACGAGTTTAGTCGTGGGATGAATCGCCGCACAGTTCTCAGATGCCGAAATCGGACGATTTGAGTGCCTACACTACGTATTTGTGGCTGTCATTGCGACGGACCCCCGTCGTGATTGATGGTCCGAAAACTGGCAGTTGACTCGGTGTTTGCCTCATCAAAAAGTAAGCCATCGGACACCTCAAGCGATCTAAAACAACCAGATAACTCCGAATCCTTCACACGATAGGAGTAACGGGGGCGTGGCACTCCCATCGGCGTGTCGGGTCGTAAACGTAAGTTCCCAAACCAGCGCAAACGGGCGTGGGAAGCCCACGACTTTAATCGTGGGAGGATGTCATATACTGCGGCCCGTCACTCACCGACCGGAGGGGAGCGTATATCCCCGCACCGGCCGTAGACCTGCGGCGTGACCGACGAACTCATCGAGGCGGCCCGTTCGGCCCTCGAGGCGGCGTACGTTCCGTACTCCGACTACACGGTCGGTGCGGCGCTTCGAACCGCCGACGGAACCGTGTTCACCGGCTGTAACATCGAGAACGCCAACTACAGCAACAGCCTCCACGCCGAGGAAGTCGCCGTCGCCGAGGCGGTCAAGAACGGCCACCGCGCGTTCGACCGCCTCGCCGTCTCCTCGGGCGCCCGCGACGGCGTCACGCCCTGTGGGATGTGTCGACAGACGCTCGCGGAGTTCTGTCGCGACGACCTGCCCGTGATCTGTGACGAAGGTGGCGACTCGACGACGACGTACACGCTCGGCGAACTGCTCCCCGAAACCATCGGTCCGGAAACGCTGGAATCAGCCAATCGTCCCACAGATTCCGATTAGAAAAACATATGAACAATTAATACACTATGGTATAGATTATCGTAGGAATTATTGCCATACAGCGTGAATAATTGGTAAAACATTTTTATAAGTGGGATGTCATCGTAGTAACGAGATGGCAGAACTCATGACCCCCACCACCGATCCGACGACGCTCTCGTCCTGTCCGTCCTGCGAGAGCGACGTGACCAACGTCCACGGCATCTACACCTGCTCGACGTGCAGTTGGGTGACACCCGACTTCCGCTAACGCGACCATTACTTTACGGCCCTCGTCGTACAGGCGTCTATGACGAGCGACGCGGACGACCGACAGTACCACCTCGACATCGTGCCCGGCGACGTCGCCGACACCGTCCTCCTCCCCGGCGACCCCGACCGCGTAGACATCGTCACAGACCGCTGGGACGACGCCGAGATGGTCGCCGAACACCGCGAATACCGCACCGCGACGGGCACGTACGCGGGCGCCCCCCTCTCGGTCACGTCGACCGGTATCGGGAGCCCCTCGACCGCCATCGCGGTCGAAGAACTCGCCCGCGTCGGCGCCGAGACGTTCCTCCGGGTGGGGTCCTGTGGTGCCCTCCAACCCGACATGGACGTGGGTGACCTCGTGATCACCACCGGCGCCGTGCGAGGCGAGGGGACGAGCGAGGAGTACGTCCGCGAGGACTACCCCGCCGTCGCCGACCACGCGGTCGTCTCGGCGCTCGTCGCGGCCGCCGAGCGTCTCGGCTACGACTACCACTGCGGCGTGACGATGAGCACCGACAGCTTCTACGCCGGCCAGGCCCGGGAGGGGTTCGACGGGTTCGAGGCCGCCGGCAGCGAGTCGTTGCTCGACGACCTTCGCGCCGCGAACGTCAAAAACGTCGAGATGGAGGCGAGTTCGATCCTCACGCTCGCGACCCTGTACGGCCTCCGTGCTGGCGCGGTGTGTTCCGTCTTCGCCAACCGATCGACGGGCGAGTTCCGGACGGAGGGCGAGGGCCGGGCCGCGGAAGTCGGGAGCCTCGCTGCCGCGCTCCTCCACGAGATGGACGACCGGCGGGCCGACGCCGGCGCCGACGCGTGGCACGCCGACCTCTCGCTGTAGGGATCGACGGTCGTCGACAGCAAGTTCGACGAATGGCCGATTCAGGCCGTCTCACGGGCGTTTCAACACTCCTATAACCGACGACTGACGAGTGGCGCGTATGACCTCTCAGGTCGTCGTTCTCGGGTCCGGCTACGCCGGCGCGGGTGCCGTCAAACAGTTCGAAGACGTAACCGACGGAACCGCCGAGCTGACCTGGATCTCCGAGCACGACTATCATCTCGTCCTCCACGAGTCACACCGTGTCATCCGCGACACGAGCGTCGCCCCCAAGATCACGATTCCGGTCGACGAGATCAAATCCCCCGAGACGACGTTCCGGCAGGGTCACGTCGCCGAGATCGACGTCGACGACCGAACCGTCCACCTCGACGCCGGCGAGACGGTCGAGTACGACTACCTCCTCGTCGCGCTGGGGAGCAGCACCGCCTTCTACGGAATCGAGGGTCTCGCGGAACACTCCCACACACTCAAGAGCCTCGACGACGCCCGCGAAATCCACGAGGATGTGGCCGCGGCGGCGGCCGACGCCACCCGCTCCGATCCCGCACAGGTCGTCGTCGGCGGCGCCGGCCTCTCCGGCATCCAGTCGGCGGGCGAAATCGCCGCCTACCGCGACGAACACCGCGCCCCGATCGACGTGACGCTCGTCGAGGGTCTCGACGACGTGTTCCCCGGCAACGACCCCGAACTCCAGGGCGCGCTCCGCAAGCGCCTGGAGGAAGCCGACGTCGACATCATGTGTGGCGAGTTCGTCTCGAAGGTCGACGCCGACACCATCTACGTCGGCGGCGGGGAGGACGAGGAGCCGACCGAACTCGACTACGACGTGTTCCTCTGGACCGGCGGTATCACGGGGCAGGACGAACTCGCCGACGCCGGGGTCGACAAGGACGACCGGAGCAACCGAGTGTACGCCGACAACGACTTCCGGACGAGCGACGAGCGCGTGTTCGCCATCGGCGACACGGCGCTGATCGAACAGGGACCGGAGGAGTTCGCCCCGCCGACCGCACAGGCCGCGTGGCAGGCCGCGGAGGTGGCGGGCGAGAACCTCTTCCGGGCCACGAAAAACCAGTCGCTGCGGACGTGGAGCTACGACGACAAGGGGACGCTCGTCTCCGTCGGCGACGAGGCGGTCGCCCACGGGGTCGACGTGTTGCCGATCGACACGTTCGGCGGCCTCGGCGCCGAGACGCTCAAGAAGTTCGTCGCCGCGCGCTGGATCGCCGATGTCTCCTCCATCGGCCGGGCTATCGACGCCTGGTCGGATATGTGATTACCGGTCAATCCACGCCGCGAGCGCCCTGGCACCGCGATACCGAAGGCAACCGACAGGAGAGAGTCCTCGACGATAGCAGCGACTGTTAGGCCTCGATCACGGAGTAATCGAACGATAATTCACGGTCGGACGAGTGCCCGGGTCCGGGCGAACAGCTCGACTGATACGGATTCTTGTAACTGTTTACCGGTGGTTCGCCAGGACGGTCCGGCGAACCACCGGCAATGACTTACAATAACCCGTATGAGGGGGTGAAACAGCGGCTCAGTGCGCCGGCTCCTCCGCCGGCGCTCGCATGTCGTCGATACGGAGGATGAGGATGTTGTCGGTGTCGTCCTTGCCGTCGACCGTACCGTCGATGACGAGTTTCGACAGCGGCGTGGGCCCGACACGGACCTTGTCGCCCTCGTGGAACTCCCGGACCGAGCCCTGCACGTAGATTTCGGCACGGCACAGATCGGGGTGGTGAACGGAGGAGAGGTCGATTTCGCCGACGTTTGCCGTGTCGACCGGTTCGCCGTTGTGGAGGAGGGGGACGGCCGCCGGTTCGTCCATCTGGTCGATGTCGAGGGCCTCGTACGCGTTCGCGGTTGGCTTGTAGCCACCCTTCGGCCCCGGTACTCCTTCGACGAGCTGGAGGGCTTTGAGACTCTGCATCTGGTTGCGGATCGTCCCCGGGTTTCGGTCGACTTCCTCCGCGATATCTTCCCCTTTCACCGCGTCCTCGGTCTCACGGTGGAGGTTGATGAGCGCCGTGAGGATCGTCTTCTGACTCGACGTTAGTTCGATTGATGACATACCACCGATTTAGTCGTTCGCGTTATTAAATTCGATGGATGTGTGAATCGGTTTCGAATTTCGGTCCGGCCGTCGAGACGAAAGCGATACCGCTTTCCATTCGTCTCACGAGACACCGCCCATGAGAGGCAAGCGCGTCCTCGTCACTGGCGGGGCCGGATTCATCGGCTCGAACCTGGCGAACCGACTGGCCGCCGACAACGAGGTTATCGCCCTCGACGACTGCCACCTCGGCACGCCCGAGAACCTCGACGACGACGTTCGGTTCGTCGACGGGAGCGTCCTCGACGAAAATCTGCCGACCGACGTGGATGTCCTCGTTCATCTCGCCGCCTACTCCTCCTATACGATGGTCGAGGAGAACAAACGCGAGGCCACCCGCGTCAACGTCGAGGGGTTCGTCAACACCGTCGAACAGGCCCGCGAGGACGGCTGTGACACCGTCGTCTACGCCTCCACCTCCTCTATCTACGGCTCGCGCACCGAACCGTCCCCGGAGAATATGGCCGTCGAAGCGCGCACCTGCTACGAGGCGTCGAAGCTCGCACGAGAGCGCTACGGCGAGTACTTCGGCAACCACTACGACGTGACGCTGGCCGGCCTCCGATTTTTTTCGGTGTATCAGGGTTACGGCGGCGCGGAAGAGCACAAAGGCGAGTACGCCAACACCGTCGCGCAGTTCGCCGACGCCATCGCGAACGGCGAAGCACCCGTGCTGTTCGGCGACGGGTCTCAAACACGGGATTTCACCCACGTCGACGACGTGGCGCGGGCGCTCGAACTCGCCGCCGACCACGAGTTGCAGGGGGTCTACAACGTCGGTACCGGCGAGAGCTACGATTTCAACACGATGGTTGCGATGATCAACGACGAACTCGGCACCGATATCGACCCCGAGTACGTCGAGAACCCCCTGCCCGTCTACGTCCACGACACGATGGCCGACGCGACAAAACTCCGCGAGGCGACGGGCTGGGAGCCCGAGGTGGGGTTCGAGGACGGGGTCGCGCGGGTGTGTGACCCCTACCGCGAGGCCTGACGAGGCGAGGAAGGGTCGTGCGGGTGTCCTACCGCGCCCTTTTGCCGACACCCGCACAACGGCCCGTATGACCGACACAGTACGCATCGTCGGCGCCCCCACCGACTACGGCGCGAGCCGACGTGGTGTCGACATGGGGCCCCTCCGCGATTCGCTACGCCGACCTCGCGGCCGCGCTGTCCGGACTCGGCGTCGACGCGGTGGACAGCGGCGACCTGCCGGTCACGCGCGTCGAGAACGACGACCCCGGCCGCACCGACGCGAAGTACCTCCCAGCCATCGAATCCGTCTGTACTCGACTGGCCGACAGGGTGAGCGACGCCCTCGACGCGGGTGAGAGGCCCCTCGTCCTCGGCGGCGGCCACTCCGTCGCCATCGGGAGCGTCGTCGGGTCGGCGCGCGACGCCGATGTCGGGGTGCTCTGGTTCGACGCCCACGGCGACGTGAACACGCCGGCGACGACGCCGAGCGGGAACGTCCACGGAATGGGCGAGTTCGCCGGACTCCCGTGGGCGAACGGCGTCGGTGTCGATCCGGAGAGCGGGCGGCGATCCACGAGCACGGAGTCGCGACTTACTCCATCTCAGACATCGACGACCGGGGCGTCACCGAGGTGGTCGCCGACGCCCTCGATACCGTCGGCGGGCGAAACGGCGTCCACGTCAGTCTCGATCTGGACTGGCTCGATCCCACCGAGGCACCGGGCGTGGGGACGCCCGTCAGGGGCGGTGTCACCTACCGCGAGGCGCACGCGGCGCTCGAACGGGTGGCCGAGCGCGCGACGGTGCGATCGCTCGAACTCGTCGAGGTGAATCCGATCCTCGACGACCACAACCGAACCGCCGAACTTGCGTTCGAACTCGCCGCGAGCGCGCTTGGAAAACGGATTTTGTAGGCGCTCAGGAGTCGACCTCGTCCTCGGCCTCGTCACCGTCCGCCCCCCGATCCGCCGGGAGCACGGCCACCGACGCCACCGAATCTCCCTCGTGTAAGTCCATCACGATGACGCCCATCGTGTTTCGGCCGACGGCCGAGACGTCCTCGACGGGCGTGCGCATGATCTGGCCGTCCTCGCTCATGACGACGAGGTGATCGCCGGGGCCGACGGCGTCGATGGCACACGCCGGCCCGTTGCGTTCGTTCGTCTTGATGTCGATGAGGCCCTTGCCGTACCGGGACTGCTGGCGGTAGGCGTCGATGGCCGTCCGCTTGCCGTAGCCGTTGTCGGTGACGGTGAGCACCCAGTCGTGCTCGTCGGGATCGACGGCCGCGAGACCGACGACGTGATCCGATCCCTCCAGCTTGATGCCGCCGACGCCGCGGGTGTCCCGCCCCATCGGCCGCACCTCGGACTCGGCAAAGCGGATGCTCATGCCGCCGGCGCTGGCGACGATCAGGTCGTGGGTGCCATCGGTTAGCTCCACGTCGACGAGTTCGTCGCCCTCCTCCAAGCGGATGGCGCGGATACCCGTCGAGAGGATGTTACCGAACTCCTCGACGGCCGTTCGCTTCACCCGGCCGCTCCGGGTCGCCATCGTCAGGTAGCGGCCGGCGCCTTCTTCCAGACTCTCGCAGTCGACGACGGCCTCGATCTCCTCGCCGTCGTCCAGATCCAGCAGGTTCACCGCCGACTTGCCCCTCGCCGTTCGGCTCATCTCCGGTACCTGATACGTCTTCAGCTTGTACACCTGCCCGTGGTTGGTGAAACAGAGCAGGTAGTCGTGGGTGTTGGCGAGGAAGACCGACGAGACGCGGTCGCCCTCCTTCAGATCCGCGCCGATGATTCCTTTCCCGCCGCGGTTCTGCGCCCGGAACGTCGACAGCGACATCCGCTTGATGTAGTCGTCCTCGCTGACGACGACGAGGGTGTCCTCCTGCGGGATGAGGTCCTCGTCGGTCACCTCACCCATATCCTCGATGATCCGGGTTCGACGCTCGTCGGCGTACTCGGCTTTGATCTCGCGGAGTTCGTCCTCGATGACGCCGAGCAGTTCGGATTCGTCGTCCAGAATCTCGGTCAGCCGCTCGATCCGGGCCTGTACGTCCGCGTACTCGTCTTCGATCTCCGCGGCTTCCATCGACGTGAGGCTGCCGAGTTGCATCGCGACGATGTGATCGACCTGGTCCTGAGAGAAGTCGAAGGCGGCCCGGAGCGACGCTTTCGCGCCGTCGCGGTCCTCGGCGTCCTGGATGAGTTCGACCACCTCGTCGGCGTTCTCCAGCGCCGTCAGCCGCCCCTCGAGGATGTGTGCGCGCTCTTCCGCCTCGGCGAGGTCGTACTCGCTTCGGCGACGCACGACCTCGCGGCGGTGATCGAGGTAGACTTCGAGGGTCTCCTTGAGGTCGAGCACCCGCGGTTGCCCGTCGACCAGGGCAAGGTTGATCACGCCGAAGGTGGTCTCCAGATGCGATTCCAGCAACTGGTTCTCGACCACTTCGGGGTTTGCGCCCCGCTTGAGTTCGATGACGACACGGATGCCGTCGCGGTCGGACTCGTCGCGCAGATCGCGTACGCCGTCGAGTTTGCCCTCGTTCACGTCGTCGGCGATACGCTCGATGAGCCGGGACTTGTTCGCCTGATAGGGGAGTTCGGTGACGACGATGCGGTCCTCGCTCACCTCCATCTCGGCGCGGACGCGCAGCCGTCCACGACCCGTCTTGTACGCCTTGTGGATGGCGTTGCGGCCGACGATGTTCGCGCCCGTCGGGAAGTCGGGGCCGACGACGTGGTCCATCAGGTCCTCGACGGTGCAGTCCGGATCGTCGATGAGGTGGATCGTCGCGTCGATCACCTCGCCGAGGTTGTGCGGCGGGACGTTCGTCGACATCCCGACCGCGATGCCCGAGGAACCGTTGACCAGCAGGTTGGGGAAGGCCGCCGGCAACACGTCGGGTTCCTGCTTGCGGCCGTCGTAGTTGGGCGAGAAGTCGACAGTGTCTTTCCCGATGTCGGCCAGCAACTCCTCGGCGATGGGCGACATCCGGGATTCGGTGTATCGCATGGCTGCCGGCGGGTCGCCGTCGATGGAGCCGAAGTTGCCCTGACCATCGATCAGCGGCGCGCGCATCGAGAAATCCTGAGCCATCCGGGCGAGGGCGTCGTAGATGGCGCTGTCCCCGTGCGGGTGGAAATCACCCATCGTCTCGCCGACGACGGAGGAGGACTTCCGGTGGGAGGCGCGGGCGGTGACGCCCGCCTCCTGCATGGCATAGAGGATGCGCCGGTGGACGGGCTTGAGGCCGTCGCGGGCGTCCGGCAGGGCTCGTCCCGCGATGACAGACATCGCGTAGTCGATATAGGACTGCTCCATCTCCTGTTCGATGCGGGCCGTCTCGACCTCGGCGGCGAACGACTCGTCGCCGGCGTCGCCGGGTACGTCCGAACTCATATATCCACCCACTCCGCGTCGCCGGCGTGCTCCTTGATGAACTGTTTCCGCGGGCCCACCGCGTCACCCATCAGGATCGAGAACATCCGATCGGCGGCCGCGGCGTCCTCGACGGTGATCCGCTTCAGAATCCGGTTTTCGGGGTTCATAGTCGTCTCCCAGAGCTGATCGGGGTTCATCTCGCCCAAGCCCTTGAACCGCTGGACCTGATCCGGCTTGCCGTTACACCGCTCCTCGACGATCCGGTCGCGCTCCGCCTCGCTCATGGCGTCGTACGTCTCGCCGCGGTAGCGAACCCGGTAGAGCGGCGGCTTGGCCGCGTAGACGTAGCCCGCCTCCAAGAGCGGCTTCATGTGCCGGTAGAGGAGCGTCAGGAGGAGCGTCCGGATGTGCGCGCCGTCCACGTCGGCGTCGGTCATCAGGATGATCCGCTGATAGCGGGCGTCCTCGATGTCGAACTCCTCGCCGATGCCGGTGCCGATGGCGGTGATGAGCGCGCGAATCTCGTCGTTCTCCAGGATGCGGTCGAGGCGGTGTTTCTCGACGTTCAGGATCTTCCCCTTCAGCGGGAGGATGGCCTGAAACTCCCGGTCGCGGCCCTGTTTGGCGCTCCCGCCGGCGCTGTCACCTTCCACCACGAACAGTTCGGATTTCGTGGGGTCTTTGGACTGACAGTCGGCGAGTTTGCCGGGGAGCGCCGTCGACTCCAGGGCGCTCTTGCGCCGGGTGAGCTGTTCGGCCTTCTTCGCCGCCTGGCGGGCCTTCGCCGCCTCGACGGCCTTGCCGACGATGGCCTGGGCGGTGTCCGGATGCTCCTCGAAGAAGGTGCCGAGTTGCTGGTGGACGGCGCTCTCGACGATCCCCCGGACCTCGCTGTTGCCGAGTTTGGTCTTGGTCTGGCCCTCGAACTGCGGGTCGGGATGTTTGACCGAGATGACCGCGGTCAGCCCCTCGCGGACGTCCTCGCCTTTGAGGGTGCCGTCGAGGTCACCCAGAAGCCCGTTGTCCGTGGCGTAGTCGTTGACGACGCGGGTGAGCGCCGTCTTGAACCCCGTGAGGTGAGTCCCCCCCTCACGGGTGTTGATATTGTTGGCGAACGCGTGGATCGACCCCTGCAGTTCGTCGGTGGCCTGCATCGCCACCTCGACGGCGATGTCGTCTTCCTCGTCGTCGAAGTAGATCACGTCGTCGTGGAGGCCGGTCTTGGTCTCGTTGAGATACTCGACGAACTCCCGGATTCCGCCCTCGTAGCGGAAGGCGACGGATTCGCCGTCCCGTTCGTCCGCGAGGCCGATTTCGACCCCGGAGTTGAGGAAAGCGAGTTCCCGAAGGCGGGTCGACAGCGTATCGAAGGAGAACTCCGAAGTCTCGAAGATGTCGCCGTCGGGCCAGAAACGGACGGTCGTGCCTGTTTCCTCGTCGGGGTCGAGATCACGGACGCGTTCGAAGGCGTCGAGGTCGGGTTCCCCCCGGTCGAAACGGTGGCGCCAGACGGCGCCGTTGCGTTTGATCTCGACCTCCAGGCGCTCGGAGAGGGCGTTGACGACGCTGACGCCGACGCCGTGCAGGCCGCCCGAAACCTGGTAGGATTTGTTGTCGAACTTCCCGCCAGCGTGGAGGACGGTCATGATGACCTCGACCGCCGGCCGGTCGTACTGTTCGTGCGTGTCGACGGGGATGCCGCGGCCGTTGTCGGTGACGCTCACCGAGTCGTCCTCGTGGATGGTGACCCCGATGGCGTCGCAGTAGCCCGCCAGCGCCTCGTCGATAGCGTTGTCGACGACTTCGTAGACGAGATGGTGGAGACCACGCGTGTCCGTCGATCCGATATACATCGCCGGACGCTTCCGGACTGCCTGGAGTCCCTCCAGTACCTGAATCTGCCCGGCTCCGTACTCTTGTTCGTCGGCCATAGAATCTACCCGCGGTAGACGGCCACGCTTCTTAAACGCTCGCACGCGTGCGCGCGACGAAAGATACTATTTATGCACCGAGAAATTCCGCTTCGAATTCCCCAACTTGAGTTCGCAGTTCGTCGGACACCACCGACGACAGTCACCGAACGCGGCGCCAAACGGGGCGCCGTCCCGCTCGCGCGCGCGTCGCTCCCCTTTCACTTTCACCACGCTGGCGGTGGCCTTTTAAACGTCGTGGCGGTAGAGGGGCCCACGAATGACATCGTTCCAGTCGACGCTCGGCGAGGAGGGGGGCATCGCCGAGGAGCTGGCCGAGAACCAGCGGGCCATCTCCATCGCCGAGTTCTTCGAGAAGAACAAACACATGCTCGGCTTCGACTCCGGGGCCAGAGGGTTGGTGACCGCCGTCAAGGAGGCAGTCGACAACGCCCTCGACGCCACGGAGGAAGCCGGTATCGCCCCCGACATCTACGTCGAAATCGCCGAAGCGGGCGACTACTACAGACTGATCGTCGAGGACAACGGGCCGGGAATCACGAAAGAGCAAGTCCCAAAGGTGTTCGGGAAACTGCTGTACGGCTCCCGGTTTCACAAGCGGGTTCAAAAACGTGGCCAGCAGGGCATCGGCATCTCCGCGGCCGTCCTCTACTCCCAACTCACCTCCGGGAAACCCGCCAAGATCACCAGCCGAACCCAGGGGAGCGCCGACGCCCAGTACTTCGAGCTGGTCGTCGACACCGACGACAACGAACCCGAGGTCAGGGCGGAGAAAACGACTTCGTGGGACCGCCCGCACGGCACCCGGATCGAGTTGGAGATGGAGGCGAACATGCGGGCGCGCAACCAGCTTCACGACTACATCAAACACACCGCGGTCGTCAACCCCCACGCCCGCGTCGAACTCCGGGAACCGGGGCTCGACGAACCGCTGAAGTTCGAGCGCGGCACCGACCAGTTGCCGGCCGAGACGGAGGAGATTCGCCCCCATCCCCACGGCGTCGAACTCGGGACGCTCCTGAAGATGCTGACGGCGACGGAGTCGTATTCCGTGTCGGGCTTTCTCCAGGGCGAGTTCACCCGCGTCGGCGGGAAGACGGCGACGAAGGTGTGTGATCGTTTCCGCGACGAACATTTCGGGCGCGAGATGGCGTGGACGACGCCCTCGCCGGCCGACGAGGCGGACGTGGAAGACGCCGTCCTCGACGCCGTCGCCAACAAGAGCGCCGAGGCGACGGCGTGGTTCGCCGACCGCGTAGCGGAGACGGTCGGCGACCGGGAGCGACTCGCCCACCACGAACTCGTCGGCGTCGTCTCCAACCTCGCAGACGCCGTCGAGGAGGAGTTCGACGAGACGTTCGGCGAGACGGTACGGGAGAACGCCGTCGACGCGGCGTGGGCGGAACTCACCGGCCCGGACCTGCTGCGGGCCTCGCTGTACGAACGGGTCGACGACGCGACGAGCACGCAGAAAGACGACGCCACGGTGCAGGGCCTAGCCGACCGCCTCGCCGATAAGTTCGCCGGGGCCGACGATCCACGCCACCGGGCGACGCGGGACGAACTCGCCGCCTACGTGGACCGCTCCGCGGACCGGATCGAGGACGCCGCGGACGCGACGGTCGGCGAGACGGCCCGCGGGAACGTCACCGATGCGATCTGGGGCCACATGCGAACGGTCCCGGATGATCCGCCCCGGGTACGGGCGATCGCCGACGACCGCGACACCGCCTCCGAGTTACTGGAGGCGATGCGCGGGACGGACATCCTCGCCCCGCCGACGGACTGCCTGTCGCCGATCACGGCCGACCTCGTCGAGGCGGGACTGAGAAAGGAGTTCGAGGCGGATTTCTTCGCGGCGTCGACCCGCGACGCCGAGGTTCACGGCGGCGACCCCTTCATCGTCGAGGCGGGCATCGCCTACGGCGGCGATCTCGAACACGAGGGCTCGGTCGACGTGATGCGCTTTGCCAACCGCGTCCCCCTCGTCTACCAGCGGGGGGCGTGTGCCATCACCGACGTGGTGAAAGGGATCGGCTGGCGCAACTACGGGCTGGATCAGCCGGGAGGGAGCGGTCTCCCCTCCGGCCCCGCGGTAATCATGGTCCACGTCGCCTCGACGAACGTCCCCTTCACCAGCGAGTCGAAAGACGCCGTGGCGAACGTCCCCGAAATCGAGGACGAGGTCGAACTCGCCATCCGGGAGGCCGCGAGGGAACTGAAATCCTACCTCAACCGACGGCGGTCGCTGGAGAAACGCCGGAAGAAACAGGACGTACTGGGGCGCATCCTCCCCGAGATGGCCGACAAACTCGCCGCGGTGACGGGGCGGGAGCGGCCGAACATCGACGGGGCGCTCGGGCGCATCATGAACAACGTCATGGTCGAACGGTCCGTCGAGGATGGGACGGTGACGCTCGCGGTTCGGAACCACTCCGATCGAGCGGAGACGCTGGACCTGACCGACATCGTCAGCACGGAGCCGGCGACGGTGAGCGACGGCGCGTCGGTCGTCGACATGGACGGCGAGTGGTTCGTACAGTGGTCCCCGTCGGTGTCGGCGGGCGAGACGGCGACACTCACCTACGAGGTGAGCGAGGAGACGACCTTCGACGTCGATGTCGGGGGCGTCGAAAGCGAGAAACTCACGGTGAACGCATGAGCACACAGGACGAACGCGCACGACAGCAGTTGATCGACCTCGCGGCGGAGTTCTACGACCAGTTCGCCCGCGGGGAGGTGCCGGAGATGACCCTTCCCACGCGAACCAAAAGCAACATCGAGTACGACGAGGAGAGCGGCGTGTGGGTGTACGGCGACCGCACCTCCACGCGGTCGGCCAACTCCGTCCGCGGCGCCCGGAAGCTACTCAAAGCGACCTACACCATCGACTTCCTCGCCCGCCAGTTGGAGGAGGGTCGATCCTCCACGCTCCGTGAACTCTACTATCTCTCCGAATCGTGGGACGCAGAGGAGGCCGCCTTCTCGGATCAGGACGAGTCCAACCAGCTTATCGAGGACCTCGAAATCGTCTCGGAGGTGACTCGCGAGGACTTCCATATGCGCCCGGAGGAGTCGGGCGCGACGCTGATGGGCTCCCTCGAACTCCGCGAACAGACCCGCCGGGGCGAGCGCGAGATTCACTGCCAGAAAGACGTGGGCGAGGGTGGCTACCAGATTCCCAACAACCCCGACACCATCGACTTTCTGGATCACGACATCGACTTCATCCTCTGTGTCGAGACGGGCGGGATGCGTGACCGCCTCGTCGAGAACGGCTTCGATACGGACTACGACGCCCTGATCGTCCACCTCAAAGGCCAGCCGGCGCGGGCGACCCGCCGGATCACCAAACGGCTCCACGACGAACTCGACCTGCCCGTCGTGGTCTTCACCGACGGCGACCCGTGGTCCTACCGCATCTACGGCTCCGTCGCCTACGGCTCGATCAAGAGCGCGCACCTCTCGCAGTATCTCGCGACGCCCGAGGCACGCTTCGTCGGCATCCAGCCCGAGGACATCGTCGAGTACGACCTGCCCACCGATCCGCTGGCCGATTCGGACGTGAACGCCCTCGAATCCGAACTGGAGGACCCGCGCTTCATGACCGACTACTGGGAGGAACAGATCGAACTCCAACTCGACATCGGCAAGAAGGCCGAACAGCAGGCCCTCGCCTCCCGCGGCCTCGATTTCGTCACCGACGAGTACCTCCCGACGCGGCTGGGCGAGATGGGCGTGCTGTAGCCTCGCTCACACTTATTTCCTTCGGGGACGTATCGGGTGTATGAACTTCGACACCGACCTCGGCCGCTTGCGCCACTTGCCCGAGACGCCGCTTCGCGCGCTCAAGCGGTCGTTCTGGTGGGTCCGCAAGACGTTCTTCTCGAAGCCGAAACCCGAGAACCCGGCCGTCGTGGTCGACATGCGCGAAGCCGAGGCGGAGGCGTTTCTCGGCGAACACTTCTTCGAACCCGGGTGGGAGATGTCCTACCACTACCACAACGAAGTCGTGAACGTGCGCCGGGTCCAGCATCTCGACGACCACCCCTCCGGTCTCCCGTGGTGGCAGACCCACATCCGCGGCTACGAGCATCCGAATGGGCTCGAACTCGCGGCCCACTTCGAACCCGAACCCGCCGAGCATCCGGACGCACACGTCGACGGCGACCACATCGACGTGTCGCGGGGGAACGCGACGCTGGTCGGGATTCTGGAGGACGCCGGCGTCGAGTTCCGGCGAATCGGTGACTGGCCCGCGGACGGGACGGCCGTCGCGGACGCCTGACCCGTCGCGGCCGCGTCTCGGAACCGCAGATGGCCGACGGATCACACCCGCCGGCGGAAAATCACGGGGGGTCGATAGACGGACGATTCGGCCTTAGCTGTCGTCGGTCTGGTTGGCGGCGACCGCCGTGTTGTTCATGCCGCTGCCGTCGTTGTGGCGGCACTGCTCGGTGTAGAAGCCGAGGTCGAACTCGACGGAGTCCGACTGGATCTCGTTACCGTGGTCGACCGGCACCCACCACGCGAAGGCGGCGGAGAACTCCGTCTCGCCGCGGAAACAGGCGGTGGGGAAGTTGCCAGCGGAACTGCCGCCGACAGACGGATTTCGGTAGTAGGTGTCGAGGGTATCGCCGCCGCCGAGGGTGCCCCGGCCGGCAGCCACGGCAAGGACAACGGCATCGTCGCCGTAGACGTTGCTCAGATCGGACGTGGGGCCGCCACCGCCGAGGTTGGTGGTGGTACCGTCGTCGTTGATCTCGAACCAGTTGAATCCGGCGTTGTTATCAGGATTTCCGGCTATTTCGAGGTGGACGTTTCGGGTCTTCCACATCTCGTCCGCCGGGGTGCCATCGTTCGACGCGCGGTAGACAACGTGTCGAGTCCCATCTGCCTCCTCAATCAGGAGGTAGACTTCGTCCGGCGCCGATTCGTCGTTGTTGGCGCCGCCGTAGTATTCGTAGGTGAGCGTCGTCGTCGGGTTGGTGGGATCGTCCGTGAGGTCCCCGAGCGTCGGTTCGCTGGGGAGCGAGACACCGGTCGTCACGTAGTCGTTCGTGGCCACGCCGCCGGAGGTGGCGTGTGCGACCCGTCCGCCGCCGCCTGCTGGATCGTCGGTGAGCTCGACATCGGCATCGTAGTTGCCGTCTCCGCCGGTGTCGAATCGCGTGACACCAGCGCGGGTGAAGTCCGTGGGCGAGGCATCCGTGATAGGCTTGTTCACGCCGTCGATCCGAACGCCGTTCCCGCTGTTGAGCGCGTCAAGGACGTTCCCGAGACTATCGACGAGCAGCGGGCTCTCGCCACCGTCCTGGTAGTTGTCGCCGTCGTCGAGCCACACGGCCGCCTGCACGACGTTCATGAGTTCGACCGTGCCGGTCGACTCGTCGGGGTCGTCGCTCTCGGGTTCGGTCGTCTGGTTCTCGTTTGCCGTGTAGCTGCCCGGATTGTTCATCCAGACGTAGCCGGGGTTCGTACAGAGCGTGAGGTCGAAGGTGACCTCGCCGAAGTCGCCCGGCTTCACGTCGCCGATGTTGACGATTGCGCTCTCGCCGTCCGCATTCGTGGCGGCCTCGATGCCGTTACAGCCGCCGTTGCTGTTCGAACTCGTCTGCGTGTTCGCGAGGAACTGGTCGGGGTCGTCGACGGCGATGAGCCACGCGTCGTTCGTCGGCATCCCGGTTTCGCCCGACTGCAGATCGCTCGCACTACCGGTTTCACCGGCTGCACCGTCGTACATCCGCACGCTCACGTCGTCGCCGGTCGTCGACGTCGTGCTCCCGTCCTCGTCGTCGCTCCAGTCCGAGTAGTGAGCGGAATAGCCCACACCCAGATCCAGCGTGCCCGCAGTAAGCTGGTTGTTCTCGAAGGTTTCCTGATCGGAGAAGTACGCACTCGTCCCGAGGCCTGCGCCCGCGGAAGCGACGCCGATGGTGCCGAGGGCGGCGAGTGCCTTCCGGCGGGACAGGTTGAATTTGTCTTCGCTCATTGGTTTGCTCCCCCTTGCGGGGATGCCCACCGACGGAGTCGAACCGCCGTCGCACGTCGCGATGACGTGGCACGGAGTTCCGGCGCCCCGGAACTACCGTACGCCGTGTGGGTCGGACCGCTTGGTTCGACCCAACGGAGACACCCGGTTAGCTATTGAGCGGTTAATATCGATAATCCGCTCGTTAAGTCGTCTAACCTCCGATTAATAGTTGGCTGAATTATGTATGGCTGGGCCTGTCGATCGTCGAAACCCGGAATCGGGGGGCTGCAACCCGATTGTCGCGTCGGTACCGTCTCGAATTAATATTGGCTGGAATATAGTAACTCTCGCGTCGGTCACGCCCATCCCTCGTCGAGGACGACCGGAATACCACGGCCGGCCACGTCGGCCGCGAACGCCCGCGTGTCGTAGTGAATCGGGCAGACGAGGTCCGGATCGAGTCGTTCGGCGAGGGCGGCGGCGTCGTGGCGGTCCATACACACCGATCCCGAGATGTTCGCCAGGAAGAGGGAGGCGTCGAGACCCGCGTGGTGGGGGAGTACGTCGGAGTCGCCGGGCCAGAAGACGGAGACGCCACCCACCTCGATACCGGTAGCCGACGCCGAATCCCTCGGGATGGGTGACCGACCCGTCCGCATACGGTCCGTCGGGGTCGTTGTACGCGGGCAGGCTCCGAACCGGGACGCCCGCGACCTCGACCGTCTCGCGTTCCCCGATCCGGACGAGGTCGTAGCCCTGCCGCTCGGCGAGCGGTGGCGTAGCCGACCCAACGGACTGAGAGGGTGTCGTAGCGGATGATCACAGTAACGAGTGATTAACTGGGGATTATCCGCGGTCCACCAGCCGCTCGACCCGCGCTAGCGAGTCCGCGTCAGCCGGCGCCTTGTCCTCGCGCACGGCGACGAAGCGCGGGAACCGGAGCGCGTAGCCCGACCCGTACGTGGGCGAGGACTGAATCTCCTCGTAGCCTACCTCGAATACGACTTCGGGTTCGATATCCACGTCGGTCCCGTCCTCCGCCCGTATCAGGGGTTCGAGGCGGTCGCTCAGATCCGCAAGCCGCTCGTCGGTGATCCCCGTCGCCACCTTGCCGATGGTCGCGAATCCGTCCTCGGTCCGCGCCGACAGCAGAAACGTACCGAGGTGGTTCGCCCGCCGCCCCTCGCCCCATTCGGCACCCGTGACGACGAGATCCAGGGTCTCCACGTC
This sequence comes from Haloplanus natans DSM 17983, assembly GCF_000427685.1. Taxonomy (NCBI): domain Archaea; kingdom Methanobacteriati; phylum Methanobacteriota; class Halobacteria; order Halobacteriales; family Haloferacaceae; genus Haloplanus; species Haloplanus natans. Next base: position 1,991,251 of record NZ_KE386573.1, read on the forward strand.
GGGCTTGCGCTTCAGCCAGTTCTGCCCCCGCTTGCCCGGCGTGTAGGTGGAGTCGGGATTCTTGAGCATGATCCCCTCGTGGCCCGCGTCAAGGGCCGCCGCCTCGCGGTCGGCGATGGCGTCGGCGTCGTCGAGGACGCGGAACGGGGACGGTGTGGCGCCGCTGACCGCCGACAGGGCGTTAGATAGCCGTTCCCGTCGATCGAGGAGTGGCTCGTCGAGCAGGTCGACGCCGTCGACGTGGAGGCAGTCGAACGCCCGGAACTCGATCCGTACCTCCTCGCGCATCCGCGCCACGTCGTGTTTTCGGCGAAACCGCCGCAACACCTCCTGAAAAGGCAGGGGGTCGCCCGATTCGTCGACGGCGATTGCCTCGCCATCGAGGATCGTGGGAACGAGAAGGTCGGAGACGGCCTCGACCACCTCCGGCAACGCGTCGGTCACGTCCTCTAAGTTGCGTGAGAAGACCCGCGTCTCGCCCGCCGGGTCGTGGTGGACCTGCACCCGGGCGCCGTCGAACTTGGTCTCGACGGCGATCGACTCCCACGCGTCGAGGGCGTCCGCCGCGGTACCGGCCTGGGCGAGCATCGCGCTCACCGGCCGGCCGACGACGAGTTCGGCCGCCGCCAGGCCCGATGCACCCTCGTCGCGGGCGCGAACGGCCACCGCACCGCAGTCGTTTTCCACCTGTAAGGCCCGTTCGACTTCCTCGACCGGCACGTCGAACGCCTCCGCGATGGCGTCGCGGACGATACCCTCCCCGACGCCGATGCGCATCTCAGAGAGGACGAGCCGAGCGAGATAGCGCGCCGAGCGTGAGTCGGCGCGGTTGAACAGGCCGAAGAGCACGTCGACCTTGTGATCCCGGCTCCCCGGGCCGTCGGCGGCCGCGAGGTCGCGGAGGCGGGCGTCCACCCCGGCGACCGTCAGCGGATCGGGGTCGGCGGCGCCGAAGGCGGCGAGCCCCTGTTGCCCGTCGAGGTCCAGCGACGCCGCGACGGCACCGATTTCGCCCTCGGCGGCCAGTCGGTCGGCCACGTCGTCGGCAGTGACGTTCGGGCCGGCGGCGCGGGCGAGCGCCTCGTGACAGAGGGCCGGCCCCACGTCGAGGGTCGTCGAGTCCCACGCGGGGACGACGCGCCCGAGCAGCAAGCGGGCGACGACGGGCAGGTCGTCACCGGCATCGACGAACAGATCGGCAACCAGAGACGTAACCGCGAGGTCGGCGCTCTCGTTTTCGACGGCGCAGACCCGGTCGGCGAAGTCGGCGAAGTCCATCGATCCCAGGTCCGGTCCCGCCGCGGTTAAGCGCGACGGGTTCGCGGGATCGACTGCAGTCACCGGATTGAAGATGCTGAGCGTACAGGAAGGGGTATGAATAGCGACCTGGCGGCGCAGGTTCGGGACGTTCTCGACGTCGACGTCTCCGAGTTTCGGGCGCAGGCGCAGGCCGACGCGGAGGTGGTCAAAAACGAACTCAGAGACGGGACGTTCGACAACCACCGCTCGATCATCGGGTTGGAGTACGAGTTCTACGCCGTTGCCGACGGTCGGTGGCGTCGAGGGAGCGACGACGAGGGGACGGGGGCGGAACTCGTGCGCGTGCCCCGGCGCCTCCTCGAACTCATCCGCTTCGAGAAGGAACTCGGCCTCCACAACGCCGAGATGACGACCAGTCCCCAGCCGTTGAACGCCGACGGGCTCCGGGCACAGGCCGCCGGCGTCCGCTCGCATCTCTCCTCGGCGCTCCAGACCACACGGACCGAGGGGATGCGCCTCGTCAGCGACGGCATCTGGACGATTCCGCCGTCCGGCGAGACGGCCCGCGGCTACCTGACCGACAGCGTCGAGGACGAGGGTATCCGCATCGCGACGAACATGACCGACGCCGTGCGGTATCACGCGATGGCCAACGGACCGAACACGCCGACGCCGTTCACGGTCGACGCGCCACACGTCACCCTCGAAGCCGACACCGTGATGCCCGAAAGCCTCATTACGTCGATCCAGCCCCACTACCAGGTGCCCCACGCCTCCGACCTGCCGATCTACCACAACTACGCCCTCCGGATCGCCGGGCCACTTCTCGCACTCGGCGTCAACTCCCCGTTTTTCCCGCCGGACCTCTACGACGACGGCGTCGACCCCGAGACGGTCGTCGACGACGCCCGCGCCGAGAACCGCATCTTCGTCTTCGAGTCCGTCCTGAACAGCGACGACGCACGGAAGGTGCGATTTCCCGACGACCTGGACTCCGTCGCGGAGGCGGTCGACCGCGTCGCCAACGATCCGACGGTCGTCCCGATGCCGGTCGACCGCGGCGACCGCTTCGACGACAAGTTCGCCACGCTCCGGCGCAAACACGGCACGTTCTGGCGGTGGGTGCGCCCCGTCTTCGACGGCGCCGACCGCTCCTCGGCCAACGCCCGCATCGAGTTCCGCCCCATCGCCGCCCAGCCGACCGTCCGCGACTCCATGTCGTTCATGGCGACCTTTGCCGGCCTGATGGAGAGTCTGCCTCGTCACGAACATCCGGTGATCGGCCAGGACTGGAGCGTCGCTCGGGAGAATTTCTACGCCGCCGCCCGCGACGGGTTGGCGAGCGAGCAGCGCTGGATCACCAACGGGGGCGAGGAGACGACCGATTCGGAGGTGATGTACGAGGACGTGCTCTCACACGCCGTCGAGGGGCTGAAGAACGCCGGCTGTTCGGCCGACGAGGCGGCGTCGTACGTCGAACCGCTGCGGGCACGGATCGACGCCGGACTCACGCCGGCCGGATGGAAACGCGAGCGAGTGCGGGACAAGGTCACGGACGGCGCCGCGCTCTCGACGGCCGTTCCCGCGATGCAACGGACGTACGTGGACGAGCAGACCGAAACGCTTCTCGACGGGACGTTCGCCGAGTGGTGGTAAGCCGCTACAGCAGCGATTCGAACTCTTTGTGTTTCGTGATGTCGACGCCCTCGTCCGTGACGACGGCGACGTTGATGCCGTTGCCGGACGCGAGGTCACGCTCGACCGCGCTCTGAATGGCGTGGGCGGCGACCGACCGGGCCTCGTCCATCGTGAGGTCGTCTTCGTACTCCTGTTCGAGGACACCGAGGGCGTACTGGCTCCCGGAGCCGGAGACGGCGTAGTCCTCTTCCATCATCCCGCCGAGCGGGTCGAGGCTGTAGACGTGAGCGCCGTCCTCGTCGACGCCGCCGAGGAGGGGCGAGACGATAAAGAACGCACCCGAGCGGAGGAAGTTGCTCGTGAGCGTCGAGAGGGCTTCCATGCTCATGTCCTTGCCCCGACGCGTCTCGTAGAGGCTCGTCTCCGAGCGGAGCGAGCGGATGAGCGACTGGGCGGCCGACACCGATCCGGCGATGGTGAGCGCGCCCGTCGGGTGGATCTGTTCGACCTTCTGGACGTCCTTGCTGGAGACCATGCGACCCGCGCTGGCGCGCATGTCGGTCGCCATCACGACGCCGTTGGCAGTCGAGAGCCCGACGGTCGTCGTGCCGGTTTTCATCTCCTTGTCCTCGTCGCCCGCCGCGGCGCGACGCTCCTCGGTGTTCGTGAACTCGCCGATTTCCGGCCCGAACACCGGGCGGTCCTGCCCGTCGAGACGGTCCTGCGCGCGTGAAAAGTCCTGATTCGTCGGGGTACGCATCACCTGCTTTTGCGGGGGCGCGCTGATAAATGCAACCCTTCCGTTGCGCTACCGTCCCGTGCGGTCGTAGGCCCGCACCGCCGCCGCGACGAGGTCACCGAGCGGAACGGTGACTCCCAGACGACGGGCGAACAGGGCCAGCGGCATCAGAGCGATGCCGACGGCCAGGGTGATCTGATACGCCGCGAACGCGCCAGCACGGTACAGTGGTTCGAACATCTGCGTAGCCGTCCGTGGAGCGACCGTCGTATATAACTCTGCTGGCTCGCCGATTCGGATGAGTCCGCCGCTGTCGGTCGATTACGTCGAACGACGGGTCCCGGCCGGTGCTGGTGCCGCGACGCCCGTCGATACCGCGATAGCCCCCGTGTAGTACCGCCGTCTCACGCATAACTTATGCGTGTTATCCGGAGGGCGTACGCGGTGGGAAACCCTGATACGTCGGCTGGCCGTACCTCCGTCCATGTCGAACTGGACCGATAGGATCGTCGGCGACCGAATGGCCGTCGACCGGGAGTTCAGCGACCGGGTCCGTACCTCCGAGTTCTCGAATCAAGAGTGGGGACTGGTCATGACCGCCGTCGACTTCGAAATCGAACACGCCGACGACCCCGACCGGGCGCGGATCGTCGCCGACACCGAGAGCCTCCCCCAGATGATCCCCGAACTGGAGAAGGTGCAAGAGGGAATGGGGCCCGGCGGCCCGAACGGCGGGCGCCAGGCCGACAGCGGCACCGGCGTCCTCGACGCTATCCGCGGCGCACTCGGGATGGGCGACGGCGACGACGACGCCGATAAACTCGACGCGGCCGAACGCCTCGTCGACGAGTACGCGAGCGCCCTCCAGGAACGGCTCGAAGAGAAGGGGAAGTGGGACGATATCCGGCAGTCGTACGACGGGTGAGACGCCGTCCGGCGGACCGCTACAGGCGGTCGACGACGGCGTCGGCCACGTCGTCGGTCGTCGCCTCGCCGCCCAGGTCGGGCGTGTGCGGACCCTCGGCCAGCGTCGTCTCGACGGCCGTCCGCACCGCCGTCGCTTCGTCCTCGTAGTCGAGGAAGTCGAGCAACATCGCCGCCGACAGCACCGTCGCCGTCGGGTTGGCGACGCCCTCGCCCGCGATGTCGGGCGCACAGCCGTGGACGGGTTCGAAGATTCCCCGCTCCGAGCCGACGTTCGCGCTCGGGAGTAAGCCGAGGCCGCCGACCAGCCCCGCGGCCAGATCGGACAACACGTCGCCCGCCAGATTGGGGCAGACGATCACGTCGTAGCCCGTCGGGTCCATCGCGAGACCCGTCGCCATCGCGTCCATATACGCGTCGTCGACGGCGACGCCGCGGTCGCTCGCAACCTCGCTGACGGTGTCGACGAACAGGCCGTCGGTCACGCGCATCACGTTGTTCTTGTGGGCAATCGTGAACCCGTCTAGCCCGTTCGACTCGACGTAGTCGCAGGCGAACTCGGCGAGCCGTCTGGACGCTCGTTGCGTGACCAGTCGCGTCAGTGTCGACACGTCCTCGGTCAGGCGCTCCTCGATACCGGCGTAGACCCCCTCCGTGTTCTCGCGGAGGATCACCAGATCCGTCTCCGGCTGGACCGCCTCGACGCCCGGATACGTCCGCGCCGGGCGGATGTTGACGAAGGAGTCCACCGCGTCGCGAAGCGGGAGGATCACGTCGGCGGAGGTTTCGCCCGTCGCGCCGAACAGCGTCGCGTCGGCGCTCGTGACCGCCTCCAGCGTCGCCTCGGGAAGCGGGGTCCTCGTCCGCTCCGCCACGGCGTCGCCCGCTTCGACGTGGTCGTACTCGAAGTCGACGACCGCATCGAGGACACGCAGCGTCGCCGGGACGACTTCGTGGCCGATGCCGTCGCCGGGGATGACGGCGATGCGCTCGCTCATCGGTCGACGTACGGCAGGTCGGCCGCCGTCTCGTCGATGGCGTCCATGTTCGACCGGAGCAGGGCAACGGTGTCCCAGATGCCCTGCACCAGCGCCCCGCGCATCGCCTCGTCTATGTCGACGTCGACGGTCTTGCCGTCGTAGGTGACCGTCTCGTCGACTACGTCGAGTTCGATACCCGCCGACGGGTTCGCCTCGATGAAGTCCTGTAGCTCCGCGACCGTCTCCGGGTCCGTCGTCGCCGCCGGGATGCCAAGCGACTTGCAGTTGTCCGCGAAGATTTCGGCGAACGACTCGCCGACGATGGCCTCGACGCCCCAGCGGGCCAGCGCCCGCGGCGCGTGCTCCCGCGAGGAGCCACAGCCGAAGTTGTCGTTGACGACGAGGACGTTCGCCCCCTTGTACTCGTTGAAGGGGTGGTCGTTCAGTTCGCCGTCGTCGTCGCGGCGCGCGTCGTAGAAGGCGTACTGATCCATCCCTTCCCAGGTCGTCGTCTTGAGGAACCGGGCGGGGATGATCTGGTCGGTGTCGATGTCGTCCCCGCGGACGGGGACGCCGGTGCCCGCGACGCGGCGCACCTTCATCTCCTCGACGCCGACGCCGTTCTCCGACCCCTCGCCGCTCATGCGTCCACCTCCGTCAGGTCGCGCACGTCGGCGACTTCGCCTTCCACCGCGGCGGCGGCGACCATCGCCGGACTCATCAGCACCGTCCGGCCGTCCTTGCTCCCCTGTCGACCCACGTAGTTGCGGTTCGACGAGGACGCACACCGCTCGGAGCCCTCGAGGGAGTCGTCGTTCATGGCCAGACACATCGAACAGCCCGCCTCGCGCCAGTCGAAGCCCGCCTCGCGGAAGATGTCGTCGACACCTTCCGCTTCGAGCGTCGATTTCACCGTCCCCGACCCGGGAACCGCGAGCGCACGCACGTCCGGATGGACCTCGCGGCCCTCCAGAACCGCGGCGGCCTCGCGGAAGTCGCTCGCACGGCCGTTCGTGCAGGTGCCGAGGAAGGCCACGTCGATGGGATAGCCCGCCATCGGCTCGCCGGGCGTGACGCCCGTATGCTCTTGGGCGGCTCTGGCGGCGTCGCGTTCCCCCTCGGGCAGGTCCTCGGGCGCCGGGACGGGGTCGCCGATGCCGACGGCCTGTCCGGGGTTCGTCCCCCACGTGACCATCGGCTCCAGATTCCCGGCGTCGAGGTGGACCACGTCGTCGTAGTCGGCGTCGGGGTCGCTCGCGATGGACTCCCAGTACGCCTTTCGCTCCTCGAACGCGTCGCCCTCGGGGGCGAACTCGCGGCCGCGCAGGAACTCGTAGGTCGTCTCGTCGGGATTTATGTAGCCCGCGCGGGCGCCGCCCTCGATGGACATGTTACAGACCGCGAGGCGCTCCTCCATCGAGAGGTCGCGAACCGCCTCGCCGCCGTACTCGTAGACGTAGCCGACGCCGCCGTCGACGCCGAGTTCGGCGATGATCTTCAGGATGAGGTCCTTCGAGTGGACGCCCTCGCCGAGCCGACCGTCCACCTCGATGCGGCGGACCTCGGCCTTGTCGGCGGCGACACACTGCGAGGCGAGCACGTCCCGGACCTGGCTCGTGCCGATGCCGAACGCGATGGCGCCGAAAGCGCCGTGCGTGGCGGTGTGGGAGTCACCACAGACGACCGTCGTCCCCGGCTGGGTCAAGCCCAGTTCGGGCGCGACGACGTGCGTGATGCCCTGCTTCTCGGACTCCAGCCCGTAGAACTGGATGCCCGTCTCGCTCGTGTTGCGCTCCAGCGCCGTCAGCATCCCCTCGGCCGACTCGTCGGCCAGCGGACGCTCCCGTCCCTCCGGCCGCGTCGGCACGATGTGGTCCACCGTGGCGACGTTGCGCTCGGGGAAGGGGACTTCGATGCCCCGCTCCCGCAACTCGGAGAAGGGCTGGGGACTGGTCACCTCGTGGATGAGATGTAGGCCGATGAACAGCTGATCCTGTCCGTTCGGGAGGTCGGCCACCTTGTGCCGGGCCCACACCTTGTCGTAGAGCGTGCCCTCACTCATTTTCCTCGGGGCCCTCTCCCCCCTGGGTGTCGCCGTCGCCGCGCGCCCAGACCTCGTTCGTCCCGTCGCCGTCCGCCGCCGTGTGGGACACGTCGCGCATTCGTTCGCGGCCCTCGGTCTCGACGTCCTCGCCGGCGCCGTCCGTGCACAGTCCGTCGGCGTCCCGGCCCCGACGGTACGCGCCGGCGACGGCGCGTTGCGTGGGATGGCTGTGGTCCACCGACCCCATCCGATCAGTCATCGGCCGGGGCCTCTGCCTCCTCCTCGGCCTCTTCGGCCCAGGAGAACAGCGCGCGCAGTCGGGCGCCGACCTCCTCGATGTCGTGGTTCCGGTCGGCCGCGTGAAGCTGCGTATAGGAGGGGCGACCGGCCTGGTTCTCGAGGATCCACTCGCGGGCGAAGTCGCCGTTCTGGACCGCTTCGAGCGCTTCGTCCATGTTCTCGCGGACGCCCTCGCCGACGATCTCCGGCCCCACGGCGAGGCCACCGTACTCGGCCGTGTCGGAGACCGAGTTCCACATCTCGGCCATCCCGCCCTCGTACATCAGATCGACGATCAGCTTCATCTCGTTGAGACACTCGAAGTAGGCCATCTCCGGGCTGTAGCCCGCGTCGACCAGCGTCTCGTAGCCCTTCTTGATGAGCGACGTGATGCCGCCACAGAGCACCGCCTGCTCGCCGAAGAGATCCGTCTCGACCTCCTCCCGGAACGTCGTCTCGACGACGCCCGCGCGGGTGCAGCCGATGGCCTGTGCGTACGCCAGCGCCTCCGCTTTCGCCTCGCCCGTCGTGTTCTGGTAGACGGCGAGGAGGGCGGGCGTGCCCGTGTTCTCGGTGTAGTTGCGCCGCAGGAGGTGGCCCGGCGTCTTCGGGGCGATCATCGTCACGTCGACGCCCTCGGGGGGCTGGATCTGGTTGTAGTGGATGTTGAAGCCGTGGGCGAACTGGAGGGTGTCGCCCGCCTCGAGCCCGTCGCCGATGGCCTCGAACACCGCCGGCTGGACGGTGTCGGGAACGAGCATCGAGACGATATCCGCCTCCGCGGCGGCGTCGTCGGGGGTCGCGACCCGCAGCCCGTCGTTTTCGGCCTGGGCCCACGAGTCGGAGGATTTCCGCAGGCCGACGACCACGTCGATCCCGCTGTCATCGAGGTTCTGTGCGTGGGCGTGGCCCTGACTGCCGTAGCCGAGGACGGCTACGGTCTTGCCGGCGATTGCGTCACTGTCCGCGTCGTCGTCGTAGTATACCGGAACGGTAAATTCGTCTGTCATGGTTATGTCGTCTTGCGTGTGCCGCGTTCGAGCGCCGCCGTGCCGGTCCGGACGATCTCGTGGATGCCGAACCGACCGAACGTCTCCACCGCGGCGTCGATCTTCTGCTCGCTGCCCGTGATCTCGACGGTGACCGACTCCCGGGAGACGTCGACGGTCTTGCCGTCGTACATCTCCGCCACGGCGCCGACCTGATCGGGGGCGCTCCCGTCGACCTTGATCAGCGCGAGTTCGCGCCGGATGGCGTCGGGTTCGAGTTCGGTCACCGCGATGACCGGCACGAGCTTCTGTAGCTGTTTTTTCGCCTGTTCGATGCCCGGTTCGGGCTCCTCTATTTCGAGCGTGATTCGCGCTCGGTCACCATCGGTGGTCGGACCGACGGTGAGGCTTTCGATATTGAACTGCCGCCGCCGGAACAGTCCGGAGACGTTCGCCAACACGCCGGGTTCGTGTTCCACGAGCGCCGAGAGAACCGCCCGCCGGGCGTCGGGCTCCGCCTCCACCTCGGGGTCGATGCGGATGCCCTGGGAGTTGCGCCGGCCCTCGGGCGTCTCCCGCTCCTCGGGTCGTGGACCGTCCAGCCCGCCGCTCATAGCTGCTCCTCCGAGAGGGCGAATTTGTCGTTGGCGCCGCCGCTCGGCACCATCGGGTAGACGTTCTCGGCGGGGTCGATGTGGAAGTCGACGACCGAGGGGCCGTCGTAGGCGAGCGCCTCCTCGACGGCGTCGGCCACCTCGTCGTAGTCGTCGACGCGCCAGCCGCGGGCGCCGAAGGCCTCGGCCAACTTGTCGAACTCGGGGATCCAACTGTAGCCGGCGGCCATGTGTCGCCCCTCGAAGAAGGCGTCCTGCCACTGGCGCACCATTCCGATGTACTCGTTGTTCAGGATGGCGACCGTGATGTCGAGGTCCTCGCGCACGGCGACCGAGAGCTCCTCGACTGTCATCAGGAAGGAGCCGTCGCCGTCGATACAGACGACTTCCTCGTCGTCGTCGGCCGCCAGTCGGGCGCCGATGGCCGCGGGCAGGCCGTAGCCCATCGTCCCGAGGCCGTGCGAGGAGACCCACTTCCGCGGGTCGCGGAACGTCCAGTACTGGGACGCCCACATCTGATGCTGGCCGACGCCCGAGGTGACGATGGCGTCGTCGCTCGTGGCCTCGTCGAGCGCCTCGACGACGAACTGCGGTTTGAGCGGTTCGTCGTCCGGCGCCGCGTAATCCATCGGGTACTCCGTCTTCCACGTCCGACACTGCTCGCGCCACTCGTCGGCGTCGGGCGCGGCGGTCAGCGCGTCGTCGAGCTGTCCGAGGACGCGCCCCGCGTCGCCGATCAGCGGGTAGTCGGCGTGGATGTTCTTGCTGATCTCCGCGGGGTCGATGTCGACGTGAACGACCTCCGCGCTCGGCGCGAACGTCTCGATACCGCCGGTCAGGCGGTCGTCGAATCGGGTGCCGACGGCGATCAGGAGGTCCGTGTGGTTGATCGCCATGTTGGCGTAGCCGGTGCCGTGCATGCCCGCCCACGACAGACAGAGCTCGTGGTCCTCGGGCATCGTGCCGATACCGGGCATCGTCGTCACCACCGGAATCTCGTAGTCGGCGGCGAACTCGCGGGCCACGTCCGCGGCGTCGGCTTTCACCACGCCGCCGCCGAACAGGAGCAGCGGTTTGTCCGCCGCCTCGATGGCGCTCGCCACCGTCTCGACGGCGCTCTCGTCCGCTTCGTCCTGTGGCGTGTACGTCTCCGGCGTCTGGGGCATCCCCGGTTCGCGGTCCGTCTCCCCGCTGGTGACGTCCTTGGGGAGGTCGACCAGCGTCGGCCCCGGCCGGCCGGCGGAAGCGAGCGCCACCGCCTCGCCGACGGTGTCGCCGACGGTGTCGGCGTCGCTCGCGAAGTAGTTGTTCTTCGTGATCGGTGCGGTGATGCCCGTCGTGTCCGTCTCCTGGAAGGCGTCGCTGCCGACCATATGCTGGGGCACCTGCCCGGTCAGCGCCACCACGGCGTCGGAATCCATGTTGGCGTCGGCGAGTCCCGTCACGAGGTTGGTCGCGCCAGGACCCGAGGTAGCCAGGCAGACGCCCGGCTGGCCGGACACCACGCTGAACGCGTCGGCCGCGTGAGCCGCCCCCTGTTCGTGGGCCATCATCACGTGACGGATCTCCGAATCCCAGAGCGCGTCGTAGACGGGCATGATCGCCCCGCCCTGCACGCCGAACATCACGTCGATGCCCGCGTTCTCGAGGGCTCGAACGGTGGACGTAGCGCCCGACGTGACTTGTGTCGGGGCCCCGTCGGCCGCCTCGTCGCTCGACTCCTCCGTCTCCGGTGGTTGGGTGGTTCGCTCGCTCATTGTCGTAAGCTGTACGTCGGTGGCTGTCGGTGTGAATGATTCATTGTCGTGTGGCCATGTGGCTCCCTGTGTACGGTACGGTCACGTCCGCGGAGGATGAGTTGTGAGGGGCTATACAGCCCCTACAATCGGGCCGATCGAACCGTCGACGCCGCGACGACCCGCTACTGGGTCGGCACTCGCGGTCGAACCCCGGGTCTGATCGAACCCTCGCATCGTATTCGGTGAATCCCGCTCCGCAGATATAATCCTTTCCGTCGAGAACGGCGACTCGGAGCGCCCTCCGTGCCGTATGCGCCACCCGCCGCTCCACGGCTGGAGCGAACGGGGGCGACCCCATCATAGCGATGCGGGCGGTGTGCCGGGGCGGCCGCGAACGCGGGTGGCGACGGCCATCGCTCTCAGGCGCGGACCTCCTCCTCGCGGGTGACGTTCTCCTCGCGGGCGAACCGCCGCAGGTCCGCCATCGTCACCCGCTCCTTGTCGGCGCCGTAATCCTTGACCAGTCGGGTGACCGCCCGGACCTCCGAGTCGGTCGGGTCGTAGCCGATTTCCTTCAGTCGCTTGCGCACCGAGTGGGTCCCGGTGTGTTTGCCGAGGACGAACTCGCGGGTCGCGCCCACCATCTCCGGTGTCATCACGCCCGGTTCGAACGTGTCCGAGTTCTCGATGACGCCTGCGGCGTGGATACCGCTCTCGTGGGAGAAGGCGTTGCGCCCAACGACCGGCTTGTTCGGCGGATTGGGGATGTCGCTGTAATCCTCGACCATCCGGGACAGTTCCGTGATTCGGGTGGTGTCGATCCCCGTGTCCACGTCGTACAACGCCTCCGAGGCCATGACGACCTCTTCGAAGGCGGCGTTGCCGGCGCGTTCGCCGATGCCGTTGACCGACACCTGTGCCTGCGCCGCGCCCGCCTCGAAGCCGGCGATGGCGTTCGCCGTCGCCAGCCCGAAGTCGTCGTGGGCGTGGACGTCGACCTGCGCGTCGGTGTTCTCGCGGACCATGCGCACGAGGTCCATAAAGCGCGTGGGCGTCGCCACCCCGCAGGTGTCCGGAATGTTGATCCAGTCGGTCCCCGCGTCGCTGACCGCCTCCACCACCTCGACGAGGAAGTCGTCGTCGGTGCGGGTGGCGTCCATCGGCGAGAACATACACTCCACGCCCGCCTCCTTGACACGCTCGACGCATTTGACCGCGCGGTCGACCGCCTCCTCGCGCGAGGCGTGCATGGAATCCTGTAGCTGTACGTCGCTCGTACTCACGAAGACGTGGACCAGTTCCACGCCCGAGTCGAGCGCCGCCTCCACGTCCTTGTCGACGACGCGAGCGAGGCCACACACCGTCGTGTCGGTGGCGTTCGAGATGTCTCGAACGGCCTCGAACTCCGCGTCGGAGTTGACCGGGAACCCCGCCTCGATGACGTGGGTGCCCATCTCGTCAAGGACTGCGGCGATGTCACGCTTCTCGTCGTAACTGAACGACGTGCGCGGTGACTGCTCGCCATCTCGGAGCGTTGTGTCGAAAATTCGTACACCGTCAATTTCGCCGGTGCGGGCCAACGTGCCCTGGAAGAACTCGATCCGCCGGGGTATCCGACGAATCCTCCATGTCGTTAGACATTGTACTCTACCAGAGGATAGCCCTCGTATATAAACCTGTCCCTGTCCGGTGATTCCCCGGTATCGACCGTCGGACGGTCGCCCCGACTCGGCGGCGGCGGGGAGGGCGGGTCGACCGGACATGTTCGCCCCAACCCTTCCGTCCGTCCGCCGTCCACTCCCGATATGGCCGTCACCGACTTCGACGCCGAACGCGCCTACGACGACGAGACGTTCGCCGCACACAAGGTGTTCCGCACCGACGACCTGCAGGTCGTCTGTGGCTACTTCGAACCGGGACAGTTCATTCCGGTCCACGCGCCGTCGAGCGCCCTCGTCGTCGCCGTGCAGTCCGGGACCGGCGTCGTCCGCGAGGGCGGGACCGACCACCGCGTCGAACCCGGCGACGTGGTGACCGTCGCGGCCGACGTAGAGCGAGGGATTCGAGCCGACGACGACTCGCGGCTGGAGACCCTGCTGGTGACCGCGCCGCCGCCGACGGAGGTCGAACACGAACCGGTCCGGGCGGGGCTTCGCCGCGGCGAGTTCGAGCCACAAGGGGGATCGTGACTGGCCGTCGGTCGCCGCCGGATCGGTCCCCATTGAGTCCCAAGACCCCCTGCCAGTAGCCCGCCCGAACGCTTTTCTCCCGCCCGAGCGATCCTACGGCTATGAGCGAGTTCGACCTCGACCTCCGGAACGCGGAGGAACAACTGGAGGAGGGCGAGGACGGCGGATCGGAGGTGGTTCTCGGTGTCCTCGACGGGAGCACCGACCCCGGGGAGTGGATTCGAACCGTCGAGGACGGCAAGATACTCGTGTTGAACGTCGAGGGCGACCTGAACCGTCTCGCGGCGGGGTTTGCCCGCGAGGTCCGCGACGCCGGCGGGACGCTCATGCGCTTTCGCGGCTTCCTCGTCGTGACGCCCCCCGGCGTGGGCATCGACACCGACCGGCTCTCGTCGTGAGAAGCGTGGCCGGGCGGCGTCGCTTCGACACTTACGACGACCGCGTGAACGTCACCCAGTGACCGTCGCCGTCGCGGACCGGAACGGCCTCCCGCACCGTCGTCCACGCCGCGACTGCCTCGGCCGCCGTCGCCGGGTCCGCCGTCTCGAAGCCCAGGTCGACGTGGACGCCGCCCCTGGCGTTCGCGAGGCCGAGGTGTGGCTCCCAGAGCTCCAGATCCATCGGCCCGCGGAGACGGACGCGCCGGCGCGTTTCCCCCCGATCCACCGGCTCGAATCCGAGCGCCGTATACGTCGCCTCGGCCCGGTCCAGATCCGCGACTTCGAGGACGACTTCGAAGATCCCGGTCGGCGCGTCGGCCCCCCGCTCCTCGCCCGCTTCGCACCCGATTTCGACGCAGTTGCCGTCGGGGTCGTAGACGTAGAGCGAGCGATAGCCGCCGAAGTCGACCACTTCGGGATCGAGGTCGGCCAGTCGCTCGCGCCACGCCGACAGCGCGCCCGGCGCGGCCGAGAACGCGAAATGCGTGTGGAGGCCCCCCCGGGGCACGCCCGTCGGTCGGCGCAGATGGAGGTCGGTCTCCCCCACGGGGAAGACGACCGCTTCGGCCGTCTCGCGTGCGACCGCGAGCCCGAACCGGTCGGCGTAGAACGCCCGCGTGGCGTCGAGATCCATCGCTTCGAGCGCCAGATGGGTGAGCCGAGTGAGCACGGGTCGACTACGGCTCGTGGCCGATTAATCCTCCCGCCGAGTCGGAGGTTACGTCGGCGGATCGAGGGTTTATGCGCGTCCCGCTCCCATACGTCGGTATGCCACTCAAGGGCGGCCGCGCGGACCTGCGCGAGATCGACCGCTGGGACGGCGGCCTCGGCTGGATCGCGTACCCCGACGAGCGGATGCAACGGGCGAGTCACGCGCTCGATACCGACGAGGGCGTGTGGGTGGTCGATCCGGTCGACGCGCCGGGTGTCGACGACCTGCTCGCCGACCTGGGTGACGTAGTCGGCGTCGCGCTCTGTCTCGACCGACACAAGCGCGACGCCGCGGCGGTGGCGCGACGCCACGACGTGCCCGTCTCCATCCCGGAGTGGATGGACGGCGTGGCGTCGAAACTCGACGCGCCGGTCGAACGTGTCGGCCGGGAACTCGGCGACTCGGGCTACCGGGTCCGGCGCGTCCGCGACGCCTCGATCCCACCGTGGCAGGAGGCCGCGCTCTACGACGGCGAGACGCTGCTCGTCGCCGAGGCGGTCGGCACGGCCTCCTTCTTCCGCGCCGGCGACGAACGCCTCGGCGTCCATCCGATGCTCCGGCCGATCCCGCCGCGGGACGCCCTCGGCGACCTCACGCCCGAGCGGATCGTCGTCGGTCACGGTGAGGGCGTCTTCGACGACGCGACCGCGGCGCTTCGGAACGCCCTCGCCGGCGCCCGCCGGCGCATCCCCGCCGCGTACGCGAAGATGGCCCGTGAGATGGTGCTGGGGTGAGCCGAGAGAGGGGCGAGGCGGCATCCCCGCCTCGGGACCGGGACGCCGTGGCCAGAACCGACGGCGGTGACGACACGTCCGTCTACGTCACCCGCGGCCTCGTCGAGATGCTCCTCGAACGCGCGGCCGAGACCGAACCCGCTCAGGAGAACCTCGTCCTCGATTCGACGCCGGCGTCCGACTTCGAGGCGGACCTCGGCGTCGAGCCCTCGACGACCGTCCTGAGCCACGTCTACTTCCCGATGGCCGGCCGGGCCGTCAGCGACGTGTTCGGCGTCGACCTCGGGACGCCCGCCGGTCGGGGGCGCGCCCGCTTTCTCAGCCACCCACAGGGACCGGCGGAACTCACCCGTCGCGACGATCTGGCGGGTGTCGTCCTCCTCGCGGTGCCGCCGTGGGAGACGCTCCTAGCGTTCGACCGACGGGGACGATCCCTTAATCTGACCGTCGTCGACGCCGAACCGCCGGCCGAGTCGGTGCCGGAGTGACCGAACCGTTTTGCCGCCCGCCACCGTGGAGCGAGACGTGTCCGATCCACGGCGACTGAGCGGCACGGAGCCCGCCACGGCCGTCCGGCGCGACGCGCTCGCCCGCCTCGACGCCTGCCGCGAAGCCGGCGTCGAGCCCTGCCTCGCGACGGTGCTAGCGAGCGACGACCCAGGGGCACGGGCGTTCATGGACCGCAAACACGACCGATGCGCCGAGGTAGGGATCGACACCCGTCGCGTCGACCTGCCGGCCGAGGCGCCCGCCGAACGCGTCTACCGGACCGTCGAGGAGTTGGGCGCCGACCCGGCGGTCACGGCGCTGTTCGTCCAGGTGCCGCTGCCGGAACACGTCGAGGAGGCGGCGGTGCGGGCGCGGGTCCCGCCCGAGAAGGACGTGGACTGTTTCGCGCACGCGAACGTCGGCCGTCTGGTGGCCGGCGATCCGCGGGTTCGCCCCGTCACGTCGCTCGCGGTCGACCGCCTGCTCTCGGCACACGGCGTGGCAGTCGCGGGACGGGACGCCGTCGTCGTCGGACGGACGACCGTCATCGGCACGCCGCTCGCGCACCTGCTGTGCCGGCGGGACGCGACGGTGACGGTCTGTCACTCGCGGACCGAGGAGTTGGGGGCGAAAACGCGGAGCGCCGACCTGCTGGTCACCGCCGCCGGGACCCCCGGTCTGGTCGACGGCTCGATGGTTTCGGCGGGGGTCGTGGTCGTCGATGTCAGCGCGAACCGCGTGGCCGAAGGGGTCGTCGGCGACGTGGACGCCGACAGTGTCGGCGAGACGGCGTCGGCGATGACGCCCGTCCCCGGCGGCGTCGGGCCGCTGACGATGGCGTCGCTCCTGCACAACGTGGTGGCGGTGAGCGCGCCCGAGTCCGTCTCAAACGGTTTATCGTAAATCAGTACCGGAGGTTCGCCGAGACGGTCCGGCGAATCACCGGTACTGACTTACAATAAACACTATCAGTCGAGGTAGCCGAGGTCGGCCAACTGGTCGGTGATTTCCTCGAACTCCGCCTCGGTCAACTCGCCGCGGCGCTGGTACTGGATGACGATGCTCCGGAGGAGGAACCGGACCAGATCGCTCGTACTGGAGAAGCTGGTGCCTTCGATGGTCTCCTCGACTCGGTCGCCGAGCTCTTTTGGGATCGAAACCGTCGTATACTCCGTCATGCTGGGTCGGACGGGGCCCGGCGGCAAAGGCGTAGCGTTCGCGGGAGCGACGAATGGCGGTCGTTTTTAGTGGCTCGGTGACAACGCCCGGTAATGGCAGCCAGGCCGCCACAGCAGGATACGTCGTCACCGGACGCGGTGGAATTCGGGATCGCCGCACTGGTCGGTTATCTGGATCACGCCGACATCGAATATCCGGCCACCAGTGACGAAATCGTCCGGGCGCTCGGCGATCCGGACATCCCCTACGACGGCTCGGGCGGGAGCGTCGCGCTGTCGGAGGCCATGAGCGCGCTCCCGAAGCGCACGTTCGACTCCGAATCCGAACTGCTCGACCTGCTCCACCCGGTGTTCGAGGAGTACCGTGCCTCCGCCAGCGGGAGTATCCTCGGTCGCATCCGGTCGGTCCTGCCCTTCTAAACCGCCCGTGGCGGGTCGTCGAGCGTCACGTCGAGGCGCTCGGCGGCGAACTCCTTTATTACCCGTTCCTCTGCGCGGTGGAGCGTGACACTCGCTGTCGACTTCGCGAGGTCGACGGCCTCGGCCAACTCCGTCAGCGTACACTCCCGGGGCGTGTCGTAGTACCCCTCCTCGACGGCCGTCACGAGTAGCCGCCGTTGCTGGTCGGTGAGGAGGTCGGGCGTCTCCACCGCGTCGTACACCCGGTTGAGCGTATACGAGAGCCCGAACGCCTCTAGCTGTTGGCCAAAGGCCGAGAGGCGGTCCCGCGACGCCGTGAGTTCGATCACCGCCTCCCCGCCCCGGATCGTCAGGGGGAGTTCGAGCGGCGCGCCCGACTCCTGAATCGACAGCAACAGGAGGGGATCGCTCGTCTCGAACTGGACGATAGCGGTGTTCTCGGCGTGTTGCATCAGTTCGACGGAGGAGACGCCGGACAGGGATTCGATGGCCCCGAGTACCGCCGGTATCGACTCGCTCTCGACTTCGAGGAGACCGAACCCCGCCTCGCCCGAGGGCATCGCCGACAGCACCCGGAACGTCGCCGACGGGAAGTCGCGCGATACCTCCCCGATCCAGACGGCCGTCGGCAGGTCGATGGTGAGTTTGGCGTAGGGCATGGGCGGTCGTCGAACGATACGAACCCCATCACTACGGGGCTTGGCCCGAAGATGTTCGGACGGTCTCCGTGGCGTGTCGACGTGGAACGGGGAGGGAACGAACATGTTCGGACCAACGACCAACGGCGTCGGGTGAGGATAATCGAACGTCATGCAAGTCCGCAGACGCACGCTCGCGAAACTGTTGCTCGTCGTCTTCGTCGGCAACCTCGTCGTGATGGGGGCTGGCGCCTGGTACTCCTACCAGCAGGCGCCCCCCATCCCACAGGAGTTCGTCGGCCCGGACGGCGAGACGGTGGTAACGGACGATCAGATACAGGAGGGGAAGGCGACCTTCCAGTCCGACGCCCTCATGAACCACGGGTCCATCCTCGGCAACGGGGCGTATTTCGGTAGCGACTACACCGCCGACGCCCTGGATCGGAAGGTGCAGTATATGCGGTCGTACTACGCCCAGGAGCGGTACGGAAGCGGGTACGATGCCCTCACCGGCGCCGAACGGGCGGCGGTCGACAGCCTCGTCGAGGAGGACTTAGCCTCCACCGACACCACGGCCCCCGTCGAGTACTCCGCGGCGGAAGTCTACGCCCACCGGCAGGTGCGGACGGACTACGTCGAGCGCTACCACGAGGGGAGTCGCGAACACGGCCTCCCGGCGGGAACCATCGAATCCGCCGACGACGCTCGCCGGTTCGCCGACTTCGCGCTCTGGACGGCGTGGTTCTCACACACCGAGCGGCCGGGGAGCGACCACACCTACACCAACGACTGGCCGTACGCCCCCATCGCGGGCAACGAACCCACCGCGGGCACGATGACCTGGAGCGTCATCGCGATGGTGTTGCTGGTCGCGGGTGCCGGTATCGGCGTCTGGCTCTACCGCTCCGTCGAGTTGCCAGAACCGGAGACTCACGGGGTGTCGATCCCACACCCCGACGACATCGACCTCCTGCCGAGTCAGCGCGCGGCGACGCGATTCATTCCCATCGGCGCCGGGCTCTTCCTCTGTCAGGTCCTCCTCGGTGGGCTCCTCGCGCACTACTACATCGAACGCGACGGTTTCTTCGGTATCGGCGAACTCCTCGGGGTCGACGTGCTCGGACTCCTGCCCTTCGCCCTCGCGAAGACCTACCACATCGACCTCGGCGTCCTCTGGATCGCGACGCTGTGGCTGGCCGCTGGCCTCTTTCTCCCGCCCCTGCTGACCGGGACGGAGCCGTCGAACCAGAAGCGGTACGTGCACGCCCTGATCGGCGCCCTGCTGGTCGTGGTCGGCGGCGGCTTCGCGGGCATCTGGCTCGGCGCCAACGGCTACATCGACGGCGAACTCTGGTGGATCATCGGCAACGAGGGGCTCGAATACCTGGAGGTCGGCAAACTGTGGCAGTTCGGGCTGCTCGCCGGCTTCGTGTTCTGGGCGGCCCTCGTCGCCCGCGGCTTCAAGCCGCTTCTGGACCGCGAGGAACCCTACGGTCTCGCACACATGATCCTCTACGCCGGCGGCTCCATCGCCCTCCTGTTCAGCGCGGGCCTGTTTTACACCCCCGAGACCAACATCGTCGTCACCGAATTCTGGCGGTGGTGGGTGGTCCATATGTGGGTCGAGGGCGCCTTCGAGTTCTTCATCGTCGCCATCGTGGGCATCACGCTGGTGTCGATGAACCTGCTCAGGCGCCGCTCGGCCGAGAAGGCGGTCATGTTCCAGGCGCTGTTCGTGATGGGGTCGGGCGTCATCGGCGTCTCACACCACTACTGGTGGATCGGCCAGCCCGACGTGTGGCTGCCCTTCGGCTCCGTCTTCTCGACGCTCGAACTAATCCCGCTCGTCCTCATCCTCTTCGAGGCGATCAACGAGTACCGCACGCTCGCTACCGCCGGCGAGTCGTTCCCCTACTCCCTCCCCTTCGCGTTCATCATCGCGTCGGGGGCCTGGAACTTCGTCGGCGCGGGCGTGCTCGGGTTCTTCATCAACCTCCCGATCATCAACTACTACGAACACGGCACCTACCTGACCGTCGGCCACGCCCACGCGGCCATGTTCGGCGCCTTCGGCTTCCTCGCGCTCGGCATGGTCACCTACATGCTCCGCATCGCGGTCGATCCGGGGCAGTGGAACCCCCGGCGTCTGAAGTGGTCGTTCTGGCTCTGGAACGCCGGCCTCGCGGTGATGGTCTTCGGCTCCGTCCTCCCTGTGGGCTTCCTGCAGCTCGAAACCGCCTTCACCGCCGGCTACGACGCCGCGCGGAGCCTCGCCTTCTACAACCGCGACCTGATCCAACTACTGTTCTGGGCCCGCCTCCCCGGTGACACCATGCTCATCGCGGGGACGGTGATATTCGCCTACGACATGGTGAAACAGCGGTTCGCGCTCCGTGACACCTCGGTTCCGGCGAGCATTCCCGGATCGAGCGTCATCTCGCGTCGCGTCCTGCCGGAGGACGACTAACCGGCAGCCGACGCCCCCGCTACGACGAGGCCGTCTCGTCGACTGTCGATCCACCGGGCCGTCGCCCGAGCGACGACGCGGGTCGACAGTCGCCGACGGCCGTTCCACTGGCGCCACGCACCGACTGTGCCGCGGCGACGCCCGTCGCCAGCGAGCACAACAGGACAGCCACGAGAACGAGCGTGGGGGAACCACACCGCCACTAACATCAATATTCTGATAAATCCGTGCGGTGGTTCCCACCGGCCCGGAAACGAACCGTTCAGGTAGGGGCACCTCCGACCACGGGACGTGTTCGGATCGACGCTCGACGCCGTGCGCGGATTCCGTCGCCCCGTCTACGCCGTCGCGGGCGGTCGGCTGATCAACGTCTTCGGTGCCGGCCTCGTCTACCCGTTCGCGACGATTCACTTCCACCTCGAAGTCGGCCTCGCGCTCTCCATCGTCGGCGTCGGTTTGCTGGTCAACAACGTCGCGACTGCGACGGGGACGGCCGTCGGCGGCTACCTCGCCGACCGCTACGGTCGTCGGCCGGTGATGGTCGGCAGCATGGCGCTGTCCGCCCTGACCCTCGCCGCCTACGCCCTCGTCACCACGGGTGTCGGCTTCGTCGCCGTCGCGGCCGCCGCCGGCCTGACGACGGGGCTGTACGCCCCCGCGAGTCAGGCGATGATCGCCGACCTGACCGACCCAGGGGAGCGCGAACGCGGTTACGGTCTCCTGAAAGTCGCCAGCAACGTCGGCTTCGGCTCCGGATTCGTCGTCGGCGGCGTCCTCTACGAGTTCGCCGCCACCGCCGTCTTCGTCGCCGACGGCCTCACCTCCGCCGTCGTCGCCGTCGTCCTCCTCGCTGCCCTCCCGCGTGTCCACGACGGGCGGGCGGCTGCGACCCTCTCCGAGAGCGTCGGCGACTGGGGGCAGGCCATCTCGCAGCGCCGACTCCTCGGCCTCGCCCTCCTCAACGTCGGCTTCGCGGTCATGTACGCCCAGATGCAGGCGACGGTGCCCGTCGTCGCCAGCGAGACGCTCGGCCTCGACTCCGCGGAAATCGGCACGCTGTACGTCCTCAATCCGCTCGTCCTCGTCGTCTTCCAGATGCCCGTCCTGGGCGCCATCGGCGACTGGCGCCGGACTCGCGGCCTCGTCGCCTCGACTGCCTTCTGGGGGGTGAGCTTCCTCGCCGTCATGCTGGTCGAGTTCGTGCCGACCCGCCTCGGCGTCGCCGGCGTAGAGCCGGCTGCCCGAGGAACGTCCTTTCTCGCCGTGAGCCTGGTCGGCGCCTTCCTCGTTCTCCGCACGGTCGGCGAGATACTTCACTCGCCGCTCGTCACGTCGCTCGCCAGCGACCTGGGTCACGCCGACGAACGCGGCTCGCGGCTCTCCCTGATCGAAATCGCCAAGCGACTCGGGATGGGGGTGGGGGCCGCCCTCGGCGGCGCCTTCTTCGATTACGGCGTTGCGGCCCTGCTCTGGCCGGCGCTGATCGTCGGCTGTGCCGGCCTCGCTATCGGCCTCCTCGTACTCGAACGGCGGGTGTCGCCGGCCGAAAACGGGGTTTAGGCGAGCCGTTCGCGCACCGCGTCCCGGTCGACCGTCCCCGAATCCGTCCGCGGAATCGCGTCCGCGAACCGGAACGTCCGCGGCAGCTTATGCCCCGCGAGTCGCGCCCGGCAGTGGTCGTCGAGGGCCGCCACCGAGGGGGCGGCGCCCTCACGTGGGACGACCAGCGCGGCCACGCGTTCGCCCCACTCCTCGTCGGGGACGCCGACGACTGCGGCGTCGGCCACGTCCGGGTGGTCGCGGAGCGCGTCGGCCACCTCGGCGGGCGCGACGTTCTCGCCGCCGGTGACGATCAGGTCGTCCGTGCGGCCGACGATCCAGACCCGGCCGTCCCCGTCGCGGTAGCCCACGTCGCCGGTGCGGAGGCCGTCCTCGCCGAACGCCGCCGCCGTCGCGTCCGCGTCGAGGTAGCCCGGCGACACCGTCGGTCCCGAGACGACGAGTTCGCCCGTCTCGCCCGGCGAGCGTTCGTCGCCGTCCGCATCGCGAACGGCGAGGTCGGTCCAGTAGAGCGGGCGACCGACCGTTCCCGGATGGGCGACGGCTTCCTCGGGCGTCGCCGTCGCGATCTGTGAGGCCGTCTCCGTCATCCCGTAGGTGGGGAAGACGGGGATCGAACGCTCGATACACCGATCGAGCAGAGTGCCGGTCGCAGGCGCGCCGCCGAGAAGCACCGCCCGGAGCGACGGCCCGAGGTCGTCGGTCGTCGCGTCGAGGAGACGCGAGAGCGTCGTCGGCACCAGGGAGGTGGCCGTCACGTCGTAGCGCTCGAAATCCGCGGCGACCGCGTCGGCGTCGAACGACTTCCTGAGAACGACCGTCATGCCGTACAGGGGGCCACGGAGGACGGGCGTGAGACCGCCGACGTGATGCAGGGGGAGGGCGACGTGCCACCTCTCCGAGCGGTCGAAGCCGAGACGGAAGACGGAGGCGACAGCGCTCGCGAGGACGTTCCGAAGCGTGAGGCGGACGCCCTTCGGCGCACCCGTCGTGCCCGATGTGAAGGGGATCAGGAGCGTCGAATCGAGCGCCCAGTCGTGCGACACGACGGCGTCGGGCGTGTGGGCGCCGAGTAGGGTCACCGCCGAGTCGGCCACGCCGGTGCCGGCGTCGCCGTCGACGGAGACGACTGGAACGGACGCACCGTCGCCGTCCGCCGTGTTCGCCGCCGCCACCACGTCGGCCGCCGTCGTCGCGTCACAGACGAGCGTCGTCACCGCCGCCCGATCGAGTCGGGTAGCGAGTTCGTCGGGCGTGAGCCGCGTCCCGAGGGGGACGAGGACGGCGCCGAGTCGGACAGCGGCGTGGATCACCTGGACGGCGGCCGGGCGCGTCGGGAGGCAGACGCCCAGACGGTCGCCGGGGCGGACGCCGAGAGCGGCGAGACGGCCGGCGACCCGCTCGACGGCCGAATCGAGGTCGGCGACCGACCACCGCTCGTCCCGGTCGGCGTCGATCAGCGCCGTCGCGTCCGGCGTCACGGCAGCGCGGTCGGTGAGCGGATCGTTCATCGCTCGACGAACTCGACGAGGACGCCGCCGGTCGAGCCGGGGTGGAGGAAGGCCACGTCGTGTCCCCACGCGCCCGGTCGGGGGCGTTCGTCCACGAGTTCGACGCCGTGGTCCCGCACCGAATCGAGCGCGCCCGCCACGTCCGGCGTCGCGAGCGCGACGTGGTGGATGCCCGGCCCCTCGCGGTCGAGATACCGCGGGATCGCTCCCTCGTCGTCGAGCGGTTCGAGGAGTTCGACGTAGCCGTTGCCCAGATCGAGGAAGGTCACGTCGAGGCCGTCGAACGTCTCGCGGTGTGCGACCGGCGCGTCGAAGAGCGCGCCGAACAGGTCGGCTATGGCGGCGGCGTCGCGCGTGGCGACGCCGACGTGATCGAAGCGCATACTCGATCCCGGAGGCCCGCGGACAAATAGCGTCGGGTGTGTCACGACGGACGGATACTGATAGGGAGTATCGTAGCCAGCCGGGGGTCCAGCGACCCTCGACTGACCGTGGTCTCCGATTCGGGCGAAACCGAACCGATGAACAGTTACGATAATCCCTATGAGACCTACGACTCCTCGCCCGCGTCCTCCTCCTCGTCGCCCGCGAACGGCGACTCCTCGACGGGGATATACTCGACTTTCCGCGCGCGGTCGGCGATCTCCTCCAGATAGTCGAGCGCGATGAAGTTGATGCCCCGCTCGTTGTAGTTCTGGAATCGGCCGTCGACGAAGCCGAGATACTCGGTTTCCCCGTCGAGCGGCTCGATTTCGAGCACCCAGTCGGGGCCGTGCTTGTTCAGCCAGTTTGCCAGGGTGTTGTCCGTGATGGTGTCCCGATCGAGCTCGTCGCCGGACGGTTCCGTCTGACTCATGACGCGGAGAAGGCACGGGGGTAACTAAACGTTGTTCCCCCGATCGACGACTGTCGATCCGGAACTGATCGTGTCATGATACGTGTCTCGCGGCGACAGTCGGTCTCATAGTGTTTATCGTAAGTCATTAGCGGGGAGTCGCCAAGACGGTCCGGCGACCCACCGGTACCCAGTTACAAAAAACACTATCAGGCCGGATCGAACAGCGTCTCGCCATCGACCATGTGTTCCTCGACGGCGTCGAGATCGAGGGTCAGGCCGAGGCCGGGCGCCTCGGGGATGGCCATGCGCCCGTCCTCGATGAGGCCGTCCTCCTCGACGAGATCCTCCCACCAGCCGAGCTGGTAGCTGTGGAACTCGACGGCGAGGCTGTTGGGGATGGCGGCCGCGACCTGTGCGCTCGCCATCGTTCCGATGGGCGAGGCGACGTTGTGCATCGCGATGGGGATGTAGTAGAGGTCGGCGTGGGTGGCGATCTTTCGCGTCTCGCGCATCCCGCCGACCTTCGGGAGGTCGGGTGCGAGGATGTCGACCGCCTGCTCCTCGATGAGGCGGCGCTGGCCGTGGGTCCGGTAGACGTTTTCGCCGACGGTGACGGGCGTCGTCGACGACTGGGTGACCGCCCGCTGTACGTCGTGGTTCTCCGGCGGGACGGGGTCCTCGATCCACCACACGTCGTACTCCTCGACCGCCGCGAGCAGCTGTTTCGCGCTTCCGGCGGAGTACGACCAGTGACAGTCGAAGGCCACGTCGGCGCGGTCGCCGACCGTCTCGCACACCTCGCGGACGATGTCGACCTTGTGTTCGATCTCCGGACCACGCATGTGGCGGTTGGCGCGGTCGGCCTCGTGTCCGGAGGGCACGTCGAGGTCGAACTTCAGCGCGTCGTAGCCCAGTTCGGAGACGACGCGTTTGGCCTCCGCGGCGTTCGATTCGGGTTCGGATTCGTCGCCGGCGTGGCAGTCACAGTACACCCGCACCGCGTCGCGGTACTTTCCGCCGAGCAGTTGGTACGCGGGCACGTCGAGGAGCGTGCCGGCGGCGTCGTGCAGGGCGATTTCGATCCCGGAGATGGCCGACACCACCTTGCCCGAGATGGAGCCTTCGCCCGACATCTTCTGGATCAGGTGTTCGTACAGGCGGTCGATGTCCAGGGGGTTCTCGCCGATCAGGAAGGGGGCCATCCGGTCGACGATATCGGCGTCGCCGCCGCCCCAGTACGCCTCGCCGGTGCCGACGACGCCGGCGTCGGTGTAGACGCGGACGAGGAGCCACGGGTAGTTACCGTCGACCATCGTGGTCTGTACGTCGGTGATCACCACGTCGCGCGGGCCGCGGTCGGCCGAGAGCCCCATCGTCTCCGCCGAGAGGTCCCGCATCGTATACTCCGCGTTGGGGTCGTGGAGCGTGCGGTAGTTGGGCATACGTCTTTTCCAAGTCCGACGGTAATTATAGTACCCCCCGCCCGACGGAGTTCGAGGATGTCACAGCTTCAAGCGTCGGCCCGCCGTGGGTGGGGACGATGTACGAGACGATCCTCGTGCCGGTGGATGGGAGCGCGGGCGCCGAGGCCGCGGCGGCCCACGCCGTCGACCTCGCGACGGTTCACGACGCGAACGTCCACGTGCTCTACGTGGTCGACGTCCGCATGAGCCCGATCAGCGCCGACATGGACCACGACGAGGTGGTGGCGCTGGTCGACGAGTCGGGGGAGCGACCGACCACCGCGGTGATCGACCGGGCGGAGCGCGCGGGCGTCCCGTCGGTCGAGGCGATTCGCCTCGGAATCCCCCATCGGATCATCGAGGCGTACGCCGAAAACGAGGGCGTCGACCTCGTGGTGATGGGCACCCACGGCCGGACGGGCATCGAACACGCCCTCGTCGGGAGCGTCACCGAACGGGTCGTCCGAACCCTCGACGTGCCGGTTCTGACCGTCCACCCCGGTTCGGTGCGAGAGTGAGACGCGCCGTATCCCGGGCGTATCGCCACGGTACCGACGCTGACGTGTCAGCGTATCGGGGACGAAGCGAGGTTATTTGGCCCGTGGCGACGTGTGTGGGGACGACGGAGACCACCCATGACCCATACGCTCGAAATCAGCGACGAACTCAAGGACCGACTCGACAAGCACCTCGAGGAGGACGAGACCCCCGAGGAGTTCATCGAGGAACTGGTCTCGATGTACGAGACGGAGGGCGCGTTCCTCCAAGAGGGCTACTCCGAGTAAGGCTCAGGTCCCCCGGGTGTCGTCCCAGCCGCCGGCGTCTGCGAGTTCGAAGAGCTCTCCCCAATTCTCGTTCTCGGGAGCGTGATACGCCGCGTCGGACGGGTCGACGGTCTCTATGTCGGCCACGTGCTCGACGAGCCCCCGCCAGTCGAACCGCCGACCGTGCTCCCGAACGGCGCCGGTCAGAGATCACCGGATCTCCATCGGGAGCGACGCGGCGATGTCCTCTGCGGCGCCGGCGGGGACGTGCCCCCCGAGCGTCGACAGCGTCGCACGGATCGACCGAACCGTCTCGCCGGTGCCGGGGAGTTCGAGGCGATGCTGGACCGTCCGGATGAACTCGTCGAAGTTCGTCTTCCAAAAATATTGTTTATTGGTCATTAACGACGAAGGTCATTTCTACGGCGTGAGAACGCCTGTGTCAGGATTCGCCGACGGCGTCGAGCGTGAGCACCGGTCGATCACAGAGCCGGACGACCCGTTCGGCGACGCTCCCGAGGAGGTAGCGGTCGACGCCGGTCCGGCCGTGGGTGCCCATCACCACGAGGTCGACGTCTTCCGCGTCGGCGTAGTCGACGATGGCCCGGTAGGGGGCGCCGGTCAACACCGACGCCCGAATCGTCGAGACGTCGGCGCCTTCCGCCCGGTCGACGACCGAATCCAGCGCGTCCTGGCCCGCCTGCTGGAGTTCGTCGAGGACGGCTCCCGACCCGTCGGCGGGGATGGCCCCGGCGTCGACGACGTGGACGACGTGAAGCGCCGCACCGGTCGCCAGGGCGAACTCGACGGCGTGGGCCGCCGCGGCCTCGGCACAGTCGCTGCCGTCCGTCGGAACGAGCACTGCGTCGAGGTCACGGTCGACGACCGTGCCCTCGTGGACCGTGAGGACCGGCACCGGCGACTCGCGGAGCGTCCGCTCCGCGACGCTCCCGAGGACGAACCGACCCAGTCCGGTCCGGCCGTGTGTCCCCATGACGATACAGTCGGCGTCGTGGTCGCCGGCGTACTCGAGGATGTGCTCGTAGACGGCCGTCTCGGCGTCGACCACCGCCGTCGTGGCCGTGACGCCGGCGGCCGCCGCCCGGTCGGCGACGGCCGTCGTCGTCCGTTCGCCCTCGTCGTCGTCGGATTCACGCACGTACAGCGCGTGGACCGCCGCGTCGAACCGCCGCGCGAGGGTCACCGCCGCGTCGGCCGCCGCCACCGCCACGTCGCTTCCGTCGGTCGGTACGAGGATGGTGTCGTACATGATCGTTCGACCGGAGATCGAACGGGAGTGTCAATAAACCGTCGCGTCGTCCCCACGAAGCGAGAGCGACGATCCACCGGCCCAGCCGGTCGTCCCCCCGCAGTCAGTCGATCAGTCCCGCACCACAATCTATAAGAGACGACGACGAGATAATATAATTAAAGACCATGACATATAAACGCTGCCCGCTGTGCGCCCGGGCCATCGACTGCCGCACGGAGCTCCGAATCCACCTGATGGTCGAACATCGGAAGAGCGCGGTCATCGACGAGTACGTCGACCGGCTCGGCCAGTCGGTCGTCGTCTCGCCCTAGCGACCCGGCTGATACTCGCCGAACTCGTCGCGGAGGGCGTTCGATATTTCGCCGACCGTCGCGTACGTCTTGACGGCGTCGACGATGGGGGGAAGCAGGTTGTCGTCGCCACGGGCCGTCTCGCGGAGCGTCGCGAGTGCGGCCTCGACGGCTTCGTCGTCGCGCTCCTCTCGAACCGACTCCAAGCGGTCGATCTGTCGGCGTTCGTCCTCCTCGGTCACCTCCTCTAGGTCCACCTCGGGCTCCTCCTCGACCCGGAACTCGTTGACGCCGACGATGATTCGTTCGCCGTCCTCGATCTCCTGTTGGCGGTCGAACGCCACGTCCTGAATCCGTCCCTGCACCCACTGGGACCGCACCGCGTCGAGCATCCCCCCGCGCTCGTCGATGTCGTCCAGCAGGTCGAACGCCTCGTTTTCCAACTCGTCGGTCAGCGACTCGACGTAGTAACTCCCGGCCAGCGGATCGATTGTGTCGGCCGCCCCCGACTCGTGTGCGAGGATCTGCTGGGTGCGAAGCGCGGTTCGGACGCTCTTTTCGGTCGGGAGCGACAGCGCCTCGTCCTTGCCGTTGGTGTGGAGGCTCTGGGTACCACCCAGCACGGCGGCGAGTGCCTGGTATGCCACCCGAACCACGTTGTTGTCGATCTGTTGGGCCGTCAGCGTCGACCCGCCGGTCTGTGTGTGGAACTTCAACTGCCGTGATTTGGGATTTTCGGCACCGAAGCGCTCCGCCATGATCGTCGCCCACATCCGCCGGGCGGCGCGGAACTTCGCCACCTCCTCGAAGATGTTGTTGTGTGCGTTGAAAAAGAAGGAGAGCTGTGGGGCGAACTCGTCCACGTCGAGGCCGGCGTCGAGAGCGGCGTTGACGTACTCGATGCCGTTGCCGAGGGTAAAGGCGATCTCCTGGGCCGCGGTGGAGCCGGCTTCGCGGATGTGATACCCCGAGATGGAGATGGTGTTGAACTTCGGCGTCTCCTCGGCGCAGAACTCGAAGATGTCCGTGATGAGCCGCATCGAGGGCTCGGGCGGGTAGATGTAGAGGTTGCGCGCGATGTACTCTTTCATGATGTCGTTCTGGATGGTGCCCCGAAGCTCCGAGCGGGGGACACCCTGCCGGTCGCCGATGGCGACGTACATCGCCAGCAGGACGGCGGCGGGGGCGTTGATCGTCATGCTCGTCGACACCTCCGACAGCGGGATGCCGTCGAACACCGTCTCCATGTCCCGCAGGGAGTCGATGGCGACGCCCGACTTCCCCACCTCACCCGCAGCCATCGCCGCGTCCGAGTCGTAGCCCATCTGCGTCGGCAGGTCGAACGCCATCGACAGCCCGGTCTGGCCCTGATCGAGGAGGTAGTTGAACCGCTCGTTGGTCTCCGCCGCGGTACCCATGCCGGCGTACTGGCGCATCGTCCATAGCCGGCCGCGGTGCATCGTCGAGTAGACGCCGCGGGTGTACGGCTCCTCGCCGGGGAAGCCCACGTCCTCGCGGTAGTCGAGGTCGGCCACGTCCGCGGGGGTGTACAGCGGGTCGACTTCCTGGCCCCCGGTGTCGGTGGTGAACGGCTCCTGTCGCTCCCCAAACCGATCCACGGTCGGCCCGTACGTCTCGGCCTCCCACTCGGCTTTGGCCTCGCGGATCGCGTCGAGGTCGTCGGGGTCGAACATAGGCGGTCGGAGGAGCGCCGCGGACTTAAACTGCGGTCCCCCGTAGCTCGATACCCCCGCCGAACGGACGGCCGAACGCCGGTCACCGACCCCCGCTCTCTCGACGGCTCCCGCCGGACGCCGATTCCACGATGCTGGGAACCGTCGACCGGGATTATTCCCGGGGAGAACCATTCTCTAACCGAGGTGAGCAGGATGCAACTACTCTCTACACTCGCCGAACTGCCCGTCGCACAGTGGCAGCCGGGTCCCCACGGTCCCGGTCCGCACGGCCCGCACTGGGGCGGCGGACCGATGGGGCCGATGGGTCCCGGCGGCACTGGCATGAGCGGCGCCGGATTCGGCGTCGGTGGCTGGTGGCTCGTGTTCCTGCTTGCCCTCCTCGTCGTCGGCGTCGTCGCCGCGGCGCTGTTCCTGGCGATCCGCGAGGGAGGCGACGGCGACGACGGCGCCCTCGTCGTCCTTCGCGAGCGCTACGCCGCCGGCGACATAGAGCAAGAGGAGTTCGAGCGCCGTCGGGACCGGTTGACGGGCGGCACCGGCTAACACCGTCAGCCACAGACCCGAACACAAGCGTTCAAGGGTCCGCCCGCCCGCTGTATAGGCATGTACATCGCAGACGAGACGTGGCCCGAACTGGGCGACTACTTCGCCGACGAGTCGCTGGCGCTCGTCCCTCTCGGCTCCACCGAACAGCACGGCCCCCACCTCCCCTTAGCGACCGACCATCTGATCGCGGAGGCGTTCGCCCGCGAAGCCGCGGAACGAACCGGGTTCCTCTGTACTCCGACGATCAACGTCGGCGTCAGTCCTCACCACCGCCAGTTCCACGGGACCATGTGGGTCGACGCACCCGTCTTCCGGGACTACGTCGAATCCTTCACTCGCAACCTCACCTACCACGGCATCGACCGCGTCGTCTACGTCAACGCCCACGGTGGCAACGTCGACCACCTGCGGGAGGTCGGGCGGCGCCTCCGCGACGACGAGGAACTGTACGCAATCGAGTGGATGTGGGACGAGAGCATCCCCGAACTCGTCGACGACCTGTTCGCCCAGAACGGTCCCCACGGCGGCCCGAAAGAGACGGCCATGGTCCAGCATCTCCACCCGCATCTCGTCCGCGACGACCAGCTAGAGGCGGCCCGAGACGGCGGGATTCCGGACGTCGAGGCGGCGGAGACGGTCAAACACGGCTCCCGGACGTTCTACGACGCCGCCGACAACACCGGCAACGGTGTGCTCGGGGATCAGACCGACGCCACGGCCGAGAAAGGGGGACAGCTATTCGAGGCGGCGACCGACCAGCTCTGTCGGCTCTGTGACTGGCTGGACGACCAGCCGTTCGAGGACCTGCTGCCGAAAGGTCACGTGTGACCGGCACCGGGAACCCGTCGCCCGTCCGTCCGAGCGGCTGAACCCCTTCGCCATCCTTTTGACCGCGCACACCCACCGACGAGCTATGTTCGGTGGTGGCGGTATGAATCCGCGGAAGATGAAACAGATGATGGAACAGATGGGCATCGACGTGACCGAACTCGATGCCGAAGAGGTCGTCATCCGGACGGGCGACGAGGAACTCGTCTTCTCGAACGCCCAGGTGACGCGCATGGACGCCCAGGGTCAGGAGACGTACCAGGTCGTTGGCGAACCCGAAGTTCACGAAGCGAGCGAGACTGCCGGCGCCGTCGAGAGCGGCCCCGAGGCGAGCGAGGCCGACGACGGCGGCGAGGCGGCCATTCCCCAAGACGACGTGGAACTCGTCGCGACCCGCGCCGGCGTGAGCAAGGACGACGCCCGGGACGCACTCGAAGCCGAGGACGGCGACCTGGCGGCGGCCATCGCCCGACTGGAGTGACCGTCTTACTGGTCCACGGTGACCGGGAGTATCTCCGGGCACCGGGCGAGGAACTCCAGACCGATCTGGGCGTGCTGACGGTTCCCGACGACGTCGAACCCGGGCAGCGCCTGGAGACGCATCTGGGCGACGAGTTCGTCGTCCGCGAGCCACGCGGGCCGGACCTGTTCGATCACTTCGAGCGCACGGGGGCGCCGATGATGCCCCGCGACATCGGGCTGACCATCGGATTCACCGGCGCCGCGGCCGAGGACCGCGTCCTCGACGCGGGCACCGGAACGGGCGTCCTCGCGGCCTACCTCGGCCGCATCGGCACCGACGTGGTGACTTACGAACGCGATCCGGAGTTCGCCGAGGTGGCCCGCGAGAATATGCGCCTCGCCGGCGTCGACGAC
Source organism: Haloplanus natans DSM 17983 (assembly GCF_000427685.1). Lineage (NCBI taxonomy): Archaea > Methanobacteriati > Methanobacteriota > Halobacteria > Halobacteriales > Haloferacaceae > Haloplanus > Haloplanus natans. Next base: position 2,023,370 of record NZ_KE386573.1, read on the forward strand.
GCCGTCGAGGTTCGGACGGGGGACGTGACCGCCGACCTAGACGACCTGACCGGCTTCGACATCCTCACCCTCGACACCGAGGACGCCCCGACCGTCGTCCGGCAGGCGCCCGACATCCTCGTGAGCGGCGGTTTCGTCGTCGTCTACTCGCCGTTCGTCGAGGGATCGCGCGCCGCCGTCGAGGCCGCCGAGGAGGCGTCGCTGACCGACGTGACGACCCACGAGACGATCCAGCGGCGGATGACCTTCGACGACCGGGGCTCGCGCCCCGACACCCGGGGTGTCGGCCACACCGGCTACCTCACCGTCGCGCGGTGGCAGTAGCCGACTCCCAGAGCCCGGGAGACCGACCGACGGTATAAGTGCGTGGCCGCCAAATCGACGCGTATGAGTCGGGAGCGCGGCGCGGAGATCGACGACGTGCGGACGTGGCCCGAACTGGCGGTCGGCCTCTACGAGCGTCTCACGGGCCGTGGCGCCGAGATCACCTACGAGTTCGACGATCTGGAGATACGGGTCCCGGATCGGATGGGACCGAACGCCGACCACGCCCGCTGGCGTCTCGATGGCACGGTTCGCATCAGGACCCGTGATCGCGACCACGACGAGGAGTGACCGAACTCGACCGGCCCCTCGACGTCGACGCCGATCTGACGCTCGCGGTCGGCGACGAGACAGTGACGATCCGGGGATACGGCGACCTCGTCGTCGTCGCGGCGCCGTCGCTCTCGGTCGTCCGAACGCTCGCCGGGACTGCTGCCCCGCCGTTCGACGTTCACCTTCTGGACCACCTGTCCGACGCCGACGTGACGCTGGACGTTCGGGTGCGTGGCCGGAGCGTCGCCCGGGCGGGGTCGGAAGTCGACGCCGGCCCCCTCTCGCGCGCACTCGGCGTCGCGCCGGCCCGCGTCAGCCTCGGCGGCCTCCTCTTGACGACGCTCGGCGAGTGGCGGTGCTAGGCAACGCCACGAACTAGCTCGAACAGCTCCGCTCGGAAGGCCGAGGGATCGAGACAGTCCGCGAGCGCGTCGGCCGCCGGCCCCGCGCCGTCGACGACGGCGGTCGGATAGGCGCCGCCGGCCAGTCGGAAGGCGCCGTCGGGCGCCCAGACCGCCAGCCACCCGTCGACCGAGAGCGTCACGCCGACGACCCGACAGCGAGCGTCGTAGCCGAACAGGCGGGCGTCCTCGTTGCCGACCCGGAGGGAGCGACGCTCGACGCGGTCGACGGCTTCGAATCCCCGATCTTCGAGGCGGTCGGCGAAGCCGTGACTCGCGCGGGACGCGACCAGCCCCCGGAGCGCGCCCGTCACCGGCGGCGACGGGGTGAGTTCGAGGCGGGTCGCGAGAAAGAAGCGCCAGCTTCGGTCGACGCCCGTCCGTTCGCGGACGGCTTCGCGGAGTCGGTCGTCCTCGTAGAGGCGGATATGGGCCCTGACGGTGAGGCCGGGGGCGGCGAAAGGCGTCTCGGTCGTGTCGCCGGCGTGTCGCCAGTCGGTGAGCGGGTCGTCGGGAACCGACGGCGGATCGACCATTGCGTCTACTGCACGGCGCCGTCACGCATATATGTTGGTCCGTCGCCGCTCCGTATCACGCCGTCCGGTCGACGGTCAGGAGGAGCCCCCCGAACAGACACAGGAAGACGACGCCGAGGGGGAGAGGAAGTGACGAGAAGCCACGCGAGAGCAGGAGATACGTCGCGCCGGCGAAGACGAGGCCCGTGCCGAGAAGGAGCGCACCGAGGAGACGCACGGGATCGACCGGCCACGACTCCGCCCAGGCCTCCCGCCGGTAGTAGACGAGGGAGACGACGAGCGCCGCCACGAAGAGGGCGGCCCCGACCGCCCAGACCTCGTAGGCGGCGACGATCGGATTCCCACGCTGGAACGCGATGGCCGACAGGGGGTCGGAGACGGCGACGCCGCGGGCGAGCGAGATACCGAACACGTACCGGAGTTGAACCAGCGGAAACCGGACGAACAACACCGCCGCACCGCTCGGGTCCGAGGCGTACGATACGTTCCAGGGGATAAACGTCGACAGCCACGTCAGGAGGACGGCCAGTTCGCCGGCGTACTCGGACCGAACCCACATACGCGTCCCCGACGCGGGCCACGGAATAAAACCCACCGGCGTCGGTCGCCGTCGAAAGATATCGTAGTTGATAACTGTGGGCGAACGATTACACGTCAGTCGCCGCTCGAACGGCTCGATGGGGGGCGACAACGCGACCACGACCCGGATGCGGCGCGTCGAACCGCTCGGTAGGTCGCCGACGGCGACGTGAGTATGTCCGGTCCAATCGAGCTCTCGGCGACGATTCTCCGTGAGCGCATCCACGAGAAGCCGGTCAGGGCCGACCTGACGGTCGGCGGCGACGTTCTCCGCGTGGAGAGCGAGGACTGGCCACTCGCCGTCGCGGCGGCCGACATCTTCGACGTTCGCCGCGGCTCGCCGCGGGCCGCCGCCGATTTTTCAGCGGGACGGTCGGCGGGACGTGCTGTTCGTCGACGGCTCCCGATCCGCACTCGAGAAGTACGCCGGCCTCCTCTATCCCTGGCTGCTGGACGGCACCGAGGTGGCCGTTCGTCACCCGGCCGAGGTGGGTGGCCGCGTGATCGGCGAGACGTTCGACATCGGGACCTACGAGTCACACCCGTCAAGATCGGCCGTACGGGAATCACCTACCCGTTCGGCATCGACCTCGATACGATCGTTCATCTCTCGCGGTCCGAGGGGGGCTTCTCGGGGACGAGCGGACGATTATGGATCTCCAGTACGTGAGCGACGGGATGGCGGTTTCCCTGGACCTGTCGGTCGAGCCACCGAGAACGCAGCACCTACTCGGACGCCACCTGCGACAGAACTACCACGACGTTCGAAAGCGGGTCCGGCAACTGGACCTCCCCAAGCCAGCCGTGCGAACGCTCCACAAACTCTACTCGTTCCGTGGCACCGCGTCGCCGTGGGTGATGCTCGACGACTCGACGGACGCTTCGGTCGACATCCTCCGCGGCCTCGGGAAGGCGGACCTCGTGTGTCTCACCGACGGAGGGGTCGAACTCACCTCCCGCGGGTTGATTCTGGTCACCGAACACGTCGGCACGTCGGACGGCGGGGCATCGGTCCCGCCGGCTGACGACTGATAGTGATCATTGTAAGTCAGTACCGGTGGTTCGCCAGAACGGATCGGCGAACCACCGGTATACAGTTACAATAAATGAACGGTCGGCCAGACGCGGGGCGTTACGTTCATACCGCCTGAACCCAAAGACGAACGTAGGGAATGAGGCGCGACCACTTCGAGTTGGAGGCACACAACATCGACTGGGTCGAGACCGGCGAGGCGCCGGCCGAACCCAAAGTCGTCATCGACTTCAACGGACCGAAAGAGACGCTGACAGACCGGCTGACCGACGCGGAGGGGACCCTGCTGGAGGCCTCGGAGACGGACGTAGCGTTCCGACTGCAGGACCCACTCGACGACCCGGATGCGGCGGGCGTCGTCAGCGTCACCGACCGCGTCACCGGCGACTTCCTCCTCGAACTCAACGAGGAGGCCGACGACGTACTGCGATTCGTCCGCGCCGCACGCGAGTACGGCCAGTCGGCCGACGACGACGGCGGCCGCTACAGCGTCGTCATCCGCATCGACGGCGAGACGCTCGCGACGTACTCGAAGAGTACCTTCCTCGTCTACGACGCAAACGGGAGCCTGCTCCGGTCCAAGAGCCTCATCCCGTCCGGCGTCGAACTCTAGATTTACGTCGCTCGGCGCGTAGGGGTGGGCGTGCGAAACGTCACCGACCGCGTCAGTAACCCGTTCGGTATGCAGCCACCCTGTGAGCGATTCGTCCCGGGGTACGGCGACGCCAACGCTCACTTCCACGTCGTCGGCGACCACCCGGGCGTCCACGGGGGCATCGAGGCCGGCGTCCCCTTCACCGGCAGCCAGGCCGGCCGTCGACTGCAACGCGCGCTCCACGACGCCGGCCTCCTGCGGACGACGGGCGACCGACCCGATGTGAACACCACCTACCTCTCCTACCTCCACACCTGCGTGCCGACGGGCGCGCCGACCGACGACGACTACGCCGCGATGGAGCCGTTCTTCGACGCCGAACTCCGCGCCATCGCCGCGCACGTCCTTTTCCCGGTGGGTGAACGGGCAATCGAACACGTCCTCGAGACGTGCACGGCCCACGACACGGCAGGCCTCGACGTCGAGAGCCTGCACGCGACGGAGGTGCAGGGCAGCGGGTGGCTCGTCATGCCGATCCGTGACCCCCGGACGTGGGCGTCGGACGACGCGACGAGCCTCGTCGACGCCATCGACACCCTCCGCGCGACCGACTACCGGCGCGAGACCGACCTCGGTCGGTTCGTCGCGGGCAACGAACCGTATCTGGTCCGGTGACGGCTGGCCGAACGTCCACTGCGGCGCGTGCCGAACGGCCGGAATACTCGCATGAGCCGCTGTCCGGGGCGACTGTCGACACATTCGGACAATTCTCACGAGCATTATGGAATATATTAGCGAGATCAACAGCTTTTTCAATACATGCGTAAACATAGGAACCGACGCGATCGGCCTTCCGCCGAGCGCGTCACGTATCGCATAGACATTGCGAGTCAGGTGCTCCTCGCAGTGGCTTGGTCAGTCGAACGGCCACCGCGTGTGGCCCCGTACGTTCTCCGTTCGGGGGACGCCATCGTGGCGTCGCCCGTTCGTTCGGAGACGTCCGCGCACCACCGTCCGGACGGACGCCTCGAGGCACATACGAAACCTTGAAACGCGAACCGACGGTAGCAGAGGGTATGGAACTGCGGGTCATCGAGAAGACCGACGAGGAACTCCGCATGGAGATCGCGGGCGAGGATCACACGTTCATGAACGTCCTCAAGGGCGCGTTGCTGGAGACGGCCGGGGTGGCGGCGGCGACGTACGACATGAACCCGGAGCAGTCGGGGGGACAGACCGACCCCATTCTCTCGGTCAAAACCGAGGCCGGCACCGACCCCCTCGACGCGGTTGGCGACGCCTCCCGTCGCGTGCAGGACATCACCGACGACTTCATGGCCGCGTTCGACGCCGCCGCGTAACGGCCGGCGGAACACGCTCCCCACCGCCGCGATACCCCCGACGCCGAGCCCTGGCCGCGCTCGCTCGGCCACGAAGGCGCAACGAACTCGACGGCGCCAGCGCGGGACCGCGCGACGTTACGGACGCGCAAAGAGAAAGCCGCGTGTTAGGAGAGGATATCAAAGCCGCACCGGAACGCCCCGCTCGTCCAGATACTCCTTTACGTCTCGGATCGAGTACTCGTCGAAATGGAAGATGGAGGCCGCGAGCGCCGCGTCGGCGCCGGCGTCGGTGAACACTTCGTAGGCGTCTTCCGGCCCCCCACAGCCCGAGGAGGCGATGACGGGCGTCGAGACGTTGTCACAGACGGCGCGGGTGAGCGGGATGTCGTAGCCGTCTTTCGTCCCGTCCGCGTCGATGGAGTTGACGAACAGTTCGCCCGCCCCGCGCGACTCCACCTCGCGGGCCCACTCCACCACGTCGACGCCCGTGCCCTCGCGGCCGCCCTTGATCGTACACTCGAACCAGCAGGATTCGCCGTCGATCCGCTCGTAATGTTCACCCGCCTCGTCGTAGCGCCGGCGGGCGTCGACGCTGATGACGATGCACTGGCTGCCGAAGGCCGCGGCGCCCGCGTCGACGAGGTCCGGATTCTCGATGGCCGCGGTGTTGATCGACACCTTGTCCGCGCCCGCCCGGAGCGTCTCCTTGATGTCGTCGCGGGTGCGGATGCCGCCGCCGACGGTCAGGGGAATGAACACCTCGTCCGCGATCCGCTCGACGACGTGGAGCATCGTCTCGCGCCCCTCCGCGCTGGCCGTGATGTCGAGGAAGACGAACTCGTCGGCGCCCGCCGCGTTGTACTCGCGGGCCATCTCGACGGGGTCGCCCGTGTATTTCAGGTCCTCGAAGTTGACGCCCGTGTACACCGCCGCGTCGCCGTCCTCGTCGATGTCCACGTCGATACAGGGGATGATTCGCTTGGTTACGGCCATTACTCGTGTCTCCCCTCCGACGCCGGGCGACAAAAACCGTCTGGTGTCGGTGGCTGTGGCCGTCCCCTTCGTACCGTCGACGATGCCGTGTCGAGATGCTCGGTACAACGAGTCCCTCTGGCGGCCGCCGACGGTATCAGGAGTATTTTTGTAACACGGCCCCCCACACACGCATATGGCCGACCACGACGACCACGCGGACCACGAGCATCACCCACACGGCGGCGACGAGGGACGTGTCACCTCGCCGATGCAGGAGTTCACGACCGGGCAGGTCGGGATCGGTTTCGTCGTCCTCCTCGTCGGCCTCGCGGTGACGTTCGGACTGCCGCTTCTATTCTAGCTCCCGTTCGAGCACGTCCCGGATCGCACGAATCTCCTCGACGCCGCGGGTGAGTCGCTCCTCGCCGACCGTCAGGGTCAGTTCGCCGCCGGCCGTCGCCGCACCCAGATCCCTGACGGGCGCGTCGCCCGCGGCGGCTTCCACCGCCGCCGGATCGGTCGTCTCGACGACGACTCGCCCGGGCGTCTCGTCGAACAGCGCTTCGGCGCTCTCGACCGTCGCGCTGATGCCCGCCGCGCCCACCATCTCAGCGAGCGTCACCGCGAGGCCACCGTGGCTCACGTCGTGGGTGGCGAGCGTCGAGTCGAGGCTGGCGACCGCCCGGACCGCGTCGACCGCCGCCGTCGGGTCCGCGGGCAGGTCGGGGAAGCGGTCGCTCCCGCCCTGCGTGGCGAGGTACGTCGAGCCGCCGAGGGCACCGCCGCGGGCGCCGACTTCCAGTAGGGTTCCCTCGCCGGAGACGGTCATCGGCGGGGCGTCGTAGCCCTCGCGGACGCCGATCATCGCCAGCGTCGGCGTCGGCGGGATGGGGCCGGCGGCGGAGTCGTTGTACAGCGAGACGTTGCCGCCGACGACGGGTACCGAGAGGGTCCGACACATGTCCGCGAGGCCGTCGACGATGGCACCGAAGCCGCCGTACACCTCGGATTTCTCTGGGTTGCCACCGTTGAGACAGTCCACCGCGGCGTGGGGGCTGGCCCCCTTGGCCGCGAGGTTGGTCGCGTTCTCCAGGGCGACGGCCCGGGCGCCGTCGTAGGGGTCGGCGTCCGTCCACGCCGGGATTGCACCCGCCGACAGGGCAAGTCCCGTGCCGGCCTCCCTGATCGCCATGATCGCCGCGTCGTCGCCGGGACGACGCGCCGTCCGCGCCCCGACCTCGTGGTCGTACTGGCGGTAGACCCACGCCTTGCTCGCCGTGTTCGGACTGCCGACGACGGCGTCGAAGGCCGACTCGACCCCCGCGTCGGGCAGGTCGCGCTCGGCCTCGACCGGCTCCGCCATCGGCAGGTCGTTCATCGGTGCGCCGTCCGCGAGGAACTCGGCGGGCACGTCGACGACCGTCTCGCGGCCTCGCGGCTCGCTTCCCTCGAAGGTACAGACGTAGTTCCCCTCGGTCACCTCGCCGATGACCGAACAGCCGAGGTCGTAGCGGTCGGCTATTTCCCGCACCTCAGCCACGTCGTCCGGCCGCACCTCGTAACACATCCGTTCTTGGGATTCGGCGAGCAGGATCTCCAGGGCGGACATGTTGGGTTCGCGCTGGTGGACCCGATCGAGTTCGATTTCGGCGCCCAACCCACCCTTGGCGACGAGTTCGCTGGAGGCGCCGCCCAGTCCCGCGGCGCCGAGGTCGCGGGCCGCGCGGATCAGATCCGCGTCGACCAGCGCCTCGTTGGCCTCGATCAGGAGCTTCTCCGTGTACGGGTCGCCCACCTGCACCGCGGGGCGATCCTCGGTTTCGGCGTCCTCGCTCAGGTCCTCGCTGGCGAAGGAGGCGCCGCCGAGGCCGTCGCGGCCGGTGGCGTTGCCGACGAGCACGAGTTTGTTGCCCGGCGTCTTCGCCTCGGCGGTGACGAGACGCTCCTCGTTCACGATGCCGACACAGGCGACGTTCACCAGCGGGTTGCCCTCGTAGCCGTCGTGGAACTCGACGCTGCCACCGACCGTCGGGACGCCGATGGCGTTGCCGTAGTCGGCGATACCCTCGACGACGCCGTCGAAGAGATAGCGGGAGTGCTCGCGGTCGAAGCCGCCGAAATAAAGCGAGTCGGTCAGCGCGATGGGGTAGGCACCCATCGAGAGGATGTCGCGGACGATGCCGCCGACACCGGTCGCCGCGCCGTCGTACGGGTCGACGTAGGACGGGTGGTTGTGGCTCTCGATGCCCATCGCGACGTACGTCTCCTCGCCGTCGCCGTGGGTGGGGAGGGAGACGACGGCGGCGTCGTCACCGGGGCCGACGACCACCTGGTCGGCCTCGCTGTCGAACGCCGACAGGAGCGGTCGGGACGACCGATAGGCGCAATGTTCGCTCCAGAGGTTCTCGAACAGCGCCGCCTCGGCGGGCGTGGGGTCCCGCCCGAGTTCGGCGGCGACGAGGTCGTGGTCCGTATCGGACAGGCTCATTCACCTCCGTCTTTCGCGCTGGCGGAGTAATGTTTTTCCATCGGGGCCCGCGCCCGCCCCGAAGGATCGGCGCCCTTTTTATCGCCCGTGCCGACCGTACGCGTGTGTTATCGGTCGAGTTGCACACGCACTCGTCGCTGTCCCACGACGGTCGGGACCCGGTCGACCACCTGCTCGAACAGGCGGCGTCGGTCGGGCTTGACGCCATCGCCGTCACCGACCACGACGAGATCGACGCTAGCCTCGACGCCGTCGAGATGGCTCCCGGCTACGGCTTAGTGGGCATCCCCGGCATGGAGATCACGACCGCCGCCGGCCACGTCCTCGCCCTCGGCGTCGAGGAGTTGATTCCGGCCAACCTCTCCTTCGAGGAGACGCTCGACCGCATCCACGCGGGGGGCGGCATCGCCGTCGTCCCCCACCCGTTCCAGTCCTCCCGCCACGGCGTCGCGCCACACATCTCGGCCGCAACGCTCGCCAGCGCCGACGCCATCGAAGTGTACAACTCCCGCCTCCTCACCGGTCGCTCGAACCGCAAGGCCGAGCGCTTCGCCGCCTTCCACGACCTCCCTATGACCGCCGGCAGCGACGCCCACATCGCCGAGATGGTTGGACAGGCGGTCACGGAAGTCGACGCCGACGAGCGCACGGCCGAGAGCATCCTCGACGCTATCGCCGACGGCCGGACGAGCGTCGTCGGCCGCCGCACCCCGTGGCGAATCAGCTTCCGACAGGCTGCCGGCGGGGCGAAACGCCGACTCGTCCGCGCGCTCGGCGACCTGCTGTGACCCGGCTTCGCGGCGCCGACGCCGAGACCGTTCGCCGTGCCCTCGACGCCGACGACCCTCTTCCCGGCACGGCCGGCTTCGCCGGCTTCGTGAACCGAGGTGCCTCGCGCCTCGCCCCTGACGGCTTCCTCGTCCGCGACGTACTCGGCCGACAACCGATCTTCGGCGCCCCCGACGACTGGGGGTTCGCGCCCGACGGCGTGGCCGGCGACCCGACGCCGGTCCCCGCGGGCCACATCCGCGAACCCGACGGCACCGACCGCCGCGTCTGGTCGCTCCCCGACCCACCCGCCGCGAACGACGACGTGGCCGCCGTCGAAACGGTTCGCCACGCCATCGACGACGCGCTGGCCGGCCTCGACGACGACGGCCTCGCCGTTGCCTTCTCCGGGGGCGTCGACTCCGCGCTCGTCGCCGCGGGCACTCCGAACGCACCCTGCTACGTCGTCGGCTTCCCCGACGCACACGACGTGAGTGCGGCACGGGGGGCCGCCGCGGCGATGGGCCGGGAGCTTCGCGTCGTCTCCCTCGACCACGCCGACCTAGAGCGGGCCGTCCCCGAGGTGGTCGCCGCTACGGGCCGGACGAACGCGATGGACGTGACCATCGCCCTCCCGCTCTATCTCGTCGCGGAGCGCGTGGCCGCCGACGGCTACGACCGCCTCGCGTTGGGTCAGGGCGCCGACGAACTGTTCGGCGGCTACGCGAAGGTGGTCGACCCGGCCGACGACGACCGGGTGGCCGCGACGACCGTTCGCGGCGCGACACGGGAGATGCTCGGGAGCCTGCCCGATCAACTCGAACGCGACACACTGACCCTCCGGGCGGCGGGCGTCGACCCCGTTGTCCCCCTACTCGCGGACGGCGTGGTCGAGGCGGCGCTCCCGCTTCCCGGCCATCTGCTCGCGACGGCCGACGAACGCAAAGTCGCGCTCCGGCGCGCGGCCGCCGACCGGCTTCCCGCGTCGGTCGTCGACGCCGACAAGAAGGCCGTCCAGTACGGCAGCCTGGTCTCCCGCGAACTCGACCGCCTCGCGAGACGGGCGGGGTTCAAGCGGCGGATGGACCGCCACGTCGACCGATATATCGAGTCGCTCGTCTAACGCCCGGCCGTCTCGATGGCCTCGATGCCCAGTTGCTCCACGTCGGGGTCCACGTCGGCACCGCGCAAGGCGGCCGGATCGTACCACGCCCACGCGTCCGGCCCCGGTTCGCCGGGAGCAGGGTCGATTTCCCGGTGCTCGACCGTCGCGTAGTAGACGTGGTCGATGTGCTGGTGGCCCACCTCGCCGTCACAGACGTTCACGTCCGCGAGCATCAGGTGTCGCGGGCGCGGGATGGCCCGCGCCGTCTCGGAGCGCACGTCGTCGCCCTCGGTCAGAAGCGTCGGCTCCAACCCCGTCTCCTCCCGGGCCTCCCGGAGCGCCGCCTCGTGGGGGAGTTCGCCCCGGTCGACGTGCCCGCCAGGCGGGAGCCGAATTCCGAGTCCGGGATGGTCGTGCAGCGCCGTCGCGCCGTCGGCGACGAGATACACCGTCGCGGTGAAATGTCGTGTCGTCTCCATGGGCGACGGTTGGCCGCCGGGCGTATCGGCTTTCCGACGCGCACCTTTTTCACGTCGGGGTCGGATGCTCCGCCCGGTTCCCTCCACCGTGAGTCACGTGCGCATTACGGACGACCAGCTGGACCGCACCGTTCCCGTCGAGTCGACGATCGGGACGGGAGAGACGACCTCTCGGGCGACGAAGCGAGGATCGTGCTCCCACCCGAGGTGCCGGTGACGATCGAACGCGGCGAGTCGTGAAAAGCGGTCAGGGAACCTGAATCTGCTCTTCGGCTTCGAGCAGTTCGTGGTAGCGGTTACGGATGGTCACTTCGGAGATGTTGGCGACTTCCGACACTTCGCTCTGGGTCACCTTCTCGTTGGTGAGGAGCGCGGCGGCGTAGATGGCGGCGGCCGCGAGGCCGACGGGGCTTTTGCCGCTGTGGACGCCTTGATCTTTCGCCGTCTTCAGCAGGTCGCGCGCGCGCCGTTCGGACTCGTCGGAGAGGTCGAGTTCGGAGGCGAAGCGGGGGACGTACTGCTCGGGGTCGGCGGGCTGGATCTCGAGGCCGAGTTCGCGGACGACGTAGCGGTACGTCCGGGCGATTTCGTCCTTGTCGACGCGTGAGACGGTGGCGATTTCGTCGAGGCTCCGGGGCGTGCCGGCCTGCCGGGCCGCGGCGTAGAGGGCGCTCGTGGCGACGCCCTCGATGGAGCGGCCGGGGAGCAGGTCGTCCGAGAGGGCGCGTCGATAGATGACACTCGCCGTCTCGCGGACGTTCTCGGGGAGGCCGAGCGCGGAGGCCATCCGGTCGATTTCGCCGAGCGCCTGCTTCAGGTTGCGCTCCTTCGAGTCCCGGGTTCGGAAGCGCTCGTTCCAGGTGCGCAGACGCTGCATCTTCTCGCGCTGGCGCGAGGAGAGCGTCTTGCCGTAGGCGTCCTTGTCCTGCCAGCCGATGTTGGTCGACAACCCCTTGTCGTGCATCATCTGGGTCGTCGGCGCGCCGACCCGCGATTTCTGGTCTTTCTCCTTCGAGTCGAAGGCGCGCCACTCGGGGCCGTGGTCGATCTCGTCTTCCTCGACCACGAGTCCGCAGTCGGCACATACCGTCTCGCCGTGCTCGGTGTCGGTGGCGAGTTGTCCGTCACACTCCGGACAGCGGAGCTGTTCGCCGTCCTCGGCGTTCGTCTCGTCCTCGTCCTCGCGCGCGCGCGAGCGTTCAGTCGTGTAACCGCGTACGCTATCGGTCATTGGTTTGTATCAGTGAGCAGAACGGCTCTATACAGGGTGTGAGCGCGGCCGAATATTTAAATATGTCGGCTTCGGGTGAGGCGGTTGCTCGACTCCCGGCCGCCGTGGCGATCCGTCGCTCGCGCCGAACCGACCGGCCACGACAGGTCGAACTGCGCCGCCGCCGCAAGCGACCGCCGAACAACGTCGGTAAATCGTCGTTACGACTGCGGGAGGTTGATGACGGTCGGTTCCGTAGGTCGAACTCACATGACATCTCCGCTTCCGACGACGGTCATCAGCGGCCCGCTGGGCGCCGGCAAGACGACGCTGGTCAACCGCCTCCTGAACGATCCGGGTGACCGCCGTATCGCCGTCCTCGTCAACGACATGGGTGAGGTGAACGTCGACGCCGAACTGCTGTCGGCGGAGACCGACGACGGCGTGATCGACCTCTCGAACGGCTGTATCTGCTGTCGCCTCGGGGACGACCTCGTGACGGAGACGACTCGACTGGCCGAGGAGCGGTCCGTCGATTATCTCGTCATCGAGGCTTCGGGTATCAGCGAACCGATTCCCATCGCCCGGACGCTGACCGAAGGCACCGACGGAACCGGACCGCCCGAGAACGTCCGCCTCGACACCACCGTTTCGGTGATCGACGCCTACGGCTTCTGGAAGGCGTTCGACCCGGCCGAGTCGCTCCCGGACGCGGCGCCCGCTCCCGAACGCCCGCTAACCGAGGTGCTCGTCGACCAGATCGAGTTCTGTGACGTGCTCCTGTTGAACAAGTGTGACATGGTTCCGGACGGGGAACTCGACGCCGTCGAGGCGGCGATCAGGGAGCTCCAGCCTCGGGCGGAGCTTCGTCGGACGACCTACGCCGAGGTCGATCCGGGTACGGTTCTCGGGACCGGCCTGTTCGACTTCGAGGCGGCCCGACGACGGCAGGGGTGGAAGCGAGCACTCGCCGAGGCCGAGGACGACGGTCACGACCACGGCGACCGGCCCGCGGCCGCTGCCCACGGCGTCGGGTCGTTCGTCTACCGTCGGGAGCGGCCGTTCGATGCCGACCGCTTCGACGCTTGGCTCGACGAGTGGGAAGGCGACGTGGTCCGGCTGAAAGGGTTCGCGTGGGTTGCGAGCCGCCCCGAAACCGTCCTCGGCGTGAGCCAGGCGGGCCCCGCCGTTCAGGCCGGGCCGATCGGCGAGTGGGGCACGGACGACCCCACGACACGGCTCGTGATCATCGGTCGCCACCTCGACACCGACGCGATCACGGCCGCCCTCGACGACTGCTTGGCCGACGGATCCGCCGAAGCGGACGGGGCCGAGGCCGATCCGTTCCCTCGAAAAGCCTAGATGCCCACGTCCTCGCGGAGGTCGTCCCAGGACTCGTGGAAACCGTAGGTCGACTCCGAGGTCCCGCCGACCGTCGACTGGTACGTCTCGTCGTACGACAGCAACTGCGTCCAGCCGTCGTGGTAGCGATAACTACAGTACTGACACATGGATCGGGGTAGTCACGACGCCGGTATAGCTCTGTCGTGAAAAAACGGATCGGGGTTCGCCCTACGGCTCTAGCAGCACCTTCGTGACGCCCTCTTCGCGGTTGTCGAAGGCCTCGTACATTTCGGGGGCCTCGTCGAGACCGACGCGGTGGGAGACGACCCAACTCGGATCGGCCCGACCCTCGATGATCAGGTCGCGAAGCTCGCGGTTGTACGACTTGACGTTACACTGGCCGGTACCGAGTGCCTGTCCCTTCTCGAAGAGGAGGCCGAAGTCGATGCCGAGACGGCCCTGTGCGGCCATGTCGTCCGGTGCGCCGGGGTCCTCGGGCACGTAGAGCCCGGGGATACCGAGTTCACCCGTCGGTTTCACCGTCCGAATGAGATTGTTGATGACGACGGCGGGATTCTCGCGGGCGGGATCGTAGGCGGAGTCCGCCTGCTTCTCCGGATCGACCGCTTGGTAGCCGACCGCGTCGACGCCCTTGTCGACGCCGCCGCCGTGCAGGTCCTTGATCTGCTCGACGGGGTCGCCCTCCTCGAAGTTGATCGGCGTCGCGTCGCAGTGCTCCTCGGCGAGGTCCAGCCGGGAGGGCACGCGGTCGACGACGTAAATCTCGGCCGCGCCCTTGATTTTCGCGCTATAGGCGGCCATCAGGCCGACCGGACCGGCGCCGTACACCGCCACGGAGTCGCCCGGTTCGAGGTTGGCGAGTTCGGTGCCGTGCCATCCCGTCGGGAAGATGTCCGCCAGTAGCGCGAACGCATCTTCGTGTGCGTCGCCCTCCGGGAGTTTCAGCGCGTTGAAGTCGGCGTAGGGGATTCGGAGTTTCTCGGCCTGACCCCCCTTGTACGGGCCCATGGCGACGTAGCCGTACGCGCCGCCGGCGAAGCCGGGGTTGACGTTCGTACAGAAGCCGGTGTAGCCGTCCTCGCAGTTCTCACAGAAGCCACAGGCGACGTTGAACGGGGCGACGACGCGGTCGCCGACTTCGAGATCCGACACCGCCTCGCCGACTTCGCTGACGACCCCCATGTTCTCGTGCCCGAAGACGATTCCCGGCTCCGCGGCCGTCCGTCCCTCGTACATGTGGAGGTCGGAGCCACAGATACAGGTCGTCGTGATGTCGATGAGGACGTCGTTGGGGTGTTCGATCTCCGGTTCGTCGACTTCCTCGACTGCGACTTCGTGTGGTCCTTTGTAGACGACAGCGTTCATTGACATTGGTTACTCACCTCGGAGTTCTTCCCAGCGGCTCACGCCGGCTTGGGCGACTTCCATATCCTGCTCGACGGCGCCGCCGGAGACGCCGAACGCGCCGACCACGTCCCCCGACTCGTCAAACAGCGGGTAGCCACCGCCGAAAATGACGATCCGTCCCTCGTCGGTCGTCTGGAGCCCGTACAGGGAGTTGCCGGGTTCGGAGGGTTCGGCGAGTTCGTGCGTGGGCATATCTAGCGCGGCCGATGTATAGGCCTTGTTCCGCGAGATGGAGACGGACGCCAGCCACGCGTCGTCCATCCGATGCTGCGCGATGAGGTTCCCCTCGCTGTTCGCGACGGTGATGA
The DNA here is from genome assembly GCF_000427685.1 of Haloplanus natans DSM 17983. Lineage (NCBI taxonomy): Archaea > Methanobacteriati > Methanobacteriota > Halobacteria > Halobacteriales > Haloferacaceae > Haloplanus > Haloplanus natans. Next base: position 2,038,559 of record NZ_KE386573.1, read on the forward strand.
CCATCGGGTTGTCTATCTCCTCGGCCTTCCGCTCCGCCGCGTCGATCAACTGTTTTGCAGTATCGAGAGTAATGGATTGAACCATTGCGAGTAGGAAACTGCTTCCCCACGCAAATAAATATTTTCACTTACACAGTTCGATAACGACATTGTTGTATGACGAGTGATAGAAATTAAGAAAGTAGGCCCCTCAGAGCTTGCTGATGGGCTAATTTATATGTAGTTGGTAGAATATATCCGACGAACTGTTGATAGTTGACTGGCGAACGTAAACAAAATATATTACAACTTGTGCGCCCCCCAGAGGGGCGTTCGAAGCCGCTGACACCCCTGTTTTCGGCTCACCGCTACAAGTCGAGTCGGCCGTTATCCCAGCTCCGGCCGGCGCTGTCGCCGCAGGTATTCGTAGGCGGAGGCCAGTCCGGTCGTCGCCGGCGGGTGAACGGTGGCTTGGCCGGATCGAAACCCTTAGTGCCGGCCCGGAAGTCCCCTGCAACATGAGCGAGACGCCCGTCGACCCCGACGAGGTGCGCCACGTCGCGGACCTCGCCCGGATCGACCTCGACGAGGACGAGGTGGACCGATTCACCGTGCAGTTCGCCGACATCCTCTCTTATTTCGACGCGCTGGACGACGTGCCCGAAGTCGAGGCTGAGGCCGACCTGGTGAACGTCATGCGCGAAGACGAGGTTCGAGAGGGGCTGACCCAGGAAGAGGCGCTCCGGAACGCCCCGGAGAGCGAGGACGGCTACTTCAAAGGGCCGAGCGTCTCATGAGCCTCGACGCGTTCATCACCGAGACCACCATCGAGGGCGACGACGACGGCCCACTGGCGGGTCGAACCGTCGCCGTCAAGGACAACATCTCGACCGAGGGCGTCCGGACCACCTGTGGCTCCGCGATGCTCGAGGAGTACGTGCCGCCGTACGACGCCACGGTCGTCGAACGCCTGAAGGCGGCGGGCGCGTCCGTCGTCGGCAAGACGAATATGGACGAGTTCGGGATGGGGACCACGACGGAGACGTCGGCGTTCGGCCCGACCAAGAACCCGGTCGACGAGTCCCGCGTCCCCGGCGGCTCTTCGGGCGGGAGCGCAGCCGCCGTCGCCGCCGGTGAGGCCGATTTCGCCCTCGGGAGCGACACCGGGGGATCGATCCGCTGTCCCGCCGCCTTCTGTGGCGTCGTCGGCATCAAGCCAACCTACGGCCTGGTCTCCCGGTACGGCCTCGTCGCCTACGCCAACTCGCTGGAACAGATCGGGCCGCTCGCGCCGACCGTCGAGGGGGCCGCCGAGGTACTGGAGGTCATCGCCGGGCCCGACGAGTGCGACGCGACCACCCGCGAGGAGGGTGCCGACGCCGCCTACGCCGACGCCGCCGACGGGGACGTCGAGGGACTCACGGTCGGCGTTCCGACCGAACTGATCGAGGGCGCCGACGAACGCGTCGTCGAGACGTTCGAGGACGCCCTCGCCGGCCTCGAAGCCCAGGGAGCCGAGACCCACGAAGTGAGCCTCCCCTCGGTCGAACGCGCCGTGCAGGCGTACTACGTCATCGCCATGTCGGAGGCGTCCTCGAACCTCGCGCGCTTCGACGGCGTGCGCTACGGGCCGAAGACGGAGACGGAGGGCAACTGGAACGAGGCGTTCGCACAGGTCCGCGAGGCGGGCTTCGGCGACGAGGTGAAACGCCGCGTCCTCCTCGGCACTTACGCGCTCTCCGCGGGCTATCACGACAAGTACTACGCGAAGGCACAGGATGCCCGTGCGTGGCTCAAGCGGGACTTCGACGAGGCGCTGTCCGAAGCGGACGTGCTGGCGTCGCCGACGATGCCCGTCCTCCCGTTCGAACTCGGCGAGAGCCTCGACGACCCGCTGCAGATGTATCTCGCGGACGCCAACACGGTGCCGGTGAATCTCGCGAACCTGCCCGCTATCTCGGTGCCCGCGGGCGAGGCGGACGGCCTCCCGGTCGGTCTCCAGTTGATCGGCGGCGCGTTCGACGAGCGGACGCTCGTCCGTGCCGCGAGCGCCGTCGAAGCCTGATACTGCCGGCTGTACTGGTTCGAGTCACGGCACGAACGGACCACAAATCGAATCTTACGGGGGAGTTGGTAGGAGGTTCGAGGGTCACACGCGAGAGGCGTCTCGATTCGACCGGCGGCGCGTTCCCCCCGGAACCGCGCCAACTCAGCTACCCGAAACGACGAAACGTCGTACCGGTGCCGAATCGAGTCGCCCACCCCCATCGGGGCACAGCACGGACATAACGTTACGCCCCGAGTTCTCAAAGATGATATTCGAAGGCGGCGCCGCGACCGGGCGGCGGATCGAAGACCGACTCGGAAACGGCCATCGATACCGTGGTTGGGGTGGAAATATACGCCGCGGGGCAACGGATGTGTGGCTCACAGTACGTCCCCCAGGTCGTACGGACACGCGGCCGATCCTCCCCACCCGTTGGCCCCCAGTCGGCCGATTCGTCGCTGGCGGCGCGGACCGCCACGACCGGTCGTCGCGTCCGTGAATAGGGGCGATTCGGTATATAAAATCGATCCGCCGGTCTCGGCAGTGATAGCCGAGCGCCCGTCGGATCGGCCTACTGGCGCCAGTACTCCGGCGTGAGACAGACCAGTACCGGGAGGATTTCGAGACGGCCGAGCCACATCAGACCGATCATGAACAGCTTCGACGTGGCCGAGAAGTCGAGGTAGCCGCCCATCGGGCCGACGAGGCCGAACCCCGGGCCGACGTTGCCGAGGGTGGCCGTGACGGCGCTCATCGCCTCCAGCACCGACAGCGAGAGGCCGATCCGCTCGGCGTCGAGAAAGAGCAGGGCCGTCCCGACGAAAAACATGACCAGATAGAGGACGGTGAAGGCGTAGATGCCTCGGATCGCCCGTTCGTCGACCGTCCGGCCAGCGAGGCGGACGGGGCGCACCGCCTCGGGATGGGCCGTCGTGAACAGCTCACGCCGGATCGATTTGAGGATGACGTACCACCGGACGACCTTGATCCCCCCGCCGGTCGAGCCGGCCGAACCGCCGACGAACATGGCAAAGAGGAGGAGATACTGTGCGGACGGCCCCCACGCGTTGAAGTCGATGCTGGCGTAGCCCGTCGTGGTCACGAGCGAGACGATCTGGAAGACGGCGTGTCGCAGCGCCGGTTCGGCGTTGCCGATCAGCGTCGCCCGAACCCCGGCGAGATACGTCGAGTCGTAGGTCGCCTCCGGCGGGACGAACGTCGCCATGCCGTTCCCGACGAACAGGAGCGCGGCGACCAGTCCCGTGAGCACGGCCATCACGCCGACGTAAAACCGGAACTCCGTGTCGCCGGGGAGCCGTTTCGGCTCGCCCGTCAACGCGTGCCAGAACAGCGCGAAGTTCGTCCCCGCGGCGATCATGAAGGGGACGATCAGCCACTGAACGGCCGCGGAGAAGGCCTCGATACTCCTGGCTTCGGGCGAGAACCCGCCGGTCGGCATCGTCGTCAGCCCGTGCGAGACGGCGTTGTACGCGTCCATCGCCGGCGCCATCCCGCCGAGGTGGAGCGCGTAGAGCAGGAGAATCTCCAGGACGGTGAACCCGAGATACGCGCCCCAGAGCGCCCGCGCCGTCTCCGCGATTCGGGGTGTGAGTTTCTCGATACCCGGTCCCGGCGCCTCGGCGTCGATCAACTGCGCGCCGCCGACCGAGAGTTCGGGAAGGATGGCCACCGCGAGGACGACGATTCCCATCCCGCCGAGCCACTGGGTGAGTTGGCGCCAGAGCATGATCCCGTGGCCGTGGGCGTCGAGCGAGATAGTACCGAGAACCGTCGCGCCCGTCGTGGTGAAGCCGCTCATGCTCTCGAACAGCGCGTTCGCGGGGTTCGCGAGCGTCGACGCGGGCGCCGTCGCCGGGACGAACCCCGGCAGACCGTACGCCTCGATCAGGTACGGGAGGGCGCCGATCAGCGAGACGGCGAGCCACGTCGCGCTGACCATCAGAAATCCCTCGCGAGCGCCGATATCGGGGTCGGGACGCAGGCGTTCTAGCCCGCCGCCGACGGCGACAGTCACGAGCATCGTCACGAGAAAGGGGACGACCGATTCGCCGTAGACGACGGCGACAGCCAGCGGAATCGCCAGCGGGACGGCGAGATATTTCAGCACGCTCCCGACGAGACTGAGGCTCGCCCGGTAGTCGACACGGACCATCGAAACGTTCGATCCATCGGTGGTTGACGGAGCGGCTTTAAACTGCTGACATCCGCCTACAACTGCGGTGTCACCTCGTCGACCACGCAGGCGTCGAGGAAGGCGACGACGTGGTCGTCGGGTTCGATAACGGTGTCGCCACGCGGCGTGATGAACCGATCGCCGCGGGTGATGGCGCCGATGACGACGCCGGCTGGCAAGTCGGCCACCGACTCGTGGATTGGCCGGCCCGCGAGGACGCTCTCCTCGTCGATTTCCACCTCGAGCACCTCGGCTCGGTCGCTCTCGATGATGGCGACGTTCTCCGCGCCGCCGTCGCGGGTGAAGCGAGTGATCTCCTCGGCCACCACCTCGCGTGGGTTGACGCCCACGTCGACGCCCACCGTCTCGAACAGTTCGACGTACTCCGAGGCGTCGATGACCGCCACTGTCCGGTCGACGCCGAGTCGCCGCGCCAGTAGGGAGACGAGGAGGTTCTTCTCGTCGGAGTCGAGCGCCGCGACGAGGAAGTCGGCGTCGCCGACGTGTTCGCGCTCGAGGAAGTCGATGTCGGTCGCGTCGTTCTCCATGACCATCGTGTTCGGGAGGTCCTCGGCGAGTTGCCGGGCGCGCTCGGCGTCCTGTTCGATCAGTCGCGGCTTGAACCCGCGCTCACCGAGTAGACGGGCGACGTGGTAGCCGATTTCGCTCCCGCCGACGATCACCACCTCCTCCGCCGTGCCCGGGGGCTCGTCCGGGGCGATGGTGGTCGCGAACCCGCGGACTGCCTGGGGGTTCCCGATCACCACCACCCGGTCGCGCTCGTTGAGGACCGACTCCCCCCGTGGGATCTCCAAGTCGTCGTCGCGGAGGATGGCCGCGAACGTGAGTTCCTCGAACCGATCCGCCTCGGCGACGGTCTGGTTCGTCACGGGACTGCCCGTCGGAATCTCGAACTCAGCCATCTGGACCCGCCCACCGGCGAAGGAGTCCACGTCGCGGGCGGCCGGGATGCCGACCACGCGGACGATTGATTCGGCCGCCAGCAGGTTCGTACAGACGATGAAGTCGATGCCGAACGCGCGTTCGGAGCGCTCCCACGTCCGGAGGTACTCCGTGTTCTTCACGCGCGCGACGGTGAACGCGTCGCTCACGGCGCGGGTCGTCGCACAGATGACGATGTTCGTCTCGTCGTCGTCGGTGCTCGCGATGACCATGTCGGCCTCGTCGACGCCCGCCTCCTCCAGCGTCGACAGCGACGTGCCGTCGCCCTGGACGGCCAGTACGTCCAGTGAGTACGTCAGTTCCTCGACCCGGTCGCCGTCTTCGTCCACCACGACGATGTCGTGGGTGCCGGCCAGGTCGGCTGCGATGCTCGACCCGACCTGCCCCGCCCCGACGATGATCACGTGCACGCCGGATCGCTCCTACCCATGCGCCCCTCTGCGGGCGCCCACCGTTTCACGATTTCGCTTACCTCCTACACTCCGCCCGGCACCTCGTGGACGACGAGTTCCACCTCGCGGCACCGACCCTCGATATCCGCGACGATGCGCTCGACGACGCGTTCGGCCTCCTCGACGAGGATGGGTTTTATTTTTCCGACCACCCAGTCCAGCGAGACGAACCGCGGGAGATCGAGCATACCGCCGCCGACGGAGTCGGGGTCGAACTCGACTTCGAGGTGGACGCGACACGCCACCTCGGCGTCCGCGGGCAGCCCCGGGGGCACCGAATCGAGGGGTTCGACCCGCCAGTTCCCGTAGGCGTCGAGGTCCTTGGTCACCCGCCAGTCGAGGCGGGCCGGCGAGTCGGCGTCCGTCACTTCCGTGTGGGCGGTGTAGGAGAGTTTCCACCACGCGAAACGCAGGCGGTAGCGCGTCCCCGGCGACCCGTCGCCGTCGGCTGTGACGCCCGTCAGATACTTCGAATACCGGGCGTAGCGCGGAAAGTCCACGAGGAAGTCGTACACCTCGTCGGGCGGGAGGCAGACGACAGTGCTGACGTGGATGCGGTCCACGGGGAGTCGTTGGCCCGGATCGTGGTAAGCGTTCCGCGCCGTTCTCGCCTGGTCCGGATCTTCGGCCGCGGCCGCGTCGCCAAAGACCGACGCGGCGCCGAGGGCGACGTACCGAGGAAGGCGGCGGGAAACCAGCCGAGCGGCCCTCTCGTGAGGAGGACGACCGGCATCCCGAGCAGCGCGTAGAGCACGCGTTCGGACTCCCGCGTCGTGGTCGGTGCTGATCCGCGGGACGCAACTCGGCCTCGCGGGGTCGATGGCGACGCTTCGCGGTACGCTCGCCGTCATCGACGCCCCGGAGACGGGGTAACCGGCGGCGTTGCGGGCGCGGTAGAACGGAGCCGCCGACGGTCGAGACCGTCAGTCGTCGGCGACGGGCGCCGCCGGTTCCGGGCTGGCTTCCGGGCGGTCCGAAATCGGCGTCCACGCGAGGTCGCCCGCGTAGTGGAACGCGCGGTGGTCCTGCTCCGGGTCGACGACGGTCAGCGAGAGCCAGCCGTTGTCGAGGAGGCCGGCCACGTTCGCGTGGTCGGCCAGCGTATCGGTGACGCGGTCGACCGGCGCGTGGATCACCGTCGAGAGGCGGAGCGGCTGATGGTAGGGTTCGTCGGCCACGCTCCACAGCGACTGGCGCGGAAGGCCAGTCAGCAGGTCGCCGCCGTTGCCCTGGTAGACGCCGACGTTGCCGACGGGGTTCTGGGTCACCTTCGACCCGCTCCCGTAGGCCGCGTTGTCGACTGTCGCGAAGTAGTACTGCGCGTTGATCCACTGGGTGACGACCATCGGCCCGGTCAGGATGGCTTCGAGGGCGTCGCCGTCGGGGTCGGTCCGCCAGTCGTAGGAGTGGAGAAAGGTCCGGCCGTCCAGATCCAGGTCGTCGGTGAGCGCGCGCGGGCCGACGACGAAGCCGGCGTTGCCGGCCAGCCCCCACTCGGGGCGTGTCTCGGCCCAGTCGGCGGCGCGGCGCTCGGTTTCGTGGACGGCCGCGTCGGCGTCCGCGCCCATGTCGCCCGCACGTTCGGCGGCCGCCCCGGCGCGGGCCGTCGCGAGGTCCGCGCGGAGTTGTTCGATGTCGTCGGCGTGTGTCTCGGGAACGTCGCCGGCGTACAGTTCGATTTCGTCGGTCGTCGTGTTGTGCTCGGCGGCGACGAAGACGGTGTCCGCGGGCACGTCGATGTCGCGGTCACGGAGGTGCGTTTTGACCGCCTCGTCGTTGCAGATGGCGGCGAGGACGCGGGCGTTCGGCCCCCCGGCCGAACCGGCGCAGGCGCCACAGTCGAGGCTGGAGTCGAACGGGTTGTTCGCCGTCTCACTGGCGTGGCCGGTGAAGACGACGATACGGGCGAACGCCTCCCAGCCCATGCAGTCGAAGGCCGTCGCGGCGTAGTCGACCTTCTCCTCGAGCGTGAGGCCCTCGCGGAGTTCGGTGACGGCATCGGGGTTGTAATCGACCGTCGGCGCGCAGAACTCGTGAGTGTCTGGAATCCGGTCGCCGATAGCGTCGCGAAGGTCGTGGACACGCCCGGGAATCAGCGTCCGCGCGGCCAGGGTGGCCCCGTAGCCCGCGCCCGCGCCCTCGACGAAGCTGAACGCCGTCGCGGCGTTGGCTTTGAGGCGTTTCACCGCCGTCGTCCCGGCGTCGAGCGCGGCGTGCCAGCGGTCGTGGGTGTCGCACTCGCCGTCGGTCGTCGTCGGCCGCTCCGAGATGCGGTGGTCGGCGTCGAGGATTGGCGGACAGGCGTCGACGGTCACGTCCGAATCGTAGCCGGCGTAGCGCATCGGCACGCCGAAGAAGCCGGCGTAGCCGTGGGTTTCGTAGTCGCCAGCGGCTTCGACGTGGCGACGGATGATTTCCGAGCGCGTGTCGATACAGAAGACGAGTTGGGCGTCCGGGCGGCCGTCGTCCGCCTCCGTGACCGACGCGCTCGCGTCGGTGAGGGCGTCGACCAGTTCGTCGCGGTAGGTCGCCTCCCACGCCGTCAGCCACACCTCTGGGAGCGGGACGGCGCCGTCGGAAGCGTCCGTGCCCTCGGCCTCGTCTACGGACGCAACGAGGGGCGCGTCGAACTGGTCGACAAGCGCCAGACGGACCGCCAGATAGCCCGAGAGCGTGATCGGATACGCCGACTGCCAGGCGTCGTCGTCGGCCGCGCGGCGTTTCAGAAAGCCCGTCCATCCGGGGAGCGCGGCTAGCTGGAACTCGAAGATGTCCTGCCACTCGCCGACCGGCTTCGCGTCGAGGTAGTCGCGGATGGCGTCGACGGGGCGGTCGGGAAGGGCGGCGATGGCGTCGCCATTTGGAACCTCGTCGTCGTGGGGCGCGACGGTGCGAAACGCCGCGTAGAACCCCCGCTCGCGGTTCGGCATGGGCCACTCCGCGCGCCCTTGGTCCATGAAGGCCGCCAGCCACTTCGTCAGGACGGCGTCGACCCGGTCGGTGGCCGTCGTCGCGTCGGGCGTCTCGGCCGGCGACTCGGCGGCCAGCCGGTCGAGCGACGCCTCGGGGTCGGCATCGTAGCCGTGCGCGGTCAGTTCGGCCGCGAGCAGTTCCGGATCGATCCGCCCGTCCGCCAGCGCGTGACGGAAGACGTCAGCGCTCGGGTAGCCGTCGCCGCCGAGCAGCCGTTCGGCGTCGGCGACGGCCTCGTGGAACGGCCGGTCCTCGAAGCCGGCGAGCGGGTTGGCCGTGACGAACGAGTGGAGCGGCCAGACGGAGCCGACCGCGTCGGCTGCCGCGTCGATACTCTCCTCGATGGCGGGGTCAGTACTCATCGTATTCCTCCGTAGTGGTCAACAGCGTGTCAGATGCCGGGTGGCTAGCGTTCAACAGCGCGACGTACAGGCGAGTGCTGTGTCGGTAGACGCCGCTCTCGACGGCAAGATACGCGGCGACAAAGGCTGCGGCGACGAGTCCGTGAACGGGCGTCAATGCTGCGTGCTGGCCGACCGCGGGGAGGCCGGCCAGTGCGCCCTCGATCAGACGGTAGATGCCCGCGTAGACGGCGAGCGCGGGGAGGGCGACCAGCGGAACCCCGCCGTAGCGAACCGCGGCCGGCAGATCGGCCCGCACCACGACGCCGCGGGCGGCCTGCAGAACCGTCAGGACGACCAGCAGCGTGAGCAGGAGGCCGCTCCCCTCGCCTTTGCCCGTGAGGGTGGCGAACAGAGCGCCGCCCGCGAGCGCGGTGAGGGCGACGACGGCGAGGCCGAGGGGACCCGTTCCGTCCCCAGTCGTCCCCGTTGGACTCCCGTGTTCTACCCGGCTCCCCGACGCGAGGAACTGGTACGCCTTGTAGAACCCGTGCAGAATCAGGTGGGTGACGGCGGCGCTGAAAAAGCCCAGCCCGGCCTGCACGATCATGAATCCCATCTGGCCGACGGTCGAGCAGCCGAGTTTGCTCTTGATATCCGGCCGAACGGTTTTCAGGAACTTTCCGAGCAGCGCGCTCGTCGCGCCAACGAGGACGACGGCGAGCATGACGCCGGCGTCGACGGTGACGACCGGCGCGAACCGGGTTAGGAGGATGCCGCCGGCGTTGACGAAGCCGGCGTGCATCAGTGCCGAGGCGGGCGTCGGCGCCGTCATCGACGAGAGCAGCCACGTGTGGAAGGGGACGAGCGCCGACTGGATCATCGCCGCCAGCAGGAGCGCGCCGGCGGCGGCGAGCACGGCCGGCGACGAGTCGACGGCCGACGCGACGCCGGAGACGGTCGTTACCCCGGTGTCCCACCACAGGATCAGGAGGGCAACGGCGAGCGACGCGCTACTCCCGAGGAAGTACCGGCGAGCAAGCGAGGCCGCCGCCTCCGCCTGGGGCCAGCCGTTCGCGTGACCGATCAGGCCCGCCATCACCAGCCCCATCGCGAGCCACGCGATTCCGAACAGGGCGAGGTGGTCGGCCGCGACCAGCACCATCACGATCAGGGTGAACGCGAACACGCGTCCGAAGAACTGATCGACGGCCCACTCGCCCGCCATGTAGCGCCGCGAGTAACTGTGGACGATGCCGCTGAAGAAGGTGACTGTCACCCACATCACGGTGGTCAGCCCGTCGACAGCGAGCCCCGGGAGCGCCCACGGCTCGCCGCTCCGGAACTGGGCGACGAACGCGACGAGGCTCGCGAGCCACAGGAGCCACACGAGTCGCGTCAGCGTCCGGGGCACGCGTGACGCCGTCTCGGTCGGTGTCGGAAGCTGTCCTACGATCGTCGTCTGCGTTTGATCCGTCATCGGTTGATCCGTTCACGACCGCAATGATTCCGGTCGCCTTCACCCACTACTGCGAACGTACTGCCTATTAATACTATCTATATTACCAAATCGTTCTCGGAAAGGAGTATCATAGAACATTATGGTTATATTCGTGCGATTGATTGACACGGGACGAGCGACGGCTCGCCACAGGGGGAGTCGTCTCCCGGTGGTGTATCGACCGGAGCGTTCGCGAATCCAGTCTAGAAAAACTATATCGGTATCCGGTGTACGACTCGGGTATGGAAGAGCTCGCAGGGACCGTTCTCGTCGGGGAGTCGTTCGAGCCGATCCGTGGCCGCGTCGTACTCGACGAGGGTCGGATCGAGGCCGTCGAAGAGACGAATACGTCGTCGACGGACATCGTGTTGCCGGCCTTCGTCAACGCTCACACCCACCTCGGCGACTCCGTGGCGAAGGAGGCCGCCGTTGGCCTCTCGCTCGACGAGGCAGTCGCCCCGCCGAACAGCCTGAAACATCGCCGACTGGCGGCGGCCAACCGGTCCGAACTCGTGACGGCGATGCGCCGAACGCTTCGGTTCATGGAGCGTACGGGCACCGTCTCCACCCTGGATTTCCGCGAGTCGGGGGTGGTCGGCGCTCGCGCGCTGCGCGAAGCCGCACGCACGGTGACCGTCGAGCCGTTCGTCTTCGGGAGCGGGGATCCGTCCGTCCTCGAGGTGGCCGACGGGTACGGGGCGAGCGGGGCGAACGACGCCGACTTCGCCGACGAGCGTGCCGCGGCCGGGGAGGCCGGCGTCCCCTTCGCTATCCACGCCGGCGAACCGGACGCGACGGACATCCACCCCGCGCTGAATCTGGACCCGGACCTGCTCGTCCACATGGTCCACGCCGAGGACGAGCACCTCGAACGCGTCGCTGCGGAGTCGGTGCCGGTCGCTATCTGTCCGCGTGCGAACACCGTCTTGGGTGTCGGACGAGCACCCGTCCGGGAGTTGCTCGATCACACCACCGTCGCGCTCGGGACGGACAACGTCATGTTGAACCCGCCGTCGATGTTTCGGGAGATGGCCTACACCGCGAGGGAGTTCGACGTGACCGCCCGGGAGGTGCTCCGGATGGCGACGACGGCCGGTGCGGACATCGCCGGCCTCGACTGCGGCGTGATCGCTCCCGGGCGCCGGGCGGCGCTGCTCGTGGTGGACGGCGACTCCGACAATCTGTGTGGGTCGGCCGATCCGGTGGCGGCAGTCGTTCGGCGCGCGACCGGCCTCGATGTCGAACGCGTGGTGTGTTAGCCCTCGGACTCGTCGAACTTGCCGAACGGCGTCGTCTCGTGGCTCCGAACGAGGACTTCGTCGGCGACGGTGAGCCCCATCTCGAGGAGTTCCTGGGCGACCGGCGTGATGTCGTCGTCCGACTCGCCGACGACGGTCACGAGCAGGTTCTGCTCGCCCGTGACCAGTTCCTGCACCGAGACGACGCCGTCGATGTCCAGTATCTCCGGGATGATCCCTCCCCGTTCCGGAATCGAGGCGGTGCAGTACAGTAGCATGCGGAGCGGATAGCCCGACTGCTGGTAGTCCACCTCGGCGCTGTATCCCTTGATCACGCCGTCGGATTCGAGCCGCTGGATGCGCTTGCGGACGGTGCTGTCGGAGGTGCCGGTGCGCTCCGCGATGTCCCCGGACGACGTGTTCCGGGCGTCTTCCTGCAGCGCGTACAGAATCGCCCGGTCCACGTCGTCGATGTCCGCATCGTTCATACCCGTACGTCTGCCCCTGCACACTTTATTCGTACGTTGCCCCGGATTGCCGCCGTGGGAGTTGAGACTACAGCGGGATTAGCGGGGCTGTGATGCGTGGTTTCGGCCGAATCGATGAGCAGAAACTGATTCGGATCGCTTTCTGAACGGCCGTTATTGTTGGATGGTCAATTTATTCGGGGTGTTTCCGAGACCGCGGGTAGTGTAGCCACTCAGACACCGCGCTACCACGGGGAGAAATCCTCGCTATCCGATTCCGGTTTCCTTCTTCAACAGCGCCAGTGTATTGTCAGCTGTCACGATCGGCGAGTGTTCGTACTCACCAGTCAACTCAACCTGCACGAGCAGATCGACAGCTCGCCAGATCGAGTACAACAGGCAGGCAAATGCGAAGTAGAAGAAGCGAAGCCCGAAATCCTTCGACGTCGTCGCCGCCATGAACCGCTTGATCGATCTGTAGCCGCTCTCGATCTCCCACCTGTAGCCATACTCCGTGAGGTGCCCGCTCCCCCGATTCGTCATGAACACCGAATACTGCCGGTGATCGTCATGCTCGGAGTCCTCTTTCCGCCGGTAGATCAGCGTCGTCTCGTGCCACTCGTTCTTCCCGAGGTGGAGCTTTCGGCCGGTCTCGTATCGGTCCTGGTCGCGCTGAAGCAACCGCTTCGCCTGAGCCTTCTCGCTTCTGCATCCGCTTGGGAACGACATACGACAGGCCACGCTGGCTGAGCATCTCCAGGACGTGCTGACTATCGAACTCTCGGTCCATCAGCACGTTATCGACGTGAACGAGGTCCTCAGCCGAATCCACCAAGTCCTCGACGATTTCTAGTCGTGTCTCTCCCTTTCGGACGGGACGCGCGTCCAGCACGATCGGCACTGCATTCCCTACTAATTGGACGGTGGCACTGATAGGCGTGCTCGTCGGTCTTCTCCTTCGTGCCGATGATTTCGTCTTCGTGCCCCGTTCTATCACCGGTGAAGGTGTCAGCTTCGGTGACATCGATTGCGACGATCCCGGCTTGGAAGAACTCCTCTGTCTCCGCGACTTCGCTCAGGAGCCTGTTGACGGCCTGTCGATACATCTCACGGATCTCTGATACCGAGAGATCGCGAATATGCTCTCGACGGACGTGCCCTAGGTGTCCGATCCCGAGTCGACTCATAGAGGAAACTACGAGCCCCCTCATTGGCCGCGAGGCGCTCGCGAAGTCCGAGATACGTCTGTAAGTCCCAGTAGGCGTTCTCGTGGATCTCACAGCCCTCACCTCGATCCAGTGAGAATGCCGGGAAGACAACGCGACTGACGTGCCCCGTAATCGTTGCCGTTTCATCGAGAACAGCTTGATCGTGTGGGTCCGATTCGTCCTCTTCGTCACCGTGAGATGGAAGACATCGTTCTGGCTCGCGCGGGACGGCGACATCTGCGTTCTGGGCTTTAATAAGTATGGTCCGCGCAGCTGTCTCGACTGTACTGCGAAGCCCGGCAGTGAACCGTTCGTGCCAGCTGCGCCACAGCGTCGACTGGTTCGGGACACTTTCTAAGCCTAACTGCTCGCAGAGTACCGGGCGACACTCAAGATACTCGATCAGCGCTGTCTCGTGGTCCCACCCGTGGCATTCTTTCAAGATGAAGACGCGAAAGAGGGTATCCATCCCGTAGCGAGTTGACTCTGCGTACCGGTCGTGCGTGTCGAATCGGAAATACGCTAGCGAGAGTAGCCGGCCGGAGTTCTCGACCGACCCGTGGCTGTCGTGTCTGAACCAGGTCTGCGAGACAATTCTGATATCCGATTCCAGCCCATCTAGCGAGCTTCGCTCGTACAGCGGCGTCGAATCGTACACTGGCCAATCAGCGTGTGGTCGGTCGGCGATCCGTCGAAAGACGGTTCTGCGAGACTCACGAGTTGCAGCCACTACGAGACACTGAACACGACTCGCTGAAAAACGCCGCTCTGTCGATGGGCTGTAATCGATGAACTCATCGGTCCTCGCTCACCGGCTGAAAACATCTCAATATGACTTCCGAACCCGTTCAACATCCTCCATGACCGCCTAGATTAGTACAAGCGGACTGGCGATGAGAAACACGTCGAAGTATTCGAGAAGATGACCAGCTAGATGGAATGGCTTATTAATGAATTTCTCCGTGTCGTCCAATAGGGACCGGTAGTCGAGTACTCCTAACCAACCGATTTTGGCAGTGTTCTCGAAATTGCAGAGTTTCGAGGCGAAAGCCCACGAGTTCAGTCGTGGGATGAAGCCGACAGCCGGCAAAACGTTGATTGTACCGGCGCTCGTCGGTTGTAATGCCGAGTCCGGGGTACGGATACGCACTCCGCGCGGAGGTAGATGAAGCCCACTATCCCGGCCGGGGGCCGTACTGGCACGGCCCACAACCCCACCGCCTACGAGTGGGGAACCTCCCACCGTGGACTGCCCGGTCTGTGACCAGGAACCCCACGGCTTTAGTCGTGGGAGGATGTCAGCAAGGGGGTGCTTCCCGTAACTACGATGCACCGATGCGACTTGGTTCCGAAGGTAATGCCCGGCTTCGGCCGACTGGTGCAGACGTACGCGGACCTACTCAGGTCCGCCCCGATTCTTCGTTCGAAACACAGAGCATGAACTCATCACACGAAGGTATTCGATTCAAACGTCATTTCGGCCCGCGAGAAGTTATTAGCCAATTCTGATAGCTGAAAGAGCAAAAGCAGGTCCGGGCCGGGGAGCAACTCCCGGTGGACCTCCAAGCTGGTCGTTCCCACGTATGGCGTCCGTGGGGCCCACGGTGTGCCTGCGGATCGATTCACCGGTGGCGGTCTGTGCGTGCCCTCAGCCGCGATGGCCTCATCGGGCGATATCCCCGAATCTCGGCACACTCTTGCGGCTCCGAAAGGTTATGACACCCTCTCGTACATCTTTGGAGCGCTTAATCGTTGGGATTTCTGCTCCCGACAGCTGATCTGGCGCCCCGAGAGAGGGGTCGGAAAAGGTTTATACTGCCCCTCGGGTAGTCTCAATCGAACGATTTCATCCGTTCGCACGCTGGAGAGTGCGCTGTATCGGTTTCCCCTATCTCGGCACCGCAAACGTATCGGAGGAGTACCGGTCAGCGTGCATGTCTCCCGTCACTCGAAAATATATGCTCATGGAGTCCACCCGTCAACCGCCATCCCGGTCGGGAGACGGCCGTATCCGTCGCACAGTGTCCCGTTCACCGTTCGTACTCTCGCCAAAATATGAGTTCTGACGACGACAGCCCGTTGGATACCGTTCGCGCCCAGGTAGAGGCAGAGATCCCGGACGACCTGAACGTCTCACGAGTAACGTATGAAGGGCCAGAACTCGTCATCTACACCGAAACGCCCCGAAAGTTCGCCGAGCGGGAGGGATTGATCGGGACGTTGGCGAGCACCGTTCGAAAACGAATCACCGTCCGACCGGCTGCGGGAACACAGGCAAGTCCGGCCGAAGCAAAACCCCAAATTCTAGATCTCATCCCGGAGGATGCGGGCATCACGAACCTGCAGTTCTATCCGACGACGGGAGAGGTCCTGATCGAAGCAGAAAAGCCCGGACTCGTCATCGGCCGTCGTGCGAGCACGCTTCGAGAGATCACGCAGGAAGTCGGGTGGACCCCCGAAGTCCTCCGCACGCCGCCGATGGAGTCGTCGACGGTCGATAACGTCCGGAACTTCCTGATCGAGGAGCGCGACGAGCGTCGTGAGTTTCTCGAACGCGTCGGCGATCAAATCCACCGCGAACCGACACACGACACCGAGTGGGTTCGCGTCACGACACTCGGCTGTTGTCGCGAGGTTGGCCGAGCGAGTTTCATCCTCAGTACCCCCGAAACGCGGATTCTCGTCGACTGCGGTGACAAACCCGGGGCAGAAGGCGAGGTTCCATATCTCCAGATTCCGGAGGCCAATCCGATCCCAGACCTCGACGCAGTCGTCCTGACTCACGCCCATCTCGACCACAGCGCCTTGCTCCCGCTCCTGTTCAAATACGGATACGACGGGCCCGTGTACACGACCCAAGCTACTCGTGACCTGATGGGCCTGCTCCAACTCGACTATCTCGACGTTGCAGCCAAAGAGGGGCGAACCCCACCGTACGAGAGCGCGATGGTTCGTAAGGAACTCAAGCACACGATCACCGTCGACTACGGCAACGTCACCGACATCGCGCCGGACATCAAACTCACGTTCCACAACGCCGGCCACATCCTCGGAAGCGCAGTCGCACACTTCCACGTCGGCGAGGGCTTCCACAACGTCGTCTTCTCGGGCGACGTTCACTACACGGATACCCGACTGTTCAACGGCGCTTCGAACGATTTCCCTCGCGTGGAGACGCTCATCATGGAGTCGACGTACGGACGACGCAACGATTATCAGACGGATCAGGAAGACAGCGAGCGCAAGCTCATCCAGTTGATCAACGACACGTACGAGCAGGACGGGAAAGTCGTCATACCAGCGTTCGCCGTCGGTCGATCGCAGGAACTCATGCTCGTCCTCGAGGAAGCGATGCGAGAGGGGAGGCTCCCCACGATGCCGATCTATCTCGACGGCATGATTCGCGAGGCGACGGCGATTCACACGGCCTATCCCGAGTTCCTCCGAGACGGACTGCGACAGCGCATTCTGCACGACGACGAAAACCCGTTTCTCGCCGACCAGTTCCAACAGGTCGACGGTGGCCAGGAGATGCGAGAGGACATCGCCGGTGGCGAGCCCTGCATCATCCTCTCGACGTCCGGGATGGTGACGGGCGGCCCGATCATGTCGTGGCTGGAACTGCTTGGGGGAGACCCACAGAACACGCTCGTCTTCGTCGGCTATCAGGCACAGGGGACGCTCGGACGGCGAATCCAGAGCGGCCGTCGGGAGATTCCGTTTAGCGACCGGGGGAGTCGCAGCGAACAGCTGACGCTACGCTTCGACGTGGAATCCGTCAGCGGCTTTTCGGGGCACGCAGACCGGAACGGGCTCGAGAAGTTCGTGGAGACGATGCATCCCCGGCCGGAAGAGATCCTCTGTGTTCACGGGGACGAATCGTCGACGGACCAGCTCTCGTCCGGTCTGTACCAGAAATTCGACATCCGAACGTACGCGCCGAAAAATATGGAAACGTTCCGATTCGATTGAGGTACCCGTGTATTAGGCACGAGGGGATCGAGCGTCCCACGGTTGATTGGCCACTCCTTGGGGCAGATCATGCGAAACCTATTTATTCCAGACGGAGCAATTCTTTCCATACTAAGGGCTCCGTCCCGTCCTTTCTTCGCTCGCCCATCGGTTCGCCGCCACTGCGGGGGCGTCCATCGATGGCACTGCTCCGAGATGCGCCGTGCCGGATGTCGACCGTCGGCGGTGGCCCTGGGTCTCTCCGACGGGGTCGGGTACGACCCACGACACCATCCATGAACGAAACAGATATGCCCTGCGCGGACTGTGGCACGGAACTCGTTGAACAGACAGTACACGTACGGGATCTCCCCGTCTCGACAAACTGGCAAGGACCGGTTCGGATCGCTCACTGTCCAGCCTGTGAGGCCCGATACTACCCGGGGCAGACAGTATCCCAGCTTACGGAATCTGCGAGCAATCCTCGTCCGCGTGGGGAGAGCTGACTGATGGGCGAAAACGCCGACAGTGTCGTCGACAGAGAGGCCGTGCAGGTCGATCCGCTTCCAGAGAACCTCCGTGGCGGATCGACCGTCTTCGTCGCCAGTGCCGGTGCTCCATCCCAGTACGCCGTGGGTCTCCGTATCCTCTGTGCGCAGGGGACAGCAGAGGATACGGCCTTCGTCGTCACGACGACGGAGAGCGCCGATCGGACCATCGAAGCCTATGACACCCTCGGTGTCGATTCGGAGCGACCGTCGCTCCGGATCGTCGACACGGTCTCCGTACAGCAGTCCGTCTCGGCGGTCTACGACGAGATACCGGTCGTTTTCACGCCCTCGGCGAGTGACCTCGAACGGTTGGTGATGGCCCTCTCGAATCTCGTCGATACGACACCGCCGACGAGAGGGGCGCGTCACCTCGTCGTCCGTTCTCTCACACCGATTCTCGCAGCGTCGTCCGTCGATCAGCTGAGTACGGTGCTCGACCGAATCACTGGCCTTCGCTCGGAGACCGGGCTCGCCCTCCTCGGGATCGACTACACCGCTCACGACGAAGCGACGATGACGGCGATTGCAGATCTGGTCGACGGCGTGCTCTGGGTTACCCAGCCCGCTCCGGACCGCCTCGCCTTCGACTATCAGCCGACTGGAAGTCGTCACGGCAAATTCGCTCCCGGCGGTGAGACGGGTGACTAAGGGCGACAGTGGCCTTCCACCGGAGTGGACCGAACGGCACGATAAAACACGGTATGGCGCCGCAGTAATGGAGTATCAGCACGAAACAACTGATGAAACGGCATTTGTCCTCTCGATAACATCGAGGACGGACACCGGGGAATTCGCACTACGGCTATCGACGATCGATCCAGCGTCGACGCACGTTCGACACGACTACCCCGTCGACGAGTACGACACAGTAGAAGAGGCCGCTGAGGGCGCGGAGTCGTTTGTCGAGACGCTCTCGCAGCGGTTACAGTAGCGTTTGTAAGTCATTGCACGTCATTCATAGGGAGCGTCGGAAGTCATCAGAGGTTCTCGCCGGACCGTTCCGGCGAGAATCTATCGACCGTGACGATAATCTGGCTCCGTTGAAACCTCAGCGGTTGACACAAATGGCGTGCTGAGTAGAGAGGTTCTATTCAGCAGACCAACCGTCTACATTTTACTCGGTTAGTGGTGATTCGATTTCTGGAGGGGTCAAGCATCTCTATCAAACACTGGATGTTCGACTTTGGCTAATCTAGCAAAGTCGAATGAATGCTATTGTAGGTCTACGAATTCAGTTGAGAATCACTGAGACTTCACGACTTCCGGTGACTCTCTTCCTCCACGCTTTTAACAGCCCATTCAAACTTCTCCCGCTCGATGTAGAGGAATTCTAGAAAAATCAAAGCGATGAAAATTCCGACGATTGAGACGAGAATATGGAACTCCGTGGTGTAGAGGTGATAGAGCACAAGCGGGAGAGCGACTACCGTTCCTAGGAAACCGATCAGGGGGATACTCCTGCGGATTCCGGCTTCCTTGGCGAGGCGGAGTGCGGTATAGTTGGCGGCGCTGTCTGCTATGAGGAAGGCTATGGACCCGAATTCGACTATCTGTTTCAGACTACCAACCGCTGTAAGAACTGCGGTCAACCCTCCTATAACGAGGAGTGCGTACGTAGGGATGTCCTTCTTGTTCCTGAACGAGAAAAGCCGCGGAAGTTCGTTCTCGGTTGCGATACGGTGTGCGAGCCGTGACGACCCGAATAATGTGGCGTTGATACCCGATCCTGTGCTCTGGATTGCGATAACTACGACCACCACGAAACCGATACTGCCGAGGAACGGCACAACCGCCTTTGCTAGGGCGTACTCTCCGTATTTCTGCACCATCGTGGGTGTGAGGTGGAGAGTGGCCATAAAAGATACCGAGACGTAAATGACAATGGCAGTAACAATCGAAATGTACATTCCACGGCGAAGGTTTTTGGTAGCATTCTCGATCTCATTATAGTCATAAGTCAGGAGTTGGAATCCTTCGTAGGACACGAAGATGATTGCGAATCCGGTTATCGGGCTAATCGGGCCCTTATTGAAGAAACTGGCAAAATCCGGGAAATCTCCCTGGAATGCCAGTACGCCGAGAACCGCGATCCCGAGCAAAAACGCGGCCTTGATGTATACCAGGATGTCCTGAAGGAATCCCGACTCCCGCACTCCCACTAGGTTTATACCAATGAGAGACGCCACGACACCCACCGATATCGCAGGACGTGCAAACCAAGAGAGACCGACATTCAGTACATCTTCAAGAAGCCCCACCGAGTACGCCCCGAAAGCGAACGCGTACATGGCCATAGTCCCGACGTAACCAGTGATCAGAACCCAACCGAAGAATCCTGCTATGTGGGTGTTGTCAACAACGTGTTCAATGAATGAGAACGCACCCCCATTCTCCCCGAAATAAACCGTGAGCTCGATGTACGAGTAGGCGGTCAAAAGCGTGATACCGCCAGCGAGGATGTAAGATATCGGGACAGCGTTACCGGCTTGCTGCATCGCAACCCCAAGAGCAGCGAATATACCGCCGGAAACCATCCCGCCCACACCCATCGCCACCACCTCCTTCAGCCCGAGATTTTCGACCATACTCGGAGAATGTCTTACTCTGTTCGGTAAAAGTTTGATATGGTTCTACAATTTGGATGATTCCGTCAGCCAAGTTCTCCTGACCGACTCGCGCTGTGTATTCAGCACTATCGTAACGAGTTATCAACAGAACCGATGCTCCCTCTCACACGGCGCGTCGGTGACGATCCGTTCATGATCGAAGCCCATCTCGGGGAGATTTTCGGGATCGAACGTCTCGACTCTGGAGGCCTCCTCGCGAGGTGTCGGTGTTTGCTCACCGAGAGGTGTACAGCGATAGGCGACACTCACGTTCCCGCGTTCGTCTCGGTCGAGATCATCGTAGAGACCGACGAACGCCCCGACCGAGACATCGAGGCCGACCTCCTCTTTCGTTTCACGGGCACACGCTTCTCGCGCGGTTTCGTTCCGCTCGACGAGCCCACCGGGTAGCACCCACGATCCTTCGAACGGGGGATGATTTCGTTCGAGGAGGAGAACGTCTCCGTCGAGTTCGACGACTGCGTCTGTAGTCAGGGCACGAACCTCGACCATGCGAGACGATCAGGGAACGGACCCCAAAGAATCCGTGACCCGTTTCCGAGCGTTGTAGTGGACGGCATGCCGACTCGGATTCCCACGAGACGGGAATGCCGAATGTGCTATTTCCGGTCGGGGAACACGAGTTGAAATGATGCCTGAAGAACAGCTCTTCAAGACCGAAGACGTGCACACCCGATCGGAGATCGCACAGACGCTCACCGCGGCCGCGGAACAGATCGAGTCCGGAACGGTGGAGCTAACGAGCGCGACACAGGAGCAGTCGGTATCGATTCCGGACGAGCCGACGCTCGAAGTGGAGCTAGAGCGACTGACGGACTCGGAAACGGGCGAGCAACGATACGAACTCGAGTACGAACTTCGCTGGACGGAGTGATCGGCTTCTCGGCCACGTGAACACGCCCTCGTACGATCTATTGCTCCCTCCGATCGGGATCCCGAGTCAATCGTCCGTCGCAGGAACCCCGTCGACGGTGTCGTCCCCGGCGGGGCCGTCAGCAGCGTCACCGCGTGGGAAGTTGTCGATCGTATCGGCACGGAAGGCCGTCTCGTCGAACGCGTAGTCGCCGTCGAGGAACTCGAGTAGCGTCCGCGTGTCTCGCATGGCATTTTTGAGGCAGGTCGAGGCACCCGGCGACGGCGTGATGTTGAAGATGATGTCGTCGCCGATGATCTTCGCCTCGCCCATGTCGAGGGATTTTTGGCTCGTATCGACGATCTGTGGTCGAACGCCGCCGTAGCCGGTCGCCCGTTCGAGATCCTCGAGTTCGACGTTCGGCACGACCTTCCGGACGTTCGGGAGGAACTGACGTGGACCGACCTCCGGAAGGTCGTACACGAGATTTCGCAGGACGTAGGGAAGGAGTACTCGATCAGAGAGGATGTTGGCGTAGCTGAGCGCCGCCGCCGCGTTCAGTCCGAATACGTCGAGGAAGTCCGACACCGTCGAGAGGCGTCCGCGTTCGAGCGTCGGAACGAGCTTCGCGGTCGGGCCGAACCGCGTCACGCTCGGATCGTGGACGTCCGCGTCGCCGTGAACCGCAGCGAAGGGCAGTTTCTTCATCTGCAGGGTGTACACCTTCCCGTTCAGGAGGTCGTCGGCGAGGAAGAAGCTCCCGGCGACGGGGAGCAACACCTTGTCCCCCCCGTAGCCGAGCTCTTTCGCAATCTGGAGGCTGTGGGAACCGGCGGCGACGACGGCCGCCTCACAGTCGAAGCGGCCGTCCGTCGTGTCGATGGTGTAGCCATCGAGCGTCGGCGTCACGTCCGTGACTTCCGTGCCGGTGTAGACGTCAACGTGGGGTTCTTCGGAGGCACGGTCGACGAACGATGTCGTGGTCCGACCGTAGTCGACGACGTAGCCATCCGGCGTCTGGAGTGCGAGGAGATCGACTTCTGGATCGCGCCCCTCGACGACGTTCGGTTCGATTTCCGCGATCTCCTCGCGTTCGATCGGCTGCAGTTTGGGAAAGAGGTCGCCGAACCCCTCCTCGTCGTACCGCCGTTCGAGTTCCGACACCTCTTCGTCGCCGACCGCGAGGACCATCTTGCTCCGCCGGGCGTGCATCTCGTCATCGGGGTCGTGGGCCTCCAGGTAGCCCGCGAGCAACTCCGCCCCCTCTTTCACGTCTTTCGCCTTCTCGAGCGTGTAGTTGGTCTCGATATCACCGAAATGGAGCGTCTGGGAGTTGTTCGTGTGGTGGGAGTTGATCGCCGCAATCTCCGACTCCTTCTCGATCAACGCGATCGAGTCGATATTCGTGAACTTCGCGGTCGTGTACAACAGCGACGCGCCACTGATTCCACCGCCGACGATGACCAGATCGTATTTCCCTGCCATGGCTGTTCCGTGGTGACTACGTCCACGGTAAGAGTCCAGACTAATAACTCATTATTTTCTCTGATTTGAGGTCGACAATTAACGAGAAGAGGTATCGACAGTACGTCTCATCGAACCGGGGTCCAGAACCTCATTCCTCGTAGCAGGGTAGCTACCACCGATGGAGTGCACGCGACCCGTGATTCCACGACAGAATGCCGAGAAACGTCGCGACGCCCGACAGCGCGGCGAGTCCACCCGCAAAGAACACCCACTCGATACCGAACTGGCCCATCACCCAGCCACCGACCAACGGAGCGAGGACGCTCCCTGGTTTCCAGACGAGTGACCGGACCCCGAAGCTACTCGTGATGCCCTCGCCTTTCCCCTCGTCCGCGAACAGCGCCATGCTCGCCGGTTCTCGAAACGCGTCCGCGATCCCGAGAAGAGCGTTGAGAACCAGCGCCACTACGACGGCGCTGGTGATCTCCCCGGCCATCGGAACGGAGAGCGTGAGCAGGCCATCGAACGACGGAGCGAACGGAAACGCGAGCGCAATCAACCCGTACGCGCCACCGCCGAGAAAGACGAACAGCGCCCGACCCTGTCGATCCGAGAAGCGCCCGGCGATGGGCTGACAGAGCATATTCGTCAGCTTCTCCGCTGCAAGGACTGCACCAACGACGACGGTACCGGACGCCAGCCCGCCTTGGGCCGCCGACACACCGACGAAGATCGGCACCCAATTCCGAACGAGCGACACGGCCACGGCGTACTGAGCGCGAAAGCTGGTGAGTGTCACGATCCGGCGATTCACCGCGAGATCGGTAAACGCAAAGCCCGTGACAGTGTTTTCGTCGCCGTCGACGAACAGCCAGACGCTTCCGGCGGCGATGATCAGGAGGATCGCCAGCAGCCCAAACAGGATATCGAACCCGGTGAGCGCGAAGAGGATGCGGGCGCCGATTGTCCCCGCGATACCGGCGGCCATCCGGAAGGCGTTGTACTTCCCGATGAGATTGGCGCGCCCGTCGCTGGGTGCGAGTTCGCCAACCAAGGCGAGGCTCAACAGGCCCGTGCCGGTGAGACCGAGTCCTTGGAGGAATCGGTCGGCCCGGTGGCGATAAGGAGCGAACCAATGAGAAAGGACAGTTCCCACGACGCGTCCAGAGCCAGTCGGACGGCTATCGCCGTGCCGAGAAGGGCGATACCCGCCCCGAGAGTGATCAGTCGGAAGGCCTCATGAGGGGTCTGTCGCAGTTTCGAGAGCTTCAGATGGAATGCACCCTCGAAGACGATGATCGCGACCGAGAGACCGACGATGGCCGAGAGCGGTTCAGGGCCACCGAAAACATCGAGACCGACGATGTCGAGGCCCTCGGGACCGACGAGAATGCCGGCGAGAATGAGAAAGAGGACGCTCGGGATTTCCAGCCGGTCGGCTAACACCTGGGCGGCGACACCCAGCCCTAAGATGGTCACGACGAGGGGAATCAAACCGGACCCGGTACTCACAGGGATCGCACCTATCTGGACGGGACCACTCCCGGTATAAAACTGCCGTGAAGTCTCCGTCCAGCGATTCGAGCAAGGATCCAGAGGATGTATCGAAAATCGACAATTTGTTTGTGTTTTTGATAACGGTGTCTTGACGGACTCCTGACCGCGAGACAGTCGTCGACGACGCCGAGTTCGGTAGTCCAAATCCACGGGTATATACGCCCAGGCAGTCAGTTACCACATAGCCGAAACACGCGTTGTCCCCGAGAAGGTCGTGTACTCTGGACACGTCGACGAACGGTCCGATCCGGACGGGGCGTCGAAGCCAGAGTCACACCGGCTCTCCTTCACCAGGCGGACTTTGACGAGTTCTGGGATCGCTCTGATCGGACCCCAACTATGGAAATCGAAATCGCAACTATCGGTGGCTACGAGGAAGTCGGCCGCCAGATGACGGCCGTCCGTGCCGGCGACGACATCGTCGTCTTCGACATGGGCCTCAATCTTTCTCAAGTACTGGTTCACGACAACCTCCAGACGGAGGAGATGCATTCGCTCGACCTGATCGACATGGGTGCCATCCCGGACGACCGGGTGATGAGTGACCTCGATGGCGACGTGCAGGCTATCGTTCCGACGCACGGCCACCTCGATCACATCGGCGCCATCAGCAAACTGGCACATCGCTACGACGCCCCTATCGTCGCTGCGCCCTTTACGCTCGAACTCGTCAAAGAGGAGATTCAAGACGAGAGCAAATTCCTCGTCGAGAACGAACTCATCGAGATGGACGCCGGCGAGACGATGCCCATCGGCGACCGGTGTAAACTCGAGTTCGTCAACGTCACGCACTCGATCATCAACGCGATCAATCCCGTCCTCCACACGCCCGAGGGAGCCATCGTCTACGGACTCGACAAGCGGATGGACCACACGCCGGTCATCGGCGACCCCATCGACATGAAGCGGTTTCGCGAGATCGGCCGCGAGGGGGAGGGCGTCCTCTGCTACATCGAGGACTGCACGAACGCGAACAAGAAGGGACGAACGCCGAGCGAAGCCGTCGCCCGAGAGCAACTCCACGACGTCATCCAGAGTCTCGAAGACTACGACGGCGGGATCGTCGCGACGACGTTCTCGAGCCACATCGCTCGCGTTACGAGCCTCGTCGAATTCGCCGAGGAGATCGGTCGCCAGCCCGTCCTTCTCGGGCGCTCGATGGAGAAATACTCCGGCACGGCCGAGCGCATCGGTGCGGCGAGCTTCCCGGACGACTTGGGGATGTACGGCCACCGCAAGTCAGTCGACCGCGCGTTCAACCGAATCATGGACGAGGGCAAGGAGAATTTCCTCCCAGTCGTCACGGGCCACCAGGGTGAACCCCGAGCGATGCTCACCCGGATGGGTCGCGGCGAGACTCCCTACGAACTCGACGACGGCGACAAGGTCATCTTCTCCGCTCGCGTGATTCCGGAGCCGACGAACGAAGGCCAGCGCTACCAGTCCGAGAAGCTGCTCGGGATGCAAGGGGCGCGGATCTACGACGACGTCCACGTCTCCGGCCACCTGCGTCAGGAGGGTCACTACGAGATGCTGGACGCGCTCCAACCACAGCACGTCATCCCTGCCCATCAGGACATGCAGGGCTTCTCCGGCTACGTCGACCTCGCTTCAAAACAGGGCTACAAGCTGGGTCGTGATCTCCACGTCACCTCGAACGGGAACATCCTCCAGTTGGTCTAACTTCCCGCGAACCCATCAACTCGCAAAATAACAACTGGTTCCCCGAGTCCGTCGTCTCGTGAGAATATGCAAGACGAACGCCTCGACGTCGAACTCGACTTCGGCGAAGATGGCCGAATTCCTGCGATTGCACAGGACGCCAAGACGGGTGATGTGCTGATGCTCGCGTACGTGTCCCCGGAGGCGCTCGCCGCAACCCAGAACACGGGGCTTGCTCACTACTACTCTCGGAGTCGCGACGAACTCTGGCAGAAGGGCGGCTCCAGTGGACACGTCCAACGGGTCAAAGAAATCCGCGTCGACTGTGATGGTGATGCACTGCTCTATCGAATCGACTAGGAAGGTGGAGCATGTCACACGGGCTATCGCTCCTGCTTCTATCGGACGATCGAAGGCGAGACCGTCGGCGAGAAAGTCTTTGATCCGGACGATGTCTACGAATAACGGTTCTGTCGGTGCGAAATAGCAGGAGGTGGATTTGAACCACCGATCTCCAGGTCATGAGCCTGGTGGAATCTCCGAGCTATCCTATCCCGCTACATACCCCTCTGTGAAAGTCGCGGATAAGCGTTGAGAAGTCGTCTTCGTGTGGGAATTAGTCCCTCGATTTGTCGCCCAGCTGCGTCCATCGCCAAACAATCTCGCCGGATATAGCTGTGTATTCACCTTTCGAACGGGCGCCACAATTCTCACACACCAGTGTGAAAATTCCATACTCGTCGGTCTCGACCTCCTGTTGGGTACTGCAGTCGGGGCAGGTTACAGTCGAGTCAGCCATTGTCAGCAGCGCACCTATGGAGCAACCGTTCCCTCGAGCTTGGTTTTATCGAGAATATCCCCGACGACCCCGTCAACGAGATCGTCTTTCTCAGTTGTAGACGGCAGTCCGAGCGTCGTTTCGAGGGCGTAGAGCCGAAATCGGTAGGTCTGTTCTTGTCCAGTTGGGTTGGGTCCACCGTATCCGTGTTCTGCAAAATCATTCTGTCCTTCTGTCGCCTGCTCTGGAGCCCACCCTTCGGGAATCTCGGTCAGAGTGGGGGGAATATCCCACACGAGCCAGTGATTCCAGATCTCCTTCCTCGAAGAACGGGGATTCGGACTATCCACGATCAACACCAACGAAGCGGTTCCCGCTGGAATACCGTCGATGTCAAGTGGCGGATTGACGTTCTCCGCCGCGTATCCGTAGCGATCTGGTATCTCCATCCTCGAAGGCCGGACTCCGTAAGATCAGGTCCGTCATGCTCATCACCGTCTGGCGTATCGAACCCGATACGAAAGACATGTAGGAATGCTATGACCGACTGAAAAAGCTTCGTAAGCCGCTAAGAGCAATCACTGTACGAGACAGTAGAAATTCGATTACATATCAATTTCTTCGAGGGTTCAGCAGCTACATCACCGAGTTCACTAGTCTCAATTTGGGGGGGTAACGCTCTCGGACCGTCTCCGCGGAATTGTCGAGTTACCGCACGGCGATCGTGTAGTCGAACGGCCAGACGAGGACTTCACGTATCTCTCTTTGACTGCTGTGCGGTACGAGATAATCGTGTTTTGGATGAGCGATATCGGTTTTCGTGTCATCTGTGACCTCTAGAGAATCGATTGTATCCTATCTGTCGTGGTTGACGTGGCTGAAGATCCTCGTCGAGAACCATAGTAGCGTTTGGAACTGTTTGCACACCTGATCGCCAGACGACATACGATCAGGTATGCCATGACTTACAAAGGCTACTATACCAACAGATCACGAGCGTACTCGTCACGTCGCTCGTCGATGATATCCTGTCGTTTCCCTCGATCAACTAGTTCGTCTTCGCTCATGTTCTCAAACTGTTACGGAACAATCTCGACGCTATCTGTCGTTTTCAATAGAGTACTATTCTCAACTACTGACGCACAGTGGAAGCTGAGACTTCGCTCAAAAGAAGATGTAACGCGTAGAGACGTGAGTACTCGAAAGTAGCTACCATAATTCTTTGACGAGAGCAGTAGTCGCGTTATCGACGATATCATCCGTCAGACGACCCTGCCAGAAATCGATGTCCTCGTGGCCGATCGATTGCACACTCCATGGAATGATCCGGCTCTCGTCTGGCGTACCGCCACGAAGCCAGCTCTCTTCGGGAATTTCGATGAGCCCATCCATCCATGATTTCGACGTCAGCGTGAGCGCGATATACTGCTCGCCGTGGAACGGACGACCTTCGTGGTTCGAAAGAATGAGCCAAGGCCGAGCGTCCTCGTTACCTTTGAACAGGTCATCGCCGTAGACGACGTCGCCACGTTCGAAAATCGGTGTCTCTTCGTTGGTCACTGTTCATCCTCGACACTCGGAGTGACCCGCTGGGCGCGTGTTTGCGCCAAGACTCCTTGTCTTCTGTGCCGAGTTGCTCGTTGAACAGAGCAGTCGTCCGTTCGTAGCCGCTGTACCCCTCGAGTCGCTCGTCGTTGTCGGTTATCGCCCAGTACGCCGCCTTGTGTTCGACCAGACCGCAGTCTTTCAATCGTGAGAGTGCAGTGCTGACCGCGCCCTCGTCGGTGCCAATCTGAGAGGCGATTTTGCGGGCCTTGAACGCCCGATTTTCATTGGCGGCGAGAAATCCAAGGACTTGATCAGGCACGGAGAGCTCTTCGTGTTCTCGAAAGTGTCTCGATCGATGGACATCGTTGAATGAAGGTACGTCATCCGCTGTAAAGAGCGTTAGGAGTGAAAGCAACGAAAATATCGAAATCACTGTTGCCACGAAGCGAGTTGCGGACCGTATGCATTGAGACTGCCAGCCTCTGCCGCCGGCTTCCGTATAGCGACATATGATTTATCGACGGGGGCGGACGCTTTAACCCGCTCCGGTCGAAGGACAGGGTATGTGTGGGCGGTACACCCTCTTCACGCCGGCCGAAGCGTTGGCCGACCGATTCGGGACGCGGACCCCGGATATCGAGCCCCGCTACAACTGCGCACCGGGACAGGACCTGCCGGTGGTGACCGGCACGGACCCCGATCGGTTCGCCCGCCAACGGTGGGGGTTAGTGCCCGAGTGGGCGGACGACGACACGAATCCGCCGATCAACGCCCGGGTGGAGACGATCACGGAGAAGCCAACGTTCGCCGAGGCGGTCGAACACCGGCGGTGCTTGGTGCCGGCGGACGGCTTCTACGAGTGGGTGAGCCGGGACGAGGGCAAGCGACCGTACCGGGTCGCGTTCGAGGACGACCGCCCGTTCGCGATGGCCGGGATCTGGTCGCGGTGGGAACCCCCGACGCGACAGACCGGACTGAGCGAGTTCGGGAGTGGTGGCGAGTCGGACGATTCCGAACCCATTCACTCCTTCGCCATCGTGACGACGGAGCCGAATGATCTGGTGAGCGACCTCCACCACCGGATGGCCGTCATCCTCGACCCGGACGAGGAGTCCACGTGGCTCCACGGATCGGTCGAGGCGGCACTCGACTGCTGTGAGCCGTCCCCCTCCGACGACCTGACCGCTTACCCGGTCTCGACGCGCGTCAACGACCCCCGGAACGACGACCCGTCGCTGGTCGAACGGGTCGGCGAGGCGGCGTGAACGGGGAGTACCGGACCGTATTTATATTTGTGAACGAGTAACTACATCGATACGCAAAGCAGGTACGCACACACAAATAATGGGCATTTCGGGGTGCCAATTTGGTGCTACAATTCTAAATAAAGACCTTTATCCCCCTGTGTAGGACCACTTTGAAGTAATCGGCAGTCGAGGGACCGATATGGCAGACGACTCCGTTCCGGTGAAGACGTACGTGCCGCCGTACCAGAAGGAGCGCTGGCGCGAACACGCCGACCGCCTCGGCATGAGTCAAAGCGAGTTCGTCCGGACGATGGTACAGGCCGGCCGCCGCGACTTCGCCGTGCCCGAGCATCCCTCCGGCGAGAAACCCGACGAAGAGGTATCTTCGGGGCTCGAACCCCAGGTGAAAGACGCCCTCAGCGGGGAAGACCACCGTTCGTGGGACGACCTGCTCGAAGCGGTGACCGACGGCGTCGAGGGCCGACTGGAGGAGGCCCTAGAGTCGCTCCAGGAGGCAAACGCCGTTCAGTACAGCGGCCGCCACGGCGGCTACCGGCTGGTGGAGGAGTCGTGAGCGACGTCGACGACCCCGTGGGCTACTTCCTGCAGGATATGACTTTCCACGGGAAGACCGACCGGACGCGAGCGGCCTACGAACGCGTCCTCCGAGATTTCGAGACCTTTCTCGCCGACGAGCGGGGGACCACTCCGGCAACAGCCGAACACCGGGACTGTATGGCCTGGATTCATCGCCTGCGTGGCACCGTCGCCGAGAGCACCGTCGCGACGTACGCCGCCTACCTCCACCGGTTCTACGCCTACATGGCCCAGGTCGGGACGTTCGACGCCAACCCGATGACCCTCGTTGCCGAGGAGATGGACGAACGCATCAACACCGATCCGACGCGTCGCGAAATCGCGATTCCCGAGATGCGCGACTTTCTCGCAGGGGTCACCCACCCTCTCGATCGCGCACTCCTGGTGACGATGCTCAAGACGGGTATCCGGGTCGGAGAGCTCTGTAACCTCGATCTGCGAGATGTGTCGACTCCGGCGACCCGGGAGGCCCTCGACGTGTCGATCCGACCACAGCTCGACGGCCGCGGCGACGCCCTGTTCGTCGCGGCCGACCGCGCCGTCGGCGACGAAATCGAGGGCGAACGCCGGACCGCGGCCAACAAGCGCAAACGCGCGACGGTGATCCCGGTCGACGACGAGTTGCGGACGACACTGCGTCGCTGGCTCGCGATCAGACCCGACCCCGTCTCGCGGGCGGAGCCGTTGTTCGTGAACACGCGCGACGACTGGGGCGAGCGCGTCACCCCCCACGTCGTCCACCACACGGTGGAGTCACACGCACGCGAGCGGGGCTGGCACCGCGACGGCGGCGGCGCCGAGGAGAACGTAACCCCCCACTACTTCCGGCATTTCTTCACGACCCACCTCCGGGACCGAACCGGTGACCGCGGCATCGTCAAATACCTTCGTGGCGACGTGGCGAGTGACATCATCGACACGTACACCCACGACTGGGGCGATCGGGTGCGCCGTACCTACGAAGACCACATCTACCAGCTGGCTCCGTCCGCGTGAATCCTATAAATCGCATATTGCTATATCAAATGCGGGCGTGACCGCTCAGTCGAAGGCGGGGCCGGCCCGTCTCATAGTGATCATTGTAAGTCAGTACCGGTGGTTCGCCGACCCGTTCTGGCGAACCACCGGTAAACAGTTACAATAAACACTATCAGTCGCGGCCGGTCCAGAAGTCGAACGAGCGCCCCGGTGCGAAGACATCGAGGCCGACGGCACGTTCCTCGCCCGTGTTCTCGACGCGGTGAGTCTCCCACGCGTCGAGGTGGACGGAGTCGTACTGCCCGAGGGTCACCCTGTCGTCGTCGGTCGAGACGGTCAGTTCCCCCTGTAGAACGAGACAGACCTGTTCGTTCTCGTGGTCGTGCATCGGCGAGGAGTGACCGGGCGGCTTCTCGAACCACTCGAAGCTGAAGCGGTCGCTTCCGGCCATCGCCACCCGGCGCCAGCCGTCGTCCGGTTCGTACGTCTCCGCCTCGTCGAAGGATATCGGTTGCACGAGGGGGGCCTCGGCGTGTCCCGTCTAAAGCGTTGGGCCGACAGTATAAGGCCTGCCCACCCGAGTGAGGGCACATGACCCACGGGCAGCGGACGGTGGAACCGTGACGGTGCAGTTGCCGAGCGAAATCGTCGTCGACCGCTTCTTGCCGACGGTGCGTTCGATGCTGGCGGCCGAGCTATCGGATCGCGGGTTCGCACAGCGGGAGATAGCCAGCCGTCTCGGCGTCTCACAGGCGGCGGTGAGCCAGTACCTTTCGGGAGATCGACACGTCGAGGAACGCTTCGCCGAGGAACCACGGCTGCAGGCGACGGTCGAGCGGATCGCCGAGGGGTTCGACGCCGGCACGATGGACGACTACGAGGCCCTCGCCGAACTGCTGGAACTCGTCCGGGCGTTCGAGGATCGGGGGCCGATCTGTGCGGTCCACGAGGAGGAGATGCCGGCACTTTCGGGCATGGGCTGTGATCTCTGCGTGCGCGGGCGCGATTCCGGGATACAGGCCGAACGCGAGGTGCTGTCGAACGTTCGTCGGGCGGTCCGGCAGTTCGCGAACGCCACGGGGGTCCCAGCACACGTCCCGAACGTGGGAACGAACGTGGCGATGGCGTTGCCGGACGCGGTCGACGAGACGGACGTGGCGGCCGTCCCCGGGCGCATCCACGCGATGCGGGGCGGCGTAAACGTCCCCGCGAACCCCGAGTTCGGCGGGTCCCACCACGTGGCGACGACGCTTCTGGCGGCGACGGCCGCCGACCCGAGCGTTCGGGGGGCGGTCAACCTCGCGACGAGTGAGAACCTGCTAGCGGCGGTCCCGGCGGGGATGGAGGCCGTCGCCTTCGACGCGGCGTACGAGGACCGCCGCCGACGCCTCGACGCACTCTTCGAGTCGGGCGTGCCCCGGATCGTCTACCACGAGGGGGCCTTCGGTATCGAACCGATCACGTACGTCCTCGGGACGAGCGCCGTCGACGCCGTCGAGACGGGGACGGCACTGGCCGCCCGCGCGAACGACGGACGAAACTGACCGCCCGTACCGTATGCCGCAGTAGCGATCCGACGGCCACCCCTAAGTCTAAACGGCACGGGCACGAATATCTGCCAGAACAGCCGATGGACGCGCCGATTCGGGTCCTGCTCGTCGACGACGTTGCCGACTTCGCCGCCATCGCTGCGGAACTGCTCGAGCGGGAGGACGACCGCCTCGACGTGACGACCGAGACGGATCCGTCCGCGAGTCTCGATCGGCTCGCCGAGTCGGCGTTCGACTGTCTCGTCAGCGACTACCAAATGCCCGGAATGGACGGGCTCGAACTGCTCGGAGCGGTCCGCGAGCGGTGGCCGACGCTTCCTTTCGTCCTCTTTACCGGCAAGGGGAGCGAGGAAATCGCGAGCGAGGCCATCTCGGCCGGCGCGACGGACTACGTCCGGAAGGGGACGGCCACGGACCAGTACGCGCTCTTGGCAAACCGGATCGTTCAGGCCGTCTCGAAGCGTCGGAACCGCGCACGGGCGGATCGATTCGAGCAGCTCCAGAAACTCGCTCACGAAGTCAGCAAGGCGCTCGTTCGGGCCGACGACGGGACGGGCGCCGAGCGGACGGTCTGTGAACGACTCGCCGAAGCGAAGCCGTACGCCTGGGCGGCCATCGGGACGCCGACCGTCGACGGCGGTGTGGTCACGGACGTGGCCGTCCGATCGCTCGCCACCGCGGCCGACGGCGATAGGGTGGACGTGGCCCTCGACGCCGTGCCCGCGGTCGAAGTCGCCGCGACGGAGCGTGAACCCGCCGTCTCGACGGGTGCGGACGCGGCGGTGATCGCCGTCCCGCTCGAGTACGAATCGGATCGCTACGGCGTACTCGCGGTGAGGTCGGCGGGCGGCGCCCCGACCGACGCGTTCGAGCGCGACCTCCTCGCGGAACTCGGGGTCGACGTGGCCAGCGCGCTCCACACCCTCGCGGTCCGTGCCGACCTGTGCGAGTCGGAGGCGAAGTTTCGACGGTTGGTCGAGGGGAATCTCGTCGGCGTCTATCTCATCCAGCACGGCGAGTTCGAGTACGTCAACCCTCGGCTCGCGGCGATGTTCGGCTACACCCAAGCGGAGTTGCTGTCGGGCGTGACGCCGTTCGACCTCGTGATCGAAGCGGACCAGGAGAAACTGCGGCGGAACATCGACCGCCGCATCGTGGGCGAGGTCGACGACCTCCGGTATACGCTCCGTGGGGAGCGCAGGGACGGCTCGAACATCGAGTTCGAGGTCCACGGCGGCCGAATCGACTACCGCGGCGAACCGGCCATCGTGGGGACGCTCCTCGACGTGACCGAACGGAAGCGATACGAGCGCGAACTCGAGCGGTCGCGGGCCGAGTACCGGGAGCTGTTCGAGGCGTTTCCGGAAGCCGTCTTCGTCCGCACCGAAGGCGACACGTTTCAGGCCGTCAACGAAGCCGCGATCGACCGCCTCGGCTACACTCGCGACGAACTCCTGTCGATGCGGCCGGCGGATATCGACCCGACGGCCGACGCCGAGAGCGAGGACGAACGGATCGAGGACTTCGAACAGGGTCGGATCGAGCGCTTCGACACCGTCCACGAGACGAAGTCGGGCGAGCGAATCCCGGTCGAGATCAACGCCACGCTCATTCCGTACCGCGGCGAAACGGCGATCCTGTCGACCGCGCGAGACGTGAGTGACCGCATCGAACGGGAACGGGAGCTAGAACGGCGGAACGACCGCCTCGAGGAACTCGCGAGCGTCGTCTCACACGACCTGCGAAACCCACTCAACGTCGCCGCCGGCCGGATCGCGTGGGCGCGTGAGGAGTCCGACTCCCCCCACATCGACGACGCGGCCGCCGCGCTGGAGCGGATGGACGGCCTGATCGACGACCTACTGACGCTCGCCGGCCACGGGCGACGGGATATCGACCCCGTTCCCCTAGAAATCGAGTCGTTCGTCAGCCGATGCTGGGCGAACGTGGCGACGGAGGACGCCGCCCTGAACGTGCGCGTCGAGGGGACGGTTCGGGCCGACGAGAGCCGACTCGGGCAGGCGTTCGAGAACCTGTTTCGGAACGCGGTGGAACACACGGCCGACGAACGCGACGACGTAACGATCACCGTCGGGAGCCTCCCGGACGGCTTCTACGTCGAAGACGACGGACCGGGCATCCCCGAGTCCGACCGCGAACGGATCTTCGAAGCCGGATACTCGACGAACCAGAACGGAACGGGTCTCGGCCTCGTCATCGTCCGCGACGCCGTCGAAGCCCACGGCTGGGAGCTAGCGGTCACCGAGAGCGAGACTGGTGGAGCCCGGTTCGAAATCACCGGCGTTCAGGCGCTGTCGAGTTCTTCGCCGTAGTCGCCGCCGTAGCGGATGAGGAAATACGCCAGGCCGAGGACGGAGCCCATGACGGCCGTCAGGGCAATGACGAGGGATTTGGCGCTGTCGGGGACGCCGGGAGCGCCGCCGCCACCGCCGCCGCCGCCGCCACCACCACCGCCGCCGCCCGAGTCGGGCATCGCGCCGACGACGACGACGCCTTTCATGCCGAGCGCGCGGTGGGGCTGACAGAAGTATTTGATAGTGCCTTCGGAGTCGAAGGTCTGTTCGAACGTGAAGCCGGCTTCGGCGACGAGTTCGCTCTCGAAGTCGCCGCCTTCCTCGGCGACGACGTTGTGTTGCCCGCCCTGGCCGTTCCACTCCCAGATGATCGTCGTTCCGGGGTCGACCTGAACGGCCGGCGGATCGAACGCGAAGTTTCCGCCGTTGCCGGAGGCGCCGACGGTGATCGTCACCTCGCTCTGCCCGGTCGCGTCGGCCACCTCGCTGTAGTTGCCCACGTCGCTCATCCACCCGTCGAACGACGCCTGGGCCGTGGCGGTGCCGGCGGCGGCCGCAGTCGCCGCGGTGCCCGCGACGGTCGTCAGAAATCCGCGTCGCGAGACTGAACGGTCGCTTCCCATACCGGGGGTTGCGGGCCATCCTACGAAAACCTGACTATCCCGACCGGCGGC
This sequence comes from Haloplanus natans DSM 17983, assembly GCF_000427685.1. Classification (NCBI taxonomy): domain Archaea; kingdom Methanobacteriati; phylum Methanobacteriota; class Halobacteria; order Halobacteriales; family Haloferacaceae; genus Haloplanus; species Haloplanus natans. The sequence continues at coordinate 2,074,277 of NZ_KE386573.1, forward strand.
GGGTTCCCACCGACGGGGAGCGATCCCACACGCTTACCAGGGTGTCGTGCGGACGGGGAGTATGGTGAAACGACTGCTCGTCCCGATAGACGGATCCGATCCCGCAGACGCCGCCCTCGAGTTCGCCCTCGAGGAGTACCCCGACGCCGACATCACGCTACTCTCAGTGATCGATCCGACGGACGTGGGCTATGGCTCCATCGAGGCGGCCCCGAGCACGTTCGAACACCTTCAGGAGAACGCAGAGGAGCGGACACAGAACGTGCTCGACGAGGCGTCGAACCGTGCGGCCGAGTACGGAATAGACGTAACGACGGAGACGGTGATCGGGATGCCCTCCCGCGCCATCGTCGAGTGGGCGGAGAACAAAGACATGGACGGCATCGTCATCGGGAGTCACGGCCGAAAGGGTGTCACACGCGTCCTCCTCGGAAGCGTCGCAGAATCGGTGGTCCGGCGGTCGCCGGTGCCGGTGACGGTCGTCCGGTAGTCGGCTGTCGGCCGTATCAGCCTTCGGTCGAGTCGACCGGCCCGCCGTCGGGCAGTTCACGGAAGGCAACGGTGAAGTCGGTGTCGTCGAACTCCTGGACGGCGGAGTCGAGATCGCGCTCGACGGCGTCCAGCCGGCGGGTCAGTTCGGCGTACTCGTCGCTCTCTTCGAGTTCGTGGGGGGTCTTCGCCGCTTCGAGGGTCACTTTCTTTTCGACGAGTTGGAACTTCTCCTGTAACTGGTCGTCGTACGAACTCCGGACGACCATTCGCTCGACGGTTTCGACGAGTTCGGGCTGATCGACGGGCTTGATGAGGTAGTCGTCGATGCCCATGTCGACGATGTCGAACCCCGGGTCGACCGCGGTTACCATGACCACGCGCACGTCAAGGCCGCGGTCCTCGACGGCGTCGACAACCTCGTCGCCGGACAGCCCGGGCATCCGCCGGTCGAGCAACATCACGTCGATGTCGTCGTCGAGTTGCTCCAGTGCCTCGGTGCCGTCGTAGGCCGTCCGTGCCTCGGCGAACTCGTCGATCCAGTAGGCGTACAGATCCGCCAGCGACTGCTCGTCGTCGACGATGAGCACCGTCGCGTCTGAGAGCGTGGTCGTCATGATCGGTCTCCGTGTTCGAATGGGGCGCGTGGACGGCCACGAGTCGTCACGACCGGAGGACCGTCTCGCCGGTGGGTCTTCGACTGTTCGGTTCGGTTCCCAACATATGAAGCTGTTGGCCGAATTATCGGTGCTGATACGAGTCCGCGTTGCCCGGCGGCACCGGCCGGTGCGACGCGGTCACGAGCACTACGCATCGAGAACCGTCGGTCGGACCCAGATGACGAAGTCGTCGTCGCGCTTGATGACGCCACGAACGGCGTCGTCGTCGACGGGCGACGTTTCCACGTCGTCGCCCTCGACTTCGACGACCTGATCCACTTCGTCGACGATCCAGCCGACCGACTTGCCTTCGACCGTCCGCTCGCGGTCGAACACGACGATCCGCTTGCGTTCTCCGTCACCGTCGATGCCGAACACCGCCTTCGGATCGACGATAGTCGTCGTCTTTCCACGCAGATCCATCACGCCCTCGACGTGTGGTGCCGAGTTGGGGACGACGGTGAGTTCGTTCACGTCGACGATTTCGGCGACGTGAGCGATGTCGACCGCGTACGACTCCGAGCCGAGTTCGAACTCGAGCAACTGGACGGTGCGGGTGCGAGCCGTCGCCTCGCTCATCGTTCCCCCTCCGCCCCGCATCCGTCCGGCCTCCCAACGCGTCTCTCCATATCTCACGGTCGGTCAAACGGAGGTTAAGCGTACTGGTCGCATTATCCGATTTGATAACCGTGCCGGTGTATTTATTTCACTTCTACGGAAACGAACGATCGACTGATGTTCGGACGAACCCCCCCGGAAACCGACGGGCAGCGCCCGACCGCCGTGACGATCCGGTCACACAGCGGGGCGACCCGTCGATGAGCGCATCGACGCCACGGGCGGTCGTCGTCGACGACTCACATTTCATGCGGACGATGCTCTCGGATATGCTCGAAAACGGGGGCGTGACCGTCGTCGACACCGCCGCCGACGGCGCGGAGGCAGTCGAGGCCGTCCTCGATCACGAGCCCGACGTGGTGACGATGGACTTACAGATGCCGGAGGTCGACGGGCTGGAGGCCGTCGAGCGGATCATGGCCGAGCGGCCGACGCCGATCCTCATGCTGAGCGCCCACACTGCCGACGGCGCCGACGTAACCTTCGAGGCGCTCGAAAAGGGCGCCGTCGACTTCTTCACCAAACCCGGCGGCGAGGTCAGCACCCGGATGTCGAGCAAGGAAGAGCAGCTAGTTCGCAAGGTGAAAGCCGTCGCCGGCGCCGACGTGAGCGGTGGCCGGTCGTCACGGCCGGGAGGGCGCTCCCGGTCGACGTCGACGACCGCCGCTGCCACCGACTACGAGGAGGGGGCAACGGTGGTGATCGCCTCCTCGACCGGTGGGCCGACGGTCGTCGAACGGGTCGTCGCGGGGCTGCCGCGTGCCGCCGACCTCCGGATCATCGTCGTCCAGCATATGCCCGACGCGTTCACCGGACGGTTCGCCGACCGGCTCGACGCCGCGAGCGAGTACGACGTGCGCGAGGCCGAGGACGGCGCCCGCATCGGCGGCGGCGAGGCACTCGTCGCACCGGGCGGGAAACACCTCGTCGTCGCCGGCGCCGGCGGCGGTCGACTCCGGACCAAGCTGACCGAGGACCCGCCGGAACACGGCGTCCGGCCCGCCGCCGACGTGACGATGCGCTCGGCGGCCGAGACGGTTGACGGCCCGCTCGTCGGCGTCGTCCTCACCGGCATGGGCGCCGACGGCGCCGAGGGCGTGCAGGCCATCGCCGACGCCGGCGGCCACGTCATCGCCCAAGACGAGGCCTCGTCGGCGGTGTTCGGAATGCCGAAACGCGCGATCGAACTCGGCTGTGTCGACGACGTGCTGTCGGGCGACGACGTACCCGACGGGGTTCTCGACGCGACCAAACTGGAGGTTAACGCATGACCGAAGAGTACGTCCAGGCGTTCGTCCACGAGAGCGAAGAGCAGTTGACCGACCTCAACAACTCCCTGCTGGCGCTGGAGTCGGACCCGGACGACCGCGAGGCCATGGACGACATCTTCCGGACGGCCCACACCCTGAAGGGGAACTTCGGCGCGATGGGCTACGACGAGGCCAGCGACCTCGCCCACGCCATCGAGGACCTCCTCGACGAACTCCGAGAGGGTGACATGACGGTAACGCCCGAAGTGATGGATCTGGTGTTCGCAGGTGTCGACCGCCTCGAACTCGCCGTCGAATCCATCGACGCGGACGGCACCGTCGACGTCGAGACGGCCGACCTCGAGACGGATATCCGGACGGTCATCGAGGGCGGCGGCGCGACGGGTGCGGAAGACGGCGGTACCGACGCGGACGGGACGGACCAGGTCGACACCTTCGAGGTGACAGTCGAGGTAGGCGATTCGGAGATGAAAGGCGTCGACGGGATGCTCGTCCTCGAAGCCATCCGCGAGGAGTGTGATCTGGTCGACGCGACGCCCGACCCCGAGGCCATCGAGGACGGCGAGTACGAGGACGACTTCGCCCTCGTCGTCGCCTCGACGACTGCCGACGAACTCCGGGCGACGCTCGATCGGGTCTCCGCCATCGAGGACGCCACGCTGTCACAGGCAGGGACGGAAACGTCCAAAGCGAACGACCCCGAGGACGAAAGCGAGGCCGACGACGCGAGCACGGACGACGCCCAGCGGGCGAACGGCGAGAGCGAACCCGACGCCAGTAACGGCTCCTCCCGGGAAATCAGCTCCGTCCGGGTCGACGTCGATCAGTTAGACGACCTGCACGGCCTCGTCGAGCAGTTGGTCACCAGCCGGATCAAGCTCCGCCGCGCCGTCGACGACGGCGACGTGGGGAGCGCGACGGACACGCTCGGCGAACTCGACAAGATCACCGGCAACCTCCAGAACACGGTGATGGACATGCGGCTGATCCCGATGCGGAAGGTGATCAGCAAGTTCCCGCGGCTGGTTCGTGACCTCGCCCGCGAACAGGAAAAGGAGATCGACTTCCGGATGGAGGGTCAGGATATCGAACTCGACCGCACCATCCTGACCGAGATCAGCGATCCGCTCATGCACATCCTCCGGAACGCGGTCGATCACGGCATCGAACCGCCCGCAGAACGGGAAGCGGCGGGGAAGGATCGCGAGGGGTCTATCGAGCTACGGGCGAGCCGCGAACGCGACCACGTCACCGTCACCGTCGAGGACGACGGCCGCGGTCTGGACGTGGACGAACTCCGGCGGAAGGCGGCCGAGAAGGGGGTTCGGACCGAGGCCGAACTCGACTCGATGGAGGACTCCGAGGTGTACGATCTAGTCTTCCACCCGGGCTTCTCGACGGCCGACGAGGTGACCGACGTGAGCGGCCGAGGCGTCGGCATGGACGTGGTCCACAGCACGGTCAAACAGCTCGACGGCTCGGTGAACGTCGAGAGCGAGCACGGCGAGGGAACGAGTGTCACCCTGCGCCTGCCGGTGACCGTCGCCATCGTCAAGGTGCTGTTCATCGAAGTCGGGAGCGAGGAGTACGGCGTCCCGATCAAGAACATCGACGAGGTGAGCCGCATCCCCGAAGTCGAGACGATCAACGAGCAGCCGATGATCGAACACGACGAGGACATCTACCCGGTCGTCGACCTCGCCTCGGAGCTCGACGTACCCGGCGAGACGGCCAACGGTGACGGGATGCTCCTGCGCATCCGCAAGTCAGAGCGTCGGGCCGCGCTCCGCTGTGACGCCGTAAACAAACAGGAGGAAGTCGTGGTCAAGCCGCTCGAAGGCGTGTTGAGCGGCATCCCGGGACTCAGCGGGACGGCCGTCCTCGGCGACGGCAACATCGTCCCGATCCTCGACGTGGTGACGCTCTGAACCGATGAGCGAGACAACCGACGCCTTCGACCGGCTGCTCGCCCACCTCGCGGCGGAACTGGACTTCGAGTCGTCGTACTACAACGAGTCGTATCTGGATCGCCGCATCTCCGCCCGGATGCGCCGGCGGGACGTGGAGGGCTACGACGAGTACCTCGACCTGGTGCGGTCCGATCCCGAGGAGCCGGGGGCGCTACTCGACTCCCTCTCGATCAACGTCACCAGCTTCTATCGCAACCCCGAGGCGTGGGAGCCGATCCGGGACGCGCTACGGACGGTGACGGCCGGCCGCGGCCGGACGACGGTGTGGAGCGCCCCCTGTTCGGACGGGCGGGAGCCGTACTCGCTGGCGATGCTTGCCCTCGACGACGACGAGATTCGCACCCGCCGGCTCGACATCGTGGGCACCGACATCAACGAAGACGTCCTCGAACGGGCGCGAGCGGGCGTCTACCGGACGACCAAGACACGGGACGTGGCAAGCGAACTCGAACCCCTCGACGACGCGGAGCGGTACGTGGACCGCGAGGACGACACCTTCGCCGTCCGCGACGAGGTGAAAGAGCTGGTGACGTTCGAACAGCACGACCTCATCGCGGACGAGCCGAAAGGGGGCGTTGATCTCGCGCTGTGTCGCAACCTTCTCATCTACATCAACACGGAGTCGAAGCGAGCGGTGGTCGATACGGTGCTCTCGTCGCTCCGCGAGGGCGGCTACCTCGTCATCGGGATGACGGAGACGCTACCACGAGGGAGCCGGGACGCGGTCGAAACGGTCGACAAACGGCGACGCGTCTACCGACGGACCTGACATGTCGCTCTACCAGCTGGAGAAAGACCGCGACGTGGACGCCCTGCTGGATCACCTGAAGCTCAGCGACTCGGCGTCGATCCGGAAGCGAGCCGCCGAAATCCTGGGCGACGTGGTCGACGACGAGCCACAGGCGGTCGACGCGCTCGTCCGGACGGCCAAAAACGACGACGACGAGGCGGTCCGCGGCGCCGCTATCGACGCCCTCGACGCGATCGGAGGCGAGGCCATCGAGCGGCTGGTCGCGGAGATGGCCGGGGTCGATGCCGACGGCGCCGACTGGGTGCGCGCCGAGGCGTTCGTCGAGACGCTCTCGGCCGACCGCCCGGAGCTTCGGATGGCGGCCGCGAACGCGCTTCGCCGGCTGGGCGATGCGGGGGCGCTCCCGGCGCTGGTCGAGGCGCTCGAGGATCCCAACCCGCGAGTTCGTACCCGGGCCGCGCGGGCTTGCGGCGCCGTCGGGGACGAACGGGCGGCAAAGGCGCTCGGCGCCCGCCTCGACGACCCGGTCGGCCGGGTTCGCCGCGAGGCCGCCGACGCGCTGGCCTCCATCGGCGCCCTCTCCCCGCTGCTCGACGCCGTCGACGACGAGAACGACGAGGTGCGCTACGCGGCGGTCATGGCGCTCGGCGGGTATCAGGGGTCGGCGGCCATCGATCCGCTCATCGGCGCGCTCGACGACGACAGCGACGTGGTGCGGCGGGCGGCCGTCTTCTCCATCGTCGAGTTGCTCGCGGCCGCGCCGACGGAACAGAGCCACCGCATCCGTGAAACGGTCGTCGATCGGCTGGGCTCGGCCGACCGGAGCGTCGTCGATCCGCTCGTCGAATTGCTCGAAGAGAGCAACCAGCCACGGGAGCGGCGCAACGTCGCCTGGCTTCTCGGGCGCGTCGCCGACGACGAGGGGTACGCCGACGCCGTCGAGGCGCTGGTCGGCGCCCTCGACGCCGCCGACGGCACCACCGCGCAGTTCGCGGCGACCAGCCTCGTCCACCTCGACGGCGAGGCCGTCGAGGACGAACTCCTCGATCTGCTGGAGGATCCGGACCCCTCGGACGCGGCGCGGTCGAAGGCGGTGTTCGTCCTCGGCAAAGTCGGCGGCGAGCGTGCCCGCGACCGACTCGAGGCGCTTCTGGATCGCACCGGCGACGAGGAGGTCCGCAAACAGGCCTTCGCCGCCCTGTCGAAACTCGGAGGCCGTCGATGAGCGAGGGCGAGCGGAAGGTGGTCGATACGCGCGGGAAGTTCACGCAGGTCGTCAAGGACGGCCGCGAACTGAACGACGCGGAGTGGTCCGGGGGGCGCATCCTGCTGTCGAACAGGCGGCTGATTCTCGCGGGCAACGGCGGCAAACGGACGATCCCCCTCCCGAAAATCGAGAGTCTGGAGGGGCGGACGGACGTGAACCAGCTGGTCGCGAAGGTGTCCGGCTACGTCAGCCTCCAGATCGCGGGCGGCGACGTGGTGCTCGTCTCCGCGGACGACCCCGAGTCGTTCGAGCGGCTCCTGTACCGTGCCCTCCTGGATCGAAAGATCGTTCTCGCGCGCCACCCTGCGGTCGAGGGCGGCGTCGTCACCGACGCCGAGTGGGAGAAAGGCCGACTGAAAATCGAGGAGGGGGCCGTCGCCCTCGCCATCGCCGACGGCTCGTTCGTCGAAATCGACCTCGACGACATCGGGTCGATGGAGGCCAACGAGCGGTCGGTCAGAGACGAGAAACGACGGGTGCTGGAGGTCGAACACAGCGAAGACGGGACGAGCGTCCAGACGTATCTCTCGGGGTCGACGCGCCGGTGTGCGATCCTCGAGAGCCTCCTCCGGAAAGGGGAGAGCCGGAGCGAGATCGGTGTCGATCTTTCCGAGCGACAGAACGAGGTGTTGATGGCGCTGTATTCGGGAGTGTCGCCGTTCGAGATTCCCGACTTCCTCGGGATGGACGTCGACGAGGTAGAGGAGGTGTTCGACCGCCTGATCGAACTCGAAGTCGTCGAGGAGATACGGGTCCGGCGCGAAGTCGCGCTCAACGCTCGCGGGCGCAACATCGCCAGCGAGGCGATGAACGACCAATGAGCGCGGCCGGGGTTACCCGTTGGACTCGGCGACGAATACCGATCCCTCGGCCCGGATCGACAGGTCGAACGCTCCTTCGAGAACGTTGATGCTCGCCCGCTGTGTGTATCGCGGATCGAGATGGCAGTGTGCGAGCGCACGCTCCCGTTCGAGCCGCGCGGAGAGGAGGTGGAGAAACCGGAACACCGTCCGCAGTTCGAACGTCTCGAGGAGGTCGGGGAGGATGTCGAACTCGACGGACAGCGTGCCGGCTGCCTGTCGCGCCCCGATCGCTCGCGAGAGCGTCTCGCCGACGCCGCTCAGATCAGGCCGGCCATCGAGCATCAGGACTTCTATCGATCGAGCCGAGGGGTCGATATCGACCTCGGACAGCGGCTCCGTGACCGTCGTGACGACCGTCGTCGACGCTGGCCACGACGGGAGCGCACGATCCAGAAGTCGGAGTCGGTCGGCCGGGTTCGCCGTGACGATCATCGCGTGGTCGCCGCGCGAGAGGAAATGCGTGCGAGCGTTGTCCGCCGCGTCGTCGGACGGGGCGATCACGAGAACGTTTCCGGTTCCGCCGACCGCATCGGCAACGTGGGCGCCGGCTTCGAGTTGTGACGCCGCGTGGCCGAACAGGTGAGACTTGAACGCGTCGACCGCGTCGTCGTCGTCGCCCGCGTAGGTCTCCCCCTGGGTCCCGCAGTGGGGACACCGCCACGCGACTCCCACGTCGTCGCGGCGGAGATTCGACTCCGCGTGGTCGAGGAGGTGGGCGCCGACCGCTTCGGCCGCGGCGTCACCGCTCGCGGTCCAGCAACCGAACGCACACCGCCGACACTGCCATCGGTAGACCATCGACGGCTAGCTCACCACCGGTCGGCCGTCCCGTGCCGGCCGTAGCCGGGCGATTCGGATCGTCACGCGTTGACTTCCTCTAGCCGGCTGTTGACGACGACCCGCCCTTTCGGCGTCAGCGCCGTCCCGTCGTCGCCGTCGACGACGAGGCCTTTCTCACGGAGGCCGTTCAGCACTATGGTCGTTTGGCTGGCGTCGGCGGCGACCACGTCGAGGGGGTCGACACCCTCCCCCGCGGAGTAGATGCCGACGAGGACCTGCACCTCCTCGTCGGAGAGGCTCACGTCCTGCAGGGATTCGACGATGTCGCTGTACTCCAGCCGGAAGTACCGACCGAGGAGGTTCATCACCCGTTCGGAGGGGAGGGCAACGACCGAAAGGAGAGCGGTCGTCCGCGGGACGTGTCGCACCGACAGCGCGGGTTTGGTCTCGCCGGCGAGCGTCCGCGTCTCCTTCTCGAAATCAGTCACCGTCGCCAGATCGATGGCGAAGTCGACGTTCGGGCCGGCGAAAGCGAGGGCGCCGTCGTCGACGGTGAGTTTCGCCTTGCGGATCGTCGAGTCGACGACCCGTCCCCCGCGCTCGGCGGGGTGTTCGACCGTCACCGTGCGCCCGTTCAGGTGCGCTTTGAACAGGACGGTCGCGAACTTCTCGACCGTGTCGCTCTCGGCCTCGACGACGGCCATGCGTCGTCCTTCGTCGGTCCGGTAGGCGACGGTGATCGAGTCGCTGAAAAACGAGCGCATCTCCGGCGGGACGTGCCCGACCGCGATGTCGAACATCGTCGAGGTGGGTATCGTCACCTTGTGGTCGTCGCCGACGAGCACGAGCCGTTTTCGGCTCATCACGATACGCCCGCGAACCGGGTCCTCGCGACTCATGTCGGTCACGAAGAAGCGGCCGACGAAGTCGGCGATGACGCGTTCAGACATTCAACAACCCCCCCACGACCGTCATGGTCAGCACGGCGACGGCACAGCCGATCCAGGTCAGAGCGACGAAATGGAGGAGGGCGTTCGCCTTGTGGCCGCCATCGACAGTCCGGATGATGAGCGCGGAGAGGACGGCGTTGATCATCACCACCCCGAGGAGGAGAAACTGGATGAGCGGGAGGTCGTACACCCCCGTGTGGATGAGTTTCCCCACGTCGAGCTGTGAGCTAGTCCCGAGTTCGAGCGACATCCCCGCGAGGATGTCGACGATTTTGAAGCCGATGAAGAAGGCAAAGGAGGAGGCGGCGGTGATCCCGTACAGCAGGCCGATCATCGTGACCGTCGCCTGCTGGCGCTGCTGTCTGAGCTGGTTGACGTGGTTCATGTTCTGACTGATGAGTTCGCCGAGCTGTTTCGGCTCGCCCCCCATCTGCCTACCGACGAGATACATCTCGCTGAACTTCTGAATCAGGTACGAGCGCGTGTTGGCGGTGAAATACTCCCACGCGCGGTCGGGTTCCAGCCGCATGTTCAGCCGCTTGAACAGGTCGTCCACGTCCTCGGTGAGGGGGCCGAAATCCTTCTTCCGGAGCGTCTTGAGAACCGCGGTGGTCGTCGACTGCTTCGCCGTCTCGCTCGCGCCGAGCGCCCGGATGAAACTCGGGAACTCGTCGTCGCGGGATTTGATGCGCTCCTCGTGGAACCGGAAGGCGACGCCCGGAATCGCCAGCGGCGTGACGGGAATGGCCATGTAGAGCGGGCGCGGGATCGAGGCGACGGGCAGGAGGTCGGTCAGACCGGGCACGCCGCCGAAGAGGTCGCCGACGACGAGGACGACGAGGACGAGAGAGAGCACGCCGCCGGCGATCAAACTCCCGATCATCGACCACTCGCCCTCGGGGCGCACGTCGTCGGGGTAGTACCAGATCGGGTCGTACGGCGTTAGCGTTCGGATGACGAGGAAGAAGCCGGTCTGGACGAAGCCATAGAGGACGATGACGGCCCCGACGGTCATGGTCGGGTCCGTCCCCGTCAGGATGGGGAGGACGATGGCGAACACGAGCGCGAAGGTCATCGAGAGCACCATCGACAGGTAGAGGTCCTTCATGACTTCGAGGTTATCGAGCGTACTCTCGTACATCGTCACGTAGTTCTGGATCATCACCTGCTGCTCGCTGAGGAGGAACTCGCTGAGTTCCTGCCCGGCGTTGACGGTGTAGGCGAGGCGGTCGAAAAAATCCGCGAGGGGGTCGCTCGGGATGCGCCGGGCGCGGCGGCGACAGGCGTCGTCGAGACTCTGGTTCCACGTGTCGACCAGTTGGACGACGCGGTTGATCTCGTCGGCGAGAGCGCCGTACTCCTCCTCTTCGCCGAGTTTTCGGAACACCTCCATGCGGTCGATGTTCGTCGTCGACAGGACCGTCATATGCGTCATCAGGAGGTGGTACTGGTTCTCCATCTCGACGCGTTCCTGGCTGACCAGGAGTTTGGGGTAGGCCACCGCCGCAAAGAGGACGAGGCCGCCGAGGAGGGGAATGGGAAGCCGGATCGAAAGCGGGAGCGAGACGAGGACGGCGACGGCGACGGTGCCGGCGAAGAAAGCGACGGAGGGAAGCACGATGAGGGAGATGTACCGCGACATCTCCATGTCCATCCGCTCGTACGCCTCGACGATGGATGCGAGCGTCTCCGAAGAGGTGAGATCGGACCCGCCCTCCGCTGCTGGTTCGGACGCCATTATTTGTGTATATCGAACGGGAGGCCTTCGACGCCGTCGCGCTGGAACGACTTGATCGCCTCGTTGACCTCGTGGTAGCCGAGGATGTTCTCCTCGATCATGCGCTCGACAAGGCGGGCGCGGAAGTCGAGGTCGTCGTAGATGTCGCGCGTGTCGGCGTACCCAAGCAGGGTCGCGATCTGTTCTTCGAGGACGTAGGAGTTGTTCATCCCCTGGAAGACGATTTCGTCCTCCACGGGGTCCCAACTGAACACCTGCCGGGTGACGACGCCGTCCATCTCCTTGGAGTAGCCCTCGATCTCCTGGACGCTCGTCACCCGGCGGAGCACGTCGTCGCCCTGCTTGACGCGGTTCTGGAACAGCGCCACGTCGGCGTTGTCCATGAACGTCTCGGGGACGTTGATGGGGTCGCCGGTGAACCGCTGGATCATCGAGACGATGTCGCTGGCGTGGAAGGTGAGCATGACGGGGTGGCCGGTCTGGGCGGCCTGGAACGCCATCCGCCCCTCCTCGCCACGCACCTCTCCCACGACGATGTAGTCGGGGCGGGAGCGGAGGGCGGCGGCGACGAGGTCGAACATGTCCACGTCGGAGTTCTCCTCCGCGCCGCCCTCGCGGGTGAGCAACTGCTGCCAGGTGTCGTGGGGCGGGAGCACCTCGGCGGTGTCCTCGGCGGTGTAAATCTTCGAGTCCCGGGGGATGAAGGACATGATGGAGTTGAGCGTCGTCGTCTTCCCCGAGGCCGTCTCGCCGACGACGAAGACGGTCTGTTCGTTCTCCAGACAGAGCCACAGGTAGGCGACGAGTTCCGGGGAGAGGGTCCCCCACTTGGTGATCTGGTTGATCGAGAGCGGCGTCTCGTCGCCCTGCCGGATGGTGAGACTCGGCCCCTGCACGCTCACGTCGTCGGAGTAGATGACGTTCAGACGCGAACCGTCGGGGAGCGTCGAGTCGACGATCGGGTTGGAGTCCGAGACGGGGTCGCCGATGCGCTCGCCCATGCTCCGGATCCAGGAGTCGAACTGTTCGGGCGTGCCGAAGTCGACGGTGGTCTCGATCAGCCCGTAGGTGCCGTGATCGACGTAACACTGGTGTGGGCCGATGACGTGAACGTCCTCGTTGGCGGGGTCGCGCATGACCGGTTCGAGGGGGCCGAGCCCCACGATGTCGCGGTTGAGCCGGTAGCGGATGTTCTCGTAGGTCTGCTCGCTGACGCGGTAGTTGCCGAGACCGAGGAAATCCAGCAGCTTGTCGATCCAGTACCGGAGGCCGCTCCGGTCGCGGTCGATGGTCGTCGTCTCCTGGAGGAGTTCCTCGATCCGGTCGTCGTACTCCGACTCCTCTTCGGGGACGGCCTTGCTGACGCTGCGATCGAGGAGTTCGTCGCGGATCTTCGAGAAGAGGCTCTGTTCGTCGCCCGAGAGCGACGGCTCGATCGCGTAGTATTTCATGTCCTGACCCAGGTCGCCGTAGATGTGACAGTAGATGGGACCGCCGATGGGGTAGAGGACGTTCGGCCGACTCGTCTCGTAGTCGCTCGTGGGTTCGTCGATGAGCAGGGGGAACTCGCCGGTGATCTGCTTGAACTTCTTGAGGTGATCGCGGAGGTGGGGCCGGTTGGCCGCGATCCGCTTGAGTTCGTCCGAGGGGGTGGCGGTTCCGAGTTCTGTCATTATGCGACGCTACGACTCTCGATGACGATCCCCGTCCCCGATCGGACGGAGTAGCCGATCGTGTCTCCGACCTGCTGTCCCATGCCCGCGAACCGCTTGACCGAGATCTGTCGGCGCACGTCGTTGCCGACCTCGACCATCTCGAGTTCGAGGAAGATGTCGGCGATGGAGCGGAAGGGACCGATCGCCTCCTCGTCGACCGTCGAGGGGTCGACGGTCAGGACGACGACTTTCCCCTGTGAGATCACGTCGCGGAAGAAGCCGATGATCTCCAGTGCCGCCTGCCGTTCGTCGTTCTGGCGCACCAGCGCCTCGAACTTCGGATCGTTTCGGAGGATGGCGTCGAACGTATCGATCACGATGACCTCCGAGTTCCACATCACGTCCGCGTTCATCAGACGGGTGAGCAGTTCCTTGCGCTCGCCGTCCCCCTCCTCCGAGAAGGTGCCGCCGGTGTCGAAGTCGGCGTGGAGAAAGAGGACGTTCTCGTCCAACAGGTGATCGACCATGTCGTACGACAGCGAGTGCATCTGGTCGATGAACCCGCGGGTGGTCAACTCAGTCGAGAGATACGTCACCGTATGTCCTTCCTCGCAGAAGCCGTACGTGAGCCGCTGGGACATGGCGCTTTTGCCCGCCCCGTAGTCGCCCTCGGCGAGGACGATGCTGCCGCGGGGAACGCCGCCGCCGAGTTCCTTGTTGAGGCGGTCGTGATCTTCCAGGCCGAGCGACAGCAGATCGGAGGTGCTCATGTGCGGAACCTGAACACCTCCTCGTCGCCGTTGACGATCAGCTTCACCCGGTGATCGCCGGCCGAGAGGTCAGCCCCGCCGATTTCGAGACGGATGACGTTGCTCGGCTGCCACGTCTCGCCGTCGACGACGGTCACCGTGACGTTCGTCCGGTACCGGCCGTCGAGCAGTATCTCGATGAACCGCGAGTCGGGCGGGATATCGGAGGTTCCCGTGTTCTTCACCAGCAGCGTCACCGTCTTCGAGGAGTTGTTGTAGACGGGGCTGCCGGCGTCGCTGATCACCTCGATGTCCGTCCGGACCTCCTCGGAGACTTCGAGGCTCTGGTCGTCGATGCCCTGGCTGAGCCGCGAGATACCCTGGGTGAAGGTGCCGGCGACCCCCGCGGCGATGACGAGGCTGGCGATAAAGAGGATGAGGTGGGACGCGGAGACACTCGCCATTCAGAGCACCTCCGTCGCGGCCACGCCGGGACCGGTGACGAGTTTGATCCGGTCGGGCTGGCTCGTGGCCGTCACTTCGAGGTGGAGACGCTCGCCGGGGAGCCACAGGGAGGTCGAGTTGTCGCCGCCGGCCCGGCGGACGGTGAAGTCGTCGCGATACGCGTTGTCGACCAGGAGGTCGACGGCGTCGACGTCGAGGGTGGTCGTCCCCTCGTTGACGGCCTCGACGGTCAGCGTGTCGGTGCCGGCGTCGTACGTGGCGTTGGTGAGCGTGAAGGCGGTGTTCTGACGTTCGAGGGCCTCCTCGTTCACCGCGGACTTCGCGTCGGTGACGCGCTCGAATCCGTTGGCCGAGGCGGTGTACGCCGACGAGAAAGCGAGGAAGATGCCGACGAAGACGATGGCCGCCGACCCGCTGACGCTAAAACCCAAAGGGGACACCTCCGCCACCGCTCCAGCAGTCGAAGACGACCGAATCGGCGGTCGATCCGGTCAGTCGACTGATATACCGCAAACTGGCGACGTGGTGGTCGATGGAGAGCGTCGACGGGGCGCCGGTCACCTCCCGGTCCGCGTCGAGGTCACCGAAGCCGACGAGGAAATCGCGGAGTTCGTCCGCGGCACCCTCGCCGATCCACTGGATACGGCGGTAGTACTCCACCGCCCGGGCCGCATCTTCCACGTCGCCCTCCTCGACGAGATACTCGAGCCACTCCATCACGAGGAGGTCACCGACGTAGCCCGAGGGCACCGTCTCGAGGTAGGGCTTCGACGTGCCCGACCCCTGCATCACGGTGTTAGCGGCGAACTGCAGGTCACCGGCGCCCGTCTCCTCGGGCGCGGGGGTCGCCGTGGCGCCGTCGGTAGCCATCGTCTCGGGCGTGGAGTCGGCGTCCGTGGTCGGAGGGTCGTCGGAGGCGACGTCCCCACCGTCGACCACGCCGGGGCTCCGGTCGTCACCGTCGTCGGTCGCCTCACCGAAGTCGTCGCCGAGGTCACCGAAGTCGTCACCGTCGTCGGCCAACTCGTCGAAATCGTCGGCTGCGTCGCCGTTTGTCGCGTCGCCGTCGTCGTCCGCCCAGTCGGCCTCGCCGCTGTTGTACTCGTCTTTCAGTTCCTCGAACGATTTGCCGGAGTCGTCTGAATCGTCGTCGGCCATAGTATCCTCGGTGGTCGGGTCGTCGTCGTCGATAGCGCCGTCGAAGTCGCCGAAGTCGTCCTCGTCGCCCTCGTCGTCGAGGAAGTCGTCGTCGAAGAAATCCTCGGCCTCGGCGCCAGCGATGTCGTCGTCCAGATCCTCCGTCTCTTCGTCGTCGTCGTCGTCGAACAGGCCCAGCGATCCGCCACCGTCGTCGAAGCCGCTGCCACCGGCCTGCACGTCGTCGACGAAGGGGTTGACGCCGCGGGTGACCATCTCGTAGATATCGAGCAGTTTGCGGACGTTCTCCTCTACGTCCTCGACGGTGTTGCTGATCTCCTCGTTCTCGCTGCGGATGGTACTCACCGTCGAGGAGAGGCTGGCAACCTCGTTTTCCATCTCGTCGATCCGGCCTTCCAGTTCGGCCGTCGCGGCACCGCCGTCGTCGCCGTCGTCGAATCCCAGCCCGTCGTCCCCGAAGTCGTCGCCGCCGAAGTCGTCGAGGTCGTCCTCTTCCTCGAAGAACATGTCGTCGTCGCCGCCGTCGGCATCGCTCTCGTCGTCGTCGTCACTGCCGAGAAACCGCTCTAGGAGCTCCATTCGGTTCCTCCCGTCGCCCGACGACTCGTCGAACCCATTCTATCGTGTCCACTATTACCGCGCCGTACTTTAATCGTTGTCCTTCAGTTATCAATTTTGATATGCGTATGACGCGGGTCTGCCGTGTGTGTGCTCGCGGCGATACGGCCGCAGTCGAGCGATCGGGCCGATCGGTCGGTCTCAGAGCCGACGTTCGTCACCGGCGGATTTGATTCGGAGTTCGCCGGTGTCGCCGTAGAACCGGAGCGAGCGGCCGGCGTCGCCACCCACGTCCGTGGCGTCGACGGGGACGCCGAGTCGGTCGAGCGTCGCCCGTGTCACCGCGACGTTGCGCTCGCCGATGGGTTCGTCCTGACTGTCGAACTCGAACATGGCGCTCCCACCGGCGAGTTTCGCCCGCACTCGACCGGGGGTCGCCCCCTCGGCGGCCATCGCGGTCAGCAGGGCGTCGATGCCGGTGTCGGCGTACTTGGCGACGTTCGGCGGATCGTCGGGTGCCGTGGGGAGCATGACGTGGATCAGGCCGGCGACACCCGCCCGTTCGTCGTGGAGCGCGACGCCGAGACAGGAGCCGAGGCCACTCGTGGTCAGCACGGCCCCGTCGGTCGTGACCGCGAAGTCGGCGATGCCGACCCGCTTTCGGGTACGCGCTGCCGACGAGGAGCGTCGGTCCTCGGTCGGCGTCCCGCCGTACGTCTTCATGTTAGAAGATCGATTCGCGGTTGGCTTCGAGTTGGTCGCTTCGCTCGACCAGCAGGGAGTCGAGGGCCTCCTTGAGTTTCTGTTCGTCGGGGATGGCGTATATCTCGCAGTTGAACTCGCCTTCCGGCGTGACGACCGTCGAGTCCATGAGGAAGGCGTACTCCTGTGACTGGCCGAGTCGACCCGCGATGGGGCTGAGAATCGCCGTTCCGAGGTCGTGAACCAGTTGGGGTGGCGTGTGGTCGATGCTCGTCTGCAGGACGTTCGCCCAGCCGTCGATGAACCCGCTGGTCATGATGTTGCCCAGTTCCTGAATCGCGCTCTCACCCATGTCGCCGAGTGGCTCGTCGAGCTCCATCGGTACCGTCGCGTCGACGATGGTCCGCGCCGACGGCTCGTCGAACAGGATGGCGAGATAGCCGCCGGGTGTGCCTTTGAACTCCATCACGGTCCCGAGATACACCTCGTCGCGGGCCGTGTTCGGCACGTCCTCGATGGGGACGAAACTGAGCCGACTCACGTCCACGTCGGTCTCGATACCCGTCATCGAGGAGACGTTCTCGGCGGCGCGTTCGGCGCCCTGCCGGGTCATCTCGTCGAAGACGGTCAGTTTGTCCATCGGGATGGCGTTCTCGTGATCGTCGCTCGCTTCCAACATCTCCGCGAAGGCGCCGTACTCCGGCAGCATGTAGATGTACGCGTCGACCCGTTCGTCGACGGCCGTCATCTGACTCTCGAAGACGAAGACGTGTTCCTCCTCGGCACGGTCGAGCGCACCGTTCGGCAACACGTCGGTGCCGTCGCGTTCGACGTACGTCGGGGGCGTCATGTCGACGCTCGTCGCCAAATAGTCGGCCCACCCGTCGACGAATCCACCCATCATGATGTTGCCGATCTCCTTGACGCCGCTCCGGGCCATCTCGTCGAAGGAGTCCTCGGCGGCGGCGCTCGCACCGGGAACGAGGACGTCGACGATGCTCGCGGCACTCGACCGGTCGAACGCGAGCGCCGTCTCGCCCGAGAGCCCACCGCCGAGGCCGATCTGCACGCCGACGAACTCCGTCCCACCGAAGACATCCTCCACGTCGCGTTTCGACATCAGCGTGACGTTAGTCACGTCGACGTGCGTCTCGATGCCAGTCATCTGGGTCAGCGACGCCGCGGCGTGTTCCGCCCCCTCCTGTGCGAGGCGGTTGTACGTGCCGAGCGACTGGATATCCACCCGCATCGTTAGGCCACGACGTCGTCGATGGCTTCGAGCACGTTCGGTTTCTGGAACGGTTTCGTGATGTAGCCGTCCGCCCCGGCCTTGACGGCGTTTTTCATCTTCTCCTCCTGCCCGACGCTCGTACACATGATGACGTTCGCGTCGGGATCGGACCCCGTGATCTCGCTCGTCGCTTCGATGCCGTCACGAATCGGCATCACGATGTCCATCATCACCAGATCGGGATCGTGCTCCCGGTAGAGTTCGACGGCCTCGACGCCGTTTTCGGCTTCACCGACGATCTCGAAGTTCTCTTCGAGGATCTCGCGCAGAAGATTGCGCATGAAGTCCGAGTCGTCGACGAGTAACACTTGCGGTGGCATCTGCCCGAAGGTTCACGACTCGACAAATAAAGACTCGGGCGCGATTCTCAGTGCTGATACGGAAGCAGGCGGGCGGTCTCGCGTGGGACGGTGGAGCGGCGACCTGCCGGCCCTATCGGTCTTCGGACAGCGCGACGGCTTGCTCGTCGGAGACGGCCTCGATGAGGTCGCCGATACTGTCGTCGCGATCGAGATCGTACCGCTTGAGCAGTCCCGTGAGCGTCCGGACCGGGTACCGAACCGAGACGTTGGCTTCGGCGAGTAGAATGCCGAGTACGTCCTCGACGGGCGTGCCGCCGCCGACGTGCTGTGCGTACCAGATCAACAGCGATTCGAAGCTGGTGACCACGTCGTTCGAGACGACCTGGTGGCGCCCCACGCCGTCGTCGAATTTGGCCGTGACGTGGAAGCCGTACTGGGCGTCGCTGGTCCGAAGGTAGTCTTCGAGCCACGCGTTGACATCCACTTCAGTGATCTCCGACCCGCCGTCGGCCTCGGATTCGTCGACCGCCGGTTCCGACTCGCGGGCGCGGCGCTCGTCGGCACGGGCCTCGGTCGCCCCGTCGCTGGTCGGCCCGCTCCCGGTCGAGACGACGTAGCGGCCGTCGTCGAGTTCGTCCACGTTGTCGTGTCTGGTGAGGTCTAACTCCTCCTCGGTGAGCACCTTGCCGCGTTCCGAGACGGAATCGTCTGAATCCGATGGCATACACTGGGCAGTGTTACCACTTTCTGGAGTGAAAACATAAAGATTCGGTGCGGCCCGAAGGGGAGCAGGTCGGCCTTAGAGTGCGACGGATTCCTCGCCTGCGAGCGACTGGGGCACCCGGATGCGGATGATGCTCGTCGCGCCGGATTCGGTGTTGACACGGAGCGTGACCGTGTCGCCGGGCTCCAGCGGTTCGTTGACGAACGCGCCGTTGGTCGCCATCTCGGTCATGTTGAGCGTGACCACCAGACGGTCCGTGCGGCTGTTCAGGATGAGGCCGCTGTTGCCGTCGGACGCGTTGAGCGAGGTGTCGTCGTCCTGAAGCGCGCGGGTTCGGTCGTTTGGTCCGGCCGCACCGGTCCGATTGACCACCGATTCGTTGGTGAACGCGAACCGATCGGTGCCCTCCGGACCGACCAGTTCGAACGTCGTCGCGCTCATGTTGATGTCGCTTGCCCCCGGTGCTTTCTGAACCACCAAGGACACTTCGTTGACCCGCAAGGAGACGTTAGTATTGTTCCCGTCACTGTACGGAGTGGTCGACGACACGATCGTCTGGTTGAAGGAGTCGTACGCCGACACGTTCCCCGTCTTCGAAACCGGTTCGAGCCGGTCGGTGACCTGCGCACTGCTCTGTTGACCCGTCTGTTCTGACTGCGTCTGGAGGAAGCCGGCGGTGTTGATGAGGACGCCAGCCGCGATCGCCGCGACCAGGACCATCGCGATGAACACGATGAGCGTCCCAATACCGACCTGACCCCTGTCAGTTCGTTCTTCGAACATCGTTTGTTGTGTAACCCGGGGTCGTGGTGCCCACGGGCTCTGTTCTACCGTTCTCGAAATCACACATAAAGATACGCTCCCGAATATCACTCGTGAAAACGAGGGTATGAGGCGGTTTTACAGCCGGAAATACCGAATCGATCGAGTATCAGTCGTAGATGACGAGACTGTAGACGACGAAGATGAAGCCGAGCGACGAGAGGCCACTGTTGACCAGCAACAGGGAGCGAACGCCCTGGAAGTCGGTGACGAACGCGCTGATTGCAGTCGCGATGGCGGCGGCGGCGATGAGGCCGAAGCCGAGCGAGACGTGGATCATCGCCCGTCGGGTTGTCTGGAGGTACGCTCTGATCGCCATGCCGACCATCGTCAATCCGGAGATGACTAGGATGGCCGTCGCGGCGAGATACAGGTATTCGACGAGGAGCATGTGGGTTCGTCAATGAGCTTGCCACACCGAAGTATAAATCTGGTCGTGATATTCTCATCGCTGATACCCCCCGTCGACGGAGCGGCCGTCTTGCGTGCGTCCGACAGTACGTTTTATTGTGTTCCCCCGTATCTAAACTGATAACGAATGGACGGGATCGAGATGTTGCGGGTTCTGGGCAACGAGTACAACCCGCAAATACTGAGTTTCGCTCACGAACCGCGTTCGGCCCAGGAACTCAGCGACGAACTCGACGTACCGATCGCGACCTGCTATCGCCGGATCGAGGAACTGCAGGAAGCGGACTTGCTCGAACACCACGACCGCGTGTTGTCCGACGAGCGACGCCGGGTCAACGTCTATCGCCGAAACATCGAGGAGGTCGTCGTGAACTTCAGCGAAGGGGACGTCTCGGTGGAGGTCGAGGAGCGCCGGCGGGTCAAAAACCAGATCGACGAGGTCTGGCGGACGCTGTCGGAGTAGGCACCTACTCGCCCGGGAACGGACCGTCACGCTGCCCCATCATCGAGAATCCAGCGGCGCGTTCGTGGACGGTGATGCCGCCCTCGCTGATGTCCATGGGGAAGATATCCGTCTCGATATCCTGTTTGCGCATCTTGGCCACCCAAATATACCGGTTGACGCCCGACTCGGTCGGCGTCTGAATCAGGTAGATGTTCCCGTCGGTGAGGAAGTTCTCCAGACCGATGTCCTGTTCCGGGAAGACCGCGGACTGCTCGGCGATGAGCAGCGACGTCAGCCCGTTCGCCTTCAGGATGTCCGAGAATTTGAGGAGGTAGGTCCGCTTCTCCGTTTCGTCCGCAAAGAACAGTTCGAACATGGTCAGGGAGTCGAGGACGAGTCGTTCGTACGCCATCTCCTCGAACTCGTCGAGCAACAGTTCGAGCGTGTCGTTGAAGTCGTTGTGCCGGAGCAGTTCCTGTTTGTCGTAAATGAGGATTTCGTCTTCCTCGACCAGTTCGCGCCAGTCGTCGAATCCGATGGATTCGGCGGCCTGCGCGATGTCCTCCCGGTTCTCCTCGAAGGAGAGATAGATCCCCTTCTCGTCGAACTCCCGAACGCCGTTGTAGATGTACTGGAGGCCGAGGATACTCTTCCCGGTTCCCGGATTGCCGCTGATCAGGACGGTCGCATTGTCGACGATACCCCCACCGAGGATCGAATCGAGACCCTCGATTCCGGTCCGCGTCAGCTCGGTCATTACGACACACAGTTACGTGGACTGACTGAAATAAATTCGCAACGCGGAGACGGAGCGCTCACACCAGTAGAACGGACGCTACTGGCTCCGATTTTCACACGTGAGAACACGGGCGCAACCTATTTGCTTCGGACCGGCGATGTCCGCTCAATGAGGCTTTCCACCGGCGTGGACGGTTTCGACGAACTCGTCGACGGGGGACTCCTCCGGAATCGGTTGTACATTCTCAGCGGGCCACCGGGAAGTGGGAAGACGACGTTCTCCTCGCATTTCGTCACGGAAGGGGCCCGGATGGGGGAGAAATGTCTCTTTCTGAGCATGCACGAAACGGAGGCGGAACTGACCCACGACATGAGCGCCTACGACTTCGGGTTCGAAAAGGCGGCACAGTCGGGGAACTTTCAGTTCCGGAACGTCTTCGATTCGAACGCGAAACGGCTGTTGAAAGGTTCCGGCGGCAACGACTTCTCCTCCGGCGTCCAGAACATGACCAACCGGCTAGTCGGGTTCATCAACTCCCGCGAAATCGACCGTCTGGTCATCGACTCGACGATGATACTGCAGTATTTCTACCCCGACAACCACGAGGCGTTCGTCCAGTTTCTCACCTCGCTCAAGCGCGTCGACGCGACGACCCTCCTGATCTCGGAGATGACCGACCCGACGTCTTACGCCGACGAACATTACCTCGCCCACGGCGTCGTCTTCATGCACAACTACATGGAGGGGGACGGAATGTGCCGCGGCGTCCAGATCATCAAGATGCGCGGGACGGACATCGACGGCGACATCCACCCCATCGAGTTCGACGACGACGGCCTGCACGTCAGGGCCACACGGAAACTCGAGGCCTGAGATGTACGACGCCGAGTTCGACACCGACTGGGACGACTTGGACAAGGAAGGAGCGCTCGAACGGGCGTTCGCTCTGGGCGTCGCTCGGAGTCTCGGGAATCCGAACTGCGAGGAGTACGAACGGGTCCTCGACGCCACCGAGACGACCTACGAACGGAGCCTGATCGAACTCTCCTACGAGGAGGGACGGCGGAAAGCGTCGGGACGGCACGGGGAGAAGTCGATGGCGGTGTGGGAGGACCTCGTCGTCGAGGCGGACGGCGACGCCGGCGGATCGACGCCCGGCCCGCGGCGTCGGTCGCGGGACGGACCACCGAGCATGACCGACCGTCCGGAACCGACGGTCGTTCCCGAAGACGGGCTAGATCGGATTCGACTCCCCGAGTTCCTCCGGCGCCGGTAGGCCGTATTACGCCGCGTCGGCGCCGTCGGTGCGCATCAGTTCGCCCGGCTCCGTCCAGATGACGAACTCGCCGTCGTCGCGGTTGACCACGCCGTTGATCCACGGTTCGTCGACCGGGGATTCCTTGACCGTCGAAAGCGAGACGGTCGACACCCGCCGGACGCCGTCGACGGCCCACCCGACGCTCCACTCGTCGTCCATCCGCGTCGAGTCGAAGACGACGATCAGGTCGCCGTCGTCCTCCGACTCGGCCGCCAGCGTCTCCATCGGGTCGATGACGGTCGTGATGTCGCCACGGAGGTCGATGACGCCCTCGACGAAGTCGGGCGCGTTCGGAATCCGCGTGACCGTCCCGCGTTCGACGATCTGTTCGATAAAAGTGATGTCCAGACAGTAGCGCTCGTCGCCAAGGACGAACTCGAGGACCGAAATCGTCTCGTCGTCGGTCGAGTCCTCGTCGTCCGTCACGTCCCCGTCAGCCTCGGGCGACACGTCGTCCGCGTCGACGACGGCCGCGACGGACGACGCCGCGTCGGACGTGTCGATGTCCGCGAGGGCCGCGGCCATCTCTTCGTCGAGTTCCGCCGCGGCGTCGTCGGCGTCCGGGTCGGGCTGTGTGGTCGGCTCCGTCATTGCGGCGGCGTTCGTACCACCTCATAATAAACCCGGCCACCGGGTTCTCAACCGTGATACTCGGTCGTGCGGGTCGTTGTACGTCAGCACCGGTGGGTCGCCGGGACGGGCCGACGAACCACCCGGGATCCGTATCAGTCGAGCGGCGACGGGTCGGCGTCCGCTCCCCCGAGTGCGAGCGCACTCCCGGCGCCCGCGGCGACGTATCGGTCCCAAAGGACGAGCGTCGTCGGGAGAACGAGGATCGAGGCGAGATAGGAGTAGAGCACGCTCAGAGCGATCAGCAGGCCGAACTGTCCGAGAATGGGGGAGATAGCGAGCCAGAGCACGCCGAGGCCGGAGACGGTCGTCAGCATGCTGCCGGTGAGGGCACCGCCCGTCCCGCGCACCGTCGCGAGCAACGCCACGTCGGCGTCCGTCGCGCTATCGTACTCCTCGACGAACCGATGGAGGAGATGCGCCGAGTAGTCGATGCCGAGGCCGATGGCGATGGAGAGACTCGTCCCCGTCAGGACGTTGAACGGGATGTCGAGAAAGCGCATCGTCGACGCCAGCGCCGCGACGGTGAGGGCGATTGGCAGGACGTTGACGAGGCCGAGCGACGGGCGCCCCTCCAGGAGGCCGTAGACGACGACCAGAAAGCCCGCGGCGGCGACGAGGGCGATGACGAGGCTCCGGAACGCGGACGCGCCGATCACGTCGGAGACGGCTTTCAGGACGATGACGCCGCCGGTCGCCGTCGCCTCGAACCGCATCCGGTCGGCCACGGCGCGGGTGTCGTCGGTGACGGCTTCCTGTGACGCGTCCGCCTCGACGGCGTACTCGATCCGGGCGCTGGAGTAGTCGTCCGTGATGTAGCCGAGCGCCCGGTCACGGGCCGGCGAGTCGAGGAGAGCGGCGTAGACGGTCCGGAGGTTGTCGTCCGGAATCCCGTTGTCGTTGCGATCGTTGCGGGCGACCAGCGTCGCGAACTCCGGGTCCTGAGCCGCGTAGGCGCGGATGACGGTGACGATGCTCGTCTCGCGGGCGTGCCCGCCGTCCGCGACGAAACTCGGTGGGGGGTCCTCGCCGGCCCGCCACATGGATTCGAGGGCGTCGTCGCGGTGGAGCGGTCCCTCGACGTACACCTGGGTGGTGTCCTCCTCGCCCGTCTGGAAGTTGCGTTCGAGGAAGTTCGTCGTCTCGGTGACCGTGTAGTCGCCGGGCCGGAAGGGTTCGGGGACGTAGTCGAGATACGCCGGCGGCTCCTCTGGCGGGAGGAAGTCGTCCTGTGTGAACCGGCTGTCGACGCCGGCGCCGTACTGGCCGAGGACGGCCGTCGAGACGAGGACGACGACGAGGAAGGCACGCGGGGCGGCGCGGGCGACGTAGACGCCGACCGGGAGCACCCGGCCGAGCAGCGACTCCTCGGAGCCGAGCGCCGCCGTCCCGAATTCGGGGACGCCGAGGCGCTCGCGCCAGCGGTCGGCGAGCACCTTCGCCGCCGGGAGGAAGATACCGAAGACGAGGGCGGTGAAGACGATGCCCACCGCGGCGACGATGCCGAGTTCGCGGATCGAACTCAGCCCGCTGCTGAGGTTGGCCGCGAAGCCAAGCACCGTCGTCCCGGTGACGATGAAGAACGCGATCAGTAGCTGGTCGGTGGCGACGCGCATCGCTGCCCGGACGTCCACGTCACCGACGTGTTCCTCGCGGTATCGGTTGATGGCGTGGATACCGAAGTCGATGCCCACCGCGAGCAAGAGCGGGGGGATGGCGACGAGCAGTTGGGAGAAGGCGATGCCAGCGAGACCCATGAAGCCGAACGTCCAGAGCATCGTCATCGCGAGGGCGACGAGGCCGAGCAACAGGTCGAGCGGGTCGCGATACGCGACGATCAGGAAAAGCAGGATGAGCACGACAGCCGCGGGAATCACGAGGCCGAGCGAGTCGTTGATGACGTTGCCCAACTCCTCGCTCGTGATGCCGCTCCCGAAGACGGTGATGTCGCCGCCGACGGCGTCGACGGTGTACGCGGCCTGAAGCTGGATGGCGGTGAGCGGGTTGGAGTCGCTCGTTCCCGGGCCGTCGCTCCCGCCTCCGGGGAGGCGGTGGGTGACCGTGCCGATGGTGGCCGACGCCGACGCCGATCGGGCGTTGAAATCCTCGCTGAGCAGGGCGCGAAGCCCCGGATTCCGCTCGACGGTCGTCCGCACGGCGCGGTCGATTTCGGCCGGCGTCGCCCGCTCGACGGCGCGAATCTCGTCATCGATGGAGTCGGCGGAAGGGTCGAGGGTCCGGGCGACCGAGCGCGCAACACTCGACGTGCTCGACACCTGAAGGTCGGGGTCGTCGGCGAGACGTTGTTGGGCCTCCAGCATCCGCAACAGTTCGGGTTTCGAGAGGACGTTCGTCCCCTCGTGGATCAACTGCGTCGTGCCGGCGTCGTCGCCGAACGTGATCCGCTCGAAGTTGTCGTTGATCTCCGTCAGTGCCTGCTCGGCGGGCACGTCCTCGGTGAACTGGTCGGTGCCGGAGTCGGTGCCGCCGCCGCCGAGGCCGGCGACGAAGAGGCCGGAGACGACGAGAAAGACGAGGATCACCCGACCGGGCCGGTCGACGATCCACGAATCGAGGGCGTCGACGATCCGCCGGGGGTCGACGGCGGGCACGCGTCGGTCAGTCGCCACCGGTCGACCCGTTCCGACGGTACCGGACGAGCAAGCCGAGTCCCGTTACCGCGAGCGCGCCGACGGTGATCGGCAGGAAGGGGAGCCCACCGCCCTCCTGCCGTTCGACCGAGACCGGCACGCGGTACGTCTCCGACACTTCCGTGTCGCCATCGGGGAGTTCGTACTGGAAGTCGATGGAGACAGGGTACTCTTTCTCCAGCGCCGATCCGCTCGCGCTCAGGCCGATGACGAACGTCGCGGACTCGCCGGGGTCGAGCGTCGAGACCAGCCCTTCGTCGTCGTCGCTGCTGAGCGGGGACTGGACGAACGCCTTGGCCTCCACGTCCCGGAGGGGGTCGTCACCCTCGTTGGTCACGCGGAGTTCGAGCGTCGTCGTCCCGCCGGCGACGACGGTGCGGTTGATCGCCTCGACGCTGAACCGGTCGCGCTGGGGTTCGATCGTCACCCGCTCGTTGAGCGGGTCGCTCCGGCGCACGTCGCCGCGCTCGTTACGGTAGCGGACGGAGACGTTGAACTGCTGGGTGGTGGCGCTCGCGGCGTCGCTGATCGCCACGTCGAAGTCGTACTCGCCCGACTCCCCGGGTTCGAGCGTTTCGAGGGCGTACTCGTTCGACTCGACGTTGACGTTCGGGTTCGATGACTCGAAGACGACCACCGGTTGGCGGGCGGTGTCGGGACCACGGTTGACGACGGTGCCGGCGAAGTGGCCCTCCTCACCGACCCGGAGGGTCGACTCGGTGTCGCGGAGCTCGAAGGTCTGTTCCGGAGCGGGTCGGACGCCCACCGCGAGCGGTTCGGAGGTGCGCGCGATGCCGTCGGTGTCCTCGTACTCGACGGTCGCCGAGAGGCTGTAGTTGCGCAGGGTCGCGCCGTCGTCGAACTCGACGGTGTACTCGACCGTTGCGTTCGTGCCCGGCTTCCACTCCCCGACGTAGCCGGTCGAACTCGTCGAGCCGCTGCCGAAGGTGAGTTCGTCCGTCGCCGAGGAGAGGACGACGCTCGCGTCGCGGGCGGTCCGCGTGCCGTCGTTTTCGAGCGTCACGGTGACGCTTCCGGTGTCGCCGATCTGGGCCGTCGTGGACGTATCGACCACGTCGAACTGCGCCTGATCGGGGACCCGGAGGGTGACGTACTGCGTCTCCTCGCGCGTGAGGTCGTTGTACTCGGGCGAGCCGACGGCGTCGTACTCGACGCTGACGGTGTAGCTGTACGAGACGGTGATCGGAACCCGGTAGCGGCCGGGGTCGACGTTCTCCGGGACGGTGATCGAGATGGGGTCGATAGCCGTCGTCCCGCGCGGTACCTCGCCGACGGCGACGCGGCCGGTGTTGATCTCGAAGGGCGTATCACCCGCCTCGACGTCGACGGAGACGCCGCGGGCGGTGGTGACGCGTTGCTCGTACTGTGACGGTCCACCGCGGCGCAACTGGCCGTCGTTCGAGACGACGAGGTCGAGATCGGTCCGGGTGCCGGGCTCGACTTCGGTCGTCGAGGTGTACACCTCGATGTCCGGCCGGCCGATGACGGTGCCCGACGAGGACTGACCGGCGGCAATGCCGGTCGCCGCGACGGTAGCGAGGACGACGAGTGCAACGAGGAGGAGCGATCGGTGTGTAGAGTGCATGGATGCGTGCTGTGCGCGCCGGAATCGCTCGCGGAGGGCGCGAGGAGCGACGGGGGCGTCCGACCCGGGCGGGTACGAGAATGATGGGTAGAACGAAGTAAATAAGTTGTGAATGAACATTCAGTCACCGTGGCCTTCGACGACCCCTTCGGGCGCGACACCGACGACACCCGGACGACGATCATGCACGCGACCTACGAGGCGCTGATCGAACACGGGTACGAGAACCTCACCATCCAGCGGATCGGCGACGAGTTTCCCAAGAGCAAGTCGCTCATCTACCAGCATTACGGGGGGAAAGACGAGGTGCTGGTGGCGCTGCTCGAGTTCCTCCTCGAACACTTCGAGACGCAGGTGCCGGAGCCGACCGGAGGCGACGCCCACGACTGCCTGTGGACCGTCATCGAGTACGTCCTCGCACCGGACCCGGACGCCGACCGGGCCGAACTGACGAAGGTGATGGTGGAGCTCCGGGGGCAGGCGCCACACAACGAGACGTTCGAGGAGTGTTTCGCGGCCAACGACCGCCGGTTCCGACGGAACCTCGCGGACATCGTCGAACGCGGTATCGCGGAGGGTGTCTACCGACCGGCCGACGCCGACGCCGTCGCCGAGTTCCTGTTGACAGTGATGAACGGTGGGACGCTCAGGCGGGCAACGGCAGCCGACGCCGTGGATGTCGCGGCCATCAGGGACGAAGTCGAAGCCTACCTTCGGTGTCGACTGCTACGAGAAGACAAAAAGGGGTGACCGGCGTCGTCCGGCACGGTACGTCGATACCGGCGAGTCGTCGAACGGGTGACCGACGCTCGTAGGGATTATCGGAGTTGTTCATCGGTTCGGTTTCGTCCGAATCGGAGACCACAGCCAGCCGATGATCGCTGGCCCTCCGGTTGGCTACGATACTCCCTATCAGTTGATGCGGACGTGTCCGGTGCCGTCGACGTGGACGGTGTAGCCTTCGTACTCGAAGGAGAGGCTCCGGGTCGCCACTTCGGCCGCCGAGCCGCTGAAGAAGGCTTCGAGCGCGTCGGGGTCCACGTAATCCGCGAGCGGGTCCAGTTCCACTGCCGAGCATCCCTCGACGTCGCCGAGGGCCGCCTGCACCGTGAAGCTGACCGGTTCGCGTCGGTCCCAGTCGATTTCGAGTCGGTGAGGGGCCGCCATCGTCGTCGTACTCTCGTCGCCGGTCGCTGACATACCCGAGAGTTCGTCTCCCCACATATAACGCTACTGGCCAAATTATCTATTGTGATACCTGACGGATCGCCATCGATTTGACCGACGCGTGGGACGTAAACACGCATGTCACTCGAGGGATTCGCCGGCGCGAACGCACCGACCGAGGGAGGGGACACCTTCCAGCTACAGAATCGCAAGCTGCTCGCCGTTGATCTCGACGGCGCCGTGACGGCACTCGCGGGATCGATGGTCGCGTACAGCGGCGACGTGACGTTCTCGGGGAAGGCTTCCGCCGAGGGTGGCGTGACGGGCTTCATCAAGAGCAAGGCGACCAGCGAGGGGACACCCGTGATGGAGGCCGAAGGGACGGGACGGCTCTACCTCGCCGACGGGGGCAAGGAGGTGGGTCTCGTCACCCTCGACGAGGGTGAGTCCATCTCGGTCAACGGCAACGACGTGCTCGCCTTCGCCGACACCGTCGACTACGAAATCGGGACCATCGACAGCCTCGCCGGCTCTTCGGCCGGCGGGCTGACCAACGTCTACCTCACCGGACCGGGCGACGTGGCGATCACGACCCACGGCGATCCGGTCGTGCTTGAGCCGCCGGTGCGGACCGATCCAAGCGCGACCGTCGCGTGGAGCGGGTCGCTCTCGCCGAGCGCGGACGTGAACCGGAGTCTGAGCGATCTGGTCGGCCAGTCCTCCGACGAAACCTACCAGCTATCCTTCGAGGGTGAGGGGGGCTTCGTCGTCGTCCAGCCGTTCGAGGAGGGTGCGTAAGCCGGGATGGAGATCCTCGTCTTCGGCGCCGGGAGCCTCGGCAGCCTCGTCGGTGGCCTCCTCGCCCGCGAGCACGACGTGAGCCTCGTCGGGCGCGACCCCCACGCCACGGCGGTGAACGACGACGGCCTGCGGATCACGGGCGTCGAATCGGTCGACGTTCGGCCGGCGGCGACGACGGACGCGACGGGCACGAGCGCCGACCTCGCGCTCGTGACGGTGAAAACCTACGACACCGAGGCCGCGGCGCGGACGCTCGCGACCGGCGACTACGACGCCGTCTGCTCGCTCCAGAACGGGATGGGAAACGAGGACGTACTCGCCGACACCGTCGACGCATCCGTCCTCGCCGGGACGGCGACGTACGGGGCGCGACTTGTCGACCCGGGGCACGTCGAGTGGACCGGCCGCGGAACGATCACGGTCGGCGCGTGGCGGCCGGTAGACGACGCGACGACGGCGGATCGAGTCGCCGCGGCGTTTCGCGCGGCCGGTCTCGACGCCGCGGCCACGGCCGACATCCGGACCCGGCTCTGGGAGAAGCTGGCGGTCAACGCGGCGATCAACCCCGTGACGGCGCTTTCACGGGTCGAAAACGGCGCGCTGACGGAGCGGCCACTCGCGGCGCTCGCCCGGCCGGCGGCCGTCGAGACGGCGGCCGTCGCCCGCGCCGCGGGTACCGACCTCGACGACGGGACGGCGCGGGACGCGGCCGAGACGGTCGCGCGCGAGACGGCACGGAACCGATCGTCGATGCTTCAGGACGTGACTCGTGGACGGCGCACGGAAATCGACGCGATCAACGGCTACGTGGTGGATCGCGCGGCGGCGACCGGTACGTCGGCGCCGGTCAACCGGACGCTCGCCGACCTGATCCGGGGGTGGGAGGCGGGCGTCGGCGTCCGTCCACCCGGACACGAATAGCTCGACGTGCCGCACACGACGATCCTGGAGATGGAAACGCTCCCCGGCAGTCACGAAACGGCCGAACGGGTCGTGTCCGGGTGGAAGGGAGTAGGGTTAATTCCCCGGCGGGCGATCCACCGACCATGCCAACGGTCCAGGAGATACAGCGGGCGTCGGCGGACGGCGAGCCGCTGACGATGCTGACGGCGTACGACGCGCCGACGGCGGCCATCGTCGACGCGGCCGGGATCGACGTGATCCTCGTCGGCGACAGCATGGGCAACGCGGTGCTGGGGTACGACTCGACGCTCCCGGTCACGATGGACGAGGTGGCGAGTCACACCGGCGCGGTGGCGCGCGCGGCCGACGGGGCCCTCGTCGTCGCGGACATGCCATTCATGAGCTACGGGGCGAGCGAAGCCGATGGCGTCGAGAACGCGGGACGACTGCTCAAGGAGGCGGGCGCCAACGCGGTCAAAATCGAATCCGGGCCGCACACGGTTGCCCTGACCGAACGGCTCGTCGACCTGGGGATACCGGTGATGGCCCACCTCGGCCTGACGCCGCAACGTCGCAACCAGATCGGCGGCTACGCGCGGCAGGGAACGACCGAGGAAGCCGCCGCGGAGATCCGTGACCTCGCCGCGAAACACGAGGCTGCGGGCGCGTTCTCGCTGGTGCTGGAACACGTCCCCGACGAGTTGGCGGCCGAGGTGACCGCGGACCTCGACATCCCGGTCATCGGTATCGGCGCCGGCCCCGAGACGGACGGACAGGTGCTCGTGTTGACGGACGTGATCGGCCTCTCGGAGTCGGTCCCCCCCTTCGCCGAGGAGTTCGGAGACGTGCGAGGGGAGATCGAATCAGCGGTGGCGGCCTATCGGGACGCGGTGGAGGACGGCTCGTTTCCCTGACCGCTGATCGCGGTGGCGAGCAGGGGGCGCATCAGGCCGACGACGGGGGCGTCGGCGCTGTCGGTCCAGATCGCCCGGTGTTTGCGGACGCCGGGAAGTTCGGTTTCGGCGTCGGCGCTGACGAGGAGGGCGTTGCCGTCGACCATGCAGACGCTCGTGACGGCGCCGGCCTCGATGGGGTGAGCCTCCCACCACGTCCACGTCTCGACCACGTCGGCGTCGGGGACCGCCTTCTGCAGGCGTTCGCGGATCGGTTCGCCGGGTGACCCGATCACGATGTCGACGCTGCGGTCGACCGCGGCGGCCAGCGCGTCGATCAGGTCGTCGTTGAGCAGGTCGTCGACGGCGATGGCGAGCAACACCTCCGAGTCGGCGTCGGCGACGAGCGTCGCGAGTCGTTCGGCGACGGCCGCCTCGCCTTCCATCGTCCACACCTCGCCGGCGCCCGTGGTTCGGTTCGGCGATCCCAGTCGGGGGAGGGCGGTGCCGAGACGCTCCAGTCGGCTCCGACACTCCCGTTCGAGGAGATCGACGGCTTCGCGGGGGGAGACGGCCCGGAATCGTCGGGGTTTCGACTCCTGGACGCTCACCAACCCGCGGTCCTGAAGCGCGTCCATACTGTCGTAGATGCGCGCGCGCGGCACGTCCGCGACATCGCTCACCTCCTTTGCCGTGCCCTCGCGCAGGCGCGTCAGGGCCACGAAACATTTCGCCTCGTACTCGGTGAGTTCGAAGGTCCGGAGCGTCCCCACGACCTCCTCGACGAGCGTGTCCGTTTCTGCGTTCGTTGGTGTATTGTTCGTCACGACGACTCTCCCGGTTCGATCCCCGGTAAGGATGACACCACCAAAAAGAGTCGGGTCGCCGAGCGGGTAGTGTTCGGATAAGCAGGTGAAACCGGGACCACCTCGAAAGCCCCGACTCGGCAAGCCCGGACGACGCAAGCACCGCAACGCAGTGAGGAGCGCAGCGAGTCCCGGGAGCCGAGACGATCACGAGAGCGAAGCTCTCGTGAGCACACCAGAAGCCGAAGGCTTCCGGGGACGCCGGGGGCTTTCGAGGTGTCTTCAGCGCACTCTCTCTAATCTGAACAGTATCGCCAAGCGTGTGCCGTGATATCCCGGCACGCAAGCTGTTTCGATTGGAGTAAAAACACAGTGGAAACTATTAAGATACTACCAGTCGTAGGAGTGGTTGTGAAGCGAACCGCAGCCACACGCCGCCTCCAACAATCATGAGCCAGCAGTCCGAAACCCTCCGAGAGACCGGCGGGGAACAGCGTGCGACGACCACCGACGAGGGCGTCTGTCCGGAGTGCGATGCGGCGCTCGTCGTCGACGAGTCCCACGGCGAGACGACCTGCAGCGAGTGTGGTCTCGTCGTCGAGGAAGACGGGATCGACCACGGCCCCGAGTGGCGCGCCTTCGACTCCAGCGAACGCGCCGAGAAGAGCCGGGTCGGGGCGCCGACGACCAAACTCCTCCACGACGACGGCCTCTCCTCGGTCATCGACTGGCAGGACCGCGACGCCAAGGGTCGGACCATCGACGGGAGCAAGCGTCGGAAGCTCCAGCGTCTGCGCACCTGGGACGAGCGCTTCCGCTCGAAGAACGCCCAAGAGCGCAATCTGAAGCAGGCACTCGGCGAAATCGATCGGATGTCCTCCGCGCTCGGCCTGCCCGAGACCGTCCGCGAGACGGCGAGTGTCGTCTACCGCCGGGCGCTGGAGGACGACCTCCTGCGCGGGCGCTCCATCGAGGCGATGGCCACGGCGTCGCTGTACGCCGCCGCCCGACAGGCCTCCGTCCCCCGGAGTCTCGACGAGTTCGAACCCGTCAGCCGCGTCGAGCGCAAGGAGTTCTCGCGGGCCTACCGCTACATCGTCCGCGAACTCGAACTCGCAATCGAACCCGCCAACCCCCTCGAATATC
The DNA here is from genome assembly GCF_000427685.1 of Haloplanus natans DSM 17983. Taxonomy (NCBI): domain Archaea; kingdom Methanobacteriati; phylum Methanobacteriota; class Halobacteria; order Halobacteriales; family Haloferacaceae; genus Haloplanus; species Haloplanus natans. The sequence goes on from NZ_KE386573.1 coordinate 2,107,575, forward strand.
TACCCCGGTTCGCCTCGGATCTCGACCTCGACGGCGATACGACGACTCGCGCCCGTTCCCTCCTCGAGGAGGGCATGGAGAGTGGCGTCCACAGCGGGAAAAGCCCCGTCGGCCTCGCGGCCGCGGCGCTCTACGCCGCCTCGATCCTCGAGGGCGAGAAGGTGACCCAGAAGGAGGTCTGCTCCGTCAGCGACGTGTCCGAAGTGACCGTCCGCAACCGCTACACCGAACTCCTCGAAGCCGGAACCGATCCCGACGCGGCTCGCGGCGCCGCGTAGAGCACCTTACAGCGGTCCGATAGCCGTCTCCAAATCCGCACCCGTCAGTGCCGCCTCCAACCGTTCGGCGGCCGGCCCTGCCTCCGCGACGTTCTCCATCAACACCGTCTCGCTCGGGAACAGATCGTCACCGACGACGAGGCCGTGATCCCGTGCCGTCGACCCCGTCATCGTCAGATAGACGCCCAGCCCCACCTCGGCGATGGCGGCCTCCTCCTCCACCGACGGATCGGGGTACGTGAACGTCACGTCGTCGAGAGCGCGCGTCCCGAGGACGGCTCGGACGAGGCGCTCGTATCGCGGCGAGATACAGAGCGCTCCCTCGTAGTCGGCGACGAACGAGCGGTCGAGGTCGGCGCCCGGCGGCAGGGCCTCCGGCGTCGCCAGCAAGGTGTGATACACCGTATCGCCGAGGCCGCTCACGACCCGCACGTCCGTATCCCGTGGGTCGATTCGGGCGTTCACGTCGGCGATGGATTCGACGCCCGTCTCCCCCAGCGTGACCACTTCCTCGAGGACGAGGTCGGCGCTGTCGAAGCCGAGGCCGAACTCGTGGGTTCGGAGCGCGCGGAACGGCTCCTCGCGGCCGATCAGTTCGACGGTCACGCCGTCGACGGAAACAGCGACGCTGTCGAAGACGATCCGTCGGGGTTTCCCCTCGCGGTCGTCACGCAGGAGCGTATACTCCGGGCGATGCGGGTTCGAGAGGTCGCTGTAGGCCGCCAGTCGCTCGTATACGTCGCGCTCGGCCGTCGCCGTTCCCTTGGTTATCGCCTTCTCGTAGCGAAGCGTCGAAGATACGTCGTCGGCGAGGCCGGCGACCCCGGCGACGGCCGCGAAGCGTTCGAGGACCGCCTCCAGCGGGCGTCCCTTCCGCGGGACGGCGACCCGAACCGTCTCAGGCATTGTCGGAGGGACGGAGGCACGGGCTTTACCGATTGCGTTTTCGGCCGCTCATACGGATTATCGTAACTGTTTGTCGGTCGCCGGACCGTCTCGGCGACCTACCGGCAATGACTCCCAATAAACCGTATCACTCCTCGGTGCCGAAGGCGCTGTTCAGGCGGTCACGGAAGGAGCGGAGGTCGTCCAGTTCGGCCTCGATGTCCTCGATGTCGGATTCGAGGTCCTCGACGGCGTCGAGACGCTCCTGAACCGTCTCGACGGTCGAGGACAGGTCGTCGAGGTCGTCCGCGACGGCGTCGACCCGGTCGGCAACCGCCTCCACCGCCGCGTCGAGACTCTCCCGTTCGGCGTCGGCGTCCGCGGCCGTATCTTCGAGCGACGCGACCCGCTCGGACAGGTCGTTCAGGTCCTCGCTCACCTCGCCCACGACTTCCTCGGCGGTCCCGTTCTCATCGAGGAAGTCGGCGAGGGCGTCGCGGTAGGCGAGCAGATCCTCGATCCGTGACTGGAGGCGGCCGATGCGCACGTCGACGCTCGTGGGCACGTCCTCGTCCTCGGCGGCCTCGAACGCCTCACACAGGACGGTCAGATCCTCGTCGTCGACCGTGCCGTCGCGAATCTCGGCGGCGAGGGCGGCCGCGACCGATCCCGGGACGGCGGCCCCGGCCGGAGCGGATTCGGCGTCGGTTTCCGGTTCCGCCTCCACCGCCGCGTCCCCGGAACGCGGGTCGAGCGCTTCGGCGGCGTCCGCGGACGGGACGGCGTCGGTCTCCTCGTTGTCCGCTTCGTCCCCTTCGACTGCGACGGTCGTCACGCTCTCGTCCCGGTCGCCGCTCACGGTGATCGGGTCCTCCGCTCGCTCGCGCGGGGCGGGCGGGGCGTCGTCGAGCAACGGATCGCCCCCGAGTCCCGACAGGTCCCGCGACTCCTCTCCCGAGAGCGCGTCGCGGACGACCTGTGTCGTCTCCCGGCCGAGTACGTCGCCAGTCGCCGCGGCGTCACCGTGTTCGATCAGTTCGACCGTCGGGTCGCCGAGGAAATCCTCGGCCTCTTCGGGGTCGTCGATTCGGATGCCGTACACCGTGAGGACGGACTCGTCGGGATCGAGCGTCCGCTCGTAGGCGACCCGGTTGTCGCGGTACGCGGTCCAGTTGTCACCCTCGTAGTCGGGATGGAAGCCCACGCCTTCCATCGGGAACGACTCCGGAATATCGTCGACGAGCCGGATCCGAATCGGCTCGTCGGCCACCGATTCGATCTCGAAGGCGATGGCCGGGACCGGGAACCGGTCGGCCTCGAACGCCTTTCCCACGCGCACCTCCCCCGTCGTCACTGACACCGGGATGTCGGGGTCTGGGTCGTTCGCCATGCGCCTTACTGTTTCCAGTGGGAGCATAAAACAACCGGCAGGCCGAACGCGGCCGTACAGCGGATCGTTCGACTGGGATTACAGATCGACGCGATCCCCGATTTCGACGACCTCCAGGCGCTCCGGGTAGTCGAAACTCGCCGCGTGGTGATGGAGTGCGGTCGGATCGGCCGTCAGCCCCTTCCAGACATCCCAGTGACTCGGCAACAGGCGATCGAGTTCGAGGGCGTTCGCCGCGCGGATCACGGCGTTCTCGTCGGGGTACCACTGTGTCCGGGTCGGTTTCCGGGTTTCCTTATCAGGGATGCGGCCGGCCGATCCGAACGCGAGGACGCCGATGTCGATGTCGAATCGGTCGGCCACGTCGGTAAAGGAGTCGGCGGGCCGGCTGTCGCCGCCGTGGAAGACCGTACCCGCCTCGTGTTCGATCACGTAGCCGACGGGGTGGTCGGCGTCGGGGTCGTTCACGGCGACGACGTGGACCGTGAACTCGCCGACCTCGAACGACTCGCCCTCGGTGACGGTGACGAACTGCTCGGCGGTGATGCTCCAGTCGTCGATCCACCCACCCCGCTCGACGACCGCCATGCTGGCGTCGGGGGCGTGATACGCCGCGCCGGTCGCCGCGAGGATCGGCGCCTGCGTCGGGCCGTGGACGTGATCGGAGTGTTCGTGCGTCGCGAGGATGGCGTCGGCGTCGGTCACGTCCGTCGGATCGAAGGGCACGGGGATCATCCGCACCGTCCGCGGCGGGTCGCCGAGACCGCAGTAGGGGTCGATCAGGATCGTCGTTCCCTCGCTACCTTTCAGGACGAAGCCGTTACAGCCCAGATACCAGATCGCGACGCCGTCGGGGTCGGCGTCGGCCACGGCGGTCGGGAGCCAGTCCCCCCAGTCGCTCTCGCCGAGTTCGTGTGCCATGCTCGTTCGTGCGGCCGGTCGGATGCTAAGGGTTGCGCTCGGCGGGCACACGCGACGCGCTCGGCGGGCACACGCGACGAACGCATCAGTCGACGATCACGTCGAAGCGCGCGCCCCCGTCCGCGGCGTCGTCGACGGTGATCTCCCAGCCGTGTGCCCCCACGATGCCGTCGACGATCGCCAATCCGAGGCCGGTGCCGTCGTCGGTGGAGGAGTGGCCGTACTCGAAGACGCTCGAACGCTCGGATTCGGGGATGCCGGGACCGTCGTCAGCGACGTAGAAGCCGTGGGCGTCGTCGAGCGATCCGACCCGGACGGTGACGGGCGAGTCGGCGTCGTCGAAGCTGTATTCGACGCTGTCGACGGCTTCGCCGTCTGCCCGAGGGATTTTTGATCCCTCGCTGTCGTCGGTCTCCGACCGACTGCTCGTGGAGCCGTGCTCCACACAGTTCCGAAACAGGTTCTCGAACAGTTCCTGCAGCCGACCGCGGTCCGCGCGAATCCGGCCAAGGTCGTCGACGCGGCGCAGTTCCGCCGCACCGGTGTCGACGGTCGCCCACGCGTCGGCGACGCAGGCCGACAGGTCGACCGGTTCGACCTCCCCGACGGCGTCGCCACGGCGAGCGAGTGTGAGCAGGTCAGTGATGATCGACTCCATCCGGTCGAGCGCCGTCCCCAGCGGTTCGACGTGGTCGTCCGGCACGTCGTCGTCGTCCGCGAGGAGTTCGTGTCGCCCGCTGGCGATGGTCAGTGGGTTCCGAAGGTCGTGGGCGACGACGCTGGCGAACTTCTCGAATCGATCACGTTCGTCGCGGACATCGGACTCCGCCTCGGCGCGGTCGACGGCCGTCGCGACGTGCGACGAAAAAAGGGAGACCAGTTCATGGTCGTCCTCGTCGAAGTCGCCGGGCTCCGTCGACAGCAGTTGCACGACGGCGCGATCACCGATCGGGGCGCTCAACAGCGATCGATACGTGGGGTCGGCGTCGGCGGCGACGAGCCGCGACGAGCCGCCCCGAACGTCGGTCAGATCGTCGACCTCGATGGGTTCCCCGGTCCGATACGTCGACCCCGCGAACCCGGCGTCGATCGGCTGTGACGGCAGGTTCTCGGCGGCGCCATCGACGGAACTAGCGACCGGAACGAACCGGTCGCCGTCGACGACGGCGATCCGGCAGACATCGGCGCCGAACACCTCGTGGCCGCCGTCGGCAGCACGTCGAAAAACTGCCTCGGCGGGGCGGGCCGCGGCGAGGTCGTTGGCGACCCGGAGAAGGCGTTCGATCCGGCGGCTTCGGCGGTCGGCACGGTTCTCGGCGGCCTTCCGGGCCGTGATGTCGTGGAGGATGAGCGCGTAGCCGGTCCGGCCGCCGGTCGACGGGGTCACCGACGAGAGCCGAAGGTCGAACACCCGCTGACCGTCTGACGTATCGACGGTCACCTCGGACTGTGTGCGTTCGCCGACGGCGTCGAGTGCCGGCGCGAGCGCCGGCGCCAGATCGGAGAGCTGCCGGCCGACGGCGTCCGCGGCCGCGTCGCCGACGACCCGCTCGGCTCGCCGATTGAGGTCGACGATCCGGCCGTCGGCGTCGACCACGATGACGGCGTCGGCCATCGAGTGAAACACCTGATCCCGGGCGATAGGCGTCAGATCCAGCCACTCGAATCGGACGACGCTGAACGCGCCAGCGACGGCCATCACCGCGGCGGACACCGGTCCGAGGTCGAGTCCCGGAACCGGGGCGTATCCGGCCAGGTCGACGAGAACGGCCGTTCCGGGGATGCTCGCGAACGACAGCAGGAGGGCGATCTGCCAGCGAAAGCGACCACGCGTCTGTATCGCCGCGCCCGCAAGCAACAGGAACGAGACGCCGAGTACCGCGTAGCCGACGGCCGGATAGGCGAAGAAGGCCGGCGCGTACGTGGCGTCGAGCGTCACGAACGAGCCGACCCGGACCAGTTCGGCGTCGGCGAACAGCAGGTGGCGCGCATCCGGCACCGCCGCGACGGCCACTAGGCTCACGGGAACGAGCAACAGGGCGGCGAACACCCGACGCGAGAGCCACTCGTATCGCCCGGTGTACCAGCAGACGTACGCCAACCAGACGATAACAAGCGACAGGATGGCGGCGTTCGTGAGCACGCGCCAGAACACCTTCGCCGCGAGCGCCGTGCTCGATAGCTGCGCGGTGAAGAGAAACACCCACGCCCCGCCGAAGAGCGCCAGGAGGCCACCCAGCCGCATCCCCCCGGTTTCGTCCTCGCGGCCGAGATACCAGAGGGCAACGGCGAACAGCGACAGCAGTCCGCCGAGGAACAACAGGAACGGGGTGTGTGGGGTCCGTTGCAGGGCCATTGGCTGTCGAGTCCGGTGGACTCGGTTCAGGGGGAGGCGACACCGAATCCGCTCTGTACAACGTATTTTGCTAGCCCGTATGTAAAGTCACGGGTGGACGAGCCGTGGGACGGCGTCGACCCGACCGACGGGCGCGCACGCAGGCAGCCGGGAAGGCTTTTCACCGTCGCCCCGCGACGGACGGACATGAATGGGACCGACGACGAACTCGCCCGGTTGCGGACGGTCGCCGACTACCAGTTCGGCGCGGGCGCGGGGGCGGCCCTCTTTCCCCACGACGACACCCTCGACGTGAGCCACTCGACCGGCGGTCGACCGCGGCAGGTTCGGGCGGGGGCGGGACGGATCGTCTCCTACGGGGTCGACGGCCGGTTCACGCTGGGTCTGGAGGGTGGCCGACGGCTCGTCGCGGCGCTCCCCGCACCCGCGGCCCGCGTCGTCGTCGGCTCCGAGAGTGAGCCCTTCGTCCGCGACGGCAAGAACGTCTTCGCGAAGTTCGTTCGCGACGTGGACGACGACGTACGACCACACGACGAGGTGACCGTCGTCCACGCGGACGGCGACCTGCTAGCGGTCGGGCGAGCAGAACTCGCCGCCGACGCGATGGCCGATTTCGAGACGGGGATGGCAGTGAAGGTGCGAGCGGGCGCGGGATCGGCGTAGATCAGAGGTACGGTGCCAATCCGACGGCCCGAACGAGCGGCACGCCCGCGACGACGGAGCCGAGGAGGTAGCCCCCGATTGCGCCGCCGTTCAGGAGCGGGAGGCCGGCGTGGGCACGACCCTTCATCACCGCCCGGAGGAGGATACCGAGGCCGAGGAAGGTTCCGATCATCGCACAGAGCGCGGGGAGGTTGAGCGCGGGGAGGGCGGCGACGCCGAGCGAGGAGGCGGGCGAGAAGAAGGCGCCGCTTGCGACCATGACCGTCGGCATGACGGCGTCGCCGAGGCCGATGAAGAAGGCGTCTCGGCCGGGGCCCTCGTCCGCATCGTCCATCCCCTCGCCGTCCGTCGCCGTGGGCGGCGACGCCTCGTCCTCGCCCACCTCGTTCGCGCCGGAGAAGTCGTCGGCGAGGAGGGAGTAGGAGAGCGAGAGCGGGATGACGAGAATGACGGGGACGCGCAGTTCCATCACACCCTCGGCGAGGCTGAGCATGTGGCGGGTGCCGTAGACGCTAATGGCGTCGTAGACGGCGAGCACCGAGAGGAGGAGGATGGCGGGAAGGAGGCCGAAGCTGATGCCGAACAGGGCGCCGGCGCCGATGCCCATTACGACGCCGGCGGCGTCGATGACGTACCACTCGGGGTAGACGAGGAGGGCAACGGCGACGCCGATGGAGAGCGCGATGGCGACGAGGTTGACCGAGCCGAGCGTGACCAGCGGCGGGGCGACGACGCCGAAGACGTACCACGAGACGAGGGCGCTGGAGAAGACGACGACGGCCTTGACTGCTCGCTCGAAGGCGTATTTGAAGGCCGCGAGCATCAAGCCCGTGGCGACGAGGATGGCAACGATGTAGACGAGGCTGTTCGTCGGGTCGGAGGGGTCCTCGACGGCCTGATACCCTGCCGTCTCGAAGGGGCCGACCATCGCGAGCGCCCCGACCTGGACGAGGAGAAACAGGGCCGCGGCGACGGCGACGCCACGGGCCTCACGCGCGTTCATGAGCGTCAGTTGGGGCGGCGGTGGCTTGGGGATTGTGATACTGCCGGCCGAAATCGAGCGACCGATGTCCGGTCGTCATCGGGCGTACAGCGTCGTCCCGAGGAGGTCCGGGAGACGGACGTGGTTGGCGGGCGAGACGGCGAGATACGGCCGGGAGACGGGACCGAACACGTCGACGACTCGACCCACGTCGGAGAGCGAGTCGTCGACGGCTGTCGTGCCGATGTCCGGAGCGTCCGATCCCTCGTCACAGCGGACGACGGCCAACCCCTGTGCGGTCCGGGTGACGGTGCCGAGACGACGCATCACGACCGCCACCGGAAGTGGGTCCCGGTCGGTCGTATCCGCCCGGCGAGCCGTCGACACTGAGGGGCGGCGATCATCAGTTCCGGAGGATGCCCACGTAGGCCGCGATGGCCTGCACGAGATCGTTTTTCGTCGCGTCGTCGGCCCCTTTGACGAGGACCCGTCCACGGGGTTCGTACTCGCGGGGGTAGGTCGTGTCGCGTTCGATCACCGCGTCGTAGCCGACCTGCTGGACGGCCTCGGCGATCTCGTCGACCGTCGGGTCGTCGACCGCCTCGTCGCGGGGGACGCGCCGCCCCTCGGCGCGCGTCTTGGTCGCGTCGAGATAGGCGGGCCAGATGACGTTCTCCACCATACGCCTACGCGGCGGGCCGACCGTAATACGGTTTTGGATGGTCGCCAGGGGCCGCTCATATGCAACAAATACTTATCTACTGCAAGCACGGCTGTAAAACGATGAACACGCGTGTCCGGACGGGCGCGTGGGTCGTCGGACTACTCTGTGCGCTCGTCGCCGTGGCACTAGTCAGCGCCACGATCGGACCGGTGGCGATCGGCGTCGGAAGCGTCGCCGATATCGCGCTCGCGGCGCTCCTCGACGGCACGACCGACGCGCCGGCGGGTCACCGAACCATCGTCATGTCGATCCGCTTCCCTCGCATCGTCCTCGGGGCACTGGTGGGGTTCGCCCTCGCGTCGGCGGGGACGGTTATGCAGGGCTTCTTCCGAAACCCGATGGCCGACCCCTCGATCGTCGGCGTCTCCGCGGGCGCGGCGACGGGGGCGGTCGCGGCCATCCTCGCACCGATCGCCCTCCCGGTCGCGCTCCCCGTTGCCGCCTTCGTCGGCGCGCTCCTCGCCGGGTTCGGCGTCTACGTTCTCGCATCGGAGGGCGGACGGACGCCGGTCGGAACGCTCCTGCTCGCCGGCGTCGCGATCCAGACCTTCCTCGGCGCCGTCGTCTCGTTCATGCTCGTCCAGGCCGGGCGCGACCTGCGCGAAGCGATCTACTGGCTGATGGGCCACCTCCAGCACAGCACGTGGACTGAAGCGGGCGTCGTCGCCGCCGTCGTCGTCCCCGGCTTCTTCGGGCTTCTCGTCTACGCGCGCGATCTGAACGTCCTCCTCCTCGGCGAGGAGGACGCCCACTCGCTGGGGATCGAAGTCGAGCGGACCAAACGCCTTCTGCTGGCCGTGTCGAGTCTCCTGACCGCCGCCGCGGTGGCCGTCGCGGGCGTCATCGGCTTCGTCGGCCTCGTCGTCCCGCACGTCATGCGCTTGCTCGTCGGCCCGGACCACCGCATCCTCCTCCCGACCAGCGCGCTCGCCGGCGCCGCCTTCCTCGTGGCGACCGACACCGTCGCGCGGGCGGGCACCGCGGAACTCCCCGTCGGCATCGTCACCGCCGCGGTCGGCGCCCCCTTCTTTCTCTACTTGCTCCGCAACCGGGAGGTGCGGACACCGTGACGCCCGCCATCGACGTCTCGGATATCTCGGTTACCCTCGGCGGCGTGTCCGTCCTCGATTCGGTGTCGACGAGCGTCGACGAGGGGCGGTTCGTCGGCCTCGTCGGCCCGAACGGCGCCGGCAAGACGACGCTCCTCCGGGCGATCAACGGCGCACTCACGCCGGATCGAGGGACGGTCCGGGTCGCCGGGCAGGACATCGCCGGTCTCGGGTCGCGGGCGACGAGTCGGCTCGTGGCGACCGTCCCGCAGTCGACCGCCTCGGCGTTCGACTTCCCCGTCCGGCACGTCGTCGCGATGGGTCGAACGCCCCACGTCGGCCGGTTGGGTACCCGGACGGCGGCGGACCGCGCGGCCGTCGACGAGGCGATGGCGCGCGCGGCCGTCTCGGATCTCGCCGACCGCCCGGTGACGGACGTGAGCGGCGGTGAACGTCAGCGCGTCGTCCTCGCGCGGGCGCTTGCCCAGGACACGCCCGTCCTCCTGCTCGACGAACCGACCTCCGACCTCGACGTGAACCACCAGGTCCGAACGCTGGAACTGGTCGCCGATCTGGTCGACGAGGGGCGGACAGTCGTCGCGGCCATCCACGACCTCGATCTCGCGGCGCGGTACTGCGACGAACTCAGGCTGCTCCACGGGGGGGAGATCCGGGCGGCCGGCCCGCCCGAGTCGGTGCTCACGGACGCGACCGTCGAGGCGGCGTTCGGCGTCCGGGCGACGGTGACCGAGCATCCGATCACGGGGTCGGCGTCCGTGACCGCCTTCGGCACCGACGAGGCGGACGAGGAGGACGGCCGGGTCCATGTCGTCGGTGGCGGCGGGGCCGCCACGCCGCTGCTCTACCGTCTCGACGCCGCGGGGTTCGAGCCCTCCGTCGGCGCCGTGAGCGCGGACGACCGCGACGCCGAGACGGCCCGAACGATCGACGCCGACCTCGTGACAGTCCCGCCGTACGCTCCCGTAGACGACGGGGCACGCGCGGCCGTCGCCGATCGGGTCCGGCACGCGGACGCCGTCGTCGTCGCCGACGTGACTATCGCGCCGGGCAACCGACCGGTCCTCGACGCCGTTCTCGACGCCAGTCGGCCGGTCGTCGTCGTCGACGGCCGGCCGATCGAGGAACGCAACGTCGCCGGCGCGCCGGGGCGACGCCTCGACGACCGACTCCGGGATCGGGGCGTCGTCGTCGCGGACGAGCCCCGGGTCGTCGTCGACGCGGTTCGGCGGGTCGTCGCGGCGGGGTCGGATGTCACCCCGCGCCGGGACGTCGAAACCGATCCGCGGCCGTAGGTCGATAGCCTTACTCCCGCGGACGGCGAGGCGTCGGGTATGGAACGGTCGTGCGTGCGCGTGCCCCGCGAGGCGGGCGAGGACACCCGACAGGAACTCGCCGCGGCGGGCCTCCTCGACGACGAGTACGAAATCGTCGGCGACGACGGGCGCCTCTACCTCCCCGTGACCGACGCCGAGGCGGCGAGGGAGGCGTATACGGTCGTCACCCGCGACGTGCCCGCCCACGATGGACAGGAGACACCGGCCGACCGCCTCGGCTTCGACCCCTCGTACGAACGCCTCGGCGACGTCGCGATCATCGACGAGGACGACCCCGAACGGGCGCGCGAAATCGCCGACGCAATCGTCGACTCCGACCTACCCGTCCGGGCCGTGATCGACCGCGCCTCGAAGGTGAAAGGCGACCTGCGGGTGCGCGACTGGACGGTCGTCGCGGGCGGGGATGGGGACGACCGCCCCGTCACCGAAACCGTCCACCGCGAGTACGGCTTCGAGTACCGACTCGACCTCTCGCGGGTCTACTTCTCGCCCCGTCTCGCGACCGAGCGCCACCGCGTCACCGAGGGGGTCGAAGCGGGCGAGCAGGCGGTCGATATGTTCGCGGGTGTCGGGCCCTTCGTCGTCCCGATAGCCGCCCGGGGCGCGACGGTCGTCGGCGTCGACCTCAACCCCGCCGCGATAGAATATCTCCGCGAGAACGCCCGCCATAACGGCGTCGCGGACCGCGTGACCGCCATCGAGGGCGACGTGCGCGACGTAGCCGCCGACTACGCCGGGTGGGCCGATCGGATCGTCATGAACCTCCCCCACAGCGCCGACGAGTTTCTCGATAGCGCGGTCACCCTTGCCGGCGACGACTGCGTCGTCCACTACTACGACATCCAACACGAGGACGACCCGTTCGGCCCGGGCGAGCGGGCGATCCGCGAAGCGGCGGCGGCCGAGGGGTACGCGATCGAGGTGCTCACCCGGCACGTCGTCCGGTCGTACGCCCCCCACGAGTTGAACGTCTGTCTCGACGTGCGCCTGTCGCGGTAGGGGCGTTTCGGAACCCTTATTTGAACGATGGCAGTACGACTGTGTAGCGCCGGAGTAGCTCAGCTGGCAGAGCGATTCCTTCGTAAGGAATAGGCCGAGGGTTCAAATCCCTCCTCCGGCTTCCCGCTACGCGGGAGGAACTAATTCATAGACAGCGGCGCTCTTACTTATAGATTCGCCCGATTAGCGAAGACATTTGTTGCTGTCTCGCGGCCTACTTTGCCGGTAGTTGACCCTCTCAATTTGAACCCGTGACGGGCACCGCGCTTCGCAGTCGTGCGATTTGAGAAAATGAACTGGCAGACCACCGACGAGTCATCGATTTAAACTACTTATCCGCCGATGAAGTTTGAGTTGATAACCGGTTACGGGCTTCTCGATAGCCTTCTACTCCGACAATTCCCGCGATTGGTAGCAAATACCCCCACACATAACCAGCCATATGTCCGTAGATTCCTGCCGGGGCAGATGGGGGGAACAGTAATTGAAGACCGTATAGATACAGGATAGCCGAACCGAGAAGGAATACTATCGGTGGACTGCCGAGGGCATCAACCGATTCTTTCAGACGATATGCCATATAGAGCAGAGTAATGATTCCGACGCCAGCGAGGAGACGTATGGAATTATTCAATACTCCGAGATTGTAGAAGGCGACAAAGAACCCGAGAGAGAACAATCCGAGGGAGATCGGTAATTGTTTGTTTCCGTTGACTATTTCGGCGTGATAGTACGCAATTGCTATCGCTAAGAATCCTGTAACGGCGCCAACTGTCTGAGAGAAGCCTACACTTTCAAATCGGGAAATTACCTCGGGGCGGTCAGCGAATATCTCTAAAATGGTCCAACTGGCGAAAAAGGGCAGTACCAAGAGATACGCAATGAAAGTATATCGATAGATGTGGGCCGATTTGGACTGTCTCATTAGTAGGTAGCCCGCCCCACCGAGAATCCAATATCCCACGATGTTATTTGAGATATGCGACACACTCCGATGTGCGAGATTCGATCCTACGATACCGAGGACTGTCGGACTACGGGCCTTGTACTCCAATATCTGTTCACTCTGAGGAAACAAGAATATGAGTACCAGAGCGATTGAGGGAGTAACGAAGAACAATAACACATCCCTACGAATATCGGGATCATTGAGATTTCGAATCATCTCACCGGGACTCTGCTCGCTTTCCATCACCTAACATAAGGTCGACACATCACTAATATTTGTGCCAGTTGGCGAGTTCGTAATTGATCTTAAGGTATCCCTGCTATCTTGGTGCTTTTCACAGCGAGTCATCAACGAACCTGTGCCGATCAGTCTCGAAGGCTCCCCCACCGAATTCCGATAGGAGGCTCGGCCTTATTCCTCCTTATAAATGGATACGACTCAAGTTTCGCGGAGGAAAGCGGCGCGGTACTATCAGAGGTCCCCGGCTCGCGGAAGAGTAGCGAGGTGTGCAACAGCGTTGTCAGAGTAGAGTTATATACAATTTCTGCGTCTATAAGATGAGGAGAAATGTAGTCGGTTTCTTTGAGGTTCGAATCAGGAGAATTAGCGGGGTAGAACGACCGATAAGGATATATCTTACTTCTGCGTTGAAGGGAAGGGAGAGAGGTTAGTTCTGCGTTGAAATTCGCGTCTTGAGCCGATAGTATCTCTCCTCATGTGGTGAAAATGAACAACAGTAGACACTCTATGCGGAAACTCGAAGCGCGCTGAAAACTGCAATTGAGACGGAAGGCCGAACTCTGGTGCCGACACTTCCCGCCCTTGGAAAGAGTAAGGGCACGATTGAGGTTCTTGCTGAGATCGGGCAGAAAGCAGTCATCTTCACGGACACGCACAAATTGTACGATCAAATCAAGGACAAATGCAAAGAGGAAGGCCTTCGCTACCACGTGCTACCCTCATTCCACAACCATTGTTCAACAGGCGGGAAAGAGGGAGTTAGAGAACACGGAAGCGAGTGGGCACGCAAGTTCCGCGCTGAGTACAAGAAGGGCCGTGGCGGACGGGAACTGCACGAGAACGCCAAGCGGATCTTCGGAAAGGAACTCCCCTGCCATTCAACTGATCAATGCGACTATGTGCGCCGTCTTGACTCCAACCTTGATGACTACGACGTTCTCATTGGGAATTACCGGCATATGTTCAAGCCGGAATACAGCGAATCTCGTATCGTCATTATCGACGAGTTCCCCGGTGATGGTGTTCTAACGACTCTCTCAAGCGACGACGCCAACAATTCTATCCTGCGCTACTTGGCGGGTGAAAATTCTCTCCCCTTCATGAGCGCAGAGGACATTCTGATTTACCGGCACAATCTCATCGGACAGACAGACCACGATCCGACTGTCCGCGAATGGTTGTCGGGAGCAGAGGGAACAACGTTTGAATCAGTGAGTTGGCATCGTGAAGGTCGGAATCCAAACGTTACGGCATATGGGTCGCTACTGGTGCGTGCGGCTCTTGAAGACACGAAACTCGCTGATGGGTGGAGTCAGGCCGTGTTGTTGGATGAAACGGTCATCGTTCGAAGTCCGGCAGGCAGGGTGCATATTCTCCCACCGCTTCCCTTCGGTGAAGACACTAACATTGTTGCTCTTGATGGGACGCCGTCGTTCGAAATGTGGCGTGCCGTACTCGGAGATGAGTTAGAATACCTTCCCGTTCTCAGCGAGGAAGAACAACGAGAATGGCTCGATCATCTCGGATTGCGGATCATTCAATTATCCGAGACCACAATTCCGGTTTTCGGGGATCGGAATGAGCCGCAAACGGACTATGCTCTCATCGAGGAAATCACTCGGCGTGAGGGAATTACCCCCTTCGTAGTCACTTCTACGAATGGGTTTGGAAACCTCCGCCCGTTCGAGTCGGACGAATTAGTGTGGGAAGGAGAACATTACGGGAATCTCAAGGGTAGAAACGATTTAGACGGTCGTAATCCTGTCCTGATTATTGGGAGTCCACAGCAGAGCGACCTTGTGATTCAGAAATGGGCAGCACTCAGGGGACACTCAGCGGCCCGAAGGAAGGACGAACGCGGGAACATCCTCAGAGGAACAAACTTGGACTTCGGACCAGTTGGGAACGAAATCCTACGCAGCACTCGTGAAAGTGAAGTTCTGCAAGCGGCCATGCGTTTCAGCCGGGAGGTCAGGGACGAAGAGATTCGCGTGTACGTCTTCTCGTGTGCTATCCCTGAATGGGTCGATCCCGAAGTTTGGCACACAGAGATCAAACGATGGGACGACGGAAAAGGAATGAGTCAGGTAGTCAATGCGTTGACGCACGGCGCTGAGTGGAAAACTGCGAAAAGAGCAGCGAAACAGATCGAAGGTGTAGTTGAGGAGTTATATGGTGACGATGGAATCGGTTATGATCAGATTCTAAAGCATCTTAAGAGACTTCACGAGGAGTACAATCTAATTCGGTGCGAGGGTAATCGGCCCCTTGTCTGGTCCAACCTTCGACTTGAAGAGCGTGGGAAGCACAGTATTGTC
This sequence comes from Haloplanus natans DSM 17983, assembly GCF_000427685.1. NCBI lineage: Archaea > Methanobacteriati > Methanobacteriota > Halobacteria > Halobacteriales > Haloferacaceae > Haloplanus > Haloplanus natans. The sequence continues at coordinate 2,122,684 of NZ_KE386573.1, forward strand.
TCTCTTCGAGAATAGACTAATTTGACTACGTCCTATACTACATATAGGGAAATATCAAATTACGATATTCATTACTCCAAACGTTACTCACAGATGTTTGAAAGAGGAAAGGCGGCTCGACACAGGTAAACCGGGATACAAACTGGTCGTGTAGCAGCGGTAAATACCAGTTTTGTGTGAAGCCAGTAATCACCGTCAGGGCAACAGTAGTGAGCGACTTTCTTGCCCCTCTCGGAGCGTCCACGCTACCGGTTCCCGAGACTTCTCCTGTCGGAGTGCAACACGCCGGTATGCGAGTTATCGAGCCGTTACAGAGCAGGAGCGGCGTTCCTCGTTCGTTCTGACCCCCCTCCTCCGAAATCCCATTGGGACCAGCCGAAAATCAGGTCAAATTCTGAGCGGGTTACTTCGCTATGCAGACGGGCGAGACTGACCGTGTCGCAACTACCCACCGTGCCGCCCGCCTTTCCTCCTCAAAGCATGTATGCGCGCCCCGAACGTAGTCACCGTCACTCGTCAGGTGGGTCAGGCCGCCACCATACGACTGCTCGACCACCCACCTTCTTACGCTTGAGATCGCCGCGCTCCTCTAAAGCGGTCAATTTGTTGTACGCAGTCCGACGCACAATCCCCAACTCCTCGGCTACTTCCGACGCCGTCCGTGGTTCGTGATCGATGAACACAGCAAGCGCGTCGTCGGGCGTCACCTCCTCGGTGTACGTGCCTTTGTCACTCCGCCTTCTCTCTTCGCCCATTAGTACGGGATACTCCGGCGACTACGATGAGTGTTCTGCCTATTCCTACGAACACCACCGGAACGCTTATCTCCTATTCCGTCGTAGGAATTGGTGAGAAGAACGGTTCCCTCGGGGCGAGTGAAAGCGTCCGGGTGGTGCAACACCCGGAGCCGGCTTCTCATAGGAGCAAGAAGCCAATGGCAACCAACGAAACCAGTCGGCAAAAGACTGCTGTTGAGTATCTGAATTTCGGCGCGAAGACGGCCAAGCGCGTGACGTGGGAAGCGTGGTCTTTCCGGTTGGTCGGCCCGCTCCAAGTCTTAGTGACGAACGAATCCTACGGGGTCGAGAAGGACGCACACGCCTACGTGGTGGCCGTCGAGGACATGGGCGGAGTGATTGTACCCCGAGAGTGTGAATGCCCTGCTGACCGATTCAGGGACGACTACGACTGCAAGCATAAAGTCAGTCTGGCGACGGTTGGCGGGCGGGTAGTGATGGAAGCGGCGGCGGCCTTCCCTGAGAAATCACTCGAATCCTCGAACCCTGTTGAGCGCATCCCGGTAGCTGATGGTGGCCGTCCGGAAAATCAAAAGTGCGAGTGCGAAGAGTTGGGTGGACTACCATGCTGGTCGTGCTATTCATCTGAGAACATCATCTAACTCAAACAAGACCCCTGCAAAATATTTGCATCCGGTCTAATCACGGACTATGGCGTCTGACTCATCTACGATCACATTTTTTCTCCCTGTAATGGTATTAGTAGTGATCGAAATATCACGTATTGCCAGAGATATTGATTTAAAAAGGGTCGCTAATGAGGGCCACAGGCTTCTGTTGATATCTGGTATATTTCTTCTGCCTGCAAAAATTTTCAAAGTTGTTCTGAATATAATATTCCAATTTGTGAGATATCAAACATCAAATGTGATGGGTGCGATCATCAGTCCATTTTCATTTATTAGACGTATCATTAATATTGAGATCAAAATACTTGAGAGAATTGCCAATATCGGAGGAGAACGGGTGAATTCGGAGGTTGGCACAGAAAATCTTGTCCAATCTTATGAGCAGGGCGCAGAGATTGTAGAGCAGTATCAATTACGCATAAATAAGGCTCATGAATTGATTATAGCCAATATAGACGAGTTAGAGCGACAAATTTTGGACAAAGTTACTCAATTTGAACAGGTTCTTGCTCCGCCTATGGGACGATTCGGGTTTCTGCATACGACGAATTATATCATTCTCGCGTATCTATTTCTCCTTTCATTCAATAATCGATCAAGTCAGATACGGATAATTTCGTTATCTATCGTTTCGTTGATTTGGTTAGTTTTACCGACATTAGAAGTCCGACAGTATGATTTTCTTCTTAAAGAAGACAAGCCAGTAGACTCGCTATTTTACCATATTTTAATAACAGGCATTCTATTAGTCACGCTATGGGTTACGATCCCGGAGGGACTTCAACAGCCAATCCCTGACTACCAGATAGTTATTGGATCATTCAGTTATCAGCCTCCGTACCTGACGATACCATTAAGCGCAGGAATCATCGCTGTTTGGTCCTTTCTGAGAACATTATATAACGAAATGAGAGATAATGGAGTTATGGAGCCGGTGACTGCGTCATAGCCAAAGTATTCTGGTTCAAACGGCTGTGTTGAATCGCTATATGGCGGTGGAATTCACTGTTTCACAGCTCGCTTGATGTTATAGACGACACACATCAGCGCGATTTCTCGGAACTCACGGAACCAGGAACGCGCTCGCACGGCGAAGCCGAGCGAGCGCTTCACAGCCGAGTTCACGGTCTCGGTCATCGAGCGCTGATTGTAGCGCTGTTCGTCGATTCTGGCGTTGTGCGCGTGATCATACGGTGCGAAGATGCGATGTTTGATGAGCGGGCGAATCCCGAGGTCACGAAGGGATTCGCGGAGCGACTGCTTGTCATAGCCTTTATCGGCGGCAAGAGACCGCAGATCGCCCGCGTTTCGGCGGGCGATCTGCTCGGCGAGATCTGCGTCGCTTCCGTCCCGAGTCGTCGAGCAGTGAACGTCAAGGATGGCTTGAGACTCTGTATCGACGAGTTTCGTGACCTTCAGCTTCTGGACGCGGTAGCTTATTCGCTGGCAGTAGTGGCGGCTCGCAGCTGAGCGTTCGTAGAATGTCGCGTCGATCGCGCCGTGTTTCGAGGGGTCATGCAGCTGCGCCGATTGGCGCAGCAGCACTCGGCAGACGCTCATACTGATCCGGTCGAACGCTTTACACAACGTGGATGGTGAGGGGAGATCGGCCGCGCTGAGGCCGATCTCCCCGGTTATTTGTGGCATCTCTTTGAGCAGGTCAATCGTCATTCGGTAAGACGTGTCAAGGTAAATCCGCAGACAGTGGAGAGAAACGAGGGCATAGTCGGCGAATCCGCCGCCACCTTCCGGGGCGGCGGATTCGTCTCCATCACCGGTAACAACTTGGGCAATCGGCACAATCTCACCAGTGAAGCGGGAGATTTGTGTCATAGGCAACCGAATCTCTCCGCTTCAACTCCTTTGATTTAGCGACCCATCCCGACGCCGTCTAGTGATTCAACACAGCCGTTCAAACACATTATGTAGAGAGTGATAGCCTTTGGTGAAATCCATGAGAGTCCATGCCGTTCACGGATGTTCTCCCGAAAACTGCTAATCCTTCACCAACGTCGTTCAGATACGAACCACTCACCATCTTCCCAAATCAACCGCCATCGAAATTTGGGCTTAGTGGATACAATAAGATAGGTTGCGACCAATTCACTACCTCGCTTCTCGGAGTTCAGTACGCCAACCCCATTCACGCCATCCTGCTCACGCAGAGCCACAACCTGATCTTCGTTCGGTGGCTGTTCGGGTAACTCAACCTCAAAATCATCCGGCCGCTTTCCGAGAGCGTAGGTTACCATTTCCGAGGGATATACGGTCAAATGTTTATCTGGCTAACTCGTCTACTGTACGGTAGTGATTCACCATACTCATAGTAAGCACTCGTCCATCAATTACTACTAACTGAGCGTCGTCTTCGGGTAAATCATACGTGGACGAGTCAGTACCAGATGTGTTCTCTTTCTGCACTATGACCGAGTCTTCATCCTGTACTTTGATATTGTCTATAGTTCGGATGATCGCCTCGCGTATTTCTTGCTCTGCCTCTTCTTTGTTCTCTAAGTCAGTTTCATCCAACCAGAGAACATCCCAACCTCTACTGTTTAATTCAGCCTCTTTTTGCTCTTCTCGTCCATCATTCACTCCCCATAGATAACTCGCGTGCGGTTCAATTGCTAACCTGATCGGTGGGAAGGCAAAGTCAATCCGGTATTTCGTACCACTTGGTATGTACTGTTTTTCGAATTGACCTGTTTCAAATCCGATTTCGTTGAGTATTGATTCAGTCGTCTGTTCGAGCGAGGTATCTTCAAGCCGCATTGTATATTGTTTGTCGCTGAAAGAAGCCTGCTCCAAGATCAGTTTCGTCCCTCTACTGTTAGTCCATACGTCCCCTACACTCACACCCATTGCTTGGAATATATGCGGAGGAAAAGAGCATCCGGGTCGCAGTTGTTCCTTGGTAGGATTAGCCTTCACCATCTTGAGCGTGTGAATGGCCCTCTTGCCAATATACTAAAAAATTAGCAGAGATGAGGACTGAGGGAAAATCAGAGTGGTGTGTACCCCGCTTCCTATACGTCCTGCAAGAACCGCCTCCGAACTTCCCGCTTCTCACTCTCGGTACGAGCATCGTAGTTCTTGTCAAGCACCTCTCGACTCACGTTCGTCCGCTCGGCAGTCACATCAACCGGCTGGCCCGCATTCAGAGCCGCCGTGATGTACCCCCGCCGAAGTGTATGCGGGCTTTTCGAAAACAGTTTGATCAACTCCCACAGAGGTTCGGCGCGCTTTCCTGCTCGACACATCCGAGGATAAGCGCCAAACCGCCTACTATGCCAGCGCGAAATTCTCACAACAAGTGGAGCGACTTACTCTGTATCTCGATCAGCGGCGGCTGACGGTGTCATAGCCTTGGGGGAGCAAATGTAGTCCATTAGTTTCCCGTTGGCTGACTCTGTTACCGAAGAAACTCGGCCACTTTCGGAAGGCTACTGCGAGACGTTATACAGATCAATCCTCGCCTCATCACGGAGAATATCGCTGTTAACGTCCTCAATGAACTGCCTATAGTGCGATTTCGCCGCTCTACAACAGATAGCGCAATGTGTTTGAAAAGAATCAGGAAGGGAGATTGTATCACCGCTGACCTTGATTTCTGATGCGTTTCTCAGCGCCCACTCATAGACCAACGCTTGCCCAATTGCTTTTTTATTGAACTTATCCTTAACCTCAATAACACTAATAATCGGTTGCTGATTGGTTCTCTGTGACACACATAGGAGATCGACACGCTCATGCACGAATGCGGGTGGCACTTCGACAGAACGACTGGCAGCCTGTATTGAGGCTTCTTCGTACCATTGGACGACTCGCAAGCCCTCTGACTCCATCACTTGTTCAACCCGATCTTTACAGAGAGGTTTCAGGTCTGATTCCTTCATGAGAAGTTCCTCTCTTCACAGACGAAAAATAGGTACCCGATAAAAAGGGTTAGATGAACTGAAATCCACTAAATATCTCGTAGATAGTCCTTCCTCCGCTCCGCCTTCTCCGCTGCTGAACCCTTGTCGTAGTGCTTATCCAATATCCGACCACTCATATTCGCTCGCTCACCCGTCACGTCCTTGGGCTGACCCGCGTTCCTTGCGGCAGTCACGTATCCTCGACGTAGTGCGTGGGGCGACACGGAAGCGGGACAACCATACGCGGCGTTCCACTCGTTGTGTTCGCACGTCTCAGGGTCTTTCTCAACCGGACAACTGCCACCGTAGAAGCAGGGGCGAGTCGCCGTGTAGACCATCCGCTGAATGCTCGTGCGTGCCCTGCGTCCGTGGCGCGTCGTCAGAAGCGGTCGCCTGCCGTGGTCGTCGGTCACGTCGATCCGAGTCTCTGCAATGTAGTCAGCAATCACCTCCGCCGTCTCGGGCGTGATCAGCACGTCGCGCTCGCCGCGTTCTTTCTTTTTTAACGGAGTACCGGACTCGGGACGGTGTCGAATCTCAAGCGCCGGGCGTCCCTCATCGAAGTCTTCAACGTCGAGTGCCCGAAGCCCGCTTAGACGCATCCCTGTCTTCCACAGAATCAGGATGATAATGTGGCGGTCGCTCGCGTAGGAGAACTTCGAGAGGTGATCGAGGATTGCCACGGCTTCCTCTCGGGTGAGTAGATCGTCGCAAATCTCGTCCGAGGGATCGGTCTTCGGGATACGAACGAGTTCGCCAAGCCCCGTAGGGACGGCCTGTATCGTCTCACAGAACTCCACGAACTGCTTGATGGTCCGTAGGTCGTTCCGGGCCGTGATCCGCGCCACCTTCCCTGTTCGAAACTCTCTGTACCGCTGAATGGTATCTGAGTCGAGTTCGCGCAGGTCGTTGGTGCCGTAGTCGGTGAGCCAGTCGCAGAACTGCCGGAGTGTCGTCCCGTAGTTGTAGATCGTCTTGTCGGAGACTTCGGCTTTCTTGTCTTTCAGATATCGGTTCATCGCTTCGTGGGGAGGGGTTTGTTTCAGTCTCATAGCGCGCCTTCTGTGTCAGCCCCTCCTGCGGATTCGCCGGGTGATAGGGTCCCGAGGGAGCAATTCCCTCCTCCGGCTCTTCTGGCGGAACGGAGTGGAGCCGAAGAGCCACAGGAGGGTTGAATCAGGGAGTGGAGCGAAGCGCAACGACCGTGGGTCACGTCCTCTCTTCCGGCTGTCTGCTGGGCACGAATCAAGGGGCGGGCCTCCGTCCGCCGAACGGAAGGGAGTCCCGCGTATATTTCGTAGTAGCGAGGATTCGAGAGTTCGAAAAGACGAGAACCCCACGTGGAAGTTCCACACGAGGCGTCGCCCGTGGCATGTCGTACTGCTCGGATGCGTGGAAACGAGGTGACCCCGTACGTCGGTACTCCGTTCCGCTATCGCTCCCGAGCAAGGCCCCGAATAATGTCAGAGAAATTAAATTATTCTGTCGAACAGTCGCCGTAAAAAAGCGTCACGAAGATAGCCGAGCCAGTTCGGCGGCGACGACGCGGCGTTCGAGGAGGGCAACGCCGGCGACGACGACGCAGAAGCCGACGGCCGTCGCGAGCGTCACCGGTTCGTCGAGGAGTAGCCAGCCGGTGACGGCGGCGACGACGGGGACGACGTAGGCCACGAGGTTCGTCCGGACCGGGCCGATGCGACGAATGAGCGTGAAGTAGATCGGGTAGGCGGCCGCCGTCGAAGGGATAGCGACGACGAGGACCGCGAGCACGAGCGTCGTCGTGGGGGTCGTGCCGGCCGCCGACTCGCCGAGGGCGAGACTCCAGATGTGGAGGAGGAGGGCACCGAGTGCCATCGCCCACCCGGTCAAGGGGATGCTCTCGACCGTCGCGTCGAGGCGTCGCATGAACACGCTCCCGAGGGCGATGACCGCCGCAGCGGCGAGGACGTACAGTTGGCCGACCGTCGACACCGAGGTGATCGTCTCGGGGGACGGCTGGACGATGATGACGACGCCGACCAGGCCGAGGCAGATGCCGACGATGCCACGGAGGTCGAGTCGCTGGCCGAGGAGGAGAAATGCAAAGGCCGGCGAGAGGATGGGGTTGAGGCCGTACATCACGGACGCGGCCGCGGGCGTGATGGTCCGCTGACCGAGAAAGAGGAGGCCGTTGTTCGCGGCGACGATGGTGGCCGCACCGACGACGAGGCTCGCGAAATCGGCACGGGTCCGCGGAATCCAGTCGTCGTAGCGCCACGCGGCGTAGGCGACGAGCAGCGGCGCCGCCACGTCGAACCGGAGGGCGGCGAAAAAGACCGGGGGGAGAGCGTCGAGGCCGGCCTTGATCGCCACGAAGGAACTGCCGAAGAGCACCCCGAGGAGGACGAACAGCCCGGCGTTTCGGTATCGACCGAGAGACACATCGGCCTTTCGCCGTCGGGGGGAATGGGTGTGTCGATCCGGCGACGTGGGCGGCGGGCGCAGGAGCCTTACCCCGGCCGACCCACCACCGACTGTGACCGACGACCGCGAGCGCTGGAACGAGAAGTACAGCACGGACGAGGAGTTCGAGTTACCCGACGATCCGATCCCCGAACTGGCACGGCGGATCGAGACGCTCCCGTCGGGGCGGGCGCTCGACGTGGCGACCGGAACGGGACGAAACGCCCGCTTTCTGGCCGCCGAAGGGTACGAGGTGGACGCGGTGGACGTCTCCGACGAGGCGCTCGACCGCGCCGCGAACGCGGCCGCGGACGACGGGGTCGCGGTGAACTGGATTCGCGCCGACATCGACGACTTCGAGTTCGAGGCGGGTGCGTACGACGTGGTCACTGTGAGTTTCTTCGCCGCCCTGGATCGACTGCCCGACCTGAAGGAGGCGCTGGCGCCGGGGGGTATGCTCGTCTACGAGCACCACCTCCGGTCGAGCGACGATATCGACATCGGGCCGTCGGACGACCGCTACAAGTTCCGGGCGAACGACCTGCTCCGGGCCTGTCTCGATCTGACGATCCTGGGCTACGAGGAGCGGACGCGCCCCGACGAGAAGGGGCGGACGCAGGCGGTAGCGACGCTCGTCGGGCGCAAGTCGACCGGCGGGGCGCAGTCGTATCCGCGGCTGTCTTAACCCTCGTACTCGTGCTCCAGCAGCGTCGAGAACGGAACCTCCTCCAGCACCGCCTCGTGTGTCGCTTCGAGGACGACCGGCGGGGCGACGCCGTCCCGTTCCGCTTCGATCCAGCGCCCGAGACAGAGACACCAGCGGTCGCCGGGGTCGAGCCCAGGGAAGTCGAGCCGTGGGCGGGGCGTGATCAGGTCGTTGCCGCGGGCGCGGGAAAATTCGAGGAACTCCTCGGTCACCACGGCACAGATTTCGTGACGGCCGCGGTCGGATTCGACGTGGCGACAGCAGCCGTCGCGGAGGTAGCCGGTCTCGGGGTCGGTGCTACACGGTTCGAGGTCGGTCCCGAGGGCGTTGGTGTCGGCGTCGCTCATGGCCGTAAAAAGAGCGCGACGAGGGAGAGCGTTTGGGTCTACGCCGTCGGTTCGACCGACAGCGCGTCGGCGGCTTGGGACGCCTCGTGCTGGACGAGGTAGGCCCGGTCGTCGGCGTAGTCGGCGGCCGCCGAGAGGGCGCGTTCGGTGCCGATCTGTCGGAGCGCCCACGCGGCTGCGGCACGGGTCTCGTCGGTGTCGGCGTCGGCCAGCGTATCCGAAAGCGGGTCGATGGCGCGCGTGTCGCCGATGAGGCCGAGGGCGCGGGCGGCGTAGGGTCGGATCTGTTCGTTCTCGGCGTCGAGCTTGTTGGCGAGCGGGCCGGTCGCCTCCTCGCTTCCGAGTTCGCCGAGCGCCTTGAACGTCACCTTCTGGAGACCGGGGTCGGAGTCGGCGTCGACGTACTCCAGTAGCGTTTCGACGGCGTCCTCGGCAGCCATCTTTCCGATGGCTTTGATGCCGGGCTTGTCGCGCTTGCCCGCGCGCTGGTGCATGGCCTCGAAGGCCGCGTCGTCGTTCATCCGGGTGAGGGCTTCGAGGCAGTGACGCTCCATGAACTCCGACTGGAAGCTGTCGAGCGCGAGCAACACCATCTCGACGTTGCCGCGTTTCTCCCACTCCTTGAGCGCGGCCCACTCCGGAGGGAAGTCCTTGTAGTGGCCGAGCACGTCGTAGTAGCCCTGCGCCTGCAGTTTCTCGTGTGTCTCCAGGTCGTCCCACTCCTCGGCGTCCTCCAGGCCGGCTTCGAGGGCGTCGGTCGCCTCCAGCAGGGCAGCGATGGTTTCGGCGTCGTCGTCGGGGTCGAGACCCGCCTCGTCGACGGCGGCGGTCGTCGCATCGAGGGCGTCGAGCGACGCTTCGACGGATTCGGCCTCGTCAGCGAGGTCCGTCCCGAGCGTCTCGTTCACGTCGGCGACGACGCTCTCGACGGCGACGACGGCCTCGCGTTCACCCGTTTCAGTCCAGCGAGTGTCGTCGAGCGTCGCCTTCGCGTCCTCGATGGCGTCGATCACGTCCGAGGCGTAGGGGCCGCGGGCGGCTGCCAGATCCTCGCGGAGGGAGTCGAGGCGGTCGGACAGTTCCGCCGCGGGGTCCTCGTCGTCCTCGTCGGGAGCCGGAAACTCGGCGGCGTCGAGGTCGGCGGCGATCCCGTCCAGCCGTTCCTCGACGGCGTCGAGGTCGGTCTCGGTCTCGGCGTCGTCGAGCGCCTCGGCCGCGTCGTCGAGGCGGGAGTCGAGGGTCTCGGCTGGGAGGTCGGTCTCGTCGTCCCCGTCAGTCATACGCGCACACTCGGTGTGACTGTCAAAAGAGCGTTTCCATTCGGGGGCACGGTCGAGTGGCCCCGACGGGAAAGGGACATATCGCCGGAGCCCTACTATCGATGATATGTCCTCCACAGCTCGCCCGATGGTGATCCTCGTAGTCTGTCTCGCCGTCCTCGCCGCCGCGACGGGTGCGGTCGTCGCCGTCGACGAACCGCGCGACGAACCGGCGGACACCAGCCCCCCGGTCCGCGTCTACGTCAGCGAGACGCTCGACATCTCGGACGCGGAACTCACCGGCGGCGGAACGATCGGTACCGAGTCGACGACGTTCCTCCCGGTCGGCGATCAGGGAGTGTTCAGCGTCGACCCCGAGAACGCCGACTTCGACGGCGTCGAACCGGGATCGTACTACGCCGAGCGCGACAGCGACGACGAGGCCGACATCGTCGTCGTGCGGCCCCGCATCACCGACTTCGACGTCCGCAACGAACGCGGCGTCGACATCGCGGGCGACACCGTCGACAGCGACGACTTCGAGGAGGTGACCATCACGGTCGAGTACAACTTCGCCGAGGCCGACCGGCTAGACGTGACCGTCGAGAACCCCGACGGCGTCGACCTCGCGGGGAACAGCCGGATCACCGAGAACGGGGGGAGCGTCACTGTCGACACGAGCGAGGCGGAATCGGGGACCTATCGGATCAGCCTCGAAGGGAGCAACATCGAGGACGGCGCGGCATCGACGACCGTGACGGTCGCGGGCGGCGCCACGGAGCCGACGGCCACCGCGACACCGACCCCGACGGCGACACCGACGGCCACGCCGACCCCGACGGCGACACCGACCCCAACGGAGTCGTCGACGCCCCAGCCGCCCGACACGCCCGAACCGACCACGTCGCCGACCGTAACCGAGGGCGGCGGCGCCGGCTTCGGGCCGGTCGTCGCACTGCTCGCGTTGCTGGCTCTCGCGCCCGTCGCTCGTCGGCGCGGCTGACGGCAACGATATATCCGCGTCCGGCCCCAACCCTCGGCCATGTCGAGCCGAGACGACGAGGAACTGGCGGTGCTGCTGGCCGACTTGGAGCGGACGCTGACGGACCTCCGCGAGGCGGTCGACGAGGACGTCCGGCGGGAATTCCGCGACGAGCGCCCCCGCCGCCGCCCGCCGACGCCGGGGGAGATCCTTCGGTTCACCGAGGAGTACACGCTCCCGACGGCCATCGCCCTGCTCGAAGCGACGGTGCAGTCACTGGAACTGCTCCGGGCGGTACTCCGGCTGGTGGGGCCGGGGTCGACTGCCGACGAGGTCCGCGACCGGCTGACGGCACGTCGCGGACCGGAGACGGACGCCTTCCGCGACGCGCTCGCCGACCTGCGGGGCGCGCTGACCGGCGCGGAACTGCCCGAGGACTCGGCGGCCGGATCGATTCTGGTCGACGCGCGGGAGTTGACCGCGGAGATCGATTCACGGCTCGACGAGGCGGCGGCCGACCGGCGTCGGGATGACAAGCGGCGGGAGCGAGAGCCGACACGACGCGGCGTCGCTATCGACGTCGAGGAGGAGAACGACGACGCCGTCGACGTGGAGTCGGAACTGGCGTCGATCAAGGAGTCAGTAGAGGACGAAGACGGGGAGGAGTGAGAGAGCAGCGGTTTACGACGCCGAGGCGGTGACGTACTGCTCCTCGACGCGCTCGATGAGGCCGCGTTTCGAGAGCGTGTCGAGAACCGGGAACAGCGAGATTTTCTTTATGTCCAGCGCAGTCTGCAGGTCGTCGACCGTCGCGCCGTCGGAGACGGCGACGAACAGGTAGACGAGCTTCGAATCGGCGGCGGTGAGATCGTCGGGCAGGTCGGGGGCGCTCGTTGATCGGCTGATCATCTGCGTCGCGCTCATGGTTCAACTGAAGTGTCCACTTGCTAAGTAATAAACCCTTCCAATATATGCACCATATTATCAAAATCCCTAATATGACATAATATGCCAAGATATAGTTCACGTTTGTAAATGTGGGAACTGGTGACACAGCTTGTGGGGTGAAACCCCAATCGGAGGACCCCCGTCGGGTCGTCTACGCCGTCCGCTCGGCCGCGGCGTCGATCCAGCGGCGGAGGCGACCCTCGTCGATATCGGTGTCGGCGGCGACGATGGCCGGTTCGGCGCCAGCGAGCGTCTCGATGGAGTCGATACCGGCGGCTTCGAGGCGTGACGCGTAGGCGGGTCCGATGCCGTCGAGTTCCTGTAAGTCGGTGCCGACCGCGTCGGCGTCGACATCCTCGGCCGGCGCGTCCGTATCTTCGCCGGCCTCCTCGTCACCCGTCTCCTCGATGGGAACCTCGACGGCCTCACTCTCGACGACCGACCGCTCGGCGAACCAGTCGGCCACCGCAGGCCAGAGGTGTTCGTGGGTGGAACTCGACACGGAGAGACCGATGTGGCCCGTCGAGTACTCCATAAGTTCGGTGTCGTCGCTGCCGACCACGTCGTTGAACGGTCGACTCGCCTCCGGCGGGATGAGGTGGTCGTACTCGCCGATCACCTGGATCACGGGCATCGTAATCTCCCCGAGATCGACCCGCTCGCCGTTCAGTTCGAGTTCGTTCCGGTAGAGCTTGTTTTTCTGGTAGACATCTTCCAAGAACTCCCGGTAGGCGACCCCGGCGACGTCGATTGGGTCGTTGAGCCACTTCTCCATCCGCGCGAAGTTCTCGACGAACCCCTCGTCGTCGATGTTGTCGTAGAGGGTGCCGTACTTGGTGACGTAGTTCGTCACGGGGTCCATCAGCGCGAACCCGACATCGAGGAACTCCGCGGGGACGTTGCCGAAGGTGTCGGTGATGGCGCCGGGGCTGAAGAACTCCTCGTCGCCCCACATCTCGAGGATACCACCGGTGCCGTCGAAGCAGAGACCGGCGGCCATGAGTCCAAGGTTGCGGACCTTCTCCGGGTGGAGCGCGGCGTACATGACGCTCATGGTTCCGCCCATGCAGTAGCCCATGAGGTTGATCGAATCCTGGCCGGAGCGCTCGCGGACCACGTCGACGCAGTTGTCGATGTAGCGGTTGACGTAGTCGTGAAGCGAGAGCGACGTATCGAGGTCGGAGGGTTCGCCCCAGTCGATCATGTACACGTCGAAGCCGGCTTCGAGCATCCGGCGGATCACGCTTCGGTCCGGCTGGAGGTCGAGGATGTACGGTCGGTTGATGAGGGCGTAGACGAACAGGAGCGGCACGTCGTGGCGCTCCTCTTCGGGCACCAGCGGCTCGTAGTGGTGAAGTTCGAGTTTGTTCTCCTCGTACACCACGTCGCTCGGCGTCGCCCCCACCTCGACCTCGGCCATCGTCTCCAGGCCGTCCGGGATGGCGCCGACCGAGGCCGTGTCGTCGGCCGCGCGCTCCCAGAGGTCGCGCTGGGCGTCCAGCGGGAAGGTGAAGGGGTTCATAGCTGTTCGAGCACCTGATCGAGCTTCTGCTCGATCGAATGTTGCCGGCGTTCGAGTTCGACGAGCCGTTCACCAACCTCGCGCACGTCGCCGACAGTGGCGAAGTTGAGCGCGTGGAGCGTCTCCTCGGAGGCCTCGTCGATGTTCTGGCGCATATTCATCGCCTCCTCGACGGTCTGGCCGGTCGCCGCCGCGAACGCGGTGGTGGTCATCATCTCCTTGAACGCCTCGTTGGCCGAGGAGAGCCAGATGTCCCGGAACTCCTCGGGCTCGACATCCTCGCCCTGGAACGCACTCCCCATGCGCTCGAAGGAGGTTTCGGCGGCGTCCATCCACGCCTCGTAGGCGCGCATCGAGCCCTCGTAGCCCTCCTGGATGCGCTCCTCGGAGAGGTTGTCCTCCATCGACTCCATCCAGGCGTCCATGAAGGCCGACTGCGCGTCGAGATTCCGGTCGAGCGCGTTCATATACGTCTCTGTCATGCGTTCCAGGAACGCGTCCATCTGTCCATCGAACGTACCGCTGGCTTCGTTGGTCATCGTATGCAAATAAGGGGGGGCGAGGGTGAAAACGCTCCGGTTAGGCCGACTCCGCCAGTTCCTCGGCGGACGCGACGACCTCTTCGGTCGTCTCCGCGGCGTCGGACTGCAGCTGTTCGAAGGCGTCGAAGCCCTCGGCGAGCATCTCGAGCTGCATCTCCGTCATCTCGTCGTAGGTCGTCTCGGCCTCGTCGAGACCCTCGAGGAAGGACTGCCACGCGTCCTCGTGGATCTCGTCGGCGGCTTCGAACTGCTCGTCGACAGCCGCTTCGAGTTCAGCGACGGACTCCTCGGGGAACACCGTCTTCATCCCGTCGAGGTAGGCGTGAACGGCCGACTTCGAGAGCGTGACACCGCTTTTCTGGACGGACTTGGCCGACTCGAAGGAGTCGAACCAGGTCTCCATGGCGGCGCGCTGGGCGTCGATGCCCGTCTCCATCGCACGGCGGCTCTGGTCGATCATGGTACGCTGCAACTCGAACGCTGAACTGAAGGGGTTGGTAGCACTCATTGTATTACTCCGAATTTCGTTTGACGGGGATGACGATCGTCTGGACGATGTCGCCGTCCTCGATGTCGAGCGTCTCACGCTCGGCATCGGGGATGCTGATGCGGCCCCCGCTCTGCACGCGGGTCTTGAACATCGCCGTACCCATACTCATCGCGCCGAGTTGCGAGAACCCGTCGAATCCGCCCCCGGCGCCCGCCGACATAAACTGTTTGAACAGCTTCATCTGCTGTTCGACGGCGCCTTCGCTCGCGTCCTGAAACTGCTGGGCAAACGGCATCTGCGGCCACATCGGCGATGCACCGTCTTCGTCTTGCGTCATCCTTGCTCCTACAGATGGGTGCCAGAGGCATAAACTTTACCTTTGTTACCATCCTATACCATTCAAAGACACTCAATGGTTTCGTCGGGGCAGACCCGACGACGAAAGCGACCAGTCTTTAACTATCCACCACCAAACGGAACTCAACAATGTCAGAGCGAACCACTACGCCGATGAGCGAAGTCACGGATACGTGGCTTCAGTCGCAGAAACACTTCTCGAACAGCGTCGAGCATTTCTACAACAGTATGATGGCCGCCAATCGGGCGATGTTCCCGACGCTCTCGAACGGGGACGACGAGACCGACGCGGTCGGGGACCGCCAGCCCGCGATAGCACCGGAGCTCACCTACTCGAAATCCGAGTGGACCTTCGACCACGCCGACGACGGCGACGGCGTAGTCAGCGTCGGCGACAGCATCCGATTCTCGAAACGCCTCACCGAGGAGGAGATTCAGGTGTTCGCGGACGCCAGCGGCGACACGAACCGGCTCCACCTCGATTCCGACTTCGCCGAGGAGACCCGCTTCGGCCGTCAGATCGTCCACGGGACGCTCGTCTCGGGCGTCATCAGCGCCGCGCTCGCGCGCCTGCCCGGCCTGACGATCTATCTCTCGCAGGACCTCCAGTTCCTCGGCCCCGTCGACATCGGTGAGCGGGTCACCGCCGTCTGTGAGGTCGTCGAAGACCTCGGCGACGGCCGCTACCGACTGACGACCGTCGTCGAGGACGAGGACGGCGAGACGGTGATCGACGGCGAGGCCATCGTCCTCATCGACGAGGTTCCCGAGGACGCGCTCGACGACTAGCTCACTCGACTGCGATCCCGGCGTCCCGAAACGCCGCTTTCGCGCGCCGAAACTCGTCTGCCCCGTACGAGAGCCACAGCGACGGCATCATCACGTACCGGCGTTTCGTCTCTCCGCTCACCTCGTACGTGACGACGAACCGCGGGCGGGTGAGCCCTTTCGTCCCCTGCTTCGCCGTCACGTGACTGATCGCGTCGACCGGAATCTCCTCGGCCGCCGTGAACCCGCGTACGTAGTTGCTCAGGCGAGCGACGGCGACGAGGGCCACGACGACACCGGCCATCAACAGGAGCCGTCGAACGTCGCCGGTCAACAGCGCCTCGACGAGGATGACGACGACGCCGAAGACGGTTCCGGCCATCAACAGCGCGGGGAGTCGCCCACCTTCGCGGTAGCGACGCCACTGCCCCCGCAGACTCGACTCCAGACGGAGCCAGTCGCCGTCGAGGTGACAGCGACCGCGTTTGGTGCGAAACGTGGAGGGCATCGTCGAAACCACGTGTCCGACGATCAAAAAACGTCAGACCGGCTCGAATCGGTAGCCGTCCCACTCCTGGCTGTCGGGTTCGCGGATGCCGGCGCCCGGTTCCCGGAGTTCGTCGACGTACACCGGCCGCACCGCGTCGCCGATTTCGATTTCGTCCGTCGTCACGCCGCCGATGGCGCGGACGGGTTCGCCGTCGACGTCGAACTCGACGATCGCCAGCGTGTTGGGTTCGCGGACGCCCGGCGGCGGTGCCGTGCTCGTCGTCCACGTGATGACCTCGGCGGTGTAGTCGCTGAGATCGACCGTGTCGACCGGTTCCTCGCCACCCGGACCGATTGGGTGGCCGGGGTAGGTGATGCTGCCGTCGGGGTACTGGTACGCTTCCATCATTAGTAGGCTTCCATGAGGGTGGTGATGACGCAGTTGCCGAAGCCGCCGACGTTACACGCCAGACCGGTGTCGACGCCGTCGACCTGTCGTTTGCCGGCGTCACCCATCAGCTGCTGGTAGATTTCGTACACCTGTGCGACGCCGCTGGCGCCCAGCGGGTGCCCCTTCGATTTCAGGCCGCCCGAGGGGTTGATCGGCAGGTCGCCGTCCATCTCCGTCCGTCCCTCCTCGACCGCTTTCCACCCCTCGCCTTTCTCGAAGAAGCCGAGGTCCTCGCTCTGGAGGAACTCGAGGATGGTGAACATGTCGTGGAGTTCCGCCACGTCGACGTCGTCGGGACCCATATCCGCCATGTCGTAGGCGATGCGGCTGGATTCGACGACGCCGCGCATCGTCGTCGGGTCCGCACGCTCGTGGACGACGTGCGTGTCCGTCGCGCCACCGACGCCGGGCACGAGGACGTAGTCGTCGGTATACTCTTTGGCGACCGACTCCGGACAGAACATGAGCGCCGCGCTCCCGTCCGTGATCGGACAGAAGTCGTACAGACGAAGCGGGTCGGCGACGATGGGAGAGTTCAGCACCGTCTCCAGATCCACTTCCTTCCGGAACTGCGCGTGCGGGTTGTGGACGCCCTGTCGGTGGTTCTTCACCGCCACTTTGCCGAGGCTCTCGCGCGGCGCGTCGTACGTCTCGAGGTAGAGCCGCGCCGTCAGCCCGGCGAAACTCGGGAGCGTCACGCCGTGTTTGTACTCCACGGGGTGGGTGATGGAGGCGATCACGTCCGTCGCCTCCGGGGTCGTCCGGTGGGTCATCTTCTCGCCGCCGACGAGAAGCGTCATGTCGCTGGCACCGGAGGCGACCGACTGCCAGGCGTGTTTGACGCCGGCTCCGCCGCTCGAACTCGTCTGGTCGATGCGGGCGGTGTACGCCGGCAGCGCCGCGAGGTCGTGGGCCACCGCGTTCATGATTCCCGTCTGCCCCTCGAACTCGCCGCTCGCCATGTTCGAGACGTAGAGGTGATCGACCGCGTCCGGGGAGACGCCGGCGTCCTCCAAGCACGCACTTCCGGCTTGTGAGAGCAGGTCGAGCACCCACTCGTCCCGTTGGCCGAACTGGGTCATCGACGCGCCGATGATCGCTACATTCTCCATACCCCTTGCCCGTAAGCCACCGGCTTACCGTTTACGGGGAGCGGCCTCGACGGGCGACCGAACCGGGATCAGATCGCCAGCGTGTCGACGACCACCGCGAGAAGCAGCGCCCCGAGATAGGCGTTCGAGGCGTGGAACGCGCGGAATGCGGCGGATTCGGTCCGATCCGTATGGAGGCGAACGACCGCCCACAGGAACGCCGCGCCGAGGACGACGGTCGTGACGACGTAGAACCAGCCGAGCGCGCTCCAAGTCGCCAACACGCCCGCACCCACGAGCGTCGCGCCCAGCCACCAGAGGATATGCTTTCGCGTCTCCGTCTCGCCGCGCACGACGGGCATCATCGGAAAGCCGCCGCGGGCGTAGTCGTCCTTGTACGCCAGCGCGAGGTTGTAGAAGTGCGCGGGCGTCCAGAGGAAGATGACCGTCGCGAGGACGAGCCCACCGAGGCCGACCTCACCCGTCGCCGCCGCCCAGCCGATGAGCGCCGGCAGGGCGCCCGCCGCCCCACCGATGACCGTGTTCTGGACCGTGTTCGGCTTCAAAACGAGCGTGTAGATCACGCTGTAGAAGACGATGGCGACGAAGCCGAGGACGGCGACCAGCCAGTTGACGGCCGCGAAGGCCGCGAGCGACGCCACGGTCAGCAGGCCGCCGAAGGCGAGGGCGTTGCGCACCGACACCACGTCGGTCGCGAGCGGCCGGTCGCTCGTGCGGTTCATGCGTCGATCCACGTCGCGTTCGAGGACATGGTTGAACGTACCGCTCGCGCCGATGGAGAGGACGCCGCCGAGGAGCGTCAGGACGACCGTTCGCGGCGCGAGTGAGGTACCCGCGGCCAGTGCCATCCCCGCCGAGGCGACGAGACAGAGCAACCACATCAGTCGCGGTTTCGTCAGTCGGACGTACGCCCCGGCGACTGCGCGGACCCGAGCGACCGGGTCGTCGGGGAGGGACGGTCGCTCGACCGACTCGGCCGGCGCCGGCGGGGAGAGCGCGTCGGGATCGGTGACCGGGCCGTCCGACGGATCGCCCGTCCGTTCTTCGAGCGTCCACGCGAGCGCGGCAACCAGACCGCCGAAGATGACCATGCCGACGAACAGGTGGGCAGCGGGGAGGAGCCCCGCGGCACCGGTCGTGGCGACGACGGCACCCAGGGCGGCCTGGACGGGATAGCAGAGAAGCGAGACGCCGAGGGCGGCGCGGACGCGACGCCGGGGGTTGGCGCGCCACGCGGCGATGCCGACGGCGAGGACGAGGAAGCCGACGACGACGGCAGCGAGACGGTGGCCGACGACCAGCGCACCGGCGGCGGTGGTCGGGAGCGTCAGCCCCGACCCGCAGGCCGGCCACGCGGCACACGTCTCGACCGCGTCGGTCACGGCGACGGTCGTGCCGACGAGCAAGAGCAGGTAGACGCCCATTGCGCTCGCCGCAAGGAGGCCGGGGAAGCGTTCGGTCACGTCTCGCACGAGTCGATCACTGTCGGCGCTTGGCAATCCGTCTATTTATGCGCCCCGCTTTTTCTCACTCGACGATCATGGATGGGTCGCCGATGCCGGGTCCATCAGTAGCTATTTACGGGGCAGATTCTAACGCCCCATAGAGTATGAAACGGTCGCGCCTCGTGCTGGCGTCGCTGCTCTCGACGGTGGTTCTCTCCCTCGTCGCCGACCCCGTGGCAGCCCAGCCGTCAGTGTCCGCAGAGCTGATCAATAGTCTGAACGAGAAGCTACTGATCGTCGCCATCCCGATCACCATCCTCGTCGAGGGTATCCTGATCTACACCGTCTACCGGTTCAAAGACGCCGACGAAGCCAAGCCGACCAAGGAGAACCGTCGACTCGAGATCACGTGGACGGTCGCGACGGCGATTGTCCTCCTGTTCGTCGGGGTCGCCTCCTACGGTGTGTTGGCGAACGAAAACATCTCGTTCGAACAGGATCAACAGGAGATCGCTCCCGATGACGACGACGTGGTGGTCCACATGGAGGCCTATCAGTGGGGTTGGCAGGCGAGCTACCCACAGCAGGATATGCAGCTATCCAGCACCGCGCCGACGGTGGTGATCCCGGCCGGACAGGACGTCTACTTCAACATCACGTCGCGTGACGTATTACATGCCTTCCACGTTCCCGAACTCGGTCTGAAGCAAGACGCCATGCCCGGTCAGTCGAACGTCATCAAGACCGTGGCCATCGAAGAAGGGACGTACCAGGGTTACTGCGCCGAGTTCTGTGGCGTCGCCCACTCGCAGATGTACTTCGAGATTCAGGTCGTCTCACAGGACGAGTACCAGCAGTTCCTCGAAGAACAGCAGGGTGGCGGCTCCTCCGGTGACCTCGAACCCGACGACGACGTGATCCGCGCCCACGACGAGACGCTCTCGCAGGCCCCGATTCGGGCCTGACACGACGCGTTCGGCCGTTTTTTCTCGGTACCGGACTCCTGGCTGTAAGGAAACGAGGATAGCTGCCCGGGTGGCGGCTCTCTCGAGACGGATTGACGGTCGTCGATCACGCGGTAGCGACCGCCGGAACTGACGGACGACGAAACAGTTACCGCCGGGAGTGTCGGGCGACGCTCCGTCAGCAGCGGCGTTCGACGATGCGGTCGATGATCCGACCCGTCGAACAGAGTTCGTCGTCGCCCGCCTCGCGGGGAGAGGCGCGTCGGACCTCGCAGTCGATGTCGCGGTCGCGAAGCGCCCGTTCGAGGCCCGCCTCGTCGTGGTGTTGATCGTATCCCAGAGCGATGACGTCGGGGTCGATCCGTTCGATGGGGACGAAGATGTCCTCGGGGTGACCGAGGTGGGCCTCGTCGACGACGGCGAGGGCGTCGACCATCGCCCGACGCTGTCGGCCCGAGAGGATCGGCTCGGGTTTGTGCGTCACGTTCTCGCTACGGGCGACGATGACGTGGAGGGAGTCGCCCATCGACGCCGCGTCGGCGAGGTAGTGGACGTGGCCGGGATGGAGGATGTCGAAGGTTCCCTGCGCGACGACCGTCGTCATGTGTCGGCCTCCCGACTTCGGCGGTCCGTCACGACGGGGGGTTCCGACCGCATATATCCGAGTCGGGGGCGTCTCCTTCTAAGAGTTCCGGATGCGTACCGCTCGCGGTGAAGCGAGCGCCGGATTCTGCAAGGCTTAACTTCTGGCACCGATCACACACGTGTATGACTGCAGGGACTGCCGGAAATTCCGGCACTGATGCGGACGACGATTCCCGCCCCATCGTCTACGATCTCGCACCCGGCTGTACGACCGACGACGTCGAGGTCGGCGACTACTACCACGCCGTCGTCAACGGCGTCGTCGCCTACGGCGTCTTCGTCGACGTTTCGGACGACATCTCCGGACTCGTTCACGAGTCGAACCTGACCGACAGCTACGACGTGGACGACCGGCTACTCGTCCGCCTCGACGAGATTCGCGAGAACGGCGATATCGCCTTCACCGAGGCCGACCTCGACGACTACCGCACGGTCGCTGTCGACCACCAGCCGACGGTGACGCCGATCGGCGCCCTCGAGACCGGGGCGACGGTCACGGTCGAGGCGACGGTCAGCCAGATCAAACAGACCGCCGGCCCGACCGTCTTCCGGTGCTGTGACGACACCGGCATCGTCGCCTGTACGGCCTTCGAGGACGCGGGCGTCCGAGCCTACCCCGAGGTGGAACTCGACGACGCCGTCCGGGTCTCGGGCACGGTCGAGGAACACGAGGGGAGTCCCCAGATCGAGGTGGAGTCGCTCACGCGATTGACCGACGAGGACGCCGAGCGGGTTCGCGAACGCGTCGACGCCGGGCTGGACACACGCGCCGAGCCACACGACGTGGACCCACTCGTCGAATGGGACGCCTTCGAAAAACTGCGACCCGACCTCCGCGCCGTGGCCAAACAGCTTCGGCGGACGGTCCTCGAAGGACGACCGATCCGCGTCCGCCACCACGCCGACGGCGACGGGATGTGTGCCTCCCTCCCCGTTCAGGTGGCGCTCGAACGCTTCATCCGGTCCGTTCACGACGACGACGGCGCCCCCCGACACCTCATCAAGCGCCTACCGAGCAAGGCGCCGTACTACGAGATGGAGGACGTGACCCGCGACCTCAACTTCGCACTCGAAGGCCAGGAACGCCACGGGCAGAAGCTTCCCCTCCTGCTCATGCTCGACAACGGGAGCACCGAGGAGGACGTGCCCGCCTACAAGAACCTCGCTCACTACGACGTGCCCATCGTCGTCGTCGACCACCACCACCCCGACCCCGAGGCGGTCGACGACCTGCTTGACGCCCACGTCAATCCCTACCTCGTCGACGAGGACTACCGCATCACCACGGGCATGATGTGTGTCGAACTCGCGCGGATGATCGACTCCGACATAACCGACGAACTCCGGCACGTCCCCGCAGTCGCGGGGCTGGCCGACCGCTCGAAGGCCGAAACGATGAGTGACTTCGTCGACCTGGCGGACGCGGAAGGCTACGGCCGCGAGGACCTGGTTCGGATCGGCGAGGCGCTCGACTACGCCGCCCACTGGCTCCGCTACAGCGAGGGCAAGACGCTCGTCAGCGACGTGCTCAACGTCGACTGTGACGAGGCGGGGCGCCACGAGGAACTGGTCGACTTCCTCGCCGACCGGGCGGAACGCGACATCGACCGCCAGCTCGCCGCGCTCGACCCCCACGTCGAACACGAGCGACTCGATAACGACGCCCACCTCTATCACGTCGACCTCGACGACTTCGCCCACCGCTTCACCTACCCCGCACCGGGCAAGACGACCGGTAACCTCCACGACCGCAAGGTAGAGGAGACGGGCGATCCCGTCATCACCATCGGCTACGGCCCCGACTTCGCCGTTCTCCGCTCCGACGGCGTCCGCCTCGACATCCCCGAGATGGTGGCGGAACTCGACGAGGAAGTCGTCGGCGGCGGCGTCTCCGGCGGCGGCCACCTCGTCGTCGGCTCCATCAAGTTCGTACAGGGAATGCGGAGCGAGGTGATCGACGCGCTGGTCGAGAAGATGGCCGACGCCGAACTCGACGAGGCGCTGTCGAGCGCGACGGCACTCGACACCTAAGCGAACCGGATCGTTTTCCGCGCGACCACGACGGCGAGCACCAGCGCCGCGAGTGCGCCCGCGACGACAACCCACGTCGTCCGGCCGACGCGCCCCCTGCCCTGCCAGTCCGCCACGAACGTTTCCCGGAAGTACGCCGCGAGCGCATCGCTCCGGACGGCCAGTGCCACCTCGCGGTTCTCGGAGACGGCGTTCTCGTTCCAGTTGAGGCTCCCGACGACGACGACCCCGTCGGCGACGACGCCTTTCGCGTGAATCTTCTCGTAGCGTCCCGCCGGCTCCGCGACCCGCGCGGTGAGCGGGAGGTCACGGCGCTCCGCAAGCCCGTTCAGCCACTCGACGAGCGCCGCGTTCTCCTCGGCCACGTACCACGCTCCGGAGACGAGGATACGTACCCGAACGCCACGCTCGGCGGCCCTGATCGTCGCGCGCAGGAGGGGACCGTCGCGGCGACCGACGGTCGGTTGAATCACGTCCACCCGGTCGTCGGCGCCGTCGATCACGCCGACGAGCGCCGACTCGGCGTTGCCTGGGGCGGTGAGCACCCGAACGCCGGCAGCCGTCGTCTCCGTCGGCTCGAATCGTGAGGGGTAGGAACCCTCGGCCGACGCTCCCGGCGCGAAGGTTTTCCCGCGGCGGAACCGCCGCCACGGCAACGCATCCCGCCACCCGGCGTCGGCGCGGAACAGGGCGGCGAGGTCGGCGGCCACGGGCGCTGAATCGACGACGACGCCCCAGCCACGGCTACTCCGTCCGCCGACGCCGGCGGGTTTCCAGTTCTCCGTCAGCACGAGCGCCCGGTCGTCGACGACTGCGTATTTGGGGTGGTGGTAGTCGAACCGAGCCCTGGGGCCGCCGAGGGCACGCACGTCGACGCCGGCGGCGGCGAGACGGTCGAGCGCCGCCGCGCCCCGTGCCGTCCGGCCGCCGACCGGTTCGGCGTCGACGAGGACGCGAACCGCGACGCCACGGCGGTGGGCGGCGATCAATGCGTCGACGACCCGGGAACTGGTGAGCGTGTAGCCGGCGAGGAGGAGTCGGCGGCGTGCGCTCCGGAGCGTCTCGACGGGGAGCGACGGGGAATCGGGGAGGACGAACCCGGTGACGGTCGCGGGACCGTACCGGTGTACGTCCCGGGGCTGGTAGCCGAGGGGCCGCCACGCGGTGCCGTCGTCGGTCCGGACGAGTCGGTCGCCCTCGGGGGCGTCGCGATAGGTGAGCGCCGCGGCGGCGGCGCCGTTGCGCCGGAGTCGAAGGCGTTCGCCGGCGTTCGACAGCGCGAGAGCGGGGACGGCGACGACGGGAACGTCCGTCAGCCGACGCGTCGCGTTCGGGGTGGCGGTGAGGGCGACACGGGCCGCGGGACGGTCCGTGGGCACGGCGACGACGCGTTCCCCGTCGTCGAGCGTCCAGTTGGCCGTCGACGCCGTCGGAACGCGAACGACGGCGTACTCGCCGGCGTCGCCGTCGGCGGTGGGGTTGGGGACGGCGGTGACGAGAGCGCCGTCTCCGGCGTTGGCGGTGACTGGAGCAGTCCCGACCGGAGCAGTCGCGGCGGTCAACAACAGGATGGCGAGCGCGAGACGGTGACCTCGGGACACGGGACCGGTGGCCGCGGTATCGGTGATAAACGCGGGGATTTTTGTGTTCGTCACGCACCGTAGGGACATGGTCTCGGTGGCGAACATGCTCCGGTTGCTCGGATCGGCGCTCGGCGCACTCGGTGGGGCGCTGCTGTTCGTCGAGTTCTTCCAGATGCCGAACTACGTCGAGTACAACACGGAGTTCCAAGATTACCGCATCGAAACGAACCAGTCGGAGGTTCGGGAACACACCTGGATCGGCCGCATCGGCGGCCTCTGTATTGCCCTCGGGTTCGCGCTCCTGTTCGTCGCGGTGTTTCTATGACGGGCGGAGTCGCGGCGTGTATCGTAGCGGTTGGAACGGTTTGCCCATCCGATCGCAAGACAGCACGCGACCAGGTGTGCAACGACTTACACCGGCTACTATAGTTAGTCCGGTGAAGGACGACTGGCGCGCGGAAGTGGAGTGGGCTGATGTCGTCGTCTTCGACGACATCTGGGTCGGCTCGGACATCGGAACGGGCCAACTGGCACGGGAACTCCGAGAACAGGGGAAGGCCGTCGTCGGGGGGACGCCGAACACGGACCACCTCGAAGCGGACCGTGGCTACGCGACGGAGATTCTGGAAGAACACGGTGTCGACACTATCGAACACCACATCTTCCACGACTTCGACGCCGGCATTCGGCACGTTGGGGAGAATCCCGCCCCGTACGTCATCAAACCGCTCGGAGAGGTTCAGAACGTCAAACGTCTCCTCTACGTCGGGAACGAGAACGACGGCAGTGACGTCGTCGACGTGCTGACGGCGTACAAGAAGGCGTGGGGGCACCGGATGAAGGGCTTCCAGCTCCAGCGGAAAGTCGAGGGCGTCGAAGTCGCTATCTGTGGGTTCTTCAATGACAACGAGTTCATCGACCGGGTCAACGTCAATTTTGAGCATAAGAAATTGTTTCCAGGAAACATCGGTCCATCGACCGGTGAGATGGGAACGTCGATGTTTTGGGCCGGGCAGAACGAACTGTTCGAAGAGACCTTCGGCAAACTCGAAGGGTGGCTCGCCGAGGAGGGCTACGTGGGGAGTATCGATCTGAACTGCATCGTCAACGAGAACGGCATCTACCCACTGGAGTTCACGCCGCGGTTCGGGTATCCGACTATCGCGCTTCAAGAGGAGTCCATCGAGTCGTCGACCGGCGAGTTCTTCTACGACCTATAGTAGCGTTTGGAACTGTTTGCACACCTGATCGCCAGACTGCGTGGGATCAGATGTGCGATGACTTACGAACGCTACTATAGCCTACGGAAACGACCCTGAACTAGAGGTACACAACGGCTATCAAGTCGCTGTGCGCGTTGTCCTCCCGCCGTTCCCGTTCGACGACGGCAAAACGTACGACGAGAACTCGCGGAACGCGGCCGTCGTCTTCCACACCGAGCGTCGGGAGGGCGTCCATCTCGAAGACACGAAGCAAGTCGATGGGCAGTGGCGTGTTGCGGGGAACAACGGAATGCCACTCGTCGTGACGGGGATGGGCGAGACGATGCAGGCGGCCCGCGAACAGGCGTACGATCGGATCGACGACATCGTGATACCGAACATGTACTACCGCGACGACATCGGGGAGCGGTGGATCGACGGCGACGGCGACCGGCTGCTCGCGTGGGGCTACCTGGGACCCTGACGCGGGGATTTATGAGTCACGAGCCCGAAGCGTGTGGAATGGCAACGAACAGCACATCCGGGAGCACGGCGCTCGACCGGCTTCGACGCCGGTACGAGACGACCGAGAAGAAATGCCCGGCGTGTGGCTACGTCGACCACGGCGCCAACTGGACGAGCCGAACGGATGGGAGGCGGGTCGTCTACCGGCACGTCTGTCCGTCCTGTGACGCGAGCCGCGAACACACGTTCCGGCTACGCTGAGACGGGTCGTGGCCCGGTGAGCCGCCGACTCGCCGGTACCGATGTGCGACGGTCAGACGGACAGCCGCGCCATCTCGTCGTCGGTGAGATCGATGGCGGCGGCGGCGACGTTCGATTCGAGGTGATCGACACTGGACGTGCCGGGGATGGGGAGGATCACCGGCGACCGGGCGAGGAGCCACGCGAGCGCCACCTGCTGTCGCGTGGCGTCGTGGGCGGCTGCCACGTCGTCTATGACCGTCGCCGTCCCGTCGAGGCTGCCACCGCCGAGCGGGAAGTACGGCACGAAGCCGATGTCCTCGTCCTCGCAGACGTCGAGGACGTCGTCGTGGGTGCGCTCGGCGACGTTGTACTCGTTTTGAACCGTGGCAATCTCCACGACATCGCGGGCCTGCTCCAGCTGCTCGACGGAGACGTTGCTCACGCCGACGTGGCGGACGAGGCCACGATCCTTCAGATCCGCGAGCGCCGCCATCGACTCCTCGATGGGCACGTCGGGGTCGGGTGCGTGATACTGATACAGGTCGATCGTATCGACGCCGAGACGGTCGAGACTGCAGAGGGCGGCGTTGCGCAGGTACTCCGGGTCGCCGTGGCGGAGCCAGTTCCCGTCGGGCGAGCGCAGGAGACCGCCCTTCGTGGCGACGACGGCGTCGTCCGGAACGTCGGCCTCGGCGAGGAGGCGTTCGCTGGTGCCGGGACCGTAGGCGTCGGCGGTATCGACGAAATCGACGCCGAGTTCGCGGGCGCGGGCGAGGACGCGATGGGCCGCCGCCGGATCGTCGGGGGCGCCGAGGATTCCCGATCCGGTGATTCGCATGGCCCCGAACCCGAGGCGGTTGACGGGCAGGTCGCCGCCGATGTCGAACGTATCGCCGATGTCGTCGAGCGAGTCCATACTTGTCGTTGGCCGGCCAAGAAGTAGAATCACTCGGGTGGCGGCCGTCGGAACTCGACGGTGACCTCCGTCCCCCGCGGATCGTTATCGCGCACCGAGACGTCGCCGCCGTAGTGGTTCATAAGCGTCTTCACGAGGGCGATACCCCGACCCTCGCCGGATTCGATGGCCGACCCGAAGAGGTGCTCTTTCACGTCGTCTCGGATTCCGGGTCCGTCGTCGACGATGTGGACGGTGACCGTCCGTGGGTGGCGTTCGGCCGTGACGGTGACGGTCGGCTCCGGTCCGTCGTGGTGTTGAACGGCGTTCTGGAGGAGGTTGGCGAAGACGGCCGAGGCGGCGCCGGTCGCCATCACGTACAGTTCGGACGGTACGTCCACCTCGAACGTCGCCGTCTCGTGGGTCGAGCGGGCGTCCTCGACTTCCCGGAGGAGCACCGTCGAGACGTCCGTGGGCACCGGCGCGTGCTCGCCGGAGAAGAGGTCGGCGAGTTGTTTCATGTCGTCGATGAGTGAGGCGATAGCGTCGCTTCGGCGTTCGATGGGAGCGAGGAACTCGTCCGGTTCGTCGCGTCGCTGGGCGAGCAACGTCGTATAGCCCTGGATGACCTGCGCCGCGTTCAACACGTTGTGTCGGAGGTGGCTGTTCAGAAAGACCAGCGCGTCGCGGCGGTGGTCGGCCTCGCGGGCCGTCCGGGTCGCCCGGGCGTAGTAAACGCCGGCGACGCCGCCGCCGATGCCACCGCCGGACCCCATGACGATGAGGGTGAAGGCCGCCTCGCCGACGACCCGCCCCTCCGCGAGACGGAGGCCGACCGTCAGCGCCGCCAGGGCGACGAATCCGATCATGCCGCCGAGACACCAGCGGACGACGGTCCACGTGCCGGCGACCGGAAGGTCGCTGTCGGCGAGCCAGTGGCTCAAGCCGAGCAATCCGACCGATAGCAGGAGGCAGACGCCGAGCGAGACGGCGGGGAAGAGCCTCATTCCGAGCGTCTCCACGTCGCGAAAGAAGTTGGCGAGCGAGACGACGGCGACGGCACCGCCGAGTATCGCGATCAACGACGGGGCACGGCCAGCGAGCCGCCGTTCCCACGCCGGTACGTCCATATCCGACGATTGGCAAGCATATACAAAACGGTTGGCCACAACGTCCGACGGACGGCTGACAGCGTGGTGGTCGACAGAGGAGACGACTGTAGGGCGTCCGGTGTCCGTCGACGGCACCCGGCCGAATCGGCGAGGCCCGACGACGACTTCGGGACCCCCTCTCGGTCGACGACGGCGACGGCGAGCCGAGAGGTATACCCCTCTGGGTGCCGAATTCCGACCATGCCCGTAACGCCGACGAGTCGGAACCGACTCGACGAGGAGGCCAGCCCGTATCTGGAACAGCACGCGGACAACCCAGTCAACTGGCAGCCGTGGGACGAGACGGCGCTGTCGGCGGCGCGCGAACACGACGTGCCGATCTTCCTCTCGGTTGGCTACGCCGCCTGTCACTGGTGTCACGTGATGGAGTCGGAGAGCTTCCAGGATGACGAGGTGGCGACGGTCCTCAACGAGCGGTTCGTCCCGATCAAGGTGGACCGCGAGGAGCGCCCGGACGTGGACAGCGTCTATCAGACCATCTGTCAACTCGTCTCCGGGGGCGGCGGGTGGCCGCTCTCGGTCTTTCTCACCCCCGAGGGCAAACCCTTCTACGTCGGGACGTACTTCCCGCGGGAAGCGGGGCGCGGCCGGCCGGGGTTTCTGCAGCTCCTGAACGACGTGTCGCAGTCCTGGGAGACGGACCGCGACGAAATCGAGAACCGCGCCGATCAGTGGACGGCGGCGATCACCGACGAACTCGAATCGACGCCCGAGGACCCGAGCGACCCGCCCGAATCCGACGTGCTGGAGTCGGCGACGGCGGCGGCGGTTCGAAGCGCCGACCGGAGCCACGGCGGCTTCGGTTCCGGCGGCCCGAAGTTCCCCCAGCCACGCCGTCTCGATCTGTTGCTCCGGGCGTCGATTCTGGACGGCGACGAGGCGGCCGGCGAGGTGGCCGAGAGCGCCCTCGACGCGATGGCGGCGGGCGGCCTCTACGATCACGTGGGCGGCGGCTTCCACCGCTACGCCACCGACCGCGAGTGGACGATCCCCCACTTCGAGAAGATGCTGTACGACAACGCGGAACTGCCGCGGGTCTACTTCGAGGCCGCGGCGGCGACGGGGGCGGATCGCTACGCCCGCGCCGCGAGCGAGACGGTCGCCTTCCTCGAACGCGAACTGCAACACCCCGAGGGCGGCTTCTACAGCACGCTCGACGCCCAGAGCGCCACCCCCCCGTCACGACTCGGCGAGAGCAGTGAGGCCGAAGACGAGGAGGGAGCCTTCTACGTCTGGACGCCCGGAGAGGTGCGGGCGGCGATGGGCGACGAGCCAATTGACGGCGTCGACCCCGAAACGGCGGCCGATCTCTTCCGTGACCGCTACGGTGTCACTGACGGCGGCAACTTCGAGGGCGGGACGACGGTTCTCACCGTCACGACGAGCTACGGGGCACTCGCCGACGAGTACGACCTGTCGGTCGAGACGGTCGAACGCGTCCTCGTGGCGGCCCGGACCCGCGCGTTCGACGCGCGGGCCGACCGGCCACGCCCCGCACGGGACGAGAAGGTGCTCGCGGGGTGGAACGGCCTCGCCATCTCGGGGATCGCCACCGGGGCGCGAACGCTCGATCCGGCGCTCGTGGGGACGGCGGCCGACGCACTCGAGTTCGTTCGTGAGCACCTCTGGAACGAGGAGTCGAAACGGCTCTCGCGGCGGTACAAGTCCGGCGACGTACAGGTCGACGGCTACCTCGACGACTACGCCTTCCTCGCGCGGGGGGCGTTCGACTGCTATCAGGTGACCGGCGAGGTGGACCAACTCGCCTTCGCCGTCGACCTGGCCCGGACCATCCGGGCGGAGTTCTGGGATGACGAGGCCGGGACGTGCTACTACACGCCGGCGAGCGGCGAGGGGCTGGTGACCCGGCCACAGGAGCTGAACGACCAGTCGACACCGTCGAGTCTCGGCGTCACGGCCGCGCTGTTCGACGAACTCGATCTCTTCGTTCCCCACGAGGAGTTCGGATCGATCACGGAGCGGCTACTCGCGACCCACGCCGACCGCATCCGGGCGAGCCCGCTCCAGCACGCGTCGCTCGTGCTCGCGGCGGACGCCCACGCCCGCGGCCCGGTGGAGTTGACACTCGCGGCCGACGAGGTGCCGGCGTCGTGGCGGGAGACACTCGCCGACCATCCGCTTCCGACGGCCGTGATCGCGCCGCGGCCGGCCGACGACGCGGCCCTGGAGCCGTGGCTCGACGCGCTCGGTATCGACGAGGTGCCGCCCATCTGGGTGAACCGAGCGGCGGAGGGTGGCGAGCCGACCGCCTACGCCTGCCGTGACTTCACCTGCTCGCCGCCGCAGACGGATCTGGACGCGGCGCTCGACTGGCTAGAGCGCTAGTCGTCGGCGTTCGCGGACGCCACGGCGGCCGCGATGCGCTCGGCCAGATACGCGGCGATACCATCGGGCTCCGCCTCGACGAAGCGGGCAATCTCCTCGCCATCGCGCTCGACGACGACGGTCGGGATGAACTCGACGCCGTACTCGTCGACGCCCTCGCCCCGCTTGTCGTCGTCGACGGGAAACTGCTCGATTCGGTCGGCGGGGACGCCGGCGGCGTCGAGGGCGGCGGCGAATCCGGGGAGTTGCTCCCGACAGTCGCCACACCAGTCCGCACCCCAGACGAGGTACGTCAGGCCGTCACGGCCGAGCGGTCCGAGCACGTCGTCGTCGCCGCTCCAGTCGGCCGGATCCATGGATTCCAAGGACATGGCGGAGGATACCACGGCCGAGGATTTACGCGTTCCGCCCTACCGCCACCGGATCAGACGGCGCAGGCGGGAGGCGATACCCAGGTCGCGTTTGGCCATGATGACCTGACCGTCGGCTTCCCGGCCGACCGTCTCGGGGATGGCGCCGAAGACGAGTTGCTGGAGGACGCCCTCGCGGGTCGCGCCGATAATCGTCACGTCGTAGTCGGCGGAGGCGTCGACGATGGCGTCGGCCACGTCCCCGGCCTCGACCAGTCGGGTGTCGTAGTCGACGCCATCGAGGAGTCGGCCCGTCTCGTCAAGCGAGACTTCGGCGAGTTCGTGGCCCTTGCGGTCGTCGGGGTCGACGACCTGGAGGACGGTGATGGTCGCATCAGTCGTGTGGGCTATGGCGCGAGCGACTTCCGCGGCGTAACGGGCGTGCGGACCGCCGGCGGTCGGGAGCAGGATGGATTCGAAGTCGCCGTCGCCGTCACCGAAGCGCTCGACGAGTACGTCACAGTCGGCCTCCCGAACGACGGTGTCGACGGTCGTGCCGACGACCACGTCGCGCCGCCGCGTCTTGCCCTCGTGCCAGCCGAGCAGAACCGCGTCGGAGTCGTGCTGGGTGATCGTATGGAGGATGGCCCGGTCGACGTGGTGACCGACGCGGACGATGCCGTTGACGGGGACATCGGTGTCGCCACCGCCGGCCTCGACGGCCATCGCGCGTTCGAGCACCTCGCGGCGCTCGGTCGCCCGTTCGTGCCCCTCCGAGAGCGGCGTCTGTTCGGGGAGCGCGACGACCGAGAGGACGAGAATCTCGCCGCCCTCGTCGGCCGCGATGTCCCGCGCCGTGCGTATGAGCCGTTCGGCGTGGTCGGGATTGGCGATGGGGACGAGAAGCTGGTAGTCGCGGTCGGCCGGGTGTTTCTCGTGGACGACCGTCGGCGCCTCGCGCTCGAGGGCTTCCTCGGAGGTAGCGCCGATGAAGGCGAACCAGACGCCGATCCCGATCACTTCCGCGAGGAGGCCGAAGACGAACGCCCCGGGTTCGACGTTGACCAGCAAGACGAGATTGGCGAGGATGGCGACGACCGGGACGGCCGGGACGCCTGGCACCTCGAACCCGCGGTCGAGATCCGGGTATTTCCGTCGGGACCGGATGACGGCGAGGTTCACGACGACGAGGCCGGTCAGGAGCATGAAGTCGGCGAAGTGGGCGATAGCCTCGATCCCCATGTGGAACGCGATGACGCCGGTGTGGATGGTCGTCGTCCCGAACAGCAGGCGCGGGACGACGGTGAAAAAGAAGATGAAGAAGGCGATCAGACAGCCGGTGAGGAGGACGGACCAGTACGGCGTGTTGAAGGAGTCGTGGAGGCTCTCGAAGCGGTCGGGGAGATGGTCGCGTCGACTCATCGCGAGTTTGACGCGCGACCCCGCGAGGACGGTGGCGTTTGCCGCCGATAGCATCGAGAACAGCGCGCCGACGATGATGACGTAGAAGCCGACGTTGCCGAGATAAAAGGAGGCGGCGTATCCCATGGCGAGTTCGCCGTTGTTGGCGATGAACGACTGGGCACCGGCGGTGTCGGCGACGCCGTCGACGACCCGGACGAGCAAGTCGAGATACGCGGGGTTGTTGATCGCGAGCGTCACCACGACGACGACGAGGGCGTAGACGACGGTGACGAAGCCCATCGAGAAGAAGATGGCCCGCGGGACGTTCCGGCCCGGCTCCTCGATTTCCTCGGCGTTGGTCGCGATGGCCTCGAAGCCGAAGAAGGTGATGAACACGAGCGCGGAGGTGAGGCCGATATCGCGGTACTTGGTGAGGTTGTCGGTGACCGACTGCTGGATAGTCGCCGCATCGAACGCCTGCAGGCCGCCGTAGAGGAAGACGATGATGAGGACGACTTTCAGGAGGGTCACGATGATCTGGAACTGTCCCGACTCCTCGGTCCCTTTGAGGTTCAGGCCGACCAGCAGGCCGAGGATGACGAGCCCCGAGATCCAAAACGGGAGCGCCTCACCCAGACCGCCCGCGACCAGCGGAACGATGAAGCGGTCGAACCAGTCGGAGAAGGAGGCGAGATAGAAGGCGGCGCTCGCGGGGTAGCCGAGGATCATCGACCACCCGACGACGTAGGTCAGATCGGAGTCGAAGGTGTTGGAGACGTATGCGTACCCCCCGCCAGATTCGGGGTAGATCGAGGCGAATTCGGCGTACGCGAAGGCGGTAAAGGAGGCGACGATCGCCGCGATGACGAACGCGACGATGGCCATCGCCCCGACGTTGCTGACGGCGAGCCCCGACAGGACGAAGATGCCCGCCGCGATCATCGTCCCGACGCCCAGCGCGATTGCACCGACGATACCGATGTCGCGGTCGAGTTCCGTCTCGACGCTTGTCCCCTCTTCGGCACCCATGCGCACTGGCACTGGGCCGGAGAACCAAAAACCCCGCCGCCGAGTCGCTACCTATTCGTACACGGCGCGCCCTCACTCGACAGCGCGATGGTCGAGGAACCCGACGCCAACCCGTACGTACACGATCCGGACACGTCGTTCGCGCCGGCCGACGAACTGAGCGAGGACGAGGCCCGCGACCAGGTGTCCGACCTGCGTGTGGCCGTCGAGTATCACGACTACCGCTACTACGTCGAGAACGATCCGGTGATCGCCGACCGCACCTACGACGAACTGTTCGAGCGCCTGCAACGGCTGGAGGACGCGTTCGACCTGCACGACGAGAACTCGCCGACCCAGCGGGTCGGCGGCGAACCCCTGGACGAACTGGAGACGGTCGGCCACGTCGCGCCCCTGTTGAGCCTGCAATCCTCCGGCGACAGCGAGGAGATTCGGGCGTTCGACCGCCGCATCCGCGACCGGGTCGGCGACGTCGACTACTCGGCCGAACCCAAGTTCGACGGCTTCTCGATCGAGGTGGTGTACGAGGACGGCGCCTTCGACCGCGCCGTCACCCGCGGCGACGGCCGCGAGGGCGAGGACGTGTCCGCGAACGTCCGAACGATCGGGAGCGTGCCCCTGCATCTCCCGGCCCCAGCCCCCGAATTCCTCGCCGTCCGCGGCGAAGTGTACATGCCTCGATCGGGGTTTCAGGCGCTGAACGAGCGACGGATCGAACGCGGCGAGGACCCCTTCGCCAACCCGCGCAACGCCGCCGCGGGCACCGTCCGCCTGCTCGACCCCGAGACGGTCGCTGGCCGTCCGCTGGAGGTGTTCTTCTACGATGTGATCGACACCGACGCCGACCTCGGCACCCAGACCGAGGCGTTCGACCTGCTCTATGACCTGGGATTCCGCGTCAACGACGAGACGACCGTCGTCGACGACGTGGACGCGGTGATCGACTACCGCGACCGACTCATGACCGAGCGCGACGACCTGGAGTACGAAATCGACGGCGTCGTCGCCAAGGTGGTCGATTTCGACGCCCGGGAGGAACTGGGGTCGACGGCGCGTCATCCCCGGTGGGCTTTCGCCTACAAGTTCCCCGCTCGCACCGGCGAGACGACCGTCGAACGCATCGTCGTGCAGGTCGGGCGGACGGGGAAGCTGACCCCCGTGGCGCTCCTCGATCCCGTAGACATCCAGGGCGTCACGATCAGTCGTGCGACCCTCCACAACGCCGCACAGGTGCAACGCCTGGGCGTTCGAGAGGGCGTGACCGTCCGACTCGAGCGAGCGGGGGACGTGATTCCGGAGGTGACCGAGGTGGTCGACGGCGAGAAGCGACGCGCCTCGGGCGACCGGACGGGGTCGGACGACGGTCGGCCGGCGGCCGGCGAGGGCGGCTTCACGATGCCCGACACCTGTCCCGTCTGTGACGGGGACGTAGTGCAGGAGGGCGAACACCACTACTGCACGAACGCGTCGTGTCCGGCCCAACTGCGCCGCTCGCTCCAGCATTTCTGCTCGCGGGACGCCATGAACGTCAAGGGGCTGGGCGCGGCGGCCGCGGACCAGTTGGTCGAGGCGGGCCTGATCGAATCGCTGGCCGACCTCTACGACCTGGAGCGCGACGAACTCGCCGCACTTGATGGGTGGGGCGAGACCGCCGCCGACAACCTGCTCGCGGAACTGGAGGCGAGCAAGGACGTGCCGCTCGGCACGTTCATTTACGCGCTCGGCATCCGCCACGTCGGGACGGAGCGGGCGCGGGCGCTCGCCGCCGCCTTCTCGCTCGACGACCTGATGGACGCGGGCACGGAGGCGCTACGCTCGGTGGAAGACGTGGGGCCGGAGGTGGCGGCGGCCGTCGCCTCCTACTTCGACGAAGCGGAGAACGTCGAGACGGTCGAGCGACTGCTCGATGCGGGCATCGAGCCCGAACGGCGGGAACGCGGCGCGGAGCTCGACGGATTGACCGTCGTGTTCACGGGGAGCGTGCCGGGCTACACCCGATCGGAGCTGACGGAGTTACTGGAGACCCACGGCGCGTCGGTTACGTCCTCGGTCAGCGGCGAGACGGACTACCTCGTCGTCGGAGAGAACCCGGGGACACGGAAACGAGAGCAGGCGGCGGCCGAAGGTGTCGAGACGCTCGATCCCGAGGCGTTCGAGGAGCGCATCCTGTCGCGGCTGTGACGGCGGACTGGATGCTCGCCCGTCGCGTCCGTCGGCCGTGGGCGGTTTCACCCTTCGACGCTCGAACCGGAGACGGCGTCGGACGAGTCGGGGCGGCGCCGCTTCCATCACCGATTTAGGCGCCGCCCGCCAATCGGCAACCAATGCACGACAGCATCCTCGACGCCATCGGGTCGCCCCTGGTCCGGGTCGACTCCCCGCCGGGAACGACCGTGGCGGCGAAAATCGAGTCGAAGAACCCGGGGGGCTCCGCGAAGGATCGCCCGGCGAAGGCGATGATCGAGGCCGCGGAGGCGGCGGGCGAACTCGAACCCGGCGACGCCATCGTCGAACCGACCAGCGGCAACACGGGCATCGGCCTCGCCGTCGTCGGCGCCGCCAAAGGCTACGACGTGACGCTCGTGATGCCGTCGTCGAATTCGCCGGAGCGCCGGCGGATCATGAAAGCCTACGGCGCGGACGTGGAACTCGTCGACGGCGAGATGAACGCCGCGAGGGCGCGGGCGGACGAACTGGCGGCCGAGGGGATGGTCCAGATGCACCAGTTCGAGAACCCCGCCAATCCCGACGCGCACTACGAGACGACGGGTCCGGAAATCGTCGAACAGGTGGGCGACCGCACCGTCGACGCGCTGGTCTGTGGCGTCGGCACCGGCGGAACCATCTCGGGCACGGGACGGCGGCTGAAGGAGGCGTTTCCCGATATCGAGGTGGTCGGCGTCCAGCCCGACACCAACCAGTTTCTCACCGGCAACCCCGGCGCGGACGACTTCCAGGGCATGGGACCGGGCTTCGTCGCCGAGAACGTCGATACGGATCTGCTCGACGACGTCGAGAACGTCTCGCTTCCCGCCGCGGAGGCGGAGTGCCGGCGTCTCGCCCGCGAGGAAGGAATTCTCGTCGGCCAGTCGAGTGGCGCGTCGAACGTCGGTGCGAAGCGGGTCGCGGCGCGACTGGCCGAGGAGATGGACGACCCGCTGGTCGTGACGGTGTTCTGGGACAGCGGCGAGCGGTACATGTCGACCGGACTGTTCGACTAGGTGACTACCCGCCGAACTCGCCGTCGGTCACGCGAACGACGAGCGTGTCGTCCACGTCCCGCAGGTCGTACTCCGGGACCGCACCGTCGACGCGGGTGGCGTACATCGGCTCGACGAGCGTATCGTCGTCGACCCCGTGAATCCGGAGGTAGGAATCGGTCGCTTCGGGTGGCCGGTCGCCGTCGCGGACGCGTTCGGCCAGGTCACGGGAGAGCCACTCCTCGGTCGAGATGCTGGGTTCGCGCACCAAGGCGAACTCGGTAAAGCGGACGAGATACCAGTTCAGGTCGTTCAGAAGGGAGACGGCGGCGCCGAGACTGACGGTGTCGACCGCGACGGTGTTGGTGAAGGGTTCGTGGAGGTCGTACGTCGCGAGCGCCGCCCGCGCCGTCTCGCGCGAGAGGAGTTCGTACCGGAGGTCGACGCTCTCGGCCCCGACCAGACACACCTGCGTCACGGACTGTGGATCGGCCGGCGGACCTAAAGCGGTTGCGCCGGAGGGTCGACCACTCGAAGGTCGTCCGCGGCGGCCGCAGCCCGATCCAACAGGTCGTCGGGTTCGGCCGCCTCGACGCCGTCGAGCGTCGCCCTCGTCTCCGGGAAGGAGGGAGCGAGACGCTCACAGCCGACGGGAATCGAGGAGTCGTCGTCGGTACCGATGGCGCGCGCCCGGTCGACGATAGCGGCCTTGTCCCACGTGAGGAGGGGTCGATGGACCGGCAGGTCGACCGCCGCGTCGGTGACGGCGAGGTTGGCGGCGGTCTGACTCGACTTCTGTCCCAGCGCTTCGCCGGTGACGATGCCGACCGCCCCCTCGCGGTCGGCGACCGTTTCGGCGGCCGTCAGGAGCGCGCGGCGCCACGAGAGCATGCGGGTGTCACCCACCTCGTGGTGCAGCGTTTCGGCGAGCGGACCGCCGGGGACGACCCGGAGTCGGCAGTCGAAGTTGGGCGCGTAGCGGGCGAGTCGTCGGACGGTCGCGACCGCCCGCGCCTCGTGATCCGGGCCGCCGTAGTCGCCGGGGGAGACGTAGACGGGACGGATCGGTGATCCGCGGCGCATCGCTTCGTAGGCCGCGACGGGGGAGTCGTGGCCGCCGCTGACGAGGGCGACAAGCGGGTCCTGCGTCCCGAGTGGGAGGCCGCCCGGGCCCGCGTGGGTCGTCGCCGCGACGTACGCGTCGTCGCCCCGCACCTCGACGTGGTAGGTGCGGTCGGGGGCGTCGAGATCGACCGTCGCGTCGACCACGTCGCCGACGGCGCGTCCACCGACGCGCTCGATGTCGCGGCTGGAGAAATCGTGGTCGTCGGCGTCGCCGGCGCGGCGGGCGCGGACGGCGTAGGTGCCGGTCGTCGGCGCGTCGCCCGCGAGGGTGGCGAGGGTCCGGGTAACGGCGTCGAGGTCGGCCGGCCGGGACACGGCGGGACGCGCCCAAACGACGCCCATCGCGTCGGCGGCGACGCGGGCGGCGCGGTCGGCGGCGGCCGTGTGAACGACGATCCGCGCCCACTCGGCCTCGACCGCCGCGTCGACGCCGCGGGCGTCGAGGAGGGCGGCCACGTTGTCCCGGAGGCGACGCGTCATCTTGCCGCGGACCTCGCGGCTCTTGATGCTGAGATCACCGAAGCTGACGAGAACGGTGTCGGGCGTCGCGGGCGGGGCGGAGGCGTCGTCCACGGTCGGGGGGTGTAGGTCGACGGGGGATTATAGCCGTTCGGTCATAGGATTATCGTAGCCAGCCGGAGGTCCAGCGATCCTCGACTGACCGTAGTCTCCGATTCGGACGAACCCGAATCTATGAACAGCGACGATACTCCCTATCAGAACGTCCGGAGGTCGCCGTCGATCACGTCGCGGGTCACGTCGGTGACCGCGGCGAGTTCGCGCTCGACGATAGCCTGGATGTCGGTCTCGATGTCCGCGAGGTCGACGGTGTCGTCGGTGACGACGAAGGCGTCGGCGACGTGTGGCTGGTCGATGGGGCGGCCGATCTGTGAGAGCAGGCGCACTCGCAGATCGCGGATAGCGTGCACCTCGGCGACGACGGCCTCGGCGATGCGCGTGCTGAGGAGGTTGTAGATCTTGCCGATGTGGTTGACGGGGTTCTTGCCGCTGGTGGCCTCCATGCTCATCGGCCGGTTGGGGGTGATGAGGCCGTTCGAGCGGTTGCCACGGCCAACGGAGCCGTCGTCGCCCTGTTCCGCGCTGGTGCCGGTCGTCGTCAGATAGATGGCGCCCTCGTCGTAGTCGTCGGCGGTGTTGACCTCGACGGTGACGGTGCGGTCGGTGTGGGATTCGGCGAGGTCGGCCACGGCCTCGCGGACGTTCGCCACGGCGTCGCGGTAGTCGTCCATGCCGTCGAGATAGGTGTCGATCATGGCCGCGGCGACCGTGAGGTCGATGTGATCACCCTCGCGTTTGCCCATGATCTTCACGTCGGGGCCGAGTTCCGGGTTCTCGTCGGCGTAGGGACCGTTGAGATACTCCTCGGTTTCGAGGACGATCCGCTCGGTTTCGGTGAGGGGCGCGTGCCCGACACCGAAACTCGTGTCGTTGGCCATCGGGACGGCGGCGCCGTCCTCGCCGAAGACCGTCTGGAGGTCGCCGCTCCCTTCTCCGAGGCGCACGTCGACCACCACGTCGGTCCCGAACTCCAGTTCCGGGACGACCTCGGCGAGGTAGTCGCGGGCGGCCGCAAGCGCCACCGAGTCGACGGGGAGGGTGTACTCGGTGCCGTCGTCGGCCGTGTACTGTTTGGTCGCACGGCCGACGAGGAGGACGTAGATCGGTTCGACGACCTCGCCGCCGCCGAACGCGGGGGCGGCGCTGCCGGCGGCCAGTTGTGTCTCGTCCGTGTTGTAATGAAGCACCTCGCCGACGCGGTCGAGATAGAGGTTCGAAAGCGCGCGGGAGACGCGTTCGGCGATCCCGTCACAGAGGGAGTCGGGGTGACCGATCCCTTTCCGCTCGACGATTTCTACCTCCTGGTCCTCGACCGCGCGCCGGTCGACGGACTCGATACGGATGTTCCGATCGCTCATCGACGGACGTTCTCGCCGCCGGGTGCTATAACTTGCGGAAACCTTTCGTGGCCATAGTATTACTCAGAAGAATCGAGGAGGAGGCCGAGATACGACGTTCGGATCTGTTCGTCGGGGTCGAGGCCGAGGTCACGGAGACGGTCGATGGCTCCCTCGCGGACCGCGTCGACCGCCGATTCGGGCGCCTCGCGCTCGATTTCGACGAACTCGCCGAGGTCGGAGACGGTGTCGAGGGTCACGGTGTAGCCGCCGAGGGCGTACCGTTCCCGCTCCTTTTCGACGACCGCGGCGGGCGAGAACCCGAGAGCGTCCAGAACGTCGTCGAACCGGTCGGCATCCGCGACGCCCGTCTCGATCTCCTCGCGGGTTTTCGACGCGTCCTCGATCAGGGGACCCTTGTAGGTAACCCGGGCCGTCGACTCACCGTCGCCGATCCCGTCGGACTCCAGCCGGATGCGGAGCGCCTCGTCGGTTGCGGCGAAATCGCGGTGCGGGGCGTCGTAGTAGGTGTCGACCTGCGTGACGCTCCCGACGTACTCCGCGCCGAGGGCGTCGAGGCGCTCCCGGACCGCGTCGTGGCTCGCCCGAACCTTCAGTTCGACTTCGTACATATCCGTCGCGTCGCGGGCGGGCGGCAAAAGCGCCCCGGACGAGCCGAAACGCGAAACGTGATTCTTAAGGGTCGCACGGAAGTTGTAAGGTGTATGAGTGACGAACAGGCCGAATCGGCTGACGAGCCGGTCGACGCCGACGCGGCCGATGACCCCGAAGCGGAGCCCGAAACCGAGGCGGAGACCGAGGAGCCGTCCGGTCTGCAGGACGGCGACTTCGTCCGGATCAACTACACCGTCCGCACCGTAGACGACGAGACGGTCGTCGACACGACCTACCAGGAGGTCGCCGAGGAGGCGGGCATCGACGACGAGGACCACGAGTTCGGTCCCCGGACCATCGTCGTCGGCGCCGGGCACGTCTTCGAGGCGGTCAACGACGACCTGATCGGGAAAGCGGTCGGCGACGAGTCGACCGTCGACATCGACGCCGTCGACGCCTTCGGCGAGTTCGACCCCGACGACGTACGCACCGTCAGCGCGGGGAAGATCGGCGAGGACGACCGCTACCCCGGTGCCCACGTCAACGTCGACGGCGAGCAGGGTCACGTCGAGACGATCATCGGCGGACGCGCCCGCGTCGACTTCAACCACCCCCTCGCCGGCGAGGACCTCGAGTACGACTACGAAGTCGTCGAGGTCGTCGACGACCCCGAGGAACAGGCCAAAGGGCTGCTCGGGATGTACCTCGACCACGCTCCCGAAGTCTGGATCCAGACCGACGAGGTCGAGGAGGAAGTGCAGGTCGAGGTCGAACCGGACGACGAGGACGAAGACGCCGAACCCGAGTACGAGACGGTCGAGAAGGAGACGCTGTACATCGAGGCCACGCCCCAGATGACGATGAACCAGCAGTGGCTCTTCCAGAAACAGCAGATCGCCCAGCAGGTCATGGACCGACTCGACCTCGACCGCGTCATCGTCCAGGAGACCATCGACGGCACGGGCGGCATGATGGGCGGCATGGGCGGTATGATGGGCGGCATGGGTGGCGCCGGTGGCGACGATGTCGAGGAGGCTCTCGAGGACGTCGACGTCGACGCCGACGAGATCGTCGAGGAACTCGAAGAGGATCTCGAGGAGTAACCTCCGCGACCCCCTCCCGACGCGCATTCGATTCATGAACGTTCCCGACACCGTCGCGGCCGACCTGCGTGTCGCGGCCGTCGCGGCGGGCTGTACCGTCGCCCTGTCGCTCGCGTTACGCTACGGTCTCGACGTGTCGGTCAGCCCCCTGCTCCGACTCTCTCCCATCGCCGTCTACTTCGGCTACCTGTTTCTGGGCAAGGGGTCGACCGGAAGTTCGTTCGAGAACCCGCGGCTCTGGATGCTGCTGACGGTCGTCGTGGCGGTCGGGACGGGCGTCTACGCCGTCGTGTAGGTCAGTACCGGTGGTCCGCCGGACCGCCCCGGTGAACAGTTACGATAACCCGTCTCATAGTGTTTATTGTAACTGGTTACCGGCGGGTCGCCGGAACGGGTCGGCGACCCGCCCGTACTGACTTCCAATAACCACTATCAGGCGATGTCGCGGCTGGTGTCGATGGTGACGCCGTCGGTGAGTTTGAGTTTGATCGTCTCCTCCAGCGCGCTCCCGCCGCGGAACTTCGGGACGGCGAGGCGGTTGACGATCTGAGAGCCGCTCGTATCCGTCTGTAAGTCGAACACCACGTCGGCCATGTGTTCGGTGAGCCGGCGGTTCGCGGGCGGATCGCCGTGCATCGCGTGTAACACCGCGATAGAGCCCGTGTTGACCATGTGCGTCTGGAGTTCGTTGAGGAAGGCGCGATACCGGGTCGAATCGGCCTCCTCCAGCGGATCGACCACGTCGATGAGGAGGTTCGAACTCTCCGGGAGTTCGCGCACGAGGCGGGTGGCGTTGTCGATCGGCGGGTAGTCGCCCGCATCGCGGATCGTCAGTCGCCCCACGCCGCCGCGGTACCGCTCGATGGCGTCCCGAATCGCCTCCTCGGACCGGACCGTCGTCACGTACAGCGTCCCCCGAGCGGCCGCAATCTCGTACAGTAGCGACTCGGACTGGCTGGCCGGATCGGCGCTCAGCAACAGGATGCTCCCCGGCGGAATCCCGCCGTCGAGTTGCCTGTCGAGGACGGAGATACCCGTCGGCAGACGGTCCGCCATGGCCAAGCCGTTCGTGACGCCTCATAATATGTCTTCTCCCAGACGCGCGGCGAGGCGGTGGTAGGCGGCACTGACGGCCTCGTCGGCGAGGATCGGCGCGTCGGCGGGCGGTATCGACGCGACCACCGGGCAGTCAAGCAGGTCGACGACGGCGTCCGGCGCCGA
Organism: Haloplanus natans DSM 17983; assembly: GCF_000427685.1. Taxonomy (NCBI): domain Archaea; kingdom Methanobacteriati; phylum Methanobacteriota; class Halobacteria; order Halobacteriales; family Haloferacaceae; genus Haloplanus; species Haloplanus natans. The sequence continues at coordinate 2,165,397 of NZ_KE386573.1, forward strand.
CCGCGTTCGTGTCAACACCACGCCACAGGGTGCGGCGTCGAGGGTGCGGGCCATCGCCGCCGTCTTCGCCGCGTCGCGGAGTGCGGGCGCACAGAGGGTCGTGACCAGAAGCGTCGCGTCGGCGGCACGGAGCGGTGCGGCCGCGTCCGGACCGGCACCGGCGGGGCAGTCGACGACCGCCCGTCGGCCGCTCCGGGCCAGCCGATCGAGCGAGCGGTCAAGCCTCTCGGCGTCGTGGACCCGTGGCGCGGGGAGGACCGTCACTCCGGCCGCCTCGGGGTGGGACTGTGCGACGGTCGCCGGATCGCGGTCGTCGAGCGAGGTGAGCGTCGGTTCGCGGTCGACGCCTGCGAGGGCGTGCAGATCCGGCATATCCGGATCGGCGTCCGCCGCGACGACCGGTGTGTCCAGCGCGGTCGAGAGGCCGAGCGCCGTCGTCGTCTTTCCCACTCCCCCTTTGCCGCCGGCGATAGCGAGCATGGGGCTGGGTGGCCGCCCAACCGGCTATGAATCTAGTCCTGACAACACCCGCCCGCTTCCCCACCGAAGTCGACGGAGAGCGGATCGGAAATCGCCCGGTTGACATCCTCGAGTTGGCTCTGAAGCGCCTCCTGGGCGTTCAGATACTCCTCCATGACGGGCATCGAGTGGAGGTCGTTCTGGGCCGTCTGGAGCTTCGCGACGTGTTCCTGGGTCGCCTGCCCCGTCTCACGGGCCGAGACGAACTCGTCGCGGAGGCGCTCTACCTCCGCGATCTTCGCCTGCGCGTCGTCGTCGTTCTGGACGGCCGCGCGCGCCTCCTCGAACCGTTCGTAAGCCGGCGTATCCGCGATGGCTTCGCCGAGTTCACGGCCCATCTCCGCTAGCTGCGACACCTGCGTGCTCATACGCCCCCTTACCGTTCCGATCGCTTCAATTTGCCGTCTCCGGGTGCCGGTGCCCGCCCGATCGCACCACAGTCGTGCGACCGAGCGTACGGACGCTACTACAGGATTTATCACGCCCACTGCCGTGACGCCGGTATGGAAACCGACGTACGGATCGGGGTCGACGTGGGCGGCACGTTCACCGACGTGGTCGTCGCCGACGGCTCCGGGCTCACGATGTGCAAGGTGCCCTCGACGCCCGAGGCCCCGGACCGGGGCGTCCTCGACGGCCTCGACGTGGCGGCCGACCGGGCCGGCTTCGCCCCCGCCGACGTGACCGCCTTCGGCCACGGCACCACCGTCGCCACGAACGCCTTGCTCGAACGCGAGTGGGCAGAGACGGCGCTCGTGACGACCGAGGGCTTTCGCGACGCCGTCGAAATCGGCCGCCAGACCCGGCCGGATCTGTACGACCTGCGAGCCGAGAAGCCGGACCCCGTCGTCGAACGCGACCGCCGGTACGAGGTGCCGGAACGCCTCGATCGCCGGGGCGAGGTCGTCGAACCGCTCGACGAGGACGCCGCCCGCGCCGTTGCCCGTGCCGTCGCCGACGCGGGCGTCGAGAGCGTCGCCGTTGCCTTCCTCTTTGCCTTCGAGGACGACGCCCACGAGCGACGGATGCAGGAACTCCTGCGCGAGGAGGGCGTCGACTGCGAAGTATCGCTGTCGAGCGACGTGCTCCCCGAGATCAAGGAGTACGAACGCACGCTCGCGACGAGCATCAACGCCGCGCTGAAGCCGGTGATGAACCGCTATCTCGGTCGCCTGGAGTCGGGCGTCGCGGATGCGGGCGTGCCCGCCGACGTGAAGGTGATGCAGTCGAACGGCGGCGTGGCGTCGGCGGCGGTCACGCGCGAGCGGCCGGTGAATACCCTGCTCTCGGGGCCGGCGGCCGGCGTCCGCGGCGCCGCCCACGTCGCCGGCGAGAGCGGCGTCGACGACGTGCTCACGATGGACATGGGCGGCACCTCGTGTGACGTGTCGCTCGTGCAGGACGGCGACCCCGTCGTCACGACGGAGGGCCAGGTCGGGGAGTACCCCGTCACCGTCCCGATGGTCGACGTCCACACCATCGGCGCTGGTGGCGGCTCCATCGCCTGGGTCGACGAGGGTGGGAGCCTCCGCGTCGGCCCGCGATCCGCGGGCGCCGACCCCGGCCCCATCTGTTACGGGCGCGGAGGGACCGAACCGACGGTTACCGACGCCCACCTGTTGCTCGGGCGGATCGACCCCGGTTCCTTCTTCGAGGGCAGCGCCGACGAGGCAGCGGTCCGCGAGGCGATCCGGGAACGGGTCGCCGACCCCCTCGATCTGAGCGTCGAGGCGGCCGCACAGGGCATCGTCGACGTGGCGAACGCGAACATGGAACGCGCCCTCCGTGTCGTCTCCGTCGAACGCGGCCACGACCCCCGAGACTTCTCACTCGTGGCCTACGGCGGTGCCGGGCCGCTCCACGCCGCCGAACTCGCCGCCGAACTCGACGTGCCCGAAGTCGTCGTCCCGCGGTCGGCGGGCGTCCTCTCGGCGCTCGGTCTCCTCATCAGCGACACGGTGTACGAGGAGGGCGTCTCCGCGGTCCGGCCGTGGGCCGGCGTCGACCCCGCGGCCCTGACCGAGCGGTTCGAGGCGATGGCGGCGGAGGGGCGGGAGCGACTGGCGGCCGACGGCTACCCGCCCGCCCGCCGGCGGGTCGAGCGCGCGGTTGATCTCCGATATCGGGGCCAGTCGTTCGACCTCCGGATCCCAATACCAGACGGCGACCTCGACGCCGCGGCCCTCGCCGCCGCCGCCGACCGCTTCCACGAGCGTCACGAGCGTCGATACGGGCACGCCTCGCCCGACGAACCGATCGAACTCGTGACGATACGGCTGCGCGCCCGCGGCGTCGTCGACCCGCCCGCGCTGTCGATGGCGACGGGAGCGGCCGAGGCGACGCCGCGGGCGACGCGGCCGGCGACGTTCGACGGCAAGACGGACGCGACGCCCGTCTACGACCGCGAACGGCTGGGGCCGGGCGCCGCGTTCGACGGCCCCGCGGTGATCGAGGGCGTCGAGAGCACGGCCGTCGTCCCGCCGGGAGCGGCTGCACGCGTCGACGACCTGGGGAACGTGGTGATCGAGCCATGAGCGAGGTCGATCCGGTCACGCTCGAAGTCCTGCGCAACGCCTGCGTCGCGGTGGCCGAGGAGATGAACGCGACGCTCGTGCGGACGAGCTACTCCCCCAACATCAAGGACCGCCGCGACTGCTCGTGTGCGCTGTTCGACGTGGGCGAGGGCGAGGCCGCCACCGCGGAGATGATCAGTCAGGCCGAGAACATCCCGGTTCACCTGGGCGCGATGCCGTACTCCGTCGCGGCGGCCATCGAGGCGTTCCCGCCCGCGGAACTGGAAGACGGCGACGCCGTCCTCCTGAACGACCCGTTCCACGGTGGCGCCCACTTGCCCGACATGACGCTCGTGACACCCGTCTTCGTCGAGGGCGAGTTAGTGGCCATCGCGGCCAACCGCGCCCACCACGCCGACGTGGGCGGCGGCCGTGCGGGGAGCGTCGCCGCCGACTCCACGGAAATCTACCAGGAGGGCCTTCGCGTCCCGCCGGTGAAACTGTACGACGGCGGCGAACCGGTCGAGGCCGTCTTCGACCTCCTCCTGACGAACGTGCGGACGCCGAAGGAGCGTCGGGGCGACTTCCGCGCCCAGCGGGCGGCCAACCGGACGGCGGTCGAGCGGGTTCGGGACCTGGCCGACCGCCACGGCCTCGATACGCTCCGAGCGGCGACGACGGAGATCAAGGCCTACGCCGAGCGGCGGATGCGCGCCGAAATCGACGACCTCCCGGACGGCACCGTCCGGTTCACGGATTACCTCGACGACGACGGGCAAGGCACCGAGGACGTTCGGATCGACGTGGCGGTGACCGTCGACGGCGACGAACTCGTCGTCGACTTCGACGGGACGAGCGAGCAGGTGCCGGGCGCGATCAACGCCCCCCTCGCCGTGACCGCCTCGGCGACGTACTACGCTGTGCGCTGTGTAACCGATCCGGACGTGCCGCCGAACGCGGGGACGTACCGCCCGATCGATATCCGGGCGCCGGAGGGGACGGTCGTCAACGCGCAACCACCCGCCGCGGTGGTCGGCGGCAACCTCGAAATCTCCCAGCGAGCGACCGACGCCCTCCTCGGCGCGTTCGGCGAGGAGGCCCCCGAACGGTCCGTCGCCGCGGCACAGGGGACGATGAACAGCGTCACCTTCGGCGGGACGAGTCGGGACGGAGAGCCCTTCGCCTTCTACGAGACCATCGGGGGCGGCTACGGTGGGCGGGCGGGCGCCGACGGGATGGACGGCGTCCACGCCCATATGAGCAACACGCTCAACACGCCGGCGGAGGTGCTCGAAACCGTCTATCCCGTCCGCGTCCGGCGCTACGAATACCGCCCGGATACGGGCGGTGGGGGCGAGTTCCGTGGCGGTCTGGGCCTCCGCCGCGATATCGAAGTGCTCGAAGACGGCGTTGCTTTCAGCCTGCTGGCGGATCGGCGACGACACCCGCCGTACGGCCTCGCGGGCGGCGAGGCGGGCGCACTCGGTGAAGACTACCTGACGCGGGCGGGCGGCGATACCGAACGGATTCCGGGGAAGTCGACACACGACCTGGACGCGGGCGACGTGGTGAGCATTCGGACGCCGGGCGGCGGCGGGTTCGGCGATCCGGCCGACCGCGACCCGGACGCCGTGGCTCGGGACCTGCGTTTCGGAAAGGTGTCGGCGGACGCCGTCCGGCAGGTGTACGGGCTTGACCCGTCGGAACTGTGATCGCGCCGCTCAGTGCGGGAAGGCCGTCCACTCGGGTTTTACTCCCGAGAGCCCACGGACTCGGAGTTCGCGGTCGCCGTCCCGTTCGCGAATCTCGATGGCAGCGTCGAAAATGGAAGTGACGACGTTGACGAAGCGATCCTCGTGGGTCGTCGGGTCGATGCTGTAGACGCCGAGATAGCCGGCGGCGCTCGTTCGCCGTGAGAGGACGTGCAGAAACGAGAACGCGCGTTCGGCGTCGACGTACTGGAGGAGCGTCGAGATGGAGACGAAGCCAAAGCGGAGGCGGTCGGGCGTCGCCATCTCGTCGACGGCCTGGGTGAACGCCACGCCCATCCCGGTGAGGTCGGCGGGCGAGGAGACGCGGTGGATGGCCGAATCGGCGTCGCCCGGCGCGCCGGTGGCGTCGACGACGCGGAACGTCGTCGGATCGAACCGGACGCCACGGTCCTCGAACGCCGTCAGGATGCGCGAGGCGGGGTCGTCGGTCGTCATCACGACGATGGGGTCGGGAGCGACCCCCTCGGGGGCGAGCAGGTCGAACACGAGTTGGCGCTTGCCCGACATCGGCGGGCCGGAGACCAACACGTTCATGCCCGGGCCGAGGTCGTCGAGGTCGATCGGGACGGCGTCGGCGAGCGGGTAGCGATCGGCCTTGGCGTCGCCCTCAGCCATTGGTGTCCCCCTCGGCGGTATCGATCGCCCGGAGCGTCGCGACGAACCGCGAGTCGTCGGTCAGATCCCCGGCCTCGGATTCGATCGTCGCTTCGAGGTCGGAGAGTCGCGCTTCGAGGTCGGCGTACGCCGCGTTCTCCTCGAGTTCGTAGCTCGATTTCCCCTCGCGGAGCGCCGCGGCTTTCACGAGCAACGCGTGGTACTCACGCACGTCGACGGCGTGTCGGTCCAGAGCGAGGAGGTCCTCGATGGTTCGGAGGAGTTCCTCGCGGGTCGTGGGTTTGGTGAGGTAGTCGTCGAACCCCATGTCGACGATGTCGAAGTCGGGATCGACGGCGGTCACCATCGCGACGCGAACGTCGTACCCCCGGTCGCGAATGCGGTCGAGCACCTCCCCCCCGGAGACGCCAGGCATCAGCCGATCGAGCAGGACGACGTCGACGTCGTCGTCGAGTTCGTCGAGGGCCGACTCGCCGTCGTACGCCTCGCGGATGGCGTAGGTCCCTTCCAGATAGCGGCGGTACGTTCGAACCACCTCCCGGTCGTCGTCGACGATGAGTACGGTTTCCCCCTCGCTCGAAGTCATGATCTGGTCTTACATCTACTCCGGAGTCGACGACAATTAAACCCACCTGTCACGCACGCAGTTGACACGACGACCGCCGACGGTCACGGTGTATCGTACGTCCGTACCGGTGGTCGTCGAGACGGTCCAGCGAACGGTTACGATGGGCCGAGTTCCTCCTGTACGAGGTTGACGGCGCGACTGATCGCACCGATCGAGGAGAGATGGCCCGCCCCGACGGTGGCTTTCATCGTCCGCGCCGTCGCGCCGGTGAACACTTTTGGGCCGACGGTGGCGACGGCGTCGTCGCCGACGGAGGCGATCCAACCCGGCGCGTCGAACCGGAAGAGGTCGAGTTTGGGCGGGAACTCGTCGGCTGCGCCTCCCTCCAGCTCCCAGCGCACGAGGCGGTCGACGTTGATCGCGACGGTTCGGGCCTCCCGGATGGCGGCCGCCGCGCTCGCGGGGACGGCCTCGCCGTCGGCGTCAACGACCCGCGCCGCGTCGCCGACGGCGAAGGTGTGGTCGTCGAGTTTGCAGTCGCCGCGGACGATCGGCCGGTCGCTCCCGATGGCGTCCGGGCCGCGGATGCCACCCGTCCACACGAACGCGTCGTAGGGGACGGTTCCGTCGTCGAGTTCGACCGCGTCGGCCGTCGCGCCGGTGACGCGGGCGTTCGTGTGGATGGCGACGCCCGCCGATTCGAGGGCGTCGCGGACGGCCGACTGGAACGCCTCGGGGAAGGCGGGCGCCACGGTGTCGAGGCGTTCGAGAAGCGTCACGTCGAGGTCGGCACCGCGCTCCGCGGCCAGGGCCGCGATCTCGCCCGCGACCTGCACGCCGGAGAGGCCGGCGCCGCCGACGACGGCGCGGCCGTCCACCTCGCAGGCGTCGAGGACGGCGTCGCGGACCCGGTGGGCGTGGCCGAGGCGTTTCAGCGGGATGCCGTGCTCGTCGACACCGGGGAGGTCGTAAAACGCCGTCTCGGCGCCGAGACAGAGGGCGGCGTAGTCGTAGTCGAGGGTGCCGTCGGAGAGGTGGATGCGCCGGGCCTCGCGGTCGAGGTCCTCGACCCGGGCGGTCCGGATCGTCGCGCGGTCGAGGGCGTCGCGGAGGGGGACGGTGATGGCGTCCTCGACCGCCGGGCGCCGGATCACCCGGTGGAGTTCGTGCTGAACGAGGTGATCGTCCGATTCGTCGACGACGACGAGGTCGGCCGTCGCCGGAAGTCTGGATTCGAGGCGGCGAGCGAGCGTGAGGCCGGCGTATCCGGCACCGAGGACGACGACGCGCATACCGGGAGTTAGCTCGCAGGATAAAGAAGAGCGGGGTCGAGGAACGCCGAGCGGTACGAAAGACGCTATACGTGCGCGCCCCGTCACCGCCGGACGATGGACATCGAGGGGTTCGTCTGCTGGACGGCACACGCGGTCGACGACCCGGCCGAGTTACGGCGCGTTCTCGACGCCCAACTCCCGGACGGCGGGAGCCGCGCCGTCGCCGACGCACAGTGTGCAGGACTGCTGGAGGGGACCGAACTCCGGCCCGCGGGCCTCGCCGCGGCCCACGCGTTCGCCGAGCGGAGCGACCTGCCGATGGCGGGGCCGACGGCGGCCATCGCCGACTTCAGTACCCTCCTGGACCGTCTCGACGCGGCCGAGCGCCGCGGCGGACGGGTCGACGCCGACGCCGTCCCGGCGGGGTTCGAGACGGTCACGCCGACCGTGGATCGGTTCGACCGGAGCTATCACACGATTTCCGTCGCGAAGGAGTATCCCTCGGGCGCGGCGGTGGAGCTCAACTACCGCTCGCGCGACCCGAGCCACCTCGGGGAGCGACGGGCCAACCGATCGAGTGCGATTCTGTGGCTCCGGGAGGACGGGGCATCGACGTACGAACACCGGGTCGAGTGGGCGGAACGCGGCCGGTCGTCAGAATAGGGCGTCGTCGTCGGGGCGAATCTCGGCCGGGCCGCCGACCTCCCAGATGTCGGTTTCGACGCCGCAGTCGGCGACGGCGGACTCGACGCGGTCGACGTACTCGGCGGTGGTGTTGACGTAGACGCTCGCGCCGGTGTCGGTCGAGAAGTAGACGGGCACGTCCTCCGTGCGGAGTGCGCGAACCGCGTTGAAGACGGCGATGGTGCGGGGTTGCCAGTACACCCACCCCGCGGGACCGGTCATGGTCGTCGCCGCGAGCGAGAGCGAGTCGTGTTCCGCGAGTTCGAACGCGCGGTCGAACTCGGCCGATCGGAGCGCGTCGCGCATCTCGGCGATCTGGCCGTGGATGTGGGCCATCCGCGCTCCGAACATGTGGCTGTCCGCCGCTTCTTCGTGGGCCTGTTCGGTCTCCTTGTAGGAGGGGACGAGCGCCGCGACGATCCGCAGGTCGTCTTCCAGATCGGTCTCGATGCGCTCGGAGCGACAGTCGTGGTCGTTGAGGCCGGTGTACAGCTGTGAGAACGCGCCGGTGACGGCCCGGGCGGCGGAGGAGGAACCGCGGCGGGCGACCGTCGAGATTTCCGGACGGGTGAGATCGAGGCCGGCCGCCTCACAGAGCGCCATCGCGGCGGCGGCAAAGCCCGAAGAGGAGGAGCCGAAGCCGACGTTCGACTGGAAGGAGTTCTCGCTCTCCAAGCGGACGGGGTCGTCGATCCCGGCCAGGTCGCGAACGTGGTCGACGACGGCGTCGATGCGTTCGGCGCCGCGTCCCTCGACCGGTTCGCCGTCGACGACGTACACGTCCTCGTCGGTCGCGCCGAACTCGACGGTCGTGAGCGTGCGACTCGGCGCGGTGCAGACGCTGATGCTGTCGTGATACGGGAGCCGAAGCTCGGGATCACGCATGCCGTGGTACTTCACCAACCCCTGGATCGGGTGGGCCGTCGCGGTCGCTTTCATGCTCGAACGGGCGTCGGACGGGCGGATAAACGTCCCGGAACGGAGAACAGTTATAAGCCGTCGCGGCCCGACCGGCTCGTATGCCACGTGTCACCCGGCGGCGCCTGCTCGAAGCGGGAGTGGCGGGGGGCGTCGCCCTCGCCGGCTGTTCGGCCGACGGGGACGGCGAACCGACGGGGCGGCCGACGGGAACGAGTTCCGCGACGGCGACCGAAACACCCACAGCTACAGCCACGGCCACGGCACCGGCCGACGAGGCGGTCGGTTTCGAGGCGATGCTCGAACGGACGCCCACGAATCCGGAGATGGTCGACGAATCCTATAGTAGCGTTTGTAAGTCATCGCACACTGTCCGGCTATCAGGTGTGCAAACAGTTCTAGACGCTACTATACGTCTGGGCGCGGTACGTCGACGCCGCGGCACTCCTCGGGGACATCGACGACGACACCACCCGCACACGGCTCCGCGAGGGGTGGCTGGGGTCGGGGCCGCCGCGATACACCGACACCACCGCGTTCGAACTCGTCCACGTCCAGCCGGGAGGCCTGTCGAACGTGACGGTCGGGCGCGGCGACTACGATGCGGCCGCCGTGATCGAGGGGATGATCGCGGACGGCTGGTCGCGGCTCGACGCCACGGAGGCGTGCACGTACCTCGAATACGGTGGACCTGATCCGGGCGCTCGCCGCGGCCGTCCCGACCGATCCGCTCGTCGCCCACTTCGACGACATCGGCGTGACGGCGGTAGAGCGGGCGACCGAGGAGTCGGGGAACTACCACGTCGTCCAGCGATCCGTCGCCGGCGACTACGCCGCCGGTATCGCCATCAACTACGAACCCTACCGCTATCCGAGGGGCGTGCTACATTACGCGAACGGCCGTGAATCGCCGTCGTGGCAGCGCGTCAACCACCGGTTCCGGAGGCGGGTCGCCGGCGAGATTCGGGCGGGGCGCTTCGGCGAGGACTTCGGCCGACCGGCAGCGCGGTCCCCCGGGCGCAGTCACCCGAATCGGCCACGGGCCGACGGTTTAAATACTCCGTCACCGTACAGGTTCAGTATGACGACCTCCGAGAGCGAAGAGGCTGGCGACGACGCAGTCGACGCCGAGGAGGAAGTAGAGCGGTCCTACGCGGTCGTGCTGGACTATCTGCCCCACGGGCGTCCGGGCGACGACCGTCCACAGTACAAGAAGTCGCCGCTCGCGTACGCCCTCGGGGAGTCCGAGTTTCGGTTGCTCGAACTCACGCTCGACGACGAGGCGGACGTGAGCATCGGCGACCGGATCGTCCTCGAGCCGGACGCCGAGCGGAAGGTGGTGGGGCGCATCCGCGAAGTCGGATACGACGACCTCTCGAACGCCGCACACTCCGAACTGGAGTACGTCGTCGAGGAGGTGGTCGACCGCAACGAGCGGCGGTTCGTCGACTTCTACAACGAGGCACAGCCGATCACGCTCCGGCTCCACCAGCTCAACCTCCTGCCGGGTATCGGCAAGAAACTCCGAAACGACGTACTCGACGAGCGCAAGCGTGCGCCGTTCGAGAGCTTCGAGGAGTTAGGAGAGCGCATCGCGGGCCTCCACAACCCGAAAGGAGTCCTCGTCGACCGGATTCTGGAGGAGCTCCGGGACGAGGACCTCAAATACCGGACGTTCGTGGAGTAGTCCTCTCGGACGGTGAGTCAGTACCGGAGTCCGGCGAAAAGGAGCGTCAGCGCCGCGAAGCCGACAGCGAGAGCGATGACGGCCCAGCGGAGAAACGGCGTGTCCGGCCCGAGAAACGGGCTGACGACGGGGACGAACGCGCGGACGTCGACGGCGACGATGGCGACCGCACCGAGGACGTCGACGATCAGATCGAGAAGCGTATCCCGCGGACCGTAGTGGACGAGCACCGGTTCGACGTCGAACTCCTCGCCGAGTTCGCGTGCCACGAGTTCGACGAGTTCCCACCACAGGCCGAGGGCGAAGGTGAGCAGGATCGTCGTGGCGGCGGCGGTCCCCCAGCCGGACGGTTCGGCGACGAGGACGCTGGCGTAACACAGCGCGGCGACGACGGAGGCGGAGACGAAGTGGGTGACGGTGTCCCACCGGGGCACGGAGTCGTAGAGGCCGAGCATACCGATCGCGTGGAGGAGGCCGGCGACCGCGAGCCACAGCGTCAGCCCCGGGGCGACAGCAAGGGCGGTGGTGGCGCCGAGGACGAACGGCAGAACGGCAACGGCGAACGCGGCGAGGGCGTTGACCGCGGCGGCGACGTTCCCCCGTCGGACGCCTTCGGCGAGGACGAGGAGGATCGCACCCTGGATCGCCGCCACGGCGACGGGGAGGGGATCGAGCATCGGTGTCGGCGTGCCGGCACGTCGACCGCGAGCCGGCATGACTCTTTGGCACTCCCGTCGCCGTGAGAAACGGGAAATTTACCCCGGCTCGCGCGCTATCGAGGACGATGACAGGGTCGCGTTCACCGGACCGACTGCTCGGGCGGGCGGGTGTGAGCGGCAACCCCGACCGCGATCAGCATTTCCTCGTCGACGAGCGCGTCCTCGATCGGTTGCCGACGTATCTCCCCGACGACGCCGACCGGAGTCACGTCCTCGAAATCGGTGGCGGGACGGGGGCGCTCACCGACCGCCTGCTGGCGACGAGCGACCGCGTGACGGTTATCGAGCGCGATCCGGACCTCGCGGCGTTCCTCCGGCGGGAGTTCGGGGACGAACGGACGGCCGGGCGCCTGACCGTGATCGAAGGCGACGCGCTGGAGCGCGACCTGCCGGCGGACGCCACCGCGAGCGTCTCGAACCTGCCCTACGGCGTCTCCAGCGAGATCACGTTCCGCCTCCTGCCGCTCGGCGTTCCGACGGTGCTCATGTTCCAGCGGGAGTTCGCGGAGCGGATGGCCGCCGAGCCGGGGACGAGCGAGTACGGCCGGCTGTCGGTGAGCGCGGGGCATTACGCCGCGGTCGAGGTGGTCGAGCCGGTGCCGGCGACGGCGTTCTCGCCGCCGCCGGCCGTCGAGAGTGCGGTCGTGCGGACGACACCCCGCGACCCCGACTACGAAGTCGCGGACGAGGCGTTTTTTCTGCGGTTCGTGAAGGCGGTGTTCACCCAGCGCCGGAAGACGGTCCGGAACGCGATCCGAAACACCGCCCACATCTCGGGGCTCTCCGATCCGGACGCGGTCGTCGCGGCGGCGGACGAGGCGACGATGTCGAAACGCGCCGGCGATCTGTCGCCGGACGACTTCGCCGCGCTCGCCGGCCTCGCCCTCGAACACGGGGTGGGGACGGATGGTTGATCCGCTGGCGGTCGTCGAGATGACGACGGCGAGTCGGGCGCTCATGACGCTGCTGGTCGTGGGCATCGTCGTTGCCGTTCGATACGGCGCGCGGCGCTGGCGGCGGCGCGACGGCGCGGCGGAGCGATCGGCCGCGACCGTCGCGCTGTCGGCGGGCGTGACGCTGACGACCGCCGCGGGCATCGTCGCAGTCGTGTTGCTGTGGGACCTGATCGGGCCGCTCCAGCGCTCCTACCGGAGTCTGGGGCTCGAGGACCTGGCCGGCCGGCTGTTGCTCTCGGTGGTCATCCTGGCGGCGACGTACGCCCTGACCGGCTTCGTGGGCCGGGTTATCGGCGAGTTCACGGGGAAACGATCGACCATCAGCGAACACCAGCGGGAGATCGTCTACCGGCTCACGCAGGTGACGCTTTACACCCTCGCCCTCCTGGTGGTGGTGGGGCTGTTCACGCGGAACCTCGGGAGCCTCCTCGTCGGGGCCGGCTTCCTCGGCATCGTGGTCGGGATGGCCGCTCGGCAGACCCTCGGCGCCGTCCTCGCGGGCTTCGTCCTCATGTTCTCGCGGCCGTTCGAGATCGGCGACTGGGTGGAGATCGGCGACCGCGAAGGGATCGTCACCGATATCACCATCGTCACCACGCGAATCCAGACCTTCGACGGGGAGTACGTGATGCTCCCGAACGACGAGGTGAGCGGCCAGCCGATCATCAACCGGACGCGAAAAGGTCGGCTCCGCATCGAAGTCGAGGTCGGTGTCGACTACGACAACGACCCCGAGCGGGCGGCCGAAATCGCCCGCGACGCGGTGCGTGGACTGGACGAGGTGTTGCAGGTGCCGACGCCACAGGTAGTCGGCAAGCGCTTTGGCGACTCCGCCATCGTCCTCGGGGTACGGGTGTGGATCGACAACCCCAGCGCCCGTCGGATGTGGCGGGCGCGGACGGCGGTCATCGAAGCCGTCACCGACGCCTACGGGGCGGAGGGAATCAAGATCCCGTTCCCACAGCGCGAACTCATGGGGCGGACCGAGGAGGGCGGCTTCGCCATCGCGGGCGGCGACCGGCCGGAGCCGGCGCCGACGCCCGACGGCGGCGGGAGCGGGGACGCCGATGACTGACGGCGAGGATCGACGGTTCTCGGGGAGTCGATCGGAGACCGGCGACACCCGCGACGCCCTCGCCGACCGCCGAGGGCTGGAACGCGAGGTGTACCAGCCGGCGGAGGACTCCCGCCTCCTCGCCGAGGCGGCGGTCGAACACGCCCGCGGCCGAACGCTGGAGGTCGGCACGGGGTCGGGCTGGGTCGCCGAACGCATCGCGACCGAGACGGACGCCGAGGTGGTGGCGAGCGACTACAACCCGGCGGCCTGTCGGCAGGCGCGCGAACGGGGGGTGCAGGTGGTCCGCGCGGACCTCGTCGAATCCTTCCGCGACGGGAGCCTCGACACCGTCGCGTTCAACCCGCCCTACCTCCCCACCGATCCCGACAACGAGTGGGACGACCGGATGGAGCGGGCGCTGTCGGGCGGCGAATCCGGCCGCGAGGTGATCGATCCCTTCCTCGATACGGTCGGCCGAGTTCTCCGCCCCGGCGGCCGTGTCCTCCTCCTCGTGAGCAGCCTCACGGGCTTCGAGTCGGTCGTCGCTCGCGCGGAAGCGAACGGCTTCGCCGTCTCGACGGTGCGCCAGGAGTCGTACCCCTTCGAGGTGCTGTCGATCCTTCGACTCGACGGATAATAACCATAGGGCATATTTTGGTTTAGCAAATATTAAGCGACAGCATCACGAAACCGAGCGTGATGACCGAACTGGTCGCCACGACACCGGGACTGTATCCGCTTCCCGACTGGGCGAAAGACGAGCTATCGGACCTGAAAGGCCACCAGAAAGGCGATCTGATCGCCGGTGACGAGGGTCCGGAGGTCGTCGACGCCTACGACCGCGCACGAAGCGAAGCCGTCGACGCCCAGGTCGACGCCGGCCTCGACCGGGTCGTCGAGGGGCAGCTTCGGTGGGACGACATGCTCGCCCACCCGCTGACGATCCACGAGAACGTCGAGACGGGGGGTATCGTCCGCTACTACGACAACAACAACTTCTACCGCGACCCGAAGGTGCAGGGCGATCTCACGCCGTCGGGTGACGTGGCCGCCGAACTCGAGGCGGTCGATACGGACGCACTCCAGGCCGTCCTGCCCGGTCCGTACTCGCTGGCCGATCTCGCGACCGACGAACACTACGGCGACGAGGCGGACTTCCGAGACGCCGTCGCGGACTTCCTCGCCGGCGAAATCGAGGCGTTCCCGAGCCACGAGACGCTGTTCCTGCTCGAACCCTCGCTGGTCGAGAACCCGCCGCACGACGACGCCGACGAACACGCGAGCGAAATCGTCGACCGCGTGGCGGCCGCGACGGACGCCGACGTGGTCGTCCACACCTACTGGGGCGCCGTCCCGGAGAAGACGTACGCGCACCTGATGGACGCCGACGTGGATGCCATCGGCTTCGACTTCGTGACCGAAACCGAGGACGCCCTCTACAACATCAACGAGTACGGAACCAAAGCGCAGGTCGCGCTGGGAGTGGTCGACGGGGGGAACACGCTCGTCGAGTCGCCGGAGACGATCCGGGACCGCGTCGAGTGGGTCGACGAACGCACCCACACCGACTTCGAGCGCGCCTACGTCACCTCGAACACCGGACTGTTCTACCTGCCGGTGAACAAGTTCGAGGAGAAACTCGAAGCGTTGGGTGACGCCGCGGCGCTCGCGGAGGTGGACGCATGAGCAATCGCGAACAGTTCCGCCCCGACGACCACCCGAACGACCACTTCCTGCTCACCTCCATCGTCGGCTCGTACCCGAAGCCAAAGTGGCTCAACCGAGCGGCTGATCTCGCGGAAGACGAGGAGTCGAAGTTCACCGAGGAACACCTCCACGAGGCCCACGACGACGCCTGCCGCGTCATCGTCGACGAACACGAACGGACGGGACTGGACACCGTCTCCGACGGCGAAATGCGCCGCAACGAGATGGTCGAGTTCTTCGCCGACCGCATCGAGGGCTACGAGTTCAACGGGCCCGTGAAGGTCTGGGGCCACAACTACTTCGACAAGCCCTCCGTCGCCGACGAGGTGGAGTACACCGAGTCGTGGCTGGTCGACGAGTTCGAGTTCACACAGGCGGCCGCGAGCAAGCCGGTCAAGGTGCCGATCACCGGCCCCTACACGCTGGCGGCGTGGTCGTTCAACGAGGCCTACGAGACCGACGAAGACCTGGCGTACGCCCTCGCCGACCTCGTGAACGAGGAGATCGAAGCGCTGGTCGACGCCGGCGCGTGCTACATCCAGATCGACGAACCCGCACTGGCGACGACGCCCGACGACCACGCCATCGTCGGCGAGTGTCTCGAACGCATCGTCGCCGGGGTTCCCGACGAAGTGCGCATCGGTCTCCACGTCTGTTACGGCGACTACTCCCGCATCTACCCCGAACTGCTCGACTACCCGATCGACGAGTTCGACGTCGAACTCTGTAACGGCGACTACGAACAGATCGACGTGTTCACCGATCCCGAGTTCACGACCGACCTCGCCCTCGGCGTCGTCGACGTCCACACGACCGAGGTGGAGAGCGTCGAGGAGATCAAGGAGAACATCAAACAGGGCTTCGAGGTCGTGTCCCCGGAGAACCTGACGGTCAGCCCGGACTGTGGCGTGAAACTCCTGCCGCGTGAGGTCGCCCGACGAAAAATCGAGAACATGGTGACCGCCACCCGTGAGATCGAGGCCGAACTCGACGCCGGCGAGATCGAACTCGGGCCGGAAGTCAGCGCCGATTAGTTTTCGACCATCACTTCCGTCGCCTTGAAGACGGCGTTTACGTCCGTTCCCACCTCGATACCGAGTCTATCGACCGACCCCGCGGTGATGACGGCGGTGACGGTCTGTCCACCGTCGAGTTCGATCTCGACTTCGGCCATCAGGCCGTCGGTGTCGACGTTTCGAACGGTACCAGCGAGTCGGTTGCGTGCACTGAGTGACATCGCCCGGTACCACGTTCGCCGAGGACATAAACCCACAGTGAGTGACACGTTCTCGCGCGACGTCGGGGGCGATCACTCCCCCTCGTCATTGCCCACCAGCACGGCGACGAGCAGCCCCCAGACGACGAACTCGGCGTAGAACGACGACGTACCGAGGTACTGCCCGACGAAGGCGACGGGCGGGAGGTCGACCGCGGGCGTGTGTTCGACCGCCGGCCACGCCAGAAAGAGCACGTCGGCTGCCCGGCCGTTGAGGAGCATGTGAAAGGCGTCGAGGAGGAGATGCGACGCCCACCCGAGCCAAAGCGGCGTCAACTCGCGACGGGCGAAGATAGCGGCAAAGCCCACAACGAGCAAGAGCAGGGAGTGGCCGGCCGTCTGGTAGAGATCGACGAGTCCGACCATCGCCGCCGGCTTGTCCACGAGGTCGGGGAGAGCCGCCCCCACGACGAGCGGACGGGTCGGAAGATCCCACCGTTTGCCGACGACGTACCCCGCGGCGAGATGCGTTGGAAACAGCATCGAACGGCGTGTCGTGGGGGTGGTTGGGGTATATGACTGTCGTTCCCGTCTACGCCGCGAGCGTCGACCCGCGGCCGGCGTAGCGGTGGTATCCGTCACGGGCGCCGACGGCGAGGAGCACGCCCCCGACGAGCGCCAGGAGCCCGGCTTCGACGCCCGGCGGCACGGCGTCGACGACGCCCCAACCGACGACGACGCCGCCGACGAATCCCAGTTGTACGAGACAGACGGCGGCGACGGCGCGACGGCGGGTGGAAGCGTACAGCGATCCCACGGTGGCCGTCTCGGCCGCGGCGTGGGCCGCGAGGACGGCCGCACCCAGGAGACCGAGGGCCGCGTCGGCGGCGTAGACGGTGGCGAGGACGACGCCTTCGAGGCCGCGATGCAGCGTCACCGCACCGAGGGCGGCGTCGGCGCAGGCGCCACAGTCCGTGATCGCGTGGCCGCGAGCGAGGACGACGGCGCCCACGCCCGAACCCACGCCGAGCGCCGCGCCGACCGGCGCCCCGTCGAGCGAGAGGGCGACCGAGAGGCCGCCGAGTGCGAGCAACAGGACGGGCACGGCTCCGCGCGAACGCGGCAGTCGGTCAACGGTCGCGAGGACGAGGCCGCCGCCGACGAGGCTGGCAGCGATCGAGACGGCGACGACGGCGGGGAAGGCGAGGCCGACCGCCGCCCCTGTCGTGCCGTGGGCCGCCGCCGGTGCCGACAGGAGCGTCGTCCCGAGGAGAACGACGAGCGCCGGGCGACGAACCGGACGATCGTGGACCACGGAATCGGGGACCCGCGGCGTCAGACCGCCTCGGGACCGGTCTTGCCGGTGCGGACCTGAATGGCGTCGTCGACGGGCAGGATAAATATCTTGCCGTCGCCGGGGTCGCCGGTGTGGGCCGCCTCGCGGATGGCGTCGGCCACGTCCGACCCGTCCACGTCGGCGACGACGCACTCGACTTTCGTCTTCTGGTGGAGGTCGACAGTGTACTCCTCGCCGCGCCACTGCCCCTTTTTAACCGGTTGGGAGCCGCGGCCGGAGACGTTCGAGACGGTGATCGAGGGGGCACCCGCCTCGGCCACCGCCTGCTTCACCGCGCCGAGCGAATCCGGGCGGATATAAGCGACCACCATCTCGATATCAGTCATCGTCGGCCACCCCGCTGCCGTCGGCGGCAGCCGTGTTGGTGGTGCGCCCCGCACTGCCGACGGAGTTGTCGCCGAACTCGGGGTAAGTCACGATGCCGTGCTCCGAGGAATCGAGCCCCTCGCGTTCGTGTTCGGCGCTCACCCGTGCCCAGCCGAGGGCCTTCAGCAGGCCGTAGATGAGGAACGTGATGACGCCCGCCCAGAGCGCGAGGACGACGACGCCGGCGACCTGTACGCCGAGCTGAGAGATGGAAAACGCCGACGTGGTGTTCACGAAGGGGTAGGCCAGCGCACTCAACGCGCCGGCGGAGCCGTGAACCGGAAAGACGGCACAGACATCGTCGATGCCGAACTTCTCGAGCAGATCGAAGACGAGGACGACCTGCACGCCGGCGACGAAGCCGACGACGAGCGTCGCGGGCCAACTCGCCACCGCCGCGATAGAGCAGACGGAGACGAGGCCGGCCAGCAGGCCGTTCGCGGTCATGAGGCTGTCGACCTTGCCGCTGCGGAGGACGCTGACCGCCGCGGCACCGATGCTGCCGGTGGCCATGACCAGCGCCGTGTTGATGGCGACGCGGCCGGCGTAGGCGTAGTCGGCGAGGGCGAGTTCGCCGGCGTCGGTGACCTGGAAGACGTTGACGGCGGTGCCGACGTTGAAGCCGTACCAGCCGAACGCGAGGATCAGCGTCCCGAGGATGGCGTAGGGAAGCGAGTGGCCGGGGATGACGTTCGCCGAGCCGTCGTCGTTGAATTTGTCGACGCGTGGGCCGACGATGTAGGCGGCGACGAGGCCACAGACCCCGCCGGTCATGTGGACGACTGCGGCGCCCGCGAAGTCCTGGAAGCCGAGCGTCGCGAGGAAGCCGCCGCCCCACGTCAGCCCCGTCGCGACGGGGTAGATGAGGGCGCCGACGAGGACGGTAAAGAGGAGGTAGCCACGCAGTTGGGCACGCTCCGCGACGGCACCGGAGACGATGGACGCGGCGACCATCGAGAACGCGGCGCCGAAGAGGATGCCCGCCCACGCCGTCGAGCCGCCGGTGTAGTATGCGTAGGCGCTCGCGAGGCTGACGCCGCTACCCGAGGTGACGCCGGCGACGACCGCCGAGATGCCGACGCCGACGACGAAGTACGCGAGGACGCCGACGCCCCACGTCAGGACGTTTTTCGTCAACTGGTTCGCGACGTTTTTCGATCGGACCTGCCCGGATTCGAGCATGCCGAAGCCCGCGTGCATGAAGAACACGAGGAAAGTGGCGACCATCACCCAGAGCAGATTGACACCTTCGGCGACGACGGACGGATCGACCTGGAGGAACATATCAGTCGTCCCCCGTCGAGGTCAGGTCGTGTTCGGTGTGACACGGTTCGGGCGGGAGCGAGATCGAGGGGTTGCCGTCGAGGAAGCCCTCGGGTTTGAGATGGAAGCTCGCGATTTCGACGGGGAGGACCGGCCAGTCCTCCGCGCGGGTGACGTGGTTGACGCCGAGGGTGTACCACAACACCACGTCCTCGCCGACGATATCGCGGTCCTGTTCGGTCCACTCGGCCAGCCCCGTCGTCTCGTCGTTCTGGTTGGGGTAGTCGCCCGCGGCGAACTGTTCGTCCTCGTCGTACGGTGTCACCCAGAAGTTGTTGTGGATGAAGCCGGCGCGGCGTTTCACGCTGGAGGTGGGCTTGGCCGGCGACTCGACGTTCGAGTTGGGTTCGAGTTTGAACCCGCAGGGCCGTCCGTAGGAGTTGGTCGTCTCCGTGCTCTCGACGCGCCAGTGTTTCCCTTTCAGCGGGTCGATATCGTCCCGCGCCTCCTGTTCGGTCTCCAGCAGCGTCTCCGCGGCCTTGAACCCGTTCTTGCGCCCGCTGCCGATGGGTTCGTTGTGGACTTCCTTCACCCGGTTGGGCGTGTCGTCGATGTCGAAATCCAGCAGGAAGTTGAAGTGGTGCTGGTGGATGGGCGTTTTGACCTGCGGAGCGACGACTTCGTACTCCTCGTTGCTGTCGGTGGAGTCCGAATCCGCGGACACCGCGCCGTTGGAGTCGATGCCCGTCAGGCGGACTTCGCCCTCGATGGAGCCGTCGGGGTAGAAGTACCAGTAGAAGCCGTAGTCGTAGTTGTAGACGGTGGCGATGAAGGAGACGACGAGGCGGCGACGACGGCGGACCTCGGTGTGGCCCTTCCGCCACTCCGTGTGTTTCCAGAGGACGCCGTCGTCCTCTTCGTGCATACAGATGGCGTTGGGCAGGGTCTTCGGGTCGCCGTTCGTGTCGTTCATCGCCACGTCGAAGTAATGCATCTGACCGAGGCAGTCACAGCCCTCGGTGAGCACGTTCGCCATGCGGCCGACGTGGAACTCGCCGATGTCGAAGGCGTCCTTCCAGGAGTGGTTGGGGTCGCTATCGCCGTAGGGGACGGCCATCTCGGACGCGGAGGCGCGGTGGAGCACCTTCCGTTGCTCGCCGTCGTCGTCGAAGGTCACGTCGTGGAAGACGAGGCCCTCGCGGGGCGTCCAGCCGACCTGGAACTCCCAGTCGAGCCACTCGACGGTCTGGCCCTCGACCTCGAAACTCGGGCCGTCAGGCTGCACCACGTCGAGGTGTTTGAAGTCGTTTCGCGTGGCGACGCGGTCGGCACGGAAGTCGGCGTCTTCCGGCGGGAGCGGGCTGTCCTCGTCGACGACGCCGTTGTCCTCGATTTTGACGACCTCCATCTCGTCGAGGTCGACGAAGGCGAACAACCCCTCGATGGGGCGGGCGTAGCCGTTGTCCGCCTCCTCGGTCCGAATCCACGAGAGGCCGCGGACGAGTCGCCGGTCGGCGTGGGAGTCCGGTTCGAACCCACTCGCCGGCCACGGATCGACGATGGCGAGATCGAAGTTCTCGACGCCGCGCTTCGCTGCCGCCGCCTGCCACTCGGGATCGTTGATGACGGCCTGTTCGGCCTGTTCGACCTCCGGGGGCGTGATCGCCGGCTGTACGTCCGGGATATGTTCGACATCGAGCAGTTCCTCGCCCGTGATCGACACCCGCGCCTCGTACGTCTCGCCGTCCTGTCGGACGACGATGAACGCCTCGCGATCGAAGTGGTCGCCGTCCTCGTACGCCCGAACGAACTCCTTTTCGGGTTCGTCGAGGACGACGTTGTGGTAGACGGCGTCGTCGTCTACGTCCCACTCGGCTTCGAGGATGTCCGTGGCGGCGGCGATCTCCTCGGTCGCCAGCGGATCGAGCGGATGCTCTACCGTGGTCTCGCTGAGGTCTACTGCCATCTCGACATCACTCCACTAATATTCGTATTAGCTGCTCGAACGTAGTTGTAAATCGCGCTTTGGTGACCGATCATTTCCAGATTCACGTGAGTGAGACGCGAATGTATTGTATTATAGCTAATTCACCACTATCGAGTGGTAAACGGTGAATAATCAATATGAACATGCGCTAAATTCCAGTTTGTCTGGACAAAATGCAAATAGGATTGCAATCAGGAGTGTGTGTGCACAGTCAGTCAAAGATGTACTTACAGGAGATGGGGCTCTCGGAGTACGAGGCGTCGACGTACGTCGGCCTGTTGCAGGCCGGGACGTCGACGGCGAAGGAAGCCGCGACCCGAGCGGGGGTGCCCCAGTCGCGGGTGTACGACGTCCTCGACTCGCTGAAGACGAAGGGCTTCGTCGTCGTCCAGGAGGGGCGCCCGAAGAAGTTCGGACCGATCGAAGCGAACCGTGCCGTCTCGCAGTTTCGCGAGTTCAAACGGCGGGAACACGCCCGGAAACTCGACGAGCTACAGGGCCTCGGTGAGCAGTTCCTGACCGCCGTGGACGACGCCGATTACGGGGCGGCAAGCGACGAGGTGGACATCAGCTGGTCGTATCCGAATCGCTATCACATCCTCGAGAAACTCGAGCGACTCGGCGCGAACGCCGAATCCGAAATCCGGATGATCACCACGCCCGAGAGCTTCGAGCGCATCGCCAACCACCACGCCGAACTCCTCGCGACGAAACACGAGCAAGGGGTCGAGATCCGGGCGCTGATCTCGAACGACCGAGAGCTAGACGCCGCGGTTCGGGACCGGGCGAGCGAACTGATGACGATACGGCTGGTCGAGAACATCAGCGGCCGGCTCTACACCTACGACGGGGAGGACATCCTCCTCGCCTTTCGGGCGCCCAACGACGACGGCTACGTGGGCATCTCGACCGCGAGTCCACACCTCTACGCCACGCTCTCGCACCTGTTCGAGTTACTGTGGGCCGACGGCGAGCCGGTGTGACCTACGCCGGTCGGGCGCCCACCACGTGCCGACGCCGTGCCTCCCGGGTGCCGACGGCGAGGAGGACGCCGCCAACGAGCGCTAGCAATCCGGCTTCGGCGGTCGGCGAGACGCCAGCGACGGCGCTCCATCCCGCCGCGACGCCGACGACGAACCCCGCCTGGACGACGAGGACCGCAGCGAGGGCGTATCCACGGCCGGCAGTGGCGTACAGCGACCCGACGGCAGCCGTCTCGGCGGCGGCGTGTCCGGCGACGACGAGGGCGCCCACCAGACCGAGTGCCGCGTCGGCAGCGTAGACGGTGGCGAGGACGACGCCTTCGAGGCCGCGATGCAGCGTCACGGCTCCCAGCGCGGCGTCCGCACAGGTACCGCAGTCCGTGAGCGTCGCGTCGCGGGCGAGATAGACGACGCCGACGCCGACGGCGAGGCCCGCGGCTGTCGCCGCCGTCGCCCGCGTGACGGCGAGCGCCAGGGCCGCGACGCCGAGTCCGAACACGAGCAACGGGAGGGTCACTCGACCCACCGACCACGGGAGTCGGCCGTACGCGACGAGGACGACTCCGCCGCCAAGCAGACTGACGAGGACGACGCCGGCGACGACGAGCGGAAAGGGGAGACCCGTCGCGGCCGCGGTCACGCCGTGGGCGGTCGCTGGCGTCGAGAGGAGAGCAGCGACGAGCGTGACGACGGCCGTTCGTCGGGCGATCGGTCTCATTTCCACGGGTTCGGTACGAGGTCGGCCTGAATCTCCGCGCCGACCTCGATCCGGCAGTCGGAGCGGGGTTCGGCGACACAGAGGAAGACGTAGCCCTCCCGTCGATGCTGTGGTTTCAGTCCGTTCGCTCGCTCGACGTGGACGAGGTCACCCTCGAGTAGGCGTCCGGTGCAGGTGCCACAGGCGCCGTAGAGACAGCCGTAGGGGACGCCGAGGCCTTCGCGCTCGGTGGCGTCGATGATCGTCTCCCCGTTGGCTACCTCGATGGTCTCCTCCCTGCCGTTGCGCCACTCGAGAGTGACCCGATTCATCTACTGCCAGACGTCGCTGGTGCAGTCGCCGCCGGGCCAGCGAATCTCGTGGGCGCGGGCCGGGCCACCCGGCGCGTCGCCGAAGTCCACGAGGAAGTCCTCGTCGAGTTCCATCCGTCCCTCGTCGGGGTAGACGTCGGCTTTCATCATCAGCGACCCCTGCTCGCCGATTTCGGGGTAGAACTGGTTGTCCCACGAGGAAAACAGGGAGGTCGTCCAGTAGAGCCGCTTCCCGTCGCGGCTGAGCTGGAGCATCTGTGGGGCGCCGCGGATTTCGGTGCCCTGGATCTCCTGTCGTTCGGCGAAGTTGCCACCTGCCCAGATCCGGTCGACGAGCCGGGGGTTGCCCCAGTCGCTCACGTCGTACATCCGCACGTCGCCGTGCAGCCAGTTCGAAAAGAAGAGGTACTGGTCGTCGAGCGAGACGACGATGTCCGTCACGAGGCCGGGGACGGGCATATCCCAGTCCTCGTGTTCGCGGTCCTCGACGTCGATGACCTTCTGCCACTCCCACTCACCGTTGTCCCCCTCCCAGAAGTGGAGAATGTTCGAGGAGAGCGCCGCACCGACGAACCCCTGGGTCTCCATAGGGTCGTGTGGCATACGGACTTCGAGCGGAATCATGCCCTCCTCGCCGAAGTTCAGGGTTTGCTGGTGGGTCTTGTTCTCCCAGTCCCAGATGTGGATGCTGTCACCGTATTTGCCGTCTTCGACGTCGTCGAGGTCGAAGCCGGGGTAGTAGGTGTTCGGCGCCGCCCACTCCGTCGAGATCATCACGTTGTGACGGGGCTGGTACCAGTAGTCGTAGTTCATCTCCATGTCACCGAGGTCGGCCTCCCAGTGGCCGTCGATGGAGAAGTCGCTCTGGTCCAACTGGAGGAAGCCACCGGGGAGTTCGCCGTCGGCGTCTCCGAGCATACTGATAACGACCTTCCCGCCGGGGACACAGTGAACCGTGTGCGGCGCCGACAGGTCGTGTTCGAATATCTCCTCGGGTTCGATGACCTTCTGGATCTCCATGTTCCGCGGATCCTCGGCGTCGAGGATGTGGATGCGGGAGGATCGCTGTCCGGGGACGATGAGGTGATCGCGCATCAGTCCATCGGTGTGACACGACGACGAACAGGTGTTCCAGCCGAAGTGGTGGAGTTCGTCGCCTTTGTTCGGCATCTCGACGGTGTCGATCAGTTCGCTGTACGTGTCGGATTCGGGGTCGAGGTCGACGACGCCGATGAAGTCGGAGCCGTCGACATCCATCCCGACACGGAGCGCGATGACAAAGGCCGTCTTCTCGCGCGCCGACTCGGTTCGCATCGCCCCCGGCGTCGGATAGCCGGGGCCCTCTACCTCGTGGTGCTCGTGTCCGTGCCGCTCGGTCGTATCGCTGGGTTCGTCAGTACTCATGCCAGACAGTATCATACACCGTACGAACATAAATAATGATTGAGTTGTCGAGCGACAACTCGTGTCGATCGGTCGACGGTAGGGAAACCTTTTGAACTGGCCGGCGTACCCGGAGGTGTGTCCGCGATGTCCCGTGGTGACCGGAGGCTGCGCGATGCGTGAGTTCACCTTCGACATCGTGTACGATCGGGGCACCGATCCGGTGATGGACGTGTTCATCGAGCATCCGACGCTCGTCGCCGAGGCGTTACACGGCTGTGTTGCCACGGATCGCTTCTGGCGGATCGAGCGGCTGACCGGTCCGACAGCGGCGCTAGACGCGGTGGAACGACTTCGCCTCGACGAAGCGGTGCGGACGGTGTCGGTGACCGAGACGGACTGCTCGGCCACGAGGTACCACGACGTGCTGGATCGCTCGGACGACGAGCGCGTGATCTACAGCCATATCGAGAACGTCACGGACGGCGAATCCGTTCAGACGCTCGCCGGTCGGTATCTCCCCCACGGGTCGCTCTACTGCACCACGCGACGGGAGAACCGCCACCGCTGGCGCATCTTCATGAAATCCGACGAGAAGGTGGGCCTGTTGTACGACGCCCTGGGTGCGAACCTGCGGGCGGGCCTCTCTTTCCGCATGGGTCACCTCCGCGACGCCGAGGGATGGGGGCACGACTCCCTGGGGTCGGTGGCGCTCCCACCCGACCAGCGGACGGCGATGCGTGCGGCTCTCGACCACGGCTACTACCGAACGCCACGGGAGATCACGCTGGACGACCTGGCGGCGGTACTCGACGTGCCACGCTCGACGCTCTCCTATCGGTTACGTCGGGCGGAGGAACGGCTCGTGTCGGGGTATCTCGGCGAGACCCGTTAGCTACTCGTACAGCCAGGTCTCGTCGACCCGCTCGTAGTCCTGGAGTTCGTCCGCGTCGAAAAAGAGGTCGATCTCCCGAACGTTTGCGCCCTCGTCCTCGTGGTCGGAGCCGTGGATGACGTTCCGGCCGAGGTCGAGACCGAAGTCCCCGCGGATCGTTCCGGGATCGGATTCGGCGGGATCGGTCTCGCCCATCATCGTCCGGACCTGCCGGGTGGCGTCTTGGCCCTCCCAGACCATCGCCATCACGGGGCCGGACGTGATGAAGTCGACGAGGCCGTCGAAGAAGGGTTTGCCCTCGTGTTCGCCGTAATGTTCGTGCGCGAGTTCGTCGGAGATCCGCATGAACTTCGCGCCGACGAGTTTGAGGCCGCGGTCCTCGAACCGCGAGATGATCTCGCCGATCAGGCCACGTTGGACGCCGTCGGGCTTGACCATCACGAAGGTGCGCTCGGAGTCGCTCATTCCTCACCCTGGCCGCCGGCGGCCTGGCCGTCCTGTGTCCACTCCAGGTCGCGGGCCTCGCGGCCGAGGAAGTAGTTCTTCTCGGCCTTGGAGTCCACGAAATGCAGGATGGTGCCGTCGGTCTTGACGTACATCGTCCCGGTGCCCGGTTCGATCTCCTCACCCGTGTAATCGCAGGTGCGTGTGTCGACCATTACTGTCCTCCGATGGAGTCGGCGTCGCGCTGTGTCTCGCGCAGCTGGAGCACGTCGCCCTCGCGGACGGGACCCAGCACGTTACGCGTGATGATTCGCCCCTGATTCGAGCCTTCCTGGATGCGACATTTGACCTGCATGGCCTCGCCATGCATGCCGGTCTTGCCCACGATCTCGATGACTTCCGCCGGCATCGAGTCGCTGGCGCTCTCTTCGGCGCTCATGATCGCTTACCGGAGGTCCTCGACCTTCGTGGCGATGTCTTCGACCTGTTCCTCGGCGTCGCCCGCGTCGACGATGGCGGCCGCCGCGCTCCCGACTTCGAGCCCGGCCGCGTGACCGACATCGTCCTGTGTCTCGACGAAGACGTACGGAATGCCCTTCTCGTCGGCAAGTTCGGGCAGATGCATCACGATCTCTTCGGGCTGGACGTCCTCCGCGATGACGACGAGATCGGCGTTGCCGCGCTCGACGGCTTTCGTCGTCTCGTTGGTTCCTTTCTTTACGCTGCCTGTGTCTCGCGCTACTTCGAGCGCCTCGATGGCGCTCTCGGCGAGGTCCGCCGGGACATCGAAATTGACGTAAACTGACATTGTTTGTACCCCCCGTCCGTGGGCTCGCGCACCTCACCAGGTAGAGTCCCTGATGGCGAGGCGCATCATCAACCCCGGACAGGCTGTACGCTCCAATAGCTGGGGCCCCCATAAAAGCGTGTTCAAACCCGCCACAGCGTGTGAGGCCTGCACACGCCCGTTTCGATACGTCGTCGGCGCGGGGCGGCCGGCCGGAGGACAAGGCCCTTGGTCGCCGCCGGGGTAGGCGAGGGCATGACGATCGCCGACCTCGTGACCGCCCTCCGGGGCGAGGCCGACCGGGCGAACGAACGGCGACTGCTGACGCTGGCCGGCGACCGTGACCGTGGCCTCGGCGCCGCCCACGACGCCTGCGCGCCGTTCGACACGGTGACGGTCGTCACGACCCGCGACGGCGCCGGGGACGCCGACCGCCTCCACCCCGATCACGCCGACCGACTCCTCGGTACCACGCGAGAGGCCGTCGTCTGTGACTGTCACGAGGCGTTCTCGGCGAACGTCCTCGGCCGCATCGTCGGTGCCGTCGACGGCGGCGGCCTCCTCGTTCTGGTGACGCCGCCGCTCGACGCGTGGTCGGGGACCGCGTACGCCGCCGACCGACTCGCGGTCCCGCCGTTCACCGTCGACGACGTGACCGGCCACTTCCGGCGGCGACTGGTCGATACGCTCTGCACCCATCCGGGCGTCGCCGTCGTCGACGTGGACGAGGGCGTCGTGGAACGGGACGGCCTGACCGACCCGCCGCCGGCCCGGCCCGCGCCCGCGCCGTCGATACCGGCGGACGCCGCCTTCCCGCCCGAGGCTTACGAGGCGTGTCTCACGGCCGATCAGGCCGACGCCCTGTCCGCGCTCGAACGCCTCCGCGACGGGGATGCCGTCGTCGTCGAGGCCGACCGGGGCCGCGGGAAATCCGCGGCCGCCGGTCTCGCCGCGGGGAGCCTCGCCGCTACGGGTCGGGACGTACTGGTCACCGCACCGACCTACCGCAACGCCGAAGCGGTGTTCGAACGCGCCGAGGCGTTGCTTACGACCCTCGACCGACTGGGCGCGCGCGAGGACCGCACCCTCACGGCGACGAGCGGCGGGCGGGTGCGGTATCGCACCCCCGCCGCGGCCGTCGCGTTACCCGACGATCCGGACGCCGTGATCGTCGACGAAGCGGCCGCCCTGCCCGTCCGCCGGCTGACCGCCTTCCTCGA
The DNA here is from genome assembly GCF_000427685.1 of Haloplanus natans DSM 17983. Classification (NCBI taxonomy): domain Archaea; kingdom Methanobacteriati; phylum Methanobacteriota; class Halobacteria; order Halobacteriales; family Haloferacaceae; genus Haloplanus; species Haloplanus natans. The sequence goes on from NZ_KE386573.1 coordinate 2,193,316, forward strand.
CGCCCCGGCCGTCGCCTTCGTCACTACCGTTCACGGCTACGAGGGGACCGGCCGCGGCTTCGACGTGCGCTTCCGTGACCACCTCGCGGACGCCGACCGGACGGTGACCGACACCCGCCTCGACACCCCCATCCGGTACGCCGCGGGCGACCCCGTCGAGGTGTGGGCCTTCCGCGCCCTCCTGCTCGACGCCCGGCCCGCCGCGGACCAACTACTCGAGGACGCGACGCCCGCCGACGCGACCTACCGCACCCTCGGCGCCGCCGCCCTCGTCGCCGACGAACACCTGCTCCGCGAGGCCTTTGGCCTCCTCGTCCTCGCGCACTACCGGACGGAGCCGGACGACCTGGTCCGTCTGTTCGACGCCCCGAACCTCACGTGCCGGGCGCTCACGGTCGAGGGCCACGTCGCCGCCGTTGCGCTCCTGGCACGGGAGGGCGGCCTCCCCGAATCGCTCCGGGTCGATATGTACGAGGGGGGGCGCGTCCGCGGTAACATGCTCCCGGACGTGCTCACGAGCCAGTTGCGCGACATAGATGCGGGGGCACCGGTCGGCTACCGCGTCCTCCGTATCGCCACCCACCACGCCGTCCGGTCGACTGGCTTTGGCTCCCGGCTCCTGGCGAGCTGTCACGACGAGTTCGACGCCGACGCCGACTGGTTCGGCGTCGGCTACGGCGCGACACCCCGGCTGGTCCGGTTCTGGGAACGAAACGGCTACCGGACCGTCCACTGTTCGACGACGCGCAACGCGACCAGCGGGGAGTACTCGGCGATCATGCTCCGGCCGACGAGCGACGAGGGGCGGGCGCTCCACGACCGACACGCGCGTCGCTTCCGCTCACGGATGCGCGACGGCCTCTCGGACGCCCTCGACGACCTCGACCCCGACGTGGCGCGGGCGGTCCTCCGGGCGACAGCCATCGCGCCGGACCCGGTCCTCACCGACCACGAGTGGCGGGTCGTCGCCGCCGCGGCCTTCGGCCCGGGACTCTACGACGCCGCCCCCGGCGCCTTCCGCGATCTGGCGCTTTCGTATCTGCTCGATCCGGACGGGCGTCTCGGGATTCGGGCGGAACGACTCCTCGTCCGGAAACCACTCCAAGCGCGCGACTGGGAGGCGGTGGCCGACGACCTCGGCTACGTCTCGACGCGGCAGTGTATGCGCGCACTCGGCGAGGCGTACCGGCCGCTGGTGGACCGGTACGGTGGCGACGCGGCCGACGAGGAGCGGCGGCGGTACGGCAGGTAGTTCAGAGCCGCGCGTCGCAGTCGAGGAAGGTCGCGAGCATCACCTCGTCGACGTACTCGTCGTCGATCAGGTAGTGGTTCTCGCGGACCGCTTCGGTCTCCCAGCCGTGGGCTTCGAGAAAGGAGATGGCGTCCTCGTTGGTCGCGGGGACGCTGTTGTAGAGCTTCTCGAATCCGTGTTCGCACGCCCACCGGAAGCCGCGGTCGAGGAGTGCCGTCCCGATGCCGTGGCCGCGATACCCCGGCAGGATGCCGACCGTCAACACCGCCGTGTGCGCCAGTTTCTCCGTCTCCGGCAGGTCGAGGTGGACCCACCCGACCACCTCGTCGTCGACGCAGGCGACAAACACCATCCGCGACCGGGTCTCGGTGTGCCGGAGGATCACCTCCTCGTGGTCGAGGAGGTCGGCAACCGTCTCCGCCTCGATGTACGTCCCCTCCTCGGCGACCTGTCGGATGACGCCGACGAGCCCCGAGAGGTCGCGTTGCTCGGCCGCCCGGATCGTATAGACCACGTCGTCCGCGTCGTGTTCCTCCACGTCCTCGTCGCGGTACGCGACGCTGAGGCGCTTGCCCTCCCGCTTGAGATAGCCGTCGCGACGCAGGATCGTGAGATGGTGACCGAACGCCTCCGGATCGAGATTCAATGCCCGTCGTGCCTGATCGGCCCGAACCGATCCGTGGGCCTCGACGTACTCGTAGATGTCCCGGCGATCCTGGTGATCGAAATTCAGTTGCTCGGTCAGTTCCATGCACCTGTGTAACGCGCTACCACACTTAATCGTTCGTGACGCTCAGAGTCGGTTCGCGCGTGACGGGTCCACGTCGATGGCGTCCACCGGGCAGACGTCGACACAGAGCATACAGTCGATACACTGGTCCTCGTGAGTCGGGTGAGCCTTGATCTCGCTCTCGGGGTGGCCCGGCGTGTCCATCCACTCGAACACGTCGACCGGACAGTCCTCGAGGCAGGCACCGTCCGCCAGACAGATGTCGAAGTCGACGGCGACGTGAATCCCGTGGATGCCGCGTGTCTCCGGCGGGTCGACGGGTCCCCAGACGGCGACGCCGTCCTCCTCGTCGACCTGCTCCCTGTTTCGTTCGAAGTTCGGATCGATAGCCATACTCCCGCTCCGGGGCCGAGAGGGATAAACGTACGACCGAACGCGAGGGGGCGTCCCGGTCAGTCCGCGCTGACCGCGCCGAGTTCGTCGTCGGGAACGATGCCCCGATCGGTCCAGCCCCGCGTCTCGTAGTAGACGTCGAGCGCCGCGTCGAAGTCGGGCAGGTCGTACGGCAGGGTGTCGTCGGCCCGGTCGAAGCCACGTTGGTTGTTGAAGTGGCGTTCCAGTTCGACGACGCGGGCGCCCACGTCGAGTAGGTCGTCGAAGTCGGCGTCGAACAGCTTCTCGAAGCGTTCGGCGGTCATCATCCCGCGGGAGAACCGACAGACGACGCCGCAGTCCTCCAGCGCACGCTTGTTCTCCAGTTCGACCAGCTTTCGGGCTTTGGCGGCCGACAGCCCCGACGGCTCGAACGCCTCCGACGCGTCGACGAGGGGGTACTCGTAGGCGTAAAACGTCGCGTACATGTGGTCGCCGCCGCGGTTCGCGGTGGCGAAGCCGAGCCCCTGTCCGTTGAGCGTGCGGCCGTCGTGGGCCGAGAAACTCAGCCCCTTGACCGTCCAGTCCTCGACGCCGAGTTCGTCGTGAAAGCGGTGGATACCCTCCGCCAGCAGGTCGCCGTCGCCCTCACGGGCGGCGATCTTCCGCACCGTCTCGTGGATCAACTCGTCGTCGCCGAAGGCATCGTTCGCCTTGAGGTAGGCCGCCACTGCGTTGCCACAGGAGATGGTGTCCATTCCCAGCCGATCACAGAGCTGGTTCGACTGCATGATCGAGACGATGTCGTCCACCTCGCAGTTGCCGCCGAAGGCCATGATCGTCTCGAACTCCGGACCCTCCGTCTCGACGCCCGACGCCTCGTCACGCGTCGGTAGCTTGCAGGCGAAGGCACACTGTGAACAGGTCCCTTTCTTGTACTTCTTTGCCTCCACCGCATCGCCGTTGATGTTCTCGAACGCCTCGTAGCTCACGTCCTCGAAGTAGCGAGTGGAAAAGGAGCCGATCTCGTTGGCGAGGTCGGTGACGCTCGCGGTCCCCTGGCGTTTCATGATGTGGTCGCTGGTCGCCGCCTCGCGGTGGATGGTCGCCGCTTCGGCGTCGACCTCCACGTCGGGGCTCGCGTCGCCATCGAAGGTGATTGCCTTGACGTTTTTCGAGCCCATCACGGCGCCGAGGCCGCCGCGGCCGAACGCCCGCGTCTCGCTCGTCATGATACAGGCGAAGCGGACCAGGTTCTCGCCCGCCGGGCCGATACAGACGACGTTCTCCGGACCGAGGTCGTGTTCGGTCTCGACGTACTCGGTGACCGTCGGCACCTCGGCGCCCGCGAGATGTGGCACCGCCTCGAAGGTCACGCCGTCCTCGCGGACGTGGATCATCAATGGGTCGTCGCTCTCGCCGACGAGTTCGACGACGGCGTTGCGGGTACCGGTCAGGTTGCGGGAGACGAAGCCGCCGGCGTTGGCGGAGAGCAGGCCGTCGGTCAGGGGCGAGACGGCCGTCGCGGAGGTGCGGCCGGTGAAACTCATCGACGAGGCCTGCATCGGCCCCGTGGTGAAATAGAGGCGGTTCTCCGGGCCGAGCGGATCGGCGTCGAACGGGATGCGCTCGTGAGCGAGACGCGTGGCGACGCCGCGGCCGCCGATAAAGGAGCCGAGAACGTCGTCGATGGACTCGGTCTCGACGCGCCGCGATCCCACGTCGATCGTGAGGAGGGGGCCCTCCATGTGGAGCATAGGGGGAGTCGGGCGCCCCGTGATATTAAACGGTTGCGTCGCCGACGGATCGGCCGCTACTCGAAGGTCGCGGCGATGGCCGCGTCGAGGGCGTCGACCGCCCGGTCGATCTCCGCGTCGGTGACGGGGAGGGGCGGACAGACGATGACCTGCGTTCGCGGCCGCCCGCCGCCGAACAGGACACCCCGCTCCTGGGCCGCGTCGATCACGTCGTCGACGGGGTTGTCGCCCGATTCGATCCACGGGTTCAGATACGGCTCGCCCGTCCCGGGGTCGGTGAACTCGACCGCCCAGAGCAGGCCCCGGCCGCGCACGGTACCGACGGCGTCGTGGGCGTCGAGTTCGCGCAGGCGGGCTTCCAGGTGGGCGCTTCGTTCCCGCGCGTTCTCGATCTGGCCGTCCGCGTAGACGTCGAGAGCGGCGATACCCGCCGCGCAGGCGACGGGGTGACCGGCGAAGGTCTGGCCCACGTCGATCCCCTCCTCGCGGAGGTGGGCGGCGATTTCCGGACGGACGGCGACGCCCGCGAGCGGGACGTACGCGCTCGTGACGCCTTTCGCGAACGTCATGAGGTCGGGGACCACGCCCTCCGTCTCGATGCCGAACCACTCGCCACAGCGCCCGAAGCCGGTGATCACTTCGTCCGCGATCAGCAGGATGTCGTACTCGTCACAGAGTTCGCGCACCCGCTGCCAGTAGTCGACGGGCGCCGGGTACGCGCCGCTCGTCCCGCCGACGGGTTCCATCAGGATGGCCGCGATGGAGTCCAGCCCCTCGTTACGGATGACGTACTCCAGATGGTCGGCGGCCTGTCGTGCGATCTCAGCGGGCGTGTCGCCGTCGAAGGGCGACCGATGCGTCAGCGGCGGGCAGAACTTCACCGCCCCCGTCGTCTCGGCGCCCCGACCCACCGCGTTACGCGTCTCGGGGTCGCCCGTCAGCGACCCGGCGCCGTAGGTGGCGCCGTGGTACGACTGGTAGCGCGTGAGCACCTTGCGGGCGCCGGTGTACTCGCGGGCGAACTGCACCGCCGCCTCGTTGGCCTCGCTCCCCGAAACGGAGAAGAACACGTCGTTCAGATCGCCGGGGGTGACCGCCGCGAGGCGTTCGGCGAGTTCCGATCGCGCGTCGTTGTCCTTCGAGGAGGCGACGTAGGCGACCCGCGAGGCCTGCTCCGCGATGGCGTCGACGATCCGCTCCTCGCCGTGGCCGGCGTTGACGCAGTAAAGCTGTGCCAGGAAGTCGAGATAGGCGTTGCCGTCGTCGTCGTAGACGGTGACTCCGTCGCCGTCGACGACAGTGAGCACGTCGTCGTCGCCGTGTGACCAGTGCGGGATCGCCCCGGTCGTGGGGTCCGATACCGGTTGCGGGCGCTGTTCGGACATACGTGTTCCTCGGTAACGTGGCGAATAAACGTTTGGTCGCCCGCCCCGTCTACTCGTGAGCGAAGTAGACGACGGCCTCCTCGGCGCCGTCGGCCGGCGGCCGATCCCCTGTGTCGCCACGCGCCACGCTGTCCACCCGCACGAACCCCACGCGCTCGAACTGCACCACGTCGTCGACGGCGGCGTCCGCAAAGGCCGGTTCCGCGACGCCCGTCACGTCGCCGTTCATCGTCCGCATGCGGACCGGGAGGCCGTCGGCGGGCGCCCAGTGGACGACGGGCACGCCCTCCTCGCGGACGGCCGTGATGTCGTCGCCGACGTACTCGAACCGGTCGTCGACGTGACGGACACAGCCGAAGCCCTTCAGCCACACGCGCTCGCCGTCCGCGGGCACGTCCGCGGGTTCGACGAGGACGGCGTCGCCGACGGGCACGTCCCGCCGGCCGCGCCCCTCGTGGTCGGGGTGGAGCGGCGGATGGCCGGCGTCCGGGCCGCCGTCGAGGGTCGTTTCGACGCCGTTCCGGACGAAGAAATAGCGGTTCGCGTCGTCGTCGATCAGGTCGCGGTTGGTAGCGTAGACGGCGCTCATCGACAGTTCGACGTTGCTCGTGGAGGTGCCGAGTTCGATCATCGCGTCGACGATGGCCTCGCCGCGGATCCCGCGGCGCCGCAGGCTGGCGAGGGTGGGCGCCCGGGGGTCGTCCCAGCCGTCGAGTTCGCCCGCCTCGATCAGCCCCTTGATCGTCGAGGTGGAGAGTTTCACGTCGTACTCGTCGACCTGGACGTGACCCCAGTGGATCACCTCGGGGTACGCCCAGTCGAAGTAGTCGTAGACGAACCGCTGGCGCTTCGCGGAGTCCTGGAGGTCGATGCCGCGGATGATGTGGGTGACGCCCGTGAGGTGGTCGTCGACGCCGGACTGGAAATCGAGCATGGGCCAGCAGCGGTAGTCGGCCGCCTCCGACCGGGGATGGGGACGGTCGATCATCCGGAACGCCACCCAGTCCCGCAACGCGGGGTTCTTGTGCGTGATGTCGGTGCGGACCCGGAGGACCATCTCGCCGGCCGAGTAGTCGCCGTCGACCATCGCCTCGAACTCCTTGCGGGTCGTCGCCGTGTCCTTCTCGCGGTGGGGACAGGGTTCGCCCGCGTTCTTCAGATCGGAGAACTCGCCCTGCGGACAGGAGCAGGTGTAGGCACCGCCCAGGTCGATCAGTTCCCGGGCGTGGTCGTAGTAGGTGTCGAGGCGGTCGCTCGCCCGTAGCACCTCGTCGGGGTCGAAACCGAGGTAGTCGATGGAATCGAGGATGGCGCCGTAGGCGTCGAGGTCCGGGCGCTTGGTGTCGGGGTCGGTGTCGTCGAACCGGCAGATGAACCGGCCGTCGTATCGGTCCTTGTACGTGCCGATGACGGCGGGCATCCGGGCGTGGCCGAGGTGCCACGGGCCGTTCGGATTCGGCGCGGCGCGCATCACCACGCCGTCGTCGACGTTCGGCAGGTCAGGCAGCGGATGCTCCTCGCCCTCGTCCTCGGCCTCGATGTCGGCGAGTTCCTCGGGGGCGAGAGCCTCGAGTTCCGATCGCTTCTCCGCCGCGGAAAGACCGTTCACCTCGGCGACGACGCCGCCGACGACGCCCGGAATCTCGTCGGCGTGGGGACGGAAGTCGGGGTTCTCACCCATCAGCGGGCCCATCACCGCACCCACGTCCGCGTCGCTGTCGTACTTCACCGCGTTGAGGAGCGCGTGTCGCCGCGCCGCACGCTCGACGCGTTCGCGCAGTTCGGAGTCCATTACCCGCCCGTTTCCGCCGACGGGTAAAAACTGACGTGGATCGGGGGCTGTGGGTAGGGGTACGTGAAATGTTACCACTTGACAGGTAAGAACGTTTCGTGGGCCGTGTACCGACACGATCCGTCGGGCAAATCCGGTCGTGGATTTAGATCGTGACACGCTCACATTCGATTACTGACACACGGTGACCGAGGAGGGTGGGCGCGGGAACGACGGAGTGGTCGCCGTCACCGGTCCGACCGAAGGCGTCGCCGAGAGAATCATCGGCGCCCGTGTCCGTCGTCCGTCGCGGGCCGGCACGGGAATCCACAAGCGGTTAGTCGGTCGGGAGGGACGGAAGCGTGTATGAAACGCGCACGCATCGCGGTCGACGGCGAGATTCACGCCGGCGAGTACCGAAACGGCGTCGTCGAAACCGAGGACGACGCGTTCGTCGTCGGCGAGGACGGCGACCTGGCGCCGCCGTGCAATCCGTCGGCGCTTTACTGTACCGGCCGCAACTTCGCCGAAACGCTCGATCAGATGGAGTACGACGTGCCTGACCAGCCCGCCTTCTTCATCAAGCCACCGGCCTCCGTCGTTTCCCACGAGGAACCGATCCCCTACCCCACCTTCTCCGACGAGGTGACGTATGCGGGCGAACTCTGTGCCGTCATCGACGAGCGGTGCCACCGCCTCGACGCCGAGGCGGTGCCCGAGGTCATCCGGGGCTACACCATCATGAACGACGTGGACGCCCTCGATCAGCCCGGCCGCACGGCGCGAAAGGCGTTCGACGGCTCCGGCCCCCTTGGCCCGTGGATCGAAACGGACCTCGACCCCCACGGCATCGATATGCACACCGAGATCAACGGCGAGCGCCGGCAGGAAGCCAACACCGAACTCATGCTGTTCGATCCCTACAAAATCGTCGCCTTCCTCTCCGAGCGCTTCACCTTCCGCCCCGGCGACGTGATCGCGTTCGGCAGTCCGGCCAACCCCGGCGTGATCGAACCCGGTGACACCGTCGAGATCACGTACGAAGGCGTCGGAACGCTCAGAAACGACGTGTCGCCGCCGGCGGAGTAGGCAGCTACACCACCTGATTCTCCAGCCCCTCGGCCGCGCCGGCCTCCTCCAGCCGCCGCAGGTTCGTCGCGAGGATGTCGGCGAGGCGGTCGTAGTACTTCGGCGTGTTGCCGGCGTTGTGAGGCGTGATCCGGACGTTCTCGAACGACCACAGCGGGTGGTCGTCGGGCAGCGGTTCGGGGTCGGTCACGTCCAGCGTCGCGCCGCGAATCTCGGCGTCGCGAAGCGCCGTCACGAGTGCGTCGGTGTCGACGACCGGACCGCGAGCGACGTTGACGAGGAGGCCGTCGGCGCGCATCGACGCCAGCGCATCGTCGTCGATCAATCCACGCGTCGTGTCGGTGAGCGGGCACGCGAGGATCACGTAGTCGGCGCGGGCGAGGGCGCCGTGTATCGAGTCGAAACCGAGCACTTCGTCGGTCGGCCCACCTTTCTCGGGCGTGTACCGCACCCCGAGCGTCTCGACGCCGAAGGCGTCCAGTCGCTCGACCAGCGCCTCGCCGATGGCGCCGAGGCCGACGACTGCGGCCGTGCTTCCCTGGAGTTCGCGGACGGGGTACGCTTCCCAGTGGTTGCGCTGCTGGTGCTCCCACGCCTGCCTGAACCGGCGGTCGTGGGCGACGAGCGCGCCGATAACGTACTCGGAGATGTTGGGGCCGTGGACGCCCGCGGCGTTGGTGACGGCGACGCCGGCGTCGGCGAGGGCGTCGACGTCGAGGTGACCGGTGCCAGCGTACGCACAGGCGAACAACTCCAGATTCCGGGCGGCGTCCAACCACTCGACGTCGAAGTCGATACCGGTCACCACGCGGGCGCGCTCGATCAAGTCTCGCTCCTCGGCGGGGGTGGTCGCGACGGTCACCTCGTGTTCGGGGAGTCTATCGCGGAGTTTCGCCCCGTACGACGACGGTGCCATGCCGTGGACCTTCTGACGGAGGACGACGACGTCCGGATCGGTCATGCGAGGCGATGCAGCCGCCACCGTTAAAGAGGCTACGAGGGGGCGTGCCATTCCGGGTCATTAATACCCCCGCCCGTTTGGAAGTAGGGTATGGAACACGTGGACGTGGCCGTCGTCGGTGGCGGGCCGGCCGGCACGTCGGCGGCCCACGCGGCCGCCGAAGCCGGTGCGTCCGCACTCGTCCTCGAGAAGGGCGTCCCCCGCGCCGACCGCGAGGGACTCGGCCCCGACTCCACCGACGCGGCGGGCATCCTCGACTACTGGGTCGACATCATGGGCATCCATCCCGACGAGTTCCCCGACGACGTCTTGCTGTCGGAACTCGACCGGGCGACGTTCGTCGGGCCGAACGAGTCCTGTGTCCTGCGAAGCACCGGCATCGAGTCGTCGTACGACGCCTTCGGCTACACTTTCCACCGGGCGAAGTTCGACGACTGGCTCCGCGAACGTGCGACGGACGCCGGTGCCGACTACCGCGTCGGCGTGAGCGTCAAGAGCGTGGAGACGACCCCCGACGACGACCCCCGACACACGCTTCGACTGGCCGACGGCGACGCCGTGAGCGCAGACTACCTCATCCTCGCCGACGGCCCCCAGCGCACCGTCACCAACCGGGTACTCGACTCCCTTCTCCCCTTCCCGGTCACCGATCATCTCGGGACGACGACGGCCAACCACATCGCGTATCAGGAACACCGTCGCCTCCCCGCCGAAGTGGCCGACGACCTCCGTGGCGCCATCACGTTCTGGTGGGGGTACATCCCGGGTCACACCGCCTACCCGTGGATCTTCCCGAACGACGACGACGTAGCCCGGATCGGGCTGACGATGCCCATCGGGCTCGACCTGTCGTCGGTGCCCAACCGCGGCGCCTACCCACTCTTGCGGCCCGACGACGAGACGGTTCCGGGTGGGAGCGAGTACCTCCGGCGCCTCCTCGAACGCGAGTACGGCGACCGATACGACGTGCCCGGCGACTTCCCCCTCGTCGAGGGCCGCGCCAAGTCGAAGGGGACGGAAACCTATCCCATCTCCTCGACCCGACCGGTCGACTCGCCGGTCGAGGCGGGCATCGCCGTCGTCGGCGGCGCGATGGGCACCACCTCGGCGTTCCACGAGGGCGGCGACCACACGGCCGTCCGCACCGGACGGATCGCGGGCGAGTTGGCCGGGGCGGGCGACCTCTCGGGTTACAACACCGCCTGGAAGGCCGCCATCGGCGACGAGATTCTGCGCAACGTCACGATGGCCGATATGGTTCGGGACTACGGGCCGGCCGACTGGGACAACATCTTCCGGACCGCTCGCAAGATGCTGGCCGACACGGACGGCTACGGCATGTTCGAGAAGACGTTCGCCGCCGGCTGGGACGCCATGAAGCTCCTCGTCAGCTACCGGTGGAACAAGCGTCGTAACCGGGATTTCGTGAGCATCCACGAGTCGGACTACGTCTACTGATCGTGGTCGCCGTCCGCAAGGGGTTAACCTCTGTACCTCGTAGCCCCGTCTGCGTGCCTTTAGTCCCCGCCCGAGCATACCCGTCAGGGCGCAATGACCGCGCGGAGAACCCGGGCACGCTACATGGGTGATTCAACGGAATCATCCGAACGCCGAACCGGTAACTGGAGGCCCGACGGTGAACTGACCCCCGGGACTCCACGGCCGTCCGACCGACGGCCAAACACGTGTCGCCGTCGCACGCGTTCGACGGCCGCCCGGCACGAGGGTTAGCCAGCCGACACGGCACGCCGCCAGGGATGAGGCTGGACGTTAGTGTTCCGGGCGTACATTACGACCCGTGACGCCACGTGAGCGGCCGTGTCGCTCGCCCGGTGAAGACTCGATCGGAGGCGCGTCCCGCGCTCACGTTCGTCCGGGCGCGTGTCCCGGTGACCGTGCGCGAACCCAACCCATATATCCGTACATCCGGTGTGATACCTATCGATGAATCATCGACCCGCGAAGTCGATATCGGTGCGAACGGACACACCGGATCGAGAACTCGACCGTACGCGGGCGGAGGGGCGATAACATGCCGTGGGGAGTGAACACGGAGTTCACCGAGGACGAGGGGCCTGAAGTGGAGATCGACGAGGAGGGGGAGAAAGTCGACCGGAGCGAAGAGGGGTCCGAAACAACGCTGGATTTCGATATCGACGACGCGATCGCGAACCTGGACTGAGCGGGATCAACGCCCGCCGGGTGCGGTGACCGTTCTATTCGAGCAGTGGTCTGCCTCCACCGAGCGACTCGTTCGAGGATCGTACGACGATCCGTCTCAGTCGCCCGCGTCGACCGTCGTCGCCCGTGGGATCGTCACGTCCGGCAGTCCGGCTTCGATCTCCTCGCGGCGGTCCTCGAACGTTCCGGGGAGGACGAGTCGACCGCCGAGGTCGTCGAGGGGTTCGTCGCTCGTATACCCCGGATCGCTCGTGGCGAGTTCGAACAGGACGCCGCCGTGTTCGCGGAAGTAAACCGACCGGAACCAGTGGCGGTCGATCTGCTGGGTGGGGTTCAGTCCCCGCGCCCGGGCGGCGCTCCGCATCGACTCCTGATCCGCGTCGGTCGGCGTCTGGAACGCGACGTGGTGGACCGTGCCGTGTCCCTGCCGGCCACTCTCGATAGTGGGAAGCACGTCGACGTACGCCCCGACGGGGCCGGCGGCGGCGAAGCGGGTCCGATCGTCGCCGGGCGTATCGCCCGGCGACTCCTCCGTTCCAACCTCCTCGAACCCCATCGTCCGGAGCAGTTCCATCGTCGGTTCGGGGTCGGCCAGCCAGAGGGTCACGGAGTGGAAGCCGCGGATGGCGGTTTCCGCGGGGACGAACTCGGTCCACGCGACCGTCGGATCGTCATCCGGAATCGCGACTTCGACGAGTTCGACCGGGAGGTCGTCGGGGTCGCGGAACGGCAACACCGTCTCTCCGAATCGCTCGGTTCGGTCGCCGTACGAGACGCCGTGCTCGTCGAATCGGTCCTCCCAGTAGTCGAGGCTTCCCTCGGGGACGCGGAAGGCGGTCCGGGACACCTGCCCGCTTCCCACCTTGCCCTGGGGGAGGTCAGACCACGGGAAGAAGGTCATGCTCGTCCCGGGCGTTCCCTCCGCGTCCGCGAAAAAGAAGTGGTAGGTACTCGGGTCGTCCTGGTTGATCGAGCGCTTGACCAGACGGAGGCCGAGCGTCTCGACCCAGAACTCGAGGTTTCGCTGGGGGTCGCCGGCGATGCAGGTGACGTGGTGGATGCCCGGAGTGGGCGTCGGATCGGCCATACTCCCACTACGCGCCGGAGGGACTTGAATAGCCGCTGACGTGCGTGTTACCGGGTGACGACGGCGTCGCTACCGAGAGCCACGTCCGCCGACGAGTGCCTGCTGGAGAACGTGTCCCAGAAAGCCCACGCCGGGAACGGCAAAGACCGAGACGTGGACCCACGGCTCGTAGGTCACGCCGGAGGGCTTCGTCACGAGAAACACACCGTAGAGAGCCAGCATGATGCCGACCCAGACGACGGTGATGACGAGGAAGGGGACGGCGTTGCGAACGGCGTCGGTGACGGATCGGCGGAGGCTCGGTGCCATACGCGATGGTGCAGTCGGAGGGGGGTAAAGGTGCGCATCGGAATAGAGAGCCGCTGTCGCTATCCACGGCCGTGACGGGCCGGTGAGGATCGGTGGTGCCCCTCACCGCTCGACGACGCGGACGGCCGTCCCGGGTTCCATCCGAGTCGTCATGCCGAGTCGACGGGGCGGGTCGTCGGTGTCGTCGTCGGGCCACGCGAGGTGGTAGTCACGGCCGACCGTCGCGAGGGCGAGTTGTGCTTCCATCAGTGCGAACTGCCGGCCGATGCAGGTTCGGGGACCGCCGCCGAAGGGGACGTACGCGAAGTCGGGGAGGCGTTCGCGGAGGTCGGTCGCCCATCGCTCGGGGCGGAAAGCGTCGGGGTCGTCGTAGAACCGCGGATCGCGATGCACCCGGTCGACGGTGAGCCAGGTCGTCGCTCCCTCGGGGATCCGGTAGCCGTCGACGATCACGTCGGTCGTCGTCTCGCGGGGGATGGTGTACACCGGCGGGAAGAGCCGCATGGTTTCGGTGACGACGCGTTCGGTCACGTCGAGAGCGTCGAGGTCCGTGATCGTCGGCGGGCCGTCGAGGGCGTCGACCTCGGCGTGGAAGCGCTCCCGCACCTCGGGGTGGCGGGCCAGCGCGTAGAACGCGAAGGCGATGGCCGTCGCGGTGGTGTCGTGGCCGGCGAAGATCATCGTCACCACCTGATCCCGGAGGCGGTCGTCGGTCAGCGCCTCGCTCTCGACGCCCGACTCGCGGAGGGCAACGAGCAGGGAGAGGAGGTCGTCGGCCTCGCTCGGATCGGCTGGCGGATCGGCGGCCGCGGCGTCGAGCAGTCGGCTGGCGACCGACTGGAGCCGTCGCTTCCCGCGTTTGAACCGCCGGCGTGCCGGCGTCGGCACCCACGTCGGGAGTGGGTACGAGGTGGGCGCGAACCAGTGCTGGAGGCGGTCGGCGGCGGTGCGAATCTCCCGATCACCGTCGACGTCGAGGTCCCGCCCGAGCAGGGTCGCAAAGAGGACATCGAGGGTCAGGTCGCTCGTCTCGGCCGCGAGGTCGATCCGGGTCCCCGGCTGCCAGTGATCGCGTCGTCGTCGGATCGCGTCGACCATGCCGTCGGCGTAATCGCGGAGACTGTCGCGGGAAAACAGCGGTTGAAGAACCTCGCGCTGTCGGCGCCAGGTGTCCCCTTCGACGGCCACGAGGCCACCCTCGAACGCGATGCGGAAGTCCTCGGACTTACGAAAGTGATCCCGGTCGTTCAGGAGGACGCGCTCGAAGTAGTCCGGGTGGCCGAGATGGTAGACATCGCCCGGGCCGAGGAGTTTGATTCGGATCAGGTCGTGGTCGGCCATCGCCCGCTCGCGGAAGCCGAACACGTCGCGCATGGAGTGGACGGTGTGAAACAGGGGATGGCCGGCGCTCGACGGGTACGGGGGGAGCGGTGCCGCCCGCCCCCGCACGGCGTCGGCCGATCCATCGGTGCCGGCACGCTCCTCGGTCATATCTTGATCATGCCGTTTCTGACAGTTAGCTCTTCGGGCGCAGGCGGTCGATTTGACCCCAAAATCAAAGCCACTGAGTCGAGACGGGGCGAACGGACCGATGGAGTACAACGCGACATCGCTGTGGGTGAGTCGGATCGTCGACTGGGGACGGGGATACGTCGACCGACCGTTTCTCGTGGCGTTTCTGCTCATGGGGTGGATTCCGGTCGTCTGTTCGGTCGTCGCGCTCGATTCGTCCGAGGCCTCGACGGCGTTTCTCGTCGGGCAGGCGCTCGCCTGTCTGATGGTGGTGCCCGCGCCCTTCGACGTGTGGTACTACGACGAGCGCCTCCTGCCGCAGTTTTTCGACGACATCGAACTCATCACGGCTACGGAGAGCCACGACGCGCTCGATCGGCTGGCGGAACGATACGACACGTACTACGTCAAGTACTGGTGGGTGAGCACGCTGGTCTGGGTCGGGCTCGTCCTCACCGTGTTCGTCGTCGGCCAAGGCTATTTCCGGGGCCAGGGGATCGACACCCTCGTCGAACGGGGCGCGTATCTCGGCTTCTTCTGTTACTGGCTCCTGTTCGCCGGCCTGCGGTCCCACGGGGGCCTGATCACGGTCTTCGTGATCCGTGCGTTCGCGGAGGAGGTGACACTCGACGTGGACCCACTCCATCCCGACGGTCTCGGCGGTCTCAGCACCGTCGGGACGTTCGCTATTCGCATGACTATCATCACCTCGCTGGGATCGCTCGCGCTCCCGCTTTCCTTCCAGATCGCCAGCCACATCGCGTACGAGGAGGTCGTCTACGTCGGCGTCGCGCTGTTCGTTCTGCTGGTCGCGCTCAACTTCCTCTATCCGACGTACAAGGTGAATCGTCGGGCACAGGACCTTCGCGAGAAGATGCTCGACAACCACCGCGAGCGCATCCGCAAACTCGAAAAACGGCTCGCGTTACTGACGGAGAACGAGGCGGACCTGCCGGACGACGGCCTCGCCGAAACGAACGACGAACTGCTGGAACTGGAGATTCGTCGTGCCCGACGCGAGTACGAGGACTACCAGAACGTCCAGCTCTACCCCCTCTCGATCGGAATAATCACCCGACTGGTCAGTTCGATCCTGCTTCCCGTCTGTTTCATTCTGTTCGAACTGTTCGTCACCGGATCGCTGTGACCGTCAGATGCCCTGTACCCCATCGACCACGCCGACCGTCTCGAGGATCATCCAGCCCAAAAAGACCCCGTACAGGCCGAGTAGCGCGTAGGCTTCGGGATTCGTGAGTTCGAGGTGGGTTCGTGTGAGGACGACGAAGACGATGGTGGCGAAGGCGAGAAAGCCCATCAGAGGGATGGCGACGAGGAAGTTGACGGTGGCCGTCCCCGCGAGGACGACGCCGACGGGGATGGCGACGAGGAGATTGAACGTGTTGCTCCCGAGGACGTTGGTGAGGCTGGTGACGCTGTCGTCGTCGGCGGCCGCGCGGACGCTGACGAAGGCGTCCGGGAGGCTCGTCGCCGCGGCGATGACGGTCAATCCCCACAGGAACGGCGGCGTGCCGAAGGCGACGCCGAAGTCGAGGGCGGCGCTGACGATGCCCTCGACGCCGACGGCGATGACGGCGAGCGAGACCGCGAGTCGCCCCCACTCGCGGCCCAGGTCGATGTCGGGCGGGGGACTCGGGGCGTGGTCGCGGGTGTCCTGATACTGGAGGAAGACGTAGACGCCGTAAGTGACGAGGGGGAGAATCGCGAGCGCAGGGGTGAGAATCGCCGCCTCGTTGGTCCCGCCGGGGACGTACGTCGCCCCGAGGGCGAAGGTGAGAAAGAGGACGAGGACGCTGATGATGTAGAACTGGGCGTCCTTGTGGACGATGTCGCGGGTGGCTTCGAGTTCCTCGCTGGCGAGCGCGGAGACGGCGGGGATGACGAGCAGGTTGAAGATGGCGGAGCCGACGATTGCGCCGACGCCGAGCGAGAACTCGCCGTGGAGCAGGGTGCTGATGACGACGGAGCTAAGCTCGGGGAAGCTAGAGCCGACGGCGACGACGACGGCGCCGTGGACGGCGACCGGGAGGCCGTAGTGGCGGCTGAGCCGCCCGGCACCCCGTTCGAGCTGTTCGCTTCCGATCCAGATGACGCCGGTCGAGACGAGGGCGAGGGCGGCGGCGATACCGAGGCCAGCTCCGATCACTGTCCGACAATCGACAGCCGGCGTCAAAGAACTGTCCGTTCGGGAACGACCGTGCCGCGGGGGAACGGCTCGTACGGAGTGTCGTGACGGGGGAACCTGCGACAGTCAGTATCAAGGAGCTGTCGCGCGTTGGGCCGCTCATGGCCGGACTCTGCTTCGACATGTACGGGACGCTCTGTGATACGAGTAGCGTGCGAACGCGCCTCGGCGAGGCACTCGACGTCCCCGAGCGCCTGGTGGCCGCCGTGGACGAGACGTGGCGACGCAAACAGCTCCAGTACTCCTACCAGAGCGCACAGATGGACGACTACGAGCCGTTCTGGGAGATCACGGGCCACGCGCTCGACTACGCGCTCGCGGCGTACGACCTCGATCCGACCCCAGACACCCGCGAGCGTATCCGGAGCGCGTACGACCGCCTCGATCCGTTTCCGGGCGCCGTCGAGGCGCTTACGCGCCTCGGCGAGGCCGGACACGACGTGGTCGTCCTCTCGAACGGCAACCCGGCGATGCTCGAACGTCTGGCCGAAAACGCGGGGCTTGCTCCCCACCTCGACGGCGTACTGAGCGCGGACGCGGTGCGGACGTTCAAACCCGACCCGGCGGTGTACGAACACGCCGCGGAGACGCTGGACCGCCCGCTCGACGACTGTCGATTGATCTCCTCGAACGCGTGGGACGTGGCCGGCGCCGGTAACGCGGGGATGGCGACGACGTGGGTAAACCGCACGCGCGACCCGCCGGAATCGATCGGTGCCACACCGGGCCGGATCGCCGACACCCTTCCGGCCGTCGCCGACGATTTATGTTGATTATCTATCAGTAGTTCGGCGAATTTCACACGAACGTTATCGTAAAAACAGAAACTATTATTAGTGTTCTGGCTACCCATTTGTGCATGGGTAGCAATGACAGCCGTCTGGACAGACGCGATGTGATCAAGGCCGCCGGCGCCGCCGGCACTGCTGGACTGGTCGGGTTGGCCGGCTGTTCGGGTGGCGGCGGTGGCGGTGGCGGTGGCGGTGGCGGCGGTGGCGAATCGGAGTACCCCGAACTCGGCAACTACCCCGTCGAGGGTGATACGGCGACGCTCGGGTTCAACGTCCCGCAGTCCGGGCCGTACGCCTCCGAGGGGCAGGACGAACTGCGCGCGTACGAACTCGCGGTCAAGCACCTGAACAACGGCGGCGGCTGGGTCGACTCCCAGTTCGACGACCTCTCCGGCGACGGCGTCCTCGACTACCAGATCGACTCGGTGAGCGGCGACACCGCGACCGACGCCGACACCGCGCGCCAGTCCGCTTCGCGGATGATTCAGCGCGACAACGCGGTCATGGTGACCGGCGGGTCGTCCTCCGCCGTCGCCATCGCGGTCCAGGAGCTGTGTCAGCGCGAGAAGGTCCCGTTCATGGCCTGTCTGACCCACTCCAACGAGACGACGGGGGCGAACTGCGTGCGCTACGGCTTCCGCGAGATGTTCAACGCGTACATGACGGGACAGGCGCTCGCGCCGGTGCTGACCGAAGAGTACGGGAGCGACCTGCAGTTCTACCAGCTCTACGCCGACTACAGCTGGGGCCAGACCGTCCAGGAATCGATGAATCAGTTCCTGACCGAGGCAGGCTGGGAACAGGTCAACTCCGTCGCCACGCCGCTCGGCACCAGCGACTACTCCTCGTACCTCTCGCAGGCGGCGAACTCCGACGCCGACGTGCTCCTGCTGGACCACTACGGACTGGACGGCGCAACGTCCGTGAGCCAGGCCGTCGACGCCGGCCTCGACGAGAACATGGAGATCGTCGTCCCGCTGTACAACCGCCCGATGGCGGAGGCGGCGGGCGCAGCCATCGAGGGTGTCTTCGGCACCGTCGCCTGGGACTCCCAGATCGACAACACCCCGTCCCAGGAGTTCCTGCAGACGTTCCAGAACGAGTACGACCGCATCCCGTCCGGGCCGGCACAGCTCGCCTACGCCCAGACGCTCCAGTACGCGGCGGCGGTCGAGCGCGCAGGCACGTTCTACCCGCCGGAAGTGATCCGTCAGCTGGAAGGTTACGAGTACAGCAACATCGGCATGGGTGCCGAGTTGATGCGTGCCTGCGACCACCAGGCCCAGCGCGACGTGCCCGTCGTCCGCGGGCTACCCGAGTCCGAACAGTCCGCAGGCCAGTACTTCGAGATCATCAACATCACGAGTCGCGACGAACTCGGCTACGCCTGCGACGCCGGTCCCGCAGCCGAGTGTGAACTCGGCGAGTACGGCGACGAATAACCGCGGTCGTCCGGCGCGGATCGCACTCGCGCCGCAGCACAAAATTATAGTAAATAATGCTCAATCACACGTATATGACACTACCACCCGGAGCCCCTCGTCGGTCCACCGAGCGTGGCGTCCGTGAGGTGAGAGGATGAGTTTCCACATCGAGGCGATAACCGTCCTGCTCAACGGCCTCCAGCAGGGTGCAATCTACGTCCTGCTTGCCGTGGGCCTGTCGATCATCCTCGGCACGCTGAAGTTCGTCAACTTCGCCCACGGGGCGCTGTATCTCGTCGGGACCTACGCGGGACTGCTGTTGGCCCTCGAAATCAACCTGACGAGCGGACTGCTTCAGGAGTGGGGCGTCTCGACGCTCGGACTCGGCCTGGGCTACATCCCCGCGCTGATCATCGTCCCCCTCGTCGTCTTCGTCGTCGGCCTGGCGATGGAACGCTTCGTCGTCGAACCGTTCAAGAATCGACCCGACACCGACCAGATCCTCGTCACCTTCGGGCTTGCGATCATCGTCCAGGAAGTCTTCCGGGCCTTCTTCGGATCGAGCAGCCTGCCGTTCAGCCAGCCCGCGTGGGCACAGGGCCCGCCGCAGGTTCCCTTCCTGACGGCTATTCCCATCTCCTCGTGGCGGTACTACGTCATCGGGATCACGGCGATTCTGGTGCTCGTCGTTTACGTTCTCGTCGAGTTCACCGATTTCGGCCTGATCGTCCGCGCCGGCACCCGGGACCCCGAGATGGTGGAACTGCTCGGTATCCGGCTGAGCCGGCCGTACATCGTCGTCTTCGGTATCGGCGCGGCGCTCGCCGGCGTCGCCGGCGTCGTCGGCGGCCCGCTCAATCCCGTCAACCCCACCATCGGCAACGAGATTCTCGTCCCCGCGTTCCTGACCGTCGTCATCGGCGGCGTCGGCTCCATCGCCGGCGCCGTCCTCGGGGGCGTCCTGTTCGGCCTCACACAGGCCATCCTCGTGGCGACGTACTCCGCGTGGGCGCAGGTGGGTCTGTACGCCATCGCCGCCATCGTCCTGCTCGTTCGGCCACAGGGCCTGCTCGGCGAAGAGGGGGTGGCGCCGTGAGCGACGAACCCGCGCCGGCGAACGAGGCGGACGCGAGCGCCGTCGTCGACGCCACCGGCGTCTGGATCTTCCGGGGCAACGAGTTACGGGTCGTCGCCGGCACCGCCGTCCTCCTCGCGCTCTTCCCGTTCGTCTTCGCCCGGATGCCCGTCGTGAGCGGCCTGCTACAGGGGTATCAGAGCCTCGCGACGCTCATCCTCATCTGGGGCATCTTCGCGCTCGGCTTCGACCTGCTGCTCGGCTACACCGGCCTCCTCTCCTTTGGCCACGCCGCCTTCTGGGGTGGAGCCGCCTACGCCGCCGGTATCTTCAGCCAGAACGTCTCCGGGTCTCCGGTCCTGATGGTGGCCGCCGGCACCACCTTTGCCGTCCTGCTTGCGTGGGTGCTCGGATTCCTCTCGTTGCGCCGCGGCGGTATCTACTTCGCCATCCTCACGCTCGCGTTCGCTCAGATGTTGTTCTACATGTCCTCGTCGCCGCTCGCGTTCCTCACCGGCGGCGAGAACGGGTTTACGGGCGTCGAAACGACTGAACTGCTCGGTATCTTCCCCCTGGAGGGCGAGTTGCCACTCGTCCTCGAGACGCTGCTCGGAACCTGGCTCTACCTGTTCGTGGCGATCGTCACCTTGCTCTGTGTGGCGCTTGCCTACCGCATCCTCAACTCGCCGTACGGGATGGTGTTTCGTGCCATCCGCGAGAACGAACAGCGCGCGGAGTTCGTCGGACTGAACGTCTGGCGCTACCGCTTGATGTCTTTCATCCTCTCCGGCCTCTTTGCCGGCGTCGCCGGGAGCCTCTTTACCATTCACGGCTCGTACGTCCCGCTCTCCTCGTTTTACTGGACGACGAGTGGCGAGGTGGTCATCATGACCGTCCTCGGCGGGACGGGGTCGCTGTTCGGCCCCGTCGTGGGCGCCGCCGTCTACCTCTACGTCGAGAACATCGTCAGCGGCGGGCATCCGTTCGATTTCATCGCCCCCTTCTGGCACCTCATCCTAGGGCTGGTGTTCGTCGTCGTCATCTGGACGTTCCCCCGCGGCATCTGGGGCTTCTTCTGCGACGTTCGTGACTTCGTCACCGGAGGTGAGGACTGATGGCGCTTCTCGAAACGGAGGACCTCGTCAAGGAGTTCGGCGGCCTCGTCGCGACCGACGACGTAAACCTCACCGTCGAGGAGAACGAACGCGTCTCGATCATCGGGCCGAACGGGGCCGGCAAATCGACGCTGATCAACCTCATCACACGGCGTCTCGACCCCACGTCGGGCGACATCCGGTTCAAAGGCGAGTCGATCGTGAACCGCGACCCCCACGAGGTGGTCCAGATGGGCGTCAGCAAGTCGTTCCAGACCGCCTCCATCTTCTCGAATCTCACCGTTCGTGAGAACGCCGAAATCGCCGCACTCGCGGCCGAACACGGTTCCTTCGGATTCAAGTTTCTCGAACACCGTGACAGCCTCACCGGCGTCCACGAGGTGGCACGGGACACCCTCAACGCCGTTGGCCTCCTGAGTCAGGCCGACCGCACGGCGTCGGAACTCCCCTACGGCGACAAGCGTCGCCTCGAAATCGGTATCGCGCTCGCGGCCGAACCGGATCTCCTCCTGATGGACGAGCCGACCGCGGGGATGTCGCCCGAAGAGACCGAGGCGACGGTCGACCTCGTCGAGGAGGTCAAGCAGGAACTCGGGTTGACGTTCGTCCTCATCGAACACGACATGGAAATCGTCTTCAGAGTGTCCGACCGCATCGTCGTCCTCAATCGCGGCCGGGTCATCGCCGAAGGAACGCCCGAGGAAATCAGGGGCGACCCGGAGGTACAGGAGGCGTATCTTGGAGGTGTCGATCTGTGAGCCTACTCGAAGTCGACGCCATCGACGCCTACTACGACGAGAGTCACATCCTGCGTGATCTCTCGCTCTCCGTCCAAGAGGGCGAAATCTGTGCGCTGCTCGGACGCAACGGCGCGGGCAAGACGACGACCCTGCGCGCTATTGCCGGGGCGAAACCGCCACAGGTTCGCGACGGCTCGGTCACGTTCAAAGGCGACGACATCACCTCGATGCCAGCCGACGACGTGGCGATGCAAGGTATCTCGCTCGTTCCCGAGGAACGGCGGGTGTTCGCCAACCTCAGCGTCGAGGAGAACCTCCGGATCGCCGAGGTGTCCCGTAACCGCTCGAACACGTGGAGTCGGCCGCTCACGTCGACGGGGACCTCTATGTCCACCGAACAGGTGTACGACGACTTCCCCCGGCTCCGCGAGCGCAAGACACAGAAAGCCGGCACGCTCTCGGGCGGCGAACAGCAGATGCTCGCCATCGCCCGCGCGCTCAAACAGAGTACAGATCTCCTCCTCCTCGACGAACCGTACGAGGGGCTCGCGCCCAAAATCGTCGAGGACGTGGAGGCGGCCGTCGAGCGCATCAGCGATCAGGGCGTGACGATCCTGCTCGTCGAGCAGAACGCCGCCGCCGCCATCAAGATCGCCGACCGAGCGTACGTCGTCGACCAGGGAGAGGCCGTCTTCGACGGAACCGCCGACGAACTCCGCGAGGACGAAACGACCCGCGAGCGCTACCTCGGTGTCTAAGATGGCCGGCTCCGACCCTTCGACCGCGGCGCTCGACGACGCCATCGACGACCTCGTCGCCGCCGGTCTCGTCGACGAGACCGACGACGGACTCGCCACGACCGAGGCGTTCGAGTCGACCCGGCGGATCTACCGCGATACGTACGGTGCCGTCGACGACGACGACTTTCGACGGACGGTCGCGGACACGTTCGGCGTGAGCGAATCCGTCGCGGCCGACCGGATCGAACACGGGGCGATCACCCGCGAGGGCCTGATCGCGTACCTCTCGCTTCGGTCGGAGACCGATGACGTCGACGACGAGCGACTGGCGACGATGGCGACGCTCGTCGCCGAACTCTCGCCGGGATCGCCCGTCCCCGACCGGCTCCGGGAACTCGACGACGAGTCGTGGCCCGCGTTTCTCGACGACCATCCCGACGCGGTCGTGACGGTGTGGCGCCACGACTGCGCACCCTGTGTGGCGCTGAAAGAGAATCTCGACGCCGTGCTGTCGGCACTCCCGGACGGGGTGGCCGTCGCCGGCGTCGACGGCGAGTCGGTCCCGGAGTTCCGGCGGGCGGTCGGCGTCGACACCGCGCCCGCGGTCTGTTCGTTCCGCGGCGGCGACCTCGAGGACGTGACGACTGGCCGGCAGTCCGTCGAGACGTACGTGGATCGGTTCGCGGCGGTGTTCGAGTAGCGAACACCGTCGGGAAGGAGTTCGGTCGCAGTTATTCCTCGGTGTCGCCCGCGACCATCACCGGCCGGTTCGCGTTCAGGATCACCGTCTGTGTGACGCTCCCGAACAGCGCCTTGCCCGTGGGCGACCGTTTTCGGCCGGCCACGACGATCAGGTTCGCGTCCGTTTCTTCCGCAACTTCGAGCAGTTGGTCGGCGGGGTCGCCGCTCGATTCGGCCACTTCGACGTCGATGCCTCGCTCCTCGAGGAAGTCGGTCGCGTGACGCACGGACGCAAGCTGGGACGCCGACGCACCGCTCGGATTGTCGGTGAAGCTGTGGATCACCGTCACCCGCTTCTCGGACGTCTCGCCGGGCAGGTCGGCGACCGCACGCGCACAGGCCATCGCTCGCTCCTCGTTGTCGTCGACACCGATCACGACGTGGTACATACTACCAGTTCGACGAGCCAGCACTAAGTTTCTTTACTTTACGCCGTCTCCATATCGAGTCGATCCGAGAGGTAGACGACGAGAGCCAGTGGGAGGCCGAGCACCACCGCGACAGTTACCATCCCGTACACGGCGAATCCGGCGCCGTTCGGCGGGAGCGAAACGAGGAAGAACAGCCGGGGCGGGGCGGGTAGTTCGACGACTTCTCCGAGGACGACCCCGAGGAATCCGGCGATTCCCACGATGACGGCGTAGAGAATCAGGACGAACCGTCGGCCGTCGCGGCGTGTTTCCGACACGGACGGGCGTACGGTCCACGGTGGATTATCGCTTTCCCTTCGAACCGATGGGCCTTTGCCGACACCTCCCGTGGATCCATCTATGAGCAACACGGATATCCTCGGCATCATCCTGGGGAGCGTCGCACTCCTGATGTTCGTCACCGGGATTCTGCTGGCAACGTAATACGGCGGTCGGTCGTCAGTCGTCGGTCGGTTCGCCGCCGTCGGTGGCGAGATCCTCTTGCTCGTCGCCGCCGTCCGCGAGGGCGGTCTCCTGCTTGTTCTCGAACCACTGCCACTCGTTGGTGTAGACGTTCTCCTCGCGGAGGTCCCACGGGTCGCCGTCCTGCACCTTCGGACCTTCGAGCCACGAGACGACGAAGTTGTACGTCCAGATGAGGCCGCCGACGAACATCAGCACCGCGCCGAGCGTCGCGACCTGGTGGAAGGTGGCGAACTGGGGCAGGTAGGTGGCGTACCGCCGCGGCATCCCGCCGTACCCAAGCACAATCATCGCGAGGAAGGTGATGTTCGAGCCGAACATCCACAGCCAGAAGTGTGCCTTACCGAGGCGGCGCTGGTACATCCGGCCGGAGACCAGCGGGAACCAGTAGTAGAGGCCGGCGAAGCCGGCGAAGGCGATGGCCCCCATGACGACGTAGTGGAAGTGCCCGACGACGTAGTAGGTGTCGTGAAGCACCAGGTCGACGGGGATGGAGGCGAGGAACACGCCGGTGACGCCGCCGATGATGAAGTTGGAGACGAAGCCGATACAGAACAGCATCGGCGTCGTCAGGCGAAGCTTCCCGTTCCACATCGTCGTGATCCAGTTGAACGTCTTCACCGCGGAGGGGATGGCGATAGCCATCGACACCGCCATGAACGAGGCGCGCAGGCGCGGGTCCATGCCGGTGGCGAACATGTGGTGGGCCCAGACGCCGAAGGAGAGCACGCCGATGGCGAGCGTGGAGTAGACGACGAATTTGAACCCGAACAGCCGACGCCCGGAGAACCGCGGGAGGACGTAGCTAACGATGCCCATGGGGGGCAAGACGAGGATGTACACCTCCGGGTGACCGAAGAACCAGAACAGGTGTTGCCAAAGCATCGTCCCGCCGGCCTCGATGGCGAAGAAGCTGGTTCCGAGGTTGCGGTCCAGCAGAAGCATGATCAGCGCGCTTCCCAGGAGGGGGAAGGCAAAGAGGATCAGCCCGGACTGGGTGAGGATGGTCCACGAGAAGATGTCGAGGTTCGCCCAGGTGACTTCCTCCGCACGCTCGGTGAGGATGGTCGCGATGAAGTTGATCGACCCCATCGTCGCCGAGACGCCGGTGAGGTGGAGGCCGAGGATCATGAGGTCGACGCCGGCGTTGGCCTGATTGCCAGCCCCGGCGCCCGTCGAGAGTGGCGTATAGAGCGTCCACGCCGTCTGGGCCGGGATGATATCACCGAGCGGGAAAAAGCCCGCCCAGATGAGGAGCGCACCCGGCGGCAGGAGCCAGAACGCGATGGCGTTGATCCGCGGGAACGCCATGTCGTCCGCATCGATGAGCAAGGGGACTAGGTAGTTCGCGAACGCCGCGATGATGGGCGTTCCGAACAGGAACAGCATGGTGATCCCGTGACTCGTCAGCAACGAGTTGTAGAACGTGTTCGACAGGAGCGTCATCCCGGGATCGAGCAGTTCGATCCGCATCAGCATGATCATCAGGCCGCCGACGACGAAGGCGATGACGCCGTAGAGGCCGTACAGCATACCGATGTCCTTGTGGTCGACCGTCGTCAGCCAGCGACTGATACCGGCCGGTTTCTCCCGTGAGACGTACCCCGATTCGCCGGCCGCCCCGCCACTTCCCAGTGGCGTGTACGACCGCCAGTCTTCGATCCGCGCGAGCCACGCGGCGATGATCACGAGGAAGAGCCCCATGAGCACCGTCAACGCTAACTGTCCGGTGATCTGCATGGACGTTGCTCAGGAACGCAGGGTTAAGAAATATTCGGGTACGCGCCGGGAAATCGCGGCATCCGCGCAGGGCTCGGCGCCCCCGAAACCGGGCCGCGCCGCGACCCCTCACTCCTCGTGTTCGTCTTCGATCGGTTCGGCTCCGTCGACCGTCGCGCCGCCCGGCAGGTACACCGGGGCGGTTTTCTCCGCCGTCGCGATGGCCTTCCCCGACAGATACGTCAGGATGGCCAGCAGGACGAATGGAGCGAGCAACAGCGCGACTTGAAGGATGCGCCCTCCCAAATCGACTCCGAACGGGTTGTACACGACGTATCCGACAAAGAAAAAGAGGAGGATGAACAGCGGCACGAAGTTCACCGTCAGATCGAGGAGGGTGTCCCGATCGAACACGTTTATCGCCATAGTGGAGAACAAACACAGGCCGAACAAATAGGTTTCCATCGGAACGGATCGTGGCACCGGGGCGGCCCCGTCGGCGCCGACGGGAGTCTCAGATCGTCTCGCGTTTCGGCACGAACAGTTCACCGGCGATGCCGGCCACGGCGAGGAGTGCGCCGGCCGTGATGATGGCGTACCCGCGTGTCACGAGGTTCACCTCGGTGAACGCGAGGACGCCGCCGACGACGAACAGCAGGCCGGCAAAGGCAACGAGCGGTCGCCACGCCGTCTTTGCGTAGCCCGACTCCCGAATCATGCCGGTCAGGCTCCCACAGAACAGGAGCAGACCGCCGACGGCGACGACGAACACGTCGAACAGGATGCCGAGTTCCGCGACGGGGATGCCGAACGCCACGAAGATGGGCCACGGACTCGCCATCCGATACTGATCGCTTAGCCCAGGTTGATCGTCCATACTGGTCGTAGCGACCGGATCGTAGAAAACGCTTCGACCCGTCCGTCCGATCGGCCGATCGCTCACTTCAGGCGACGTTGACACCGTGACGGGCGAGAAACTGGCCAACGTCCTTGATCTCGACCGGACTGCCGACGATCCGACACATCCCCTCCCCGGTGGTGAAGACGCTGACGGCGAACTCGGATTCGATATCGCCCCGAATGCCGTCCAGCGATTCGCACGGCACCACGATCTGCGTGCTGTCTCGCAACCGCTCGGGGCCCGACATCGGTGTAGTTGTTTCGGTACCCCGATATAACCGTGTCGAAAGTCTATCACTTGCGTGATCGCGACGGGCCGAAAGGACAGGTTTTTCGACGCCGCCGGCCGAGGGTCGGGTGATGGGTCTGGAGGAGGAGATCGAGGACCTCCGCGAGGAGATCACCAACACGCCGTACAACAAGTCGACCGAACAGCATATCGGCCGGCTGAAGGCGAAGCTCGCGGAAAAAAAGGAGAAACTCGAACGGCAGGCCTCCTCGGGCGGCGGTCAGGGCTACGCCGTCGAGAAGACGGGCGACGCCACCGTCGGCCTGGTCGGCTTCCCCAGCGTCGGCAAGTCGACCCTGCTCAACGCCCTCACGAACGCCGAGAGCGAAGTCGGCGAGTACGAGTTCACCACCCTCAACGTGAACCCGGGGATGCTCAAGTACAACGGCGCGAACATTCAGATGCTCGACGTGCCGGGGCTGATCGAGGGGGCCGCCGGCGGCCGCGGCGGCGGGCAGGAAGTCCTCTCGGTCGTCCGGACGACCGATCTCGTCGTCTTCATGCTCTCGGTGTTCGAAATTCAGCAGTACGACCGGCTCCGCGAGGAGCTGTACGCCAACAAGGTGCGACTGGACACCTCACCACCGAACCTCTCCATCTCCAAGACCGGCAAGGGTGGCCTGCGCGTGACGACCACCGACGACGTGGCACTGGACGAGGGGACGATCAAGAGCGTCCTGCGCGAACACGGCTACGTCAACGCCGACGTGACGGTCCGCGGGGACTGCACCATCGACGAACTCATCGACGGCATCCAGGACAACCGGGTCTACCTCCCCTCCATCGTCGCGGTCAACAAGGCCGATCTGATCGACAAGGACTACCTTCCGACGGTAGAGGAGAACCTCCGTGATCACGGCCTCGACCCCGACGAAGTGGTGTTCATCAGCGCCGAGGAGGAGCGCGGCCTCGACGCCCTCAGGGAGAAAATCTGGGAGGCACTCGGGATGATCCGCGTCTACATGGACAAGCCGGGCCGTGGCGTCGACTACGACGAACCGCTCGTCTTGCGCGAGGGGAAAAACACCGTCGACGACGCCCTGACCAAACTCGGGGGGACGCTCGACGAGCGGTTCCGCTTCGCCCGCGTCACCGGCCCCAGCGCGAAACACGACGAACAGCAGGTCGGTCGCGACCACGAACTGCAGGACGAGGACGTGATGCGCGTCGTCGCCCGGCGATAGTGCCCGACCGCTCGCCGCTGCTGGTCGTCGTAGCGCTCCTCGTCGTCCCGTGGTCGGTCCAGACGTTCGCGGGCGCTCGCCCGCCAGGATTCGTCTTCCCGTGGGGGCTGGTCAACTTCGATCCGTTCTCGGTCACGTTCATCTGGGACTTCCTCTTCCGGTATACGATGGGCCTTCCCGACTACATCCTCGCTTGGCCGCTCTCGGTGGGGTGTTATCTCCTCGCGCTCGCGAGCGCGGCCGGTGGCGCCGCCGTCGGCCGCGAGGATCCGCGCCTGACCGCCGGCCTCCTCGCGGCCGCTGGCGTGGCGCAGTTGACCCTCGCCCGCGGCTTTTCGTTCCAGCCCGGCCGGGCCGGCTGGCCGCTCGGGACGCTCGCCTGCTGGCTCGTCGCGTGGTGGGTGTACCGACGGCGCGACGCGTGAGCCGCGGTCCGCCTACTCCGCGACGCGGACGACCTGTTTGCCGACGTTGTCGCCCGAGAAGAGACCGAGGAACGCGTCGGGCGCGTTCTCGAGGCCATCGACAACCGTCTCGCGGTGGTCGAGTTCGCCAGACGCCACCCACGTTTCGAGTTGTTCGCGCGCCGCGTCGAAGCGCGTCGCGTAGTCGCTGACGAGGAGCCCCTCGACTTTCGCCCGCGACGCGATGAGCAGCGGGAGCGTCCGCGGTCCAGTCGGAACGCGCTCGTCGTTGTAGTGGGCGATCTGTCCGCAGACGGCGACGCGGGCGTCGACGTTCAGTTTCGTGAACACCGCGTCCGTGATCGGACCGCCGACGTTGTCGAAGTAGACGTCGACGCCGCCCGGCGCGGCGTCGTCGAGCGCCGTGCGGTAGTCGTCGGTCGCCTTGTAGTTGATCGCGGCGTCGAAGCCGAGGCCGTCGGCGAGCCACGCCGTCTTCTCATCCGTGCCGGCGAACCCGACGACGCGACAGCCGTTCAGTTTCGCAATCTGCCCTACCGTCGAGCCGACGGCGCCGGCCGCCCCCGAGACGACGACGGTGTCGCCGGGGCGGGGGTCGCCAACGTCGAGGAGGCCGAAGTAGGCCGTCCGGCCCGGCATGCCGAGGACGCCCAGATACGCGGGGAGGGCCGCCACGTCGGGGTCCACGGGGGTCGCGTCGTCGGCGTCGAGGACGCTGTACTCGCTCCACGTGCCACGGCCGGCCACGAGGTCACCGACCTCGTACCCGTCGTGCTCGCTCTCGACGACTTCGCCGACCACCCCGCCCTCGAGGGGGTCGCCGACCGCCCACGGCTCGGCGTAGGACTCGCCCGCCCGCATCCGACCCCGCATGTAGGGATCGACGGAGAGGTACCGAACGCGCACGAGGAGTTCGCCGAACCGCGGCGTCGGCCGGTCGACCTCGCGCAGGTCGAAGCTGTCGAGGGTCGGTTCGCCTTCCGGTCGCTCGGCGAAGTGCCAGGCTCGCATACGCGCCGTTCGGCGCCGGCACGGAGGTACCTTCCGACTCGACGCCCCGTGGACCGGACGTTGAAATAGGTCGGCCGGATATGGAACGTATGACGAAATACTCGACCGGCTCGGACCGAGGAGGCGGCGACGGCGACGCCTGCGAGCTCTGTGGCCGCGAGACGGCGAACCTCGAGCGCGCCACCGTCGCGGGCGCGAGCCTGCTCGTCTGTTCGGACTGTGCCCCCCACGGTGACACCGGCGGGCGCGGCGGCGGTGGGGGCGAGGGGGCCAGCGGCGGGTCGGGTTCGCGGACCGACGCCGACGAGCCCAACCGTCGCAAACGCGCCGCCCGGAACACCGCCCGCATCTACGACGCGTCCCGGGGCAACACGAAACGCTGGGAGCGGGAGGGGACCGACTACGAGGAGGACCGCCTCCCCTATCTCGTCTCCGGCTACGGTGACCGCGTCGAGGCGGCGCGACAGGGCGCCGGGCTGACGGTCGAGGAACTCGCCACGGACCTGGAGGCCGACGCCGACGATGTGCTCGCGCTCGAACAGGGGCGAGCCACCCGTGCCGGCGTCGGCGGCTCGCTCGTCCGCGCCGTCGAGAAGCGCCTCGGCGTCGAACTCGTGGACGAGTAGCGCCGGCTGGGGGGAGTCACCGCCCCAGTGACGAACGGCTCGACACGGGGCGACCGGCTGAAGAGGGAACGATTTTACTCACCCGGCACCCGACTGGCGGCCATGCAGACACGAGCCCCCGCCGAACCCGACGTTCGGGAGTTCGAAGCGACGGTCGAACGCGTCGACGACGCCGCAGACGGCCCCGCGGTCGTTCTCGACGAGACGTACTTCTACGCCGAGAGCGGCGGCCAGCCGGCCGATAGAGGATCGCTCGCTGGTGTCCCCGTCGCGGACGTACAGAAGGCTGCCGACGGCGTCGTCCACTACCTCGCCGAGGACGCCACACTCGCCCCCGGCGACGACGTCGTCGGCGTGGTCGACGACGAATTTCGTACGTACTGCACCCGCGCCCACACGGCGAGCCACCTGCTCTACGGCGCGGGGCGTCGCGTACTCGACGACCTGGGGTACGGGGGCTTCGGCATCGACGCCGAGAAGGTCCGCGTCGACTTCGCCACCTCGACCGACATCGACGACGCGACCCTGGTCGAACTCGAGCGCCTCACCAACCGTGCCGTGTGGGACTCCCGCCCCGTCTCGTGGGCGGAGGTGCCCGTCGACGAGGCGCGCGCACGCGACGACGTGGCGTTCAACACGAAGACCGAGGAGGGCGTGATGGACGGCGCCGACACCGTCCGCCTCGTCGACATCGAGGGGTGGGACGTGGCGGCCTGTGGTGGCACGCACGTCTCGAATACGCGGGTGGTCGGGCCGGTCGAGGTGCTGGAGCGGTCCAACCCCGGCGAGGGACTGACACGCGTCGAGTTCGCGGTGGGGCCGCCGGCCATCGACCGCCGGGCGACGGTTCGGGACGCCGCCCTCGACGCCGCACGGGCCCTCGGGACGGGCGTCGACGCCCTCGACGGGGCCGTCGCGTCTCTGCGGGCCGAACGCGACGACTTGGCGGCCGAGGTGCAGGCGTACAAATCCGAGGTGCTAGGGGCACGTCTCGACGACCTTCCGACGACCGAGCGCGACGGGAAGGTCTGGCGGGTCGGGACCGTCGCGGACTTCGGCCCCAACGAGGTGGGCGAGGCCGTACAGGACCGCGCTGGCGACGACGCGGACGTCATCGCCGTCGTCGGCGAGGAGTCGGCGCCCTACGTGGTCGTGGCGACGGTGGGCGGCGTGGACGCGGGTGACCTCGTTTCCGACCTGACCGACGAGTTCGGCGGGGGCGGTGGTGGCGGACCGACGTTCGCTCAGGGCGGCGGCCTCGACGCGGCGCCGGAGGCGGTCGTCGCGGCCCTGCGGGAGGCCTAGCGGCGCACGAACCGGGCGGCGAAGAGGAGCGTCGCGAGGACGGCGAGGACCGCCCCGAATCCGGGACTGGTTCCGGTCGTCGTCGTCGCCGTCGGGGTGGGCGTCGCGGTGGGGGATGGCGTCGGCGTCGCCGTGTCGCCGTCGGCGCTGATCGCCTCGACCGACACCTCGTTCGACCGGACGCCGTTCCGCGTCACGTAGAGGGTGTGGTCGCCGGGGTCGTCGATCCGCACGGCGGCCTCGCCCTCGCCGTCGGTGGTCCCGGCGCGTTCACCGTCCAGGTAGATCGTCGCGTCCGTCGAGGGCTCACCGTACGCGTTGGTGGCGGTGATGACGAGTCGCTCGCCGGCCACGATGCGTTCGTTGGCGGCGGCGAGCGTGATCGACGGCGTGCGCGAGAGGTCGACCGAGACGGTGGTCGCCTCCTCCCCGACCGTCAGGTCGCGTTCGACGGTCCGGTAGCCGTCGCGAGTCACGCGGAGAGTGGTCTCCGTGTTGACCGGGGCGGTCACGCTGGCGTTGCCGCCGCGATCCGTTCGGCTCCCGCCGACGCCGACGAGGGTGACGTTCGCCCCCGCGACGGGACGTGCGGGGTCGAAGTGCGGGTCGACGACCCGGACATCGACGGCCGTCGATCCGCGCCGGAGGGCGACGCGGTTCGTGATCTCGCCGTCGATGTCGAGCGACTTTCGCCGCGTGTAGTAGCCGGCCTTGCTGACGGTGATCGAGTACGACCCCGCCTGGAGGACGCCGGACTCGAAGACGCCGTTCGGGCCGGTCGTTCCCGTCTCCACGTCTAGGCCTCCCCGTTCGATGAGGACCGACGCGTTGGCGACGGGACCGTCGTCGTCGCTCACTTCGAGACGGACCGAGCTCTTACGGAACACGTCGACGGTGACATCGTCTTCGGTCGCCTCGGCGATTCGGTAGGGGCTGTTGCGGACGTACCGCGGGTGGGTCACGGCGATGGACACCGAGGCGCCCGCGGGCACGTCGACGAACGCCTTGCCGTTCGCGGCCGTCGTCGCCGTCGTCGATCCGCCGTCCCACGTCACGTCGAGGTCGGCGTCCGATATCGGATTCCCGGCTTGATCGCGGACGGTGACGGTGAGGGTGACCGTCTCGCCGTTCGACTGGGCGACGGCGACGCTCGCCGGAGCGACGAGGGACAGCACGAGGACCACACACAGGACCGCAGGAAGCCGTGACATGGCCGCATATACGTCGGCGTGCTGTAAATACCCGGTGGCACGGCGTCGCCGATCCGGCCGACCGAAGCCCACATTATCGGCGACAGCATATCAACGGCCGTGACTCCGGAGCCCAACGAGTACGGCGCGGTCGTGTACGACCTCGACGGGACGCTCGTCCGCCTCGCGGTCGACTGGGACGCCGCCGCCAGCGACGCGGTGGCTGCCTTCGCCGACGCGGGCGTCGACGCCGCCGACGCCGACCTCTGGTCGCTGTTCGAGACGGCGCCGGAGTACGGCCTCGGGGCGGAGTTGGAGGCGATTCTCGCCGATCACGAGCGCCGTGGGGCCGAGGACGCGACACGCCTCCCGCACGCCGACCGCGTTCCGGAGTGGCCCGTCCCCGTCGGCGTCTGCTCGCTCAACGCCGAGTCGGCCTGTCGGCTGGCCCTCGATCGGCACGACCTGTTGGGGCACGTCGACGCCGTGGTCGGCCGGGACTCTGTGGCGACACACAAACCCGACCCCGAACCCCTGCTGACGACCATCGACCGCCTCGGCGCCGACCCGTCGTCGTCGTTGTTCGTCGGCGACTCCGAGCGCGACGCCGTGACCGCGGAGCGAGCGGGCGTCGCCTTCGAGTGGGTGGACGGCTGATAGTGTTTCTCGTAACTGTGTGCCGGTAGCTCGCCGACCCGTTCCGGCGGGCCACCGGTACTGACTGACGATAACACTATGAGCGAGTCCGCGATCCGTCGTGACGGTGTGTCGTAGCCCGTCCGAGGGCGCCCCGGTTACGCGTGGCCGTCGCTCGCGCCGGCGACCCACGCACTTTTTATCACCCGGGGTTGTAGGCCCATGTACCAACGACCCGCGGGCAAATGCGGAAAGCGGCCGCATGCGGGGACCAGCGACCGACGTGCTGCAAGACGCCGGGGCCGGTGGCCCCCAGACGGGATTTGCGTGAGCACCCCTGCCACAGTTGTGGCGTTTCAATGCTCGGATAAACCATGGAAATCGAAATCGCAACAATCGGCGGCTACGAGGAAGTCGGACGGCAGATGACTGCTGTCCGGGCCGGGAGCGACGTCGTCATCTTCGATATGGGTCTGAACCTGTCGCAGGTCCTGATCCACGACAACGTCGAAACCGAACAGATGCACAGTCTCGACCTGATCGACATGGGTGCCATCCCCGACGACCGGGTGATGAGCGACCTCGAAGGGGACGTACAGGCGATCGTCCCGACCCACGGTCACCTCGACCACATCGGCGCCATCTCGAAACTCGCCCACCGCTACGACGCGCCCGTCGTCGCGACGCCCTTTACGATCGAACTGGTGAAACAGCAGGTCCAGAGCGAGGACAAGTTCAACGTCGGCAACGACCTGGTGAAGATGGACGCGGGATCGACGATGTCCATCGGCGACTCGGGCAACGTCGAACTCGAGTTCGTCAACGTCACCCACTCGATCATCGACGCGATCAACCCCGTTCTCCACACGCCCGAAGGCGCCATCGTCTACGGGCTGGACAAGCGGATGGACCACTCGCCGGTCATCGGCGACCCCATCGACATGGACCGGTTCCGCGAGATCGGTCGTGAGGGCGCCGGCGTCCTCTGTTACATCGAGGACTGTACGAACGCGGGTCGGAAGGGCCGCACCCCCAGCGAGTCCGTCGCGCGCAAACACCTGCGCGATACGATGTACGCCATCGAGGACTACGACGGCGGCATCGTGGCCACTACGTTCAGTTCCCACATCGCCCGCGTCACTAGCCTCGTCGAGTTCGCGGAGGACATCGGGCGCCAGCCCGTCCTGCTCGGCCGATCGATGGAGAAGTACTCGGGCACCGCCGAGCGCCTGAACTTCGTCGACTTCCCGGATGACCTCGGGATGTACGGCCACCGCAAATCCGTCGACCGGACGTTCAAGCGGATCATGAAAGAGGGCAAGGAGAACTACCTCCCCATCGTCACGGGCCACCAGGGCGAACCGCGCGCGATGCTGACGCGGATGGGTCGCGGCGAGACGCCGTACGAACTGGAGAACGGCGACAAGGTGCTGTTCTCGGCGCGCGTGATTCCGGAACCGACGAACGAGGGCCAGCGCTACCAGTCCGAGCGCCTCCTCGGGATGCAGGGCGCCCGCATCTACGACGACATTCACGTCTCCGGCCACCTGCGCAACGAAGGTCACTACGAGATGCTGGACGCGCTTCAGCCCCAGCACGTCATCCCGGCCCACCAGGACCTCGAAGGGTTCGCACCCTACGTCGACCTGGCCGAGGGGCAGGGCTACGCCCTGGGCCGTGACCTCCACGTCACGCGCAACGGCAACATGATTCAGCTGGTGGAATGACGACCGATTCGACGGAAGAGCAGGTGCTCGCGGCGGTCCGCGAGCGCCGCGAGCGGGTCAACGCGGCCATCGACGAGGACCTCCCCCTCGTGGCGCCGGAACGGCTCTGGGAGGCGTCGCGCTACCTGCTGAAAGCGGGTGGCAAGCGCCTCCGACCGACCGTCTCCCTGTTGGCCGCCGAGGCCATCGCGGACGTACCGCCGCTCTCCGTCGACTATCGCCAGTTCCCCGCCCTCGACGGCGACGAGGTGGACGTGATGGCCGGGGCGTTGAGTCTCGAAGTCATCCAGTCGTTTACCCTCATCCACGACGACATCATGGACGACGACGCGCTCCGTCGCGGGGTGCCCGCCGTCCACAAAGCCTACGACGTGGACACCGCCATCCTCGCGGGCGATACGCTCTACTCCACCGCCTTCGAAATCATGGCGGAGACGGGCGCCGCGCCCGAAAACGGGTTAGAGGCGATGCGGATGCTCGCGGAGACCTGCACCCGCATCTGTGAGGGACAGGCACTCGACGTGGAGTTCGAGCGTCGAACCGACGTGCTCCCCGACGAGTATCTGGAGATGGTCGAGTCGAAAACCGCCGTCCTCTACGGCGACGCGGCGGCGACACCCGCCGTCCTCCTCGACGCCGACGACGAGGTGGTCGACGCGCTCTACGCCTACGGCATCAACTCGGGGTCGGCGTTCCAGATCCAAGACGACGTGCTCGACCTGACGGTTCCGTCGGAAAAGCTCGGCAAACAGCGGGGCTCGGACCTCGTCGAGAACAAGGAGACGCTCATCACGCTCCACGCCCGCCAGCAGGGCGTCGACGTGGACGCCTTGGTCGACGCCGAGGACGCAGACGCCCTGACCGACGACGAAGTCGAGGACGCGGTGGCGACGCTGAACGAGGCGGGCAGCATCGAGTACGCCCGCGGGAAGGCCCGGTCGCTCGTCGACGAGAGCAAGCGAAACCTCGAAGTCCTCCCCGACAACGAGGCGCGGTCGCTGCTGGAGGCTATCGCGGAGTACCTCATCTCGCGGGGCTACTGATAGTGTTTATTGTAAGTCATTACCGGGGAGGTCGCCGGACCGTCTTGGCGACCCCCCGGTAACCAGTTACAATAAACACTATGAGGGCCGTTTTCGGCGGCTGCGGCATTTTAACTGGAATTAGGCGCTAAGTCCCCTTCCTCAAGGAGCAACGCAGGGAGCGAAGCGACCGAGTAGCGCAGTAGGGAGGGGATACAGCGTTGACGAGACGCTCCGCGTCTCGTCTGCCCACGAGAGCTTTGCTCTCGTGAACGCCGCACGATTCTCAAACACGTTCACCGCCCGGCCCACAGGCCCACCGCTACCTTCATGTCTATTCAAAGTCTATACATCGGTGATGGATAGGTTTGAAATCGAAGGCGAAGAAGTCCTCGACGGGACGGCAAAACCGTCGGGGCGAAGCAACGCCGGAGAAACCTGAGAAACCAGAGCGAGTCGTTGGTATCGACGTGGGGATTCTCAAGTACGCCCACGATACTGACGGGTACGCCATTGAGAGTCCCGACTTCAGCGAGGAACGTGAGCGACTCGAACGCGCACAACACGACCTCTCGCGGAAGGAACACGGCTCTGCGAATTGGGAAAAACAACGTCGGGTTGTTGCCGAATGCCACGCCGACCTGAAGCGCAAGCGGCGAGACTTCTTGCACAAACTCTCGAACTACTACGCGACCGAGTACGACTTGGTGGCCGTTGAGGATTTGGACGCGAAGGGACTGGTCGAACTCCCGGGCAACTCTCGTAATCGAGCGGGAGCGGCGTGGGGGACGTTCCTGTGGATGCTCGAATACAAGTGCGAGCGCGAAGGAACGCACTTCGTCGCGGTTGACTCGAAAGATACGACGAAGGAGTGTGCGTCCTGCGGTGTCAAGACCGAAAAACCGCTGTGGGTTCGTGAACACTCGTGTCCTTCGTGTGGGTTCGAGGCGGATAGGGACGCGAATGCGGCGTGGAACATTCGTTCTCGCGGTCTCGAAAAAGTAGGAGTGGTTCACTCCGAATCAACGTCCCCAGAAATCAAAGATTTCTGGTGTGCGGACGAATCGCGTCGCGATTCGTCAACGCCTGTGGAGACTGCGCTCCCTGTGGATACGTCCGTATCTGCAAAGCGCGTCGTGGAAGCAGGAAGCCACACCCTCAAGGAGCGAACCGCGTCAGCGGTGAGCGAGTAGGGTGGGGTAGTTCACACGATCACGTAGGCGACGGTGTAGGCCAGCCACGCGACCGTAATCGCGGAGAGTCCGGTCAGTCCCGCACCGAGCCAGTCCGGCGGTTCGACGGAGGGGCCGCGACCGACGAGGC
Organism: Haloplanus natans DSM 17983; assembly: GCF_000427685.1. NCBI lineage: Archaea > Methanobacteriati > Methanobacteriota > Halobacteria > Halobacteriales > Haloferacaceae > Haloplanus > Haloplanus natans. The sequence continues at coordinate 2,230,801 of NZ_KE386573.1, forward strand.
GGACGCGCGGGAGGACGCCAACCAGACCGACGCCGAGCACCGAGAACACGAACGGGTAGGAGAGATCGAGCGTCGGCGCCGGGATGAGGAGGATGCTCGCGGCGTAGCCGGCGCCGAGGGTCGCCCGCGTCCCCACGGCTGTCGTCGGCCGCAAGCCGGTAGCGAGACAGACGATGGCGACGGCAGCCCAGACGGTTCCGAGTTCGGTGCCGAACGCGGCCAGGAGGTGGAGCGTGGGGTCGGCCGCGAGCGCAACTCGTTCGGTCACCAGCGCGGCGTCGAGCGGGTAGAGCATCGCGGGCGGCTCCCCGGTAAACAGGTCGCCGAAGGGGTGTGAGAGGAGGCCGACGAGGGCCACGACGAGGGTCTCGGGCGCCGTCACCTCGGCGTGATGGCCGGCAACTGCCGCGACGGTTGCCGCGCCGAGGACGAACAGGAGCGTGATCAGCGCCGCCAGCGAGCCGCCGACGGCGGCGACCAGCCCGACCAGGAGGACGGCGAGGGCGACGGAGAGCGCCCGGGTAGGTCGGGTGTCGACGACCCGAAGGGCGGCCAGCAGAGCCACCGGGAACGCGAGGACGAGCGAGTGGGTGACGGCCCGGTGGACGACGTTCCCGGTCGACCAGAACGCGCCCGCGACGGCGAGGGCGCCGCTCCCGGTCGCGCTCGCGACGCCGACGAGCGCGTACACCATGTCCACGTCGGGGAGCACGGCGAAGGCACCGGCGACGACGGCGAGGGTGAGCGCCCGCTCCGTGGTCCACCCACGGACGACGGCGACGCTCCCGACGAGGGCGAACGCCAGCGCTGCGTGACCGACGAACATACCCCGAATTCTCGGGGCGCGAATATAAACTACGCGGGCGGCGTGCGATCAATTGTCAGGATTCGGTGGCGATCTTGGTCCACCGGGCCTCGATGTCGGCGTTCCCGCGGACGACGGTGTCGTCCGCCACGGCAAAGCGCGTCTTTCGGAGTTCGATGGACTGCACGACGCCCGTCATGTCGCCGACGCGGACGGTGTCGCCCGCCTCGAAGTCGGGATCACGGAGGAGGTAGACGCCGGCGACGGCGTCGGCGATCATGTCGCTCGTGGCGTAGGAAACGCCGAGGGCGAGGAAACCGGCGGCGGTGCCAAGCGACGCCGCGATGCCGTCCAGTCCGACGACGGAGAGCGTCGAGAGGCCGACGCCGAACCAGAGGAAGACGGCGACGATCGTGGTGAGAAACTGGCGATAGACGGGGGACTCACCGCCCATCGTCCGGCCGAGCACGGCGTTCAGGACGACGAGGACGGCCTTGACGAGAATCGCCGCGAGTGCCAGAAAAACGAGGCCGGTGACGACCGTTGGGATGGCCTCGACGAGGCGGCGAACGAACTCGTCGAGCGCTCGAGTGAGAACGTTCGACTGGAGTGCAACGCCACGCATACACTACGTGGCGGCCGCCCGCCACTAAAGATTACGCGCCGGCCGCGCGGGCGACGACCTCGTAGTCGTCGCCGTCGACGCCGATGACGGCCCACTCGTAGTCGAGGTCGAGTCCCGAGAGTCGATCACGGAGATCCCCTGCGGCCTCCATCCACGTGACGAAGCATCGAAGTCGATACTCCGTTGTCCCCCCGTCGGCTCTGAGTTCGGGAGGCGACGACGCGTCTTCCGCATCGAGTGCGGTCACGTGAACGGTTCGCCACTTGCGTTCGGCCCTGAGATCGACCCCGTCGCCGTCGACGGAGTATCCGAGGCGGCGGAACACGTCCCGCGCCTCTTCGACAGGTGGCATGGTAACAGGGGCCATGTAGACTCCGATACGACGGGTTGGGTCATAAATGTTACCACGGTTATAACTGTCTCCTCGGGACGTACACCGGCCGTTTACGGGATTATCGGGACGGCGTCGCGGACGCCGATCCCGTCCGTGAGTCGGTCGTATCGCCCACCTCGAACGTCGCCAGCAGTGCCAGGAGTCGTTCGGCTCCCTCGCTGAGCGAGGTGGCGTTGGCGCTGACCTGTGACATCGACGCGGCCTGTTGCTGTGCGGCCGCGGACGCGTGCTCCGTCTCCGAGGCCGTCGCCCGGCTGATGTCGGCGACGTCCTCGACCATCGACACGGCCGCCTCGGTGCTCGCAGCCTGGTCGTCGGCCGTCTCGCTGATGTCCTGGATGCCGCTGTCGGTCGCCTCGGCGTTCTCGGCCACCTGGGAGAAGGCGTCGACGACCTCCTGAAACGCCTCGACGCCCGCCTGCATATCCCGTTCGGCCGCGCGGGCTTCCTCGACGGCCGTCCCCGTCTGTGCCTGCGTCGCTTCGATGAGTTCCTCGATGTCGTTGGCCGAGCCCTGCGTCTCCTCGGCCAGGCTCTTGACCTCGTTGGCGACGACGGCGAAGCCGCTGCCGTCGGTCCCACCGTCGCTACCCGCGCGGGCGGCCTCGATGTTGGCGTTCAGCGCCAGCATGTTCGTCTGCTCGGCGATGTCGCCGATGAGGCCGATGATCTCCTCGATCTCCGCCATCCGCTCGTCGAGCAGTTCGACGGTTTCGACCGTCGAATCGATCGCCCTCTGCACGTCGCGGGCGTCCTCGATCGCCCCCTGTGCCGTTCGCTCGCCGGCCTCGGCGATTTCGGCCGTCTCGTGGGAGCGCTCGGCGACCGTCTCGGCCGAGGCGGCCACCTCCTCGACCGTCGCCGACAGGTCCGTCATCTCCGTCGAGACGGTTTCGAGCATCTCCCGCTGTTCGTGCGCGCCGTCGGCGATCTCCTGGATCGCCTCGCTCACGTCCTCGCTCGCTTCCCGGGCCTCCTCGGCCCCGGTATCGGCCTCCTCGCTCGCGGCGGCGACCGACTCCGCGAACCCCTGGATCTCCTGGATCGTCGACTCCGTCTCGGACATCATCTCGTTGAACGCCTCGCCGATCCGCGCCATCGCCTCGCTCTCGCTGTCGGCGTCAAGTCTGACGGTCAACTCGCCGTCGGCGGCACGCGCCATCGCGGCGCTGTAGGCGTCGGCTTTCGCTTCGAGGTGGTCGTTCAGCCGCTCGACCTCCCGCTGTCGCTTCTCGGCTTCGGCTTTCGCCTCCTCCGCCTCGGCTTTCGCTCGCTCTATTTCGGCCTTTTTGGCCTCCAGTTCCTCGACTTCCTCGCTTTTTCGTTCGGCCTGCTGGAGCTGAATCTCGGCCTCCTCGCGGGAGCGTTCGGTCGAGTACCAGTGCGCCATCAGCGCCACGGCGAGTGCCAACACGAAGAGGCCGTGGATGAGCCCCCAGGCCCACGGGTTGTTGATCGCCGCGGTGTGGTTGTACACCCGCTCCGGGTTGATCATCCCGAACACGCCGTGGGTGAGGACGACGTAGCCGATGCCGAGGGCAAAGGGCACCCAGTCCTCGTAGACGGCGACGACGGCCATCCCGACGAAGAAGTGGAAATGCGCCTCGATGAACCCACCCGAGAAGTGAACGAGGACGACGGAGGTAGAGAGGAATCCGATGGTCGCAAGCGCCGTGCGAACCCGTCGCGGGAGCCACGGAAGCAGCGATGCGACGGCCAGCCCCGCCACGAGACCGAGTTCGAGCAGGACAGTCGTCAGCGGAATCGTCGGTACCGTCGCTCCCGTGATCACCGACTCGGTCCCCTCGTACAGGCCGAGTCCGAACAGGAGCGGAAGCTGTGCCAGCACCAAAATCAGGATGTTCCGGTGGCGGCTCCGCCACGACGCTTCGGGAATCGAGTGGCCGTCGGGAATGTAGTGGACGAACTCCCGACACGTCTGTCGCCAGCCACCGTTCCCGGAGTGCGCAGTCGCGGAGTCGCCCGTAATACTCGCCATCTTACCGGAGCCTGTACAAGTAGACAAAAAAGGACTTCCCACCCGCTATCAGACGTGATATCCCGGAACGGCGGTGGAGTCGCCGGCGGGGCTGTCCCGTCAGGTGCGGAACGACTCGCCACAGCCACACTCGGAGACGACGTTCGGGTTCTCGACGTGGAAGCCTTCGGCTTGGAGGCCGGATTCGTAGTCGAGGACCGAACCGCCGATGTAGTCGGCGCTCGCGGGGTCGACGAACACCCGGAGGTCGTGGCGTTCGATGACCCTGTCGTCGGCTTCGGGTTCGTCGTCGAAGCGCATCCCGTAGGAGAGGCCGGCACAGCCACCTTGCTGGACGAACAGGCGGAGACCGCCGACGTCCGTGTCCATTCCCTCCCGATCCATCAGCGCGAGGGCCTCCGACGCCGCTTCCGGCGTCACCTCCACGACACCGTCGTTCGCCCCATCGACGCTTTCCGTGCTCATAGAGGTGGATACACCGCCAAGCTTGTTAACCCTGACGGGGAGATGTAATCAGTCGTCGTTACTTCGGCGGTCGATCGGCACCGGCGGATCCGCACGGACGGTCCGGGCGCCCCGGCGGACGAGGACGCCCAGGCCGTAGCCGACGGCGCAGACGACGACACCACCGGCGGCCGCCACGCCGAACGCAAAGGCCAGCGCGTCCGGCAGCGAGACGACTCGCTCCCCGGCGTGTGTCGTCACGACGGTGCCGTAGCGCGTGACTGCGGCGCCGAAGAGCGGGCCGGCCGACAGGAGAAGCGTCGGGAGCACCCCGGCGTTGCCCGCGGCGCTCGCGGCCGCGAGGCCGACGAGGAGGGCGCTGCCGACGAAGACGGCCGCGTGTGGATCGGTGCCAGCCCACGTGCCGGCCACCCGGTGTTCGAGCGCCGGGTAGCCGGTCGTCGCGGTGACGGTCCAGGCGGTCAGGAGTGCAAGCACGGGTGCGAAGGCGACCAACACGACCGAGACGGCGGCCCGGCGCCCGAACAGGAGCGTCGCGACGGGGCCGCGGGCGAGCCGAGTCACCGGGCCGTGGACGACGGCCACGGACCGGGCACCGAGACGACGCGTGCCCGAGACGAGGGCGGCCACGAGCCACCGCAGGCCCGTGACGAGCAGTTCGAGGGTCGACTTCGTGCGATGCAGGGCCGCCGGAACGGGGTTGGAGGGACGCATGGGGACGACGGGGGGTTCGTTCCGACGGCGCCTCAGGGTTGTGGTCTACTCGAACCGCCGACGGACGCTCTCGGCGTGGCCGGTCAGACCCTCGGCCTCCGCGAGGGTCGTGATGGTGTCCGACAGGTCGTCGAGGGCGTCCCGGTCGAGACGCTGGACGGTCGTCGAGCGGAGGAACGTCTCGACGGAGAGGCCGCCGAACCGCTTGGCCCCGCCGCCCGTCGGCAGGACGTGGTTCGTCCCGGAGGCGTAGTCGCCAGCCGCGACGGGGGTGTACGGGCCGAGAAAGACGCTGCCGGCGCTGTCGATGCGGTCCAGCAGGGCCTCGTCGTCGTCGGCCTGGATCGACAGGTGTTCGGCGGCGTACTCCTCGGCGAAGAGGACCGCCTCGGACATGGAGCGCGCGAGGAAGACGCCGCTCGCGTCGTGTTCGAGCGCCGCCTCGACCGTCTCCCGGCGGTCGCAGTCGGGCAGGCGTGCGTCGAGTTCGGCGACCACCGCCTCGGCCAGATCGGCGTCGTCGGTCACCGCGACGACCGACGCGTGGTCGTCGTGTTCGGCCTGTGCGAGGAGGTCGGCGGCGACGAAGGCGGGGTCGGCCGTCGCGTCCGCGAGGATGAGCACCTCGCTCGGCCCGGCGAGGAAGTCTATCTCGGCGTCGCCCCGGACCTCGGCTTTCGCCGCCGTCACCCAGCGGTTGCCCGGGCCGACGATCTTCTCGACGGCAGTCACCGTCTCGGTGCCGTAGGCCATCGCGCCGATGGCCTGTGCGCCGCCGACGCTGTAGACGGCGTCCGCCCCCGCCTCGTGGATGGCCGCGAGCGTCGCGGGGTTGACGTTCTCGGCCGGCGGCGTCGTCACCACGACGTGTTCGACGCCGGCCACCGTCGCCGGGACGATGCCCATGAGCGCGCTGGAGGGGTAGGCCGCGGCGCCGCCAGGAACGTAGACGCCGACGCGGGAGAGCGGCCGGAACCGGCGGCCGAGTTCCCGGCCGTCGAAGTCGTCGCGCCAGTCCGCGGGTAGCTGTCGCTCGTGGAACGCGCGGACGTTGTCCGCGGCGGCCTGGATGGCGTCCAATAGCTCGTCGTCGACCGCGTCGTGGGCGCGTTCGGCCGCGTCCGTGATGTCCAGATTACCCACCTCGACGCCGTCGAACTCGCGGGAGAACTCCCGGACTGCCACGTCGCCCTCGTCGCGGACGTGCTCGACGATGTCGCGTACGTCCTCCCGGACGGCGTCGACCCCGGCGTCACGCTCGAACAGCGCCCGCCGGTCGGCGGGACCGAGCGCTTCGATATCGCGTACTTCCATGTCCACCGATACCGTCGGCGGGCGAAAAGGGATTCCGGTCCGGGCGTCGGTGGGGGCGGCGGTCCCATCCCCGGCCGTCGCGTCATTCGGGGCGCCTGTAGCCGTGGCCGACGACGAACGCCACGGCGTTCAGACAGAGCACGGCCGCGAAGGCGAGGGCGTGGGTCGTGACTAGCCCCGTCGCCAGCATGGGGAGGTACGTGAAGGGCAGAAGCGTCGCCACCCAGAAGGCGAGAAAACGCACGGGGCGGGCCGCGAGTTCGGCGGCCGTTTGGAGGGCCGGAAGCGGTTCGGCGTCGATACCTGCGAGGGGCGTGGACTCGGGGGCGGACATGGTGACTGGCTCCGTCTCACCCATGTCCGGCCACCAACATATAGGGGGGAAATCGTTGCGCCGTATTCGACTCGTTTCGCACCGTTAACGGGACGGCCCTTCGTTTTACAACCGCCTCAAATCGTTCAAAAGAGTTTATACGTGTTCGAGAGCCGGTTTCGAAGCGATCGGGTCGCCTGCAGCTGCCGTCACCCGGACGTAACCGAAACCAGCCACATCGGCGGCCGATAGTGGTCCATATCAGTTTCTCGACAACTGTTTACCGGACGAGACGGTACTGTCGGTCGATGCGCACGTCGTTGGCCGGCTGGACGGACTCTCGGTTCGACGTGGCCTGGGGCGAGGTGACGGGGGCGGTGGGCGACACCGTGACCGTCCTGCCCATCGTCGTCGCCGTCGCGGCGCTGACCGATCTCTCCCTATCGCACCTCCTCGTCGGCTTCGCCGTCTTTCAGGTCGTCTGGGGACTTCGCTACGGCCACCCGATGTCCGTCGAGCCGATGAAGGCACTCGCCGCGCTGGTCATCGCCGGCGGCCTCTCGACCGGCGAGTACGTCGCCGCCGGGTTGCTCGCGGGGGTGGTTCTGCTCGTCGTCGGCCGGACCGGGACGCTGGGACGGCTCGCCCCCTACGTCGGCGAACCCGTGGTTCGCGGCATCCAGGTCGGCGTTGCACTGATCCTCCTCCGGACCGGCGTGACGACCGGACTGGAGACGCCGTCGCTCGCCGGCCTCGCCGTCGTCGTCGCCCTCGTGACGGTCGTTACGGGTCACCGACAGGTGGCCGCGCTGGCCGTCCTCGGCCTCGGCGCGGCGCTCGCCGTCGGCGCCGCCGGGCCGATGACCCCCAGCCTCCCCGCGGTGGCGCTCCTCGACCCCGCCACCATCTCACTGTCCCAAAACGCCATCGGCGCGACGGTCGGCCAACTCGCCATGACCGTCGGCAACGCCGCCGTCGCTACCTCACTGCTGGTCGAGGAGTATTTCGACGCCGAGGCGTCGCCCGACGACCTCTCGACCAGCATGGGCGTGATGAACCTCCTGGCCGTCCCCCTCGGCGCGATGCCGATGTGTCACGGGAGCGGCGGCGTCGCCGGAAAATACGCCTTCGGCGCGCGGACCGCCACCTCCAATCTCGTCCTCGGCGGCCTCTACTTCCTCCTCGCCGTCGTCGCCGTCGACGCCGTCGCGGCGTTCCCGATGGCCGTCCTCGGCGTCGTCCTCGTCCTCGTCGCCGTCGAACTCGGTCGGTCCGGCCTCGATACGTCCGACCCGTATCTGACCGGCACCGTCGGCGTCGTCGCCCTCCTCGTCAACGTCGGCGTCGCCTTCGGCGTCGGTATCGTCGGGTTCCACGCGCTGCAACGCGTGCGGAGCGAGGATTAAAAGCCCGCCGCCGTTCCGTCCTTCCGGGGCTCCGTCGCCCCCGAGATGACGCCCTCGGCGAGGCGCGTGATCTGCCCGCCACCGAAGTCGCCGGGCGGGCGAACGGTCACGTCGTGTCCCCGCCGAGCGAGTTTCGGCAGGAGGCCGTCGGGGAACCGGTCTTCGACGGCGAGCGATCCGTCCGCGAGGTAGCGCCAGCGCGGCGCGTCCATCGCCGCCTGGAGCGGCATGTCGTAGTCCAGCAGGTTGGCGAGCACCTGCAGGTGGCCCTGTGGCTGCATGTAGCCGCCCATGACGCCGAAGGCCGCCCAGTCGTCGCTGTCGAGGCGGCACAGCCCCGGGATGAGCGTGTGGAACGGTCGCTTGCCGGGTTCGATCCGGTTGGGGTGGTCGGGGTCGAGCGAGAACGAACTCCCGCGGTTCTGGAGCGTGATGCCCGTCCCCGGCACGACGACGCCGCTCCCGAAGTGGCCGAAAATGGAGTTGATGAAGGAGACGACGTTCCCCGCGTCGTCGGCGACAGTCAGGAGGACGGTGTCGCCGTCGCCGGGCGCGCCGGGGCCGCCGACGGACACCGAGCCGGCCCGTTCACCCACCGTTCCGGCCCGTTCCGCGGCGTAGGCCTTCGATCCCAGCGCCGGTACGTCCTCGAACGCGGGGTCGGTGATGTAGTAGTGGCCGTCGTGGAAGGCGCGTTTGAGCGACTCGGCGAAGTAGTGGACGCGGTCGGCGGAGTCGTAGTCGTACCCCCCGGCGTCGAGTTCCTCCGCGATGTTGAGCGCCTCAAGCGCCACCAACCCCTGGTTGTTCGGCGGGAGTTCGTACACTTCGGCGCCGCGGTAGGTGGTGGAGACGGGGTCGACGTACTCCGGTTCGAAGCCGGCGAGGTCGTCGGCCGCGAGGAGGCCGCCCCGCGCCTGCACCGCCTCGGCGATGCGGTCGGCCAGGGGCCCCTCGTAGAAGGCGTCGGCGCCCGCCGTCGCGATGGTGGCGAGCGTCTCGCCGAGGTCCGGGAGCGTCATCACCTCGCCGGTGTCGGGCGACCGACCGTCGAGGAGGTACTCCTCGCGCGCGCCGTCTTCGGTAAACAGCGTCTCCGCGACGGTCCACATGTCGGCGATGACTTCGCTGACCGGGAACCCCTCTGTCGCGTACTCGACCGCAGGATCGAGCGCGGCCGCGAGCGACCGGTTGCCGTGGTCCGCGACGAGGCGTTCCCACCCGCGGGCAGTTCCGGGGACCGTCACCGCTAGCGGCCCGGCGTCCGGCATCGACGCCGCGGCGGGGTCGACGCCCGAGCGCTCCGCGGCGCGTTCGCGCACCGTCTCGATCGTTGCGTCGGCGGGCGCCCCGCCGCAACTCCGGAACGCACCCACGTCGCCGTCGGCGGTTCGATAGAGGGCGAAGGCGTCGCCGCCGATACCGGTGCTCATCGGCTCGACGACGTTCAGGACGGCCGCCGTCGTCACCGCCGCGTCGAAGGCGTTACCGCCGTCCCGTAGCGCCTCGACACCCGCCTGCGCCGCGAGTGGCTGACTCGTCGCCACCATGCCGTTCCGTGCGTACGCCGTCGACCGACGCGAATCGAAGCGGTCGAGGTCCGGGTTCGGGTTCATGGCCCACACAACCCGACAGCGACACAAAGTCGTTGGGTATTGGGCCAATCTAACCGAAAAAGCGATCGATTATTGGGACTCTATCACTACTTTCGTGTTATTTTTGTCCAATAAGGGCTCAGATCGACCAATATTTTGTAGAAACGCGTCCGGTTCCAAATCGGTAGACCCGTCGGTCAGCCGGTCGAGAACACGCAGAACCCGGCGCAATCAGTCGATGTGGCCTTCGCGACGCAGTTGGTCGGCGTCCTGACCGGAGTAGCGCCATTCGATGTTTGCCTTCTCGTCTTGCCACGACCACGGTTCGACGAGGACCACGTCGCCCTCGTTGATCCAGGTTCGGTACTTCATGCGGCCGGGGATGCGGCCCATTCGTTCCTCGCCGTCCTCACAGCGGACGCGAACGTGGTTCCCGCCGTTGTGTTGTGTTACGACCGCGAACAGCTCGTCGTCGTCGGGCATCCGGAGATTCCGGCGCCCCGTTTCCTCGCTCATAGGCATAATAAGTGGTCCGCACGGTTAAGTCATCGGAGATATCCGATAACGTTTCGCACGGTATCGACGAGTGGCTCGGACCGTCCCGAATGGCGCGGCTGAGGGACCCCTCGGCCGGCGTCGACGCGAGTGTCCAGTACCGCGATGCGACCGTGTGTCGAACGTACACGGACACGGTGAGTATTAATACTCCACCGTGCGCTTGTACTCCGGGTGGATCCACCCAAAACGGACAGAACGACCGACCTGTACGAGGCGGCGACGAAGCTTTCGTGGACGGGTTGGACAGTCCTGTCGCATGGCATGTCGCAACGGTGGGTGTCACCCACTTCCATCGCCCGTCGACCCCGGCCGCCTCGGCCGTGTGTATCTCGCGGACGTAAAATAATTGGCGACTGCGGAACCTAAATAAGTTAAATAACGCCCGCGAACGAGAAATTGTTAACCGGTAATTATCGGCCGTGCTCGAACCGATCGACGGGAGTTTTCCGGACAGTATCGGAGAGTAGGGCTCACGTCCGTCGATCTCCGGGTGGTTCGTCCCGACGAGACTGACGTACAATAAACCGTGTGAGTCCCCGCACCGAACGGGGAGCCGATGCGTGCCGCAGCATTCACCGACCTGATCGGCCCGGACGGCATCGAAGTCATCGACGTCGACAGCCCCGACCCCGGCCCAGGCGAGGCCGTCGTCGACGTCGAGGCCTGTTCGATCAACCACCACGACCTCTGGATTCTGAACGGGGCGTCGGCGATGATCGACCCGTCCGATCTCCCCTTCGTCACCGGCCTCGACGTCGTCGGCGTCGTCGACGCCGTCGGCGAGGGCGTGACCGGCGTCGACCCCGGCGACCGCGTCGTCCTCTGCCCGAACGAGACGTGTGGCACCTGTCGGTTCTGCCGCGAAGGCCCCGAAAATCTCTGTGCGAACTACTCGCTTTACCACGGCGGCCTCGCGGAGCAAGCCCGCGTCGCGGCCGACCGACTGATCCCCCTGCCCGACGGCGTGGACGCGACGACGGCCGCGGCGCTTCCGACGGCCTACCTCACTGCCTACCACATGCTCCGGCGGGCCGAGGTGGAACCCGGCGACCTCCTCTTCGTCCCCGGCGCGACCGGCGGCGTCGGCGTCGCGACGATCCAACTCGCCGACATCCGCGGCGTCCGCACCATCGGCACCTCGTCGTCGTCGTCGAAACTCGACGCCGTTGCCGACCTCGGCGCCGACCACACCATCCATGGCACCGATCCGGACGACCTGCGCGACGCCGTCGCGGACATCGGAACGCCCGACGCCGTCGTCAACCACCTCGGTGGCGTCTACACGGGGCTCGGACTCGACGTCATGCGCCGCGGCGGGCGGATGGTCGTCTGCGGGCGCACCGCAGGCCCCACGTCCGAAATCGACATCGCGGGGCTGTTCCGGGGACACAAACGCGTCATCGGGAGCACGATGGGCACACAGGCCGATCTGGAACGGCTGGTCGACCTCGTCGCTGCGGGCGACCTTGATCCCCGGATCGACCGCACCTTCCCGCTCTCGGAGACGGCCGCCGCGTTCGGGACGATGCAGGAACGGGAGACGCTCGGCAAACTCGTCGTAACGATGGATTAAGCGAGCGTCTCGGTGAACCGGTTCGTCCCCTCGTCGGTCCCGGCGATGACGAGTTCGTCGCCCTCGTGGATCAGGAAGTCGGCACCGAGGTCGGTGATCACCTCGCCGTCGCGTTCGACGCCGACGACGGTACAGCCAGTTCGCGCCCGCACGTCCGCTTCCCCGAGCGTCCGACCGACGAGTCGGGGCGCGTGGGTTCGGATCACCTCGACTTGCTTGTCCAGGGATATGACCTCCTCGTCTTCTAAGATCGTCGAGGCGAGCATCCGACCGCTGACCGTCGCGAGCGAGAGGACGTAGTCCGCGCCCGCACGATACATCTTCTGGACGTTCTCGGTCTCCTCGGCCCGCGCGATCAGTTCGATCGACGGGTTCAGATCCCGGATGACGAGGATAGCGAACTCGGTGAGCGTGTCGTCGGGGATGGCGAGAATCGCCGTGCGGGCGTCCTGGATACCCGCTTGCGAGAGCGCGTCGGGGTCGGTCCCGTCGCCGACCACGTCGACGCCGGGGCCGTCGCCCAGGTCTATCACGACGCTCGAGACGCCGGCCGCCGAGAGCGCACTCGACACGGTGGTGCCGACCTCGCCGTGGCCGATGACGACGGTCCGTCCCCGACTGAACCGGCGCACGTCGGACGTCGTAAGGTCCTTGAGTTGTTCGAGCTGTGCCTCCCGACCCGTGACCAACAGAACGGTGCCGTTGTCGAGGGTGGCGTCCGGATCGGGTGGGCTCTCGAACTGCCCCCGGAACCACGCGCCGACGATGTTCACGCCGGCACGCTCGCGGACGCCGCTCTCGGCGATGGTGCGACCGACCAGATCGCTCCCCCGCTGGATCGGGAGTTCGGCCACCTCGAAGTCCTCGCCGATTTCGATGGCCTCGCCCAGCTCCGTGGAGATACCCGTCGTCACCTTCGAGGCCAGTCCCTCGCCGAGGAGCGCGCGCGGCGAGAGCACGCTGTCGGCGCCGGCGAGGCGGTGGTAGCGCTCGCGCTCCGGGTCGTCGACGACGCTCACCGTCCGTACGTCCTCGGCGACTTCCTTCGCGGTGAGGATCGTGCTCGTGTTGATGGGGTCGGAGCCGTCGGCGACGAGACAGCGGGCGGCGGGGAGGCGGGCGGCTTCGAGGCCGTCGACCGACTGCGGGTCGGCGTGGATCACGTCGTACCCCTCCTCGTAGCGATCTTTCGCCCGGTCCCGGTCGGGTTCGAGGATCAGGTGGTCCACCTCCCAGGAGTCGAGTTCGTCGACGAGGGTCTCGCCCCGCGGCGTCAGCGTACAGATGACGACGTGATTCGTCAGGTCCTCGCTCGCCGCCGTCGGCACCGTCGTCGAGATGGCCTCCTCGAACAGCGGGAAGACGAGCACCGGAAGCGCCAGGAAGATGAGGACGACGCCCGTCAAGTCCATCACGATGACGAGGACGTTCATCTCCGCGCTTTCCCACGGGGCGTCGGAGCCGAAGCCGGTCGTGGTGAACGTCTCGACGACCACTTGGAGCGCGTGGAGGTAGCTGATCGGCGATCCCTCGAAGGCGCTCATCCCGGCGTCGTACACAGCCGCGTAGCCGATCATCACCCCGACGAGGAGGACGAGGTACTGTGAGGTCCGACGCTGCCAGGTGTCCATACCTCACTCTGAGCCGTCCGCGGAATAAACGGTCCGCTCCGTGCCGCCGCCGGCGACGCGCAGGCGAAGCACCAGCACGACGCCCACACCTGCGAAGATCAGGCCGCCGGCGACGGCGAACGCCTGGGTGTACCCCCTTGTCGCGAGCCACCCACCGCCGACGCTCCCGACGCCGCTCGCGACCGTCGAGAGCGCGCTGTAGACGCCGAGCGCCTCGCCGCGGACGATAGGCGGCGACAGGCGGGTTACGAGCGTGGCCGCCGAGACGGCGATCACCGCCCACGTCACCCCGATGACCACGAACAGGGGAATCGCGACCGCCAGCGCCCCGCCGACAAGCACGACGGCGGGGAGCGCGACGCCCCGGACGGCGAGGCTTCCGGCGTGGACCAGCGTCACCTCGTAGCGCTCGACGAGCGTCGCGGCGCCCCCGAAGGAGGCCGCGGCGCCGACGTTCAAGCCGAGATAGAGGCCGAAGACGGCGTCCGAGCCGAAGCCGGCACCCGCGAGGTACGCGGGGAGTGGGGCGAAAAAGGCTCCGAAGCCGGCGAACACGAGGACGATGGCGGCGAAATACAGCGCGAGTCCGGGCGTGAACCGCCGGACGAACCGCCGGGGATGGAGGCCGCGGAGGTCGACCCGTCCGGGCGTGAACGGGAAGCCAGCACCCCGAACGCCGAAGCGGGCGGCACCACGAAGCGCGCGCCTGAGCCGCCGAGGTGCCGGGGCGTCCCCGGTCGGATCGCTCGGGAGCGTCCGGGCGGCGACGAACCACCCGACGCCCGCGCTGGCGGCACAGACGAGACAGACCGCCCGGAGCGCCGTCGCCGGGTCCAGTCCGACCAGTCGCTCGCCGCCGACGATCACGAGGAAGCCGACGAGGAGGCCGAGCGCCCAGCCGACGCCTTGCCACTCGTTGAGGCGGGCGATCCGATCGCTCCAGTCGGCTTCGGGCGCGCCGACCACGACGAGAAGGGTGAGGACGGGCGTCGCCGCGGCGAAGGCGAACCAGATGGCGGCGTTGGCGGCGACGACGACCGGAATCGACCCGGCGCTCGCGACGACGGCGAGGCCCACGGCGACGATGGCGACGGCACCGAGGACGTACACCCGCCGACCGCCGGTGCGGTCGGCGAGTCGGCCGACGACGAGCGCACCGGGAGCGCCCACGGCGGCCGCCGTCGCCGCGAGGATGCCCAGAGTGACCGGCCCGCCACCGAGTTCGACGGCATAGAGCGGCACGACGAGCGACGCCCCGCCCAGACCGACGGCGGCGAGCGCCCAGCCGTAGAGCCAGCGATCCGACACGCCCGACCCGTCCAGCGCGCGGCACTTATACTATCGCCCGGAGGTCGCCCCCTATCGCGACCATTTAAGGACTGGCACCGCACACTCCACAGCATGGAGATCCGCGAGGCAACCGCGGCGGACATCGAGGGAATTCGGACCGTGGCCCACGATTCCCTCGCCGCGTCGTACGGACACGCACTGGAGGACGACATCATCGCCCAGGCGGTCGAGCGGTGGTACGACGAGGACACGCTCGCCGACGACCTGGACGATCCGGAGACGGAGTTCCTCGTCGCCGTCGACGAGGACATCATCGTCGGGTTCGCCCAGAGCTACGTCGTCGACCGGCGGGAGATCGTCGGCGAAATCGACTGGCTCCACGTCGAACCCGGGAGCCGCGGACAGCGTATCGGCGACGAACTGCTGGCGGCGCTGGAGAGTCGCCTCAACGACCACGGCGTCGCCCGCGTCGAAGGGCGCGTGCTCGAAGCCAACGAGGCCGGCGCCGGCTTCTACGAACGCGAGGACTTCGAAGGGATCGGCGAACGCACCGTCGAAATCGGCGGCGAACCGTTCGTCGAGAAGCTCTACTCCAAGTTCCCCGAGACCGGCGGTCGACAGGTGCTCACCGAGGCCGCGACCCTCCCCGACGGCCGACAGGTGTACGTCGCCCTCGACGAGAGCGTCCGTGGCTCCGAGGGCCCGTTCTACTCCGTCTACCTCGACCGCGACCGCTCCGAGCGCTACGGCTACCTCTGTGGCAACTGCGACGGCTTCGGCATCTCGATGGACACCATGGGCCGCGTGGTCTGCCAGGACTGTGAGAACCGCCGCAAGCCCACCCGGTGGGACGCGAGCTACCTGTAAGTCGTCGTCCCCTTCTCCGCGTCGCCCCGGCGGGCGTGTCGGCCCGAGCGACCGATGATTACCCGGTTATAACACAAACTATTACACCGTCGGCCGCGTGCCGACGCCCATGCACGACCGACTCGGAGGTGTGTCACCGTGGTGACGACACCGACGCTGCTGGGACTGCTCGTGGTCGTTCTCCTCGCGTTCGCGGCGTTTGGCGCGTGGTACGCGCGGGGGCGTATCGAGACGGTGGAGGATTACATCACCGCCCGCAACTCCACCGGCGGCGGGACGTTGACCGCGACGATCGTCGCCTCGAGTATGGGCGCGTGGATCCTGTTCAGCCCCGCCGAGGCCGGCGCGGCCTTCGGGGGTATCACGGCCGTCGCCGGCTACGCCGCGGGGTCGGCCCTCGCGCTCGGTGCCTTCGCGGTCGTCGGCCCGCGCATCCGCACCCTCCTCCCCGAAGGTCACAGCCTCACGGAGTACGCCTACGCCCGCTACGGGCCGATCATGTACGGCTACGTCCTCCTCGTGAGCGTCGCCTACATGTTCGTCTTCCTCGCCGCGGAGTTCACCGGCATCGCGAGCGCACTCTCGCTGGTCGCCGGGGTGCCCGGTTGGCAGACGGCGGCCGTCGTCGGCGTCACCGTCCTCGCGTACACGGGCTACGGCGGCCTGCGCGCGAGCATGGTCACCGACACGGTACAG
Source organism: Haloplanus natans DSM 17983 (assembly GCF_000427685.1). Classification (NCBI taxonomy): domain Archaea; kingdom Methanobacteriati; phylum Methanobacteriota; class Halobacteria; order Halobacteriales; family Haloferacaceae; genus Haloplanus; species Haloplanus natans. The sequence continues at coordinate 2,247,046 of NZ_KE386573.1, forward strand.
ACGGTACTCATTCTCCCCTTACTCATCGTGAGCGTGATCGTCACCCTGTTGGCGCTTGGCGGGACGGACGCCGCCCACGCCACCGTCGTCGAATCCGCCCCGGAACTCCTCGCAGTCGGCTCCCCGAGCGGTCTGGAGTTCGGCGCGTACGTCGTCGTCGCCATCGTCGGCGCGGAGATGCTGAATCAGGCGTGGTGGCAGCGGGTGTACGCCGCGAGCGACGAGGGGACGCTCCGGCGCTCATTTCTCGTCGCCGCCGTCGCGGTGGTGCCGATGGTCTTCCTCGCGGGTATCTTCGGCCCCGTCGCCGTCGGTCTGGGCCTCGTCGAGGCGCCCGCCGACGCCAGCGTCGCCTTCTTTCTCGTCGTGACCGAGGTGCTCCCCGACCCGGCCGTCGTCGCCGTCGCCGTCCTCGCCGTCCTGCTCGTCGTCTCCAGCGCCGACACCCTCTTCAACGCCATCGCGAGCGTGGTCACCGTCGACCTGCCGCGGGTGACCGACCTCTCGGACGACGGCCTGACGACCGCCGCGCGCGCGGTGACCGTCGTCGTCGCCGCCGCGGCGACCGTCGTCGGGGCACAGGGCTACTCCGTGCTCACCCTCTTTTTGCTCGCGGACCTCCTCGCGGCCGCCACCTTCCTCCCCCTGCTCTACGGGCTCTACTCCCCCCGAGCGTGGTCCGGAGGCGTCACCGCGGCCAGCGCCGCCGGTCTCCTCGTCGGCCTCGCCTTCTTCCCGCCGGCGCGTGGCGCCCTCCCCCCCTCGGCGCTCCCCGCGGCCTCCTACTTCGTCTCTTTCGTCGGCGCCGCCGCCGTCTCGGCCGGACTGGCCGTCCTGACCGCTCGGCTCGGGAACCGGCGGTACGACCTCGACCGACTGAGCCGCGAGGCCGAGGGACTCGACGACACCGTCACCGACGGGGGTGAGCGGCCGTGACCGCGTTCCAGTTCGCCGTCCTCGTCTGGGGGTCGCTCGCGCTCGTCGCCGTCGTGTTCGCGTACGAACTGCTATCGGTGTGGCGCGACTGGAAAGAAAAGCCGCCGTCGTCTTAATCGCCGCTGATCTTGCCCTGGATGTCCTCGACGATGTCGGGGTTGCGAAGCGTCGAGGTGTCACCCAGTTCGGCCTCGTTGGCTATGTCCTCCAGCAGGCGGCGCATGATCTTGCCCGAGCGCGTCTTGGGCAGGTCGGGCGAGAAGACGACACGCTCCGGGCGCGCGATGGGACCGATGGCGTCCTCGACGCCCTCGATGATTCGCTGGCGGAGTTCGTCGTTCTCCTCGTAGCCCTCCTCGGTGATGACGTAGGCGTAGACGGCCTCGCCTTTCACCTCGTGGTCGCCGCCGACGACGGCCGCCTCGGCGACGCCCTTGACGCCGACGATGGCGGATTCGATCTCCATCGTTCCCAGGCGATGTCCGGAGACGTTGAGCACGTCGTCGACGCGGCCGAGGACGGTGATGTAGCCGTCGTCGTCGATCTTCGCGCCGTCCTCCGGGAAGTAGACCCAGTCGTCGGGGTCCGAACTGTCAGTGTCGGAGTACTCCGCCCAGTACTCCTCGATGTAGCGCTCGTCGTTCTTATACAGGGTTCGGAGCATGCCGGGCCAGGGCTTCTCGACGGTGAGATAGCCGGCGCGGCCGGCGCCGACCTCGTCGCCGCTGGTGTCGACGATCCGGGCGTCGACGCCGGGGAGCGGCGGGCCGGCGGAGCCGGGTTTCATGTCCTTGACGCCGGGCAGCGTCGTGACCATCATGCCACCCGTCTCGGTCTGCCACCACGTGTCGACGATGGGGCACTCCTCGTTGCCGATGTGTTTGTAGTACCACTTCCACGCCCGCGGGTTGATGGGTTCGCCGACGGTGCCCAGCAGTCGCAGGCTGGAGAGGTCGTGGCGTTCGGGGTACTCCGAGCCCCACTTCATGAACGCACGGATCGCCGTGGGCGCGGTGTAGAGCTGATTCGCCTCGTACTCCTCGACGATCTCCCAGAGGCGGTCGCGGTCCGGGTGATCCGGCGTCCCCTCGTACATCATCGTCGTCGTGCCGAGCGCCAGCGGCCCGTAGACGATGTAGGAGTGGCCCGTGATCCAGCCAATGTCGGCCGAGCAGAAGTAGGTGTCCTCGGGCTTGATGTCGAGCACCGCCTGCGAGGTCCACGACGCCCAGGCGAGGTAGCCGCCCGTGGTGTGTTTGACGCCCTTGGGCTGGCCCGTCGTTCCCGAGGTGTACATCAGGAAGAGCATGTCCTCGGCGTCGCGCTGGACCGGTTCCACGATGGCCCCCTCGTGGTCGGCGATCAGGTCCGCGTAGGCGTGCTGGTTGGCCGCCATCTCGTGCCCGAAGCCGTCGCCGTCCCGGAGGCGTTCGGCCACGACCACGCCCTCGACCTCGTGGTCGACGCCGCCGAGGCCCTCGTTGGCCTTCGCGAGGTGGTCGAGGGGGTCGCCACGGCGGTAGTAGCCATCACACGTGACGAGGTATTCGGAGTCGGCGGCGTTCATCCGCGTCGCCAGCGCGTCCGCCGAGAAGCCCGCGAACACCACGCTGTGTGGCGCGCCGATGCGCGCACACGCCAGCATGGCGATGGGGAGTTCGGGGATCATCGGCATATACATCGTCACCACGTCGTCCTCGCCGACGCCCATATCCCGGAGCGCCGCCGCACACTCGTTGACTTCGCGGTGAAGCTCCTCGTAAGTGAACGAACGGTCGTCCTCGTCGACGGGTTCGCCGACCCACTCGATGGCCACCTCGTCGCCCCGCTCTTCCAAATGTCGGTCCAAGCAGTTCGTCGACGCGTTCAGCTTGCCGTCGGTGAACCACTTATAAAAAGGCGGGTTCGAATCGTCGAGCACCTGGTCGTACCCCTCCTCCCAGTCGAGGAGGTCGGCCGCTCCCTCCCAACAGTCGGGCCAGTTCTCCTCGAACGCCTCGTAAATCTCGGGATCCGAGACGTTTGCCTGCTCGACGAAGGCGTCCGAGGGCTCGAACACCTCTTGCTCTTCGAGGCGCGCCTCTAGTTCGATGTCGTCGTCGGACATGTCTCATCGTAGGGATTCCCAATCATTCGTGATAAACTTACGCCATCTGACGACCGCGCCGCGGTGCGGGCCGCACGGCCGGGGCGGAGGGATCGACCGTCCGTTTTTGCGGGAACCCGAACCATTCAGAAGGCTTTTGAGCAGTCCGGCGATAGATCCACCACAGTATGCCTGCGGACTTCAACTGGGCGGTCGGTGGGGAAGCCGGCGACGGCATCGATTCCACCGGAAAAATCTTCGCCCAGGCGCTTTCCAGGGCCGGTCGGCACGTGTTCACCTCCAAGGACTTCGCGTCGCGAATCCGCGGCGGCTACACGGCGTACAAAGTCCGCACGTCGGTAGACCAGGTACAGAGCGTGGTCGATCGGCTGGACGTGCTCATCGCGCTTACCCAGCGGACCATCGACGAAAATCTCGATGAACTCCACGACGGGAGCGTCATCATCTACGACGGGGATCGGACGACGATGCAGGACGTGGAGATCCCCGAGGGGATGATCGGCCTCGACGTACCGCTCAAGAGCCTCGCGGAGGACGCCGGCGGCGCCATCATGCGCAACGTCGTCGCCCTCGGCGCCGCCTGCGCCGTCAGTGACTTTCCGATCGAGAACCTCGACAGCGCCCTCGAGAAACGCTTCGGTGACAAGGGTTCCGCCATCGTCGAGAACAACAAGACCGCGGCGCGGAAGGGACGGGACTACGTCCTCGAGGAGTACGACCAGGAGTTCGGCTACGATCTGGAGTGTACCGACGAGAACTACGTCCTCCTGAACGGCGACGAGGCCATCGGCATGGGCGCCATCGCCGGCGGCTGTCGGTTCTACGCCGGCTACCCCATCACGCCCGCGACGGACGTGATGGAGTATCTCACCGGCAGAATCGAGCGCTACGGCGGCCACGTCGTGCAGGCGGAGGACGAACTCGCCGCCATCAACCTCGCACTCGGCGCCGCGCGCGCCGGCGCCCGCTCCATGACCGCCACCTCCGGCCCGGGAATCGACCTCATGGCCGAGACGTTCGGACTGGTCGCCACCAGCGAGACGCCGCTGGTCATCTGTAACGTGATGCGCTCCGGCCCCTCGACGGGGATGCCCACCAAGCAGGAACAGGGCGACCTGAACGCCATGCTCTACGGCGGACACGGCGAGGTGCCGCGGTTCGTCCTCGCGCCCACGACCATCGCGGAGTGTTTCCACAAGACCGTCGAGGCGTTCAACCTCGCGGAGAAATACCAGATTCCGGTCTACCTGACCGCCGACCTCTCGCTCGCGGTCACCGAACAGACCTACCCGCCGGAGGAGTTCGACATGGACGCGGTCGAAATCGACCGCGGGAAGGTCGTCGACGGGGAGACGGTGGGCGAGTGGCAGGACGAACAGGGGCGGTTCAAACCCCACGCACTCACCGAGGACGGCGTGAGTCCGCGGGCGTTCCCCGGCACCGAGGGCGGCGTCCACATGTCCACCGGCCTCGAACACGACGAACTCGGGCGCCGGACCGAGGACACCGATATGCGCGTCCGGCAGGTGGACAAGCGCACCCGCAAGGTCGAGACGGCGGAGGCGCGCGAACCGTTCGCGGCCCGCGAGTTCGGCGACCCCGAGGCGGCGACGCTCGTCGTCTCGTGGGGGTCGAACGAGGGCGCGATGCGGGAGGCGATCGACTTCCTCGACGACCGAGGGATCGACGTGCGATTCCTCTCGGTGCCCTACGTCTTCCCGCGGCCCGACCTGACCGACGCCGTGGAAGCCGCCGACGAGGTGATCCTCGTCGAGTGTAACGCGACGGGACAGTTCGCGGACCTGATCGAGCACGACACGCTGACGCGCGTGACGCGCGTGAACAAGTACGACGGCGTCCGATTCAAGGCGGACGAACTCGCCGACCGGATCACCGAGGTGCTTGCTGACGACGACGAAAAAGAGGAGGCGACCCCATGAGCTCCGACGTTCGATTCACCGACTTCAAATCCGACGCACAGCCGACGTGGTGCCCGGGCTGTGGCGACTTCGGCACCATGAACGGAATGATGAAAGCCCTGGCCGAAACCGGCAACAGCCCCGACGAGACGTTCATCGTCGCCGGCATCGGCTGTTCGGGCAAGATCGGGACGTACATGCGCTCCTACGCGCTCCACGGCGTCCACGGGCGCGCGCTCCCGGTCGGGGCGGGCGTCAAACTCGCCAACCCCGACATCGAGGTGATGGTCGCGGGCGGCGACGGCGACGGCTACTCCATCGGCGCCGGCCACTTCGTCCACGCCGTCCGCCGCAACGTCGACATGACCTACGTCGTCATGGACAACCGAATCTACGGCCTGACGAAAGGGCAGGCCTCGCCGACCAGCCGCGAGGACTTCGAAACGTCGACGACGCCCGAGGGCCCCCAACAGCCCCCGGTCAACCCCCTCGCTCTCGCCTTCGCCGCGAGCGGTACCTTCATCGCGCAGTCGTTCTCGACGGACGCCCAGCGCCACGCCGAAATCGTCAAACAAGCGGTCGAACACGACGGCTTCGGCTTCGTCAACGTGTTCTCCCCCTGCGTGACGTTCAACGACGTGGACACCTACGACTACTTCCGTGACTCCATCGTCGACCTGGCCGACACCGACCACGACCCGACGAACTACGAGGACGCCCGCTCGCGCATCCTCGACCCCGGCACGGAGTATCAGGGCGTCCTCTACCGGGACGACGACTCGGTGCCCTACGAGCAGAGCCACGGCGTCGACGCCAACATGGCCGACATCCCCGACGGCGCGCCCGAGGACGCGATGGATCTGGTCCGCGAGTTCTACTGATACTGTTTACTGTAAGTCATTACCGGTGGGTCGCCGGACCGTCTTGGCGACTCACCGGTAACCAGTTACAGTAAACAGTATAAGACGGACTACTGCAACTGTCTGCCGGACTGTCTCTGTGGATCGTCGGTACGGAGGTACGAGAAACCGTACGGGGGCCGACCCTTTTGGAGGACGACCGGCCAGAAGAACCGGACGAGAAGCGTTAGCGTCGCCGTCGCCAGCAGGATCACCACGGCGTCCAGCGGGAGGCCGGCCCGGAGCATATCCTCGCGGTCCATGTAGCCCGCACCGGACGCGGTGAGGTGGACGGGTATCGCGAGCGCGACGCCGAAGACGGCCACGTTGCGCACGCTCGTCATCGCGGCCTCCCGACCCCCCGGTGGACCATCGAATCGGTGCGCGTCGCCCACCAGCAAGAGTCTGTTCCCGTCGCCGTTCGGAAAGACTGATTACGGTCACACGGTAGGGAAGAATATGCCCGACCGTTTCGACGTGATCGTCGCCGGCGCGGGGCCCGCCGGGGCCCAGTGTGCCCGCGACCTCGCTCAACGGGGGTACGACGTGGTCGTCCTCGAGGCCGAGGCCGAGGCCGACTTCCCCCGCCAGAGCAACAAATCCACCGCCGGCACGTTCCCATCTATGATGGCTTCGTTCGGGGTGCCGGACGAGGTGGTGATGAACTACACCGACGACGTGGTGCTGGAGTCGCCGAACGACCACTACGTCCAGCACCAGCCCGGTGCGGTCCTCGAGTTCGCCGAATTCAAACGCTGGCTGGTCCGTGAGGGTCGCGAGCAGGGGGCGACCTACCGCTTCGACGCCCGCGCCAACGCGCCGATCATGGCGGACGGAACCATCTCCGGCGTCCGCTACGCGGGCGACGAAGAGGTGTACGCCGACATCGTCGTCGACGCGACGGGGCCGGCGGCGCCGCTGGCGAAGGAACTCGGCGTGAGCGACCTGCAACGCGACCACCAGGCAATCGGCGTCGAGTGGGAGATGGAGGGGGTAGAGATGGACCACCCCGAGTACGCCGACCTCACGAACACGATGATGCTCCGACTGGACCACACGTACGCCCCCGGCGGCTACTCGTGGATCTTCCACACCGGCGGCGACACCGCGAAGGTCGGCCTCTGTTACATTCAAAACGAGAGCCACGAGCAGTACGGCCGGGACGGGGCGAGCATCGACGACTATCTGCACCAGTGGCTCGACGAGGACCCGCGCTTTGCCGACGCCGAGCGCATCACCGACAAACAGCAACACCGCGGCTCGGCCCACATCCAGATGCCCGGCAAACTGTGTACGGACGGGTTCATGGCCGTCGGCGACACGGTTCCCACCATCGACCCCCTGTGGGGAGAGGGTATCCATAAGGGGATGAAATCGGGGCGGATGGCCGCCATCACGGCCGACCGCTGTTTCACCGAAGCGGACCCCGACACCTCCGCGGAGGCGATGTCGGTCTACAGCAAACTCTGGCACAGCGAGGTGGCGCCCCGGATGCGCGAGCGCCTGCTGATGACGGAACTGCTCTATCTCACGCCCAACGAGCGCTACGATACGCTGATGGAGGACCTGCGCGGCGCCGACGGCGACACCCTAGCGAAGGTCAACGCGGGCAACGTCCGGGCGATGATGCGGCTCCTCCACGTCCGTGACGTGGGGCTTCTCGCGAAGTTCGCGAGGGAGCGCCTGGGCGAGCGGTCGTCGTAACGTCGTTCCGTTCCACAACGCCTTTCGCCGTCTCGGCCCTGTATCGGTACGTGACATCCCCGATCAGCGAGATACCGACCCTCGGTATCGGCACGTGGCAAAACACCGACCCCGAAGAGTGTGCGAACGCGGTGGCGACGGCCATCGAGATGGGCTATCGCCACGTCGACACCGCACAGGCCTACGACAACGAGACGGCGGTCGGCGAGGGCCTCGCGCGCGCCGCCGTCCCACGCGAGGACGTCTTCCTCGCGACGAAAGTCTGGATCGACCAACTCGGGGGCGACGACGTCGTCGCCTCCACCGAGGAGAGTCTGTCGAAACTCGGCGTCGACTACCTCGACCTGCTGTATATCCACTGGCCGGCAGGCGAATACGACGCCGAAGACACCCTCGCCGCCTTCGACGACCTGTACGACGAGGGGCTGATCGAGCGGATCGGCGTCAGCAACTTCGAACCCGGGCAGGTGACCGAGGCGGTCGAGACGGCCGACGCCCCCATCTTCGCCAACCAGATCGAGTGTCACCCGCTCCTCCCGCAGGACGAACTCCGCGCACACTGTGCCGATCACGGCGTCGACGTGGTGGCGTACTCGCCGCTGGCCCGCGGCGAGGTGTTCGACATCCCCGAGATCAACGCCGTGGCCGACAAACACGGCGTCAGCGAGGCACAGGTGTCGCTCGCGTGGCTCCGCGAGAAGGGCGTCACGGCGATTCCGAAGGCGACGAGCGAGACACACATCCGCGACAACTGGGCGTCGCGAACGCTGGAACTCGACGACGAGGACGTATCGACCATCGATAGCATCGGCCGGACGGAACGGCAGATCGATCCGGACTTCGCGCCCTGGTAACTACGAGCGGTCGACCGACTCGGCGTCTGCCTCTTCCTCGCCCGGATGGTCGTGGGCGACTTTCGCCGTCACCCGAACCCCGACCAGCGAGACCACGATGGCCGTCACGACGAACAGCGCGAGGCGTTCCGTAGGCTGGACGGTGACCCCGAGCAGTTGGAGATGCTGGAGGACGCCCTCGCGTTCGAGGAAGTAGCCGGCGAACCCGCGGACGACGAGGCCAAGCGCGACGACGCCGAAAGGGAGGTTCAGGTAGGGGCGGGGGATGCGGTCCGCGTCGATGAGTTCGTCGAGCAGGCGACCGGCGCTCGCGGTGAGCGCCGCCAGCGCCAGCCACGGGATGCTACTGTAGAAAAACTGCATGACTGGGACGAGGACGACACCGTCGGTCACGGGCGAAACGGCGAGGCCACCGAGAAAGAGCCCGACGAGTGCGAGGCCGCCCGCGACGGCGTAGGTGACGACCGACACCTGTCCGGAGTAGAGGGCGTCCCTGATCTGGTCGGGCAGGCGCGCCAGGTAGGCGTCGATCGCGAGTCCCTTGTACAGCACCGCGGCGCCGAGCAGCGAGGCGAGGCCGGCGAGCGCCATGCCGAGCGAGAACCGCACGAGTAAGACGGGAAGCAAGAGCAGTCCGACGCCGACGGGAACGAGAACGGTCGAGCGGAGTTCCTCGTCGGCGAGGAACTGCTTGAGGAGGTAGTACGTCGACTCGATGTCGCGGGCCTGTCGGACGACCACGCGGTCGACGGAGTCGACCGGTAGACGACTCTCGATGATCGGCACCAGCCGCTCGTCGTCGGCGCTGTCGGTGACGATGATCGCCGAGTCGGGGGCGTAGCGGTCGAGCAGGTCGTCGACCTGGGCCGCGACCGAGCGGTCGGCGCCGACGGGGGAGTCGCCGGAGCCGGAGACGACGGCGACGGCATCGATTCCACCGGAAAAATCTTCGCCCAGGCGCTTTCCAGGGCCGGTCGGCACGTGTTCACCTCCAAGGACTTCGCGTCGCGAATCCGCGGCGGCTACACGGCGTACAAAGTCCGCACGTCGGTAGACCAGGTACAGAGCGTGGTCGATCGGCTGGACGTGCTCATCGCGCTTACCCAGCGGACCATCGACGAAAATCTCGATGAACTCCACGACGGGAGCGTCATCATCTACGACGGGGATCGGACGACGATGCAGGACGTGGAGATCCCCGAGGGGATGATCGGCCTCGACGTACCGCTCAAGAGCCTCGCGGAGGACGCCGGCGGCGCCATCATGCGCAACGTCGTCGCCCTCGGCGCCGCCTGCGCCGTCAGTGACTTTCCGATCGAGAACCTCGACAGCGCCCTCGAGAAACGCTTCGGTGACAAGGGTTCCGCCATCGTCGAGAACAACAAGACCGCGGCGCGGAAGGGACGGGACTACGTCCTCGAGGAGTACGACCAGGAGTTCGGCTACGATCTGGAGTGTACCGACGAGAACTACGTCCTCCTGAACGGCGACGAGGCCATCGGCATGGGCGCCATCGCCGGCGGCTGTCGGTTCTACGCCGGCTACCCCATCACGCCCGCGACGGACGTGATGGAGTATCTCACCGGCAGAATCGAGCGCTACGGCGGCCACGTCGTGCAGGCGGAGGACGAACTCGCCGCCATCAACCTCGCACTCGGCGCCGCGCGCGCCGGCGCCCGCTCCATGACCGCCACCTCCGGCCCGGGAATCGACCTCATGGCCGAGACGTTCGGACTGGTCGCCACCAGCGAGACGCCGCTGGTCATCTGTAACGTGATGCGCTCCGGCCCCTCGACGGGGATGCCCACCAAGCAGGAACAGGGCGACCTGAACGCCATGCTCTACGGCGGACACGGCGAGGTGCCGCGGTTCGTCCTCGCGCCCACGACCATCGCGGAGTGTTTCCACAAGACCGTCGAGGCGTTCAACCTCGCGGAGAAATACCAGATTCCGGTCTACCTGACCGCCGACCTCTCGCTCGCGGTCACCGAACAGACCTACCCGCCGGAGGAGTTCGACATGGACGCGGTCGAAATCGACCGCGGGAAGGTCGTCGACGGGGAGACGGTGGGCGAACGACGAACAGGGGCGGTTCAAACCCCACGCACTCACCGAGGACGGCGTGAGTCCGCGGGCGTTCCCCGGCACCGAGGGCGGCGTCCACATGTCCACCGGCCTCGAACACGACGAACTCGGGCGCCGGACCGAGGACACCGATATGCGCGTCCGGCAGGTGGACAAGCGCACCCGCAAGGTCGAGACGGCGGAGGCGCGCGAACCGTTCGCGGCCCGCGAGTTCGGCGACCCCGAGGCGGCGACGCTCGTCGTCTCGTGGGGGTCGAACGAGGGCGCGATGCGGGAGGCGATCGACTTCCTCGACGACCGAGGGATCGACGTGCGATTCCTCTCGGTGCCCTACGTCTTCCCGCGGCCCGACCTGACCGACGCCGTGGAAGCCGCCGACGAGGTGATCCTCGTCGAGTGTAACGCGACGGGACAGTTCGCGGACCTGATCGAGCACGACACGCTGACGCGCGTGACGCGCGTGAACAAGTACGACGGCGTCCGATTCAAGGCGGACGAACTCGCCGACCGGATCACCGAGGTGCTTGCTGACGACGACGAAAAAGAGGAGGCGACCCCATGAGCTCCGACGTTCGATTCACCGACTTCAAATCCGACGCACAGCCGACGTGGTGCCCGGGCTGTGGCGACTTCGGCACCATTAACGGAATGATGAAAGCCCTGGCCGAAACCGGCAACAGCCCCGACGAGACGTTCATCGTCGCCGGCATCGGCTGTTCGGGCAAGATCGGGACGTACATGCGCTCCTACGCGCTCCACGGCGTCCACGGGCGCGCGCTCCCGGTCGGGGCGGGCGTCAAACTCGCCAACCCCGACATCGAGGTGATGGTCGCGGGCGGCGACGGCGACGGCTACTCCATCGGCGCCGGCCACTTCGTCCACGCCGTCCGCCGCAACGTCGACATGACCTACGTCGTCATGGACAACCGAATCTACGGCCTGACGAAAGGGCAGGCCTCGCCGACCAGCCGCGAGGACTTCGAAACGTCGACGACGCCCGAGGGCCCCCAACAGCCCCCGGTCAACCCCCTCGCTCTCGCCTTCGCCGCGAGCGGTACCTTCATCGCGCAGTCGTTCTCGACGGACGCCCAGCGCCACGCCGAAATCGTCAAACAAGCGGTCGAACACGACGGCTTCGGCTTCGTCAACGTGTTCTCCCCCTGCGTGACGTTCAACGACGTGGATACCTACGACTACTTCCGTGACTCCATCGTCGACCTGGCCGACACCGACCACGACCCGACGAACTACGAGGACGCCCGCTCGCGCATCCTCGACCCCGGCACGGAGTATCAGGGCGTCCTCTACCGGGACGACGACTCGGTGCCCTACGAGCAGAGCCACGGCGTCGACGCCAACATGGCCGACATCCCCGACGGCGCGCCCGAGGACGCGATGGATCTGGTCCGCGAGTTCTACTGATACTGTTTACTGTAAGTCATTACCGGTGGGTCGCCGGACCGTCTTGGCGACTCACCGGTAACCAGTTACAGTAAACAGTATAAGACGGACTACTGCAACTGTCTGCCGGACTGTCTCTGTGGATCGTCGGTACGGAGGTACGAGAAACCGTACGGGGGCCGACCCTTTTGGAGGACGACCGGCCAGAAGAACCGGACGAGAAGCGTTAGCGTCGCCGTCGCCAGCAGGATCACCACGGCGTCCAGCGGGAGGCCGGCCCGGAGCATATCCTCGCGGTCCATGTAGCCCGCACCGGACGCGGTGAGGTGGACGGGTATCGCGAGCGCGACGCCGAAGACGGCCACGTTGCGCACGCTCGTCATCGCGGCCTCCCGACCCCCCGGTGGACCATCGAATCGGTGCGCGTCGCCCACCAGCAAGAGTCTGTTCCCGTCGCCGTTCGGAAAGACTGATTACGGTCACACGGTAGGGAAGAATATGCCCGACCGTTTCGACGTGATCGTCGCCGGCGCGGGGCCCGCCGGGGCCCAGTGTGCCCGCGACCTCGCTCAACGGGGGTACGACGTGGTCGTCCTCGAGGCCGAGGCCGAGGCCGACTTCCCCCGCCAGAGCAACAAATCCACCGCCGGCACGTTCCCATCTATGATGGCTTCGTTCGGGGTGCCGGACGAGGTGGTGATGAACTACACCGACGACGTGGTGCTGGAGTCGCCGAACGACCACTACGTCCAGCACCAGCCCGGTGCGGTCCTCGAGTTCGCCGAATTCAAACGCTGGCTGGTCCGTGAGGGTCGCGAGCAGGGGGCGACCTACCGCTTCGACGCCCGCGCCAACGCGCCGATCATGGCGGACGGAACCATCTCCGGCGTCCGCTACGCGGGCGACGAAGAGGTGTACGCCGACATCGTCGTCGACGCGACGGGGCCGGCGGCGCCGCTGGCGAAGGAACTCGGCGTGAGCGACCTGCAACGCGACCACCAGGCAATCGGCGTCGAGTGGGAGATGGAGGGGGTAGAGATGGACCACCCCGAGTACGCCGACCTCACGAACACGATGATGCTCCGACTGGACCACACGTACGCCCCCGGCGGCTACTCGTGGATCTTCCACACCGGCGGCGACACCGCGAAGGTCGGCCTCTGTTACATTCAAAACGAGAGCCACGAGCAGTACGGCCGGGACGGGGCGAGCATCGACGACTATCTGCACCAGTGGCTCGACGAGGACCCGCGCTTTGCCGACGCCGAGCGCATCACCGACAAACAGCAACACCGCGGCTCGGCCCACATCCAGATGCCCGGCAAACTGTGTACGGACGGGTTCATGGCCGTCGGCGACACGGTTCCCACCATCGACCCCCTGTGGGGAGAGGGTATCCATAAGGGGATGAAATCGGGGCGGATGGCCGCCATCACGGCCGACCGCTGTTTCACCGAAGCGGACCCCGACACCTCCGCGGAGGCGATGTCGGTCTACAGCAAACTCTGGCACAGCGAGGTGGCGCCCCGGATGCGCGAGCGCCTGCTGATGACGGAACTGCTCTATCTCACGCCCAACGAGCGCTACGATACGCTGATGGAGGACCTGCGCGGCGCCGACGGCGACACCCTAGCGAAGGTCAACGCGGGCAACGTCCGGGCGATGATGCGGCTCCTCCACGTCCGTGACGTGGGGCTTCTCGCGAAGTTCGCGAGGGAGCGCCTGGGCGAGCGGTCGTCGTAACGTCGTTCCGTTCCACAACGCCTTTCGCCGTCTCGGCCCTGTATCGGTACGTGACATCCCCGATCAGCGAGATACCGACCCTCGGTATCGGCACGTGGCAAAACACCGACCCCGAAGAGTGTGCGAACGCGGTGGCGACGGCCATCGAGATGGGCTATCGCCACGTCGACACCGCACAGGCCTACGACAACGAGACGGCGGTCGGCGAGGGCCTCGCGCGCGCCGCCGTCCCACGCGAGGACGTCTTCCTCGCGACGAAAGTCTGGATCGACCAACTCGGGGGCGACGACGTCGTCGCCTCCACCGAGGAGAGTCTGTCGAAACTCGGCGTCGACTACCTCGACCTGCTGTATATCCACTGGCCGGCAGGCGAATACGACGCCGAAGACACCCTCGCCGCCTTCGACGACCTGTACGACGAGGGGCTGATCGAGCGGATCGGCGTCAGCAACTTCGAACCCGGGCAGGTGACCGAGGCGGTCGAGACGGCCGACGCCCCCATCTTCGCCAACCAGATCGAGTGTCACCCGCTCCTCCCGCAGGACGAACTCCGCGCACACTGTGCCGATCACGGCGTCGACGTGGTGGCGTACTCGCCGCTGGCCCGCGGCGAGGTGTTCGACATCCCCGAGATCAACGCCGTGGCCGACAAACACGGCGTCAGCGAGGCACAGGTGTCGCTCGCGTGGCTCCGCGAGAAGGGCGTCACGGCGATTCCGAAGGCGACGAGCGAGACACACATCCGCGACAACTGGGCGTCGCGAACGCTGGAACTCGACGACGAGGACGTATCGACCATCGATAGCATCGGCCGGACGGAACGGCAGATCGATCCGGACTTCGCGCCCTGGTAACTACGAGCGGTCGACCGACTCGGCGTCTGCCTCTTCCTCGCCCGGATGGTCGTGGGCGACTTTCGCCGTCACCCGAACCCCGACCAGCGAGACCACGATGGCCGTCACGACGAACAGCGCGAGGCGTTCCGTAGGCTGGACGGTGACCCCGAGCAGTTGGAGATGCTGGAGGACGCCCTCGCGTTCGAGGAAGTAGCCGGCGAACCCGCGGACGACGAGGCCAAGCGCGACGACGCCGAAAGGGAGGTTCAGGTAGGGGCGGGGGATGCGGTCCGCGTCGATGAGTTCGTCGAGCAGGCGACCGGCGCTCGCGGTGAGCGCCGCCAGCGCCAGCCACGGGATGCTACTGTAGAAAAACTGCATGACTGGGACGAGGACGACACCGTCGGTCACGGGCGAAACGGCGAGGCCACCGAGAAAGAGCCCGACGAGTGCGAGGCCGCCCGCGACGGCGTAGGTGACGACCGACACCTGTCCGGAGTAGAGGGCGTCCCTGATCTGGTCGGGCAGGCGCGCCAGGTAGGCGTCGATCGCGAGTCCCTTGTACAGCACCGCGGCGCCGAGCAGCGAGGCGAGGCCGGCGAGCGCCATGCCGAGCGAGAACCGCACGAGTAAGACGGGAAGCAAGAGCAGTCCGACGCCGACGGGAACGAGAACGGTCGAGCGGAGTTCCTCGTCGGCGAGGAACTGCTTGAGGAGGTAGTACGTCGACTCGATGTCGCGGGCCTGTCGGACGACCACGCGGTCGACGGAGTCGACCGGTAGACGACTCTCGATGATCGGCACCAGCCGCTCGTCGTCGGCGCTGTCGGTGACGATGATCGCCGAGTCGGGGGCGTAGCGGTCGAGCAGGTCGTCGACCTGGGCCGCGACCGAGCGGTCGGCGCCGACGGGGGAGTCGCCGGAGCCGGAGACGACGGCGACGATGGCGTCCTCGCCGTCGCCCCGGAGGTCACGGGTGACACGGAGGGCTTCGAGCAAGCAGTTGACCGTCGAGTCCTCCGGATCGGCCAGCCCCACCTCGGTTACCAGCGATCGCACGGCGTCCCACCCGTCGACCGGCATCGACACGCCGACGGTCCGGCCGACGTCGTCGGCCCGGTCGACACACAGCACCAACGTGGTCACGCTCGTGGAAACTATCTACGGGAATAAATATTCCCCGCCGGGCGCGGCTCGGACAGGTCGGTGTCCGTCAGTGCCCGACCCGTCTCAGAGCCGGAGGCGGAAGTCCTGCTCGTCGTCGACGAGGACGCTCGCGACGCCCGCACCGGCGGCGTAGGCGACGGCCGTCGCGCCGCCACGGAGGCGGGCAGCGAGTCCCTTCTTCGATTCGAACTCGCGGACCGACACCTCGGTATCGAGCAGCCCCTCGACGCGGTCTTCGACGTCGTCGCGAGTGCCGATCGAATCGACCAGGCCGAGTTCGTGCGCGTCGTCGCCGAGGTAGACCCGCGCTTCCGTCTCGCGGACGGCCTCGGGCTCCATGTCGCGACCCTCGGCCACCCGTTCGACGAAGTCGTCGTAGAAGCCGTCGATGATCCCCTGCAGATACTCGCGTTCGTCCTCGGAGAGTTCCTTCAGCGGCATCCCTGCGTCCTTGTACTTGCCGGCGGCGAAGCGCTCGTAGGAGACGCCGAGGTCCTCGGCCAGGTCGGCGAGGTTCACCCGCGAACCGATGACGCCGATGCTGCCGACGATGCTCCCGCGCCGCGCCCAGAGCTCGTCACACCCGCTCGCGATCCAGTAGCCGCCGCTCGCGCACACGTCGGTGGCGTAGGCGACGGTCGGCCCGTCGAAGTCGGCCGCGGCCCGACGGATGTCGTCGCTGGGGACCACCTGGCCGCCCGGTGTGTCGAGTTTCACCAGAAGGGCGTCGACGGCGTCGTCCTCGTCGGCCCGTTCGATCCCTTCGACCACGTCGTCGGCGGTGGCGCCGAGCGCGCCGCCGGGGATCGGTCCCGGTGTCGAGCCGTCGCGGGTGATCGGTCCCTCGACGGCCACCTCCGCGACGTTGTAATCCGGGAACGCCGAGTCGGCGAAATCGCCGGCCGCGCGGGTACCGAGGAGCACGACGCCGATAGTCAACAGGAGGCCGAGCAGATCCACGAGCGACCCCGGTACGACCACGAAGACGACGATACCGAGGACGGCCGCGAGAAGTCCACCACCGACGACGACGCCGAGTCGGGCGAGATCGTCGTCACCGTTCACGTTCGATCACCATACGCGTCGCTGGGGGACGGATCGGCATAAAAACACGTGCGTCGATAGGGTCGAACTACAGCAGGCCGGTCTTCTGCAGCTTCATCAGGTCCTCGGTGTCGAGGGTTTCGCCTTCCTTGAACTTCTGGTAGATCTCCTCGGCCTCCTCCTTGGCGGCCTCGCGCTCGGCCTGGCGCTCGTCCTGTTGTTCCTGTTCCTCTTCCTTGTCGAGTTCGCGCAGGCGCTTCTGGACGCGGACGAAGTCCTCGTGGTGGCGGTCGGCGGCTTCCTGTGCCTCTACGAAGAGTTCGTGCATCTCGTCGGCCTTGTCACGGATCTCGTCGGCCTCGCGGTAGGCCTCGATCATCCGGTTGTGGTGTTCCTGGGCCTTGTCGGCGAGCTCCGTCACCTTCTGGTGGTGCTGGGACGCCTCGGAACGGACCTCCTCGGCCTCCTCGACGAGTTCTTCGAGTTCGCTCGCGTCGTCGAGTTTCTCCTTGCGGTTCTGGTACTCCTCGCGCTTGTCCTCGATTTTCTCGATGAGTTCGCGCTCGTCCTCGGCGGAGAGGACCTCGGTCTGCTGGCGGAACTCGAGCTGCTCGATCTCCTCTTCGAGCTCCTCGAGATCCTTGCCGTCGCCGAGTTCGAGGTCCTGTTTCATCTCCTCGACCTCGTCGAAGAGCTCGTTGGCCTTCGCGTTGAGCTCGTTACGGCTCTCCTTGTGGTCCTGAACCTGCTCGTTGAGCTCGTCGCGCTCTTCGCGGTGTTCCTGGGCCTCGTCGACCTTCTCGCGCGTCTCCGCGTTCAGGTCGTCGCGCTTGGAGGCGCGCTCCGACGCCATCTGGTTGAGCTCGTTTCGTCGGTCACGGAGCTGACCGGCGAGTTTGATGAGCTGTCCCTTCGAGTCGTTTTCGAGCTGTTCGTCCGTGAGGTCGACGTTGTTCTCCGCTTCGAGCGCAGAGACGTCGAATTCGTCGAGTACTTCTTCTGTTGTTACCATTGTTGAAACCTCGATACCACCGCTCCGGCGATACTGGCGGCTCCTCGTGTTGCGACCGGCCGTGTATAAGAATTCCCGATCATTCTGCGTGCGATGCCGCCAAGCGCCGAAGGCGCGTTGGTACTATCGAGTACAGTAGACACATATATAAACACTTCGGTGGGCGAACCCCTGCGAAACGCTCTCAAGGACCCTCGAAACGGCCGTGTGAAGGAGTCACACCTTCTGCACCAAGTATATAAAAGAACGGCGAGCAGCCGGGTGGCTATCTTCGTTAGGCGAGAGAATCCCGCGCTTCAGGGCAGGCGTGAATCGCCGCACGATACGTTTAGGTGTTCGGTGGCCGTACTGGATGCTGACCGACGCAAAACACCCAAAATAACGCCGAGTCAGCAGGGCAGAACCACGACCCCACTGCCGGATAGGAGTAACGGCGGCGTGGCCCCGCCAGCACCCCGTCGGTGTGCAAACGTACGTTTCCAACTCAGCGAGCCTCGGCTTGTGGGAAGCCCCGCCGTTTACGACGGGGAGGAGGTCACCGCTCCACTTTCAGTTTCACTCCGGGGGTGGCTCGGGTTCATGTCGGTCCGTCTACTATGGTGCGTCATGCTCGAAAACCTCACCACCAGATGCGAGGCGGCCGGGTGCGACCGACCGCTCGACGACGACGCCCTCATGCTGGCGCTTCGGACCGAGGCGGGCGAGAGACGCGCCTACGAGTGTTCCTGTGGGGCAGTGACGGTGACGGTCGTCCGGCCCTGAGCGGTCGGTGGAGTCGCCACGGCGAACCGGCACCCCTATCCGGGGCGCTCGGGGAGTGGCGCCCATGCGAGAGGCCATCCGAGCGCGCGGCCACGAACACGTCGCCGCGACCCACGAGAGCACCTTCGAAGTGACGACCGACGACTGGCTGACTCCCGCGGGCGACTGCATCGTCGGTATCGACGCCGACCGTGCTCCCGCCGACTTCGACGACGACTTCGTGGCCGCCTGTCGCGACCCCGGAGCGACGATCACGCTGACGCTCGCACTCGACGACGGGGAGACGACCCAGCGCGTTCGCGCTCGCGGCCATCCCGACCTCACCTTCGAGAGCGGGCGAAGCGCCGTCGTCCGGACGAGCACGTACGTCGACGACCGTACCGTCGCCGTCGGCGCCGACGCGGCCGCGGCCGATCTGGACCGTGACCTCGTCGCTGCCCTCGCCGACGGCGGGGAGGTCACGCTGACGCTGACCGTCGAGTGACGAACGACACGGACGCCGCGCTTTTGCCGATCACGCCCTCACGCTCGTCCATGTCCGAGGAACCCGCGGAGAACGTCAGCGGCGGGGCGGACGGCGGCGGCGTCGAGGCGGAGTTCGCGGCCGGCGCCCCGGAGACGCGAGCCGAAGCCGTCGTCGACGCCCTCGGCGATATGTACTGGCAGAAGGCGTACGGCGGGCGGGACGCCTTTCCCTGTCTCGTGCGGACGATCCTGAGCCAGAACACGAGCGACACCGCCAGCCAGCCGGCGTTCGACGCCTTGCTCGACCGCTACGACGACGGCACGGATCTGGCGGCGACGCTCGCGGCCGCCGACCGCGAGACGCTCGCCGACACCATCGCCTCCGCGGGACTGTACAACCAGAAATCACGGGTGATCGTCGACGCCGCCGCGGAAATCGTCGCCGACTTCGGCGGCGCCGACGCGTTCGACGACTTCGTCCGCGAGGGCGACCCCGACGCCGTGCGCGACCGTCTCCTCGACATCCACGGCGTCGGCCCGAAGACCGCCGACTGCGTCCTCCTCTTTTCGGGTGGCCGTGGCGGCGTCTTCCCCGTCGACACCCACGTCCACCGCATCGCCCGTCGACTCGGAGTGGCACCGCCAGACGCCGACCACGAGGGGGTGCGCGAGGCACTGGAGAGCGCGGTGCCGACCGAGAAGTGTGGCTTCGGTCACACCGCGATGATCCAGTTCGGTCGGGAGTACTGCTCGGCGCGCACGCCGGCGTGTCTCGACGGGCCGGAGGCGTGCCCGCTGGCCGACCTGTGTGACCGGGTGGGCGTCGATCCGGCGTCGGCCGTCGTCGTCGACCCGGCGGACGCCGCCGACAGAGACGAACTGCGGTAAGCGTTCACCGACTCGTTTCGACGAACTGCCGGTACCGGCGTACAGTAACCCGTGCGAACGTTGCGCGGCCGCCCCGTCAGCCGTCTCCGTCCCCGTCGGCCGGCCGAATCTCGACGACGCCCCGGCCGTGAACGGTTACCACGGATTCGAGATAGTGGAACTCGAGGACGCGGTCGTCGCTCCCGTCGTTGCCTTTTACCAGGCGGTCGATGGCCGCCGGGTCAATCGTCTCGACGAGCGGTTCGAGCGCCGTGGGGGCGGTGTCGTGGACGCTCGCCATCGCTTCGACGACGGCCATGCTCGGCGCGATGGCGTCACTGTCGAACTCCGCCAGATGCGTCTTCGACTCGGAATCGTAACTCATCGAAACCGGCTCGTCGGTCGGTAACTCACTCACTCACATCCGCCTCCACGCCCTGCCGGCCGACGCGACTGCCCGAAGTCGCGTGAACGCTGGAAGAAAGACGGCAAGGGGTGTCTCGTCCGATGTCATAACCGAAGAACGGTTTGGACGGTCATGGTCTTTTCGCAACGGGAACGGGAGCCGCGACACCGGAGCGACGGCGCCTACTTGAACCGGAACGTTTCGAGGTTCTTCGGCGCGAACGTCCGCATATTGTAGTCGTGATAGAGCGCGGAGGAGAGGTCCTGAACGGAGCGCTCGTCGCCGTGGACACAGAGCACCTTCTCGGGACGGGGATTCATCGTCTTGACGAAGTTCTCCAGTCCCTGTCGGTCGGCGTGGCCGGAGAAGCCGTCGACGGTTTCGACGTCCATCTTCAGCGAGAGGGTGTTGCCGCGGCCGCGACCGTTGCCGCGGTCGTTCATCGGAATCTCGTCCCAGCCGTTCTGAATCCGCCGGCCGAGGGTCCCCTGGGCCTGGTAGCCGACGAACACGAGCGTCGAATCCGGATCGGGACCGAGGTGGCGGAGCCAGGACATGATCGGCCCGCCCGTGACCATCCCCGAGGTAGAGAGGATGATCGCCGGGTCGCCGTCCGTGACCTCCTGGCGTTCGTCCTCGCCCGCGTCGATGTGGTTGAACTCCTCGGCGAGGAAGGGGTTCTCGTCCTCGTGGAAGATGCGGTCCCGGAGGTCGTCACGCAGATATTCGGGATAGGTGGTGTGGATGGCCGTCGCCTCCCAGATCATGCCGTCGAGGTGGACGGGCATCCGTGGAATCTTCCCGGAGCGCATCGCCTCCTCGAGGACGAGCATGATCTCCTGGGATCGCCCGACTGCGAAGGCGGGGATGACGACTTTCCCCCCTTTCTCGTGGGTGTCGTTGATGATCTCCAGCAGGTTTCGCTCGGAGTCCTCCTGGTCGGTCTGGTAGTCGTTGCGCCCGCCGTAGGTCGACTCCAGAACCAACGTCTCGACCCGCGGGAAGTCGTTGACGGCGCCGTTGAACAGGCGGGTGTCCTCGTAGTGGATGTCACCCGAGAAGGCGACGTTGTAGAGGCCGTCGCCGATGTGGAAGTGGGAGACGGCGGAGCCGAGGATGTGGCCCGCGTTGTGGAAGGTGAGCTTTACGTCCGGCGCGATGTCGGTCACGTCGCCGTACTCGAGCGGGACGGTGTGTTTGATCGCTTCGCGAACCATCCCGCTCTCGTAGGGGGGCGTGCGGCCCTCCTTGGCGGCCACGTCGAGGTAGTCGAGGGTCAGCAGACCCATCAGATCCCGGGTGGGCTCCGTACAGTAGATAGGACCGTCGTAGCCGTATTTGAACAGGAGGGGGATGAGCGCGGAGTGGTCGAGGTGGGCGTGGGTGAGAACGACGGCGTCGATGGAGTTCAGCGGCGCCGCCTCGGGCACCTGAAGGTAGGGTACCTCGCCTTCGGCGCCCGGTTTGTCGCCGCAGTCGACGAGGACGCGCGTCTCGGCAGTCGAGAGGATGAAGCTCGCGCGGCCGACCTCGCGACAGCAGCCGAGGGTGGTGATACGCACCCACTGGTCGTTGGCCATCTCCTCGCGGTGGATCTGCCGGCCGACGCGTTCGAGGATGTCGCGGCGCTCCTCGCGCTCCTGTTTCAGGAAGTTGCGGACGTTCGAAACGGTCGAGGATTCGATGGGCGGCGTGCGCACCACCTCGGGCGTCCAGCCGATGGCCTTCGTGATCTCGCGGAGCGTCGAGCCGTGGCGGCCGATGACCATCCCCGGTTTCTCGGCTTCGATGACGACCTCGCCGGTGTCGATGTGGAAATCGAGGTCGGTGACGCCCGCCTCGTCAGGGATCACCTCGCGAATCGTCTCGCGGGCCTCGGAGACGGCCATCAGTACGTCGGGGTCGGGACGGACCGTGATCCGTTTGCGGAGCTTGCTCGCCAGCTTGCGGATCAGGTCGCCGTTGCTGGCGAACTCCTTCGGATCGCGCGTGTACACGACCAGTTCCGGCCCTTCGTATTTCACGTCGGAAACGGAGATGCCCGGTGGAAGTTCGTCTTCGATCTCTGCTTTCAGGTCCTCGAGTTGCTTGTCTACGGAGCTCATATGTACCGGTGGAGAGCCCTCCGTTCGGCCGCCCTCGGTCGACGCCCCGGCACGGACGGCACACCCGCGACGACTGCCGAGTAACGGCGGTCGTCGGTGGCGGTCGTGCCGTGGGGGAGCATCGGTGAACGGGCCTGTAGAGGTGCTCGACTGCGGGAAGAGGCAGCGAAAACCCGCTTGAGTCACCCTATCAGGCCAGCATTATAAAAGCCTTCGCAAAATCGAAGACGTTGGCCCCCGGACGGGCCGTATGGAACTCACCCCGGCGACGGTGACGGCCGAATACGAGTGGGTGCGCGACCGCGCGCCGACGGTCGTCCCGCTGATCAACGAGACCCGCGACCGACTGGCCGACTGCTTCGGCGTCGAGGTCGGCTCGGTGACCGAATCGACCTACTGCGACGAGGTGGCCGTCGTCTTCGGCGACGGTGACCGCGCGGTCAACGTCGCCGGCTACGTCGCCCTCCTCCGTGACCTCGACGTGGACGGGGACTACCCCGGCTTCGTCGTCGACGAGGTGCTGGGCCGGGAACTCGCCGCCGCCATCGCGGGCGGCCAGCCCTTCTCGCTGCTCGCGCAGGCGACCTTCCACGTCGCGGACGTGACGACCCACACCGACGGCGTCGCGGGGGCGGACGACCTCGATGCGGCCCTCGCGGCCGGCTTCCAGACCCGGCTGCCCGGCTGGGCGTGGACCGAGGGCGAGAGCCCGTTCGCAGTCGGGAACGATTAACTGGCGGCGGGCCGAGGGACGCGGTGTGCAACCGAAGACCGTCCTCATCACGGGCTGTTCGTCCGGCATCGGGCACGCGACCGCCGAGGCCTTCCTCGACGAGGAGTGGGAGGTGTACGCCACGGCCCGCAATCCCGCCGACGTGGAGACGCTCGGCGACCGGGGCTGTACTCTCGCGACACTCGACGTGACCGAGGACGACGACGTAGAGCGGGTCGTCGACCGGATCGTCGAGGAGCAGGGGCGGATCGACTGCCTCGTCAACAACGCCGGCTACGCGCAGTTCGGACCCATCGAGGACGTGCCCGTCGACGCCGTCCACCGGCAGTTCGACGTGAACGTCTACGGCCCCCACCGGCTCACCCGCGCCGTCCTCCCGCACATGCGCCGGCGTCGCGAGGGAACCATCGTCAACGTCTCCAGTGTCGCCGGCCGCCTCTCCTTCCCCGGCGGCGGCGTCTACTGTGGCTCGAAGTTCGCCCTCGAAGCCATGACCGACGCCCTGCGCGCCGAAGTCGACGAGTACGGCATCGACGCCGTCCTGATCGAACCCGGCCCCGTCGACACCGCGTTCACCGACCGCGCGGAAGACGAAATCGAGGGCGTCGAACGCTCGGGAGCCTATGACTCCTTCTACGAGGTGTTCGAGGACACGCAGGCCATCGGCGGCGGCGGCCCGGGCGCCGTGGCCCCCGAACGCGTCGCCGAGGACGTACTGAATGCCGCGAGTTCGACCAAACCCGCCAGCCGCGTGCCCGTCGGGATGCTCGCGCGGGTGAGCGTCCTCGGACGATTCGTCCCCGACCGTCTGCGTGATCGGGCGTTCGGGCTGCTGGACAGGCTACGCTAACGATCTCAAATCGCGAAAAGTACCGAGAGAGCCGCGTACACGGCGCCGAGCAACAACAGCGCGGACAGGACGAGCGCACCCCACGTGCGGCCGTTCCCCGGAACGTCGGGGACCGCCGACGGGGAGAACGGCGAGAGCGATCCGTCGTGGCCGTCGTGTTACCGCTCGAACGACAAGGGTTCTGCGACCGCGACCGCCGCAAACTACGCCAGACACGCCGCGACGACGCGCAACGCCCGTTCGCCACGGACTTCGTCGGCCAGCAGCGGCACCCGTTTCACGTCGTGGCCCCGGAACAGGTCGGTCGCACGGCGGAGCGCCCGCTGTTGAACGTCCCACCGACGCTGGCAGAACTCGCAGTCCTCCAGGTTCGGCGAGACGACCCACGCGGGGTCCACGTCGGCCACGTCCGCCAGGTTCTCCATCACGCGGTTGACGACGACGGTGTTTACGGGGATAGAGAACTCGTCGAGGCGGGCAACGAGTCGCTCGGACTCGACGACGCTCATCTCCTCGGGCACCATGACGACCCGGAAGTCGGTACGGGACGGGTCCTGCAGAACGGCCCGCAGGCGCTCGATCCGATCCCGGAGTTCGTCGAGGTCCGGCGCCTCGGCGTCGTCGCCGCCGCCCACGCCGAACATCCCTTTGAAGCCCTCCATCATCCCCGAGAACTTCTCGCGCATGGAGAGCAGGCGCCCGACCATCGAGTCGAGCATCTCGGGGAGTTCGAGCAGTCGGAGGGTGTGGCCCGTCGGCGCCGTGTCGACGATAACCCGCTCGAATCGGGGGTCGTCGAGATACTCGAGCAACTGCCGCATGGCCGCCGCCTCGTCCGCGCCGGGCATCGAGCCGCCCATCAGCGGGTCGACGGCGTCGTCGCCCAACATCTCGCCGAGTTCGCCGAGGCCGCCGAGTGGGGCGCCGTCGCCGGCACCGGGAGTCGCTCCGTCCTCGCCGCCGTCGACGCCGATTCCACCCTGTCCGAACAACCCCTCCTCCATCGCCGCCTCGGGGTCGATTTCGGCGGCCCACAGCGGAACCTCGTCGCGGATGCGCGTCGGCCGCGGCGGGATGTCCGTATCGAGCGTGTCCGACAGGGAGTGGGCGGGGTCCGTCGAGACGACCAGCGTCGCGGTGCCGTCGGCGGCGGAGGAAAGCGCCGTCGCCGCCGCCATCGTCGTCTTGCCCACGCCGCCTTTCCCGCCGTAGAGGACGTACTCGGGGGCGTCGACACCCTGGGGCAGGTCGGCCGTCGCCTCCACGTCGACTTCGGCGGGGCCGCGGTCGTGGGCGGTCGCGTCCGCGTCGTCGACTTCTTCGACCGGTTCGACGTCGATTTCGCTCATACGGAGCCCGAGACGGTCCGGACACCTGTACCCGTCGATACGGACAAAACACTGTCCGGCCGAGGCTGTAGTCGCCGGCGTGTTCGAACCGCCCTCTACCAGCCGGTCCATACGCATCGCCCTCACCGTAGCGTTGCTCGCCGTCGGCACGGGCTGTCTCGGCACGGGTCCCGCGGCACCCGCGACGACGACGCCGACAGCGACACCCGCCCCGAACACGGACTGTCCGCCCGCCCTGACCGTCTACGAACTCGAGTCGGAACCGGCCGACACCGGATCGGCGATCGCCTACGAGAACCTCACCGCCGACCAGCAGGCGACGTTCGACCGGGCGCGAAACGGTAGCGCCGTCGAGGACTTCGACGACGCGTGGCACGACATCGATGTCGTGGCCTACGAGGGTCGCTACTACCGCGCTGGCATCGTCGTCTGCTAGAAATCGTATTCGGCCAGCCGCCGGGCGGCCTCCTCGGCACGCGGCGTGACGAGCGCGAACCGGACCCACTCGTCGTAGCTACCGAAAGTGTCGCCGGGCATGCAGGCGACGCCGGCCTCGTCGACGAGGCGTTCGACGTTCGCCAAGGTGCCGGGAAAACCGTCGAAACGTGCGAAGACGTAGAAGGCCCCGTCGGGGTGGATGTACTCCGCGCCCGCCGCGTCGAGGGCGTCGGTGAAGGCGTCGATGCGCTCACGGAGGAGGTCACGCGACGCCTCGTAATACTCCGGACCGGTCTCCCGAAGCGCGCGGAGGACCGCGGCCTGCGAGGGGCGGGCGCCGGTGACGTTGACGAGCATGTGTCTGGTCTTCGCCGCCTCGACCAACTGCGGGGGAAAGAGCGCGTAGCCGACGCGAAGCCCCGTCACCGCCATCGACTTCGAGAAGGAGTTGGTGACGACGGCGCGGTCGGAGTCGAAGGCGAGCGCGCTCT
Source organism: Haloplanus natans DSM 17983 (assembly GCF_000427685.1). NCBI lineage: Archaea > Methanobacteriati > Methanobacteriota > Halobacteria > Halobacteriales > Haloferacaceae > Haloplanus > Haloplanus natans. Next base: position 2,273,219 of record NZ_KE386573.1, read on the forward strand.
CGAACCGCCCGGCGTAGTCGTAGTGGTCGTACACCTCGTCCGAGACGAGCAGCGCGTCGTGTTCCTCGGCCAGGTCGACCATCGCACCGACCGTGTCGGCGTCGTACACCGCGCCGGTGGGGTTGTTGGGCGAGTTGATCAGGATGGCCGCGGTGTCGGTGCTCGCCGCGTCGGCCATCGCCTCGACGTCGAGGCCGCCGTCGTCGGCGACGGGGACGAGGCGCGGGTCGGCGCCGAGCATCCGCGCCTTGCCGGGGTAGTAGGGGTAGACCGGATCGGTCAGCAGTATCTCGTCTCCGGCGTCGCGTTCGAGCGCCGCCGCCATCGCGAGGTAGTTCGCCTCGCCCGCGCCGTTCGTGATCACGACGCGGTCGATATCGACGCCGCGGCGGGCAGCGATTTCCTCGCGCAGGGCGCGCAGGCCGTCGCTCGGCGGATACTGGAACTCGGCGGGGTCGCCGTCGGCGTAGTCCCGAAGCCCCTCGCGGAGCGCGGTCGGCGGCTCCCAGTCCGGCCCGCCGCTCACCAAGTCGATCACGTCGCGGTCGGCCGCGGCCGCGTACTGCATGACGTGAAAGAAAAGTGGCGTATCGTAGTCCATGCCTGCCCTGCGGACGGCGATCAAATCCGTCTTTCGTTCGACGACCGCCGACACTTTTCAGGGGTGAGAGCAAATTCCCCGACGGATGAACAAAGAAGGACACGTGATCAACGCGGCGCTGTTGAGCGTGGGGCTCGGCATCGTGCTGGTGTGGCCGACGGCGTTCACGGCGTCCACCGCGCTCGAAACCGTCGAAATGGTAGCCAGGCTCTCGGTCCCGGTCGTCCTCGGGGCGCTCTTTCCCGACGTGGACACCGCGTTCGGCAAACACCGCAAGACCCTGCACAACGTGTTCGTGCTCGGTGTCGTCGCCGCCTACCCCGTCTTCTTCGGCAACCTCCAGTTCGTCTGGATCGGCGTCGCGACACACTACCTCCTCGACGTGGTGGGGAGTCGGCGCGGAATCGCCTTCTTCTACCCGCTCACCAGCCAGGAGTGGGGGCTCCCGACCGGCGTCACGACCAGCAGCAAGTACGCCAACCCGGTGACGGTAGTGGTGACCGTCCTCGAACTCGTCGTCCTCGGCGTCGTCAACGTCTACGTGATGCCGCTCGGCGACGTGTCCGGGGCGATGAGCGCCATGCTACTCGGATAGCGTGTCCGACCGACCGCCGATCGAGTGGGACGACGACGGCCCCGTTGCCCTCCGTCACGTCGCCGCCGGGGCCGCCGTCGGCGTCGGGTTCCTGTTCGGTGCGGGCGTCCTGCTCCTCGTCCGGCGCTCGCTCCGCGAGGGGGCGTAGGACCGTCTGGTCGCGATCCTCCTCGTCCTCGCGGTACTCCCACTGACCGGGCGGGCGCTTCTCGGCATCCGCGCGACTGAGACGCCGACCGCCGACTCGCTCCGGCGCCGACCCCTGCTTCTCGCCGGCGGCGCCTGGGCGCTCGTCCTCGCGGCCACCTTCCAGTGGCGGCCCCTGGCCGTCGTTGCCCTCCTCGTGGGTGCGGTCGGGCTGTGGCTCGTCGCGGCCGCCTGCCGGACGCAGGGGCGACTCGACCCCGCGGCGGGGACGCTCACGTACGGCTCGCGGACGGCGTCGCTCGACGGTCTCGGCGGTACGTGGCGGCTCCCGCTCGGACCGGTGTCGGTGTACTGGCTCGACTTCGCTCGCGGAAGCGTCGCCAGCGGAGTACCCCGGATTATCGTGGTACCACGCCGTGTCGATAGCGACGTGTCGGCGGTGCTCGGCCGGGCAGCCACGACCGAGGGCGAGACGGACACATTGGGAGCGGCCAGCGACGCCGAACGCGCCGTGGCGGCGACGCTCGGCCTCGGCTTTCTCCTCGCCGGTCCGGTCGCGTGGCTCGTTCTGCCGGCGAGTGCCGACGCGACGCTCGTGACCGGGTATCTGGCGCTTCTCGGCCTGCCATTCGCCGTCGTACTCTTGCGGTACGCGCTGGTCGCTTAGTACGTCGTCACGTCGTCGAACCGGCCCCGGTAGGCCACGTTGCTCGGGTGAGTCGGCTCGGTGCCCGAGAGGAAGAGGCGGTCGAGTTTCCCCCACGAGTTCTCGTAGCCGAGGTGGGCGAACTCGACGAGCCCCTGGGTGTGGTGGCCGAGGCCGCTCCGGCGGACCACTCGCCGCGAGGCGCCGGACCGGAGCGCGTCGACGAGGTCGGTCACGGAGTCGACGGGGTCGTCGAAAACCGTCCACGCCTCGCCGACCGTCCGCCGGAGGTGCGCGTAGGACGACCCGAATCCCGGGAGTCCGGTCGCGCGGGCGACCGCTCGGCCGCGCCGGTTCTGATGGGGGAGACATTTGGCGTTGTACGTCTCGACGGCGTCGACGTGGTCGGCGTTCGCGGCCACGTCCTCGCGGTCGCAACTCACGTTTAGCATCTCGGGATGCGGGACGAGGACGGCCGCGTCCTGCCGGTCGAACTCGTCGAGCGCCCCACGGAAGGTGATGAAGTCGGGAACGGGATCGGTGAGGCCAACGGCGAGGAGGTGTCGGCGGTCGTACCAGGGGCCGGTGAACACCTCGCGTGCGGGCACGACGAGGAGGTCGTCGTCCGAAAAGCGAGCGGCGCGGGTTCGGATGTCCGGCAGGCGAGTGAAGTGGGGCGCGTACACGAGCACGTCGATACCGCGGGCCTTCGCCCGCGAGACGACCCGTTCGTCGAGAGCCTTGACGTGCATATCCACGCGGGTCGGTCCGGCCGTCGTCACGGCAGGGTCTGCATCGACCCCGCAGTTAGTGATTGCTATTTCGGCCCCGAATGTCGGGAAAACGAGGTGACGGCGGCGGGGAGCTACCGCTCGTCGGAGTCGAGGACGCGGATCTGGTCGCCCCGAACCGTGACCGGGATGGGAACGGTCGCCTCGTACAGTTCGACCGTCACCTGGTCTTTGCCTTCGTCGATACGCTGGACGCGTGCCTTCTCGCCTTTGAACGGTCCGGCGATGAGTTCGACGATGTCACCCTCGGCGATACCCTCCACGTCCGGCGTCGGCGAGAGGAAATGTTCGACCTCCGTGAGCGAGGAGGTGCCGGGGACGATGGAGCGAGCGTGGGGGATTTCGTCCATCACGCGTTCGAGGACGGCGCTGTTGTCGGCCTCGACCATCACGTAACTCGTGAGCGAGTCGGGCGCGAGGACGGCGTGTACCTCGTCTTCCTCCCGGCTGGCGATCATGTCCGCGACGGTCCGTTCCTGGCTGGCCGTGGTCTTGACGGCGAAGATACCCATCTACGCGCCTCCGGGGAGGAAGGTCATGATGGCGAAGATGATGAAGCCGAGCAGACCCACGAGAAAGACACCGGCACCCGCGACTTTGGAAACCTGCGAGAACTCGTTCCACGACGGCGTGCTGGCCATCTTGAGCACGCGGACGTAGCTTGCGAGGTCGTATTTGACATCCATACGGGTTCGTAGACGAGCGAGCTTTTTTTATCTATTGATAGCGTCGGGGCGACGACGCAGTGGTGTGACCCGCCCGTCTCACTCCTCGAACCGCAGTTCCGCCGACAGCCCCTGGGCCATCTCGATGTCGCGCCCGTTGTTCAGCGTCCACGCCGTCCGCTCCGTGACCGCCTCGATCACCTCGCGGGCCGACGGCGAGCCTTTCCCGGACTTGCCGACGCCACCGAACGGGAGTTGGACCTCGGCGCCGATACAGGGCAAGTTGGCATAGGCCAGCCCCACGTCCGCCTCGTCGCGGTAGTAGTTGAGCTGTCGGTAGTCCTCGCTGACGATGGCCCCCGCCAGCCCGTAGTCGACGGCGTCGTTGATTTCGACCGCCCGCTCGACGGACCCGCGATAGGGAACCAGGGCGACGTGCGGCCCGAACACCTCCTCCCGGAGGACGCGACTTTCGGGGTCGAAGGCCATCTCGTAGACGAAGGGGCCGACCCAGTGGCCGGCCTCGTGGCCCGCGGGAATCTCGTCGGGGGCGAGTTCCGCGCGGTCGACGAGCACCGTCGCGCCCGCCTCGCGGGCGCGGTCGTTGTACTCGCGGAACTTCGCGACCGCGTCGGCGTCGATCAGCGGCCCCATGAACGTCGTCTCGTCGAGGGGGCCACCCACCGCGATTCGCTCCGCGGCGTCGACGAAGCGGGCACGGAAGTCGTCGTAAACGTCCTCGTGGACGATCAGGCGCTCGGCGGAGACACAGCGCTGCCCGGTCGTCTTGAACGCCGAGAGGACGGCCGACGGCACCGCGATGTCGAGATCGGCCGCCTCGGTCACGACGAGGGCGTTCTTGCCCCCCATCTCCAGCGAACAGTCGCGGCCGGGGCGCCCGCCCAGCCGCTCGTCGATGGCGTGGCCCACCGCGGCCGAGCCGGTGAACAGAACCGTGTCCACCCGGTCGTCGTCGACGATGGCCGCGCCCACCTCGCCGGGTCCCTGCACCAGATTGAACACGCCGGGCGGGACGCTCGCGTCGTCGAACATCTCGGCGACGATCCGGCCACAGTACGGCGTCTGCTCCGCGGGCTTCCAGACGACGGTGTTGCCCTCGACCAGCGTCACCGCCATATGCCAGAAGGGGATGGCGACAGGGAAGTTCCAGGGCGTGATACAGCCGACGACACCGCGGGGGCGGCGCCGCATATACGCGTCCTTGCTCGCGATTTCGCTCGGCACCACGTCGCCGTGGGGGTGGCGGGCGTTGCCCGCCGCCCACTCCACCATGTGCGCCGCCTCCTCGATGTCGGCCAACCCCTCGCTGATCTCCTTGCCACATTCGCGGCTGACGATTTCGCCGAGTTCGGCCTTGCGCTCGCGAAGTTCGGCGTACACGTCCCACAGCACGTCGGCGCGGTCGACGTAGGACCGCCGGCGCCACTCGTCGGCCGCGTCGCTCGCCGCGCCGACCGCCCGCGCCACGTCGGCCGGCGACGCCCTCGTGAACGTCGCGACGGTCCCGCCGGTGGCCGGGTTCGTGCTCTCGAACGGCTCCCCCTCATCCTCGACCCACTCGCCGTCGACGTACCCTTCGAACGGTTCGGTGCTGTGTGTCATACCCGTGGAGCTACGCGGAGTAGTCGGATAAATTACGTGTTCGGCCCGGTTCGTGGCCGATCTCGGGGGTTCTCTCCCGGAAAGGCCGACGTACGTCCACGGCACTACCGGCCGGCGGCACTGTCGACGATGGCCCGCAGCGCGAACCCGAGGTTCTCGCGGCGTTCCCTGACCCGGCGGTAGAAGTACGACGCCCACGCGGAGCCGTACGGGACGTACTGGTAGACCGTCTCGGTCGCCGCGAGTTCGCGCTGGCGGTCCTCGCGGACGCCCATCAGCATCTGGAACTCGTAGTCGCGGTCGTACCGAGCGCCCAAGTCGAGCGCGCGGTCGATCATCGCGTCGTCGTGGGTGGCGACGGCGATACCGACGGTCGTCTCGGCGAACAGTCGGCGAAGCAGGTCGCGGTAGGCGTCGCCGCCGGCGGCACGGTCGCGGGGAGTCGTTCGAGGAGACGGAGATACTCCTCGGCGTCCGCGCGGGCGTCCGCGGGGTCGTCGTGATGTTCGCCGAGGTGGTTGACGATGGCGGCGATCCCCGCGTCGTCGAGGCTGCGGACGTGGGCAACGGCACCGTCGATGGATTCGCCGGCGACGAATCGGTCCGCTATCGGCGGGAGCATAGTCGGCGTAGGTGATCGGGAGAGAAAACCCGGTCGGTGGCCATCGAAGCGATTAAGCCCGGACTGACCGAACGTCGCCCCATGCAACAGCTCATCGTCAGGGGGGACCCCGGCATCCGGAAGGACGCCGTCATCGACTACGACGGCGAGGAGCAGGTCTGTTTCTCGATCCAGCGCCAGGGCGACTACCACGGCCCCGACGAGGTACAGCTCTGGTGTACTATCGGCACGCCCGACGAGCGAGAGGCCTTCGAGAAACGCCAGTACGTGCCCCACTGGCTCGGTGTGGACTCGGTCGACGCCGACGCGCTCGACGTGATCGCCCCGCGCGGCCGACAGTAGTTACGCGACGACCAACCGTCACGCGTCGCTCACGCGACGCCCAACTCCAACCGGTCGACCCGATAGATCGTCACCGCCTCGTTCTGGAACACGGGCGTGAGTCCCTCGACGCCCGCGAACGTCACCGACCCGTAGCGGGCGCGCTCGGCCGGGCCGACCCACACGTACTCGACGCCGTAGCGTTCGAGCACCGCGACGGTTCGCTCCGGCGGGCCGGTGTAGGCGGCGTCCACGTCCCGCACCCGTGTGAGATACGGCTCGACACCCCGGTAGCCGACTTCGTGATGCCAGCCGGCCACGGTCGGCACGCCGGTCAAACTCGCGGCCGGGCTGGAGTCCCAGCTATACATCCCGGGCGGTGCGGGGGCGTCGCCACCCGGACCCGGATACCGCCCCGTCGCCGGTGCGGAGAGGAGCGTCGGCTGTCCCTCCAACTCGTCGACGTAGGCGATGGCCGGCGCCTCGTCGGGATGCTTGCGCTCGACGAACCGGGTGGCGTCGAGCGTCAGTTCCGGAGTGGCGGCGAAATGCGACGAGAGCGCCAGCCCCGCGTAGGGCACCGTCGCGAGAACGACGGCGGCGGCGAGGCCGATCCGGAGCCACCGCGAACGGGTGCCCGGTGTGGGGAGTTCGCCGCCCGCCCACCGGACGAAGGCCGGGAGGGCGACGCCCGCGGCCGTCCCCCACAGCACCCACACCTGCATGTACGTCTTGAACACGGTGTTCATCCGCAGCGGCCCGGCCTGCTCTTTCACGTAGACGAGTTCGACGAGGCCGACCAGCCCGGCGCCGGCGACGATCAGGACCGTCTCGAACCCTACGGGCCGGTTCGTTCGGTGGGCGGCCCACCCGAGGGCGAGAAGGGGGCCGACGGCGACGGCGGCGGCGAGGTTCGCCGTCGCGGCGAGGAGGCCGAGGGCAGCAACGCCGAGGAGCAAGGGGAAAACGCGATCGATCGACAGCCGATCCAGCAGGTAGGCGTAGAAGACGACGAGGAAGGCGCCGTGAACGAGCAGGAGGCCGGAGAGGCTCGTCCGCTCGGCCGCGGCGAGAAGCGCCACCTCGCGCCCGCCGCCGGCACCGAGCAGGAAGGGGAGCGCGAGGAGGCCGCCGAGGACGCCCGCGGCGCCCGCGACGGCGAGGGCGCCGACGAGGTGACCGAGTTCGTCGAGGACGGGACCGTCCTCGCGCGCGCCTCTCCGCGCAGCGAGGCGACGGGAGAGGATCGGCCACGGGTCCGCCGGCCCGAGCGCGACGCCGAGAAACAGGAGGCCAAACAGGGAGGGCATGCTCCACGTGTCGACGACGGTCTGTAAACCGGCGAGCAGGGGGACGGCGACGAACGCGAGGGCGCGGCGCCGCCACAGATCACGCGGCGGCGTCCGGTAGCAGGCGAAGGCGAGGGCGGCGCCGAGCAGGAGAAAGGGCGTCCCCATCATATGCGCGTGGAGGTCGCCGTTCAGCCAGGCGAAGAGGGGGAACTCGTTGATCGTCCCGGGAACGACGCGGCTGGCGGTCCAGTACGAGAAGGCGTCGATACCGCCGAGAACGTCCTCGACGGTGTAGCGCGAGCGGGCGGCGATGGCGCCGGCGACGGCGCGCTGGAGCGACGGGGGGAGGGCGTCGACGACGAGGCGGCTGGCGGTGACGAGGTTGCTCGCGACGCCGACGAAGAAGGCGGCGGCGAGGCCGGCGGGGCGCCAGGAATCGGCGCGGTCACGGGCGATAGCGCCCGCCAGGCCGTAGGCGGCCGTGACGAGCATCGCGTAGAAGCCCGCGAGCGAGAGGTTGTAGGCAAAGCGCGGCGGCGTCGCGGTGAGGTCGCCGAGCAGCGCCGTCAGGAGGTGGCCGCCGTAGTAGTAGGCGACGGGCTCGCCCGCGAACCACATATCCTCGGGCGGGAGGGTCGGCGCCCGCTCCAGGGACTTCAGGAGGCCGAAATCGAGGAACTTCTCGCCGCCGAGGGGGTAGACCGCCGGGTCGACGGCACGGACGGCGACGAGAACGGAGAAAGCGACGAGGAAGACGACGGCCGCCTCGGCGTTCCGGCGTGTCGGGCGGACGCCGGACGCGAGTTCGAGGCGGCGCTCGCGGAGGGCGTCTGGATCCAGGCCGGCGGCGAGGGACAGGACGACGAGGACGAGGAGGCCGGCGACGAGGGCGAGGGGCCCGAACGCGAGGTGGCCGACCCAGTAAGCGACGGTGCCGACGACGGCGAGGGCGACGGGGAGCGCGAAGCCGACGCCGCGGCCGGGGAGGGTCGCGAGCAACCGGGCGGCGACGGGGCGCCCGAGGGCGGCGAGGGCGGCGTAGGCGACGAGCCACCGGACGACGAGGCCGTACTCCATCTACCGGATTGGCGCCCAGCGTCGGTAAACCGTTTGTGATCCGAAGTCGGACGGTTTTTTATTGCGGTGGGGAAAGTAGCGCACATGAGTCGTTCCGTGGGGGTCGTGATCCCCGCGTACCGCCCGGACGTCGACCGCCTCGGGGCGTACGTCCGTGCCCTCCGGACCGTCCTCGACCCCGAGGAGATCCGCGTCGAACTCGACAGCGAGGGACGCAGTCCCTCGGGCAACCGGACACAGTCCGGTGACAGTCGGCCGGAGGCCGACGACAGCGTGAAGCCACGCTCCACGGGCAGCGAGGCGTCGGTCCGCGACCGAATCGCCGACCTCCCCGTCACGCTCAACGAAGCGTCGAGCCGTCGGGGCAAGGGGGCGGCGATCACCGCCGGGTTCGAGGCGCTGTCGGCCGAGGTCGACGTGTTGGCCTTCGCCGACGCCGACGGCAGTACGCCCGCGCCCTCCATCGCGGACGTGGTTCGGCCGGTCGTCGCCGGCGAGGCCGACCTCGCCGCCGGGTCGCGTCGCCATCCCGACGCGACCGTCGAGTCCCACCAGACGGTCGCCCGCCGCCACCTCGGCGACGGCTTCGCGTGGCTGGCCCGGCGCCTCCTCGACGTACATCTCTACGACTACCAGTGTGGGGCGAAGGCGCTGACGGCCGAGGCGTGGGAGTTGACTCGCCCCCACCTCCACGAACCCGGCTTCGCGTGGGACATCGAACTCCTCGCCGTCGCGGACGCGGTCGGCTGTCGGATCGTCGAGGTGCCCGTCGTCTGGGAGGATCGACCCGAATCCACGGTGTCACCCGTGCGAACGACCTTTCGGCTCGCGCGTGGGCTGGTCGTCTCCAGACACCGGGCGAAGCTCATCCGGGACGACCGGCTTCACTCGCTGCTCGACCGCCCGCGGGAATCGACATCCGCCCTCGTCGAGCGGGAGCACCGATGAGCGGCGGCCTGGGCAAACTGGAGGAACTGTACTCCGGGATTCGCTTCGGCCAGTTCATCTCCGTCGGCGCCGTCGGTGCGACGGCCGAAACCGTCGTCGTCGCCATCCTGACCGCCGGCTACGGCGTCCTCCCACAGTTGGCCAAGGCCGCGGGCGCCGAGGTATCGATCACCCTGATGTTCCTGATCAACGACCGCTGGACGTTCTCGGAGGCCGGCGCCACCGGCTGGCTCCCCCGCATCCGGCGCTATCTCAAGTCGCATCTGGTGCGGGCGGGTGGCTTGCTCGTCGGCTTCGCCGTCCTGACGGCGTTGACCTCGTGGACCGACATCACCCTCGTCGTCGCCGGCGCGGACCTCTGGCCGACGGTGGCCAACGCCATCGGCATCGGCTGTGGGATGGTGCTGAACTACCTCACCGAGGGGCTGTTCACGTGGCGGGTCGGCACCGAGTGAGACCCCCTCGGTCGACGTACAGCCGGCAGTAATCGAGAGCCGGTACGCGAATCACAACCCTTAATGCCGCGACCGGATTCGATTCTGGTAGCGGGATGGGATAGCCAGGAGATTCCGCCGGGCTCATAACCCGGAGATCGGTAGTTCAAATCTACCTCCCGCTATGTTCGAGCGGACCACACGACCGAGGAGTACCACGACGAGGGAGCTGTCCGCTCGAACATCTCTCAGTAAATTTGAACGAGAGAACGGCGAGCGAAGCGAGCCGTTCGCGTGGTTCAAATCTACCTCCCGCTATGTTCGAGCGGACCACACGACCGAGGAGTGTCACGACGAAGGAGCCGGACGGCCGAGAAAATGTCCGAGTCGGTGTGAACCGGATGTCCCATCGTGGCTCGAACCGACCGCCCGCAGTCGCCCATATTTAACACCCACCGCCGAGACGCCTCCGCTATGGTCCCCCTCCAGATGGGTCTTCCCGGCGGTCCGGAGCTACTGATAATCGGCCTCTTTTTCATCGTCATCCCCTTCGTTATGGCCTACTGGGTGTACAACGACGCCGAGAAACGGGGCGACGACCGGGCGGCGTTCTGGGCGCTCGCCGTCGGCGGACTCTACTGTCGGCTGTAACTGTTTCAAGATATTCGCCACCTCTGGGTGGCGAATATCCGTATCGACTTACAGCCGACGGTAGCACCTTCTTCACCTTCTTCGGCGGGATTTTGGCGCTCGTGGTGTACGTCTGGTAGCGCTAGAATTCGACGTTCGAGGTGGGCGACGGCCCATCGTTCCCGTCGTCGATGGGGCCCGTCTCGACGAACGCGTAGTCGTCGTCGGTGAGGTATACGTCGCCGTCGACGACGGATACGTCGACCGATTCGAGGGTGGCGCCCTCGCAGGGACCGAAGGTGCAGTAGCCGGTGTCGGCCTCGAAGTACGCGCCGTGGTTGGCACAGACGAGTTCGCCGTCGCGCATCGGTGCCCCGGAGCCTTTGTCGAGGCGCACGTCGAGCAGGTGTCGGCAGTAGTTGAGCCAGCCGGACACCCCGTCGTCGGTGCGGACGAGCACCGCTTCGCGGGGGTCGTCGTCACCGTTGCGGAGGGTGACGAGGTAGGTCGTGTCGGCGGGCACGACGTCGAGCGACGCGATCCGTCGGTCCGGGTCGGGGGCCGGGGCCATCGATCCGAGGTATTCGTCGGCGGAGTATATACTCCCCGCTCCGGCTACGCGTCGTCCTGGACTCGCTCGTCGTAGAGATGTGCGAGGAGGCGCGTGACCGGGCCGTCGCCCACGTCCACACCGTCGATGCTGGTGACGGGGCGGAGGCCGACGGCCGGTTCCGCGACGAACGCCTCGTCGGCGGCACGGAAGTCGGCCGGGGTGTACGGCCCTTCGGCCACCGGAAGCCCCTCGGAGTGGGCGAGGTCGCGAACGAGCGCCCGCGTCGCCGTCCGTGCCGGCCACTCGTCGAGCGCGGGCAGACGGAGCGCGTCGTCGGCGACGAAGAGCGGATCGCTCGCCGTGCCGCCGACGACGTGACCGGCATCGTCGAGGAGGAGAGCCTCGTCGGCTGGATCGTCGTCCGGGGGGGCGGCACGCCGGAGTTCGGCCTGCGCGCGAACCGCGTCGAGGCGGTTGTGCGTGGTCGGCGCGGCGGGCACGGCCGTCGGCGGGATGGCACGAGTCCGGACGGTCTGTAGACGGATCGGATCGCGGTCGGGAGAGAGTGGTTCGGCGGTCACGACGACGGACGGGTCGAAGTCGGCGGGGGGCCGGAGGTGGGCGGCGTCGGGAAGCACCGACGTGTCGCCACCGCGCCCGCGCGTGACCGTCATCCGGACCAGCGCGTCGTCGAGGTGGTTCGCGGCGACCGTCTCGTCGACGCGGGCACGGAGGTCGGCCGCGTCGACGGTCGGAGTGATCCCGAGGGCGTCGCCGGTGTCGAGCAGGCGGTCGACGTGGACCCGCCACGCGACGGGCGTCCCGCGGGCGACGCGAACGGGTTCGGTGACTGCGTCGCCGAACGTGACGCCACGGTCGTCGACCGGGAGCGTCGCGGCCGCGGCGTCGACGAGTTCGCCGTCGACGTGGAACCGCATTCAGCGTTCCCGTGCGCGTTCGATCCAGCGACCGACCCTGGTCTCCGAGAGGTCGACGGCCGCGGCGAGTTCCGACACGTCGGCGGCCGCGAGGTCCGCGACGGAGTCGACGCCCGCGTTCGACAGCCGTTCGGCGTACGCGGGGCCGATTCCTTTGATCACTTCGACGGATTCGGCGTCCGTCCCCGTCGCCGCCGACTCCTCGGCGTCCTCGATGTCGACGGGGTCGTGTTCGCCGGTCGTCTCTCCCTCGGATTCGGCGTCGGCCGTGTCGAGTTCCGTCTCGGCGTCGCCCGCCTCGACGGCCTCGGCGGGTTCGGCCGGTTCCTCCCTCTCGTCGACGAGCGACTCCGTCGACGCCACGGCGTCCGTGCCGGCGGCGCTCGGCGAGCCGCCGTCGTCGGTTCCTTTCACCGCCGCTTCGGTGTCGGTGTTTGCCTCCCGTTCCACGCTGACGGTCGTCTCTCGCCGGTCGTCGTCCGACGACGAGTTACCCAGTCCGAGCAACGACAGGAGCGTGTCCAAGATACCCATTGGCGACGATTACGGCCGCCCGGTACTTAAAAACCTTCGAGGGATCGTGGGACGACGGTCGCCGACGGGTCCACGGTTAGCGGTTGGAACCGTTCACACGCCCGACCGCGGGAGGCGTGTGAGTAGTAACTACAACTGCGCCCGCAGGGCGGCGTTCATCGCCTCGACGGGGGCGTCCCGGCCGGTCCAGCGCTCGAACGCGACGACGCCCTGAAAGAGGAGCATCCAGGCGCCGTCGACCGTCGTCGCCCCTGCGGCGGCGGCGTCCCGGAGCAGGCGGGTCTCGACCGGCGTGTACACCGCATCGAGGACGGCCAAGTCGCCGTGGAGCAGGTCCGCGGGCACCGGCGTCACGTCTTCCTCCATCCCGACGCTCGTCGCGTTGACGAGTACGTCGGCCGTCGACACGCATCCATCGAGGGAGTCGAGGCCACCGGCCGTCACCGTCGCCGGGGCGTCGGCGCGCACGTCGGCCGCGAGCGACTCGGCTTTCTCGACGGTTCGGTTGGCGACGTGCACCCGGTTGCAGGCGTCGGCGAGGGTGACGGCGACGGCGCGGGCGGCGCCGCCGGCGCCGACGACGACGGCGTCGGTTCCCGACAGCGACACGTCGTGATGGGCGAACGCACGGCTGACGCCCGCGGCGTCGGTGTTGTAGCCGCGGGGAGGTGAGGTGGAGAAGTCGATGGTGTTGACCGCTCCGATCCGTGCCGCGAGTTCGTCCGGTTCGACGACACCGAGGGCGTCCTGCTTGAACGGGATGGTGACGTTGAGGCCGTCGATGCCGAGGGCGGCCGCGCCCTCGATGGCCGCCTCGACGGCGTCCGGATCGGGTTCGAAGGTGACGTACTTGGCGTCCATGTCGAGTTCGCGGTAGGCCGCCTCGTGCATCGGCGGCGACAGCGAGTGGCCGACGGGGTTGCCGATCAGCCCGAAGACGTGCATGGTTGACCATCGATTGAGAGAGGAGGGTGAAAAGGGCCCGTATCCGGGCGAGAGACGCCGCCGAAGCCGTTCTATGCCCCGAACAGGCTGATTTCGGCCGATACCGAGTCTGTAACGGACTATATCCGAATTCGTCGCTATTTCGAGTATTTCGCCACTGCGGCGTCTCAACCTCCCAATATCGGAGAGAATGGCGACAACTTGTGTTTTATTACGTGGGGGCGTGGTAGCGATAATCACGTATTGCGCATGACACGGACACACTCAACCGTCGTGACGGTCGTCACGCCCGTCACGACCGACGGAGGGGAGCGATGAGACGGCAGGCCCTCGGTGCGATTGGGGGGGCTGGCGCGCTGACACTCCCGTGGATCGTGACGTATCTGACCGGCATGGCCCACAGCCTCTCGACGGGTACGGTCGTCCTCGTGAGCGGGCTCTCGGTGCTCGGCGCGTCCTTCCTGCTCGCGTGGGGTGCCGAGACGGCCGAGAAGGACGTGCCGCGGGCCTTCGCGATCGCGGTACTGGCAGTGCTCGCCGTCGCCCCGGAGTACGCCGTCGACGCGCTCTACGCGTGGAACGCCGGCGTGTTCGCGGGGACCGAACGGGGGGTCGAGGCGGGGAACCTCGCCGTCGCCAACATGACGGGCGCGAACCGCATCCTCATCGGTATCGGGTGGGCCGGCGTCGCCCTCTTTACCGTCTTCCGGAACGGGTCGGAGTCGGACCCGGCCGTGGTGAACCGCGACGGCTTCCTCGCCGACGCCGTCTCGCTCGACCGCGACATCGGCCTCGAAATCGTCTTCCTCTTTCTCGCGACGCTCTGGGCGTTTCTCGTGCCGTTCAACGGCGGTATCGACATCCTCGATATGGCCTTTCTCGTCGGGCTCTACGTCGCCTACATCGCCGTCATCCTCAAAGGCGACGTGGAAGCCGACGAGGCCCACGTCGGCGTCCCGGCGTATCTCCAGCAGTTCCCGCAACCACAGCGGGCGATCACGGTGCTCAGCCTCTTTGCCTACTCCGGGCTGATGATCTTCACCGCCGTCGAGCCGTTCGCGCACGGCCTCGAACAGCTGGGCCAGAACATCGGCATCCCCTCCTTTTTCATGATCCAGTGGATCGCGCCGCTGGCCTCGGAGTCGCCGGAGTTGATCGTCGTCGTCTACCTCGTGAACAAGGCACGGTCGACGGCGGGGTTCAACGCGCTCATCTCCTCGAAGCTCAACCAGTGGACGCTCCTCATCGGGACGCTCGTCGTCGTCTACTCTATCGCGCTTGGACAGTACGGCGCGCTCCCCTTCGACCAGAAGCAGTCGGGCGAAATCTGGCTGACCGCCGCACAGTCCTTTTTCGCCATCTCCCTGCTGGTCAACTTCGAAATCTCGGTCCGGGAGGCCATCGTCCTCCTCGTGCTCTTTCTCACGCAGGTGCTCTCGGAGTTCCTGCTCATCCGGGGGATTCTGGAACTTCCAATCTCCGATTACCAGCTGCTGCTCGGATTCACGGGCATCTATCTCGTCCTCGGCCTGGCGCTGTTCGTCGCCCGCCGGAAGGCGCTCGGCAGCATCCTCCGTCAGTCCGCGGGCACGGTGAGTGACGCGTTTTCGAGTGGCTCGGATCAGCCACGGGGGGCGGACTGAGATGTTCGACCGACTCCTGATCGCGGTCGACGGCAGCGACTGTGCGCGTCGGGCGGCCAAATACGGCCTCGAACTCGCGGTGCGATACGACGCCGACGCCGACGTCGTGGCGGTCTACGGCGGCGACGCGGCGGCGGGGGAGGCGATCCTCGAGGAAATCGTGACGATGGCCGACGACGCCGGCGTCCCGGTCGAGACCGACCTGCTCTCGGGGAAGCCGGCCAAATCCATCGTCGACCGGGCGACCGACCGCGGCGCCGACCTGGTCGTCGTGGGTCGGCGCGGACGGTCGGGCGTCCGGGAGCGACTGCTCGGCAGCATCACCGAACGCGTCCTGCGCCGGAGCGGGCCGCCGGTGCTGACGGTACCCGAGGGCGACATCGACGACGACACCGGCACGACCTACGAGAACGTCCTCGTCACGACCGACGGGAGCGACCTGGCGGCGGACGCGGGGCCGTACGCCGCCGAGGTCGCAGGCCGCTTCGAGGCCGTCCTACACGTCCTCAACGCCGTGGACGTCCAGGCCGAGGCGGGCGTCTTCGACGCTGGCGGCGTCGACCGCGAGTACGTCGAACGGCTCGAAAGTCGGGGCGAGAAAGCCATCGACGACCTGCTGGCCGCACTCGATACGACCGACCTCGACGTGCGGGAGGCCGTGATCCGCGGGCACGCACCCGACGTGATCGCCGACTACGTCGACGACAACGGCGTGGATCTGGTCGTCATGTCCTCGGAAGGGCAGTCGAACCTCGCCGGCCAGCAACTCGGGACCGTCGCGGGGCGCGTCCTCCGCACCGTCGACCGGCCCGTGTTGGTCGTCACCGAGGACTGACGGGCGCCCCGGACGGCGAATCGAGTTCGTTTTGAGGGCCGACCACGAGGGTTCGGTGTGATCGCCATCGTCGTCAGCCGCGCCGACAGCGCCTCCGAACACATCGGCGAGCAGTTGCTCGACCTCGAGGACTGGACCGAACGCCACGACGACACGCGGCCGGACGCCGACGGCGGCGGGACGTACTACCGAACCGACGGCTTCTCGCTTCGGACCTTCGACGACCTCCACATCTATCTGGAGCGCCCGGACGCCGCCTTCGACGACCCGAACCTCCTCGTCGTCGTCTCCCGACATTCGGGTGAGACGGGGGCGCTCCTGACCGCCCACTTCACGGGCAACGTCGGCGACGCGGAGTACGGCGGCGAGGCGGGGCAGTTCGCCCGTGCCTGTCCGAACGCGGCCGCCGAGGCCGTCGCCGCCCTGGATCGCTACGCGCCCGATGACTACGAAGTGGGCACCGAGTGTACCCACCACGGCCCGACCGACGTGGGCGTCCCCTCGATGTTCGTCGAACTCGGGAGCGACGAGAAACAGTGGTCGGACCCGGCGGGCGCCAAAGCCGTCGCGCGCGCCGTCCTCGACCTGCGGGGCGTCGCGGCCGACAGGGAAAAACAGGTCGCGGGCTTCGGCGGCGGCCACTACGCCCCCCGGTTCGGGCGCGTCGTCCGTGAGACGGCGTGGGCCGTTGGCCACGTCGCCGCCGACTGGGGACTGGAGGCCATGGGCAACCCGGCGACGAACCGAGATGTACTGAAGCGAGCCGTCGAGGCCAGCGCGACGACGTACGCCCTCGTCGACGGCGACCGACCCGGTCTCGAAGGCGTCCTCGACGACCTGGGCTGCCGGATCGTCACGGAGACGTGGCTCCGCGAAACGAGCACACACCCGATACCGATCGTCGAGGCGGTGGAGGCCCGACTCGACGCCGTGAGCGAGGGGCTCCGGTTCGGCGAGGTGGTGCCGTCGGTGGACGATCCGGCCGAGCGCATCGTCGTCGCGGGCCTCCCGACCGCTCTGGTCGACGCGGCCCACGGCGTCGACGCCGCGGCGACGCGGGCGGCCGTCGCCGGCGTGTCGGTCGCGTTCGAGACGACGGAAGGCGGGACCCGACCCCACGGACGGGTCGCCCTGCCGGCCGACGATCCGGCCGGGGCGGCCGACGCGCTGACCGACTCCCTCGCGGCCGTTCTCCGCGACGCCTACGACGAGGTGACGCGGCGGGACGACGAGGTGGTCGCCCGGACGGCGGCGTTCGACCCGGCAGCGGCGCGGGAACTCGGCGTGCCGGAAGGCCCCGAATTCGGCCGCCTCGCGGACGGACAGGCGGTCGAGGTGAACGGCGAACGGATCGAGCCGTCGGCGGTGCGGACGGAGCGCGTGGAGCGGTTCCCGGCGGCCGCCGAATAAGTCGAATATTTTATGTGTGTCTGACGCACGCACGACACAACCCGTCGTTCGATTCGGAGCGGCGTCAGACACGCGCGTGACAACGGGCGGAAAGATAATGTGGTTGCCTTGGGAACGCGTGTGCATATGGACTCCATCGTGGAGGAAGCAATCGAGGATGCCGAGGAGCCGGGGGATGGGACCGCGGCCGAGGTGGACGCCAACCGGACACCCAGCACCGACGCGTCGAACGAGGCGAACCGAACGGGTAAAATGACCGACGAGGAACTCGAGGACGTCCTCAAGGATCTCCAGACGGACATCACGGTCGTCGGCTGCGGGGGTGCCGGCGGCAACACCGTCAACCGGATGGCCGAGGAAGGGATCAAGGGGGCCAACCTCGTCGCCGCCAACACGGACGTACAGCATCTGGTCGACGTGGAGGCCGACACGAAGATACTGATGGGCGAAGAGAAGACCGGGGGTCGGGGCGCGGGGTCGCTCCCTCAGGTCGGCGAGGAGGCCGCCATCGAGAGCCAGGAGGACATCTACGGCGCCATCGAGGGCTCCGATATGGTGTTCGTCACCGCGGGGCTCGGCGGCGGCACCGGCACCGGATCGGCGCCCGTCGTCGCCGAGGCGGCCCGCGAGTCCGGGGCGCTCACCATCGCCATCGTCACCACGCCCTTTACCGCCGAGGGTGAGGTGCGACGCACCAACGCCGAGGCGGGCCTCGAACGCCTGCGCGACGTGGCCGATACGGTCATCGTGGTGCCCAACGACCGCCTACTCGACTCGGTCGGGAAACTTCCCGTCCGGCAGGCGTTCAAGGTGTCCGACGAGGTACTCATGCGCTCGGTCAAAGGGATCACGGAACTGATCACCAAACCCGGTCTCGTCAACCTCGACTTCGCCGACGTGAAGACGGTGATGGAGAAAGGCGGCGTCGCCATGATCGGCCTCGGCGAGAGCGATTCGGAGCAGAAGGCTCAAGACTCCGTGCGTTCGGCGCTCCGGTCGCCCCTGCTCGACGTGGACATCTCGGGCGCCAACTCGGCGCTCGTCAACGTCACCGGCGGCACCGACATGGCCATCGAGGAGGCCGAGGGCGTCGTCGAGGAGATATACGACCGGATCGACCCCGACGCGCGCATCATTTGGGGCACTTCGATCGACGAGGAACTCGACGGCACGATGCGGACGATGATCGTCGTCACGGGTGTCGAGTCGCCACAGATCTACGGCCGCGGCGAGGACGCACCGGCGCCCGAACCGGGCGACGACATCGACTACGTCGAGTAGTCGCTCCGGACCGCTTTTTTCGGCCACTCGTCGTCGCCAGCGGTGCGCCTACAGCATCTCGTCGTGTGTGTGGACGTGTTCGTCAACGTCCTCGCAGTCGACGTTCGTGTAGCCGGACTGGAACACCTCGACCAGGTCGGCCTCGGTGTCGAACGCATGTCGCGGGATGCAGCCGATGTCCGCGCCGAGGACGTGGATGCTCACGCTCGGCACGTCCGAGGGGGTGGTGACGGAGTGGATGTCGCCGTCCGGCGGGATCAGTTCGTAACAGTCGCCCGGCCCGGCCTCGCGGACCTCCACTCGCTCCAGTTCGGCGTGCCCCTCGTCGGCGTCGCCCGCGTCGACGCGCCGGAAGAACGTCTCCTTTTGTGTGCCCTGATACAGCCCGACGAGCCCCCACGCGAGGTGGTCGTGGACGGGCGTCTCGACGCCCGGCGGGACGACGAGGCTCGAAATCGACAGTTTGCCCGGCTGCCGGTAGAGCAGCCACTGGGCGATGTCGCCGCCCATGTCGCTCGCGTTGGCGTAGTCCTCGGGCGGCAGGTTGCGGTACAGGTCGGGCAGCCAGTCGTCCGCGGCGAGGAGGTCGTCGAAGGGGTCCCGAAGCGCGGAGAGCAACGCCGGTACCTCGTCGTGGTCGTCCGCCGTCCGGTGGACCGTCGCCACGAACTCCCGGAGCCGGTCGTGATCGAGGTGGTACTCGCCCTGTGGGTCGGCCATGCGGGCTCGTACACCTGCCCGACGCATAAATTCGTCCCGGCGTGGGGAGGAATTCGGGCCACCCGCCTCGTGGCTCGTCGTCCGCCGTGGCACCGGAATCGACGCCGTCCGCATCGACGCCGAACCAAACGGGTTTTAACGCCCGACGCGAAATTCCCGGTAAGGTAGATATCTATGCAGATGCCACGCCGATTCAACACGTACTGCCCGCACTGCAACGGGCATTTCGAGCACGAGGTCGAGAAAGTGCGTCGCGGT
Organism: Haloplanus natans DSM 17983; assembly: GCF_000427685.1. Lineage (NCBI taxonomy): Archaea > Methanobacteriati > Methanobacteriota > Halobacteria > Halobacteriales > Haloferacaceae > Haloplanus > Haloplanus natans. The sequence continues at coordinate 2,292,728 of NZ_KE386573.1, forward strand.
CGTGAGACGGGGATGAAGTGGATCGACCGCCAGCGCGGCCGCGCCAAGGCCACCATCGGGAACGCCGGCAAGTTCTCGAAGGTGCCGGGTGGCGACAAGCCGACGAAAAAGACCCACCTGAAATACCGCTGTGGCGAGTGTGGCAAGGCCCACATGCGCGAAGGCTGGCGGGCCGGCCGACTGGAGTTCCAGGAATGACGGGGAGCTTCTTCAGCGTCGAGTGTGCCGACTGTGGTAACGAGCAGACCGTCTTCGGGAAGGTTTCGACGACGGTGAACTGCGCGGTCTGTGGCAGCACGCTCGCCCGCCCGACCGGCGGTCAGACGGCGTTCGAGGGCGAGGTCGTCGACACCGTCGAGGCACGGTAAGCGATGAAATACAGTGGCTGGCCCGAACAGGGCGAACTCGTCGTCGGCAAGGTCGACGAGATAACCGACTTCGGCGTGTTCGTCGACCTCGAGGAGTACGAGGACAAACGCGGCCTCGCGCACATCAGCGAGGTTGCCAGCGGCTGGATCAAGAACGTCCGCGACCACGTCCGCGAGGGACAGACGGTCGTCGCGAAGGTGCTCGACGTCGACGAGGGGTCCCAGCAGATCGACCTCTCGATCAAAGACGTCAACGAACACCAGCGCAAGGAGAAGATCCAGGAGTGGAAAAACGAGCAGAAGGCCGATAAGTGGATGTCGATCACCTTCGGCGAGGAGGTGTCGGACGATCGCTACGGCGAAATCGCCGACGCCCTCCTCGCGGAGTTCGAGAGCCTCTACGACGCCTTCGAGTCGGCCGCGATCCACGGGAACGAGGCGCTCGACGATGTGGACCTCGACGACGACGACGTGGACACCATCGTCGAGACGGCCCGCGAGAACGTCTCGGTGCCCTACGTCAACGTCACGGGCTACGTCGATCTGGAGTGCCCGACCGGCGACGGCGTCGATCATATCAAGGCGGCGCTCCAAGCCGCCGAGGGTAACGGCGACGTGAGCGACGAAATCGAGCTCTCGGTGTCCTACGTCGGGTCGCCCGAATACCGCATCCAGGTACAGGCTCCGGATTACAAGACCGCGGAGTCGGAACTCGAAGCCAGCGCGGAACGCGCGCGGGAGTCGATTACGGCGGCCGGCGGGACGGCCCACTACCACCGCGAGCGCGAGACAGACGACGAATAATGCGGTCGGATATCCGGGTGTGTTCGGCGTGGCGCGACCGCCACGACCGCCCCGTCTACACGCTCGGATCGACCTGTCCGGACTGCGGCGCCGACGCGGTCAACAGTGCGCCAGCGCCGTTCGATCCTGCGGACCCGTACGGGAAGTACCGACGCGCTCTTAAGCGCCGCGAACGCGAATAGGCGGTATGGACGCCATCGAGATAGAGACAGTCGCGGAGCCGACGCTGTCGGACCCGGTGCTCGTCGAGGGGCTTCCCGGTGTCGGCCACGTCGGGAAACTCGCCGCCGAATACCTCTTGGAGGAGTTCGAGAGCGAACTCGTCCGGCGGGTGTACGCCGACGAGTTTCCGCCGCAGGTGAGTATCGACGACGAGGGCGTCGCGGAACTGGTCTGTGCGGAGTTCCACGCCGTCGAGACCGGAGGGCGCGACCTCCTCGTCCTCACCGGAGACCACCAGGCGGGGAGCAACGCCGGCCACTACCACCTCACCGAGTCGTTTCTCGACATCGCCGAGGGGATGGGCGCCGAGACGCTGTTTGCCCTCGGCGGTGTCCCGACGGGCGAACTCATCGAGGAGTACCACGTCCTCGGGGCGGTGACCGACGCCGACCTGAAAGCCGATCTGGAAGCCGAGGACGTGGAGTTTCGCGAGGACGAACCCGCCGGCGGCATCGTCGGCGTGAGCGGCCTGTTGCTGGGGCTCGGCCGCCGCCGCGGCCTCGACGCCACCTGTCTGATGGGCGAGACCAGCGGCTACCTGGTCGACCCCAAGAGCGCCCGTGCGGTGCTCGAAGTGCTCGAATCGGTCCTCGATTTCGAACTCGACTACGAGTCGCTGGAGGACCGCGCCGAGGAGATGGAGGAAGTCGTCGGCAAGATCCAGGAGATGCAGAACCAGGGCGCACAGATGCCGACAGACGACGACCTGCGGTACATCGGCTAGGGCGAGAGCTTCTTTAGGACGCGTCGCCAACGGCCGCGCGTGCTACCGGAGTGGGTGCAACTGCTGCCGCCGTGGCTGTTGGCTGGTGTCGGGATGGGTGCCGTAGCCGTCGTACTCGTCGCCGGCATCTTCGTCGCGGGCGACCGCCTGTTTCCCGCACCGGCGACCGATCGAGGGCCGCGGATCGACGGCACCGATCGGCGACGGGCCGAGATTCGCACCTACCTCGGCTCCATCGGCGAACGCTACGTCGAGGACGCGACGGTCCACGACCACACCGTCGCGTTCTACCTCCCCGAACGCGAGGTGGCGATCACGTTCGACCCGCGGGCCTTCTTCGGCATCGAGGGCACGGGCACCCACGCCATCCTCTGTGAACACGAGATGCCCGGCCACCAACTCGGGCGGCGGCTCCCGTTCGAGACGCCGACCCGTCGCGGGCGGGCGGGGGGCACGAGTCGGGTCGGCACCGCGTTCGATCGTCTCGGCCTGTCTCCGACGGCCGACACCGACGAGGTGAAGGCGGCGTACCGACGGCGAGTCAAGGACGTTCACCCGGACCACGGTGGCGACAGCGAGTCGTTCAAACGGCTGCAAGACGCCTACGCGACGGCCAAAGAGCACGCCGACTGACATGGCGCTTCACGACGCCACGCCGGGCCGGGCGGCGTTTCTCCCGGCGGCGTCGGCGCTCGTCGTCGCCGACCCCCACGTCGGCCGCGGGGCGGCGACGAACGCCGGCCTGTTGTTGAACGAGCGCCGCGACCTACTGGACCGGCTGGCGGCCGCGATGGACGCGACGACTCCGGAGACGGTCGTCTTCGCGGGCGACCTGTGTCACCGGTTCGGGGCGCCGAGCGATCGGTCGGCGGGGACGGTCCGGGCGCTCGCGGGGGCGGTCCGGGCGCGTGGAGCGCGGCCCGTCGCCGTCGCGGGCAACCACGATGGTGGGCTCCCGGAAATCTGGCCCGGCCCGGTCCAGGACGCCGTCCGCCTCGACGACGGCACGCTCGTCTGTCACGGCCACGAGGGGCCCGACGAGGAGGGTGACCGATACGTCTGTGGCCACCTCCATCCGGCCATCGAAATCGAGGGGCGCAAGCGCGACTGTTTCCTGTACGATCCGGCGGGCTACCGCGGCCGGCCGACGCTGACTCTCCCCGCGTTCTCGACGTTCGCGGCCGGGCTGCGGATCGAGCGCCGTAACGCGGTCGACTCGCCGCTGGTCCCGGATATCGACGCCGTACGGCCGGGGGTGGTCACGGCTGAGTCGACGGCCGACGACGACCCGGAGACGCTGTGGTTCCCACCGCTCGCCGACCTGCGCCCCCACCTTCGTCGATAAGGTTTACCCGGCGGAGCGTCTCGACGAAGATATGCACCGACGGCTAGCAGATCGACGCGAACGGCGGCACCGACCCGGAGGTGACTGACCGTGGACTACGACGCCGACGGGTTCGTCCGGGTCCTCGACGAGGAGGGCCACGTCGTCGACGCGGACGCGATGCCGGACCTCCCGGACGAGACGCTCGTCGGGATGTATCGGGACATGCGTCTGACCCGCCATTTCGACCAGCGGGCGATCAACATCCAGCGCCAGGGTCGACTCGGTACCTTCGCCTCCGGCGCCGGACAGGAGGGGGCACAGGTCGGCTCGACGTACGCGCTCGCCGACGACGACTGGATCCTCTACCAGTACCGCGAACACGGTGCCGTCGTCGTCCGCGGCCTCGACGCCGGCTACCTAGAGTACTGGATGGGCCACGAGTCGGGCAACGCCAGCCTCGCGGAGAAGGGTATCTTCCCGCTCAACATCGCCATCGCGGACCACCTGCCCCACGCCGTCGGGATGTCGTGGGCGTCGAAGCTGAAAGGTGACGACCGGGCGGCGGTCGTCCACTTCGGCGATGGGGCGACCAGCGAGGGCGACTTCCACGAGGCGATGAACTTCGCGGGCGTCTTCGATACGCCGACCGTCTTCTTCTGTAACAACAACGGCTGGGCCATCTCGCATCCGGTGGAGAACCAGACGGCGAGCGACACCATCGCGGTGAAGGCCGACGCCTACGGGATGGAGGGCGTCCGCGTCGACGGGATGGACCCCCTGGCCTGTTACGCGGTGACGGCGGAGGCGGTCGAGCGGGCGCGCGACCCGGCCGACGGGGAGACGCGTCCGACGCTGATCGAGGCCGTGACCTACCGCTTCGGCGCCCACACCACCGCCGACGACCCGACCGTCTACCGCGACGACGAGGAGGTCGAAACGTGGAAGCAACGGGACCCCCTGAAGCGGTTCGAGGCGTTCCTCCGGCGAACCGATCGGCTGGACGACGAGCGCGAGGCCGAAATCCGGGCCGACATCGAGGAGTACGTGGCAGGTATCATCGACGAGGCGTCGACGGTGGACGCCGACCCCGGGTCGATGTTCGAACACGCCTACGCGGAGCTACCGCCGGAGCTCCAGCGACAGCGGGAGGGCTTTCTCTCCATGCTAGAGGCGTACGGTGACGAGGCGTTCCTGCGCGAGTGACGGAGTCGTCCTGTCGGCTGTAATTCGGTGCGGATGGTCGACACCCGGGGAGCGAATCTCTTGCAACGGTTACGGCCGGCAGTATCAGCCGTCGGTCGGGTCGCTTTCCTCCGCAGTCGACGGCCCGGCGTCCGAATCGCGGTCGGCGAGTCGGCGTTCGACCCGCTCGAACGCCTCGCGGGTGGCGCGCACCTCCTCGATCAGTTCGGCCAACTGGTCGGCGGTGGCGGGGGCGTCACCGGAACCGACATCGTCACCGCGCTCCGCACGCCGGCGCGTTAGTTCGGTGATCCGGTCGCGGACGGCCGGCGCGTCAGGAATCCCGTCGAAAGAAATTTCGGCGCCGCTGCTGCCGGCGGTGCTGATCGAGATGGAGCCGTAGTCGAACTGCTTGCCCCAGAAGCTCCGGTTGTACTCCGTGTTCTGGATGCGGTCCAAGTCGACCGTCTCGATGTTGGTCGAGAAGACGCCCGACTTGACGTACAGCGACTCGGTGGTGACGACGTAGTCCGTGTTCTGGATGCGAAGATAGGCGAAGGGGACACCGAGGAGGATCAGGAAGCCGATCAGGACGACGGTCAACAGGAGCCCACTGAGGATGGTGCCGTACAGCGTCTCGAACGCCGGCCGGCCGGTCCAGACGATTTCCTCGCCGGGGTCGAGCGAGAGCCACTCGGGGGGCGTCGCCTCGTCGTCGGTCGCCTCGGTGACCGCGTCGGCGCCGCTCATCGCTCGCTCACCGTCCGGTCGAGGCGAGTCGCTGCCGCGCGGAGCGCGCCGAACTCGTCGAGGAGAGCGTCGACCGTCGCCGCGTCGATGGGAGCGTCGGCGGCGTCGCATCGCGTCCGATCGGCGCCGATCAGCCGCCGAATCTCGGTCCGGACGGGGCCGGGGTCGTCCAGATCGGTGAACTGCAGGTCGACGCCGTCGGAGCCGGCGGTACTGATCGAGATGGTGCCGTAGTCGAAGAGGTTGCCCCAGACGCCTTTCGAGAGGCTCGTCCGCTCGACGGCCGACAGGCCGACGCGGAAGACACGCATCGACACGACACCGGCCTTGCGGTAGAGACCCCGATCGGTCAGGACGTACTCGACGTGGGTCGTGCGGAGGTAGCTACCGACGACGGCGGCGATGGCCGGGAGGGCGAGGAGAACGGCCCCCACGGCGAAGAACGTCCCCGGGAGCGCCGAGGCGGGGGCGGGGACGGCCTGCGGGCCGAGCGTCGCGCCGAGTGCGAGGAGGGCGATCCAGAGGGCAGCGACGGCGGCCGTCGGAAGGACGCGCCGAATCCGGGGCGCGCCGCGCCAGACGACCGTCTCGTCGGAATCGATGGAGAGCCAGTCGGGACGGGAGTCCATACCGCCATCTCACGTGTCGGGATGGTAAAAGTAGGCGGCCGCGGGCTGGTGCCGACATCGTAACGCCGATACCGCATACGCGAGAGCCGTACAGCCATGCGCTACCCTCGCGACGACCCCGGCCACGACCGGGTCGCGACCCTCGACATCGAGACGACGGCGACCGATCCGTCGAGTGGCGAACTCGTGTCGATCGGCGTCGGCGTCCACGACTGCGACGAGTCGCTGACCGCGGCGACCTACGAGACGTTTCACCGTCGGGGAGACGGGCCGGCGGGCGCTCGGGGAGCGGACGACGTCGACGAGGCGGCGCTCGTCGACCGGGCGATGGGCCGCCTCGCCGACGCCGACCCCGACGGCCTCGTGACCTACAACGGCGTGGAGTTCGACCTGTCGTTCGTCGAGGGGCGACTCGACCGTCTCGGCTCGGCGGTCGACCTGCCGGCGATCACGTCGTCGCCGGTCCACCTCGATCTCTTTCTCGACCGCAAGCGCCGGGCCGAGGATGAGGGGTCGCCGTGGCCGCGCCTCGAAGCGTGTCTGGAGGCGTACGGCTACGCGCCGCCGAAGACGGTCTGGCGGGGAGCCCCGCTCACGAACGCGCGCTTCGGCGAGGAACTCGGGCCGGCGTACCTGCGGACGCTCGGCACCGAGACGGGGGCGCGCTTTCGCGCATCGCTGACCGAGGTGATCGACCACTACCTGATCGGCGACCTGGAGGCGACGCTCGCGCTCTACTACGCCGACCTCGGGGAATCGGTCGAGGGGTCGTATCTCGGAACCGAACGGCGGTTCGACTAATCGAGATCCGCGCGGACGGCTTCGGCGGCTTCCCGCCCGCTCCGCATCGCCCCCTGGATCGACGACCACGTGGTGTAGTCGCCGGCGAGATAGACGGGACCGTTCGGGTCGCGGGTGTCGGGCAGGTCGTCGTGGACGCCGGGTGGCTGTGCGAACTGCGCGAACTCGATGCGCTCGGTGTGGACGGCATCGAGGCCGCCGAACAGGCGCTCGGGATACCACGCGGCGAGGGCGTCGCGCGTCGATTCGAGGAGGTCGGCCTCGGCAACGTCTAAGGCCTCGCCACCGAGGAACGTGGCCGCCAACAGCGTCCGGTCGTCGGGGGCATAGGAGGGGGCGACCGAGGAGAGCGGGACGACGATGTTGGGGCGGTCGTCCGCGGCGTTGAGGTGAATCTTCCGCCGGTCGTCGAGGGGGGCGTCGTCGGGGAGTGCACAGTACAGTGTCGTCGAGGAGCGTGCGGTCGTCGGAATCGACGCCACGCCGGTCAGGCGGCGAGCGGTTCGCGGATCGGTGGCGACGACGACGGCGTCGGCCTCGAAGGTCCGTGATTCGGTTTCGACGAGGCCGTCGCCGTCGGCGGAAACGGCGGCGACGGCCTCGTCGAGGTGGAGCGTCGCCCCGGCGTCGCGTGCGTGCTCGGCCAACTGCGCGGGGACGGCGGCCATCCCGTCGGCGGGGAGGGCAATCTTCCCTTCACTCATCGACTTGAACGTGTACTCGAAGACGCGTTTCGAGGTCGAAAGGGAGCGATCGAGGGTGATGCCGCCGTAGAAGGGAGCGACGAAGTTGTCGACGTAGCGGTCCGAAAAGCCCCAGTCCCGGAGGTAGTCGTCGATGGGGTCGTCGGGGCTCCCGAATATCTCGGCCTCGTCGCGGCCCCCGACGTGTTGACGGAGGGCGAGCGTCCGGAGTTTGTCCGTGGTCGTCACCTCGCGGTTGAACATGGAGTCGGTAAGCGAGAGCGGATCGCGCAAGGGATCGGAGAGGACCGACCGCTCGCCGGGACGGGCGATGACGGCGCCGGGCGAGAAGGCCTGGAGGTCGAGGGACGCGAGGTCGAGTTCCCGCCGGACGGCCGGGTAGGCGGTAAAGAGCACCTGAAAGCCGCGGTCGATCGTGAACCCGTCGACGCGGTGAGTGCGGACCCGGCCGCCGACCGCCTCGCGTCGCTCGAAGACCGTCACGTCCACGTCCGCGTCGGCGAGGTGGCGCGCGGCGACGAGGCCGGAGAGCCCAGCGCCGACGACGACGACCGACGTTGAGTCGTCCATATCGGTCGGTCGGCGTGGTGGCGTAAAGAATCCCGGGGACGACGCCGGAGAGGAACAGGGATTTGCGCCTCCGGTCCGAGGGGCGCGTATGGACACTGCCGACGCGTTCGTCGGACTCGACTGCACGGC